>NZ_LBCO01000033.1:726492-726632 GCF_000988085.1 Janthinobacterium sp. KBS0711 | reverse complement strand
CTGGCGGCCGCCAGCCACACCTGCATGGCGTCGCGCTGGCCGCCGCAGGCGTCGATGACGGCCGTGGCGAAGGCGCTGCCGGGCACGCGGCCGTCGACTACTTGCTGCGCATGGTTGATGGCGCGCATGCCGATCCAGGC
>NZ_LBCO01000033.1:722658-726457 GCF_000988085.1 Janthinobacterium sp. KBS0711 | reverse complement strand
CCGCCGGCCTCGTCGCCGGAAGGGAAGCCCCAGCCGCCCACTTCATGGCGGCTGCCGTCCGCGTGCAGCACTTCGCCCACGCTGCCCGTGCCGATGGCAACGATGGCGCCCGGCTGGCCCGCGTGCGCGCCCAGCAGGGTGGTCAGGGCATCCGATTCGAGTGCCACGAAGGCATAGCCGGGATTGTGTTCGACGAAGCTGACAGCCCACTGTTTGTTGTGCACGCCGGCCAGGCCCAGGCCGATGGCCATGCGCTGCAAGGATGGCTGTTCCAGGCCGGCCGCGCGGAAAGCCACGGTGACGGCCTGCGCCACGGAGGTCCAGGCCCGTTCGATGCCCAGTCCCAGGCCGGAAGGGCCGCTTTGTCCCTGCGCCAGTTCCTGGCCGTCGAGGCGCGCCAGGCGTACGCGGGTACCGCTTCCCCCGCCGTCGACGCCGATTATGTATTCGATCATGTTATGCAGTCCCGCGTTTGGTTGAGTGCGCCTGTCTCGGTTCTTTTATTTGTCGGGCGGCGAAAAAGCTGAAGGCACTATATTGTCGCCCAGATGGCTTGTCAACAGGTATTTAAGTGGTATTAATAAATGCGTTGCACGGCGTCCCGCCATGCCCGAAGGAGTGATTGCAAGTCATTGTTAATGAAGGATTTTTTATGGGTGCCGAATGGTATTGAAATTGGCCTTGTTTAATGCCAATTTTTTCCAACTGGTCTGTTGTTGGGCGTGCGCTATTGCTTGTATGCATGCTTGGCAAGGGACGCCATGAAGAGTAAAGTCCGCCTTTTACACCTGAGTTGGAAGAGCATGATGAACGACAAGGCAGCAAAGAGCGAGTACTGGGACGACTGGCAGCAAGAGGCGCTGGCCGCCGGTGTGTCGGCGCCGCTGGCCGCGCTGGGCATGGAAATGATGCGCACGCACCGCAAGAACCGCTGGCCGAAGGATTTCCTGGGCCGCGAAAGCGATGGCCCGGTCATGATCGAAATGTGCCTGGAAGATGAGGCGGAAACGGAATTGTTCTTTATCGAGAACCTGTATCCCTACGATGCGGCGCTGATCGAAAAGACGCGCCGCCGTCTGTGCCTGCACTGATCGTGCGCTGACGTGTGACTGGAACGGCCGCCTTGCGCGGCCGTTTTCACGTCAGGTGCTGAATTTTTCGCTGCTGGTGGTGGTGCTGGTGCGCATGCGCAGGCTCAGCAGCATGACAGCGACCAGCAGCAGCGAATGCGTGCCCGGTTCATGCGAACCAGGAGCGCGCCGGTTGGCGTCCTGCGACTGGAAACTGGCCAGCCGCGTGGCTGGGGTGGCCGGCGCCGCCTGGTAGGTTGCCGCCTGCATCGGCTGTGTATCCGCCGCATAAGTGTTGCCAACGGCCCAGAGCGACAGGGCCGCGCCCAGCAAGATCATTCTTCTCATCATATTGTCTATTTCCGCCGAGGGCTGCAAGTCGATTACACATGGTCAGCCGTATGCCGGCCATGTCCTGTCCCCAGTTTGTATGCTTGTTTCCGTGCTGCTTCTGCCGCACCGAAATGATATCTATTTATAAATTCCGTGTATTAAAACATAATAAAATAAAAATGCAAACGTCTTTTTGTAAATAAGCGCATGCGCTGCCCGTGCTTGCCGGGTAGGTCTATTGCATGGGGGAAATGACGTGGCATTTTCATGGGGGAGTGTCATAATGGCCCAGGCATTTCCGCCCATGCATGGAGTAGATGATGAGCAAGGCACAGGACAGCAAGAAAGAAGCCAAGAAGGAACCGGCCAAGACCATGAAGGAAAAGAAGGAAGCCAAGAAGGTCAAGAAAGAAGAGCACAAGCGCTGATCATGCGCGTGCGCCGTTCATCGATGCGCCCGTGGCGTGCGCCGGCCTTGCTGGCGGCGTTCGCCCTGCTGGCCTGCGGCGTGCCCGTGTCCGGCGTGCAGGCGCAGCAAAAACCGCCGCCGTCCACGTTCGGGCAAGTGGTGGGCAATGCCGTGCTGTGCATCGACCAGATCGACAACAAGGCTTTTTATGCGTATCTGCTGACGGCCTTCGGCCCCGCCTACAAGCATGAAGGGGGCGCGTACTGGTTCCGCACGGACGCCACCTTGTGGGGCGCGCCGATTACCGACGTGATTGTCAGCGACGATACCAGCCCCCTCGTCTTCATGGGCGTGGTGGCGGACTCGACACCGGAAAAGCTGGAGCCGGCCATACGCGGCGTCTCGGGCCTGCGTTTCAATAAACTCGACAATTCCGCCTTTCCTGTCCGTGGTTCCGTGCCTGGCAGTAAAATCGTCTACTTCCGCAGCAAGGCGAAAGTCTATTGCGCCAAATACAAGCCGTTGCCGCCCGCCCGCACCCGATGAGGGTATCGGCTTGCCGCCGCGCATTTTGATCGTTTCATCCGCAGGGTCTCCATGTACACGCATTATTTCCAGCTCAAGCAATCGCCGTTTTCGATCGCCCCCGATCCGCGCTACCTGTTCATGAGCGAACGCCACCGCGAAGCGCTGGCGCACCTGCTGTATGGCGTGGGCAGCGGCGGCGGCTTCGTGCTGCTGACGGGAGAAATTGGCGCCGGCAAGACCACCGTGTGCCGTTGCTTCATGGAACAGATTCCGGAAAATTGCCAGCTGGCCTACATCTTCAATCCGAAATTGTCCGTCGAGGAATTGCTGCTGTCGATCTGCGAGGAATTCCGCATCGCTCTGGCGCCCGGCGTGGCCAGCGTGAAAGGCTATGTCGACGCCATCAATGCACACCTGCTGGCCAGCCATGCACAGGGCAAGAACAATGTGCTGATCATCGACGAAGCGCAAAACCTGTCCGCCGCCGTGCTGGAACAGTTGCGCTTGCTGACGAACCTGGAAACGAGCGAGCGCAAGTTGCTGCAGATCATCCTCATCGGCCAGCCGGAATTGCGCGCCATGCTGGCCCGGCCGGAACTCGAGCAGCTGGCGCAGCGCGTGATCGCCCGCTATCACCTGGGGTCGCTGACTGCGGACGAGACGGCCAGCTATATCCGCCACCGCCTGGCCGTGGCGGGCAGCACGGCGCAGACGCCGTTCGCGCCTCGCCTGATGGCGCAAATCCATGGCTTGAGCAAGGGAGTGCCGCGTCGCATCAACCTGCTGTGCGACCGCGCGCTGCTGGGCGCCTACGTGGAAAACCAACCGCAAGTGACGCGCCAGATACTGCGCCGCGCCGCCGAAGAAGTGTTTGCGGAAGAGGGCGGCAGGGCGGCTGTGTCCGGCTTGCGCTGGCCGCACGTTGCCGGCGGCGTGCTGGCCGGCGCCGTGGTCACGGCCGCGCTGGCCTGGCATTTCATGCCGCGCCCGTCCGCTGTGCCCGCTGTACCTGCCGTGGCCGCCTCCGTACCGGCAGCCTCCGCCGTGGCGGCTGCCGCTGCATCCGCATCCACGCCCGTACCCGCCAAGGTGCCGGACCGCAACGCCGTGCTGCGCCAGCTGGCCAGCCTGTGGGGCGAGCAGTTGCCGGCCGGCGACGCTTGCCAGGCGGGCGCCCGCGCCGGCCTGCGCTGCCTGCACAGCAGGGGCGGCATCGCCGAGCTGCGCGTGCTGGACCGTCCCGCCATGCTGGCTTTGCGCGATGCGGATGGTACGGAACAGCTGGCGCTGCTGACGCGCGTGCAGGACGAGAGCGCTACCTTGATGCTCGATGGAAAACAGCAAAGCCTGCCGCTGGCCCAGCTGGCGCAACGCAGCGATGGCAGTTTCACGACCTTCTGGCGCGCTCCGCGCAGCTGGCGCGACGAGGTGCCGCTGGGCGCCCGCGGCGCCGACGTTG
>NZ_LBCO01000033.1:720227-722624 GCF_000988085.1 Janthinobacterium sp. KBS0711 | reverse complement strand
GCTGGCGCAGCGTCTGGCGCAACAGCGGGGTTTGCCGGCGCCGGCCGCCAATCTGCCGCTCGATGCCGAGATGCAAGGCCAGCTGCGCACGTTCCAGCTAAGCCAGAAGCTGCGGGCCGATGGTCTGGCGGGCCCGAAAACGTACATACGCCTGATGCAGCTCGGTGACAACGCGGAGCCGCGCCTGAGCAGCGCAGCTCCTGCCGTGGCAGCGCCCGCTGCGACGGCGATGGTGGCGGGGAAATAAGATGTCATACATACTTGAAGCACTGAAAAAATCGCAAGCCGAGCGCCAGCTGGGCGAGTTGCCGTCAATCCACGCACCGCAAGTGCAACTGCACGATGGCGCAGCGTCCGGCGCGGCGCGGCGCACTCCCGTCTGGCTGGCGCTGGGCGGCGTGGCGGTGGCCGTGGCTGCCGCGCTGCTGCTGTGGCAGCCTTGGCAGGCGGCGGCCACGGCGCCTGCGGTTGCACCTGCCGTCCTGGCCCAGGCTGTGCCAGCGCCGATGCCGGCAGTCGTCCCGCCCGCAGTTCCTGTGCCGGCGCCTGTGGCCGTGGCCGTACCGCCGGCGGCCATCGCCGCGCCCGTGCACCATGCCCGGCCCGTGGCGGAACCGAAGCAGGAGTCGCCAGTCCCCGCTCCGGCGCCGGCCGTGCCCGTACCTGCGCCGGCGGCCGCAGCCGAAGAGACCGTCCCTGGCATGCGCGACTTGCCCGAGCCGATACAGCGTCAAATCCCCCCCGTCGCCATCGGCGGCTATATCTATTCGAAGAATCCGGCCGACCGCCTGCTGCTGATCGACAAGGTCCTGCGCCACGAAGGCGAGGAACTGGCGCCCGGCCTGGTGCTGGAAAAGTTGCAGCCGAAGGCGGCCATTTTCAGTTTCAAGGGCTATCGCTACCGCGTGCCGTATTGAGTTGTTGCGCATCAAGGCCGGGCCGCCATAGCTGAACCATACTGGCCTGGCCTGGTCGAACCAGGGTCGCTGCGACCGTGTGCGCGGCTGGGGAGTTCTGATGATTGCTGCCGCAGCTGGTGAGGGTGTCCTTGATGTGCATGGCTTGGGAAACCTGGCGCGCATCGACCATATCGTCGTGCTGATGATGGAAAACCGTTCCTTCGACCACATGCTCGGCTACCTGAGCCTGGAAGGCGGGCGCACCGACATCGATGGCTTGCAGGCCAGCCATGCGAACGTGCATGCGGGCGTGAGCTACCCCGTGCATCATTTGCGGCGCATGGCGTTTGGCCCGCAGCAAGACCCGTCGCATACGGGCATGTCGGTGGCGCAGCAATTGCAAAACAATAATGGCGGCTTTGTCGACGACTATGCGCAAACGCATCCGGGCGACCCCGACATCGATCTGGTGATGGGTTATTACAATGCATCCGACTTGCCCATGTACGATTTCCTGGCGCAGCAGTTTTGCGTCTGCGACCGCTGCTACAGCTCCGTGCCTGGCGCCACCTGGCCCAACCGCCTGTATGCGGTCAGCGGCAAGGCGGCCGGCAGCCGCGACAGCAAGCGCGTGCCCCTGTATACGAACAAATCCTTCGTGCGCCACCTGGACCGCGCCCAGGTCAGCTGGAAATTTTATTCCGCCTGGAAACCCTGGAGCCTGGCGCTGACGGACGACCATTACCGCTCATCCGAGCTGTACGAACCGTTCGGCTCCAGTGCGCGCCGCTATGGTTTCATCGGCGATGCGCTGGCGGGCGCCTTGCCCTCCGTCAGCTGGATCGATCCGCATTTTTTTGAGAATGACGACCACCCGCCGGCCGATATCCGCGCCGGTCAGGCGCTGGTGGCGCAGGTCTATCAGGCCCTGTCGCGCGGACCGGCCTGGGCGCGCACCTTGCTGATCCTCAGCTATGACGAGCACGGCGGCTTTTTCGACCATGTGCCGCCTGGCCCCGCCATCGACGACGACCCCGCGTTTCGCCAGTACGGCGTGCGCGTGCCCATGCTGCTCGTGTCGCCGCTGATTGCGCCGGGCAGCGTCAGCCACGAGGTGGTCGACCACACGTCGATCATCAAAACCATCCTGCAGCGCTTTTGCCGCGCCGCCGATGGCGCCTTGCCCCAGATGGGCGCGCGCGTGGCGGCCGCCAGCGGCCTGGGCGCCGTGCTGACCCTGGCGCAAGCGCGCGCCGCGCCTGCCGTGCCCGCGGCTGTGCTGGCGCAGCGCGCCGCATGGGAGGCGGATGTGCGGGCGCAGGATTTTACGCCGCTGGCGTCCGCTTGCCAGCCTGATGGCGAGGTGGCCGCCGTTGCCGCCGTACCGTTCCAGTCCGATGCCGAGGCGGGCGCGATCGCCGCCCACCGGCAATTGTCGCGCACGGCCAGGAATGCGCAAGCGGCGAATAGTAAAACGGCGGGCAAAACGGCGGGCGCG
>NZ_LBCO01000033.1:714423-720205 GCF_000988085.1 Janthinobacterium sp. KBS0711 | reverse complement strand
GGGCAGGCGCCGGCGGCAGGGTGGCCAGCCGGCGCCCGCCGGCGCCAGGGGTGGCGGGAAATCCACCGGCGCTTGACTTGGGTGAGGCGCTGGACGATGCGCCAGCGGTCGCGCCCGTATGGCTGCGTATAATCATTCCTTCTCAATCAAGGAGTGACCATGCACGATGCGATGCCCGCACACCCTGTACTCGGTGTGATCGGCCGTTCCGGTAGCGGCAAGACGACCCTGCTGGAATTTGTGGTGAAGGAACTGGCGGCGCGCGGCTTGCGCGTCAACCTGGTCAAGCACAGCCACCATGACCTGGCGCTGGAACCGCCGCAAAAGGACAGTGCCCGCCTGCGCATGGCCGGGGCGGCGGAAGTGCTGGTGGCGTCGCCGTATCGTTTTGCCATCGTGCATGAGCTGCGTGGCGCGCCCGAGCCGAGCCTGGCGCAGCAATTGGCCCGCATGGGGCCGGCAGACCTGACCCTGGTGGAGGGATTCAAGACGGACCCCATCCCCAAGCTGGAAGTGTTCCGCCCGGAAGTGGGTCAGGCGCCCCTGTATCCGCATGACCCGCATGTGATCGCCGTCGCCTCCGACAGTCCGGCGCCGGCCGACCTGCGCGAAGGCATGCAATGGCTGGACTTGAATGCGCGCGAGCATGTGCTGGCCTGGTTGCTGCTGCAGTTGGAAAATAAGCTGGAAAAATAAGCTAAAGGTTTGCCGGCGGCATCCGTTAACAAGGGTAGAACCTCATTGGAGAAACGTATGGACGTCGGAAGCATTGCTCAACTGTCAACCACGATGGCGGAGACAGGCACGCGGCAAGCCGTCGGCTTGACTGTCCTGAAAAAAGCCCAGGATATCCAAAGCTCGACTGCCACTGCCTTGCTGGCAGCGTTGCCGCCAGTACAGTCAGCGCCGAGCCTGCCTGCTCACCTCGGCAACCGCATCAATACGACAGCCTGAGCGCAGTCCCGCGGCGCCAGCCTGGCGCCCGCTATATCGATGCCCACACTACCGTCATCGGCGGTGGCGCGTGGGCGTTTTTGTCTGTCTTCCTTCCGCCTTCCTTCCCATCACTGCCAGCTTGGCTGATTGAACATGGTTCGCCATGACACGGCCGATTCAGTAGAATGACGTCCATCACCTCGTGTTGCCTATCGTGCAGCCCGGGGCGTGCCGTGATTTACGATTACTTTGACCCAAGCAAGAGGAATCCACATGAATAAACGTCAAGCTCTCATCGCCGCCGCCCTCGCGGGCATCTGTGCCGGCACCACCATCAACGCGGCCGCGCATGATGGCCCCGCTCCCGGCGACAAGGAAAAATGCTATGGCGTAGCCAAGGCGGGGCAGAACGATTGCGCCTCGTCCGACGGCGCGCATTCCTGCGCTGGCCAGGCCGAGGCGGACAACCTGCCCACGGAATGGACCTACGTTGCCAAGGGCACGTGCGAACAGGCGGGCGGCTCCGTCAAACCCATCAAGGCCGGCAAGGCTGCCAAACCGGCCACCCAGCCCTAAGCGCCCGCCGCCTGCCCATGCCGCCGCGCATCCAGGCGCTTGCCGGCGTCGGCCTGCGCGCCGCACATTACCGCGACTTTCTGGCGCGCCGGCCCAAGGTCGGCTGGCTGGAAGTGCACACTGAAAATTATCTGCAGCCGTCTGGCTGGGACTGGCACGTGCTGCAGACCCTGCGCGAGGATTACCCGTTCAGCCTGCATGGCGTAGGCCTGGGCCTGGGCTCCGCGCACGGTTTTTCGGAAGCGCACCTGCGGCGCGTGCGCGCCGTGGTCGAGCGCATCGAGCCGGTCCTCGTGTCGGAACACCTGAGCTGGGGCGCCGTGGCGCAGCAGCAACTCAATGATCTCTTGCCGCTGGCCTTGAATGGCGCCGCCCTGGACTTGCTGTGCGCAAGAGTGGGGCGGGTGCAGGATGTGCTGAAAAGACCGATCTTGCTGGAGAATGTCTCCACTTACCTGCGTTTTGCCGATGATGCCATGAGCGAGGCGCAATTCCTGGCGGAGCTGGCGCGCCGCAGCGGCTGCGGGCTGTTGCTCGATATCAACAACCTGTATGTGAACCAGTGCAACCACGGCGAGGACGCCATGCTTGCCATGCAGTCCATCGCGCCGGGCAGCGTGGGCGAGCTGCATCTGGGCGGCCACTTGCTGACGCCGCACGCCGTGATCGACCACCATGGCGCTACCGTTGCCGAGCCCGTCTGGGAGTTATATGCGGCCGCCTTGCTGCGCTTTGGCGCCGTGCCCACTTTGGTCGAATGGGATACGGATTTGCCGCCGCTCGATATCTTGCTGGGCGAGGCGGACAAGGCGCAGGCCATGCTGGCGCGCCATGCACCGCAGGCACCCTGGCAGGGAGCGGCGCTGCCATCGCCGTCACCGCCCGTGTCGCTTGACGCGCTGGCGGCCGGCCAGCAAGCGTTTGCCACGGCCTTGCTCGATGCTATGGCGCCCCTGCCATCGTTCGCGGGAGAATCGGTACCGCAGCGTTTTTCACTGTACCGCGGCAACTTGGGCGCCACGTGGCGCCGTACCTTGGGCCACGTCTACCCCGTCGTGCTGGCGCTGGTGGGCGAGGCATTCTTTGGCGGTCTGGTGCGCGCGTATGGCCGGCAGATGCCATCCGATAGCGCCGATTTGAATCAGTTTGGCGAGCGTTTCGCCGATTTTCTCGCTGTATTCCCGCCCGTGGCGCAGTTGCCCTATCTGCCGGACATGGCGCGCCTGGAATGGGCCGTGCACCTGGCCCATTACGCGGCCGATGCGCAGGGTCTGGCGCCCGAGTCGCTGGCCGCCCTGCATCCTGATCAACTGGAAGCGCGCTGTTTTACCTTGCATCCCGCTTGCGTTTTGCTGGCCTCCAACTGGCAAGTGGCGGCCCTGTGGCAGGCGCATCAGGATGGTGAAGGGCAGGGAATGTTTCCGCAGGATATGCAGGTGGCCAGCTATGCGCTGGTATGCCGGCCGCGCTGGAAAGCGCAGGTGCTGATACTGGATGCGGCTGCGCATGCAGCCTTGCTGGCTTTACAGCAAGATGAGACATTTGGCGCCGCGCTCGATGCGGCGTTCGAACTGGACCCGGCATTCGACCTGGCCGCACACTTGCGCCAGTGGCTGGCGCATGCGGTGTTGACGGCGTGACTGTCTATTCGAAAGCCCGCAGCAGGCGGGCTTCGCCCGTCTGATCGCGGTACAGGGCATTCGCGGCCAGGGTGGCGTCCATCATGCGCGTGACTTGCTCTTCTTCAAAGCGGGCCAGCTCGGCCGTGGCCGCGACGAGGGCCAGTTCCAGCCGGGCGCGCGCGCTCTGGTACAGGCTGCTGGTGTATTTGTCTGTGTTACGCAGCAATTCTTCCGCGTTTTCTATTACCTGGCGCAAGTCGCCAATCAGGCGTTCCTGGCTGCGCGTACCTTGTTCGGGCTGGTCCATGGCGCTTCCCTTCTGCAATCGATATTCATCTGGCAATAACGACGTGTTGCAGCTTGATCCAGGCACCTGGCTGGCATGGGGCTGCTTTCGCGCCCCATGCCGGGGTCACACTGGAGCGACGACCGTGATACGGATATCGCCCACGCTGACGACCTGGCCGGCGCGGATCTTGGCGGTCTTGCGCAATTCCTTCTTGCCATCGACCTTCACCACGCCGCTATCGACCATAACCTTGCCTGCGCCACCGCTGTCGCACAGGCCGACCAGCTTCAACAGCTGGTTCAGCTCGACGAACTCGGATGTTAAATCAAAGCTTACTTTTTGCATTGTATCCCTTATTGCAATGATGTGTTTTCAACACTTGATGACGACCTCAACTAACTCCTAGTTTACCTGAAGCCGCCAGCAATGCAGGGTGGAAGTCAGCTTTTGTTGGGTCGCGTCATCTCCAGAGGCACGATCCACGCGCTGAATTGCTCTTCCGTTACAAAGCCCAGTGCCAGCGCCGCTTCCTTCAAGGTCGTGCCTTCATGCTGGGCCTGCTTGGCGATTTGCGCCGCCTTGTCGTAGCCGATGTGCGGCGCCAGCGCCGTGACCAGCATCAGGGAACGCTCCATCAGTTCGGCGATGCGCTCACGGTTCGGCGCGATGCCGTGCGCGCAATGCTCGTCGAAACTGCGTATGCCGTCGCCCAGCAGGCGCGCGCTTTGCAGGAAGTTGTGCGCAATCAATGGCTTGAAGACATTCAGCTCGAAATTGCCCGAGGCGCCGCCCACCGTGATGGCCACGTCGTTGCCGAACACCTGGCAGCACAGCATGGTCAGCGCTTCGCACTGGGTGGGGTTGACCTTGCCCGGCATGATGGAGCTGCCCGGCTCGTTTTCGGGGATCGTGATTTCACCGAGGCCGGAGCGGGGGCCGGACGCCATCCAGCGCACGTCGTTGGCGATCTTCATCAGGGCCGTGGCCAGGGTTTTCAGCGCGCCATGGGCGGCGACGAGGGCATCGTGGGCGGCCAGCGCGGCAAACTTGTTGCTTGCCGTTTCGAACGGCTGGCCCGTCAGGCGCGCCAGTTCTTGCGCGATGCGGCCGGCAAATTCCACGTGGGCATTCAAGCCCGTGCCGACGGCCGTGCCGCCGGCGGCCAGCTGCAGCAGCGGCGGCAACGATGCCGTGATGATGTGCTCGGCAAAGTCCAGCTGCGCCACGTAGCCCGAAAACTCCTGGCCCAGGGTCAGCGGCGTCGCATCCTGCAAATGGGTGCGGCCGATCTTGACGATGTCGGCAAATTCCGTGGCCTTCGCGTCCAGGGTGGCGCGCAGCTGGCGCAGCGGCGGCAAGACCGTGTTGGCGACGGCCAGGGCGGCTGCCACGTGGATTGCGGTGGGAAAGATGTCGTTCGAGGACTGGCCCAGGTTGACGTCGTCGTTCGGGTGCAGCAGGCGCTCGGCGCCGCGCAAGCCGCCGATCAGCTCGGAGCCGCGGTTGGCCAGCACTTCGTTCATGTTCATATTGCTTTGCGTGCCAGAGCCCGTCTGCCAGACGGCCAGCGGGAATTCTGCGTCGTGCTTGCCGGCCAGTACTTCGTCGGCTGCCTGCGTGATGGCCACGGCTTTCTTGCCATCCAATAGGCCCAGGTCCAGGTTGACGTGCGCGGCCGCGCGCTTGACGGTGGCCAGGGCGGCGATCAGTTCGGGCGGCATTTTTTCCGTGGAAATATGGAAGTGCTCGAGCGAGCGCTGCGTTTGCGCTCCCCACAGCCGGTCGGCGGGTACGTCGATCGGGCCGAAACTGTCGCGTTCGATTCTGCTACTCATGACATCCCTTTCATCGATAGAGGTGGATCGAGTGTACTCCAGGCGTCAAAAAGACACAGGATGATGCTGTATTGCATCATTTTTGCCCCGGCCCATCTATATTTTTGCGATTTCCTGCCGTTAAAGACAGGCGAGTCCCCATTATTTATCCTGTTATCAAAGCGATCAGTCCATGCAGAGCAGCATCTTTTCCCGTTGGTCCCTGATCGCGTGCGCCGCCGCCAGCCTGGCCTTGCCGCCTGTGATGGCGGCCGAGCTGGGCGAGATGGCGGTGCTGTCGCATGTGGGCCAGCCCCTGCTGGCCGAAATTGAACTGACGGCCCTGGCGCCCGAGGAAGCCAAGGGCGTGGCCGTGCGCCTGGCTTCGCCCGATGTGTACCGGGGCGGCGGCATTGGCATGGACCAGGCCTTGCAAACCTTGACGATCAGTCCGCTGGAGCGCGGTGGACGCCAGTATGTGCGTGTGGCTACGCGGCAAGCGATCCAGGCGGGTCACGTGCATCTGTATTTATTGCTGGGTAATG
>NZ_LBCO01000033.1:660679-714350 GCF_000988085.1 Janthinobacterium sp. KBS0711 | reverse complement strand
CCGCCCCCGTCAGTGCGCCAGTCCGGCCTGCCGTTACGGCGGCCATGCCAACGTCGTTGCCGTTACCGCGTCCTGCCCCCTTGGCGCCGTCGCCCGACGCCGCCGCACTCGCGGCCCGCGCGCGCGCCGAGGGCCTCGTGCGCCCGCCGCGTGTGTTCGTGCCGCCGCCCGCCGCGCCCACTCAGATGGCTCCCGTGTTGCGTCCGCCGCGCCGCGCCACGGCGCCCGTGGCCGCTTGCGCGCCGCAAGCCGATATGGAGCAGGCGCAAGCGTGCATGGCGCTGGATGAGAAAAACACGGCCCTGAATGCAAAGCTCGGTGAATTGGAAGGCAAGCTCGGCGCCTTGCAAAAGGCGCTGGCGCTGCCCGCCACAGTTGCCGTTGCGCCAGTCGCCGCGCCCGCCGAGGCGCAGACGCCCCATGCCAAGCCCAAGCCATTGCACGCGGCGCCAGCCGCTGACAAGGACAAGAAGGCGGGCGGGAACGGCCTGCTGTGGCTCGGTATCGGCACCTTGCTCTTCCTGCTGTTGACGGCGGTCATCGTGTATATCGTGCGCAAACGCAAGCAGGCGACGGGGCCTGGCGCGCCGTCGAAATACTGGGTCTTGCTGCGCAAGCCATTCGGCCGCAAGAAAAAGGATGTGCCCGTACTGACGGAGGCGGTGGACGAGGGGGCGAGCGAACCGGAGCCGGAGCCGTTCTCGCGATAATTGTGCTGCAAGGCTGCACTACAATTTGATATAAAAAAAGATATTGAAAAAATACATGGAAACACTGGCCAATCGCGTTGCCTATTTCTCAAAGATGGTGCTATGATTAATTCAGTGGACTTGCTCTACGACAAAACAGCCCCAGCCTGGCGCAGTCACCAACGATAGTGTGGCGCGGCAAACCAGGTGTAGCGTTGCATAAACGCCTGGGTCTGGAAGCGGTTCGCGATGCCGACGATGTGCTCGCGAACGCCGGATGCAACCGGCAGCGAGGCGACGCCAGGAGATACCTGGGGCTCGCCTTCCACATTCCCGCCTCCTTGCTCCAGGCATGGCGGCAGACGTAAAAAAAGCACCCGCGGGTGCTTTTGTCGTTTCCGGTGCTGCAAGCTTTCTTACATGCGGGCGCGCGAACCCTGCATGGCGTTCGGCAGTTGCGTCATCCATGGTTCCGTGATGGCGCGGATTTCGCGGTCGTTGGCCAGGATTTGCTTGAGCAAGTCGATCTTGCGCAGGCGCGAGGCGCCGGCCAGGGCAGGCACCTTGCCCGTCACGGTCGCGCTGGCGGCGCTGGCGCACTGGTTTTCCAGGGTATCCAAGCCATCCCAGTCGCTCGAACGTGCGGCCACGACCATTTTGTTGGTCATTCCTGCAATATTTTCATACATCGAAAGAACGTCGTTGGAGGTCATGAGCACACCCGTAACTAGTGAATGGATTACCGCTTGTCCAGATTAACGGCAGGTCCTAGGGGAACTTGAGGGTGTTTTTGAAAAAAAAGTGAAAATAATTTAGATGATTGCTTGGCTGCTGCCGGAATCGCCTGCCAAGCCGCATGCCTGCTGGCGTCGTAGTGACAGGGGAGTGTGTTGCGGCGCCTCAAAACGCGTTATGATTTTGCACACTACTGTCGTTACTTTGCCTGAAAGGATCACCATGCGCGTTGTCACTGCTGCCGCTTCCTCTTTCCACGGTCCCTGGCGCAAGCGCGCCATGGTGCTGGCCCTGTCCGGCATCGCGCTGGCCGGGGGCGCCGTCCACGCGCATGGCCAGGAGGCGGCCGCCAGTCCCGCCGCCGCGATGGCGGCGCCCACGGCTGTCTTGCCCGGCGACGATTTCTATGATTACGTGAATGGCGACTGGCTGCGCAACACGGAAATTCCCGCCGACCGCAGCAGCTGGGGCTCGTTCGCCATCCTCGCCAACGCCACCAACGAGCGCATCATCGCTCTCGTCGAAGGCCTGGCGGCGGCGCCGCAGGCCGATGCCTCGGCGCGCCAGGTCAGCGATTTTTACCGTTCCTGGATGGATGAATCGGCTATCGAAGCGAAAGGCTGGGCGCCGATCAAGCCGCTATTGAAGAAGATCGATGGCATACGCGACCAGGCAGGACTGGCCCGCGCGCTGGGCGAGAGCCTGCGCGCCGATGTCGACCCGCTCAACGCCACCAATTTTTATACGGAAAACCTGTTCGGCCTGTGGGTGGCGCAAGACTTGAACGACACCACGCGCAATGTGGCCTATCTGCTGCAGGGCGGACTGGGCTTGCCCGACCGCGCCTTCTACCAGAGCGACAGCGCCCGCATGCAGGGCTTGCGCGCGGGATACCAGGCGCATATCGCCGCCATGCTCAAGCAGGCCGGCTACAGCGATGCGCCGGCCCGCGCCGCGCGCGTGTTTGCGCTGGAGCAGCAAATTGCCACCAGCCATGCCAGCCGCGAGGATTCGGCCGATGTCGCCAAGGGCAATAACGCGTGGCGCGCCGCCGACTTCGCCAGCAAGGCGCCTGGGCTGGACTGGAAAGTCTTCTTCCAGGCGGCCGGCCTGGGCAAGCAGGGGGATTTCATCGTCTGGCACCCGACGGCCATGACGGGCAGCGCGGCGCTGGTGGGTAGCGTGCCGTTGGCCACGTGGAAGGATTTCCTGGCTTTCCACGCGATCAACCATTTCAGCACCACCTTGCCGAAGGCGGCCGCCGACCAGCGTTTTGCCTTCTATGGCAGCGCCCTGAGCGGCACGCCGCAGCAGTCGCCGCGCAGCAAGCGCGCGCTGGCCGCGACGAATGCGGCCCTGAGCGACGCCGTCGGCAAGCTGTACGTGGACCGCTATTTCCCGGCTGAGTCGAAAGCCCGCGTGCAAGACATGGTGACGAATATCGTCGCCGCCTTCTCGCGCCGCATCGACAAGCTGGACTGGATGGCGCCCGCCACCAAGGCGCAAGCGCAGGAAAAACTCAAGACCTTGTACGTGGGCGTCGGCTATCCAGAACGCTGGGAAAATTATGCGGGCTTGCGCGTCGTGCGCGGCGATGCGCTGGGCAATGTGCAGCGGGCGGAACAGTTTCACTACCAGCAGGAGCTGGCCAAGCTGGGCCAGTCGCCCGACCGCAAGGCCTGGGCCATGCCGGCGCAGCTGGTCAACGCCGTCAACCTGCCGCTGCAAAATGCGCTGAACTTCCCGGCCGCCATCCTGCAGCCGCCGTTCTTCGATCCGACAGCGTCCGACGCGGCCAACTATGGCGGCATCGGCGCCACCATCGGCCACGAGATCAGCCACAGTTTCGACGACCAGGGCGCGCAGTTCGACGCCCAGGGCAAGTTGCGCGACTGGTGGACGCCAGCGGACCTGGCGCATTTCCAGGCTGCCTCGAAGCAACTGGTGGCGCAGTTCGCGGCCTACAAGCCGTTCCCCGACCTGACCGTGAATGGCCAGCTGACCTTGAGCGAAAACCTGGCCGACCTGGCCGGCGTGGCGGCCGCGCATGACGCGTTCACCCTGTCGCAGCAGGGCAAGCCGGCGCAGCCGGGTGTGGACCGCGATTTCTTCACCGGTTACGGCGTCAGCTGGCGCAGCAAGGCGCGCGAAGCGGCGGCGCGCCAGCAAATCCTCACGGATGGCCATGCGCCGGCGCAATACCGCGCCGCCACCGTGCGCAACCTCGACGCCTGGTACCCGGCCTTCGACGTCAAGCCGGGGCAGCAGCTGTACCTGGCGCCGGAACAGCGCGTGCGCGTCTGGTAGCAAATGGTGACGGTGCCGGCACGCAGCGCGCCGGCACCGTAAAATGGCGGAACATATCGACAGGACCGCCATGAATCCGACCCCACCGCAAGATCAGCAAGACCCCATCCACGCCATCACCGGGCGCACCCTGGCCCATTACGACGCCAGCGCCGAGCAGTTTTTCGAAGGCACGCGCGACCACGACGTCAGCCAGAACATCAGCGCGTTGCTGAACGCCATCGGCAAGCCGGCGCCTTTGGCGATTCTCGACCTCGGTTGCGGCCCGGGCCGCGATCTGAAGGCGTTCACGGCCATGGGCCACCACGCCACCGGTGTCGATGGCTGCCCCCGCTTCGTCGAGATGGCGCGCGCCTACAGCGGCTGCACCGTGTGGCAGCAGGATTTCGTCGACCTCGATTTGCCTGCCGGGCACTTCGACGGCGTATTCGCGAATGCCGTGCTGTTCCACGTGCCCAGCGCTGTTCTGCCCGGCGTGCTGCGCGCTTTGTGCGCGTGCCTGAAGGAGGGCGGCGTGCTGTTCAGTTCGAATCCGCGCGGGCAGAACCAGGAGGGCTGGAACGGCGCGCGCTACGGCAGCTACCACGACGAAGCGACGTGGGCCGCGTACGTGCAGGCGGCCGGTTTTACCCTGGTCGAGCAATACTACCGTCCCCCCGGCTTGCCGCGCGAGCAGCAGCCGTGGCTGGCGACGGTATGGCGCAAAGCGGACTGATTTCGCGTAATTAGCTGATTTTTGGCATGTGTTAGGGACCGTACATAGTTTTTGCAACCTCAAGCGTAGTATGGACACATCGACACGCAGCAAGCAGTTTGCAACAGCGTGTGAGCCGCAGTACCGGCCCTTCGGGGCAGGACAACAGATGTACCAACTACAGTGAGGATTTATCATGAACAAAGATCAAGTCGAAGGTAAACTGAAGGAAGTCGGCGGTAAAATCCAGGAGGCCGCTGGCAAGGTCGTCGGCAGCGAAGAACAGCAAGCCAAGGGCCTGGCAAACCAGGTCGAAGGCAAAGTGCAGAAGAAGGTTGGCGATGTGAAAGACGCGGTGGAAACCGTCACGCGCAAGCCGTAATCTGACGCACGCATAAAAAAACCGCCGCCTGTCGCGAGACAGGCGGCGGTTTTCATTTGCGGGCGCGCTTTACTTCGCTACGCCCAGATTCTGCTTGAAGAACATCTCGATTTTCTTGTACACGTGGCGCTGGCCTGCGCGCGACGAGATGCCGTGCTTGGCGCCCGGGTACGTCATCAGGTCGAACTGCACGCCGCGGTTCACCAGCGCGTCGATCAAGCGCGTGCTGTTGCTGAACAAGACGTTGTCGTCGGCCATGCCGTGCACAAGCAGCAGCGGCGACTTCAAGCCGTCGAGGTGGGCGAACACGGTGCTGGCCTTGTAGCCGTCCACGTTTTCCTTTGGCATGCCGAGGAATTGTTCCGTGTAGTGGGTGTCGTACAGCGACCAGTCGGTGACGGGCGCCACCGAGACGCCCATGGCGATCTTGTCGGATGCTGCCGACAGCAGGCGCAGGGTCATGAAACCGCCGTAGCTCCAGCCGAATACGCCGATGCGTTTGGCATCGACGAAGCTTTGCTTGCCCAGCCAGTCGATGCCCACCAGTTGATCGGCCACTTCGGCCGCGCCCAGGTTGTGGTAGATGGCGTCCGTGAACGCGCGCTCGCGGCGCGACGAGCCGCGGTTATCGAGGCGGAAGACGACAAAGCCCTGCTGCGCCATGTACTGGTCGAAGTTGTTGCCCCAGCGGCGAGCCACGTGCTGCGAGTGCGGGCCGCCATACGTCGACAGGTAGACGGGATAGCGTTTGCCCGCGTCGAAGTTCGACGGTTTCACCAGCGAGTAATGCAAGGTCTGGCCATCGTTGGCCTTCAAGGTGCCATATTCCGTCGGCAGGTGGTCCGCCTTGTACTTGAAATACGGGTGGCTGGCGTTCAGCGCATTTTCTTCCAGCCAGCCCACCATGGCGCCGTCAGGGCGGCGGATGCTCACTTGCGGCGGCGTGGCCGGGTCGGAATACGTGTCGACGAAGACTTCGCCATTGCGCGAGAACGTCGTGTCGTGCCAGCCATCGGCTTTCGTCACGCGCTGCGGCTTGTCGGCCGTGCTGCCGTCCAGCGCCAGGGCGTAGGTCTGCTTGTCGATCACGGCATCGCGGTTCGACGCGACAAATACTTTACCCGTCTTCTGGTTCACGGCCAGCACGCTGTCGATGCCCCATTCGCCGGAAGTGACCGGGTGCAGCAGCTTGCCGCTCATGTCGTACAAATACAGGTGGTTGCGGCCCGTGCGCTCGGACGACCACAGGAAGGTGCCGTTCGACAGGAAGCGCAGGTCGTCATGGATGCTGACCCAGGTCTTAGACGTTTCCGTCAGCAAGGTGCGCTGCGCCAAAGTACCGGCATCGACGGCCACCAGGTCGAGGGTTTTCTGGTCGCGCGACTGGCGCTGGTACACAAGGGACTTGCTGTCCGCGCTCCAGTCGGCGCGCACCAGGTAGATGTCCGGGTTCGTGCCCAGGTCCACCTGGCGCTGCACGCCCGTTTCCGGTGAAACGATCAGCAGCTGCACCAGCACGTTCGGGTCGCCGGCGGCAGGATAGCGCTGCTCGACGACGTCGGTGCGGTCGGCGAAGATTTCAAAGCGGCGCACGACGGGCACCGGTGCTTCGTCATAGCGCTTGTAGGCGATGGCGGAATCGTCCGGGGCCCAGTAGTAGCCGGTGCGCTGGCCCATTTCTTCCTGCGCCACGAATTCGGCTTCGCCATTGTGGGTGGCGCCCTTGCCATCGGTCGTCAACTGGCGTTCCTGGCCCGACTTCAGGTCGATCACATAGATGTTCTGGTCGCGTACGAACGAGACGTAGCGGCCTTTCGGCGAGATTTTCGGGTCGAGCACATTGCCCTTGGCGACCAGGCGCGCCTTGTCCGGGTGGGCCGCGTCGACCAGGTACAGATTGCCGGCCAGCGGCACCAGCAGCTGCTTGCCATCGGGCGACCAGCTGTAGCTGAGAATGCCGTTCAGGCTGGCCGTGCGCTCGCGTTCGCGGCGCGCCTGCTCTTCGGGCGAAATCGTTTCATTCGGCACCAGCGCCTTCGAGTCGACCAGGCGGTGCGTGCTCTTGTCCTTCAGCTTGAATTCCCACAGGTCGAGCTGGAACTGGTTGTCGGCGCGGCCGCGCAGGAACGTGACGCGCTCGCCATCGGGCGAGACCTTCAGGTTGCGCACGCCGGGGCCGGCCAGCGCCGGATCGGCGTGGATGCGTTCCAGGGTCAGCTTTTCAGCCGATGCGGGAACGCTGGCCATCGCGGCCAGAAAACAAAGAATAAAACGCATGGATGTCTCGGTAGTTGGAAGAATGAAGGGCACTGCATGCATAGGCGAACTTGAGCGTTGCCTAAGCGTAAGACGATACCAGAGCGTGCCTCTTTATGCGATAGTCCCGGCCACGGAATATGGGCGTGCCGGCCGTATTTCCTTCGTGAAAAATATCCAAGCGCCACTCATTCCATGGCGCTTTACACTGTTCAGGCTAATATCGACCCTGCGATGACGGTCAGGCACGCGCCGCCTATCCAGGCGTGGCCATCGCGGAAGCTGATGGACACGCGGCCGTCGCGCTGCAGGCAGGTGCCCTGGCGGACAGTGTAGTCGCCGCCCGCCAGCAGCTGCGCGATGCAGGCGTTGGCGCTGCCCGTGACGGGGTCTTCCACCAGCGCGCCATGCTCGCTGAGCAGCGCGCGCACTTCGTAATCGGCTGGCCCGCCTGCGGCGTGCGGGCCATACAGCGCCAGGCCGTCCGCTCTGGCTGCGGCCAGCATGGCCGTCAGCGCGGCGATGTCGGCGCGCACGGCCAGGCAGGCGGCGGCGCTTGCCAGCGGTACGCACAGCCAGCGTATGCCCATCTCGACGACGGTGCCGGCAGGAGCCGGAGCGCCGGCCAGTGTGGTTTGCAGCAGCGGCAGCAGCGCCGGGTCGAGCGCGCGCTTGCTGCACGGCGGCGCCTGGAACGCCAGCACGCCGCCCGCCTGCCGTTCAATTTGAATCAGGCCGACGCCGCATTCCTGCACGATGCGCGCGCCTTTCGGCTGCATGCCCGCATCGAGCAGGGCGTGCGCCGTGCCCAGGGTCGGGTGGCCGGCGAACGGGAATTCCATCTCGGGCGAAAAGATCCGCACGCGGTAGTCGGCTGCCAGGTCGCGCGGCGCCAGCACGAAGGTGGTTTCCGACAAACCCGTCCAGCGCGCAATCGCCTGCATCTGCGCGTCATCGAGACCGTCGGCGTCGAGCACCACGGCCAGCGGATTGCCCATGAAGGGCACCTTGCTGAAGACATCGACCTGCCTGAAGGGGCGCGGCTGCGGCATGGCGAATTCCTTGAAAGTTATGGCACCGCGCGCAGGCGCTGCAGCGACAGCCGGTTCAGATACCAGGTCAGCAGCACGGCGGCCACCGTCAAACCCGTGACGAGGCCGATCCAGAAACCGGCGGCGGCCATCGGCTCGGCCGGCGACCAGATGAAGCCAGCCGGCGCGAGGCCCAGCACATAGCCGATCGGCAGCGAGAAGCCCCAGAAGGCCAGCAGCTGTATCAGCATCGGCTGGCGCGTCACCTTGTAGCCGCGGATGGCGCAGGACGTCGCCACCTGCGTCGCGTCGGACAGCTGGAACAGGGCGGCAAACAGCAGCAGCTGCGCGCACAGCGCCTTCACCTGCGGATCGGACGTGTAGGCTTGCGCGATCTGGTGACGGAAGATGGTGATGACGGCGGCCGAGACGATGGCCGCCGTCAGCGACATGGCCACGCCCACCCACGAAATGAAGCGCGCCTTGCGCAAATTGGCTTCGCCCACGGCGTGACCCACGCGCGTGACGAGCGCGATGCCGAACGTGAGCGGCACCATGAAGACGACGGACGAGAAATTCAGGGCGATCTGGTGCGCCGACACCTGGATCACGCCGAAGCGGGCCACCAGCAGGCTGATGACGCCAAAGGCGCTTACTTCGGCAAAGTAGGTGACGCCGATGGGCAGGCCCAGGCGCAGCATGGGACCGATGGACGACAGCTGCGGCCATTCCCAGTGCGTGAACGGATACGTGGCGCGGTAGGCGGGCGCGATCCGGATCCAGGCCAGCATGGCCAACAGCATCATCCACACGCAGCAGGTGGTGGCCACGGCGCAGCCCACGCCGCCCAGCTTCGGCATGCCCCAGTGGCCGTAGATCAGCAGGTAGTTGACGAGGATGTTGAGGCCCAGCGCCGCCAGCGCGATGACCATCACGGGCTTGGTCTGGTTGATGCTGGTGCTGTAGCCATACAGCGCGCGGTAGGCGGCGAACGGCGGCAGCGCGCAGCTGATGATGTGCACGAACAGCTTGGCCTTCGATGCCACGGCCGGTTCGAGCATCAGGTGGTCGAACACCAGCGCCGCCATGTTCGTCAGCAGGCAGGCCACCAGGCCCACGAGCAGCGCCTTCCACAGCGACTGGCGCACGATGTGCGGCACCTTGTCGTGGCGCGCGGCGCCGATTTCATGCGCCACCAGGGTATTGATCGCCATCATGATGCCGCTCACGGTGACGAGCACGATGGACCAGATGGCCGCGCCCAGCGACACGGCCGCCAGTTCCTCGGGGTTCGTGTGGCCCGTCATCGCCACGTCGGCCGCGCCCATGCCGACGGTGGCCAGCTGGCCGATCAGGATGGGCCAGGCCAGCTTCCACAGCGACGAGACTTCAGTGCGGATGGCGGGCAGGGTGAACGAGGTAGTGTGTGGCATGGGCGGCAAGCTTGACTAAACACAAGATTCTACCGGCATTCGCCGTGCTTGTCCGCCGTGGCGCCCAAGGCGCTAGGGCACGGTAATCATTTGTTACAGCTAAGTGGGCCAGTCGCGGATAGACTGCGCGCTCTATTTGGCAAAATGACCAAATAGTCAACCGCAGTACCCTGACTATGGAGTAAGACCATGTTGAAGAAAGCCTTGAACTGCGCCCTGTTGCTGGGCGCCGCCATGACGGCTGAACTGGCCGGCGCCGGCGAACTGACCCTGTATTCGCGCGACGATTATCACGGCCGCTCGCAGACCGTACGCGATACGGTCGCCGACCTGGAAGACGTCAATTTTAACGACACGACGCAAAGCATCCGCGTGCGCTCGGGCCGCTGGGAAGCGTGCGAGGAAGCCGATTTCCGCGGCGATTGCTTCCTGCTCTCGACGGGAGAGTACCCGTCGCTCGATGGCCATGCCAACAAAATCACGTCGCTGCGCGAAGTACGCGGCGGCTGGGATGGTCATCCGGGCCGCGATCGTGACCGTGGGCGAGACCGGGACGGCCGCTGGGAACGTGACCGGGAGCACGGCCATTTGCCAGGGCGCTCGCTGGGCGGCGAACTGACCTTCTACACGCGCGACGATTTCGCCGGCCGCAGCTTGAGCGTGCGCAACGCTTCAGCCGACTTGCGCGAGCGCGACTTCAACGACACGGTGCAAAGCGTGCGCGTGCGCTCCGGCTATTGGGAAGTGTGCGAGGACGTGGGCTTCCGTGGCCGCTGCCGCACCTTGCAACCGGGCGAATATGCGAGCCTGGAGCGCATGAGCAACCGCATCTCGTCGGTACGCGAAGTGCGCTGAAGTGGGCTGACACGAGGCGGCTAGTACGTCAAGTGGCAATAACGGGCTCCGCAGGAGCCTGTTATTGCTTTTGGTAACAATTTATTGTGCTTTTTCCATACTTTGTTACACCGTTTTTTCTGCGGATGGCTACACTGGCATCAGTTGTCATGTAGATCACTTGCCTTTGCCGCCACCGGAGACCTTCCCATGAATCGCCCGCTGACTTTTGCCTTGCTGTGCGCCAGTTCGCTGTTTGTCCACCTCGCGGCGCAGGCCGGCGAGATCCGCCTGTACACCGATGACAATTTCAAGGGGCGCGTCGTCGTCTTGCGCGATACGACGGACGACCTGTCGCGCGTCAATTTCAATGATACCGTCTCGAGCATCCAGGTCGATTCGGGCAGCTGGGAAGTGTGCACGCATGGCGATTTCAAGGGCGATTGCAAGACACTGGAACGGGGCGACTACCGCTCCATGCCGGGCATGAACGATAAAATTTCATCCGTGCGCGAAATCGGCAGCGGGCAGGGCAGCGGCAGCGGTGGCCGCCGCGCGGCGCTGGAGCTGTTCGCCGACCGCGGCCAGCGCGGCGCGTCGGCCGGCGTGAATGCGGACCGCGACGACCTGGTCGACATCAGCTTCAACGACCGCGCCAGCAGCGCGCGCGTCGAGTACGGCTACTGGCAACTGTGCAGCGATTCCAACTACCATGGCAGCTGCCGCGTGTTCGGGCCTGGCAGCCACGATGACCTGGGCAGCCTGAATGGGCGTGTGTCGTCGGCGCGCCTGGTCGATCCACGCGAGGAGAACCGTCCGCAAAATGACGAGGGTCTGGTGGTGCTGTATGGCCGCGCGTTCCTGAAGGGGCGAGGGCTGCAGGTGAACCGCGACGTCAGCGACCTGGTGCTCCTGAACTTCAACGACCAGGCCGAATCCATCGCCATCAACGAAGGCACCTGGGAAGTGTGCACGAATTCGCAGTTCAACGGCACCTGCGAGCGCATGGGGCCGGGCAAGTATGAAGTGTTGAACACGGCGCTCGACAAGCGCATTTCCTCGCTGCGCCGCCTGTACTGAACGCTTGATCGGGCCTGTCCCGTGGCCTTGTATTTGTTACACTAGCATCCTGGCACAATAGCCAGGCAAATCATCACCAAAGAATGAAGAATGGAGTTAATCATGACGGGCCCTTTCAAACACACGCTGGCATGCGCGGCCACCTTGCTGCTCTCGCTGGGGGCCCATGCGGCCGCCCATGCGGGCGATATCACCTTGTTCGAAGACGTTGATCTGCGTGGCCGCGCAGTGAACCTGCGCGAGACGACGGATGATCTGTCGCGCATGGGCTTCAACGACAAGGTGTCGAGCATCCTGGTGCGCTCGGGCACGTGGGATGTGTGTACCGATGCCGGTTTTCGCGGCAATTGCCGCACCCTGGGGCCAGGCGAATACCGTTCGATGCCCGGAATGAACGACGCCATCAGTTCGGTGCGCGAGTCGGGCCGCGGCGATGGCAACAATCCGGGACGCCCTGGGCGCGATCCCGACCGGGGTCATGGCGGCTATGGCCGTGGCGGCACCCTGGAAGTGTATTCGGGCGCGGGCCAGAATGGCGGCTCGGCGCGCCTGAACCGCGACACGGACGATTTCGTCAATATCGGTTTCAACGACCGCACCAGCAGCATCGTCGTCTATAACGGCTACTGGCAGCTGTGCAGCGATTCGAACTACAACGGCGTGTGCCGCATCTTCGGCCCTGGCCGCCACGATGACCTGGGACGCGGCCTCGATGGGCGCGTCTCGTCGGCGCGCATGGTCGACGAGCGCGAAGCGCGCCGCCAGCAGCAGTACGATAACCAGTACCAGCGGCCGCAATACGACCAGCCGCAATATCCGCAATACCAGCAGCCGCAGTACCAGCAGCGGGGCGCCGTGCTGCTGTTCCCCGAAGCGGGCATGCGCGGCGAACCGCTGGCGCTGGACCGCAATGCGGAAGACCTGGTGCGCTATAACTTCAACGACCGCGCCTCGTCCATCGTCGTCAACGAGGGCCAGTGGGAAGTGTGCAGCGATTCGAACTTCCATGGCCGCTGCGAAGTGATCGGGCCGGGCGAATACGGCCGCCTGAACGCCATGGAAAACCAGATTTCCTCGCTGCGCCGCGTACGCTGATTCCTTCCTGACTCAGTGTTGACAGGCCGCCTGCCGGGTTGATCCCGCCAGGCGGTTTTTACATTCGCTGCCGTGCGCTGACATTTGCTTGCCCTTTGTTACACTCGCCGCCTGCCGCCTGGTCTACACTGGCGAAAATGTCATCAGTATTGGAGTTGTCATGGTTCGATCTTTCCGGCCCGCGCTGTTGTGCGCCGCCACCTTCCTCGCCCCCCTTGCCGCATCCGCAGGCGAAATCACCCTGTTCGAGGACGCCGGTTTCCGCGGCCGTCCCGTCACCCTGCGTTCCGACACGGGCGACCTGTCGCGCATGGGCTTTAACGACAAGACCTCGAGCATCATCGTGCGCTCGGGCACCTGGGAAGTGTGCAAGGACGCCAATTACCGGGGCAACTGCCGTACCCTCGGACCTGGTCGCTACGGCAGCATGCCGGGCATGAACGACGCCGTTTCCTCCGTGCGCGAAGTGGGCCGCCCGGGCCATGGCGGCGGCGACCACCGTCCCTATCCCCCGCGCCCACCGCGTCCGGAGCCGGAGCGCCCCTATCCCGGTTATCCCGGCCACGGCGGCGGCCACCGTCCCGACGCGAATGGCGCCGTGCTGCTGTTCCCCGACGCCGGCATGCGCGGCCGCCCCGTGCGCCTGGACCGCGAAGTGCACGACTTGAGCCGCCATGGCTTCAATGACCGCGCCGAATCGGTCGTCGTCAATTACGGCCGCTGGGAATTCTGCGTCGACGCCAATTTTCGCGGCCGCTGCGTGGTGATGGGACCCGGCAGCTACGGCCGTTTGCACGGTGGCCTCGACCGCCGCATTTCTTCGGTGCGCCGCGTGCGCTGATCGTGCCGCAGGGCGGGCGCCGTATTGTGCGCACGCTGTTCTTTGACCAATTCGTGTACTCTTCCCATAGGCACTTCAACCATGGGGAGCAGGCACGGTGGAATACAAGGACTACTACAAGGAGCTTGGCGTCGAGAAGACGGCGTCCGAGGCCGATATCAAGAAGGCGTACCGCAAGCTGGTGCGCAAATACCATCCCGACGTGAGCAAGGAGCCGGACGCCGACAAGCGCACCAAGGCTCTCAACGAAGCCTACGGCGTGCTGGGCGACGCGGAAAAGCGCGCCGCCTACGATGAACTGGGCCGTAACCAGGGCGCGCAGGGCCAGCCGTTCAGGCCACCGCCGGACTGGGGTTCCGGCTACGAATCGTCGGGCGTCGACGACAGCGATTTCTTTGCCGACCTGTTCGCCCACGTGGGCGGGCGCCGCCGCACCAACAGCACCTTCCAGATGCAGGGCGAGGACAGCCACGCCGCCATCACCATCGATTTGCAGGACAGCTACCAGGGCGCCAAGCGCCACATCGTCATGCGCGTGCCCGAAGCGGATGCGCAAGGCCACGTGGTGACGCGCGAGCGCACCCTGGAAGTAACGATACCGAAAGGCGTCACGGAAGGCCAGCAGCTGCGCATGAAGGGGCAGGGCAATCCCGGCAGTGGCGGCGCGCCCGCCGGCGATTTATACCTGGAAATCCGCTTCCGGCCCGACGCGCGCTACAAGGTGGAAGGGCGCGACGTGTTCGAGACGGTGCCCGTCACGCCATGGGAAGCGGCGCTGGGCGGCGACATCGACGTGCCCACGCCATCGGGCACGGTGACCGTCACCGTGCCGCCCAATTCGCAGACGGGACGCAAGCTGCGTCTGAAGGGACGCGGCATTCCCGCCGCCCAGCCGGGCGACCTGTATCTGCTGCTGGAAGTGGTGCTGCCGCCGGCGAACGACGACAAGGCGCGCGAACTGTATGCAACCATGGCGCGCGAGATGGCTTTCAATCCACGCCAGAAGCTGGGAGGGTAAATCATGACAAACAAGGTAATTGGCGAGTTGCTCGAAGATCGTGCCCTGAGCCTGGAAGAACTGGCGCGCGCCTGCGCCGTGGAGCCGGACTGGGTGGTGCAGCACGTGCAGACGGGCGTGCTGCTGCAAAATGGCCCGCCGGCGGGCCAGCTGACGGCCTGGCGTTTCACGAGCCTGGACCTGGTGCGTGCGCGCCGCCTGCATGAAATCGAATCCGTGTTCGACGCGAACGCCGAACTGGCCGCGCTGGTGGTCGACCTGTCGGAAGAAGTGGCGCGCCTGCGCCGCCGCCTGCACGTGCTGGGCGTCGAGTAGGCCTTAGTCAGGATCGCCGTGCCGCTGCACGGTGATCCTGCCGATATAAAACTGCCCGTCGACGACGACACGGTGCGGTATGCCGGCCACGTCGAAGCCGGGGCCGCCGTCTTCCATCCATTCCTGCGCCAGCGAGTCGAACTGCTGCGGCGTCATGCGCAGCATCTGCGCCGTGATGACGAAACGCGCGCCAGGTTTTTGTTTGTTGACGAAGTCGTCGATGCCGGCCATGGTGAGTCTCTTCAAGGTTGTGTCTGAATTCGGGGGGCGACCCGTCGGGGCAACCAGTCCCAATGGGACGGGTTGCGATCCCGCAGGGACTGACCCCAGCACTTGTTTGGGGTTTGCTGAGGCATGATACCTGTCCCCGCGCGCATCTAAAACCCCTGCACCAGCAACGGCAACTGCTCCGCAAAACGTTCAGTGAGCCACTTGCCCGCCTGGCCCGGCGGCGTGTCGGCGCGCTGGATCAAATAAATCGGGTAATTCTCGCCATTGTCGACGGCCAGCGGCAGGTGCACCAAACGGCCTTCGGCCAGGTCCTCGCGCACCATCGCTTCGGGCATGTTGCCCCAGCCCAGGCCCGCGCGCAGCAGCGCGTGCTTGGAGCCGAGGTCGCCCAGGCGCCAGTTGCGCAATCCCAGCACGCCGAAATCCTGGCCCTGCGTCAGCACGCTGCGGTCGCTGAGCACCAGCTGCACGTGTTCGCGCGCCACGTTGGAGGCAATCGGCCCGGCCAGCTGCGCCAGCGCGTGGCTGGGGGCGGCCACGGGAATCAGGCGCACGTGGCCGACGGCCAAGCGCTCGAAGACGCTGGCAGTGGAGGTCATCCAGCCACCGAGGCCGATGTGGCAGCTGCCATCCATCACCAGCTGCGCCACGGCGCCCATCGCCTCGATGCGCAGGCGCAGGGCGACGGTGGGGAACTGCGCCTGGAACGCTTCGAGCACGCGCACCAGCACGCAGGTGGGAAACATCACGTCGACCACCACCGACACTTCCGCTTCCAGCCCGCCGGCCAGCGCCTTGGCCCGCGCGCGCATGCCGTCGACCTTCAGGGCCACGGCGCGCGCGTCGGCCAGTAGGGCCTTGCCCGCGTCCGTCAGGGTGGGCTTGCGCTTGCCGCGGTCGAGCAGCACGACGTTCAGTTGTTCTTCCAGGTTGGCGATGGTGTAGCTGATCACCGATTGCGTGCGGTGCAGCTGGCGCGCCGCGTGGGCGAAGCCGCCCGCGTCGATGACGGCGACAAAGACGCGCAACTGGTCGAGCGAAGGCTGGCCCGGTTCTCTCATGACAACTCCATATCTAAAAATTCGATGCTAACCATTTATTTTTACACGGTTTCATCGATAGTAGACCCGAACTATGATGTGTGCAAGTGCAGCAAACGCCGCACCCCCATCTATCGTTCTTGAAGGAGTGCATCATGGCAAACGTACTACACATCAATAGCAGCGTGCGCAACAGCGGTTCCCTGTCGCGCCAGTTGTCGGGCGAATTCGTCGCCAAACTGGCCGCGCAAGGCGATGCCATTGTCGTGCGCGACCTGGCGGCGCAACCGGTGCCGCACCTGACGGAAGAAGTCATGGGCGCGTTCTTCACGCCAGCCGAGCAGCGCAGCGCGCAGGCGGCCGCGGCCGTGCAATTGTCCGATACCCTGGTCGATGAATTGCTGGCCGCCGACGTGCTGGTGCTGGCCGCGCCCATGTACAACTTTTCAGTGCCTTCGACCCTGAAGGCGTGGATCGACCACGTGGCGCGCGCGGGCCGCACCTTCCAGTACACGGCCAATGGCCCCGTTGGCCTGGCCAAGGGCAAGAAAGCCGTTATTTTCACGGCCAGCGGCGGCGTCTACAGCGAAGGCCCGGGCGCCGCGTATGACTACCTGAGCACCTATCTGCGCACGGCGCTGGGCTTTATCGGTATCACCGACATCGAGTTCGTGCAAGCCGAAGGCGTGGCCATGGGCGAGGACGCCGTCACCAGCGCGATCGCCAAGGGTCGCGCGTCGATCGAGGCCCTGGCTGCCTGATATACGCCTTTCGAGGGATTGCCAAGCTGGCATGCTTGGCATAAGCTTGCCGGCGGCACGCCCCGTGCCAGCCCGGCGAGCCGTTCGCCATGAAAGTCCCTTATGCACAAGTTGGCCAGTGCAGTATTGTTCGGATGTTCCTTGTTTTCAGCAGGTATTGCGCCGGCGCAGACTGTGCCCCCGGCGCCGTCCCACGTGGGCCGCCACGCCTCCACGCCCGAGGATATCCGCGCCATTGAAAAAGTCGTCGCCGACTTCCAGGCGGCGCTGATCGCCAAGGATGTCAAGCTGCTGTCGTCGCTGATGCTGCACACGAACATCCTGTTCGCCTCGCCGGCCGATGACGCTTTCATCCAGAAAATGCGCGACACGACGGACGTCCACTTCGACGGCGTCGCGGCGGCCGGCTACGTCGGTTTCGCCAACTACATCAAGCGCGAACCCCTGCGCACGGAAGAAAAATTCTACAACGTCAAGATCACCCAGGACCGCCATGTGGCGTGGGTCAACTTCGACTACGAATTTCTCGTCGGCGACAAACTGTCGAACTATGGCGTCGAAGCGTGGCAGATGGTCAAGCGCGACGGTCAATGGAGAATCCTCAGCGTCGTCTGGTCCATGCATGCCGCAGCCGAGGCGGCGAAATAAGGCAGGCGCCAACGGCGTTCAGTACAGAGTTGCCTTCTCATAATTTTTTCGCATCGTCTATACTTTCAGTGGGCGTGCCGCCATGCCTGGAAACCAGGCAGGTGTTCAAGTTTTTCCCTGTGCCGCGTAATAAAAAGCAGATAAGTGAGTCAGTATCCTGAGCAAGCGCGATTGCATGTATTCCAACCCTACGCCGGGCAGGGCCGTTGAGACAGGCTGCCCGGGGATGTCATTTTTGGAGCAAACATCGTGCCGATAAAGTACGTTGATACGTATGAAATAAATTACACGGCGGAACCCTTGCGCGGTTGCAAACTGTGGGGCGCTTATGTGTCCCTGTACACCCCATCGAGCAACCCCATGCACAGGAACAATATCGTCAAAAAGCACCGCGTGCTGGCCGACCATCCGTTCGCCACGGAAGCTGAAGCCGTCAGCGAGGCGGCCGAGGTGGCATTGCAGCTGGTCGAGCGGCGCCAGCGCCGTTACGTCTTCCACCCCTGATGCCACTGCGCCGCGTCCTGCAGCGCGCGCCAGGGCAGGATTTGCACGCGGCCGGAATGCACGGCTTCCAGTTCCACGTGCGTGACGGGTTCATCCGGCGTGGCCGCGGCGCACACCTTGATGACAAGAAAATGCTTTTCCTTGTTGGCCGGTGTCACCGCCGTCCATTTGCTGTTGAGTAATTTGTTTGGACGCAAGTTATTGCGATGTGGAAGGTGCATGGTAGGCCCCGGATTGGCGTGATGGCGATCTTGCCATTATCATGCAAGTTACCGCCACGCACGAGGACCGCCATGAAACGCCAGCTGCACCTGCTTGTCATCGACCCGCAAAACGATTTTTGCGACTTGCCCGCCGAATGGCTGCCGCCAGGTGCCGCACCGGCCCTGGCCGTGCCCGGCGCCCACGCCGACATGCTGCGCGTGGCCCAGCTGATACGCGAAGGGGGCAACGGCTTGACGCAGATCAGCGTGACGCTCGACGCCCACCACCGCTACGACATCGCCCACCCCGCCTTCTGGCGTACGGGCGACGGCGGCCCGGTCGCGCCATTTACGCAGATCAGCGCCCGGCAAGTGCGCGACCGATTGTTCCTGCCCGCCGCCAGCGGCGCCTTGCCGCGCGCGCTGGCCTACCTCGACGCGCTGGAGCAAGCGGGGCGCTATCAATTGATGGTGTGGCCCGTGCACTGCGAGATCGGCAGCTGGGGCCAGAATATCCACGCGGCCGTGCGCGCCGCCTACAACGCCTGGGAAGTGGATCACCTGCAAGTGGTGGCCAAACTGAGCAAGGGTTCCAATCCGTGGACCGAACATTACTCGGCCGTCATGGCGGAAGTGCCCGATGCGCAGGATGCGGCCACCCAGCTCAACCTGGATTTCCTCGCCACCTTGCTGCCGGCACAGCAGATTTACGTCACCGGCGAAGCGGGCAGCCATTGCGTGAAAGCCAGCACCGAGCACATCGCCGATTACCTGGAAGGGCAGCAAGGCAAGCAGGCCCTGTCGCGGCTGGTCCTGCTGACGGACTGCATGAGTCCCGTCACGGGCTTTGAAGCGCAGCAGCGCGACTTCCTTGCAGCCATGCACGAGCGCGGCGCGCGGCTGGCCACGTCGGCCGACGTCTTGCCCGAGTTGCTGGTCAACGCAGGCGATTGAGACTGTCCTGCAAGCGGACTCTGCTGAAATGCTTGCAGTGGCGTACTATTCTGGCTTCAGGAAGTTGGAGAAAACACACATGACCCCGATAGTGCGCAGTTTGCTGGAAACCGATCTGTATAAATTTACAATGTGGCAAGCCTTGCTGCACGGTCATCCGAATACCCATACCGAATACGAATTTGTCTGCCGCAACGCCACCGCTTTTCCCCTGGCCGAACTGAAGGGCGAGCTGGAGGAACAGCTCGACCACCTGTGTTCGATGTCGTTTGCGGACGACGAGCTGGCTTATCTGCGTACCCTGCGCTTCATGAAGAGCGACTTTGTCGATTTCCTGACGGTGTTCCGCTTCCAGCGCAAGTTCATCGACGTGAGCACGGATGGCGACACCTTGCTCGTGCATGCGGCCGGGCCGCAGGTGCATGTGATGGGCTTCGAGATTTTCGTGCTGTACATCATCAATGAACTGTATTTCCGCCGCTTCGACCTCGATGCGGCCATGCGCGAAGGGCGCCACCGCCTGGGCTTGAAAGTGGAAGCCGTCAAGGAATTCGGCAAGCTGCCGCGGCGCAAGCATCCATTTGAATTTTCCGACTTCGGCGTGCGCCGGCGTTTTTCCGGCGCCTGGCACGACGAGGTGGTGCAGCGCCTGGCGCGCGAAGTGCCCGAGTATTTCAAGGGCACGTCGAATGTCTACCTGGCGAAAAAGCTGGGCATCGTGCCGATCGGCACCATGGCGCATGAATACATGCAGTCGTTCCAGTCCTTCGGCGTGCGCCTGCGCGATTTTCAAAAGGCGGCACTGGAAGACTGGGTGCAGGAATACCGGGGCGACCTGGGTATCGCCCTGACGGACGTGGTGGGCATGGATGCGTTTTTGGCCGACTTCGACCTGTATTTCGCCAAGCTGTTCGACGGCTTGCGCCACGATTCGGGCGATCCTGTCGAGTGGGGAGAGAAGGCGCTGGCCCACTACGCGGCCCTGCGCATCGACGCCAATACCAAGCGCCTCGTGTTTTCCGACGGCCTGGACCTGGACAAGGCGTTTGCCTTGTACCAGCACTTTGCCGACCGCATCATGACAGGCTTTGGCATCGGCACCAATCTCACCAACGACGTCGGCTTGACGCCGCTCAACATCGTCATGAAACTGGTGCGCTGCAATGGCCAGTCCGTGGCGAAACTGTCCGATTCGCCGGGCAAGACCCTGTGCAAGGATGAAACCTTCCTCGCGTACCTGCGACAGGTGTTCCACCATCCCGCCGTCCAGGCGCCTGTCTAGTGAGGTAGGTCGGATTAGCGGGGCCGCCGAGGTGGGGCAAAGCCGCGCGTAATCCGACAAAGCTGACAAGCCCGGCGGGCAGCCCGTGTACTCTAGTGTGTGTGCAACCCCGCTTTAAAACCCCGTCACCACTGTATCCATGTGCTCCACCTGCGGCGGTGCGGCGAAAAATTCACCGACGAGGCCGCGCCATGCCTGGAAGTCGTCGCTGCCGCGGAAATGCACGGTATGGTCTTCCAGGGTTGTCCAGCCCACGACCAGGCGGTAGGCATCGCCGTTTTCGATCGAGCGCTCCAGGCGCATCGATTCGCAGCCGCGTGCGCGCTGGAACAGGGGGACGGCTTTCGCCACGGCCGCTTCGAAGGCAGTGTGCGTGGCCGATTTGATCTGGATGTGGGCAATTTCAAAAATCATGGCAAGTTCCGGTTTTGAAAGAAAGAACGCAGATCTTGCCACAGATTGTGCCCGCTTGCGGGTGGCGCCGGGCCACCTGCCGTTCAGTTGTCGCCGCCGTCCCTGTCCAGTGCTTGCTGCAAATAGGCTTCCAGCTGGGGCACGTTCATGCTGGCGACATCCCTGGCCAGGGCATGGTTGAGCCGCTTTTCCACTTGGGCGTCGAGGCTTAGACGCAACTGCCCCAGGAACTTGGGCGCGGCGACGAGGCACAGCTTGCTGTAGCGCCGCTGTTGCAAGCCCTGCTGCAGCACTTGCGCGATCTGCCGGGCAAACTGTTCGTTCGCATGCTCGACCGGCGCCACCCTGGGCTCGGTCGTATGCGCCTGCGTGCCCGCCTGGGTACCGGCGCGCATGCCGCTGCCGAAGCGTCCGCTGGCGTCGCTGTTCAAGGCGTTCTCCGTTTCGCGGCCCGCCGGATTGACAAAATCTTGCAGTTCGCCCAGCTGGTTTTGCTGCCCCAGCGCAAACAGCCGCGCCCGGCTACTGTCGGCCACTACCACCCACGTGACGTCCATCTCGTTCTCCTTGCTGTGCGCCTGGCTAGTGGGACAGGGCCGCCACGCCATCGTGCCCGTCCTGTCCGCAGCGGGCCGTGCGCTGTTCGATATCGCTGCCGCCGCAAGCTTGCACGATGGCGTGTGCGCGCTCCTGTTCATCGGCGTGGCGCGTGGCCACCACCAGGCGGACCATGCCGCGAAACGCCGTCTTGCCGTAGTGGCGCCGGTACAGATCGTTGTCGCCGCCAAACAAAGCATGGACGGCCCGTTCCAGCCAGCCGCTGAGGGTGTCGCGATTGCCGACCGTGAAATTGCCCTGCACGGGGCCCGCCTCGTCGTCGCCCGCGTCCAGCTGCACGGCGTGAGGGGGAAAGCCCTCGGCCAGCAGCCGGTTGCGGGCGTGCTCGGCATCGGGCAAATGGTCGAAGATACGTATCAGGGTGCTGCCGCTGTTGCTGTCCATGGCCCGGCCTTTCAAGGAGGTATGCCTGATTGGACCGGCGAGGCTGCAAATAATTCTGCCTCAGCCTGTAAAATCCTCGATCAAGAGGTAAAAGTTTGATAAATATCCAGTATGGCTGCCAAGTCGCGCTAAGATACGTCTTGGGGAATCAATCTTTCATAGGAGAACCAAATGGCAGCGAAAAAAATTCTGTTTTTGACCGGCGATTTTGCAGAAGATTATGAAACGATGGTGCCGTTCCAGGCCCTGCTGATGCTCGGTCATACGGTGCATGCCGTTTGTCCCGGCAAGAAAAGCGGCGAGACGATCAAGACGGCTATCCACGATTTCGAGGGCGACCAGACCTACACGGAAAAGCCGGGCCATCTGTTCACCCTGAACGCCAGCTTCGACGAGCTCGACCCGGCCGACTATGACGCCGTGATGATCGCCGGCGGCCGCGCCCCCGAATACCTGCGCCTGAACGAAAAAGTCATCGCCGCCGTGCGCCATTTCGCCGAGGCGGGCAAGCCCGTCGCCGCCGTCTGTCACGGCGCGCAATTGCTGGCTGCCGCCGACGTCATCCGCGGCAAGCGCATTTCCGCCTATCCAGCCTGCGCGCCGGAAGTGAAACTGGCAGGCGGCACGTATGCCGACATCGCCGTCACGGACGCCGTCACGGATGGCCAGTTCGTCACGGCGCCCGCCTGGCCCGCGCATCCGGCCTGGCTGGCGCAGTTCGTCAAGCTGCTCGGTACCGAGATTCATTTGTAACCTTCACCAGCCCGGCGGGCCGCAGCGCTTGCCGGGCGCATCACTTTTCAGATTCGAGTTCTTCATGCATGCGCCGCGCAGTCAACCTTCCCGCAAACAACTTCCAGCGTCACGCTGGCGCCAGCGCCGCCTGGCGCAAGCCGCATCGGGCCTGAGCGCCGCGCAGGAACGCCAGCTGGCCACCCTGCACGAGATTTCCACCTTGCTGGCGGGACAGCACGCCATCGATGCGCTATGCCGCGGTTTTTTGCGCCACGTGATGCAGTTCGCGCAGGCCGAGGGCGGCACCGTGCGCATCCTCGACCCGCAGCAGGATACCGTGCATATCATCGTGCATGAAGGCATTTCCGATGCGATGGTGGAAGAGGAGCACTGCATCCGCAACAACGATTGTCTGTGCGGTGCGGCCGTGGCGCAAGGCGTGATCCAGATTCGCGATTTCCGCCAGGTCGATGCGCTGCAGCGCTACCGTTGCCAGGAAGAAGGGTTCATCGCCATCGCCGTCTTTCCCATCCTTGCGCGCGAGCAGGTGGTCGGCAGTTTTTCGCTGCACTTTGCGCGTCCGCAAGCCGTGCATGCGCAGCAGCAGGGCTGGCTGGAAACCCTGGGCCAGAGCCTGGGCATCGCCATTGAAAACCAGCGCCTGATCGCGCGCGAAAAGGAATTTGCCGTGGCGCGCGAACGCAGCCTGCTGGCCGAAGGCTTGCATGACAGCATCGCGCAAAGCCTGAACTTCATCAGCCTGCAAGTGCAGATGCTCGACGATTCCGTGCGCCGTGGCCAGCTCGACGAAGCGGCCGAAGTGTTGCCGCTGATGCGCATGGGCGTCGAGCAAAGCTACCAGGACGTGCGCGAATTGCTCGTCAATTTCCGCACGCGCTGGCATGGCAGCGACCTGGAAAGCAAGCTGTCGGAAGTGCTGGCCAAGTTCGAGCTGCAGACGGGCGTGGTGGGCACGCTGGAGATGAGCGGCAACGGTGCGCCGCTGGCGCCCGAGCAGCAGTTGCAGATCCTGTTCATCGTGCAGGAAGCGCTGTCGAATATCCGCAAGCACGCGCAGGCGAGCAATGTGGCGCTGCGCGTGGACAACGGGCGCGATTTTGCGCTGCAAGTGCGCGACGATGGCGAAGGTTTCGCCGCCAACCTGCGCGACAAGAAAACGGAATTGCAGATCGGCTTGCGTATCATGCAGGAACGGGCCGAGCGGCTCGGTGCGCAATTTGCCATCGACAGCACGCCCGGTGGCGGCACGACGATCTCGCTGGCCTTGCCGGCAGCCCGGCGCCAGGCCGCGTAACAAATGAATCATCTCTATCAGGCAACAAACACGTGAACGCACCAATCAAAATCCTGCTGGTCGACGACCACACCTTGCTGCGCAGCGGCGTCAAGCTGCTGCTGCAGCGCAATCCTCAATTCCAGGTGGTGGGCGAGGCATCGAACGGGCTGGACGGCGTACGCCTTGCGGCCGAACTGCAGCCCGACGTGGTGCTGATGGACTTGAACATGCCCGGCGTGTCCGGTGTCGAGGCGCTGCAGCTGATCTTGCAGGATCTGCCGCAGATGGTGGTGCTGATGCTGACCGTGTCGGAAAACGCGGCCGACCTGGGCGCTGCCCTGCGCGCGGGCGCACGCGGCTATTTGCTGAAAAATATCGAGGCCGAGCAGCTGGGCCAGGCCATTTGCCGCGCCGCCGCCGGCGAATCCGTGATTGCCGACGCCATGACGGCCAAGCTCGTGTCGCAATTCCGCGCGGGGCAGAACGCGCCCCAGCAAGACTATGACAAACTGACGCCGCGCGAACGCGAAGCCATGGCTTGCCTGGCGCAAGGGCTGAGCAACAAGGAAATCGCGCGCCAGCTGGACGTGGCCGAAAGCACGGTGAAAATCCACGTGCAAAACATCCTCAAAAAGCTTAAGCTCAGCAGCCGCGTGCAGATTGCCGTCTACGCCGTCGAGCGCGAGTTGAGCAAATAAAGATCAAACAAAGCGAAATTAGTGCGCAAGGAATCCGCGATTGTTTGATCTGCATGGCGTTCCGGCCTAGACAACCCTAGTTCCTTTGACGTATGGCCTTGACCGTGCCGGCCCATTACACTCTTAGTCATTCGCTAATCTAATAAGAGAGTGTCATGCATAAGGTCAACGTCGATGGCTTGCTATCGAGCCAGGCTCTGTTCCGCCATATTTCCCCTTCGCAATTAGAGCAATTGCGCCAGGATGTCGTGCGCGTCGAAGTGGAAAAAGGCAAAGTGCTGTTCCGCAAGGGCGAAGTGGCGGAAGGCGCCTATGTGGTGGTCTTCGGCCTCGTCAAGCTGAGCGTGTTTTCCATGGAAGGGACCGACAAGGTACTGGAACTGATTCGTCCGGGCCAGAGTTTCGGCGAAGCCATGATTTTCCTCGATGAACCGTATCCATTCTGCGCCGAAGCGCTCGAGCACTGTTTGCTGCTGCGCATCCCGCCGCACGCGCTGCTGCGCCTGCTGGACCAGTCGCCCCGCATCGCGCGCCAGATGATGAACAGCCTGTCGCATCACCTGATGGGTTTCATCCGCAACGTGGAGCGCTGCTCCGTGCAGAACGCGACCCAGCGCGTGGTCGAGTATTTGCTGCAGGCCTCGGACCAGCAGCGTTCGAACGAGGTCAAGCTGGACCTGAAGAAAAGTCTGCTGGCATCGTTCCTGAACCTGGCGCCCGCCACCCTGTCGCGCGTGCTGCACCAGCTGACGGACTTGCACCTGATTAAAGTCAGCGGTTCGCTGATCCAGATCCAGCCCGATGCCTTGAAAACCTACCGCCATGGTTCTGCCACTGCGGCCATGTTGAACTAAGCGTTTATCACTAGGTTTTTTCAGCAGGCAAGGTCAGCCGCCAGAACAGCAGGGCGAGCAAGCTGACCGCCGCGCCCAGCGCGCATACCCCATGCCAGCCCGCCAGCGCATACACGCTGGTGGCGGCAATCGCACCGAGTCCGCTTCCCACCGCATAAAACAGCATGTAGCACGCCACCAGGCGGCTGTGCGCGTCGCTATCCTGCTTGAAAATCAGGCTCTGGTTCGTCACGTGGATGGCCTGGCCCGCCAGATCCAGCGCGATGATGCCAACGATTAACGGCCACAGGGCCGCGCCCGCAAAACTGAGCGGCAGCCACGCGGCCAGCAGCAGCAGCAGGGCCGCGCCCGTCGTCCATTGCGCGCGGCCCTGGTCCGCCATGGCGCCCGCGCGCGCCGCGCCCAGCGCGCCGATCACGCCCACCAGGCCAAACGCGCCGATGGCCGCATGGCTATAGCCTTGTGCCGTCAAAGGCAGCACCAGGGCGCTCCAGAAAATATTGAAGACGGCAAACATCAGCAGGGCCAGCATGCCGCGCACGCGCAAGACCTTGTTGTGCAGCAGCATGTCCAGCATCGAGGCGAGCAGGGCGCCATACGCGAGCTTTTTGCTGGACAGCGCCGGCGGCGGCAGCATGCGCCACAGCAGCAGCAACAGGGCGCAAGCGATGGCCGCCGAAACAAAATACACAGCTCGCCAGTCGGCCACATCGGCCACCACGCCGGACAGGGTGCGCGCCAGCAGCAAGCCGATCACCACGCCGCCCTGCGCCATGCCGACGACTCTTCCCCGCTCATGGCTGGCCGCCGCGCTGGCCGCGTAGGCGATCAAACCCTGCGTCATGGCCGTGCCCAGCAAGCCCACCAGCAGCATGCCGCCCAGCAAGGCTGCCGTGGAACGGGCGCAGCCCAGCGCCACCAGGGTGATGGCAAGCATGCCCAGCTGGAACAGGGTCAAACGGCGCCGGTTCAGCATGTCACCCAGGGGCACGAGCAGCAGCAGGGCCAGCGCGCAGCCGATCTGCGTGGCCGTGATGACCATGCCGCTGGCCGCCTCCGTCATGCCGAACTCGTGCGCCAGGGTGGCGAGCAAGGGCTGGGCGTAATACACATTGGCCACGCTGAGGCCGGCCGCCGTGGCAAACAGCCAGACGAGGGTGGGGGGAAGTGCTGTCGTGATGGGGGAGTTCGTATCGCGCATGGTATTTAAGTGGTTTCAAATTAAAACCAGTTGGAGTCTACGCCGAGAAGTTTTAAAATGCAACCACTCAACCCTGGAGAATGCCCGTGGCCAAGCGCAAGAGCCTGAAAACCGATTCCTGTCCCGTGGCGCGCGCGCTCGACGTGATCGGCGAGCGCTGGTCGCTCCTGATCGTGCGCGACGCCTTCGACGGCATGCGCCGCTTTGGCGAATTCCAGAAAAGCCTGGGCGTGGCAAAGAACATCCTGGCCGACCGCCTGCACACCCTGGTGGAAGAGGGCATCTTTACGGTTGCGCCCGCCTCGGACGGCACGGCTTACCAGGAATACGTGCTGACGCAAAAGGGGCTGGCGCTGTTTCCCGTCGTCGTCGGCTTGCGCCAGTGGAGCGAGGATCAATTGTTTGAAGCGGGCGAGGCGCATTCGACCTTGCTGCAACGCGATACGCACGCCCCCGTGCGCCGCATGGACGTGCTGGCGCCGGACGGCCGCGTATTGCAGGCGGGCGACACGGTCGTGCACAAGGTGTTGCCGCAATGAAGCGCGTGGCCGTGCTGGGCGCAGGGATCACGGGCGTGACGACGGCGTATGCATTGGCGAAACGGGGCGTGGACGTGACCCTGATCGAACGCCACCGCTACGCCGCCATGGAAACGTCGTATGCGAACGGCGGGCAATTGTCGGCCTCGCACGCGGAAGTGTGGAACCACAAGGCAACGATTTTGAACGCCCTGAAATGGATGGCGCGGCGCGATGCGCCCTTGCTGCTGCATCCCTGGCCCAGCTGGCACAAGCTGAGCTGGTTTGCGCAGTTTCTCGCCGCCATGCCGGCCTACGAGCGCAACACCATCGCGACGGCCCGCATGGCGATTGCCGCGCGTGAACATTTGTTTGCGTGGGCGCAAGCGGAAAACATCGACTTCGATCACCGCCGCGCCGGCATCCTGCACGTCTACCGTGACAAGACCGGTTTCGAGCGGGCGGCCGGCGTGTCGCGCCTGCTGGCGCAGGGCGGCTTGCAGCGGCGCGCCGTCACGCCGCAGGAAATGCGCGCCATCGAACCGGCCCTGGCTGGCGACTTTTACGGCGGCTACTACACGGACAGCGATTCCACGGGCGATATCCACAAATTCACCAGCGGCCTGGCCGACGCCTGCGTCCGCCTGGGCGTGGCGTGCCGCTATGGCGAGGAAGTCACGGCGCTGGCGCGCGAACACGGCAAGGTGCGCGTCGCCATGAGGGAGGACAGCAGCCTGTTCGACGCCGTCGTCATTTGCGCGGGCACGGCCAGCCGCGCCCTGGCGGCCAGCCTGGGCGACCATGTCAACGTGTATCCCGTGAAAGGCTATTCGATTACCGTGCAATTGGATGACGCCGCCAGCCGCGCGGCGGCGCCGAAGGTCAGCCTGCTTGACGACGCGACCAAGCTGGTCAGCAGCCGCCTGGGCGAAGACCGGCTCAGGGTGGCGGGCACGGCGGAATTCAACGGCGTCAATTACGACATCCGCGCCGACCGCATCCGCCCGCTATTGGGATGGGTGGAGCAGTGCTTTCCTGGCGTGAATACGCGCAAGGTCGTGCCCTGGGCCGGCTTGCGTCCCATGCTGCCCGACATGCTGCCGAAAGTGGGGCCGGGCAAGGCGCCGGGCGTGTACTACAACACGGGCCACGGCCACCTGGGCTGGACCCTGGCGGCCGCCACGGCGGAGATGGTGGCCGCGATGATTGGTGCTGGCTAGTTCTTCGGCAGCAAATCGCTGAGCGCGGCTCGGCCCTTGACGGTGAGGAAGGGGCCGACCTTGCTGTAGGGCATTAAAAAGTCGTTTTCGCAGCCGCTGCCGTTCGGATCTTCCCAGAACGATACGCCTTCCGGTTTCAATGACAGGTGGAAGCGGCCGCGGCCATCGTAATCCGTGCCCTTGCATTCGGCGTCGATTTTCACGCCCTTGAAGAGGGCCTGGCGCAGGCGGTCCGGCAATGCGGCCTTGTCGTCGCCATCGCTGGCGCTGGCGCCAAACCAGTTCCACACGTCCGTTTCCTGGCCCGTTTTCACATCCCAGGTACGGAACTTGATGGAGATGCCGCTGGCGCCATAGCCGGCCGCCCAGCGGTAGAACTTGACCGTCACCCAGCGCGGCGACCAGTAGGTGGGATCCGCATACACTTCGTCTTCCGTCGTGAAACCGTTGCGGCCCAGGTATTCGCGGCGCGTGGCATAGAAGTCTTCCAAGTCCTTTTTATTCTTCGCCAGCACGGCGCGCAGCTGCGCATTGATTTTCGCGACGCCGTCGCCGGGCGCCATCAGTTCCACGGTGATGGTGTCGCCCACTTGCAGGTTGCGGTATTGCTTGTCTTCGAAGGTGACGGGTTTGCTCACCTTGGTGGCGGGAAAGTCTTCCAGCGCCAGGTTGTAGGCGTCGCTGGCGCAGGATGGGTGTTCGCGGTCGCCCGCCGCTTCCAGCAGGGTCAAGGCCAGGGGCAGGGTCTTGCCAGTTTTCGGCTCCGTCCAGGTGCCGACGAGTTTTCCGCCTTGCAGTGCGTTCAGCGACCACGTGCCCGTCGTATTGCCTTTGGCGTCGAGTTCCTGCCACAAGGTCTTGCCGTTCGGCTTGGACAGCATGATCGGCGTCTTGTAGCGCGTGTAGTAATAGCTGCCGCTGCGGTCAGACTCTTGCGTGGGGCTGGGCTGGTTGAAGCACGCCACGATATTGGCCTTGCCAACGGTGCCCTGCCATACCCCTTGCGCGGGCGTATCGCCAGCCATGGCGAGGTTCAGGGCGGGCAGGGTCAGGCAAGCAAACAGAAAGCGGCGCATCGGTTAATCCTCTCGTGGGCGAAGGCCGATTCTACATGGCCCCACCCACGAGATGCCACACGCTGCTATGCGCCGGGACGCTCCTGCGCCACGATCGCCATCGCCGCGCCCAGGTACTGCAGCATGGCTGCGTCGACGAAGCTGCCTTCCATCAGACGCGGTTCCTGCTGGTGCGCCTGGCGGAATTTCAGCTGCGTGGCCGGGTCCGTGCCCGCATAGGAGCGGAACAGTTCCAGCCACTGCCGCGCCAGTTGCAGCACGGCCGGATCGGTGGGCGGCGTGCGCGCATCGATGGCGGCGCGCACGGCGGCGATCAGGGCTGGCCACTCGCCCGAACGCTTGCCGTAGTTGGCCACCAGGTGCGCGTATTCCTGCTCGTCGAGGAAGGGTTTGTACAGCGCCATGCGCGAGGCGTTGAAGGCGGCGAGGATGAACTGCATCAGGTCCGCATCGATGCTGGTCGTCGCCTGCATCGATGGTTCCTGCGCATGCATGTCGTTCAGGCGCGCGAACAGGCCAGGGTGGGCGCCCGTGTCGCGGACCAGCTTGACCATCCATTCCGTGGCCAGCGCCTGTGCTGGCGCATCGCCGGGGTCCGCGCCCGCGTCCTTGGCGGCGCGCACTCTCATTACCAGTGCTTTCCATTCCTGTTCCACGGCCGCATCGGACAGCAGCGGCAGTTGTTGCAGTTCTTCGTGACTAAAGTATTTGTCGTACATGGTCATCAACTCCATAGTGGTGAGCCACTCGGCCAGTTCCGGCGCCTGCCCCTGCGTCAGCTGCGTTTGCAGGGTACGCAGGCGTTCGCGCAGGGTGGAAGCTTGCGCAATCTGGCGTTCCAGCATGGCGATTTGCCGCGCCACAATGGAGGAGAGCGGCAGCTCCGGGCCGGCGAGGGCGTTGGCGATATCGGCCAGCGACAGTCCGAACTTGCGCAGCGCCATGATCCGGTGCAGCCGGTCCATGTCGCCGTGCTGGTACAGGCGGTAGCCAGCTTGCGTGCGCGCCGAAGGCGAGAGCAGGCCGATGCTGTCGTAGTGGTGCAGGGTGCGGACAGTCAGGCCCGTGAGCCTGGCCAGTTCCCCGATTTTCAACAGCATCGTCTACTCCTTGTCTTCAGTGCGTGCCGCCACGATGGCGCCTGACGTAACGTCAGGGTCAAGCAGGAATGTAGCAGAGACCTCAAAAAAACCGTAAAAAGAATCCGTTGACCTTCATTTTTTTGTACGGTATATTTATAAAACCGAACGACGACTGCAGCATGATCGGCGCGTTCGAGCCACATGGAATGACGAAAAAATCGTTGTGCGGCGCAGCAAGAGGCGCCGTTGGCAGGACTGGAAAGACAATCCGCGCAGACGGATTTTTTTCACAGTTGCTTTGTACGTTAAATATAATATGCCACCGGCAAGACCCGGGCGGCGAGAGAGACGACCATGATGAAAAGTATCGTTTGCGATACGCCCGGCAGTTTGCGCATGGAGCAGCGCGCCGTGCCCGTGCCCGCCGAGGGCGAAGTGCTGCTGCGCATACGCCGCGTCGGCATCTGCGGCACCGACATGCATATCTTCCGCGGCACCCAGCCTTTTCTCAGCTATCCGCGCGTGATGGGCCATGAATTGTCCGGCCATATCGATAGCGCGCCAGCCGGCTCGCGCCTGGCCGTGGGCGACCAGGTCTACGTGATGCCCTACCTGTCGTGCGGTACTTGCGTGGCCTGCCGCCAGGGCAAGACCAACTGCTGCACCCGCATCGAAGTGCTGGGCGTGCACCGCGACGGCGGCATGACGGAATACCTGGCGCTGCCCGAGCGCTTTGTCTTCAAGACGGAAGGCATTTCGCTCGACGATGCGGCCATGATCGAATTCCTCGCCATCGGCGCGCATGCCGTCAAGCGCGGCGCGGTCGATGCCGTCAAGCGCGTGCTGGTGGTGGGTGCCGGTCCGATCGGCATGGCCGTGATGCTGTTCGCATCGTTGAAAGGCGCCGACGTGACGGTGCTCGACGGCCGCGCCGACCGTTTGCAGTTCTGCCGCGACGCACTCGGCATCGCCCGCACGGTGCAGCTGGGCGACGGCGACAAGGAACAGTTGTCGGACGCCACCGGCGGCGAATTCTTCGACGTGGTGTTTGACGCCACCGGCAATATCGCCGCCATGGAGCGGGGCCTCGATTTCGTCGCCCATGGCGGCTCCTATGTGCTGGTGTCCATCGTGCGCGACCGCCTGTCCTTTTCCGACCCGGAATTCCACAAGCGCGAAACGACCTTGCTGGGCAGCCGCAACGCCACCGTCGACGATTTTGAGGAAGTGGTGGCGGCCATGAAGGCGGGGAAAGTCCCCACCGCGCTGCTCAATACCCACCGCACCACGCTCGATGAATTTACAGGCGTGCTCGATCGCTGGATGCAGCCAGAAGCTGGCGTCATCAAGGCCATCGTCGAGGTCTGAGATGAACGATCTCAATCCCATACTGCAGTTCGGCACCAGCCGCTTCCTGCAGGCGCACGCCGACCTGTTCGTCAGCGAAGCGGCCAAGGCTGGCGAGGCGCTGGGCCATATCACCGTCGTGCAAACGACCGGCAGCGCGCAGGGCGCGGCGCGGGTGGCGGCGTTTCGCCAGGCCGGCGGCTACCCGGTGCGCATCCGCGGCTGGCAGGGCGGCGCGCAAGTCGATGAAAAGCGCCGCGCCGACGCCGTCACGCAGGCGTGGCAGGCCGGCAGCGACTGGCGACAGGTGCGCGATGCGGCCTTGGCCGCGCGCGTGATGGTCTCGAATACGGGCGACACGGGCTACCAGCTCGATGACGCCGACCACGCCGGCATGCTCGATGGCGCGACCGTTCCCGCCAGCTTTCCCGCCAAGCTGCTGGTGCTGCTGCACGGCCGCTTTCTGGCCGGCGCCGCGCCCATCTCGATTTTTCCGTGCGAACTGGTGGCCGACAACGGTCATGTATTGCGCCAGGTGGTCGTGACCCTGGCGCGGCAGTGGCGCTGCGATGCCGCGTTCATCGCCTACCTGCAAACGGGCTGCCTGTGGATCAATTCCCTCGTCGACCGCATCGTTTCCGAACCGATCGAACCAATAGGCGCGGTGGCCGAACCCTATGCGCTGTGGGCCGTCGAGGCGCAGGAAGGCATGCTGCTGCCGTGCCGCCATCCGCAACTGGTGGTGACGGACAGCCTGCGCGAGTATGAGCAGCGCAAGCTATTTTTGCTCAACCTGGGCCACACCTATCTGGCGCAGCTGTGGCTGGAACGGGGCAGCCCGGCCGGCATGACGGTGCGCGAGGCGATGGACGATGGCGCCATGCGCGCCGCGCTGGAAGCCGTGTGGCACGAGGAGGTGCTGCCCGTGTTTGCCGCCATGGGCGCGCGGCACGGTGACGCCGCGCTGGCCTATGTGGCGCAGGTCAGGGAACGCTTCGGCAATCCCTTCCTCGCGCACCGCCTGGCCGACATCGCCCAGCACCACGCCGGCAAGATCGAGCGGCGCATGGCGCCCGTGGCGGCGCTGGCGCGGCAGCTGTGTCCCGCCCTGGCGCAGCCGCGACTGTGCGCCATGCTGGCGCCGGGAGCGCAGCCATGAACGCCCCGCTCAGCGCAGTTGTTTCTTTTTTAGCATGCCGATCCAATCCGATATCGACTAAAATGGCCCACTCATCCACTTTCCCTTTCGCTGGCATAGCGCGTTCATTCATCCATGTCCAAACCCGCCACCGTCTTCAAGCGCAGTACCAATCTGCTGTTGCAATTTCTCGCCGAGAATGTCGCAGTGGGCGAGATGCTGCCGACGGAGCAGTTCCTGACCACCATCTGCCAGGGCAGCCGCACGGCGATTCGCAGCGCGATCGCGTATCTGTCGACGCGGCGCCTGATCGCCAGTCCGGCGGACCGGCGCCTGCTGCGCAAACCCATACCAGGCGACTACTTCGATATCTCCGAATTGCAGTCGGGGGCGGAGCGCATCCAGCAAGTGCTGATGGAACGCGTGTACCAGCGCGACATGCCGCCCGGCGCGGAATTTTCGGAAGCGGAGCTGGCGCGCGAGGCGGGCGCCAGTACCGTCAGCGTGCGCGAATTCTTGATCGGCTTTTCGCGCTTCGGCCTGATCGAAAAGAAGCCGCGCGGCGGCTGGCGCCTGTGCGCGTTCGACCGCTCGTTCGCCACCGAACTGGCGGACATGCGGCGCATGTTCGAGATGGCGGCCGTGGAGCAGTTTGCGCACTTGCCGCATGGCGATCCGGCGTATGCGGAACTGGCGCGGCTGATCAAGCAGCACGAGAAGCTGGCGGCCAGGATAGACACGCGCCACAATGCGTTTCCGGCGCTGGACCGCGAGTTCCACACCTTCCTGATCGGCCTCTTGAACAACCGCTTCGCGCAGGGCTTCTACGATATCGTCTCGTTCGTGTTTCACTATCACTACCAGTGGGACAAGGGCGAGGAAAAGGGCCGCAACCAGTACGCGGTGCAGGAGCACCTGGCCATCCTACGCGCGCTGGCCGAGCACGACATACCGAAGGCGCTCGAGGCCATGCGCTCCCACCTCGATTCCTCGCGCAGCACCATGCTGTCCTCGATCGGCACGCGGGAAAAACTGAGCCAGCCGGGTATTTAACCGTCTTTGCCGGGGAGGGTGCGCCATGAGCCTCGCTTCCCAACCTGCCAGCCTGCTGTTGATGTCGCCCGAGGATAACTGCCTGATCGCCAGGACAGCCTTGGCCAGCGGCGACGTCGTCGCCATCGACGGCGTGCCCGTCACCCTGGCGCAAAATATCCACATCGGCCACAAGGTGGCGCGCCGCGCGCTGGCCGTGGGCGACAAGGTGCTGCGCTACGGCGCCCTAATCGGCAGCATCACGGCCCCCGTCGCCATCGGCGAGCATATCCACACGCACAATCTGGCAAGCGATTACATCCCCACGTTTACCCTGGGCCAGGACGGCCACCATTTCCTGGACAAGGACGACCAAGCATGAACGCTCCCGTAACGACACCGGCCCTGTCGGGCTATCTGCGCGCCGATGGCCGCAAGGGCATCCGCAATATCGTGGTGGTGGCCTATATGGTCGAATGCGCGCACCATGTGGCGCGCCTGATGGTCAACGCCTTTCCCGGCCAGCCCGTGCACCTGATCGGCTTTACGGGCTGCTTCCCCAACGAATACGCGGACCAGGTGATGCGCCGTCTGCTGACGCACCCGAACGTGGGCGCCGTGCTGCTGGTGTCCCTGGGCTGCGAAGGATTCAACAAATATGGCCTCTCCAGCGCCGTGACCGACAGCGACCGTCCCGTGCACACGATCACGATCCAGGAAAACAGCGGCACGCGCCCCAGCGTGAGCAGCGGCGTCGAGTGGATCAGCTGGGCACTCGAGCTTTTGGCGCGGCAGGAGCGCGTGCCGATGGGGATCGATGAACTGGTCGTCGCCACCATCTGCGGCGGCTCCGACAGCACCAGCGGCATCAGCGCCAACCCGGCCGTCGGCGTCGCGTTCGACACCCTGATCGCGGCCGGCAGCCCCTGCATCTTCGAAGAGACGGGCGAACTGGTGGGCTGCGAATACCACATGCAGCGGCGCGCCGTCAGTCCGGAGCTGGGCAACGCCATCGTGGAAACCGTAGCCAAGGCAGCCCGCTACTACACCATCATGGGCCATGGCAGCTTCTCGCCGGGGAACGCCGATGGCGGCCTCACCACGCAGGAAGAAAAGTCGCTGGGCGCCTACGCCAAGAGCGGATCCTCGCCCATCGTCGGCATTTTGAAACCGGGCGACCAGCCGGCCGGCGGCGGCCTGTACCTGCTCGACGTGGTGCCGGACGGAGAGCCGCGCTTCGGCTTCCCGAACGTGTCCGACAACGCGGAGATCGTCGAACTGATTTCCTGCGGCGCCCACATCACCTTGTTCACGACCGGACGCGGTTCCGTGGTCGGCTCGGCGATCTCGCCCGTCATCAAGGTGTGCGCCAATCCGCAAACCTTCGAACGCCTGGCCGACGACATGGATATCAATGCGGGCAAGATCCTCACGGGCGAAGCCACCCTGGAAGAAGTGGGCGCGGAGATCGTCGCCGCCGTGCTGAACGTGGCCAACGGGGAACTGAGCCGCTCGGAAGACCTGGGCCACCAGGAATTCGTGCTGACCTATAAACAATTCGACGCGGTGGGGCCAGGCTGCTTCCCATTGCGCGCCGCTTGAGGGCCTGATTCATGGATGTCACACAATTGCATACCTTGCCGCGCGGGGGCCTGTCGCTGCCCTGCATCGGCATGGGCTGCGCCCCGATAGGCGGCTTGTACCAGCCCGTCAGCGACGCGCAGGCGCGCGCCACCTTGGATGGCGCCTGGGATGCCGGCGTGCGCTTCTTCGACACGGCGCCGTTCTATGGCTATACCCAGTCCGAACGCCGCCTCGGCGCGGCGCTGCGCGAGCGGCCCCGCCATGAATTTGTGATTAGCACCAAGGTGGGACGGCTGATGCGGCCCGACGCTTCCGTGCGCCCCGGCGACGACGGCTTTGCCGCGCCGTTGCCGTTCCGCCCCCATTACGACTACACGTATGACGGCGTGCTGCGTTCGCACGACGACAGCCTGCAGCGCTTGGGGCTCGAGCGCATCGATATCCTGTTCGTGCACGATATCGGCAAGGCCACGCATGGCGAACACGATCAGCAATACTGGCGCCAGCTGACGCACGGTGGCGGTTTTCGCGCGCTGGACCAATTGCGCGCCACCGGCCAGGTGAAGGCCGTGGGCCTGGGCGTGAACGAATGCGAAATCGTGCTGCGCGCAATGGCGGAATTCGACCTCGATTGCACCTTGCTGGCCGGCCGCTACACCTTGTTGGAACAGGCCTCGCTGTCGCCGTTGCTGGACGCCTGCGTGGAACGCGGCAACGCCATCGTGATCGGCGGCCCGTTCAACTCGGGCGTGCTGGCCGGGAACGGCAAGTTCAACTACGCCGATGCGCCGGCCGCCATACTCCAGCGCGTGGCGCGCCTGGACGCCGTCTGCCGTGAATTCGGCGTGCCGCTGCAGGCTGCCGCACTGCAGTTCCCGCTTGCCCATCCGGCCGTCGCTTCCTGCATCCCGGGCGGCCAGGACCTGGCGCAGCTGCGGCAAAACCTGGACTGGTTCGCCACGCCGCTGCCCGACGCCCTGTGGCTGGCGCTGCGGGACGCGGACTTGCTCGATGCGCGCGCGCCGCTGCCTGCGGGAGTGGCCGCATGATGCGCATCGACGCCCACCAGCACTTCTGGCAGCTGGCCGCGCGTGCCGGCAGCTGGCCGCCGCTATCCTTGGGCGCCATCCACCGCGATTTTGCACCGGCCGACCTGGCGCCGCTGCTGGCGGCGCACGGCATCGCCGGCACGGTGCTGGTGCAGTCGCTGCCGTCGGCTGCCGATACCGACTACCTGCTGGCGCTGGCGGAACAGAACAGCTTTATTCGGGCCGTCGTGGGCTGGACCGATCTGCTGGCGCCTGACGCGCCGGCCACTATCGCCCGTCTGGCGTCGCACGGCAAGCTCAAAGGCTTGCGGCCCATGCTGCAGGATATCGAAGATGATCAATGGATCGCCAATCCCGCGCTGGCGCCGGCCTTGGCCGCCATGGTGGAACACGGTTTGCGGCTGGACGCGCTGGTGCTGCCGCGCCACTTGCCCGCGCTGCTGCATTGCGCGCGCGCTTATCCGCAACTGGCCATCGTGATCGACCATGCGGCCAAGCCGCCGATCGCCGATGCCGCGTTCGGCACCTGGCGTGCAGACACGGCGCAACTGGCCGCGCTGCCGAACGTGCACTGCAAGCTGTCCGGGCTGGTGACGGAAGCGCGGCCCGGCTGGAACGTGGACGACCTGCGCCCCTATGCCGCACATGTGCTGGACGTGTTCGGTCCCCGGCGCGTGATCTGGGGCAGCGACTGGCCCGTGGTCGACCTGGCCGGCGGCTATCCGGCATGGCTGGCCGCCAGCGAGGCGCTGCTGGCGCATCTGGGGCAAGAGGACAGGGACGATATTTTCGGACGCAATGCGTGCCGGTTTTATGGTTTTGAATGAGGTGGTGGGCGTGTCGGCTTACGCCGTTCCGGCTAAGCCGACCTACGGTCATCGTCAACGGTATTGGTAGGTTGGCGTAAGCCAGCAAAAAGGAGTCGCAATGCAAAGAATGGGCATGGTCATCGGCATCGCGCCGGAGCGCATCGCTGAATACAAAACCCTGCACGCCGCAGTCTGGCCGCAGGTGCTGGCCAGACTGGCTGCCGCGCATGTTGGCAATTATTCGATCTTCCTGCGCGAGCCGGAAAACCTGTTGTTCGGTTATTGGGAATACCACGGCGAGGATTTTGAGGCCGACATGGCGGCCATTGCCGCCGACCCGGAAACGCAGCGCTGGTGGACCTTTTGCGCACCGTGCCAGGAGCCGCTGGCTTCGCGTGCCGAGGGCGAGCACTGGGCGATGATGGAACACGTATTTCATATGGTTTAGGCCTAAAAAAAGGAGACAACATGACCGCCAGACTACAAGGCAAAATCGCCCTGCTCACCGCCGCCGGCCAGGGCATCGGCCGCGCCACGGCCGAAGCGTTCGTGCGCGAAGGCGCTACCGTGATCGCCACCGATATCAACCAGGCCCAGCTCGACGCGCTGAAGGAAGCAACGGGTTGCGCCATCCGCCGGCTCGACGTGACCGATGGCGCGGCCATCACCGCGCTGGCCGACGAGATCGGCCCCGTCGATATCCTGTTCAACTGCGCCGGCTTCGTCGACGGCGGCACCATCCTCGACTGCGACGATGCGGCCTGGGACCGTTCCTTCGACATCAACGCGCGCTCCATGTACCGGTTGATGCGCGCCGTGCTGCCCGGCATGCTGGCCAGGGGCGCCGGCTCCATCGTCAATATGTCGTCCGTGGCGTCGAGCGTGAAGGGCGCGCCGAACCGCTTTATCTATGGCACCTCGAAGGCGGCCGTGGTGGGCATGACCAAGTCGGTGGCGGCGGACTTTGTCACGCGCGGCATCCGCTGCAATGCGATCTGCCCCGGCACCATCGAGTCGCCCTCGCTGAAGGAACGCATTGCCGCGCAGGCGGCAGCGACGGGCGTGAGCATCGATGAAGTGCAGGCCGCGTTTGTCGCCCGCCAGCCGATGGGCAGAGTGGGCAGGGCAGAGGAAATCGCCGCGCTGGCCGTCTACCTGGCTTCCGATGAATCCGCTTTTACCACCGGCATGGTCCATGTGATCGACGGTGGCTGGTCAAACTAATTACAACGACGAGAGACACACATGAAACTGATGCGTTATGGCGCCAAGGGCGCTGAAAAACCTGCACTGATCGATGCCGACGGCGCCGTGCGCGACCTGTCCGGTGTGCTGCTTGACATTACCGGCGCGACCTTGGGCAAGGATGGCCTGGCGACCCTGGCCGCCCTCGATATCTCCAGCCTGCCGGTGGTGGCGAATCCTGGCCGCATCGCGCCGCCGTGGAAGGGCGTGGGCAAGTTTTTGTGCGTGGGCTTGAACTATGCCGACCATGCGGCCGAATCGGGCATGGCCGTGCCGGCTGAACCGGTGCTGTTCATGAAGGCCACCAGCGCCATCATCGGCGCCAACGACGCCGTGGTGATGCCGCAGGATTCGAAGAAAAGCGACTGGGAAGTGGAGCTGGGCGTGGTGATCGGCACCACCGCGCGCTATGTGAGCGAAGCCGATGCGCTGTCGCACGTGGCCGGCTACTGCGTGGTGAACGATTTGTCCGAACGCGAGTACCAGCTCGAACGCGGCGGCCAGTGGGACAAGGGCAAGGGCTGCGACACCTTCGGCCCGATCGGCCCCTGGCTGGTCACACGCGACGAAGTGGCGGACCCGCAAAACCTGGGCCTGTGGCTGGAAGTGAACGGCAAGCGCGTCCAGGATGGCAATACCAGAACCATGGTCTTCGGCGTGGCCAATCTGGTCAGCTACATCAGCCGCTTCATGACCTTGTACCCGGGCGACATCATCAGCACCGGCACGCCACCAGGCGTGGGCATGGGACAGAAACCGGCGGCCGTGTACCTGAAGCCGGGCGACACCATGCGCCTGGGGATCAGCGGACTTGGTGAACAGAAGCAGACCGTGCATGGGTGGAATCCGGAACTGATCGACGGTTAAACGAGTAGCAGACCGGCGTGCCGCCAAGGTGCTCAGACATCGGCGCGCCGGCCTATGGCAGTGGAGTGGAGGAGACACACCATGAATCAATCCGAAGAGATACTGGCCCTGAACAAGGTCAGCAAGCGCTTTCCCGGCGTGCTGGCGCTGGACAACGTCAGTTTCAGCCTGCGCAAGGGCGAAGCCCATGCGCTGTGCGGCGAAAACGGCGCCGGCAAGTCCACCCTGATGAAGGTGATGAGCGGCGTGTACCAGGCCGACGAGGGAGAACTCGTCTACAAGGGCAAGGTGTGCAGTTTTTCCTGCAGCGTGGATGCGGAGGCGGCCGGCATCGCCATCATCCACCAGGAACTGAACCTGATCCCGCACCTGAGCGTGGCCGAGAATATTTTCCTGGCGCGCGAACCGGTGCGCGGCATTTTCATCGACCGCAAGAAAATGCGCGCCGACGCGCAGGCGTTGCTGGACCGGTTGAAGCTGCGCATCGACCCGCGCCAGCTGGTGAAAAACCTGTCCTGCGCGCAGCAGCAGATGGTGGAAATCGCCAAGGCGCTGTCGCTCAATACGGAAGTGCTGATCATGGACGAGCCCACGTCGTCGCTGACGGAGAGCGAGACGGGCCAGCTGTTCGACATCATCAATGAACTCAAGCGCAATGGCGTGAGCGTGGTCTACATCTCGCACCGCCTGGAAGAGATGCAGCACATCATCGACAGGGTGACGGTGCTGCGCGACGGTAAATTCGTCTGCACCGACGATTTTGCCGCCACCAGCCTGGACGCCATCGTGGCCAAGATGGTGGGCCGCACCCTCGATGAAAAATTTCCCGACCGCGTCTCGGCGCCGACGGCTGACGTACTGCTGCGCGTGACCGATTTGCACCGCAAGGATGTCTTCGGCCCGCTGAGTTTTGATTTGCGGCGCGGCGAGATCCTCGGCTTTTCCGGCCTGATGGGGGCGGGGCGCACGGAAGTGGCGCGCGCCATCTTTGGCGCCGATCCTCTCACCAGCGGCGCCATCCACCTGGGCGACGTGGCGGTGACGATCGACAGCCCCATCGACGCCATCGGCCACGGCATCGCCTACCTGTCGGAAGACCGCAAGAGCCACGGCCTGGCGATCCGCATGTCGGTGGCGGCCAACCTGACCTTGACGAATGTATCGGGGCTGGCGAACCGCTTCGGCTTCATCGATTTCGCCAGGGAAGAGGCGGTGGCGCAGCAGTACATTGCGGCGCTGGGCATCAAGACGCCAACCTCGAAACAGATCGCGCGCAACCTCTCGGGCGGCAACCAGCAAAAGATTGTCATCAGCAAATGGCTGTACCGCGAATCGAAAATCATCTTCTTCGACGAACCCACGCGCGGCATCGACGTGGGCGCCAAGTTCGCCATCTACCAGCTGCTCGACAAGCTCGCGTCGGAAGGCATCGGCGTGGTGCTGATCACGTCCGAGCTGCCCGAGATCATGGGCATGACGGACCGGGTGGCCGTGTTCCATGAAGGGCGCATCAGCGGCATCGTCAATACGCGCGAGTCGTCGCAGGAAGAGATCATGCAGCTCGCATCGGGCCGCCAGGCAGCAATGCATTAACATCAGAAAGCCACAAGAAAATGAATAAAGAACTGATCCAAAAATTCGCCGCGCTGGGCAGCCTGTCCTTGCTGTTGTTGGTGTTTTCCCTCACCAGCAACGCCTTTTTCTCCGTCAGCAACGGCATGAGCGTGGCCTTGCAAGTGACGTCGATCGCTTACCTGGGCATTGCCGCCACCTGCGTCATCATCACGGGCGGCATCGACTTGAGTTCCGGCTCCGTGCTGGCGCTGGCCGGCGTGGCCGCCGCGCTGCTGGTCAAGAGCGGCGTGCCCGTGCCCGTCGCCATGCTGGGCGGCGTCGTGGTGGGCGCCATGTGCGGCGCCGTCAACGGTTTCTGCATCACGCAACTGAAGCTGCCGCCCTTCATCGCCACCCTGGGCATGATGCTGATCGCGCGCGGCCTGGCGCTGCAGGTGACGGGGGCGCGCGCCATTTCCGGCCTGGGCGAGTCGTTCGGCGAACTCGGTAACGGCGTGTTGTGGCGCATCGAGCGCGACACGGGCGGCACTTTTCCCGAGGTCGTCTTTCCCGGCATTCCGTATCCGGTGGTGCTGATGGTGGTGATCGCCGTGGCCGTGTCCATCATGCTCAGCCGTACCACCTTTGGCCGGCATATCTATGCCGTCGGGTCGAATGCGGAAGCGGCGCGCCTGTCGGGCGTGAAGGTGGGTCGCGTGACCCTGCTCGTGTATACCCTGTCCGGCGCCTTGTCGGGCCTGACGGGCTGCGTGCTGATGTCGCGTCTGGTGACGGCGCAGCCGAACGAGGGCGTGATGTATGAACTCGATGCGATCGCCAGCGCCGTGATCGGCGGCGCTTCGCTGATCGGCGGCATCGGCACCATTTCCGGCACCGTCATCGGGTCCTTCGTCATCGGCATCCTGCGCAACGGCTTGAACATGAACGGGGTATCGAGCTTTATCCAGCAAATCATTATCGGACTGGTCATCTTGCTGACCGTCTGGATCGATCAGAAGCGCAACCGCGCCTGAAGCAGCAAGCAGCACGCATGAAGTCAATCCACCAAATCTATAATTATTAAATGAGGACGACAATGAAAACCATCAAAGCCATGTCGCTGGGTCTGTTGACCGCAGCATTTGCCCTGAGCTCCAGCGCCGCCTTCGCCGCCCCGGGCGAAATCGCCGTGATCGTCAAGACGACCAATTCCAACTACTGGCAAAACGTGAAAAAGGGCGCCACGGCCAGCGCCGCCGATGCCAAGGGCTACAGCCTGACCTTCCAGGGACCGGCTTCGGAATCGGCGATTGCCGACCAGGTCAGCATGGTGGAAAACGCCGTCACGCGCAAGGTGGCCGGCATCGTGCTGGCCGCGTCGGACCCGGACGCGCTGGTGCCGGCCCTGAAGAAGGCGTGGGAAGCGAAGATTCCCGTCGTGCTGATCGATTCGCTGGTGGCCGACAGCGGCAAGCGCTATTACCAGTCCTTCCTGTCGACCGACAATGAAGCGGCCGGCGAGCAAAGCGCCAAGGCCCTTATCTCGCAAGTTGGCAAGACGGGCAAGATCGCCGTGATGTCGTACGTGGCGGGCGCCGGTTCCGAGACGGGCAGGGTGGGCGGCTTCAAGCGCTATATCGAAAAGAACTCGCAGCTGCAGATCGTCGGCACGTATTACTCGCAGTCGCAGATGGCCACGGCGCTGAACCAGACGACCGACGTGCTGGCCTCGAATCCGGACTTGAAGGGCATCTTCGGCGCCAATGAACCGACGGCCGTGGGTATGGGCCGCGCCATCGCGCAGGCGGGCAAGGCCGGCAAGGTGATCGCCGTGGGCTTCGACGGCAATGAAGACCTGAAAAACTTCGTCAAGGACGGCACCCTGTATGCGACCGCCGTGCAGGGTTCGTACTCGATGGGCGCGCTGGGCGTGAAAACCCTCGTCAGCCTGATCGAAGGCAAGAAGGTCGCACCGTTCGTCAACACGGGCGTGGTGATCGTCACCAAGGCCAATGTCGACCTGCCGGAAGCGAAGAACGTTTTGTATTGAGTGATCAGCTGATCGTCAGGCGCTGCTTCAATTCCTTGAGCAGCGTGCCCGTCTTGGCACTCAGCTGGCGTGCCAGCGGCCAGGCCAGCGAGAGCGGCAAGCCTGGCGTGGCGCAGGCCGGCAGTACTTCGACGATGGCGCCGCTGGCCAGGTGCTCGTGCACGAGCCAGGTCGCCTGCTGCGCGATGCCCAGGCCGGCCAGCACGGCGGCCGTCTGCGCTTCGGCGTCCCCCACGGTGAGGCGCGGATGGACGGCCCTCCGTTGCACTCCGTCCTCGTCGGCAAACAGCCACGGCGCCGCCGTGCCGTCGCCGCGGCCATAGCCGATGCAGTCGTGGCCATCGAGGTCCGCGATGGCGACGGGCGTGCCGCGCCGCGCCAGATAGGCGGGCGCCGCGCAAAAGATCAGGCGTTCTTCGCCCAAGGGCATTTGTCCCAGCGTTGGCGGCCAGCTGCCAGGCGCGCCGATGCGCACGGCGATATCGATGCGCTCTTCGAACAGGTCGGCAAAGCGGTCGCTGAAACTGATCGACGGCTGCAGCTGCGGATACTTTTCGCACAGTGCAATCAGCGCCGGCATCACGCGCATGCGGCCATACGAGGCGGGCACGCCGATGCGCACCTTGCCTGCCAGTTCCCCATCCTGCTCGGCCAGCACGTTTTCCGCCTCGACCAGTTCCTGCAGCACGCGCTTGCAGGTGGCGTAATAGGCATGCCCCGCGCTGCTCAACTGCAAACGCCGCGTGCTGCGCTCGAACAGCATCACGCCCAGACGCGCTTCCAGGCGCGCCACGCTCTTGCTCACGGCCGAGCTGCTCAGGTGCAGCCGTGCGGCAGCTTTGGTGAAACTGCCGGCGTCGGCGGTGGCAAGAAAAGGCGCGATGCCTTTCAAGTGTTCGGACATGATTGCAGAATATTTTTCATGAATAAGGTGAAATACTATCGCGGATAAGAATTTCTGTCCGCTATATCATGGCTTTTTACACAGGCACTGGAGCATCCATGAACAAGCACGCATTGATTATCGGCGCCAGCGGCGTTATCGGCAGCAACCTGGCCACGCACTTGCTGGCGCAGGGCTGGCAGGTGACGGGCGTCTCGCGTGGCCGCACCCCCGTGCCTGCCGGTTGCGCATTCCTGCCGCTCGATGCCACGGATGGCGCGGCGGTCAGCGCCGCCCTGGCGGGCCTGGACGCCAGCCACGTCTTTTTCACGGCCTGGGCGCGCCAGGCCAACGAGCAGGAAAACATCCGCGTCAATGGCGCCATGGTGGCCAATGTGCTGGCCGCGCTGGGGCCCACCGGCCACTTGCGCCATGCGGCGCTGGTCACTGGCCTCAAGCACTACCTGGGACCGTTCGACGCCTATGGCAAGGGCAGCGTGCCAGTCACGCCGTTCCGCGAAGAGCAGGGCCGGCAAACGGTCGAGAACTTTTACTATGAGCAGGAAGACCGGCTGTTCGACGCGGCCGCGCGGTATAGTTTTACGTGGAGCGTGCACCGTCCGCACACCATCATCGGCTACGCGCTGGGCAATGCCATGAACATGGGCCTGACCCTGGCCGTGTATGCGAATCTGTGCAAGGCCGGCGGCCAGCCCTTCGTCTTTCCCGGTTCGCCTGCGCAATGGCATGGCCTCTCCGACATGACGGACGCGGGCCAGATCGCACGCCACCTGGCGTGGGCGGCCGACAGTCCCGCCGCGCGTAACGAAGACTTCAATATCGTCAATGGCGACGTGTTCCGCTGGAAGTGGCTGTGGCCGCGCCTGGCCGCTTATTTCGGCGTCGAGGCGGCCGATCTGCCCGAGGCGATGGCGCCGCTGGCCGACCGCATGCAGGACGCCCCCGAACAGTGGCGCGCCATCGCCGAGCAGCAGGGCCTGGTGGAGGCTGATGTCGGCCGCCTTGCTTCCTGGTGGCATACGGATGCCGATCTTGGGCGGCCGATGGAAGTGATGACGGACATGGGCAAAAGCCGCAAGGCGGGCTTCCTCGATTACCAGGATACGCAGGATGCCTTCTTCAATCTGTTCGACAAGCTGAAGGCGGAGCGCGTCATTCCCCGCTGACCTGGTCGCGGCCAACCATGTCGTCGGCTTACGCGCTCCGCGCTAAGCCGACCTACCGGGCCATCGTGGTAGTGCGTAAGCCGACATGCTATTCGGGCTTGCGCCTCTCCTGCGCCCGCTGCCACTCCAGCCCCGGACGGTCGACGCGAAATTGCAGCAGCCGTCCCTGCACCACTTCCGTCACGTAGGCCGTACGCCCATCGGGGCCGCCGAAGGTGATGTTGCTGGGCTTGGCGCCGGGTACGCTGATTTCGCGCAGGATGCGTCCCTGAGGCGATAATTTCACCACCGTGCCCTTGCCATAGCGCGTCACGTACAGGTTGCCGTCGACATCGACGCGCATGCCGTCCATGCCGAAATCGTCGAACTTGATCAGCAAGCGCTTGCCGCTCAGGCTGCCGTCCGCGGCGATGTCGTACATCCAGATATTGCGCTGCACGCTTTCATTCACATACAAGATCTTGCCGTCGGGGTTCACCTCGATGCCGTTGGCCGTGCCCATGGTGTCGAGCGCCAGGGTCACCGTGCCGTCCTGCGCGATGCGCCACACGCGGCCCGTGTTTTCCTTCCAGTTCGGGTCGCTCGCATACAGCACGTCGTCGGCCGTGATGGCGATGTCGTTCGGCTGCGTCATGCGCGGCTCGCGCGCGTGGATGGTGAGCGCGCGCGTGGCCGGGTCGACCACGTAGATCGTGTGTTCCATGTAGTCGGCCAAATACATCTGCCCGCGGCTGCCGAAGCGGATGCCGTTGGCGATGCTGGTGCCGGGCAGGGTCAGGTACACCTCGCCGGCGCCGCCGGGGCTGACCTTGCCGATGGTTTGCTGGCGCGCAAAGTTGACGGCATAGATATTGCCGTCCGCATCCACGGCCGGGCCTTCGATGCCTTTTGTAAAGGAGTGCGCGGGCGTGAGGGTGGTGGCGAGGAACAGCGTCTCGTGCGCGGGCTGGCTGGCGCAGGCGGACAGGCTGGCCAGCGCGGCGGCCATTACGGCCGTGCGCAGCGACGGCAGGGCATATCGGGATTGGTGCATCGGTGTTCTCTGTATGGCAAAGGTGGCGTATGTTACCCGACGCGTGCCAGCCGGGGCGCCTGGCTAGGCCGCCACGACGACGAGGTCGGGAAAGTCGTCCTGCCAGCCGTCCCACTCGTCTTGCAGATGGGCGTGCATGCCGGCGCGCTCTTGCGCCTGATCGAAGGTGTCCGCGCTAGCCAGCAGAAAATGGGCGATGGCGCGCAGGGTGGCCGGGTCGGCGTGGATGGTCACGTCGGAGCAGGGCAGAGCTTGCTCGGACGGTGTGTCTTGCAGATAGCAGTGCAGCGATAAATGTGTGGTCATGGGTGTCAGTTGTCGATGGGCACCGCACATGATGCCATGCGCGCGCAGTATCTGTAAGGTGAACGAGCTGCAATTGACGCCGGACGGGCGGAATGGAAAAAGATGCGCGACAGGACAGCGCAATGGCCGGGTTGAGGCGTATGATGGAAATACGGATGTGGTTGCCGCAAGGCAGTGCGATCGGCATGGGCCGCACATCTTGCAGGTTTTTTTCGTGGTTTTGGCAGCAATGACAACGAGGAGACATCATGGACAAACCCGAATTCATCCTGGCCGCCAAGGCCATGGAAACGCTGGAGATGTATCAAACGTTTTACGGCCACTCCAGCGAATACCAGGCGCACCAGCAGGAAGTGCTGAAACTGCTGCGCCACAAGGGCGCCTCCTTGCTCGTTTCCGAGCATGGGCCTGCAAAGTTTTTATTGGCGTTTGCCGATGCGCTGGAAGCGGCCAGCTTGCCGGGGGAATATGTGCCGCTCAACCGCAGGTAGGGCGAGCCTGTCCCGGCAGGGGATGCAGATATCTGCCGGGATAGTCCCTAGCCGCCGTTCCCTGTGTCGTTCAGCGATACCCTGGGCAGGCGCACGGTAAATATCGTGCCGCTTTCCAGGCTGGACTCGGCGCCGATGGTGCCGCCGTGCGCGCTGGCGATCTCACGCGCGATAAACAGACCCAGGCCGATGCTGGTGGCATTGGGCGCCTTGTGATCGTCGGAAATGGCCAGCTGGACCAGCGGATCGAAAATGCTTTTCAGCGACGCTTCCGGGATCTGGCGGCCGAAATTCTTCACTTGCACCACGGTCGTATCGGCATCGCCGAAAGCCGTGATGGTCACCGGCTGGTCGTCGGTGCGGTATTGCGCAGCATTGTTGAGCAAATTGGAAAACAGCTGGGACAGGCGGGCCGCATCGAAGTCGCCAATCATTTCGCCCGTGGTGCTCAGTTCAAACTTGCATTGCGGGTGAGCGGCCGATGCATCCTCGACGGCCGTCTTGCAGATTTCCCCCAGGTCGCCCAAGGCGGGTGAAATGGGCATGTGTCCCCCCAGCTGCGTCCTGGCGAACTCCAGCAGATCGTTCACCATGGTTGTCATGGTGGCCGCGCTGCGGGCAACCCGCGCACCGATCTGCACCGTGGAAGCGGAGGTCGCGCTCGGCCTGCTCAGCAGAGCACCGGCCATCGTCATCGTGCTCAGCGGACTGCGCAGATCGTGGCTGAGGATGGCGAGAAAGGTATTGCGGGTGCGGTCGCTCTGCTGCGAGTAGCGTATGGCTGATTCCTGCAGCGCCTGGTCTATCGCTTCATTGAAGCGCAAGATGTCGTCCGTTGCCGTTTTCGACGTTACCGGCACCTGTGCCATCCACAGGCGCAGCACGCTGGCCCGCATCGCGCGAAATTCCGCCGTCAGCTGCGGCAGCGTGAAGCCGATCTGCTGGCGCAGCGAGCCATGCGTGGCGGCTGCCGTTTCCTTGCCCGTTATTTCCGATACGCCCGTGGTCGATTTCTTTTTTCGCTGCGCCGCGTTCTCGATGACGTCCATGTCGCGCACGATGGTTTGCAGCATCTGCTTGGCATGATCGCGCAATTCCACTTTCGAGATGGCGGCTCCCGGAATGGGCAGCGACCTGGCGAAGAGTTCCCACTCTTCCAGGATCGGCTCCAGATGGCCGGTAATAAAGCGCGATAGTTTCACGGAGGACCAATGCGTTGATGGAAGAGGAGCCAGTGTACGCTGTTGAGGCGGGGATGGGGGATTGCTTCCCTGTGCCGGGTGTTATCTACGTGTGACCCGGCGCCATGGCGTCAAACATGTCCTTGCCAACGGCCCCTTGGCCATGAAAGAAATCTTGCGTTCATGCTGTGCAGGTGGCTGGAGTTGCGGTATCGCAAACAATGGCAAGCATGAATCGGATTCATCGATGCCATGGTAGTGACTTTTTTATATCGTGTTTGTGACGATGTGTGAGTATGTTGCCGCCTATTTGGTGCACACTTTGCCGGATATAAATCCGGGAGTGCCGCCATGACCAGGTCACGCAGCTTGCCGCCACGATTGCTGGGAGCACGCTTCCGTGGCTTTTCCTTGCTGCCGCTGGCCATTTCATTTGTCGTGCTGGTATGCCTGTCGCTGCTGGCGATCCAGCTATGGATGACCTGGCGCGCCCGCGAAGTGCAACTCAATGAAGCGGGGCGCGAAAGCGCCAACCTGGCGCAATCTGTTGCGCAGCATGCCTATGACACCATCAAGGAAGCCGATACGGTGCTGGTCGGACTGGTGGAGCGGGTGCAAACAGACGGTGTTTCCGATCCTGAACTGGCCCGCATGCACAAGTTGCTGGTCACGCGTGTCGCCGAGCTGCGCCAGTTGCACGGCATCTTCATCTATGCCAGGGATGGCAGCTGGCTGGTGAACTCGCAGCAAACGCTGTTGAGCAATTTGAATAATTCCGATCGCGATTACTTCAACTACCATCGAACGCATGCAGATCGAGGCCCCTATGTCGGGCCCCCCGTGCGCAGCAAATCGACGGGACACTGGATAGTCACGGTGTCGCGGCGTATCAATATGCCTGACGGCAGTTTCGGCGGCGTGGCGCTGGCGACCATCGACATGAATTATTTCAGGCTGTTTTATGAGCGCTTTTCGATAGGAAAAAAAGGCGCCATTTTCATTGCAAATGGAAACGGTATTCTGTTATTGAGACGGCCGTTCGACGAAAGTTTGCTGGGACGCGATCTTTCGCAGTTTCCCTTATTTCATGATTATTTGCCCAAAAGTCCCGTTGGGACGGCTGTGATCAAGTCGCGAGTCGATGGCGTGACGCGTATCAATAGCTATCGTAGAGTCGAGGAATACCCGCTGGTGGTCTCCGCCGCGTTGTCGCAGGATGAAGTGCTCGCTGCGTGGTGTGTCGATGCGGTGATGCAAAATGCGGTGGGGGGCGTGCTGGTATTGCTGATCGCGTTCATCGGATACCGCGTGGTGCGGCAGATCGATTTGCGGGTCAAGAGCGAGGCGGGACTGGTCGAGGCGCGCAATGAACTGGAAATGATCAATGAAACCCTGGCCCGCCTTGCCAATCAGGATGGGTTGACGGGGCTGGCGAACCGGCGCCACTTCGACCAGTCGCTGCTTGCCGAGTTCAGCCGTGCTCAGCGTGAGGACAGCTCGCTTGGGCTGGTGTTGATCGACGTCGACTTCTTCAAGCAATACAACGATATCTATGGCCATGTGGCCGGCGACGAGTGCCTGAGAAAAATCGGCAAAGTGGTCGGCTACAGCATGCGCAGGCCGGGCGACCTTGCGGCGCGCTACGGCGGCGAGGAAATGGTCGTTTTATTGCCCGGTACGGATATGCAGGGCGCATTGGCGGTGGCGGAAGGCGTTCGCCAGGCCGTGCAATCGCTGGGAATCGAGCATAGTGGCAATCCTCTCGGCGTAGTGACGGCCAGCGTCGGCGTGGCGGCTTTTATGCCGATGCACCGGGAAAACCTGCCGGTCGAGTTGGTTGAGCTTGCTGATAGAGCACTGTACAAGGCCAAGGCATCGGGGAGAAATCAGGTCTGTTATGAGTCTTCTGACAAAAGTGCCGAGCAGGCCGCGACTGCTTTTGCGTTTCGATAGCCGTTGTTGACGGTGCATGAGCCGGGGCGGCTTTGGGCTGCGTCCTCGGTGGCGCGTGCGCCAGCCCTGTCCATGTACAATCGGCAACATTCGGATCGACGTATCCGCCCTCTCATTGCGGAGTACGTTCAAGCGTGACACAAACATTGCAAACCTGGCTGCTGGCCTGGCGGGAAGCCTTCACATGCGTCGGCCTGGGGCTGCGCGATGCGCGTCATGCGGGCCTGTGGTGGCGCTCCGCGCTGTGGTGCATGGCGGTCGTGGCCCTGTGGCTGGGACTGTATGGCTACTTTGGCCGTTTTTTTGTCGAGCTGAGCGCCATGCTGGCGCTGGTGTCCGTCACCGGCTTGCTGGGTCTGGGCGTGATGGATGGCGTCGGGGCGCTTGCCAACGGGCCGGCCACCGTGTCGCAGATGGGCAATATTGCCGGCGGCCTGGGCAGCGCCGCCAAGGCCATGCTGTCGATCGGCCAGATTGCCCTGGCGTTGCTGGCGCTGGCTGCTTTTTTCTATGTGATGGTCTTTATCGTCGGCGCCATCGGCACGGCGCGCCTGCCGCTGCGCTGGCTCTTGCTGGAGCGCGCCAAGGCGGTGGCGGCGCGACGCTATATCGCGTGGCAGCCTCCGGCCGGCCTGGATGCATCCTCCGCACGCCCCGCCTGGCGGCGGCGTCTGTTGCTGCTGCTTTCCCTCTTGATTCCCGTGTGGGCCATGTGCGTGCTGATCTCGTACTTGCTGGCCTGGAACGTCCAGATGGTCTACGGCGCGGCGGCCGAGGAGGTGCTCGGCGCGGAACAGCAAGCGGCGTTGCGCCGCGAACAGCGCCCGGCGATTTTTGCTCTGGGCCTGCTGCTGTGCTTGCTGATGCTCGTCCCAGTCCTCAATTTACTGTTGCCAGCCGTGCTGTGCACCAGCGTTTGCCATTTGCAGCGCCGCGGCTGGCGCGCAACGCATGCATTAATCAAAGTGGAGTGAATATGAGTGAACACGCAAGACGAGGCACCCTCGAGCGCGCGATTGAAATCGCCGCCGCCACCCATGCCGGCCAGACGGACAAGGGCGGCGCGCCATACATATTGCACCCCCTGCGCGTCATGCTGCGCGTCGCCCCCGGTGCCCAGCAGATCGTCGCCGTGCTGCATGACGTGGTAGAAGACAGCGACGGCAAAGTCACATTCGACGACCTGGCGCGCGAAGGATTTTCCCAGGAAGTCATCGACGGCGTGCGCGCCGTGAGCAAGATCGAAGGCGAGTCGTATGAGGCGTTCATCGCCCGCGCGGCGTTGAACCCGGTGGGCAAGGCCGTCAAGCTGGCTGATCTGGCTGAGAATAGCGATTTGTCGAGGATAGATAGGCCGACGGAGAAGGATTTGGAGAGGGTGGAGAAGTATCGGAGGGCGATTCAGCAACTTATGTCGCAGCAATGATTCTTGTGTGCCGAGATCGTGTTCGAATGTTTAATTTAGCCTCGGCGCACTTGTGAAGATGTTGGTACAAGGTTGAGGTCTTGTGCAAATGGCAAAACTGATCCCGGTCGCCGATACTTCTCTTTTTCCTGTGCGCGGGTTTGTTGACGCTCATACCGGTACGCAGTGAACGCGAGCTGAGGCGTCACGCCATTGGAAGCTGGCATACCATCACCACCATTCCAATAGCAACTTTGTCTGTTTGGAAGGGGATTTCGCCGCGCTCTTGAAAACCCTGTTTCGCGTAGAAGCGGCGAGCATTTAAGTTGGTTTTGAGCACATCTAACCATATCAATCTCTCCCTGCGCTCCACCGCCAGTGTAGTGGTCAACCCATCCCGGGCACTACGTTAAGTTTTTCTTCGGCGACGGCCGGTGCCAATCCGTGATTAAACTGATGTGGCCGTATCCTGTTATACCGGTGCATCAGGTAATGGCTGATGTCCCGTTGTGCTTCCTGTGCCGTCATGTAACCAGTTGACGGCAGCCATTCAGTTTTGAAGCTGCGGAACAGCCGTTCCATCGGGGAGTTATCCCAACAATTTCCCCGACGGCTCATACTTTGTCGTATCCGATAGCGCCACAAGCGCTGACGGAATTTTCGACTGGCGTACTGGCTACCTTGATCCGAATGAAACAGCAGGCCCTGCGGTCGACCTCGCTGCTCGTAAGCCATTTCCAGCGCTTGCACAACAAGGTCGGCGTCGGGCCGTAGCGAGAATGCCCAGCCCACCGCTCGGCGAGCGAACAAATCCAACACCACTGCCAAGTAATACCATCGGCCTTGCGCCCAGACATAGGTGATGTCTCCGCACCAGGCCTGATTTGGCGCCTCGACTGTGAATTCACGATTGAGGTGGTTCGGAATATCGACCCGCTCCACCGTAGCCTGCTTATAGGCATGGCTGCCAGGCTGTTTGCAGACCAGCCCCAGCTCTTCCATCAAACGACTGACTTTGAAGCGGCCAATTGCCGTGCCTTCCTCACGCATCATGCCCATGATGCTACGGCTTCCCGCCGAACTGCGACTCTCTACAAACAGCTCGTGCACGCGGCTACGCAATGCCATGCGCTCAACATCAATGTGCCGGGCGCGCTCCCGATGCGCGTACAGGCATGACCGCGCTACGTCGAACACCGCGCAGATCAACTCGATTGATTCGTTACCACAAATCTGATCGATTACCTCGTACGTTCTATCCCTTCCGACATCAAGAGCGCGGTAGCCTTTTTTAAAATGGACTTCTCCCGCTCGAGACGCTCAATGCGCGCTTCGAGTTCCTGTATTCGCTGCTGATCAGGCGTCATTGCCTTACTCTGTGGCGTGATGCCTTGCCGCTCCAACTGAAGCTGCTGCACCCAGCGGCGCAGCACTGATTCGCCGATGCCGACCGAACGGCTTGCCTCCGTATGGCTATATCCTTGATCCAGTACCAGGCATGCCGCCTGCTGTTTGAACTCAGGGGAAAACGTACGTCTTTGCTTGCTCATCAAACACCTCTCCATGGCGAGCATTCTCGCCTAAATCAGTGTCCGGGTACATTAAACCACTACACTCCAGTTCGTGCCAAATTCGCGAAGACTGGCCGCGTGAATACTTTTGCTAGCATGCGAAGGTCTTGCGTTGTTGTCATTTGGTAAGTATTGATGTGTCGTTTATGGCGTACTACCAGCACATTCCCTCTGTAAACAGGGGGGATTTAGTGTTGAAATTCTAGCAAATCTAAGATTGCTTTGCGATAAATAAATGATTGGACGCGTTAGTCAGGCGATGGTCTTCTTCAACAAAAAAGGCTGTCATTTTGTTGTCATTCCCAGGCTAAACAGCCCAAAAACAACCCAAATAATGACAGCCTTCTTCTTGCTAACTACTTGATTCTAAAAAATTCAGTGGTGGAGACGGCGGGAATCGAACCCGCGTCCGCAAGCACTCTACAGACAGTTCTACATACTTAGCACTATCATTTAATTTAACTCAGCCAGCACGGATGTGCACGTTATGGGCAAGCGAGTTACCTATTATTTAGTCGGACGCTAAGTAACCCAGCATACGACGAGTCCCTGTAAA
>NZ_LBCO01000033.1:566691-660669 GCF_000988085.1 Janthinobacterium sp. KBS0711 | reverse complement strand
CCATGGCGAGCATTCTCGCCTAAATCAGTGTCCGGGTACATTAAACCACTACACAGACCGCCGTAAGACCAAGATTAAGCAATACGTTGCGAGGCGCGCAGGCAAGGTCGAGCTGAACCTTATGGGCACAGACCGCAATCGCGTACCTGCTAGCCTGACTTGGTCAAGTTGTTTCATCGATCGAAACCGTCTGCAGGAGTTTTCCCTGTTAGGTTCGAAGGATACAGGTAGCGCCGAGAGCGATGTGATTGCTACCTTGTTTGGACTGGAGGATTTTCAGGAGGTGATCTTGCGGTTTGTGAAGCCCGAGAACTTCAACCTCACATCGCATCGGCAACCAAGCCAAAGCGAGGCAGTGCGTACCCTGGATGCTGCCAGAGAGGAGCTCCACCAACACCGACGCTACCATAAGCATACCGTTTCTGTACTCAACGAAGACGTATGTACACGTCTAAACCTGCGTGTTGACCAACAATTTGCCGTGCGCGCTAGGCACACACGTTTGACTAGCCTGGCGGAAATCAAACTCCACAAGGTTGAACGGCTGAAGGTCGCAGAAATGCCGTTTGCTGCATCGATGAAGCGCATCCTCGGTGCCGTGCGGATTGCGCGTCGCTTGCTCTCTCGAAAATCCAGGATTGACGTAGCCCTATTGAAGAACGTGATGGCCATCAACTATCGCGCTGTCTACGAAGCCCTGCAGGCGATCGAGAACGCGGGGGCAGGCGAACACTGTCCGGCCTGTTCGACGCCGTTGGCTCGCGTGGTCGTCAATCCGTTTGAAAAAGCTCGGCGCGAGCTGGCAATGTTGAGTGTGCTTGACCAGCTCAAGACTTCACAGCAGCGCATCGAGTGGTGCATGACGCAGTTAGCCTCGGCAATTGGCACAACAGTCACTGCGGTCAATAGCAACCTGCGCCTGGGCATACCATGTGCTCTGGCATTGGAATCCCTTCGGGCCAGCCTGATGGATTTCCATTCTGCGACAGATAGGGCGGGGACAGCGATGCAGGTACTCACCAAGTTGATCGAGTTGCTGGCTAGAGATGAGGCAGACATCGCGACGTACTTTGACGTCTGCAGAAAGAAGCAAAATGAGATAGCGCAGGTGGATGTTCAGGTGAGGCGCCTCAAACAAGAAGCCAAACAACTCAAAGAAGCGGCTGAAGTGCTTAGAGGGCTCTTTGACGAAAAGAAGGTATCACTAACCGCATTAAAAGAAATTCGCAGACAGCTCGTTGAACTAACGCGCCAGCGCGCCAGCCTGCAAGGTAACGATACCGACAATATGCGACTCAATACGCTCATCGACCAGTTGCAGCTGGAGTATGGAAACCTCTATCGGGACTTGTTGGGGTATAAGCTTTTTCTGGAAAAATCGCGCATCGCCGGCATCGAAGGCAAGGCGGCCGAATATTATAAGGCGATCAATCATCATGACGATAATCATGAATGCATCCATGCGCTAAGTTTCGAGAAAACGGGTGAAACCTATCGCATTAAAATATTGAACGCAGATGGCAGTTCGTTGGATGCCTTCTCCATCCTGAGTGAGGGGCACTTGCGGGTACTTGGACTTTCCTTGCTGTTGGCGATGGCAGAGAAGAACAAATTTCCATTGATCGTGTTTGACGACGTCGTCAATGCAATCGACAGTGACCACCGTTCTAATATCATCGACTTGTTCTTTGCTGATTCGTACTTGCGTCGGACGCAGATGATTATCACAACGCATGATCGCCTATTCTGGGAGCGATTTTGCATCATCGCCGATCGGCATCCACAGGCTGACCAGCACAGCAGCGCCGTCCTCAGCTACACAAACCAGGGTATCGTCATGGTGGACCATACGGGGGGCTTCCAAGAAAAAGTTCATCGTGCTTTGGGCGTGTATGACATTCGCCAGGCCTTGATCTATTGCCGCATCTGGTTCGAGTCAATGGTATTGGAGTATTGTTTGGAAAATGCTGTTTCTGTGACTGCGCAGTTCAAGAAATCTGCGTTAAAAAAAAGCATGTACCTGCAGCTGAGCCTGGAAAAAACCTTCGCGTTGGTGGAGCCACATATTGCCTATGACCGAGCGCACTTTGACCTCATCAAACAAGATTTGGTGAACTGGAGCGGCCAAAACCAGGAGCATCATGCCTTTGACGAAGGAAGCCTGAATTTTGTTCACTCTAAGACGAGCAATGAGGTCGTCAAGATTTACGACGCGATTCGCCTTTTTGAATGCCAGCTTTTCACGCAAAAGAAGCAACTGTCATGTAGCAACTTGCTTGCAGATTTAGGGCAGAAGATTGCGGCCTGCACGGCCAAGATCAAGCAACTGAATAAAGCGCCAGTGGACGTCCAGCAGGCCCAGCAGCAACGCTTGGCAGCACTTCAAAAGCGTGAGAAGGAGGTCAACCAAGAACTGGCTTACGTCGCAGATTGCCTTGCGGCGCAAGCGGCATTGGGTGGGAATACCTGACTCGTGCAACCTGGCCACGCCTTGCTACAAAGCGCTTATACAACAACGGACGGCAACTTGCCCTGCAGCTTGTTGATGGCCAGAATTCCGCGCAGCAGATCGAGGTGATGTTGGAGCAGGTCGCCGGCATAGAGCGTTTGGTAGATGCAATAAGAGAGCAGTCGTCTACAATGTGGACCATCATCCGATTAAATGACGGTTTATGAAATTGAGCTTCCCTCCGGTGAGTGGAAATGAAGTAAAAAAGGACGGTAGGGACATGATTGAGAATTTGGTGAATATTTTAACTGCATTGCAGGCCCGTGCTGGAACTGACTTTTCTGGCGCGGGGATTATTGTTTGTGATACCCCATCTATGTTGCCGATCATTCCAATTCGCTTGTCCAATGATAATTGGAAGCGTTGCTCTACTATTGATAGTTTGCTCGAGATCTCTTCCGTTTATAGCGAATTTCATGATGGATTTCATGTTGTTTCGTCGAATTTTGAAATTACTTTAGTTGCCCAATATTTTTCACCACCTATTGTGGCAGATATGGAAATTGACCGGACTAAACTATTCGGTGGCCGCTATTTTGCAGCACTGTTCGGCTCCGCGCTATCAGGAGTTAGTGCAACCGGTATCGTTAGCAATAGTTTGGGGATAGCGATATTTCAGCATGGAAAAGAAGTCTACTTTAAAAAAGCCTCATGATTACTTTACTTCCCCTTAACCGCGTTATCGCTGGATTTGCGGTTTTCTATGGTATTGTGGTTTCTGTCATCGTCGGAATTGCCACTCAACAATCCGACGCAACTCACCTCTATAAAAATATGAAAATCGCAATGACTGGCTCAGCTGCTTTAAGTTTGGTGTTGCTTTTTATGTTTCACATTGGGTGGAAGTGGTTATGGTCGATGTTTCCACGCCTTAACACGATTTTTTTTCCAAATCTTCAAGGCACATGGAGAATGACAATTCACTATGTCGTAGATGGAAAAAAAGGAGAAGTTGTGTCACAAGCTACCATCAAGCAAGATTTCGTGAAGATTAGCATGGAGGTTGAATCGCCTGGCTCACATTCCAAGACGCTCATCGCTCAACCTAAGAAGGATTCGGAGTCTGGACTACCATTGTTATATTATGTCTACCAAGTGGAACCAAAACAAGTCAATGCAAGCGTGAGTAGTCCGTATACAGGGTCGGCAATCTTGCAATATAGAAATACGACAATTGATACTCTAAGTGGAAACTACTTTACCAGCCGAAATACTTACGGGCGCTTCGTTCTTGAGCGAGTATGAAGACCTACTGCCTTACCAAAATTAGCAGTGTGATATTTTTAGAATTTTTCCATGCTGAAATTTGATAAAAGGTGGCCAGATTCAAGTAAAGGATAACCAGAAAGGCGATAATTTTTCGCCTAAAGGTGAAAATGGAAATTTAAGAAAAATATGAAAATAAAATTTTTCTTATTTTATTGTGTTGAAGTAAAAAATTTGACAAAATACCCAAACCATCAATAAAAATGGGCGCTTAGATGAGCAGAGAACAAGAACGTTTTCAAGTACTAGCATTATCAGGTGGGGGGTACCGAGGTCTGTACACAGCCAAAATTCTCGCCGATATTGAGGACGAAATTGGCGGCCCAATCGCTCGTCATTTTGACTTGATCGCAGGAACTTCGATTGGCGGTATATTGGCACTTGCGCTAGCATTGGAAATTCCCGCAAAAAAAATGGTGAAACTTTTCGAAGAAAATGGTGGCAACATTTTTAAGCGCCGCTGGTCACTGAAAGGTATTCTACGGGCTCCATATTCGGGAAAGGAGCTGAAGCAACTGCTGTCCGAGGACGATTTATTCGGAGATCGCGTCTTGGGATCTTGTCTGCACCCAGTGATTATTCCCAGTATTAGCTATACAAACGGCATGCCAGTGCTGTTCAAGACTCCGCATCATCCAACATTTAAGCGGGACCACAGACATAGAATCGTAGATATAGCTATGGCCACGAGCGCTGCGCCATCGTATTTTCCTCGATATACGTTCGACAACAATCAATACGTCGATGGGGGCTTGTATGCTAATGCACCTGGCCTTCTTGCTGTTCATGAGGCTAACTGTTTCCTCAATTCGGCTATTGAGAATATTCATTTGATGTCGATAGGTACCATGTCTTCACGCTTCACTGTTGATCCACGACGAAACCGTGCCGGTGGAACCTACGACTGGGGAGGATTGAACCCGTCCAACATGCCAAAGAAGTTGTTTGGACTTTCGATATCTGTACAAGAGTCGCTCTCAGACTTTATGCTCTGTCATCGCTTGACGAAGGACCGTTATTACCATGTTGATGACAACTTGACTGACGAAACTGCCAAGGCAGTTGCTCTCGACAAAGCGGATGCGCCCGCCCGTGAGGCATTACTTGGGTCGGCAAGCCAACGCTCAAAGGCTTGCCTGGGTGATCCATATTTCCTCAGTTTCTTGAAGCACAAACCAGCCACGCCGTGCTTCTTTTACGGCGTGAATGCCAATCTCCTTGATGGGTCTAAAGTATGCTGAAATTGCACAAACTATTCGCTGAACCAATCAGCCATGCATTTGGTCACCAGTTGAGGCCAACCGCCGAACAGCGGGAGTATTTGGTGAGCTGTAAGAACAAGATCCGTGATCATCTTAGGAGAGGAATCGAGGCGGCGACAGTTTCACATTTGGGAATGAATCGAAGAGTAACGCCGCGTTTCAGGACACAAGGATCTTGGTCATACGATACTTGTGTACAACCTGCACAGTATCCTCCTCAGGAAATGGACTGGGATTTCGGAGTGTACTTGCCTGTAACTGTATGGGAAGATAATGGCCCACCGCATGCCATGGCGAAGCTTTATTTTAGCTTGGTCGAACAGCTTTTATTGATATTATGTGATCAAGAAAAATGGGTTTTAACCCCAGGAAAAGATACTTGTATACGAGTAAAGGTGGCATCATGGGCTCATATAGATTTACCTCTTTATGCAGCGCCTGACGATCAGTTTGTTCAAATTATAGATAAAGCAGCAGTGTTGAACGCTCGGGGAATAGCATTAGATAGCGCGGAGTTTTTACAAGAGCAGCTTTGGGAGGAAATGGATACGATCATGCTGGCAACTCGTAAGGGCGAGTGGAAACCGTCCGACCCGGAAGCTATAACACGCTGGTTTAAAGATCGGCTTGCGGAGCATGGCGACCAGTTAGCGCACGTATGCCGATATATGAAGGCATGGCGCGATTTTCACTGGGAGGATGCTGGTCCAAGTTCTGTTTGTCTAATGATTGCGATCTCGCAAAAATTCCAACGCCAGCCCGGTCGAGATGATCTCGCGATTGAAAAGGCAGCGGAGCATCTAGCAACAGCGATCCGCTTTGATATTCGTGAGGTCGCAATCGATGATCGTTTGGAAGACTTCAATCGATTGGATCCGATGGGACGTGGGTTTGCAGCCCAAAAGGCGACGGAACTTCAGAACTCGCTTTTCCAAGCCAGGACGTGGAGTATTGGGTTGAAGTCAAACGCCATAGCCTCTCTAAGACGAGTGTTTGGCCAACGCATTCCAGATGATCAGAATCTGATTGAGCAGGATACGAGCGCTGATGCCATTCGAAATACCGAAGCTCGCCAAGTTACGCGTCCTGTTGTTGTGGCAACGCAGGCTGGCTAATGGACACGACGACCATTCGCTTAGGCGAAACGCTTCGAATGCTTAGCGCACGTGGGTTCATCACGACTAAATATGTTTCTGGTGGAGGTCGAATTTTTGAAGGTGATCTTCATTGCAATAGCGGAACTGTCCGTGTGCAAGTTTGTCTAGATGACTGGGACTTTATTTCTTACCCGCGTATTACGTTGATATCGAAGCCCGCATTCTTACCATCGCTTATGGCTCATGTCGATGTATTGAATGGGTTGTGCTACTTTTCGCCTGGCTCTGTAGTCTTGGATCGTTATGATCCTGCGACAGCGGTTGCACAATGTTTGGATCAAGCAACTACTGTGCTCGAAAAAATTGTGTCGGACCCGAAATATTGTTCCGATGATTTTCAAGACGAGTTTCTTACCCATTGGGTATACGGCCAATTATCCCCACCGTGGCCGGTCGTCTTGTGCTCCACGTCAAGTGAGAATGCATACTGCGAATACTATCTTGTAGGTGATGCCCCAGAACGAAAAGCAGTAATCGCGACAAACTATGCTGATGTTCAAATACTAGCGACAACTTTGGGATGCGCACCGCCGAAAACGAGTCGGTGCAAGTGCTGGTTATTTCGTACGGAGCGTCGACCTGTCTTACCGGACGATGCTATGCCAGCCACAATAAAAGAGTTGTTTTTTTGGTTGAAAAAATGGGATTTCGCCCTTTACAATAATATTCAACGGGTACTGGAGCGTGAGAAGGAATATCTTAATGCGGCATTTGTGACGTTTGCGATAGATACTCCAAAAGGTTGGATCGGTTTCGGATTTGAGCTAGATCAGATGATGCGGCTGGGATATCGTGATGCACCCAAACGTTTCAAGCAGTATCTTCATCGGAAAGGAGGCTTGAAGCCAATTTTTCGCGTCGACATCACTGATATTCGGGCAGATTTCATCCATAGCCGGAACCTGGTTTTCAAGGATTTAAAGGAAAAGCGTCTTACACTTGTCGGTTGCGGTGCTATCGGTGGCTACTTAGTACAAGCACTTGTCCGGCTTGGTGCAGGGACTGGTTGCCGTGGTGAGCTTGTATTAATCGATTCAGATACGATCGGAGCTGAAAATCTTGGTCGCCACTATCTTGGAATGACCGCTCTGTTTAAATCCAAGGCAGAGGCATTACGGCAAGAGATTTATAGACAATTTCCGTATGTACGTATATCTGTGCAAACTCAAGCAGTGCGTGCTACTTCTAAATTTTTCACCGGAGATCTAATCATTGATGCAACTGGCGAAGAAGCTGTTAGCGAAATGATCAATGAAAATCATCTTAGGCAGAAGATAAAAGTTCCACCAGTTCTTTATGTTTGGATAAAGGGAAACGGTGAGTGCGTTCAGTCGCTCTTCGTAGATTCAAAACGACATGGCTGTTTCCGTTGTTTACGATTGCCAGACACAAATCGGTTTCGAGAGGAGCGATTTCCTACGATAAGGCGTCCACCGCAGCGACAAAATTTTGGATGTAGATCTTTTACTCCATATGCAGTGTCGGCACCAATGCATGCCGCATCGCTCGCGACAGACGCTGTGATAGATTGGATGAAAGGAGATCCTAGTCCAAGGTTTCGTACCCGTTACATTGAAAAAACAGACGCAAAAATAGTTAAAAATCAAAACATATCTCCTCTGAAAGAGTGCCAGGCGTGCGGAAGCCAATGATATGGGTTCATCCATTCCGAGATCTAGCTCGGATTTTAGTTGAACCGGCAGTTATGGAGACAATTCTGAGCTTTCGACAGGATGCAATGCATAAGACAGAAGCTGGAGGCATACTTCTCGGGTATAGGCGAGGGGATCATCTTCACATTGTAGAAGCCACATGTCCGCAGACTGCAGATCGTCGTTCCTTGTTCAGATTTTTTCGATGTGACAGATATCATCTAAACACTGCGATTAAACGATGGCAAGACAGCGACTCTAAGATTGATTACCTAGGAGAGTGGCATACTCATCCAGAGACTTTCCCATCTCCCTCGTACATCGATCTGTCTGAATGGAGGAAGATCAGCGATCGTGTGTTAATACCAATGGTTTTTATGATTGTCGGTATGGATGGCTCGTTATGGTTGGGGGTTGGTGAAAGAGAAATTATTCAAGCAGCTGATAGGGAATGAATCGCCACCGGCATTTTCATCTGCAAGGCCATCCCAGAAATTTGTGACGACCGGTCCAGTTCCGCAACATCCGACAAGCCATGCTGCTTCTAAATTTTTCTTGTCCGCATGTGAATATACGTTGAAAAAAGTTTTCATTTTTATTATGACTATACAAAATTTCCAACCAGAGCGCTGTTTTATTTTCAACACTGACTTGGACAGCTTCCGCCTCGATTACCCAGACATTCGTAATGTCACCCCTTTCACGTACTGGCTTGCCGAGGGCTTCGCATATGCCACACCGTCCCCATCTGTAGACACGTACGATCAAGCACTTTCTCAGTTGATTGTCGGGGATATTGTTTTCGCCTACGAAAATCTGGCTGGTATTGTTGCGATGGGAACTGTGTTGGAGGTGGCAGATCTGAAAAGTTATTTCAACATTACTCCGATTTATCCCGATTCCCGTACTGTTGTAAAGCGCGTAAGAATTTCATGGGATACGTCGTTTAAATGTTCAGTCAACGATATCACTACGGCTGGAACCACCGCCCGCGGTGGATCTATACCGTTATGGCGCGTGAAGTCACATAGGATGAAAGGTCTCCTCACCGATTTGGCTAGCAGGCACCACATCCGTAGTGTGGTGCCGAGAATTACATTATGATATGTAGGACGTACACCACTGCAAAGTTCATCTTCACTCCAATAAGTCTCATACCTCTGTTAATTGTTATCAAATGACACCAGATCAAGATCAGTATTACAAACGGGTACTTGTGCCATTCGAGACCGAACTTCAGGTGTTGCGACTTGGAGAACTGTTCAGTGGCACGTTATATGACAATAACGATCAGCCGATCACAGGGCTGCGCTTGCCTGATATGAGCTAGGGGGACTTAATCTCAATTCAACTGAGATTGGCCGTTTGTTTATGGCTCCTGACGAAGCTGTCGTATCGATTCTGACGCTGCTTGAGGAGGATGATGGAGCACCGGCCGGAATCAATATTCTCTCCAGTAATGGTTTTGTTCAGGAAGGAGAGGGCGCGCGCCGGGAGGCAATTGGAGAGCCTCTGCTTCCGCTTAAGATCATCCAGTCGAAGATGCGGGGATCCCAAAACACTATACCGGATGATCACCCGATGCATCACAAAACACGCTGACGGTTGCATCCATGGATTCCGAGGCGCCATTCCCTACGCGAGGTTAAAGGCGCATCACCTCTATCAACAGTACTCATGGCGCCCAAGGCGTAGGCCTTTCCGGGGCGTTTGGCGAGGCCGCAAAGAGCTAGGGGGCAGGGCGTGTCCGTCTCGAGGCCCCCAAAAAAAGATGGAACAGGCCCCCGCCCGCAGCGCGAGCCTTCGAAGTGGTCGAATCGACGGCCATAAAATCGATCTTCGAGTGACGCTACGCATTACTGACCCGCTTAGGTTCCAACATCTGGTTGAACTGACCAGAATCTGGATACTAGTCGTATTAGGCATTGCCAGCCGGGCAGTTAACGGATGCAAGCTGGCCCTTTCCAAGGTAGCCCTGTTTGCATCGGGAGACCGCGAATGCGCTCGCGCCGGCAATGCCAAGGTATTGGCCTTAGATCCAGGCAATCGCCACGCGACTGAAGATGCGGAATGAGACTGTGACGTTCGGTGAATGCGGCTCATAAGGTATCATCACGACGGGGGCACGTGCCACTATCTCCGGAGTATAAGAAATGAAGGTCTACCTCGACGACGAGCGAAATACGCCTGAAGGATGGACTCGAGTGTACTGGCCTGATGAGGCGGTATCACTATTGACCTCCGGTGCGGTTGTCGAGATCAGCCTCGACCATGATCTTGGCGATGATGAACGAGGCACCGGGTATGACGTTATCTTGTGGATTGAGGAAGCGGTCGCGTTGCGCGGCTTTAATCCTCCAATTATCTTCGTTCATTCGGCCAACAGCTCAGCACGTCAGAAGATGGAGGCTGGAATTGCTGCGATCAGCCGGATGGCTATCGAGCGTAAGGTCAGTTGACGGCCAAGACCTGGCGGTAGCAATTTTTTCACTTATTATTTCCCCATAACTGAAATTACATCAGAGTGTTAGGGCGCCCGAAATGAACATCCCTAACTTAGGACGTGGTTTTACATAATATAAATTATGCGAAGTTATGGCTGGATTTGAGAAAACCTCCATTTTACCAACGCCCCAATCGCAAACGCGATTTCCCCTATCTGCGCTGCCTCTGTCGCTGCCGCTTGAACAAGCCACATGAAATACGGCTTGTCCCCGTCCGTGTTTGGTTTGTTCACGCCCAGGTTGGCGTGCAGGTGCAATTCTGGCGCTTCGATGATGCTGACGATCAAGTCTGCCACGCTCTTGCGCGACACCACGGTGCCTTTGAATGGCGCATGGCGTGTCGTCAGTTCGTAGTCGACTTCGTCTTCGTTCGTCATCCAGGCTGGGCGCACGATCATGTATGCCAGGCCCGATGCTTCGATGGCGTCGGCGGCGCGGCGGAATGGTTTCAGGTGTTCCGCCAGCCTGGCATTGTTCCACTCGCCAAATTTGCCAGGAACTTCATCGTAGATGCCCATCGACAGTACGAAAATTAGCCGCTCGACATGCGAGACCTGCATAGCGGCAATAATGCTGTTGGCCTGGTCTTCCATATCGTCGCCGACCAGATTGGCGTAGATCAGGTCGTGACCGGGCATAGTTTGCCGCAACAATGCCTGGTCCAATACGTCACCGGCCGGCACGCTGCCGTTTGCCGGGATTGCGCAACAACAACGTCAAGGCGATGTCTTCACGACCCGCCAAGGCATGAATGACCCAATACGCTACTTGGCCGCCTGCGTCCAGTATCAATATCTTTTTCATCTTCTCGCTTTCGTCGCGGCACGGTGCCAAGCAGGAAGTTAAAGGCTTTCTTTGACGAAAGGAACGCATGCGCTTAAAAAGCAAAACCCCGTGATGCGTGCCGGTCCATCGCATTGGCTCGTGCTGAATTGCCACCCGAAACCAGCTTTCACTGCCAGCGATATTAGCAAAATAAGCAACGGAATCAGCTATTTGCAGATTATTTTCAATGAGAAATCTCAACATTAAATTCCGATGATCAGGCCGTGACCTTGGCGCAGATGCTGCTGGAGCTGTCGCGTGTCGTGTGCCGTATTACGCCAGGAAACAACGCCGTAGCCGCTATGAGATTCCTCCTCCCTTCCCCGCCCTGCTCCCGCCGCCGTTCCGGACACCATACCAGCTCATTGGAAAACAGCTACTGGTATGGTACGCATCGACCATCGTCTGGGGTAAGGCGGCAACTGGTATTGTGATTTTGCGCAAAGAATAAAACCAGTTGACTACCACCTGCAATGCTTGCACTCTGAAAAATCGGACGGTGTCCAGCCGGCCGGCAAAAAAATACACAAGGAGACGCAATGAACCGGACAGTCATGAATACCCTCATCATTACCCTCTTCGGGGGAACGTTGGCAGCCTGCGGCGGAGGCAGCGAAGGATCCAGCGCAGGCGCCAGCCAGCTGCTGGCAGGCGCCACGCAAGCGGTCGCCTGCTACGCGCCGTGGAACAGCGGCACGGCCTACAACGGTGGCGGCCAGGCCAGCTACAACAACGTCAATTACACGGCCAACTGGTGGACGCAAGGCAATAACCCGTCGACCAGCAGCGGCGGCGCCGGCAGCGGCCAGCCCTGGACGGCGGTGGGAGACTGTGGCACGCCGACGCCGACGCCGACTCCTACCCCAACACCGACTCCCACGCCTACCCCAACACCTACGCCGACTCCCACCCCGACACCGACGCCAACTCCGGTACCTACTCCAACACCGACGCCTACCCCCACGGGCTTGGCGAAACACGCGCTGATCGGCTACTGGCACAACTTCACCAACCCCAGCGGCGCCACCTATCCGATCAGCCAAGTCAGCGACGATTGGGACGTGATCGTCGTCTCGTTCGGCGACAACGCGGGCGGCGGCAATGTCAGCCTGACCATCGATCCGGGTGCGGGCACGGAAGCGCAATTCATCGCCGACGTGGCCGCCAAGCGTGCCAAGGGCAAGAAAGTCATCCTGTCGCTGGGCGGGCAAAATGGCTCCGTTTCCGTCGGCAACACGGCCGAAGCGACGAATTTCACCAACAGCCTGTACGCCATCATCACCAAATATGGTTTCGACGGCATCGACCTGGACCTGGAAAACGGCGTGGCGCAAGGCGCGGCCATCCAGACCTATCTGCCGATCGCCGTGAAAAACCTGAAAGCCAAGGTCGGCAACAGTTTTTATCTGTCGATGGCGCCGGAATGGGTGTATGTGGAAGGGGGTTACACGAGCTATGGCAGCATCTGGGGCGCCTATATTCCCATCATCAACGCCCTGCGCAGCGAGCTGACGGTGCTGCACCCGCAGTATTACAACAATGGCGATATCTATACGCCGTACGCGACGGGCGCCATCAAGGCGGGCTCGGCCGACCAGCTGGTGGCCACGGCGCGCATGCTGATCGAAGGGTTTAATTACGGCAGCAATACCTTCGCCGGCCTGCGTCCGGACCAGGTGGGCTTTGGCGTGCCGTCGGGGCGCAGCTCGGCCGGCTCGGGTTTTACGACGAATGCCGACGTCAGCAACGCCCTCAATTGCCTGACGCGCTTGCTCAACTGCGGCACCATCAAGCCGCTTCAGGCGTATCCGGACTTCCGCGGCGTCATGACGTGGTCGATCAACTGGGACCGCCACGACAACTATAATTTCTCCGTGCCGACGAAGACCGTGCTGAAAACCTTGCCGTAACAGCCTTGGCCCCAATGCGCATGCGAGCTTTGCCGCTTACATGCGCAGCAGGGCCGCGCCCAGCAAGCGTATGTGCAGCGCCATGCCCTGGCGTAGCGCCTCCCCTCCCCCTTGTCTGTGCTTGACGCCGTCCATGGTGGCCACCAGCAAGCCGGCCACTTGCGCGGCAGTCGCGTCGACCCGGCGCAGCGCGATGTCTCCCCAAAACAGGGGCAATTGATATTTCTCAACCCATAGCTTAAATCTATTAGTCCAGTTGAAATATTTTGCTTTCTTTTGTAAATGAGAATCGTTACTATCTGAATCAAGGATAAGCGAATTCAACAGAAAGGAGCCTCCCTTGTTCACAGCCATCAAAACATTCAGCCAGGTCTGCACGCACACGTCGATCGCCTTCGGCCTCGCCTATTTGCTGACGGGTTCCCTGGCACTCGGTGGCTTGGCAGCCATCATCGAGCCGGTCATCAACGTTGCCTTGCTGCCATGGCACGAAAAAGCCTGGCATGCGATACGCCGCCGCTACGCCGCCAGCCGCCTGGGCTTTGCCGCGCTGGCCGGTGAAAAGCTCAGCCAGACGGCACTGCACATGGGCGTGGCTTTCAGTGTCATGTACTGGGCCACGGGTTCCATGGCCTTCGGCGGCTTGCTGGCCGTGGTCGAACCGATCTGCAACGTGATCGTCCTGCCCTTCCATGATCGGCTGTGGGAAAGAGCCCGCTTCCGTTTGGAAAGCCGAGGCGCGGCGCCGCTGGCGACGCTACCCACCTGATATTTTTCACCCAAGAACAAGGAATGGGGTCGGACCCGGCAGGTCCGACCCCAGCTTCTTGCCGCTGGCCAAAGCCGGTATGGTGGCCGGTTTAGGCCGTCCGCAAAGCATGCCTACACATTGCCCGCCCACACGTGAGGCCTCCTTTTCCCCCACGGCGCCGCCCGCTCCAGCTGTCCCGCCAGGCGCAGCAAGATCCCATCGTTCGCATAGCCAGCCATGAACTGCATGCCGATCGGCAATCCGTCTGCGGACTGCGCCAGCGGCACGGACATGGCCGGCAAGCCGGCCACGTTCGCCAGCGGCGTGTACGGCGAATGCTCGAACAGGCGCGCCGTCCAGCCAACACCGTCAAGTTTTTCCTCCTTTTCGCCATAGCGCCCCAGCTGCCACGGCACATCCGGCATGGTGGGCGTCAGCAGCACGTCGTACCGGCCGAACAAGGCGCCGGCCTGGCGCGTGACCGTGTTGCGCACGTCGAGGGCGGCCACGAAATCGACGGCCGAGACCGTCTTGCCATGGCGGTAGCAAGCCAGGGTCGCCGCTTCCAGGGTGTCGCGCGACACGGCGCGCCCGCTCTCCTGCGCCAAGGCGTCTATCCACGGCACCAGGTTCGCGCACCAGATGCTGGCGTTCGCCTGCACGAACGCTTCCCACGACACGCCCAGCGCGGGCGGGACTTCTTCCACGTGGTGCCCCAGGCTTTCCAGCAAGCGCACGGTAGCATCGAGCGCGGCATCGATGGCAGGCACGGGATGGGCGCCATTGCAGGTGGCGCGCTGCACGGCGATGCGCAGCTTGCCCGGCGCCACGCTCACTTGCGACAGCCAGCTGTGGTCGGGCGCAGCCGTCACATACGGCTCGCCCGGCAGTATTCCTTGCACCGCGTCAAGCAAGGCGGCGCTGTCACGCACCGTGCGGCTCACCCCCAGCTGCACGCCCAGGCCACTGAAAATTTCGTCCATGGCCGGGCCGTTCGACACTCGTCCCCGGCTCGGTTTCAAGCCGAACAGGCCCGTCGAGGCGGCCGGCACGCGAATGGAACCGGCCGCATCCGTCGCATGGGCCAGCGGTACGATACCGGCCGCCACGGCCGCCGCCGCGCCGCCGCTGGAACCGCCCGCACTTAATGACACGTTCCAGGGATTGCGCGTGGCGCCGTACAGCACGGGTTCCGTGGTGGTGGCAAAGGCCATTTCGGGCGTACTCGTGCGGCCGAAGGTGACGAATCCCGCCTGGCGGAACTGCGTCATCAGGTGCGAGTCCAACGCGGCGACGTGGCCAGAGCCCAGGCGGCTGCCCGCTTCGCTGCGCTGGCCCGCCATCGTGACGGCCACGTCCTTGATCAGGAAGGGTACGCCGGCGAACTGCGCCGCGTGGTCAATGGCCGCCACATCCGCCGGCCACAGCTCGACCACGGCATTGATGTGCGGGTTGACGACGACGCAGGCGCGCATGGCCGCATCGTGCAATTCGACGGCGGAAACGGCGCCATCGCGCAGCAGCTGGGCCAGTTCCAGACCATCAAAGCTTGTATATTCATGGAGTTGCATCAGTTTATTCCTGTAATAGATGAAGAGTGAGGATCACAGGAACCACTGTAGGGCTTGCGCTATCATAGTGGAAATGAATAGTTGATATACAAGGTATAGCCATGAACAATTTGCGCAAGCTGGACTTGAACCTGCTGCTGACTCTCAACGCGCTGTTGATCGAGCGCAACGTCACGCGGGCGGCCGCGCGGCTGCACCTGAGCCAGCCTTCCGTCAGCGTGCAGTTGGGCAAGCTGCGCGCCGCCTTCGACGATCCGCTGCTGTTGCCCGGTCCACGCGGCATGCTGCCCACGGCCCGTGCGCTGGCTCTGTTCGCGCCCTTGCAAGCCGTGCTGGCCCAGCTGGAGCAAGTTTTGCAGCCGGAACAGGCCTTCGAGCCGGCCACGGCCGAGGTGCGCTGGAATCTGGCGGCGGCCGACGCCACCGAATATGCGATCCTGTTGCCCATGTTGCCGTCCCTGCGCGCGCAGGCGCCGTTGTCGCGCATGGCCGTGTTCGAGGCCGTGCCGGTGCGCATGGCGCAAGACCTGGAAAGCGGCCAGGTCGACCTGGGCTTTTTGGCGCAGGAAGAAGCGCCGTCCGGCTTGCGCCACCGCACCCTGTTTAGCGAGCACTACGTGCTGGCGGGGCGCCGCGACCACCCGCAGTTGCAAGCGCCGCCCGACCTCGATCAATTTTGCGCGCTGGAATTCATCATCGTCTCGCCCAACGGCGGCGGTTTCCGCAGCAACGTCGATACGGCGCTGGAATTGCTGGGACGAACGCGCAAGGTGGTGTTGTCCGTGCCGCATTTCCTTATCGTTCCGCCCCTGCTGGCAACGTCCGACATGGTCGCCCTGCTGCCCTCGCGCCTGCTGAAAAACGCGCTGGGCGGCTTGCGCATGTGGGAGCCGCCCGTCAGCCTGCCCGACTACGAGATGGCCATGGTCTGGCACGAGCGCATGCACCTGGACCCGGCGCACCGTTGGTTGCGCGAGCGCATCATGGCGGCCCTGTGAGTTATCTGTAAAAGACCCCACCCGCCTGTGATACGCTGCTCGCTTCACGACACAGGAGCCACGCATGCGCACCGACAGCGGCCGCGCGGACGCCGTCCGCCAGCAGGCAGCCCCATCCGACACCTGGCTGGGCAAGCTGGGCCCCGGCCTGATCACGGGTGCGGCCGATGACGATCCCAGCGGCATCGCCACGTATTCGCAGGCGGGCGCCCAGTTCGGCTTCGGCATGCTGTGGACCGTGTGCCTGACCTTTCCACTGATGCTGGGCATCCAGGTCATCAGCGCCAAGATCGGCCGGGTCAGCGGCCACGGGCTGGCGACGAATATCCGCCGCCACTATCCCCGTTCCCTGCTGTACGCCATCGTCGGCTTGCTGCTGCTGGCCAATGTCATCAATATCGCCGCCGACGTTGCCGCCATGGGCGATGCCCTCACCCTGATCATCGGCGGTCCCACGCACCTGTACGCAGTGGGCTTCGGCTTGCTGTCCCTGCTGCTGCAAGTATTCATTCCCTATCAACAATATGTGCGCATCCTGAAATGGCTGACCCTGGGCTTGCTGGCCTATGTGGCCACGGTGCTGACGATCCACATTCCGTGGCGCGAAGTGGCGCTGCGCACCGTCTGGCCCCATTTCACCTGGTCGGCCGCCTCGGTCACCATGATCGTGGCCGTGTTCGGCACGACGATCAGCCCCTACTTGTTTTTCTGGCAGGCATCGCAGGAAGTGGAAGACTTGCAGGCGGATGCTGGCGCACAAGCCTTGCGCCGCGCGCCGGAACAGGCGCCACGGCAATTCCAGCGCATCAAGATGGACACGGCCATCGGCATGGGCTTTTCCAACCTGGTGGCGTTTTTCATCATGCTGACCACGGCCGTGACCCTGGGCGCGCAAGGCATCACGCATATTGATACGTCGGCCCAGGCCGCATCCGCCCTGCGCCCCATCGCCGGGGAGTTCGCTTTTGCCCTGTTCAGCCTGGGCATCATCGGCACAGGCTTGCTGGCCATTCCCGTGCTGGCCGGCTCGGCCGCCTATGCCATGGCGGGCGCCTTTCACTGGAAAAACAGCCTGGAACTGGCGCCCCGGGCCGCCAAGAAGTTCTACGGCATCATCGTCACGGCCACCGTGATCGGCGCGGCCCTGTGCTTCACGCCGCTCGATCCCATCAAGGCCCTGTACTGGAGCGCCGTCGTCAATGGCGTGATTTCCGTGCCCATCATGGCCTTGATGATGGTGATGGCGTCGCGCACCGCCATCATGGGAACGCTTACCATTTCGCGCCGCCTGCGGGCGCTGGGCTGGCTGTCGACCATCGTCATGGCCACGGCCGTGCTGGCCATGTTCGCTACCATGGCCTTCTGATGCCTAGGCCGTCTTCGGCTTGAGCATGCCTTCCACGATGCCCAGCACAGTTTGGCGTGGCAGCAAGCGTGGCAGCCAGGCCAGCAGCCGGTTCGGCCTGCCCGCCACGTGGCTGCTGCGGCCCTGGTCCAGCGCGCGCAGCGCTTCATCGACGACGGCTTGCGGATCCATGCGCTTGCCCACCGCCGCTTCCGGCGCGGCCACCACGTCGAAGAAGGCCGTCTCGGTAGCGCCAGGGCACAGGCCCAGCACGCGCACGCCGCGGCTGCGGTTTTCCGCCCACAGCGCCTCCGAGAACGACAGCACGAAGGCCTTGCTGGCGCCATACACGGCCATGTAGGGATCGGGCTGCAGGGCCGCCGTGGAGGCCACGTTGATGATGGCGCCCCGTCCTTTTGCCAGCATGTGGGGCAAGACGCAGTGCGTCATTTCCATGAGCGCCGTGCAATTGACGGTCACTTCGGCCGCCTGGCGCGCCAGGTCGATGCTTTCGAAGCGGCCATGCGTGGCGAAACCCGCGTTATTGATCAGTACGTCGGGCGGCATGCCCAGCGCACAAGCTTGCGCATGGGCTTGCGCAGCGGCGCCGGGCAGGCTCAGGTCGGCCACCAGCGCATGTGCGCGGATGCCGTGGCGCTGCGAAAGTTCCTTGGCAAGGCTGTCGAGCACGGTGCCGGAACGGGCCAGCAGCAGCAAATGGGCGCCGCGCGCGGCCAGGGTTTCCGCAAAGACGCGGCCGATGCCGGACGAGGCGCCCGTGATCAGCACGGTCTGGTTGGTGTAATTGAAGGCGGTCATGGCATTGTTGTGGAGTAGATGGAGCGTTTAATGTAAACTGTAGACTTTAGTCCACGGTCAAGGGGAATCGATGCGCATCGGAGAAATCACCCGCCTGACGGGCGTCAGCAAGGACACGGTCCGCTTTTACGAGCGCCAGGGGCTGCTGGACGAGGCGCCGCAGCCGGGCCTGACGAACAACTACAAGGAATATTCGGCGCAAGCCTTGCGGCGCATCGAGCTGATCGGCCACGCCAAGGCGCTGGGTTTTACCTTGAAGGAAATCGCCGACGTGATTGCCGTCTGGCAGGAAAACGCGCTCGATGCGCAGACCAAACGAGTTATGCTGGAAACGAAAATTGCCCAGATCGACGACAAGGCCCGCTCGATGGCCGTGCTGCGCGCCGGCCTCGTCGATGCACTGGCCAAGGTGGAGACGGGCTGCGACGATGTGGCGCCAGTGCATATATACAAGGATAAATACCAGGATAATCAATGAGCAACTATTACACGCAATACCGCCACCTGGCGATCGAGGGCGCCAAGCCCGCCCCCACGCTGCGGCAGATCGCCGCCATCGAGGCCTTGCTGGAAGCGTCCCTGCCGCGCGCCTTCCTGGCGTTCTTGCAAGTGGCCAACGGCGCCTGTTTTGACTACACCACTGATGTGCCAGACGGCAATGGCGGCGTGGAAAAAATGGGCTTCAATACCTTCTTCAGCGCGGATGAAGGCGATTTTTGCGATGAAACACTGGTCGGCGAAATCCGCGCCGCGCGCAAGCATACGGACATGCCCGTGCGCATCCTGCCGTTCGCCCGCGATGGCGGCAATTCCATGCTCTACCTGGATATGACGGAAGAAGGCGGCGGCCGCGTGCTGGCCTATGTGCAGGAGTTGCCGGACTGGACGGGCAAGCGCGCCCACGGCCTGATGGAACTGGCGCCCTCGTTCGACGCCTGGCTGGACAGCCTGTATATCGACCGCGACACGGTGCTCGATGAACTCGAACACAGCGTCTCGGAACCATCGCACCTGGACGCGATGGCGCAGTGGCTCGATATCGGCATGCCAGCCTGGCGCCGCGATGCCGGCATCGCCGCTTTGTATGCCCTTAAACAAGTCGAATTGTGCGCTAACGAACAGGACTAGTCCTACGGGCAGAATCGCGACTGTCCTATGGGTGTGCGCAGGCTGCGGGCTTAACATTGTCATCAGCTTGCAGAAAAAACTACACATGAAAGGACTTGTCATGCCTATCCCTACCACCAGTTCCCGCACGCCCTCCCTGAAAAGCGTGGCCATCGGCGCCGCCGTGGCCTTATTGAGCGGCATCGCCATCAACAGCATCGCCGCTGCCGCGCCGGGCGCGTACGACAAGCAATTCCTCAGCAAGGCCGCCGATGCGGGCAGCACGGAAATTGCCGCTAGTAAAGTGGCGCAAAGCAAGAGCACCAATGCGCAAGTGAAGACATTCGCCGATGCCATGGTCACGGACCATACGAAAGTGGCTGACGAACTGAAACAGCTGGCCAGCAGCAAGCAGATCGAGGTCAGCGACCAGCCTGGCGCCAAGCACAAGGCGCAGATCGACAAGCTGAGCCGCCTGGAAGGCCCGCAGTTCGACAAGGAATATGCGGCCACCATCGGCGTGGCGGCGCACAAGGATGCCGTGAAGCTGTTTACGGACGCCAGCCAAAAGGCCAGCGACCCCGACATCAAGGCCTTCGCCGCGAAGACCTTGCCAGCGTTGCAACATCACCTGGAAATGGCCAATACCTTGCACTCGGCGGTGGGGAAATAGCCAAGTTGACGGCAATTAGCGGGGATATGCTTGCTGTACGTGCCGTACGGCAAGCATATCTGCTCTTGACATACAATGCGGCAACTTCGTTTTTGGCCATGCCATGACCTCATGCAGCTACTCAAGAAAACCGGCCTGATCGCCGCCGCCTTCCTGCTCATCCTCCTGCTGGCAGGCTGGCTCTTCATCAAGGTCAGCGCGGCGCGCAATGCCACCGTATATGCACAGCAGTGGAACGACCGGGGCACGTGCGTGATCAAGACCTATGTGCCGCACTACGGCAACGGCGTGCCGCAGAACATCGTGCGCGCACTGAGCACGTCCACTTTCTTCCGCGTCTACCACAAGGATGGCACCTTGCTGGAAAGCACGGAATGGGTGCTGGACATGCACGAAGACGGCATTCTCGACCATGCGCGCTGGGGCGATAACCAGACCCGCGCCATCTACCCGACGGACCTCGGTGATGAAGGCTGGACCCTGCCTGTATGCGCGTGAGCGGAGAGCGACCATGCAAGAACTGAAACAAAAGGGGCTGCGCGGACCCTGGGTCGACGTGCCGTATGAACCTACGCTCTACCATTTCCTCGGTCCCTTCGACATGTACGACCGCGAACACACTCTGGGCTTGGAGCTGGACACCTGGGACATGAACGACCCCGTCCAGCGCGCGGCGCTGATACGGCGCCACATCACATCGCAGTACAAGGAGCTGAGCTACCGCCACCGCCATGCGCTGGTGGCCGTGCTGGCGCAGGCGCTGCAAGACCCCGCCTACGATTTCCAGGCCATCCTCGAGCATGACCCCGAGAGCACCTACGCCCTGCCCGCCCGCTGGGACGAGATGGACGACCCGCGCGCCTTTTTCGTGGACATTTACCGGCTGGCGCAGCAGGACTGGCGCGACGACCTGGCGCGCGCGGCGGCGGAAGATCCGGCCAGCTGGTAGCGCGGCGCCAACACCACACTATCGACACGATAGCCTGCAAAATCTCTTTCCCTCTGTAAACGCGATTGCGGCCGCTTGCACGCAGCGTTGCAAAAACGCCCCACTCAAAAAAATACTGTTGCACCAGCGCATGTCTGCTGGCATCGCGCTACCATGAACCGTCGGCACTTCGTAGGCGCCGCCTCACCGCACCGGTTCCCCGCCGGTTTCCCCTGCCGCAATGTGAAGGAGATTCTCATGCCCAAGTTCGCCCCTGCCATCTGCCTGTCGGTCATGCTTGCCGCCGCGACGCTGCCCTGTATCGCCAGCGCTGCCGAAGGCGGCGCCACGCGCGCCGACGCGGAAGCCATGGTCAAGAAAGGCGTGGCCTACATCAAGAGCGCCGGCGACGCCAAGGCGTATGGCGAGATCACGGCCAAGTCGCCGCAATTCATCCTGCACGACCTGTACCTGGTCGTCTACAAACTTGACGGCACGGTTGCCGCGCATGGCGCCAACCCGAAAATGGTCGGCAAGAACTTGATCGAGCTGAAGGATATCGACGGCAAGGCCTTCGTCAAGGAACGGGTCGACTTGGCCAAGAGCAAGGGCACGTTCTGGCAGGAATACAAATTCACGAATCCGGAAACCAAGAAAATTGAACCGAAAGTGATGTACTGCGAAAAGCTGGCCGATTCCGTCGTCTGCGGCGGCATCTACCTGTAGCCAGCCGCTGCGCCGCCAGCGCCGGGATGGCACACCGATCTGTCAACGAATTTCTTAACGAATTTTTCAACGAGATGGGCCGCAATGAAAATCGCACAGAAGATGTTGATCGTCCCGGTGGTCGCGCTGGCTTGCCTGCTGGCCATGGGCGCCTTGTCCTATTTCGCCATGCAGCAAAACGAGCAGCGCATGCACGAATTGAAAGACGTCACCCTGACGGCCGAGCGGCTGGCCAACCAGCAAGCCATTGCCCTGGGCCAGGTGCACGCCGACGTGTACGCGAAGATCGCCATCGCGGCCAGCCTGTCGGACGAGCAGTTCAAGCAGTTCGGCGCGCAAACGGATGGCCAGCTGAACGCCATCGCGCAAGGCTTGAAGGAACTGCAGAAATTCTCGGGCGCCGCCACGGAAGCGGGCCAGGCGCTGCCCGGTGTCGAGCGCTACCGTGCCAGCGTGGCGCAGGCGCTGGACCTGGCGTCCATGGACCCGAATACGGGCGTGGCGGCGATGCAAAATGCCGCCGGACACTACCAGCAAGTACGCGGGCAGCTGCGCCAGGTGCTCCTCAACCTCGACCACCACACGGTCGAGGCCTTGCAGGAGACAAAAAATGCGGGCCAGCGCGCCGGCTGGTTGTCGCTGGGCACCATGGCCATCGGCTTTGCCTTGCTGGCCCTGATCGCCACGTGGGTGGCGCGTTCCGTGGTGGGGCCCATCGACGACGCCTGCCGCGCCGCTGAAAGCCTGGCCGCCGGCGACCTGACCACGCATATCGAAGCCCAGGGCGACGACGAGGTGGGCAAGCTGACCCGGGCCTTGGCCACCGTGCTGAAAAACTGGAACACGTTATTGGGCGACATACGCCAGGCGGGCTCCACCATCACGGTGGAAGCGAGTGAAATCGCGCTGGGCAATGCAGACTTGTCGGCCCGCACCGAGTCGCAAGCCCATTCCTTGCAAGAAACGGCGTCATCCATGCATGCCTTGACCGATACCGTGCGCGAAAACGCCAGCCATGCGCACCAGGCCAACCAGATGGTGCTGTCGACGTCGAACGTGGCGCTCGAGGGCGGCCGCGTCGTGGGCCAGGTGGTCGAGACGATGGGCTCGATCAAGGCCAGTTCCGGGCGCATCGTCGACATCATCGCTGTCATCGACGGCATCGCATTCCAGACGAATATCCTCGCCTTGAACGCGGCCGTGGAAGCGGCGCGCGCGGGCGAACAGGGGCGCGGCTTTGCCGTCGTCGCCACCGAGGTGCGTGGCCTGGCGCAGCGTTCGGCCACGGCGGCCCGCGAAATCAAGCAGCTGATCGAGGATTCCGTGGCCAGGATAGAAACGGGCAGCGAGCTGGCCGACAGCGCCGGGCGCACCATGGGCGATATTGTCGCCTCCGTCCAGCAGGTGACGGAAATCATGAACGACATCACGGCGGCCAGCCAGCGTCAGAGCAAGGGCATCGAAGAGGTCAACAATGCCATCACGGAAATGGATGAATTGACCCAGCGTAATGCAGCCCTCGTCGAACAGTCGGCCGCCGCCGCGCAAAGCATGCAGGACCAGGCGCATGATTTATTGCGCGTGGTCGACGCCTTCCGCCTGGGCGATGGCGGCCCGCCGTTGCTGCCGCGTCAGTAACGGTCCGGCATCGCAGCCTTGGCGCAGGCCAGCATTTTCCTGCCGGCATCTGCCAGCGCGGGGTCCGGGTCCGTCTGCAAGACGCTGCCCCGACTGTTCTGATCCTCGTAACTGCCCAGCATGGCCGCATACAGCGAGGCCTGCTCCTGCTTGCGCCAGGTGGCGCTGGGCAAATTGCCGGGAGTGACAGGCATGCCGGCGCTGAAGTAGCCATATAGCCCGCCGACCTGTTTCTTGTGCAGCCATTCCATCAATTGCACGATGCGGTACTGTTCCAGCAGGCTCAATTCGCTGACATTGACGCTGGACAAGGCGTAATACAGTTCCAATCGGGCCATCCAGTTGCCCTTTTCGCCGGCCGCCACCAGCGCATCCCAGGCGGAACCTGAGCGTACCTTGCGCACGTCGCTTGGCAATGCCATCCACGCCTCGACTGCGGCCTGGTCCGGCACGGAGCCGTAGTCAACGGGCGCTCGGCAGACGAACTGGCGCGCATCTGGCCCGCCATCCTTGAGCGCATTGCCAATCTGCGCGGCAATCTTGTCGCCGCTGCCCAGCAGGCGCGTGCCATAACTCTCTATCGTCCAGCTCGGGGGCAGCCGGCCCAGCCAGGCCAGCGCATCGTCGTTGGCGCGGGCCGCCACCGCGTAGGCGGCGATCCTGGCCTGCATCTTGACTTCTTTCTGCTGCTCCGCCAGCGTGCGCGCATCCTGCTCCTCGTCATGGCGGCTCGTGGTCCTGGTCAGTTGCATGCATTGCTGGAACGCGTCCGGCGCGCCCTGCCAGCATGCGGCTGGCACCTTCAGCTGCCAGCGCATGCTGACGGTTTTCAGAATATACGTGTCTTCGCCCTCCTCCCCCATGACATAGGCGCGGCCGTCCGCCTTCGTCACCCCTTTCGCCAGTAGCTTGCCGCCAGCCGTGCTCCAGCTATACGGGTCATCGTCTTGCGGCACGCCGGGCGCGGCGTACAGGGTCAGGTAGTGGCCGGCTGCGGCAGGCACATCGGCCGCATGGCTCAGCGGCGACAGCAGGGATATGGCCAGTAAAGTTCTTCCAGGTCTCGGTATCAGCTTCAGTTTCAGTTTCAGTTTCAGCATGCAGCAATCGTTCAATGAAGTTCCGTATGGCAGGCGCAGTCGTGGCCGCTGGCCGCCTCGGACAGGTTTTGCAGGATCGCGCAGTCTTGCGAAGGCTGCGGCTGGTCGCACTGGTGGCGCAAGGTCACCAATTGCTGCTGCAATATTTGCAAATTCGCCATTTGCTCGGCAATGCGCAAGATATGGTGGTCAAGCAATTCATTGACGCTCTGGCAGCCTTCGGCCGGGTTGTTCTTAAATTCCAGCAAGGCGCGGATATCCGTCAAGCCGATCTGCAGGGAGCGGCAATGGCGGATGAATTGCAACCGTTCCTGGTGTTCTTCCCGGTACTCGCGGTAGCCGGCGCTGTTGCGGCCAGGTTCCTGCAGCAAGCCCGCCTTTTCATAGTAACGCACGGTTTCCACGTCACAATCTGTCCGTTTGGCCAGTTCTCCGATACGCATGGCATCCCCTTTTCATTCTTTATGCAAATTGCGCTTGACCCTGTAGCGGCTACAGGGTTTCTAATGGAAGCATACACGAAACCGGAAGGACGAATGCGATGCCGCACGATAGCCACGACCACACCCACGAACACAAGCATGACCATGCGCATGACCATGACCATGACCACAAGCATGCGCACGCGCCGAAGGCGGCCAGTTGCTGTTCCAGCCAGCATGCGTGCTCGTCTACGCCTGCGGCCCCGGCTGGCCCAGCCCTGCCCAGTACGGCCATCGCCGGCGCCAGCACTGCCAAATACCGCATCGCCAACATGGATTGCCCTACGGAAGAGCGGCTGATCCGCAACAAGCTAAGCAATATGGCAGGCGTCGTGGGCCTCGATTTCAACCTGATGAACCGCGTGCTGGACGTGCACCACACCCTGGCATCGCTGGCCACGGTGGAAGCGGCCCTGCACGGCATCGGCATGCAGGCCATTCCCATGGAGGCGGACGCGCCAGTTGCGCGCGATCCGGACGAGGGCAAGCTGAGCGGCCTGCAAAAAGGCTTGCTGCTCGTCTCCGGCCTCGCTGCCGCAGCCGCCGAAGCGCTGGCCTGGACCACGCATGAAGACAGTTCGCCCCTCGTCATCGCGCTGGCCCTGCTGTCGATCGCCACGGGGGGCTGGCCGACCCTGAAAAAGGGCTGGATTGCCCTGAAAACGTTCACCCTGAACATCAATTTCCTGATGAGCCTGGCAGTTTTCGGCGCCGTCGCCATCGGCCAGTGGCCGGAAGCGGCCATGGTCATCTTCCTGTTTGCCATTGCCGAACTGATCGAAGGTTTGTCGCTGAACCGCGCACGCAATGCCGTGCACAGCCTGATGCAGCTGGCGCCCGACACGGCGACTGTTGCCGACGCGAGCGGCGCCTGGAACCAGGTGAGCGTCGCCACGGTGGCGATCGGCGCCTTGATGCGCGTCAAGCCGGGCGAGCGCATCGCGCTCGATGGCATCGTGCAAAGCGGCGAATCGTCCGTCAACCAGGCGCCGATCACGGGCGAAAGCATGCCGGTGGACAAGTCCGTGGGCGACGTCGTGTATGCGGGCACCATCAATGAACGGGGCTTGCTCGACGTCACCGTCACGGCCAACAGCGGCAACAGCACCTTGGCGAAGATCGTCAAGGTAATCGAGGAAACGCAAGGAAAACAGGCGCCCACGCAGCGCTTTGTCGACAATTTCGCCCGCTACTACACGCCGGCCGTCGTCGTCTTCGCCATTTTAGTGGCCGTACTGCCGCCGCTGCTGCTGGGCCAGCCGTTCATGGCCTGGGTGTATAAAGCGCTGGTGATGCTGGTGATCGCCTGCCCTTGTGCGCTCGTCATTTCCACGCCGGTCACCGTCGTCAGCGGCCTGACGGCGGCCGCGCGGCGCGGCATTCTGGTCAAAGGCGGGCAATTCCTGGAAACGGGTTATCGCATTAAGGCCATCGCCGTCGACAAGACGGGCACCTTGACCATGGGCAAACCGGCCGTGACGGACGTGGTGGCCATGGAAGGCAGCAGCCGCGACACTATCCTGCTGCTGGCCGCCAGCCTGGACGCCAATTCGGCCCACCCCTTGGCCGCCGCCATCGTCAAGGCCGGTCCGCCGGCCGGCAGCCACTTGCCCGTGTCCCAGTTTGCCGCCCTGCATGGGCGCGGCGTGCAAGGCATGATCGCTGGCCAGACATATTACCTGGGCAATGCCCGCCTGATGACGGAATTGAAGGTATTAACGCCGGCACTGCAAGCCATCCTGGCGGGCCTGGAACAGCAGGCGTACACGGCCATGGTGCTGGCCACCTCCGCCGGCGCGCTGGGCGTGATCGCCGTGGCCGACGTGCTGCGCCCGACGGCGGCGTCCGCCATCGCCAGATTGAATGCGCTGGGTGTCACCACCGTGATGCTGACGGGAGACAATGCGCAGACGGCGCAGCGCATCGGCGCCGAAGTGGGTGTCAGCCTGGTCAAGGCAGAGTTGCTGCCGGAAAACAAACTCGATGAAATCAAGGCCTTGCAGCAGCAGTTCGGCGTGGTGGCCATGCTCGGTGACGGCGTCAACGACGCCCCGGCCCTGGCGCAGGCCGACATCGGCTTTGCCATGGGCGCGGCCGGCAGCGACACGGCCATCGAAACGGCGGACGTGGCCCTGATGGATGACGAACTGGGCAAATTACCTGAATTCATCAGCCTGAGCCAGCGCACGCGCAGCATCCTCGTGCAAAACATCAGTTTTGCCATCGGCATCAAGGCCGTCTTCTTCGGCCTGGCCCTGGCCAGCATGGCAACCTTGTGGATGGCCGTGTTCGCCGACGTGGGCGCCAGCCTGCTGGTGGTGGCGAACGGCTTGCGTTTGCTGCGCAAGACCAAGCAAACATAGTCCCACGCAAAGATATTTCCATCTGGACAATTGCTGTAAAAAAAGCTACTTTGTCGGCTGTTCCCTACCGCCGCCAAAGTAGCCGATGACCTTTCTTCCCCGCCTGACCCTGCTGGTCACTCTGCTGGCTGGCTCCTCCCTGCATGCCGAACCGATGTACTTCACCCCCTGTTCCGATACGGCCGCCCCCGGCAGCCTGTGCTCGGGCTTGACCGTGCCTGGACGTTATGACGAGCAAGGCCGCGCCATCGGCGACGCGGATGCCATGCACGTCTTCGTGCGTAAATTTGCCGCCGATGTGCCTGCCGGCAAACCGGCCAAAGGCACTCTGTGGCTGGTGGCGGGCGGTCCCGGCGAATCGGGCGCCGCGTTCTACAGCCTGCTGCCTACCTTGCGCCGCAGCTTTCCCGGCTTTGAATTCCTGATTCCCGACCACCGGGGCACGGGCCATTCTTCGCGCCTGTGCAAGGCGGAAGAGTCGGAACAAAGTCCCGGCGGCCGAGCCCTGGCTGGCGCCGAATGGGGAAGCTGCTTTGCCGGCATCAACCTGATGCCGGAATACGCGAGCCAGTTTTCCATCACGATGGCCGCGCGCGACTTGCAAGCCTTGATCGAAGGTGAACGCAAGGCCAAAAGCAAACAGCCGCCAGTGTATGTATATAGTGTGTCGTATGGCACGCAGCTGGTCTTGCGCACCTTGCAGCTGGGGCCGCTACCCGTCCAGGGCGTCATCTTCGACTCCTTGGTGCCGCCGCAAACGGATGCCCGCTGGGACTTGAGCCAGCGTTCGCACGTGGTCAACACGGTCGGCATGCAGGTACTGGCCCTCTGCGATGCGGATGCGGCTTGCCACTCTGCACTAGGCGAGCCGGCCGCAACCCTGTACCGCCGCGTGCTGGATAAAATGCAAGCCGATCCCGCCCTGCTGGCGCAAATTCCCGGCAAGAATCTGAAAAATTTCCTGGGCGGCATGCTTGACGTGCCAGCCCCGCGCGCCCGCATCCCGTATCTGCTGCAAGACCTGGACCGGGGCGGCGAAGCGGAACTGGCGTCCGTGCGCGCCACGTTGACGGACGCGGCCGCCAGCCTGGGCAGCTATCCCCAGTCGCCGCTGTCGATTCCGCTGGTCAATATCATCAGCAATTCGGAAAACAATCTGCAGCCCTCGTTGCGCCCCGGCTGGACGGTTGCCGACATCGCCCGCGACGAGGCGGATTTGCTGTTTACCAGTCCCCTGCCCCGCATCCTGCTGGGCGGCGGCTTGCCCACCTACCCGCGCGACACTTATTTCGGCGTCTTGCCGGAGAAAATGCCGCCAACTTTGGTACTGCAGGGAACGCTGGACCCGAAGACGCCATACGCGGGCGCGCAGGCGCAAGTGCGGGCTCTGACGCAAAGCAAGGCCGGCAAGGTGGCCCTGTCCAGCGTGCAGAACGCCCCGCATTTCATTTTATGGACGGCGCCCGCCTGTTTTGAACAGGCCAGCACCCGCTTTATTGCCGGCAAGCCGGCGCAGGATTGCACGCTGTAGTTCCACCAACTACTGAGAAGAGGACGAAATGCGCATCACAGGCCTGGCATTGCTGCTGTTATCTTGTTACGGCATGGCGCAAGCGGCGCCGCCCGCCTTCCCGTCCATCTGCGCCTCGCCCGCACAGCCCATCCGCAAGCAAGGCTATGTGCCCATCAATGGCATCGAGCAGTGGATCACCATCACGGGCGCCGCCTGCGGCAATCCCGTGATCCTCTTCATTCATGGCGGCCCCGGCAACGCGCTCAGTCCTTTTGCGGACGCCATCTACGCCGGCTGGGAACGCCACTACACCCTGGTGCAGTGGGACCAGCGCGGCGCCGGCATGACGTATGCGAAACAGCGGCCGACGGAAGACGTGACCTTGACGGTGGAACAGATGCGCGACGACGGCATCGCCGTGGCCCGCTATATCGAACGGCATCTGGGCCAGCGGAAAGTCATTTTGATGGGCAGTTCCTGGGGATCGATACTGGGCGTGCACATGGCCAAGGCGCGCCCCGACCTGTTCCACGCGTATATCGGCACGGCGCAGGTGGTCAATGCGCGGGACAATGAAACGGGCATGTACCGGGAAGTGATGGCGCTGGCGCAGGCGGCCGGCGATACGGCCACGGTGGACAAGCTGACGGCGCTCGGTGCGCCGCCATGGCGCGATCCGCGCAACTTCGGCATCTTGCGCCGCTTCGACCGCAAATATGAGGGAATGGCAACGGATGCGCCGCCGAAACACTGGTGGCAGCCGGCGCCGTTCTACGCCACGCCGCAAGCGCTGGCCGATGCCGAGGCGGCCGATGACTATTCGTACATCCAGTTCATCGGCCTGCGCGGCGATGGCATGTTCGCCAAGGTCGACCTGCCCGCACTGGGCACACGCTTTGACTTGCCCGTGTTTTTCATCATGGGCGAAGCGGACTTGCTGACCTCGCCCGCTATCGCGCGCACATATTTTGACAGCATCACGGCGCCGGCCAAGGATTTTACTGTGGTGAAACGCGCAGGGCACGACCCCAACCAGGTCGTGCTCGACGCCCAGTGGGCGGTCTTGCGCGACAAGGTGGCGCCGTTGCTCAAGCGCTGATCCATCAGACCGAGATCGCCCGGCGCGCCCGCAGATGCAGATGGCGGATGGTGGCCGCGGCCGCCATCAGGATGGCGGAAGCCGTGGCCAGCACGACAATAAATGCCTTGTCGAAAGCCGAGCGGGCCAGTTCCGACACTTGCAGGCCCAGTTCGGCCGGCAATTGCTCGGCAGCCAGCAGCGCCGCATCGAGGGTGTCATGGGCATTCGGCAACAGGCCCGCGCTTTCCGGAATCACCAGGGTGGCGCTGTAGACGGCCGACAGGATGGTGCCCAGCACCGTCACGCCGATCACGGCGCCCAGTTCGTACGACACTTCCTCGATCGAGGCGGCCATGCCGGCTTGCTGCGGCGCCACGTTCAGCATCACGGCGCTGGACGCGGCCGTCATGACGGCGCCCAGGCCCAGGCCCAGAATCACCAGGCTGGCCACTTGCGCCGAGACGGCGGCGTCGTGCAGCACCAGATACGATGCCATGCCGATACCGGACAGCAGCAGCGAACCCCACAACACCTTGGCCTTGTCGGCGCGCGGCAGCATGAAACCCGTCAGCGGCCCGGCAAACACGGACGCCAGCGGCAGCGGCAACAACAGCAGACCCGCTTCCAGCGGAGATAATTCACGCACCAGCTGCATGTGCTGGCTCAGCGCCAGTTCCATGCCGATCAGGGCGGCGGACGCCACCATGGCGGCGGCCACGGCACTGGAAAACGGCAGTTCGCGGAACAGGGCGAAGTCGATCAGCGGCTTGGCTTGCCGCTTCTGGCGGCGCACGAATTTCAGCATGAAGAAGGCGCCCACGGCGAACGAGGCGGCAGCCAGCGCATACGACGGCTGCGACTTGCCCAGTTCCTTGATCGCATACACGCCACCGAGCAGACCCATCATGATTTGCAAGGAACCGGCCAGGTCCCACGGCTTGTCGCGGTTACCGGCCCGTTTCGGCAGGACGACGGCGGCAAGCACCAGGGTCAGCAGCACGATGGGCACGTTGATCAGGAAGACGGAACCCCACCAGTAGTGTTCCATCAGGAAACCGCCGAGCACGGGGCCAAACGCGGCACCACCGGAGGCGATCGCCGCCCACACGCCGATGGCGAACGAGCGCTCGCGGTTATCCGTAAAGGTCAGGCGGATGATGGATAAGGTGGCCGGCATCATCAAGGCGGCGCCGATGGCCAGCAGCACGCGGGCAAAGATCAGCCATTCGGCTGCGGGCGAAAACGCGGCGCACAGCGAGGCGATGCCAAATACGGCCAGGCCGGCAAGGAAAACGGGTTTGTGGCTCAAACGGTCACCGAGGGTGCCGAGGCCGGGCAGCAGACCGGAGACGACCAGCGCGTACACGTTGATGATCCACAGTTTTTGCGAGGAAGTGGCCTGCAAGTCGCGCGTCAGCGCGGGCAAGGCGGTGTAGAGCACGGTCATGTCGACCACGATGAGGAACAAGGCGCTGGAGACGATGGCCAGCGTCAGCCATTTTTTCATTGGATGCATAAACAACTCATGGATTTTATGTAACTTTTAACAACTATCGGTATGGATAAAGCGGGTGCTGCGCAAATATTTACGTTCCAGGCTGCCACGGGCCTGGGCTTGTCGGGGGCGGCGGGCGTCAGCCACGGTCGCCATCCTTGTCATCCACAGCAGCCGTTACTGCCGGTACGTCGAGTTCGCGCAGCATGACGACGGACACTTGCTTGAAGCCGCGGCCCTGGAAGAATTTTTGCGCCGTCAGGTTGTGCGCGCCGCATTCGAGGAACAGCCGGGCGATGCCGTGGCTGTGCAGCTCGCTTGCCACCCACTCCACCAGCTGGCTGCCGATACCGCTGCCGCGCACGGAAGGCAGCAAGACCAGGTCATCGAGCGCGGCGAACGATTTCGAGGCGCGCTGGCGCGTGTCGATGGAAACGAGGGCCATGCCGACGATGCCGTCACCGGCGCTGGCGACAGCCAGCAGGGTCGAATCGCCATGCGCCCAGTCATGCGACAGGGCGGCGCGGATTTCGCCGCGTATGACCTCAGGCAAGTCCGCGCGCCAGTTGCCGGGCGCATCGGCGCGTTCGCCCTGCAGCTCCGAATGGGAGATATAGTCTGCGCTGACGTTGTCGAGGTAGAGCTTGCACAAGGTATCTTCGGCGGTGGCGTCGTGGCACCAGCTGAAGCTGATGGCGGGGGAATTGGCTTGAGCGTTTTTCATGGCGGATCTCGTGTTATTGAAAATGTAAAAGCATTTTATGTCGCCCCTGAATGGCATTCAAGTTAAAATCCATCTGTAAAACAGATAGGTGGATGCCATGCAATGGACTTTGGAACAAATGCGCTACTTTGAAGCGGCCGTCGCGGCCGGTTCTTTCTCGGGCGCGGCGCGCCGGCTGGGCCGCGCGCAATCGGTGGTCAGCACCTCGATCGGCCTGCTGGAAGCGGAATTCGGCGTGGAACTGTTTGACCGCTCGCGCCGCAGCGCCGTGCTGACGGAAGCGGGCAAGGTGATGCACCTGGAAGCGTGCGAACTGCTGCGCCAGGCCGAGCGATTGCAGCTGCGCGCCCAACTGCTGAGCGAGGCGCCCGAAGCCCAGCTGACCCTGGCCCTGGACGAAGCCCTGCCCTACCTGGCCATCGGCACTTTGGTGAAGGAACTGGCGGCACGCTACCCGGCCCTGGAACTGGTGATGCTCAACGCCACGGCGTCGGAAGTGGCGCAATACGTGGAACAGCAGCAAGCCGACGTGGCCTTCCACTTCGACCGCGGCCCCATCTCCCCCGTGCTGGAACAGCAGCACATCGGCAGCGTGGCGCAAGGCGTGTTCGTGGCAAAAGGCCACGCCATGGCGCACGGTCAGGAAGTCAGCCGCAACGAGCTGACCCGCTACCGCCAGCTGATCATGGATTCCGAACTCAACCGCGAACACGCGTTCAGCCCGGCCGTCTGGTTTTCCGACAGCTTTTACAGTATTGCCGAGATGGTCGCGGACGGATTGGGTTGGGCGATTTTGCCCTTGAACATCGCCAATTACGACAATTACAAGGGCTATCTGCAGGAAGTGCCCTGCCCTGCGCTGGCCTTGTCGCGCCTGCCTGTGCGGCGGCTATCGATTCACGGCAAAAAACTCAGCGAGACGAGTCTGTGGCTGACGATCAGGTTGGCGGAGTTGCTGGCGGATGGGCCGCGGGGGTAAATGTATACAGTCAATGTAAAAATGCTTGGGGTTTTAATGCTCAATAGAAGCCAGCCCTTGATAGCTGATCCGGTACGACAAGGAGCCGGAGTTAAAGGCCGAGGTATGGCACAATCCAGAATGGATTGAACTTGAATTAATGAAAACAGCCGCATGAAATGACAAAACAGGCGCGACATCGTCCATACCAGGAAAATAATGAGTATTAACGCCAAACTGAAAAAACTCGAAGATAAAGCCATGGCCAAAGGCGAGTATGCGGTCGCCGCAGCCGCAGCCCATTTGTTACAAGATATAGGCTGCGTGGACAAGCAGATTAACCTGGTTGGGGCGATGCACGAAGTTGGCTACCTGCAAAATTCGTTTTCTCCTTACTGGAAAGAATTCAGAACTGATGAATCGGCATGGATAGAGCGCTGTTTAACCAGACTTGTCACTGCTGATCATGACTATTGGGCGCTTGCCTCGCTTCTGGGCTGCAATGGCCCAACGACCGTCAGCATCGCCATTGGCCAGGGTTTCAAATCCGCTGCAACAAGGCTCTACGAACGTTTTGACAAACCCAAGGTTCATGTTAGTACTTTATATTTGACAGCCAATGGAAAAGTGCTCCATCCAGTACTGGAAATCGGCTATGACACAACTGAAATGAAAAATGTCGACGTGGGAAGAGCACGGGCGCTTAGTTTGGAAAATGCACAATGGCAACCGGGTGATTGTTTGGGTGTAGGCGCACTGTCACTTTCTATGCAGGCCAAACTTCCGCATGGCGCATGGAGGTCGGTATGGACGGCTTTTGAAACATGGGATGCATAATGCAATGATGAAATGCAAAACAGTCAATGCATGGCTGGAAATGGCGCAAAATGATGAAGTGCTCATTGATCCCGACGATATCAATCACGAAGCGATAAACAATATGTGGAGCTTTTCGCCCACGGACGAGGAAACGCCGCAGATCCATGCGGCCGATATCGTTGAGTTCATTGGTGAGGTGATCGCGGCGCGCCGCAGCGCAGTCAAAGGCGAGGACATGCTGTTCTATTGCTGGCACGATGCGCAATGCCGGCAGTTGCGCTTCAGCCTGGTGTCGCGCTCGCATGGGCGGCTGCCATTTCGCTGCGAACTGCGCGAAACGCAGGATATGGCGCTGATTGCCCAGCGCGTGGTGAACGGGGACTGGCGCAACGAACATTATATGCAGGCCCCGTCGGAGGACGGCGATGAGCAGGAGCAAGTGCCGTTCGTCCTGCCCGTATTTGTCGTGCCCGTGCCGTAGGGATCAGCACGCCACAATCACGCCAGAAAGCGCGCGGGCCGGCAAGCCTCCAGGGCTGACGCGGGCTTGCCAGTGACGATTTCCTCGCTGGCAAGTTGACCCACGATGGCCGCCAGCACCACACCAGGATGCATGGCGCACACGTACACGCCGCCCACCTGCGGCAAATAGCCGACGATGGGCACGCCGTCAAAGGGCATCGGGCGCAGGCCGACGCGGGCGAATTCTGGCGCGATGGACTCAGCTCCTTTCAGTTCATCGCGGATCGCGCTGGCCGTGCGCAGCGCCATGACGGCGGGCTGGTTTTCCGGCGCCTCGTCCACATAGTCTTCCGCCGCCAGCATGGTGCCATCTTCGTCTTGCCGCACCTCTATTGCATGGCTGGAAATAATGCCGCGCACCAAACCGGGCGGCGCCTGGTAGCGCATGAAAATGGCGGGCGAGGCGTCGATGGGCAAGCTGGCGCCCAGCATCTGCGCCAGCGTAGCAGTTCCCGTGCCTGCCGCCAGCACGACCACGTCCGCTTCGATGAGGCCAGCGGCCGTTTCCACGCCAGTCACCTTCGCACTCTGGACGGCAAAACTCAACACGGGCGTATGCGTGCGGATGGTCGCGCCCAGCGCCCTGGCCGCTGCCAGCATGGCGTGTGTGGCGGCAACGGCGTCGAGCGCGCCCTGCTCCGGCTCGTGGATGGCCTGTTCCGGAGGCTGCCGCAGATGAGGTTCAAGCTGGACGATGCGCGAGCGGTCCAGCAATATGGATTCGGGCGACACCCGCCCATCCTGCGTGCCGTATGACAAGGCGCCATGCCAGCGCACGGTCAAGCCGGGCACTTGCGTTTCCAGTTGGCGCCAGGCCGCGATGGCGCCACCGCGCAGGGCCGCAATGGGGTCTGGCCCGGCGCAGGACGTGTTAATCCACGCAAACGACGTACCCGTCACGCCGGAAGCGATGCCGCCCGCCTCGACCACGGTGACTTTTGTACCCTTGCTGGCCAGGTGGTACGCGAGCGACGCCCCGACGATGCCGGCGCCGATGACGATAATGTGCTGGGGTCTTACATGATTCATATCTGACAACTTTGTTTATTTATCACAGGGCAGAGTCTACCCCAGCCGCCCGCAAATCCAGCGCATAGGCATGGCCATCGACAACGCTCCCTTCCACGATGGCAATATCGGGCACGGCCGTACCCTGCACGAAACCGCAACGTTCCAGCACGCGGATCGATGCCGCATTGCCGTCGATGGCGTAGGCACACAGGCGTTGCAGCCGCCATTCGTCTTGCGCCAGGGTGATCAAGTAGCGCAGCGCGGCCGTGGCCAGGCCCTTGCCCGCTTGTTGTTGTCCGATGCGGTAGCCGACTTCGGCCGTTTGCGCTTGCCGGTCAATGTCCTTGAGGTTGGCGCGGCCGATCAATTGTCCGTGTTCGTCGACGATGATGCAGGGGTGCATGCGGCCCTGTGCGTGCTCGTCCAGGAATTGCGCGACGTGCGCCTGGATGCCGTCAACGCTGTAAAAATCGTCCGGGCGCCGGTTGATATGGCGCTCGAACCAGGCCCGGTTGGCTTGCTCGAAGGCCAGCAAGGGCGCGGCATCGTCCGGGCGCAGGGTGCGAATGATGTGTGTACTCATGGAAACTCCAGGAAAGGCATGAGTCTAGTGACGCGCTGCCCGGCCCGTCAATCTTGATTCTACGAATCAATATACAGATACAATCGCCGCCATGAAAAACGACTTATCCGCCCTCGACGCGGCGCGCCTGCTGGGCGTCAGCCTGCCCACCCTGTATTCCTACGTGAGCCGGGGCTTGCTGGCGTCCGTCAGCAATGGAGATTCGCGCCGCAAGCGCTATCCGCAGGAAGACGTGCTGCGCCTGGCGGCGCGCAAGAATGACGCCAAGCGGGGCGGCCAGACAGCCGTGGCCGCCATGTACTGGGGCTTGCCCGTGCTCGAGACGCAGATTTCCCACATTCTCGATGGCCGGCTGCTGTACCGCGGCTGCGATGCGACGGCGCTGGCGCAGCACGCGACCTTGGAAGCGGCCGCCAGCCTGCTGTGGGACGACTGCACGGGCGACTATTTCCAGCAAGATGCTCCTGCCCTGCCACAGGGATTGGCCAGCGTGCCAGATACGCCGCCGCTGGCGCGCGCCATGCTGGCCATGGCCATGCTGTCGTCCCTGCCTGCGCCTGCTGACATGCTGCAGTCCGGCCCCGCCTTGATGCGATTGTTGGCCGCCGCCCTGCTCCAGACGGCCCCGTCCGCCTTGCCGCTGCACCGGCAGATGGCCCAGGCATGGCAAGCCGACGCAGAACAAACGCAATTGCTGCGCGCGGCCCTCGTGCTGCTGGCCGACCATGAATTGAATGCGTCGACCTTTGCCGTGCGCTGCGTCGCCTCGACGGGCGCCAGCCTGCCAGCCGCGCTGGGGGCAGGGTTGGCTGCCTTGTCCGGCGACAGACACGGCGGCGGCAGCGCAGCGGCCCGGCGTATGTTGACGCAGGCGCTGGCCGCGCCGGACGCCAGGGACGCCATCGGCGCTTTTTACAAGACCATCGCGCCGGAATTCGCCGGCTTTGGCCACCCGCTGTATCCGCGAGGCGACCCGCGCGCCGCTTATCTGCTGGACCGTTTGGCAGCGTTGTCGCACGCGCATCCGCAAGTGGCCACCATCCTGTCCGTCTGCGCCACGGCGGGCGAACTGCTCGGTGCGCGTCCGAATGCGGATCTGGCGCTGGCCGCCATGGAACAGGCGTTCGGCTGGCCCGCGGGCGCAGCATTGAGCGTGTTTGCGCTGGCCCGTTCGGCCGGATGGATCGCGCATGCCAACGAGCAAGCCGCCAGCGCGGCGCTGATCCGTCCACGCGCACGCTATATCGGACGCCACCAGAGCGATTAGAAATCGACGCTTGATTTATTACGCATACGTAGTAGTATACTTCGCATGCGTACCAATACCTCTCCTGCTTCAGACGTCCCCGATGCCGCAGCCTGCCCGCTGGGCGAGCGTTCGCCGCGCCTGTTCAATCTGCTCAACCTGGCGCGGCAGAATCTGTTTCGTTCGGCAGACGCCGTCTTCACCAGCGAACTGGGATTTTCCGGCACGCAAGTGGTCGCCCTGTTTGCCCTGAAGGGCGAGGAAGGCTGCCAGCTCAAGGACTTGGGGCGGGCGCTGCAACTGAAGAACTCGGCCGTCACGGGCTTGGTCGCGCGCATGGAAGAAAACGGCCTGATCGTGCGCGGCCAGTCGGCGTTGGACGCGCGCGCCGGCACCCTGCACATGTCGCCCAGGGGCGGCGAGGTGCTGGCCGCTGCCCTGCCCCTGCTCGACAGTTTGAATCAACAACTGAAGCAAGGCTTCAGCGAGGAGGAACTGGCCGTCGTCGCCCGCTTCCTGCTGCATGCCTCGCGCCTGCGTTTTGCGCAGGACGTCTGACCCATCCCCACATCACCACCACAGGAGTTACCCATGCACCCGAAAGACATGACCGGCTTGCAACTGATGCAGGCTTTCGCGCAAGGCCTGTTTCCCCGGCCCGGCATTTCCAAGACCATGCCCATGGACGCGCACACGGTGGAGCATGGCCGTGTCATCTTCACGGCGACGGCAAATGAAACGCACACCAATCCCATGGGCGGCGTGCACGGCGGTTTCGCCGCCACCGTGCTCGACACGGTCACGGGTTGCGCCACGCACACGGTCTTGCCAGCCGGCGAAAGTTACGGCACGACGGACCTGAACATCAAGATGTGCCGTCCCCTGCCCTTCAACGTGACGGTCTACGCGGAAGGCAAAGTCATCAACGCGGGACGCAACCTGGTCATTTCCGAAGGCACGATCCGCGACGAGGCAGGTAAAGTCTACGCGCACGCGACGGCCACCTGCATGATCATCCGTCCCCGGGAGCAAGCCGCCGCATGATACGGCCCGGCAGCAGTGCGGAAGCGGACGGCCATCCCGTCTTGCTTGCCAAAGGAGCAACAGCACCATACACTGCGCTATTCTGGCTATCCGATATCGGCCATTCGCGCGGCTATAAAACTCGGCAGTGAATCGATGTCACTGCGGCCTTAACTCCAAGGATGACGATGCACAAGATCTGGATTGGCAACATTTCACTCATGCTGGCAATGAGCATTCCGCTGTCTGGCCACGCCGAAGCAACATCCTCGACCGATGCGGCATTCGCCAAACCGCAACTGCGCGTCGACCTCGGCGGTCGCAAACTGCACCTGTACTGCAGCGGTGAGGGAGCCACTACCGTCGTGTTCGACGCCCCATCCGGTGATGGCGGGTGGTCGTGGTACAAAGTTCAGCCGGAAGTCGCCAAGCATACTCGCGCCTGCGTGTACGACCGCGCCGGACTCGGTTTCAGCGACCCGGCGCCGCGCCCGAACACTTCCGCAAACGCCGTCGAGGATTTGCATGGGGCGTTGGCTGCCGCCGGGATCAAGCCGCCGTATCTGCTGGTTGGAAATTCGCTTGGCGGTGCCAACGCGCAGGTGTATGCCTACCGTTATCCCGACCAAATTAAAGGTCTGGTTCTGGTGGAGCCGCAGACAGAAAACGAAACGGCAAGATTGGACACGGTAACCGCTGGCAAGATCAAGCAGGTCTACGCCATGGTGAAGCAGCAGGACGCGTATTGCTTGGCCGCAGCTAAAAAAGGGTTCAAGCCAGGTAGCGAAGCGCTGAATAATTGTGTCGGCGATACGATTGCATTCTATGGGCCGGTGCTGGGAAAAGCGGTCCAAACGATCACGAAGAAACCCTCCTACTGGCGCGCGCGCGTCGACGAATACAACGCCATCGATACGAGCGACGACCAGCTGCGTGCCCTGCGCAAGCCGTTCGGCGACCTTCCGCTGCTGGTGCTCACGCGTGGCGTGAGTCCGTATGCGGTACCGGACCAGCCGCAAAGCCCCATGAATAAAGCCACCGAAGATGAAAACGAACAGATACATCGGGAGATTGCCTCGCTGTCTTCCAGGGGCAAGCAGCGGGTCATCCCGGGCGCCTCGCACGTGATCCAAGCTGACCAGCCCGATGCGGTGGTGCAGGCTGTATTGGATGTGCTTGCGCAGATCAAGTAACTCACGCGGACATCACTTTTTCCTGAACGCGGAATGCCTCCTTTGGTACGGAACTTGGCAACGACGGTAACCGGCCATCTGCCGCCATTCGCCAATGCAAGAACTGAAGCATCACCACTTTTATTTTTGGAGCATCGATTTGGAAAATCTAGTTGTATTGAGAATTTCCGACAATGACGGCGTAGACTTGAATGGTGTCAAACTACGCTCAACAAGTGAGGTCGCGGAAGCTCTTGAGAAAATCGGCGCCGAAAATTCGGATATGACCGTTTCTGTCGAGGCCACCGATTCCAAATGGTATGAGTCTATCGGAAAGGCCATTTACGGTAGCCACCGGGCAGGGTTTTCAGGTGAGCGATTTCGCGTACTCATCGATGGCAAGCCTCTGGAAGCCTGACCTGCACCGCCTGCTGCCGACCAGAAGCGGTCGTTGTCTTGCCAGTTTTTTCAGTAGTACAGAATAGGTCGCAGTTGAAAGGACGAAAACTTGAAACTAAATTGGCGAACTTTGATTTTTCAACTGCTCATTGCAGCGCTGGGGATATGGATGTTGCTTGCTTCATTTATTTTTAAACAACCTTCGTACCAAGAATTGTCCTTAGACTGCGTGTCCCACTGTAAAGAAAAAAAGATGGTCGGAACATTGGTTGCTCAGAGCGTGCCTGTATCGCCGAAGCCGTTGGCTCAAAGATTTGATTGTGCTTGCTCATAAATCGCAACTCCCTGTTTGGCGTTCCGGTTGCCAACTTGTCCGCCCGGACTGCCTTCTGTTGGTCGCGACAGTCAAGTCGAAGACTGTTTTGGGACGAAAGCAGACGCACAAATCAATAGCGTGAGCATTAGACTGATCGCTCTTCTCATCAAGAGCTAGGATGCGGCATTTAACAAACCCTTCGGTGGCTACACCGATTTTGCGACTGCGCATCCGTCATGAGCGACGAGCGGACCTTCATCAATTCCTATTGAAGGTCCACCGCAATATTTTGTGGGCATCCTCACCCCGCCGGCTTCTTCTTCCCCTTCAACAAACTCCCGGCCGCATTTTCCTCGAAGCGGTCCGCCTCTTCTATATAGCCATGCACGGTGCCGTCGTGGCGCCAGCCGCCCTGGCGCTTGATGGCCTGGAAATCAGCGCCGGCCCGGTGCGCGCTGGTGGCCATGCCGCGGCGCAGGCTGTGGCTCGATAGTTCCGGCACGTAATCGAGCGCCGCCAGCCTGGCACAAGCTTCCAAGATCGTGTTGATGCTGCTCGCGTGCAATCCCTTCGCGCCCACGTGTCCCCACTGGTTCACCGTGCGCAAGAGCGGCCCCTTGCGGATGTGCGCCGCGGCCAGCCACGCGCGCAAGGCCGTCGCCGGGCAGCAGACGCCGTCGCCGAACGGAATCGCCTTGACGATGCCCTCCCCCAGTTGATCCGTTTTCGAGCGGGGCAAGGTGATCACCAAGCCCTGCGGCTCCCAGCGCACGTCTTCCACAGTCAATCCCGCCAGTTCGCTACGGCGGAAGCCGCCAAAAAATCCCAGCTGCAGTAAGGCGCTGTCGCGCAAGGGCTTGTGCGTGCCCAGCGCGGCCAGTTTGGCGACGATCAGTTCCAGGTCTTCCAATGGCAGCGCCTTGGCCTTCTTTTTCGGCTTGCCGTGCAGGCGGGCGATGCCGGCCAGGGTCTTGCGCACGGTGGGCGTGGACGCCGGGTCGGCAAAGCCCTGGTACACATGCCATTGCGACAAAGCCGTCAGGCGCAGGGCCAGGGTGCGGGCGTTCAGGCTGTCCGCATACGCCATCAGGTAGCGGATGACGGTGGGCTCGTCTGCGGGCAGCGCCCCGCCCCACGCCTGGAAATGGCGGATGGCGGAACGGTAGGTGCGGCGCGTGTTATCCGACGTGGCGGCGGCGAGAAATGCCTGGTGGCGCGCGGCCAGCTCGGCATCGATCAGGGCACCGTGTAATGGCGCAGCGGTGATGGCGGTGCTTTTGGGCGCGGCGGCACGGCGTTTCGAGAGGGGCAAATCGGGCATGGCGGCGGCGAAATCGCGGTTTTGTACTGGGAGATACGCAGGATAGCATGCAAATCACCCCCATAACACGCGATAAGCAATCTTATCGCGACTTATATTTTTCAAAAATCCATAAGATATATGTCGTAATATTATTCACTATTACGTATCATGTAATACGTTACTAAATTTCGTTCATAGGTGGTTTTATGGCCCGCACCGGCATTTTGTACTCTGACGTTATGAAAGCAGCCCAAATCGTCGCTGCCGATGGGCGTAATCCCACGGTCGACAGCGTGCGCGAAGCGCTGGGCAGCACGGGCAGCAAGAGCACCATCGCGCCCCTGCTCAAGCGCTGGAAGGAAGAGTTCCAGGGCGCGGGCGCCGTGAAAACGGAATCGGGCTTGCCGGCCGAGCTGATGGAAGCGATGCGCGGCGTCTATGACAAGCAGCAGCGCGACGTGGCGCGGCAGCTGGAAACGGGCATGCAGCAAAATCGCGCCGAACTCGACGCGGCGCTGGAAAAATTGAAAAAGACGGAAACGGAACGGCTGAAACTGGCGGAGGCGCGCACCGCCCTCACCCAGGAATTGCGCGCCACGCAGCACGCGCTGGCGCAACTGAAGGAAGAACACCATTTTCGCGCCGTCACGCTGGCCACCTTGCACAGCGATAACGCCGGCTTGACGCAACGCCTGGCCGACCGGAGCAAGGAAATCGCGGCCCTGAACCGCCAGCTGGCGCAAGTGCGCTCGCAGTTCGACCATTACCAGGAAGCGGCGGCCGCGCAGCGCAGCGAGGAGCGGACCCAGGCGCAGCAGCGGATCAGCCGCCTGGAACAGGAGAACGCCCAGCTGCAGCAGCGTTTGCAAGGCCAGCAAGCGACCCTGGTACAGCAAGACATGCGCCTGGCGCAACTGCAGGCGGAACACACGCGCCTGGCTGATGAAGCGGCCGCCGACCGCGCAGCGCTGGCCACCGTGCGCCCCGAGCGCGACCAGTTTGAATTTCAATACTTGCAGGCGGCCGCCTCGGCCGACGCCCTGCTGGCCAAGCTGGACACGGCCCTGCTGGCGCTGAACGACGCCAAGGTGGCGCTGGCCGCGCAAGACCGGCAGCTCGACATGCTGGCGGAGAACGGGCAACTATCGCAGCAGAAAATGGAAGCATTGGCGCTGGAACGCGATGGCTTGCTGCGCAAAAATGCCGGCATGGCGGCGCGCCTGGCCCTGCTTTCGGATAGCAAGGAGAAGCGCGATGTTTGAACCTGTCTATATGGCTGCCTTGCGCGCCTCGCTGAATCTGACGCTTACTGCCGGTAGCGCACCCGTATCCACGCGCCGATGGCGTCCACGCCGCTGTCTGCCGCATCTTCGACCCAGCCCGCGCGCGCATAAAAGCGCCGCGCGCCCGTATTGCTCAGCTGCGTTTTCAGGCTCAGGCGGGGACCGAAGCACGCCACGACGGCCGCCAGCAGTTGCCCGCCGATGCCCGAGCCACTGTGCGCCGGGTGCACATACAGGTGGTGCAGGAAATAGTCGGGGGCATCGCCCGTGTACGCGGCGGCAAAGCCGGTGACGATGCCGCCGCGTTCGGCAACGAGGATAGCTTCGCCCTGCGTCGTCGCCGTAAAAGTAGCGCTGCCGGCGACAGGGCCGAAGGCGTCGCGCCCGGCCAGGGCAAGGATGGCGGTGCAGAATTCCTTGTCCGCGCTGGCGAAAGGACGAATCAGGCACATGGCTGGCGCGCTGTCCATTCGTTACAGGCGGCGATTCAGCACGCTGTCGATAGCGTGGGTTTTCAGTTCCACCTGGACTGTGCCGTCCTGCAACCAGTAGCCGTCGCCTCCCTGCTGCAGTGCCGCCATGTCGAGCGCGCCCAAACTTGGCGGGATGGCGCCGGCGAGCAAGGCCGCCACGTCGTTCCATTCGCCATAAAACAGTTTCAGATACCAGCCGTCGTCGTGGGCAAAGGCGAGAAAACGGCCCTGCAGGGCTGGTAGCGGCGTGAGGGCGCCACGGTGGTCGAGCGTCGCGGCCACTTCCGCATCGAGGGAAGCCGGCGGCGCGCCTTGCCAATCGGCCCAGGCGTGGCTGCCCAACGCATGCATGTCTTCGAGCGCCAGGGCCGGCAGTTGCTGCCGCGCCAAGGTATGGAAGGCGGCAGGCTTTTTGATTGTCCCGGCGCTGCCCTTGCGCAGCACGATGCCGTCAGCCTCGCCGAGCGCGGGGATAACATCCTTGAATTCAATGCCGGAAGCGACCAGCATGCGCTCGGCCGGGTCGTGCCAGATGTACAGATAATGTCTCAAGTAGAAGTCCGTTTTGGTTTTGGCGCCGTATTCGCGGCCACGGCGGCGCGTATCAGCGCCTTGAACGCCGCGGCATCGAGATGCGCGCCTTCGTGGATATCGAGGGCCCGGCGCGTGTTGCCGTCCAGGCTGGCATTGAACAGGCCGGCCGGATCGGGCAAGGCGGCGCCCTTGGCGAAGGTGAGTTTCACGGCCAATTTATAGGTTTCGCCCGTGCAAATCATGCCCGCGTGCGACCAGACGGGCACGCCGCGCCATTTGACTTCTTCGACCACCTCGGGGTCCGCCTGGCGGATCAGCGCCCGCACATTGGCCAGGGTTTTGCCGCGCCAGTCCCCCAGCGAGGCGATCTTCGAGTCGATCTGGCTGGCGGCGGACCCTGCGTTTTGCGCATCCTCGCCGGGCCGCGCACCCGCTTCCGCTTTTTTCATGGCTGACATCTCCTTCCCTGTGCGCTTGCCTTACTGCGCAGGATCGGCCATGCAGCTGGCAAGCGAGGCAATCAATTGTGTGCGCAGCGCCTGGTATTGCGCATCCGTCGCAAAGTCGCGCGGATCGGCCGGCTGGTTCAGCAGGTAGGCGGTGGCGACCGTGCCGCTGGCGGCGTGCAGCAGTGTATACAAGCTGATGATGCCCTGCGCTTGCGCGATACTGGCGTTATTCAATCCTAGCACTTCCACGCCATCGCGCGCGTCCGTTTCCAGCGGCAGTTTCTGCGGCAGCTTGCCCCTGGCGGCCATTTCCCGCATCTGCGCCACGATGGTCTCGCGGTCGGCGGCGAACTGGCCTTCGACGCTGCGTTCGATCTTCAGATTCACGAAAGGCAAGCTGCTCTTGCGAAACAGCATCAGCCGATAGCCATCGGCCGTCGATATTTGCCTATCCCCCGCCGCCATCTTGACGATGCGCGTGGTCGCGCCTGCCGGCAGGCGGTCCTGCGTCTTGAACTGGAACTGGCTGCGGTTGATGCATTGCGCCAGGGGCGCCAAAGGATCAGCCGTGCGGTCTTGCGCCTGGACGCCCAGTGTCGCGAGCAATACGGGGATGGCAAGCAAATGGCGGTGGTTCATGAGAGGCGTCAGTCATCGTATCAAGGTGCGGCGAGCATAACCGTCTATATTGCCAGAAGGCAAATGTTTAGTTGCCATCCTCTAAATACCCATGGGATAGCTTCTTAATATGAACTTCACCTGGCCCGCGTAGCATTCATGTTGGCAAGGCTCTCATTGTGCAGCGCCTGCCCTTTTCCGGCAGAACCATGAATGACATCGCTTTAACCTTGCGCCACGGCGCCGCCGTGACGCCCGCAGTGACACAGCCTCCCGCCAGCGGCCACCGCCTGAAAGCGGCGCTGGGCGCCCTCTTCTTTCCCCGCCAGCGCACGCGCTGGCACGCCTTCCTCGGCAGCATGCCGGGCTTGAACTCGCTGGCGCAGCTGCACCCGTGCCTGCGCTTCAAGATTTACCGTCCTTACGCTTCGCGCCAGCTCGGTTGCGCGGATCGTTTGGCCTTGCTGGAAGGACACTACCGCTTCCTGTGGCAGGCCGGCGCCCGCGCGCTGGTCGAGCGTGCCGCGTGCGGACCTGTGGTGCTGGCCGCCTTCGAAGGCAAGGACGGGGCGCTGTACCGCTTGCAGCTGACGGCCATCCACGACAGCTACCGTGAAGGCGAACTGTGCCTGCGCCTGACGCGCGACGGCCAGCCTTTGTACCTGGCCAGCTTTTTATTCGTGCCGCGCGCCGATGGCGTCTCACTGCAGCTGGGCGCGCTGCAAGGCTTGCGCTCGGAAGCGGGCAAGCTGGCCGTCAAGGAAGCCACGCGGGCGCTGCACGGTTGCCGTCCGAAAAACCTGATGGTGACGGCCTTGCGCGATTTCGGCGATTTTTTTGCCTGCAATAACCTGTTTTTGATCAGCAATGACAACCGCATCGCCCTGAATGCGCGGCGCCGGCGCCATATCGCCGCCGACTACGACCTGGCGTGGCAGGAGTTGCACGCCTTGCGTATGCGCGACGGCAATTATCACTTGCCGTGCGCGCCGTACCGGGCGCCCGACCTGGCCGACGTGCCATCGAAAAAGCGCGCCGATGCGCGGCGGCGCGGCGAATTGCTACATGGCATGGCCGACGGCATGCGCGCGCAGCTGGCGGCGCTGCTGGCAATGGCAACGCCGCCATCTTGCCAAAACAGTCATCTTTACAGCGCAGATGCTATGCTGTCTTCCCATCAATCATTGACCTGACGGAACCACGATGCCCCCACGCCTGCGCACTCTGCTGTTGCCCATTCTGTCCCTGTCCGGCGCCGCGGCCCTGGCCGCCCCCACGCTCGACGCCACCATGCGGGAGCGGGCGGAAAACTTGGTGCGTGACGGCAAGCATGCCAGCCTGGTCATCGCCGTGATCGACGGCAAGGACAGCGCCGTGTATGGCTTCGGCCGCGCGCGGCCAGGCGACTCGGGCGTACCCGATGCCGACACCGTGTATGAAATCGGCTCCGTGACGAAAACCATGACGGGCCTGCTGCTGGCCGACGCGGTCGTGGCGGGCAAGGCCCGGCTGGATCAGCCGGTGGCCGAGCTGCTGCCCGGCTACGCCATCCCCACGCTGGCTGGCCGGCAAATCACCGTGGGCCAGCTGGCCACGCAATTTTCCGGCTTGCCCCGCCTGCCCGCCAACCTGGCGCCGGCGGACATGGCCAATCCCTACGCCGGCTATGGCGAGGCGCAGTTGCGCACCTTTTTGGCTGGCCATACCTTGACGCGCGCGCCCGGCGCCGCCTATGAATACTCGAACCTGGGGTATGGCTTGCTGGGCACGGCATTGGCCACGCAGGCAAACATGTCTTACGAGGAACTGCTGCAAGCCCGCATTTTCCGTCCGCTGGGCATGGTCTCGACTTTTACGGCAGGCACGCCCGCCCTGCGCGCGCGACTGGCGCCGGGTCACCTGGCCGATGGCAAGCCGGCCGCGAACTGGGATTTCCAGGCCATCGCGGGAGCCGGCGCCGTGCGCTCCAGCGCGCGCGACATGATTGCCTACATGCAATCGTACATACTGGCGACCAGTCCGGCGCAGCAACTGGCCGTGCGGCCGCAGCAGGTGCTGGCCGGCGAAGGCGATGGCGTGAAAAAGATCGGGCTGGCGTGGATGCTGGACCAGGTCAAGGGCCGGCCTTTCGCCTGGCATAACGGGCAGACAGGCGGCTATGCCAGCTTTGCCGGCTACACCCTGGATGGCAAGCGGGGCGTGGTGGTGCTGAGCAGCACGGCGCGCGACGTCGATGGGCTGGGTGTGGGCGTGCTGCTGCCCGGCAGCCTGCCGCCGCCGAACGGCCCGGCGCCCAAGGAAATCGCCATCGCCCCGGCCGAACTGGCGCAATATGCGGGCCAGTATGCGCTGGCGCCCACGTTTGTCCTCAGCGTGCGCCAGGGTCCGGAAGGCTTGCTGGTGGGCGCCACGGGCCAGCCTGAAGCACCTGTGTACGCCAGCGCGAAGGACACCTTCTTTTACAAGGTGGTCGAGGCGCAGCTGGTGTTCCAGCGCGACGCCCAAGGCGCCGTCACGGGCGTCGTCCTGCACCAGAACGGCCATGCCCTGCCGGGAAAACGCAAGCCTTAGCATGCTGGCAAGAGTGCCATAAAACTCAGGCAACCTTCATGTTGCGGCCGTATCCTGCAATTGACATGCCAGACACCTTACCCAGGCACTGGCGTGCATCCGGCCCACCCAGGACAAGGTTCCCCATGACACCCGCTTTTACTTTCCTTCCCCTTTGCCTGCTCGGCAGCGCCGCGCTGGCCGCGCCAGTACTGGACGCCGCCGTGCGCCAGCGCGCCGAGGAACTCACGCGCACGGGCATGCACCCGAGCATCGTCATCGCCATCATCGACGGCAAGGACAGCGCCGTGTACGGCTTTGGCCATGTTCATGCAGGCAAGAGCGTCAAGCCGGGCGCCGATACCGTCTACCAGATCGGTTCCGTTACCAAGACCATGACGGCCCTGCTGCTGGCCGACGCCGTCGTCGAGGGCAAGGTCAAACTCGACGAGCCGGTGGCGGCATTATTGCCCGGCTATACGGTGCCTGCGTTCGACGGCAAGACGATCAGTGTGCTCGACCTGGCCACGCACTATTCCGCGCTGCCGCGCCTGCCAGACAACTTCGCGCCCAAGGATCCGGCCAACCCGTATGCTGACTACACGGAAGCCAAACAGCGGCAGTTTCTTGCCGCCTACCACCTGCCGCATGCGCCGGGCACGGCATTTGACTACTCGAACATCGGCTACGCCGTGCTGGGCACGGCCCTGGCGGCACAGGCGGGCACCAGCTATGAAGCGCTGCTGCAAAAGCGCATCGCCGTGCCGCTGGGCATGCGTTCCACCTCAAACAAACCCACGCACGGCATGCTGGCGCGCCTGGCGCCCGGCCATTTGCTGTCGGGCGAACCGACACCCGCCTGGGATTTAAATGTGGTGGCGCCGGCCGGCGGCGTGTATTCGAGCGCGCGCGACATGATCGCCTACCTGCAAGCGTATATGTTCAAGCCGCTGCGCCCGTATGCGCTGGCGATCCAGCCGCAGCGTGCGCTGGCGCCCGACAGCGATACGAAAGTCGGCCTGGCCTGGCTGCTGGAGCAGCAACAGGGCCAGACCTACGCCTGGCACAGCGGCCAGACGGGCGGCTACTCGAGTTATGCGGCGTTTACAACAGACGGCAAGCGGGGCGTGATGGTGCTGACGAACACGGCGCGCACCATCGACGCGCTGGGCTTGTCCGCCCTGCTGCCCGGCACGCCCTTGCCGCCGTTGAAAAAGCCGCTGGCCGCCATCGCGCTGCCGCGTGCCGCGCTGGCCGAGTACGTGGGCGAGTATCCATTGGACAAGGATTTCACGTTGACGGTGACCTTGGGCAAGAATGGCCTGGAAGCGGCCGGCACGGGCATGGGATCCGCCCCCTTGTTTGCCAGCGCGAAAGACCAATTTTTCTTCCGTGCCATCGACGCGGACCTGGCGTTTACACGCGATGCCGCGGGCAAGATCGCCAGCGCCGTGCTCAAACAAGGCGGGCAGGACGTGGTCTTGCCGCGCAAGCCGTAAAAATCATGCTGCCGGGTCTTGCATGAATTGTTCGACCCGCGCGACAAATTCCGCCTTGCTGCGCGTGCGAAATTCACCGAGAAAGGCGTCGCTGCCCTGGACGATCTTGCCGTGGCGGTCGTATTCCACCTTGCCCATCTCCAGCACGAATTCGCCCTGCGGATCGTCCTCAGGTTCAAAATGCGAATTGAAGCAGTAACCGTTGTCGCGGCAGCTGCCCCACAGCAGCAGCGCGCTGCTGAACCATTCCATGGTATCGGGGCTAGGCTCCACTTCGAACAGGGTATTGACGGTGATGTGCCAGCCGCCCGGTACGCGCAGCGGCTGCAATGGATAGGGAAAGCGTGGCTGTTTCATGTGGACGATGGCGCGCGGCGCGCCCGGTAAAAAGTGAGGAATTCCGCAGCCGGCAGCGCTTTGGCAAACAGCCAGCCCTGGCCGAATTCTACCTTGCGTTCCAACAAATAATCGGCTTGCTGCTGCGTTTCAATGCCTTCGGCCACGATCAGCATGTTCAAGGTGCGGGCCATGGCGATGATGTGCGGCGTGACGCTGCTGGTGGCCGCGTCCGTGCCGATCGTGTCGACGAAGGATTTGTCGATTTTCAAGGCATCGAGCGGCAGGTTTTGCAGGCTCGACAGGCTGGAATAACCGGTGCCGAAGTCGTCGATGGCCACCGCGTGGCCGCGCGCCCTGGCCTTTTCGATGGTGGCGCGGGCCGCTTCCACGTTGATGAAGCCCCGCTCCGTCGCTTCCAGCCAGATCTGCTGCGCCTCGATGCCGGTGCCGGCCAGCGCGCGTTCCAGCACGTCGAGCACCCGGCCCGTTTCGATGTCGCTGGCGCACAAGTTGATGGCGATGTGCAGCTCGCGGTCGGCCAGCAGCGCGGCGCGCATGTCGGCAATCACGCAAGCGATGACCTGGTCCGTGATGGGCAGTATCAGTTCGGCCTCCTCGGCCACGGGGATGAACAGGTCGGGGCGTATCATGCTGCCGTCGGGGCGGCGCCAGCGTATCAGCGCCTCGGCACCCACGCACACGCCCGTGTCGAGCGCGATGATCGGTTGATAGTGGACAAAGAATTCACGCCGCTCGACCGCCGTTTCCAGTTCGCCGCGCAGAGACAGCCGGCGGCGCGACAGCCACACGACGATGCCGACGATGAAGGCGGCCATCAACAGGCCCAGCGGCAAGAGCAGCAACTGTTCGCGGCGCAGCCTCTCGCTGAGCTTGCTGCGCGGCTCGATCATGACGGCCGTCAAGCCATCGCGGTACAGGATCGCATGGATGCTGTCGTCCGGCATGACGCTGTCCGCCGCTGACTGGCCGGCGAGCAGGGACTGCACCTGTGCCGGGTCCGGATGGTGCAAGGTGTCGAGCACGCCGCCCTTGCCGATGGCCACGGCCATCTGGATATCGTTGTCGACGATGACGTCGGAAAAGCGCACGGGATCGATCAGCACTTTATAGGCGCGGTAGGACAGCCCCACCATGCGCTTGCCGCCGCTGACGACGGGGCGCAGGTTGAAATCGAGGCCCATGCCATTGTCCAGGGTAAAGTCGGCGGGCGTGACGGCGATGCGTTCTTCCTCTAGTCCGGTGGACGTGCATTTGAGCAAGCCGTTTTCCACATAGCCGATATCGTCAATGCTGCGCGTGGTGATGGTGATGCGGCGCAACTGCTGGACATGCGCTTCCGAACACGGCGCCAGGTCCAGCGCATCGGCGCTGCGCAGGGCCATGCTGGCCGAGGCGATCGAACGGTGGGCGCGCTCGAGCGCGTAGCCGGCCAGCAGGCGCAGGCGTTCCTGCTCGCCCTGCTCGGCGCGCACGGACGACAGATAGAAGGCCAGGCTCAGGGGGGCGGCCACGCCGATGACTGCCACCAGCACGCTGGTAATAATGATCCGTTTTCTGCGCATGTGATTACCTGCGGTAGTTATATGATTGCTATGTATTGCTCGATGGCATCATATTACAAGTGCAGGCTGCGCACGCGGATATTGCTGAACAGTTACACTTTTTCCAGCGGCCGCGCCAGCACGAACACGAGCGCCGCCACCACGGCCGCCAGTGCGCCAGCCAGGTACAGCACGCTGGCAAAGCCATCGATGAAGGCGTGGCGCGCCGCTTCCTGCGCCACGGTCTGCATCGCGGGCGGCAGCTGGCCGAAGGCGTCGTCCGCATTGCCGGCAACGATACGTCCTATCATTTCGGGCGACGCCTTCAAGCCGTGCAGCCACGCCAGCTTGTCGAACGAGGCGGCCGTGCGCATGGCCAGCACGGCGCCCAGCGCGCCCACGGCCAGCACGATGCCGACAAAGCGCGTCGTCGTGCTGATGCCCGAGCCCATGCCCGTGCGCTCGCGCGGAATGCAGGCAAGGATGGCTTTTTGCGTCGTGCCGTTCAGCAACCCCGCCCCCGCCCCCGTAACGACCATGCCCACCGCAACCCAGCCATACTGCAGGCTGGCGGCGGCCAGGGCCGTGGCCACGTTGCCGACAGCGACGATCAGCAAGCCCGTCACCAGAATGCCGCGGTCGTCCAGATGACGCATGGCGCGCGGTGCCAGACGGGACAGCACCACCATGGCGACGGCAAACGGCAGCATGGCGCAGCCGGCCAGCACGGCGGAAAAGCCGAAGGCGTTCTGCAAATACAGGGGCAAAAAGGTCATCATCACTTGCGCGGCGATCGCATAGCCGAACATGCCCAGCACGGCGCCAACGAACACGCGCCGGCCAAACAGCGACAGATCGACCATGGGCGCGCGCTGGCGCCGTTCCACCGCGATGAAGACGGCCAGCAGCGCCGCGCCCGCGACAAAGCGCAGCACGGTGGCGCGGCTGGACCAGCCCGCCACGCTGGCGTCGATCAAGCCCCAGATGATGGCGAACAGGCCGGCGGAGAATAATGCCGCGCCGAGCGGGTCGAAACTGGCGTTGGACGCATCTTTCGATTCATCCACGTGCTTGCCTACCAGCCACATCAACATGGCGACGACGGGCAGGTTCAGGTAGAAAATCCAGCGCCAGTTGATGGCGCTCGTGATCAGGCCGCCCAGCAGCGGCGCCACCGTCATGGCCACGCCCATGGCCGCGCCCCACACGGACCAGGCGCGCGCCCTCTCCTTTTCCGCGTGAAACGTGTGGCCGATGACGGCCAGGGCGGAGGTCAGCAGCAGCGCGGCACCGAGTCCCTTGATGGCGCGCGCCACGTTGAGCACGAACGGCGTCCACGCCAGGCCGCACAGCAGCGACGCCAGCGCGAACACGGCCAGGCCGAACAGCATGACCCTGCGCCGTCCCAGGCGGTCGGCGATGCTGCCGGCCGGCAGCAGGAACGAGGCGAACGCCAGCATGTAGGCGCTGACCACCCATTCCACATCGACGAAGCTGGCGTTGAGCGAGCGGGCGATCGACGGCAAGGAGACGGCCACGACGTTGGTGTCGAGCATGATCAGCGCGCAGACGCCCGAGCAGGTATATAAAGTCCAGTTGGGTTTCTTCATGTCCCGATTGTAAGCACGCTTGTATTATTTCCTGTTATAAGACAGCCGCCTTATAATTTACCCATGGTGAATACAGACAAAGAGATGGAACTGCGGCACTTCCGCTGCGTGCTGGCCGTGGCGCACAGCCTGCACTTCGCGCGGGCCGCCGCGGAACTCGGTATTTCGCCGCCCGCCCTGACCAAGCAGGTGCAGGAAACGGAGCAGTTGCTGGGCACGCGGCTGTTCCAGCGCAGCAAGCGCGCCGTGTCCCTGACGGCCGCCGGCGAATTGTTCGTGCTGGAAGCCACGCGGGCGCTGGGGCAGCTGGCGCAGGCGCGGGAAGTGGCGCGGCGGGCCGGACGGGGCGAACTGGGACGGCTGGAAATCGGCTACGTGGCCTCGGCCGCGTATTCCGGCGTGCTGCAAGACCAGTTTGCCCGCTTTCGCGCCGGCCACCCCGGCATTCACATCGGTGCGCGCGAATACGCGATGGATGCCCTGCCCGGCTTGCTGGACCAGGGCCGGGTCGACCTGGCCTTCGTGCGCCCGCCCCTGCACTTGCCGGACGGACTGGACAGCGTGGTCTTGCTGCGCGATCGCTTCGTGCTGGCCGTGCAGGCGGACAGCCCGATGGCGTTGTTTGATGTGGCGGCGGCGGCCGCGCTGGCGCAGCAGGCGTTCATCGTGCCGGAACAGGAATTGGGAACGTTGGAAGTGAGCCGGCGCGGCGGCTTTGCGGCGCAGGTGGTGTCGCGCCCGGGTAGCCTGGTGGCCGTGCTGACGGAAGTGTCGCTGGGCGTCGGTTGCGCCATCGTACCCCATTCCGTGATGGCCAGCGTGCAATTGCCGGGCGTCGTGTTCCGCGAGCTCGCAGGGCCGCAGATCAGCTCGGAAATCGCCGTGGCCTTCCGCCGCCACGAACAGGCGCCCGCCGCGCGCGCCTTCATTGCCCAGCTGCGCACGGCGGCGCTGGCTTGACCTCAGTTGCTCTTCAAGACTGCCACGGCGTAGGTGCAGGCGGTGGCCGTTTCATTGCGGAACACGCAGTCGGTGGGCGGCCCCAGCTCCAGGCAGTCGCCCTCATCCAGCACGTGGCGCGTCTCTCCTTCGATGAAGACGAGGCTGCCGCTGAGCGACCAGATGAGTTGTCGCCGCGACACATAGGCGGCAGCCGGCATGGCCACCACGGCGCCCGGCGGCAAGGAAATATGCACGAGGTCGAGCGGCATGTCGGACGCGGGCGACACGTGCCGCCGCACATAACCGCTCTGCGGGTCGATCCACACCGGTTGTTCCGTCTTGCGCAGCAAGCGCCCCGCCCGCATCTCGGCGCGGGCGATCAGCTCGGACATGCTCAGGTCGAAGGCGCCCGACAGCCGCGCCAGCAAGGTGGCCGTGGGGCTGCAGTCGCCCCGCTCCACCTTGTGCACCATAGCGCGCGACACGCCCGAGCGGGCCGCCAGGTCCGTGAGCGACCAGCCCAGGTTTTCCCGCTCGAGGCGCACCCTGGCGCCGATGCGCTGGTTCAATTCGTCTGGTTTAGTGGACATGTATTGGCTTCCATTTGGATTTTATTGGACAAGCGGTGGACGGCAATCTATGATTTGTCCATTATAGTAGACGCTTGACGAGGAGAGCAACATGCAGATACGCGATGCCCATGCGGGCGATATCGAGGCCATACTGGCCATCTACAACGATGCCGTCAGCAATACCCTGGCCATCTGGAATGAACGTACGGTCGATGCGGCCAACCGCGCCGCCTGGCTGGCCGACCGCCAACGGGCCGGCTACCCGGTGCTCGTCGCCATCGATGCGGAGGGAAAGGTCGCTGGCTACGCCTCGTTTGGCGACTGGCGCCCGTTCGAGGGTTTTCGGCATACGGTCGAGCATTCCGTGTACGTGCGCGCCGACAGTCGCGGCGCCGGCGTCGGCAAGACCTTGATGGTGGAATTGATAGCGCGGGCGCGCGGCTTGGGCAAGCACGTGATGGTGGCGGGCATCGAAGCGGGCAATGCCGGCTCGATCGCCCTGCACAAGCAGCTGGGCTTCGAGGAAGTGGGATTGATGCGCCAGGTGGGCACCAAGTTCGGCGCCTGGCTGGACCTGGCATTCTTGCAGCTGCAGCTCGATACCCGCAGCGATCCGGACGGCATCGCGCCGCCCGGCTAAGCAAGCATCAGGGATCGATCTCCGGTGGCGGACGGCGCAGCGCCATATGTTCCCACACGGCCACCAATACCAGCACGCAGCTGGTGATGCAGGCCAGGGTCAGCGGCGAATACAGGCGGCCGTAGGCCATCGGGATCAGCGCCAGGATGATCAAAATGCCCAGCAGATGCGACAGTGGCGGCGCGGCGCGCTCGCTGCTGACCCATTTGAACAGGGCATTGCCCAGCAAATACAGGATCGGGCCGCCCAGCAAGGCGCTGATGCCGGCGAAGCTCGCTTCGTCCGGATGCACGAGGGCCAGTTCATCGGCCACGGCGCTGACGATCACGCCGCCCACGATCAGCACGTGGATATACGTGTAGGCCTTGCGGGCGATGCGGCCCGGGTCTTTCGAGTGGGCGATGCGGTGGTGGCCCGCCTCGGCGCCCGTGTCGAAATAAATCCACCACATGGCGATGCTGCCGACCAGGGCCGACAGGAAGCCCAGCCAGTTGGCGGCCGTCCATTCCAGGCCCGCGAACGTGGCGCCCGTCACCAGCAGGGATTCACCGAGGGCGATGATGACGAACAGGCCGCAGCGCTCGGCCATGTGGCTGCCATCGACGTCCCAGTCGGCCGTCGTCGAGCGGCCCAGGCCAGGCAGGCCGAACTGCATCCAGGGGCCGGCCAGGTCAATCGCCAGTGCCAGCATCCACCAGAAGATGCGCTGCTCGGGCGACGCGACGCCGCCGGCGATCCAGAAGATGCCGGACAACACCGCCCACAGGGCAATGCGCTGGAAATTGCGGCGGCGCGACAGCGCTTCATGGCGCACGGCCCACCAGGCAAACAGGGGCCGCCCCACCTGCATGGCGACGTAGGCGCCAGCAAAGGCCAGGCCCCGCGTGCCGAACGCTTCGGGAATCGAGGCCGACATGATCAGGCCGCCCAGCATCAGCGCGAACAGGCTGATGCGCACGGGTATGCGTTCGGGGTCGAGCCAGTTGGTGATCCACGACGTAAAGATCCACACCCACCAGACGGCCATCAGCAGCAAGCCCGTCTGCAGCCAGCCCATGGCGCTCAGGTGGGCCAGCAAGCCGTGCGACAGCTGCGTGACGGCAAACACGAACACGAGATCGAAGAACAGCTCGATCATGCCCACCTTGCCGCTGTCCAACCCGCCGCGCGTGCGCAACAGCGATTTTGTCAATTCCATAGCTACTCTTTCATTCATGCTTGATTAAAACGGTTGATCCTGGACTTTATAACTTTACGGGTGTCAACAAGGGCAAGCCGGCAAAGTGCGCGGCCAGGTTATCGACGACCAGTTGCCCCATCGCATGGCGCGTTTCCACGGTCAGGCTGCCCACGTGGGGCGTCAGCACGACGTTGGGCAAGGCGCGCAAGGCGTTTGGTACGCGCGGTTCGTCCGCAAACACGTCGAGGCCGGCTGCGCCCAGGTGGCCATCCTGCAAGGCGGCGATCATGGCGTCTTCGTCGATCAGCGCGCCACGGGCGATGTTGATCAGGGTGCCTTGCGGACCGAGCGCATCGAGAATGGTGCGGTCGACGATCTTGCGCGTGGCCGGCGTGCCCGGTGCGCAGACGATCAGATAATCGCTTTCCTGCGCCAGGGCCAGCAGCGATTCGGCGCGCGGCACGTCGGTGCCGGCAATGGCGCGCGGCTGGAAATAGCGGACGTGGATGCCGAAAGCGGCCAGGCGCAGCGCGATGGCTTGCCCGATCTGGCCGAAACCGAAGATGCCGGCCGTCTTGCCGCGCAGGCTAGATGCCGGGGTGATGGCCTCGCGGCGCTCCCAGCCGCCGTCGCGCACGAAACGGTCGAGCGCCACAATGTGCCGCGCGCTGGCCAGCAGCAAGGCCAGCGCCGCGTCGGCCACGTCGTCCGTCAGCACGTTCGGCGTGGTGGTGACGGCGATGCCCCGTTCGCGTGCCACGTCGAGCGCCACGCCATCGAGGCCCACGCCATTGACGGCGACGATTTCCAGCGCGGGCAGCAAACCCATGTCGGTGGCGTTCAAGCCCAGCGCGCCCGTCGTGACGACGGCGCGGATGGACGGCGCGCGCTCGGCCAGCCAGGCGTGGCGTTCGTCCGCCGGCACTTGCCAGGCGTGGTTGCAACTATATTGCTGTTCCAGCTGCGCGTTGACGGCAGCCGAAGGGCTGGGAGCGAGAATGAGGAGTTCGGGTGGCATGGGCGTCCTGGGTCGTGTCACATGAATTGCAGACGCAACTTAGCATATTTGAGGCCACGCCGGGGATGGCATACCCTGTTACAGCCCCTAAAACCCTGTACGCCGTGCGGTCTTTGCCTGGCATGGATCACGCTTGCATCATGCGTAGGTCGGCTTAGCCCAACGGGCGTAAGCCGACAAGCGCCGCCGCGCAACCTGTCAGATTACGCTGCGCTAATCTGACCTACACATCTGAAACGTAGGTCGGCTTGGCCCAACGGGCGCAAGCCGACGGGCGACGCCACGAAGATTGCCAGACCGCATCAACCCGGGCAAGGCACTCTTTTGACCTTGCCGCCCGTCTTGAACGGGTCGGCGCCCGCGCCCGGGTTGGCGTCCAGGCCAAAGCACGTGGCCCCGCCAGCGCTGACGACGCGCGTGACGGGGCGGCCGTCGGCCGTCAGGTATTCTTCCACGCGGATGACGGGGCCGCCGCGCCAGGCGGAGGCGACCAGCTTCTGGAAGGTGCTGTCGCTCTTGAGTTCGGCCGTGGCCAGCCATGGCTTGTCTTGTTTGAGCTCGCCGCGCAAGGCCTTGTCGGCGGCGCCTGCGGCCAGCCGGGCGCGCGTGCGCAAGTCTCCGACGGACGGCGCCGTGGCGGGTGCGGCAGGAAACTCCTCGGCGGGAACGGTGATGGCTTCCGCTGCGACGGCCGGTGGCGCAACGATGGCGGACGGCGCGACAGGCGGCACAGCGCCACGCGCACGCGGCATGGGAACCGGCATGGGCAAGGGCATCGGCGGCGCCTGCGGCGTTGGCCGGGGCGGCAGCAGGGTCATGAAAGCCACTTCCGTGTATTGCTTGAGTTGCCGCGGCGGCAGGAGCAGGAAATAAAGACCCAGCACGTGCATGGCCAGGATCAGCACGACGGCCGCGCCCTTCAGGCTCAAGCCCTCCCGCATGCGCATGGAAGCGGACTGTAGATGGCGGAGCAATGGCATGCGGTTTCCTGTGGGCGCGGGGCGCGATAACCCATTTTAGCGAAACTTGACCATAGGCATTAATAAATCCATAAGGTATCGGTTGACGCCCCTTTTCCTGCCAGATTCCAGTACCGCGGCTTGCCGGTTGTTGTACAAATGGCGACTTTTTGATCGCTTTCTCACACTTTCCCACGCATGTCGCCGCGCTGGAATATAATGATAATCATTCTCATTAATATCCAGATAACACCATGCGCTCCTTCCACCTCGTCCCTACCCCGTTCGCCCTGGCCGCATTCCTGCTGGCCAGCGCCGCCGCTCATGCCCAAACCGTTCCGGCAGACAGCGGCGCGCAAACCATGCCGACCATTGTCGTCAATGCCTCGGCCGATGCGTCGGCGGAAGGCTTGTCGAAGGCGTATGCGGGTGGCCAGGTGGCGCGTGGCGGGCGCATGGGTATCCTCGGGTCCGTGGACATGATGGATTCGCCATTCGGCAGCACCAGTTATACCCAGCAATTCATTGCCGACCAGCAGGCGCGCAGCGTGGGCGACTTGCTGCAAAGCGATGCGGCCGTGCGCATGTCGCGCGGCTATGGCAATTTCCAGGAAGTATATGTCATCCGCGGTTTCGCCCTCGATTCGGACGACGTGGCCTACAACGGCCTGTACGGCGTGCTGCCCCGTCAATATGTTTCGCCGGAATTGCTCGAGCGCGTGGAAGTGTTCCGTGGCGCCAGCGCCTTTCTCAACGGCGCGGCGCCGGGCGGCAGCGGCATCGGCGGCGCCATCAACCTGATGCCCAAGCGCGCCGGCAACACGCCGTTGACGGAACTGACGGTGGGCGTGGAATCGGGCGGCCACGCCTATGCGGCCATCGACGTGGCGCGCCGCTTTGGCGACAACCAGGAATTTGGCGTGCGCGTGAACGCCGCCAAGCGCCAGGGCGAGACCAGCATCAAGCGCGAAGACCACGACGTGGGCATGTTTTCCGTCGGCCTCGACTATCGCGGCCGCGGCTACCGCCTGTCGGCCGATGCCGGCTACCAGAATTTCGATCTGACGGCGCCGCGCCCTTCCATCAACACGGGCAGCCTGACGGCCTTGCCGGGCGCGCCCGATGCGTCGAAGAACTTTGCCCAGCCGTGGAGCTATTCGAAGGAACACGATGTGTTCGGCACGGCGCGCGCCGAAGTGGACCTGGCCAAGGATGTCGTGGCCTGGGCCGCGTTCGGCAGCCGTTCGACGAAGGAGTCGAACAGCCTGGCCCAACCGACGTTGACCTCGCTTAATGGCGATGCCAGCGTGTACCGCTTCGACAATGCGCGCAAGCAGGAAATCCGCACGGGCGAGCTGGGCATCCGCGGCAAGCTCACGACGGGCGCCGTCCGGCACACTCTGGTGGCCAGCTGGTCCGGCCATTGGAACGAGGCGAAGAATGCGTATGCGATCAGCGACTACGCGGGCTTGCCGACGAATATCTACCGTCCGTTGGACGTGGCCATGCCGCCCACCCTGTCCGCCAACTCGGGTGGCGTGATGAGCGATCCGCGCCTGACGCAAAAAACCATCCTCAGCAGCTACGCCGTGGCCGATACCATGGCCTTCCTCGACGACCGCCTGCTGCTGACCGTGGGCCTGCGCCGCCAGCAGATCCGCGACGCCGCGTATGCCTACGGCACGGCCGTGCAATATTCCAGCTATGACAAGAGCGCCACGACACCCGTGGCCGGCATCGTCTACAAGGCCAGCAAGAACGTGTCGCTGTACGCCAACTACATCGAGGCGCTGGTCAAGGGCCCCGTTGCCAGCGGCACCTATTTTGATGGCAAGAATGACGTGCCACTGAGCAACAAAGGCGAAGTCTTCTCGCCCTACAAATCGAAGCAGAAGGAAATCGGCATCAAGTATGACGGCGGCAGGCTGGGCATGAGCGCCGCCCTGTTTTCCACCGCCAAGCCTTTGCCGGCCGTGGTCGGCTCGCGCGCCACCCTGTCGGGCGAACAGCGCAACCAGGGCCTGGAACTGTCCGTCTTCGGCACGCCGATGGCGGGCGTGCGCCTGCTGGGCGGCCTAACCTGGCTCGATACGGAACAGCGCAAGACGGACAAGCCGGCCAACAATGGCAAGAATGCCATCGGCGCGCCAAAGACACAGCTCAGCGTGGGTGGCGAATGGGACGTTCCCAACGCGCCAGGCTTGAGCCTGAACGCCCGTACCGTCTACACGTCGACGCAGTATGCGGATCTGGCCAACAGCAAGCAATTGCCATCGTGGACCCGCGTCGACATCGGCGCCCGTTACCTGACGCAGGTGGCGGGCCATGACGTGACCTTGCGCGCGCGCATCGACAACGTGGCCGACCGCAGCTACTGGGCCTCGGCCGTCTCTTCGTTCGACGCGGGCAGCCTGGTGCTGGCCGCACCGCGCACCTTCGTCGTCTCGGGTAGCGTGGCATTTTAAAGAGCTGGCAGTCCATGCCGTCACGAAAGCTGCCTTCGGGCAGCTTTTTTTCGCGTGTGCGCCTGTGCCGCAAGCGGCGCTTCGGCGACAATGCCCGCATGAGAATCCCTGCCCTGCTATTGCTGATCGCCACTGCCCTGCCCGCCGCAGCCCAAAAGCAGGCGGCCTGCCCGTATGCCGCCTGGAAAAGCGGCTTCCAGGGCGATGCGCGGGCGCAAGCCACGTGTTTGCTGCGTCCAGTGAAATTGTATGCGCGCCTGGGCGACAGCGCGCCGCTGCCGGCGTTTCTTGCCACCCGCATCGGCCAGCGCACGGGCATCGCGCCGGCCAAGCTGCGCGCGTGGCTGGCGCAGCAATCGATCAGCGAGGCGGACGTGGGCGGTGCCGTCGATGCGCCATTGTCGCGCGCCGTGGGCCGGCTGGCCGCGCCCATGGCCCGCTATTTCGTCATCCACGACACCAGCTATCCGAATTTCCTGCTGGAGCCCATTCCCGGCCACATCAACGACGCCAGCTGGGATTTCAACGATTTCAATCTACGCAATCCCGCGCTGGGCGGCGGCCCGAAAGGCCATGTCTATGTCAACCGCCTGGGCGGCTCCCTGGCCGTGCGCGACTTCGGCACGGCCAGCTACGCCAGCAAGCTGGAAAAGGACAAGCCGTCGCTGACGGGCCTGTTCCTGCACGTGGAACTGGTGCAGCCGCGCAACTCCGTGCCCGGCGGCGGCAAGGGCAACGATGGACTGGCGCCCGATCCCGGTTTTACGCCCGCGCAATACGAGCGGCTGGCCCTGCTGTACATCGCCGCCAGCGTGCGCAAGGGCACGTGGCTGATCCCCGCCTTCCACGCCGTGCTCGATACGGGCTATGCGAATGGCCATGACGATCCGCAGAACTTTTCGCTGGAGCAATGGGATACAGCCCTCGGTCATTTGAGCGCCGTCATGACAGGCGCCGACGCGCCGAATTGAACACCACCCGCACGCCGATTTGGAGGATACTGTACCTCCCGCTTTTCACCGCGCGGGTGCCGTGCTGTCGATGGAGAGCTGCGATGACCTATGCCTCTGACCAGAAAATGCACGTGCTGGACATGCCCGCCCGCACGCGGCGCATCTTCAGCATGCGTGATGCCGTGCTTACGCAGTGGGAACACGAGGTGCGTGCCAAGGTGCGCGGCGCCGACGCCTTGCTGACACCCATATTGATCAACACCTTGCCCGCCTTCTTCGATAACCTGGCCGAAGCGCTGACGCCAGGCTATCCGCGCGACGATGCCACCAGTAACACCAACGCACCGGCCGTGCACGGCAACGAACGGGCGCGCATGACCAGCTATGGTCCGGAACAGGTGATCCAGGAATACCAGATCTTCCGCGACTGTTTCGCCGATGCGGCCCTCGACGCGGGCGTGCCGCTGCGGCGCCGCGACTGGAAGGTGATCAATGCCTCGATCGATACGGGCATCCGCGAAGCCATCCTGGAATTTACGGCCATGCATGAAAGCTTCCAGCGGCGCATCGCCGCTGGCCTGTCGCACGATATGCGCAATCCCCTCTCCGTCATGCTCAACAGCGCCCAGCTGCTGCAGCGGCGAGCGCAGCAGCTCGACGTGCCGGCCCTGGCGTCGAAAATCATCGAACACGGCAAGCGCCTCGACGAGATGATCCAGGAATTGCTCGATACGCTCAGCTACCACCGGGGGCAAAAGCTGCCGCTGGTCTTGCATCGCTTCGATATCCTGCCGCTGGCAAGGCAGGTGGCCGACAGCGTGAATACGGGCCATCCGGGCAAGTGCGAGGTCACGGGCGCGTCCGTCACCGGCTGGTGGTGCGAGAATTCGCTGCGCCGCGCCTTGGAAAACCTCGTGGGCAACGCCCTCAAGTACGGCGACGACGGCCCCATCCATATCCACATCAACACCCTGCGCGAACGCATGATACTCACCGTGCACAACACGGGCAGCACTATCGCCCCGGAGCAGACCGAGCGCATCTTCGAATACCTGCGCCGCGAACACCAGGGCAGCGCGCCCGGCTGGGGCATCGGCCTGCCTTTCGTGCAAAATGTGGCGGAAAGCCACGGCGGCAGCGCGCTGGTCGACAGCGCGCCGGAAACGGGCACCACGTTTACCATCGACCTGCCCATCGATTGCCGCCCCTTCGTCACGCCCGACGCTTGAGCTCACCGCTACCTGCCCCAACACCGGCACTTTCCGCGCAGTAACGCACCAATACGGTGCGGATGACGGATTTATGCCACAAAAATGGTCATTTTTTACACACTTTCAGGTGTGCGGCATTGGCACGCTTCCTGCTGAGCTATAGTCAGACACGGCTCAAGGGAAATCACAACATGGCAAATTTTTTCAATGAAATGACTGCAAATGAAGTGGGTACGGACAGCAAGGTACGTGAACACTATCGTGAATTCAGCAACTGGCTGGAGCAGCAATCCCCCGAGACCATCGCCCGCAAGCGGGCCGAGGCCGACCTGACGTTCCGCCGGGTCGGCATCACGTTCGCCGTCTACGGCGACGATGCCGGCACGGAACGCCTGATTCCGTTCGACACCATCCCCCGCATCATCCCCGCCGCCGAATGGGCGCAGATGCAGACGGGCCTGGTGCAGCGCGTGCAAGCCTTGAACATGTTTATCCATGATATTTATCATGAGCAAAACATCATCAAGGCGGGCATCATTCCTGCCGAGCAAATCTACAAGAATGCCCAGTACCGCCCGGAAATGCAGGGCATTTCCGTCGCCTCCGACATTTACGCCCACATCGCCGGCGTCGACATCGTGCGCGCGGGCCAGGGCGAATTCTATGTGCTGGAAGACAATCTGCGCGTGCCGTCCGGCGTATCCTACATGCTGGAAGACCGCAAGATGATGATGCGGCTGTTCCCGGAACTGTTCGCGCGCAACCGCATCGCGCCCGTCGACCATTACCCGGACATGCTGCTCGACAACCTGCGCTCCGTCGCGCCCATGGGCGTCGATGACCCCACGGTCGTCGTCATGACGCCCGGCATGTACAACTCCGCCTATTTCGAGCACGCCTTCCTGGCCCAGCAGATGGGCGTGGAACTGGTGGAAGGCAAGGATCTGTTCGTCAACGACAATTCCGTCTACATGCGCACGACGCGCGGCCCCAAGAGAGTCGACGTGATCTACCGCCGTGTGGACGACGACTTCCTCGACCCGCTGGCCTTCCGTTCCGACTCGTCCCTGGGCGTGCCGGGCCTGCTGTCCGTGTACCGCGCCGGCCGGGTGACCCTGGCGAACGCCATCGGCACGGGCGTGGCCGACGACAAGTCGATCTATCCTTTTGTACCCGACATGATCAAGTTTTATCTGTCGCAAGAGCCGATATTGAATAACGTGCCCACGTACCAGTGCCGCAAGAGCGCCGATTTGTCCTACGTGCTGGCGAACCTGGCGCAACTTGTCGTCAAGGAAGTGCATGGCGCGGGCGGCTACGGCATGCTGGTGGGGCCGGCGTCCAGCGCCGCGCAAATCGAGGATTTCCGCCAGCGCCTGTTGGCCAATCCGGGCGGCTACATCGCCCAGCCGACACTCGCCCTGTCCGCCTGCCCCACGTATGTCGAGGCCGGCATCGCCCCGCGCCACATCGATTTGCGCCCGTTCGTGCTGTCCGGCAAGACGATTTCCATGGTGCCCGGCGGCCTGACCCGCGTGGCACTCGGTGAAGGTTCGCTGGTGGTCAACTCCTCGCAAGGGGGCGGCACCAAGGATACCTGGGTACTGGAAGCCACATCCGCTTTTGCAGGAGAGAAAACATGCTGAGCCGCACCGCCGATCATTTGTTCTGGATGGCCCGCTACACGGAGCGGGCGGAAAACACGGCGCGCATGCTCGACGTCAATATGCAGACCTCGATGCTGCCCCAGTCCGAACAGGACGCGGAGCAAGGCTGGCGCGCCACCCTGGGTATTTCCGAGCTGCAAAGCGCGTACGACCACAAATATGGCCGTTTCCACACGCGCGACGTGCTCGACTTCATGGTGCGCGACCCGAACAACCCGTCGTCCATCCTCGCCTGCCTGACGGGGGCGCGCGAAAACGCCCGCGCCGTGCGGGGGACTTTGACGACGGAAGTGTGGGAAATCCAGAACGCCACCTGGCTCGACATGCAGAAGCGTTTGAAAAGCAATCTGCTGGAAACGGACCCCAGCCAGTTCTTCGAGTGGGTCAAGTACCGCTCGCACCTGTCGCGCGGCGTGACCCTGGGCACCATGCTCAAGGACGAGGCCATCCACTTCATTCGCCTGGGCACCTTCCTCGAGCGGGCCGATAACACGGCGCGCATCCTCGACGTGAAGTTCCACGGCGCGCGCGACACGTCGAAAGACATCACCCAGCGCGACTTTTATTACTGGGCGGCCCTGCTGCGCTCCGTCTCGGGCTTCGAGATCTACCGCAAGGTCTACCGCGACGTGATCACCCCGGAACGGGTGGCGGAATTGCTGATGCTGCGCGGGGACATGCCCAGGTCGCTCCTGGCCTGCATGGATGACGTGGTGGAAAACCTGAAACATATCCGCAACGATGTCTCGGCCGATACGGAGCGCTTCGCCGGCAAATTGCACGCGGAACTGAAATTCGGCCATATCGACGACATCATGAAGGCGGGCTTGCATCTGACCCTGACGGAGTTTCTAGAAAACATCAATGACCTGGGCAACCGGGTCAGCCGCGACTTCCTTGTTCCCTTGGCGGCCTGATGCAGCTCACGATCCGCCACGAAACCCATTACGCCTATAGTGCGCCGCTGGCCTACACCATCCAGCAGCTGCACCTGACGCCGCGTATCGAGCCGCAGCAGCGCGCCCTGTCCTGGCAAATCACGACGCCGGGCCAGTGCCACGCCTACACGGATGCCTACGGCAACTTGTCGCACATGCTGACGATTAACGGTAGCCATCACTCCCTGAGCCTGGTGGCGCATGGCGTGGTGGAAACCATCTACCCGCACAAGGGACGGCTGAACCTGATCGACACCTTGTCGCCCTTGCTGTTTACCATGCCGACGCCGCTGACGCAGGCCGATCCCGCCATTCTCGACCTGGCGGCCGCCAGCCTGCCGGACCGGAGCGTGACGGCGGGCACGGGCCATCTGCTGCGCCTGGCCGAGCACATCGTCGGCAAGGTCGCGTATGAAAGCGGCGCCACCATGGTCACCACCACGGCCGGCGACGCGCTGGCCCTGGGACGCGGCGTGTGCCAGGATCACGCCCACCTGTTCCTCGCCTGCTGCCACGCCTGGGGCATCCCGGCACGCTATGTGTCCGGCTATATCGATCCGGGCACGACAGGGCACGCGGCCAGCCATGCCTGGGTCGACGCGTGGGCCGAAGACACGGATTTCGCGGGCTGGGTCAGCATCGACGTCACGCATGCGCGGCTGATGACGGATGCGTATTGCCGCCTGGCCATCGGGCGCGATTACGATTCGGCGGCCCCCGTGCGCGGCGTGCGCCAGGGTGGCGGCACGGAAACGTTAAGAGTCGATGTGCAGATCGTGCCCGTGTAAACAGGCAGGAATGAGGCTGGCCGGGCCTTGCCGGCGGTATGCCGGGCCCGGCTGGTGTAAAATGCTTCCCCTTTTGATTTGATTTACGACGATGACTTATTGCATAGGCATGCGCCTGAACGAAGGCCTGGTCTTCCTGTCCGACTCCCGCACCAACGCCGGCGTGGACCAGGTGGGCACCTTCCGCAAGATGAGCGTGTTCGAAAACCCGGGCGACCGCATGCTGGTCCTGATGACGGCCGGCAATTTGTCGATCTCGCAGGCGATCCGCCAGATTGTTTCCGAACACGTGGATGCGGACGGGCGCAGCATCTGGAACGTGGCCAGCATGTACGATGCAGCCCGTATCGTGGGCGAAGCCGTGCGCACCGTGCACCTGCGCGAAGCGAAAGCCCTGGCCGACTGCGGCATCGATTTCAACGTCAGCATCATTCTGGGCGGGCAGATAGGCGCCGAGCGCTGCCGCCTGTTCCAGGTGTATTCGGCCGGCAATTTCATCGAATCGCATGATGAAAACACGTATTTCCAGATCGGCGAAGCGAAATATGGCAAGCCCATCATCGACCGGGTCGTCAATCCGTTCACGCGCCTGGACGAGGCGGCCAAGTGCGCGCTGATCTCCATGGATTCGACCTTGCGCTCGAACATTTCCGTCGGCTTGCCGCTCGACCTGCTCGTCTACGAGACGGGCAGCCTTGCCGTCACGCGCTTTGTCACCATCGATGAAAAGAACCAGTATTTCCGCATGATCCGCGACACGTGGGGCGAGCAATTGAAACAGGTGTTCGAAGGCATCGTCGATCCCGTGTGGAACGCGGCGCCCGAGACGACGACGAACGTGCTGTCGTCCGCCAACATGCACAGCAAGCCCGTGCGCGTGGCCATTCCCGAGCACGTGAGCCGCGGCGGCCTGACCGTGGCACCGCTGCAATCGTTGGCGCAGCAGTTCAGCGACGACAAGCAGCATTGATCTGCCGCGCACCGCCTGCGCGCGATGCTGGACAAGTCGCTTTTCGCGTGCTTTTATGGCAATATGGGTTGATATTTAATCCAGATTGACCTGAAAGGCAGGTAGCGCATGGACTTGATCACTTCCGCCGTCGTGGCGGCCATCGGGCATGGCGCGCCCGGCCATGCGCCCGAAACCGTCGCCAGCCACTATGAGCGGCTCAAGCAGGCCATCGCCAAGTTCGACAGCGCCGCCGCCATCCTGGCCGCCATCGCCGCACTGGAAGCCGAGCCTGCCAATAACCAGCTGCAACTGGCCCTGTCGGCCGCCCTGTCCAGCGCGAAAGTGCCGGACGACATGGAAACCCTGTTTGCCGCGCAAGGCTTGCTCGATGCGGTGCAGCGGCCTTTGCCCCAGGCACCCGACGTGGAGGCCGCGCCCGCCCCGGCCGATAAAAGCGCCGTCGTGTCGAATTATGCTGTAGTCAAAGTATATTTCGCCACGGACCGCCAGCGCGACGTGGGCAAGCCGCCGGCCCAGCGCTTCAGCGGCGAACGCAACATCATGGGCGGCAATGGCCCGCTCAGCTATGGCAGCTGCGACATCAGCATCCCCCGCGACCACCGCATGGGCCAGCTGGAATCGCCGTCGCTGTGGCGGCTGGAATTTCGCGACGACCCGGCCAAGCACGTGGTGGTGCTGTCCGCCGAGGTGCAGGACCGCGACAATTTCTTTGCCGCACTCAAAACCCAGATCCGCGCCTCGGCCGATAAAAGCGCCTTTGTCTTCGTGCACGGCTACAACGTGAGTTTCGAAGACGCGGCGCGGCGCACGGGACAGATGGCCTACGACCTCGGTTTCGATGGCGCGCCCGTGTTCTACAGCTGGCCGTCGCGTGGCGAAGTGGCCGGCTACACCATCGATGAAAACAATATCGAATGGAGCACGCCCCACATCACGGCCTTCCTGGCCGACTTTCTCGCCAGCACGGAGGCGGCGCAAGTCTATCTGGTGGGCCACAGCATGGGCAGCCGGGGCCTGGCGCGGGCCGTGGCCGACTTGCTGGCCGCGCAGCCGGAGCTGGCGCAAAAGATCACGGAAATCATCCTCTCCGCACCCGATATCGACGCGGCCATCTTCAAGCACGATATCGCGCCGAAACTGGCCGGCGCGCGCAACCCCGTCACCTTGTATGCCTCGTCGCAAGACCTGGCGCTGGCCGCCTCGAAAGCCGTGCACGGCTATGCGCGCGCGGGCGACAGCGGCGCCGGCATGCTGATCGTGGCCGGCGTGGAAACCATCGACGCCACCGGGGTCGACACGAGCTTCATGAAACACACGTATTTCGCGGAAAAGCGCTCCGCCCTGTCCGACATGTTTTATCTGATACGCAACCATGCGCGCGCCGACCAGCGCTTTCTCGACCCCGTCGACACGGCGGCCGGCCGCTATTGGACGTTCAAACCGTGACGCCGTTCCATCGGGAGCGGCACGCATGCTAAGATACGGCCCATAGGGTGGCAACAGGCACGGCGATGACGCCGCCAGCCGATCCCCCGCAAGCAGGCCTATCATGTTGACATCATCTTCTACACCGCAAGCCGAATCGCTGATCCGCAACACCAACGCCCGCGTCACCAAGACGCGCGTGAAGGTGCTCGACTTTTTAATGGCGCAAAGCCGTTCGCTGACCCACCATGAAATCCAGCAGGCGCTGTCGCAGGACAGCGATATCGATTCCGTCACCCTGTACCGGGTACTGGAATGGCTGACGGAAAATGAACTGGTGCACCGCATCGCGGGCGCCGACCAGGTGTGGCGCTTCAGCGCGGGCGCCGGCCACCAGGCGCACGAGCACGCGCACTTCCAGTGCACCAAATGCGCGAACGTCACCTGTTTCAACGAAGTCAAGCTGCCGCCGCCCGTGCTGTTGCCGGAAGGTTTCAGCGGCGGCGAAGTCGATTACCTGATCAAGGGTTTGTGCCCGCGCTGCAAATAGCGGGTATCACTTGAGCAGCAAGGCCAGGTGATGCTCGTCATAAAATAGTTCGCCCACGCGCATCGAGCGCGGCTCCGTGCCATAGGCGATAAATCCCAGCGATTCATACAGCCGCAAGGCGGCATTGTTTTCCGCATTCACGCTCAAGTGCACTTGCATGATGGCAGGGTCCGTCTCGGCCTGTTCGATGCAGGCGTTCACGAGGCGCCGCGCCACGCCCTTGCCCCGCTGCGTCACATCGACGAACACGCCCCATAGCAGGGCCTTGTGCGACAACTGGCGCATCCTTTCGCGCTGCAATCCGGCAAAACCGACGAGACGTTCGCCATCGAAGGCCCCAAAGCCGCGCAGAAAGGCGCCGCCGGCAATGCGCTGCGCATGTTCTTGCGGCGTGCGCGCCAGCTCATCCTCGCGCGACGAGGAAAACGAGCTGGGCGAATCGAGGATGGCGCGCAGGCGCAGCGCGCAAAAGGCGGGGGTGTCTGCTGGCGTCAGCAGGCGGATGACGATCTCGGGTGCGGGCATGGTGGAATCCGGCAGTTTTTTTCCATTATACCCACGCCTCCAGCTCAGGCACGCACGCGGCGCAATCCCAGCAAGGTCCAGCCGTACAGGGCCGCCATCAGCAATACCATGGCCGCGCCCAGCGCCGCCGTCCAGCTTTCCGGCAAGCTCCACGCCGGGTCAAGCTTGCCGGCTGCCATGGTGCCGGCCATCGCCACGCAGATGGCGACGATGGGCCAGCCCAGGCGGCGCCGGAACGCGCGCACGATCTCTGCCTGGCCCGTGCGCATGACTTTTGCCGTGACCCAGCCATCGAAGGTATCCGTCACGCCCATGCCCACGGCAAACACCAGACCGGTCAGCAGGGCCGGCTGCATTCCGCCCAGCGCGACGGCCGCATAGCCCCAGGCGGCAGCCTGCAGGGCCGTGTCGAAGACGAGCGCGAACAGCATGCCGACGAGGATGGCGGCGAGCGGCCCCGAAGCACTCCGCAGCGCCCGCGGCAGCAGCCGGCCGCGCACCTCGGCCAGTTGCGCGCCGGCCAGCAAGCTGCGCGCATTCATGGCGGCAATGAGCAGCAGCAAGGCGATGGGCAGCCATTCCAGCCAGCCGAACACGGCCTCCGACGGTGTAAATTGCTGCGACGCCACGGCGGCCACAGCCACGATGGCCAGCACGGTGACGCCATGCCCCAGCGCAAACAGCGCCCCCATCCATGGTGCCCAGCGCGGCGCGGCGGCCTGGCTGCGCAGGGTCAATCCATCGACGGCGGCCAGGTGGTCCGGTTCCAGACCATGGCGCATGCCAAGGAGAAAGATCAGCGCCAGGGCGGGCAAGCCCGCTTCCACGCTCATGCCGGCGCCTCGCTTACGCTGGCCACCACGCAACGGTCCAGGCCCCGGATCAGCATATCCTGCGGCAAGTCGCGGCCGATAAAGATGATCTTGCTGGCGCGCGTCTCGCCGTCGCGCCACGGCGCACCCAGCTCCGAGCCCATCAGCATGTGCACGCCCTGGAACACGGCGCGGCAATCCAGGTCGGCCACGTGCAAAATGCCCTTGTAGCGCATCAGCTGGGTGCCGAACAACTGCACCACGGCGTCGAGGAAATTTTCCACCTGCAGCAGATCGAGGGGCTGGGGCTGGTGGTAGACGAACGATTGCACGCCGTCGCCATGGCGGTGGCCCAGTTCCCCCAAGAAATCCGGCTCCAGCTCGACGATGGCGTTCAAATTAAAGCCGCGAATATTCAGGATGTCGCGCAGCGGCACATTGCCGAAGCTCACTTTCTGTATGCTGGCCCGGCCATTGATGGCGACCAGGCGCTGGCGCAGCGCGGCCAGCTCGTCCTTGCTGACCAGGTCCGTCTTCGACAGCAGGATGCGGTCGGCAAAGCCCACCTGCTCCTGCGCTTCCTTGTGCGCCGTCAATTGCTGCTGCGAATGGCGTGCGTCGACCACCGTCAAAATGGCGTCGAGCATGTAGTACTCGCTGACGGCCGGTTCCGCAAAGAAGGTTTGCGCCACGGGCCCGGGCGCGGCCAGGCCCGTCGTTTCGATGATCACGTGGTCGAAGGCAATGGTTCCCGCCGCGCGCCTGGCCTGCAGTTCACCGAGGATGCGGATCAGATCGCCACGCACGCTGCAGCAGATGCAGCCATTGTTCATTTCCACGATCTGCTCGTCGCTGTCTTGCACCAGCAAGCCATGGTCGATGCTTTCGGCGGCGAATTCGTTTTCGATCACGGCGATGCGCACGCCGTGATCGCCCTGCAATATGCGCTTGAGCAAGGTGGTTTTCCCGCTGCCGAGAAAACCCGTGATGATGGTAACGGGGATCAGTTCTGTCATATTTCTTTCCTTTCGCTGGTTAGTCTTCGAGTTCTTCCATGCGCTGCCATTGGGGGAACGGGTCGGGCAGCTTGCGCCAGGCGGCCATGCCCTGGCGCGTTTCCGTGTAGTTGAGTTGACATTTATTCAAGTCCGCCTCGATGGCGGCCTGGTCCATGTCCTGGCCGATGAAGACAAGCTCCTGGTAGCGGTCGCCATACGTCTCGCTCCAGCCCGCTTTAACGTCCGCCAGCGAGGCCGCATCCGTTGGCCAGCGCTCCTTCGGCACGGACGCCCACCACAGGCCCACGGGTTCGATATTCATCAGCTTGCCCGCGCCGGACAGGCTGGCCACCCATTCGGGACGGCTGGCCAGCCAGAAATAGCCCTTGCTGCGCACCACGCCCTTGATCGGCTGGGCAATGTAGTCGTGCAGGCGCTGCGCATGGAACGGCTCTTTCGCGCGGTAAACAAAGCTGCTGATGCCATAGGTGTCCGTTTCCGGCGTGTGCACGCCTGCCAGCTCCTGGGCCCAGCCCGGCATGGCGGCCGCCTGCTCCAGGTCGAACAGATTCGTGCCCAGGATGGCATCGAGCGGCACGACGGACTGGTTGGTTTCGATGATGCGCGCGCCGGGATTCAGGGCCTTGATGACAGCCAGCACGCGCAGGCGCTCGGCCGCATCGACCATGTCGACCTTGTTAAGGACAATGACATTGGCAAACTCGATCTGTTCCGTGAGCAAGTTTGCCAGCTGGCGGTCGTCGCCCTCGCCCGCGATCTCGCCGCGCTGCTCCAGGCTGTCTTCGCTGTGGAAATCGTTGAGCAGGTTGGCGCAGTCGACGACGGTGACCATGCAGTCGATGCGCGCCACGTCGTTCAGGCTGTCGCCGTGCTCGTCTTCGAAGTCGAAGGTGGCGGCGACGGGCATCGGCTCGCCCACGCCCGTCGATTCGATCAACAGGTAATCGAAGCGGTCTTCCGCGGCCAGGCGCCGCACTTCCAGCAACAGATCGTCGCGCAGGGTGCAGCAGATGCAGCCGTTCGACATTTCCACGAGTTTTTCTTCCGTGCGCGACAGGGCCGCGCCAGCCGCTGCGGCGCCATCCCTGACAAGCGAGGCGTCGATATTGACTTCGCTCATGTCGTTGACGATGACGGCCACGCGCTTGCCCTCGCGGTTGCGCAAGATGTGGTTGAGCAAGGTGGTCTTGCCGGCGCCGAGAAAGCCGGACAGAACGGTGACGGGAAGTTTGCGCTGGGTCATGAGTATCTTTCGGATGGGCAATTGAGGGAGACAATGGACCTTGGATTTTAAATGCAAGTCTATTGCGTTTGAATTATAATGCAGCTCAGTTGCATTTGTGCAGCAATCTTTGCCAGCCTGACTCCCGAAAGAATTCCATGCTCCACCTCGCCTCACTGACCTATGGCTATGATCGAGCCAGCCCCGTGCTCGACATCGCCGACTTCCATTTGCCAGCCGGGCGGCACGCGCTGCTGCTGGGGCCGTCCGGCTCCGGCAAATCGACCTTGTTGCATTTGCTGGCGGGCATCCTGGCGCCCCAGGCGGGCCGCCTCGACGTGGCGGGCACGTCCCTGCCCGGCCTCACACCGCGCCAGCGCGACAGCTGGCGCGGCCGCGTCATCGGCTTGCTGCCCCAGCAACTGGCGCTCGTGCCAAGCTTGAACGTGCTCGATAATGTCTTGCTGCCCGCCTACGCCAGCGGCCAACGGCCCGATCCGGCCCGTGCTGCCAGCCTGCTGGGACAGCTGGGCCTGGCTGGCAAGCTCGATGCCTATCCGTATGCCTTGAGCGGCGGCCAGCGGCAACGGACCGCCATCGCGCGCGCGCTCTTCATGCGCCCGCAACTGATACTGGCGGACGAACCGACGGCCAACCTCGACGACGACGCCTGCGCCGCCGTCGTGCACCTGCTGGCCGGGCAGGCCGCGCAGGCCCGCGCCTCGCTGGTGATTGCCAGCCACGACGCCAGGGTGCTGGCCGCCTTGCCCGATGCGCTCGTGCTGCGCCTGCCAGGTACGCGGGTGACTGCATGAACGCGGCCACCCTGGCCTGGCGCGCCCTGCGCCACAAGCCGCTGGCGTCCAGCCTGAACCTGCTGCTGGTGGCCATCGGCATCGCCATGATGACCTTCATACTCGGCGTATCCAGCCAGCTGGAAGAACACGCCGAACGCGATGCGCAAGGGATCGACCTCGTGGTGGGCGCGAAAGGCTCGCCCTTGCAACTGATCCTGTCGTCCGTGTATCACGCCGATATTCCGACCGGCAACATCCCGGAGAGCGCGCTGGCGGCGCTGGCCGCGCAGCCGCTGGTGCAATCGGCGATCCCGCTTGCGCTGGGCGACAATTTCCACGGTTTTCGCATCGCCGGCAGCACCACGGCGCTGCTCGACCATTACGGCGGGCACCTGGCGCAAGGCAAGTTGTTCACGCAGCCGATGCAAGCCGTGTTCGGCGCCCAGGCGGCCCGCGAAACGGGCGCCACTGTGGGCGCACGCTTTGCCGGCTCGCACGGGCTGGCTTCCGGCGGCGAAGTGCACGACCACGCCCCCTACACGGTGACGGGTATTTTGATGCCCACGGGCACCGTGCTCGACCGATTGATCATCACGCCTGTCGCTTCCGTGTGGCAAGTGCACGAAACGGACCCCGATGAACCGGTGGCGGCCGCACCTGAACGCGAACTGACGGCAGTGCTGGTGCAATACGCTTCGCCCCTGGCCGCCATCAGCCTGCCGCGCTGGGTGAATGGCCAGCCGCGCCTGCAAGCGGCCCAGCCCGCTTTCGAGGCGGCACGGCTGTTCAATTTGCTGGGCGTCGGCATCGATGTGTTGCGGGCAATTGCCGCCGGCGTGCTGCTGGTGGCGGCCCTGTCGCTGTTCGTGGCCCTGTACGGCGCGCTGGAAGAGCGCAAGACTGACCTGGCCATCCTGCGCACCCTGGGCGCCTCGCCCGCCAAACTGCTGCGTTTGCTGCTGGCGCAAGGCTTGCTGCTGTCATTGACGGGCGCGGCGCTGGGCTGGCTGCTGGGCCATGCCGGTGTTGGCTTGCTGGAATCGATGCAGCAACTGAATCTGCAAGCGTGGCGCGTCGCGCCCGGTGAAGCGTGGTTGCCCGTCATCGCCGTGGCGGTCGGCTTGCTGGCCGCCGCCATTCCCGCCGCGCGCGCCTACCGCACCGATATCGCCGCCACCCTGGCGCGCCCCTGAAAGGAAAAAAATGTTGAAAATCATGATCTTGAGCGCGGGACTGCTGCTGGCCGGCTCTGCCTGCGCCGCCCCCGCCGACGAGCCACCGTCGTTTTTCGCTCCGTTGACGGACTTGCCCGGCGTCGTGTCGTGGAAACTGCTGGGCCAGGCCACCACCGTCAAGGCAAAAAAAGGCCGCATGGTGCCGAAATACACGCCGGAAATCAGCGCACTCGACAACACGGACGTGAAAGTGCAAGGTTTCATGATGCCCTTGGAACCGGGCCAAAAGCAGAAACACTTCCTGCTGACAGTCACCTCGGCCAGCTGCCCATTTTGCCTGCCAGCCGGCCCGGAAGGCGTGGTGGAGATCAAAAGCCACACAGCCGTGAAATTCAGCTATGCGCCCTTCATCGTGCAAGGCAAGCTGAAAGTGCTGGCCAGCGACCCCATGGGCCTGTATTACCGCATGACGGATGCCACGGTGGTGCCGCAATGACGCGCTGGCCGGCGCTATTGCTGTTGCTGGCCGGCCAGGCAACTGCCGCACCGCTGTCCTTCGACTTGGCCCGGCTCGATGGCGATGGCCGCCTGAAGCTCGGCCAGTTCCAGGGCCAGGCCGTGGTGCTGAACTTCTGGGCCAGCAACTGCCAGCCTTGCCTCCGGGAACTGCCGATATTGCATGCCCACGCCGCCCGCCAGCCCGGCTTGCCCTTCATCGGCATCGCCATCGACACGCGGGCGGCCGCGCAAGCGTTCCTGCGGCTGCACCCAGCCAGCTATCCCCAAGCCTTGGCCTCGCCCGCCTTGCTGCCCACCTTTGGCAATCAAATCAAGGGCTTGCCGTACACAGTGATTCTGACTTCTCAACATCGAATCTGCACGCGGCGCCTGGGCCCCGTCGATGCGGCCTGGCTGGCCAAGGCCGTGGCCACCTGCGCGTAAGCCTGTATCCATGCGCCATGCACGGCTGTCATCGCCGCGTCACATGGCGGCGTTACAGTCGCGTCCTTTGAATCTTTCCGAGGGCGGTAATGAAAACAAATAGGGTCATGCTGGCGGCGCTGGCAAGTGCGGGTCTCGTTGCTTGCAACGGCAGTTCGAATACGGCGCCGGCCATTCCCGAGGGCACGACGGTCACCGTGGCATTGCTGGAAACCACCGATATCCACTCGAATGTCTTGAGCTATAACTATTATGCGCTGGCCGAAGACACGAGCTTGGGCCTGGAGCGCACGTCGACCCTGATCCAGGCGGCGCGCGCGGAAAATCCGAACAACGTGCTGCTCGACGATGGCGACGTCATCCAGGGCACCTTGCTGGCCGACCTGCAGGCCGTGGCCGCGCCCGTTCCGTGCTCCGGCACCCTGGCCGTGCATAAAGCCATGAACGCGCTGAAATACGACGCGGGCGGCATGGGCAACCATGAATTCAACTACGGCTTGCCTTACCTGAGCCAGATCACCAATACGGATTTCGGCATTCCCGGGGTGGCCAAGCCGACGGGCACGTGCGGCGCGCCCGCCTTCCCGTCCGTGCTGAGCAATGTCGTCGGCGTGTCCAGCGGCAAGCCCATCTTCCAGCCCTACACTGTGCTGCCGCGCGACTTCGCCGCCACGGCGCCCGATGGCAGCAAGCTGACCGTCAAAATCAATGTGGGCGTGCTGAGCTTTGTGCCGCCGCAAATCCTTGAATGGGACCAGAAAGTACTCGCTGGCAAGGTCAGCGTGACGGGCGTGCAGGAAGCGGCAAAACAGTACGTGCCGGAATTGCGCAACAAGGGCGCCGACCTCGTCGTGGCCCTGTCGCATGGCGGCCTGGACACGAGCGCCTACAGCCCGAAGATGGAAAACGGCAGCTATCATTTGACCACCACGGGCATCGACGCGCTGATGATCGGCCACTCGCATCTGATCTTCCCGAAAGGCAAGGAAGTAGGCGCGGCCGCGCTGGACGCCTCGTTTGCCGCTTTCCCCGCCAGCGCCAAGATCGACGCCGTCAACGGTTTCGTCAATGGCGTGCCGACCGTCATGGCGCAAAGCTGGGGCCGCCGCCTGGGCATCATCAAGCTGACGATGGTGTATCAGGGTGGAAAATGGGTGGTGCAGCCGGCCAAGACGACGGTGGAATCGCGCGGCTTCAAGTACACGGATGGCACGACCCTCGTGAAAGCCGACCCGGCCATCGCGCCGCTGGTGGCCAACGAGCACGCGGCCACCATCGCCTACGCCAAGCAGCCGCTGGGCATCAGCACGGATTTCGAGATGTCGGCCTATTTCGCGCTGGTGGGCGACGTGAGCGCCATCCAGCTGGTCAACCAGGCGCAGCTCGACTACGTGAAGAATTTCATCGCCACCAGCACGGACGCCACCTTGTCCAGCTACAAGAATATCCCCGTCATTTCCTGCAGCGCGCCATTCAAGGCGGGCCGCAACGGACCGTCCGACTTCACGGACGTGGCCGCAGGCGCGACGCCGGCCGCACCGGTCGGCTTGCAAGTGCGCAATCCGGGCGACTTGTATTTGTATAGCAATAACAACCTGCAAGCCGTCAAAATCAAGGGCTCGGACTTGAAGGCATGGCTGGAAACGTCGGCCAGGCAATTTGCCCAGATCGACCCAAGCACCACGGCCGAGCAGGACCTGGTGCCCTCGTATGGCACGATCTACAACTATGACGTGTTCTATGCGGAAAACAATGCGCTGACGTACCAGATCGACGTGACGAAAAAGCCGGGCAGCCGCATCGTCAACCTCACGTACAAGGGCGCGCCCGTGGCCGACGGCGATGACTTCATCGTCGCCACCAACGACTACCGCGCCGGTGGCGGCGGCGCCGTGCCTGGCATCGACGGCAGCAAGACCATCATCAAGTCGCCCGATGCGAACCAGGCCGTGGTCAGCAACTACCTGGCGTCGCTCAGCACCAAGGGCGGCAAGGTGAGGTTGGCGGCCAATGGCAGCGCGCGCAGCTGGAGCTTCGTCAAGACGGCCACGGCCGGCCCCGTGATCCTGCGCTCGGCACCGGGCCACCTGGCGCTGGCGCAAGGCAGCGGCATCGCCAACGTGGCGGCCGAAGGCGGCCTCGACGCCAGCGGTTTCGCCAAGTACCGCATCGACCTGAGCAAATAAGGTCCACAGGCCGGGACTGCGGTGGTTCCGGCCTGTCTTGATGAAAGGTGATCAATATGAAACGTGCACTCTCCCTCCCTGCCGTCGTGCTGGCCCCTGTCCTGGCCACTATCCTGGCCGCCTGCCAGTCGTCGCCACCGCCCACGGCGGCCGAAATCGAAGCCGTCGCCATGCATGCGCGCCAGGCGGGCGACCACCAGGCCGAGCGCCGTGTGCGCAGCTGGGCCAGCAAGGACATGCCCGTCGCCGAGCGCGAACTGGCGCTGATTTACCAGCCCCGTCCCGAACGCCGCGCCGATGCCTTGAGCCTGTTCGAACAGGCGGCCCGCGCCGGCGACACGGAAGCGGCATTCGAGCTGGGCCAGATGCTGCGCGCGGCCACGCCCGGCCAGGCCTGGCTGTGGTACCGGCAAGCGGCGCAGCAAGGCCATGCGAAGGGGGCCCTGATGCTGGGCCTGCTGGCGGCAAATGGCGAAGGCGTGCCGCAAGACCCCGTGATCGCCGCGCACTGGCTGGCCAAGTCGAGCGAGCTGGGCAATCCGCATGCCATGTTTTTGCTCTACAACGCCTACCGCGAGGGCCGCGGCGTGCCGCGCGACCTGGCCAAGGGCCATGCGCTGCTGGAAGAAGCGGCCCACCACGAATACCCGCCCGCCATCCAGGAACTGGCCATGACGGTGCAAGCGGACGACGCGCTGCGCGCCAGCCACCTGATGAAGGAAGCGACGGAGCACCGGCATAACAACTGGAACAAGTTTTAAAAACTGGGCAAAAGGCCAGTGGCGTGATCGAAGCCTGACTTTATATACTTGCAACTTGCAAGCGTGCGGGAGCGACAGCTATTCAGCGCTTATGATGCAAGGACGCCGGCTGAGCTTGCTCGGGCGGCGTGGCAAACCATCCCGCACAAAAAAGTTTACACTGGTTTGCATTTTAGAAATTTTACTCTGGACCAGCCCCGGTGAGTGTTCATTCAACCCAGCCAGTGTTTGAGTAGCGCCGGTGCGTCCATTGCTCTGCCTAGCCATGAAAGAAAGAGTCCAATGAAAAAGCTGACCACCGCCTTTGGCGCGCCTGTTCCCGACAACCAGAACATCCAGACGGCCGGTCCACGCGGCCCCGCCCTGCTGCAAGATGTGTGGTTCCTGGAAAAGCTGGCCCACTTCGACCGCGAAGTCATCCCCGAGCGCCGCATGCATGCCAAAGGTTCCGGCGCGCACGGCACGTTTACCGTCACGCATGACATCACGCGCTACACGCGGGCAAAAATCTTTGGCGAAGTGGGCAAGAAAACGCCGATGTTCGCGCGCTTTTCCACGGTGGCCGGCGAACGGGGCGCGGCGGACGCGGAACGCGACATCCGCGGCTTCGCCCTGAAGTTCTACACGGAAGAAGGCAACTGGGACCTGGTCGGCAACAATACGCCCGTCTTCTTCATGCGCGACCCCTTGAAATTTCCCGATCTGAATCACGCCATCAAGCGCGACCCGCGCACGGGCTTGCGCAGCGCCAACAGCAACTGGGATTTCTGGACTTCGCTGCCCGAAGCCTTGCACCAGGTCACGGTGGTGATGAGCGACCGTGGCTTGCCGCGCAGCTTCCGCCACATGCATGGCTTCGGCAGTCACACTTTCAGCTTCCTGAATGCGCAAAACGAGCGTTTCTGGGTCAAGTTCACCTTCAAGACCCAGCAAGGGATTCAAAACCTGACGGATGCCGAAGCTGAAGAACTGGTCGGCAAGGACCGCGAAAGCTCGCACCGCGACCTGTACGAGAGCATCGAAAACAAGGATTTCCCCCGCTGGACCCTGTACGTGCAGATCATGCCAGAAAAAGAGGCAGGCACGTATCACCTCAACCCGTTCGACCTGTCGAAAGTGTGGCCGCACGGCGACTATCCACTGATCGAAGTGGGCGTGCTGGAACTGAACCGCAATGCCGACAACCACTTCGCGGAAGTGGAACAGGCAGCCTTCAACCCGGCCAACGTGGTGCCCGGCATCAGCTTTTCGCCGGACAAGATGTTGCAAGGCCGCTTATTCTCGTATGGCGACGCGCAGCGCTACCGCCTCGGCGTCAATCACAGCCATATCCCCGTCAATGCGCCGAAATGCCCGTTCCACAGCTACCACCGCGACGGCCAGATGCGCGTCGACGGCAATATGGGCGGCACCCTGGGCTATGAACCGAACAGCGAGCAGGAATGGGCAGAGCAGCCCGATTTCCGCGAGCCGCCATTGAGCATCGAAGGCGCGGCCGACCACTGGAACCACCGGGTCGACGAGGATTACTATTCGCAGCCGCGCGCCCTGTTCCGCCTGATGACCGCGGCGCAGCAGCAAGCCTTGTTCGACAACACGGCGCGCGCCATCTCGGGCGCCTCGGAGCAGGTCAAGCAACGCCACATCGGCAACTGCACCCTGTGCGACCCCGCCTATGGCGCGGGCGTGGCCGAAGCGATCGGCCGCCTGAGCAAATAAGCCAGGCTCAAACTAGGTAAGGCAGGCTCAAACACTGCATGGAAGGCCTGGCAACAGGCCTTCCTCCGCAGCGATCCGCGGCATGGCGGCCAAGCTGCCGGGCCCGCCCGCCTACCAGCGCTGGATATCGATCTGGCCCGTGATGCTCGTTTCCACCGGATAGCCTTCGACCTGCGATGGCACGCGCCGCTTGACGGACGAGTCGCGCAGATACACGACGAGTGCATCCTTGCCCACGGCCGTCTGCCCCAAACTGACGCCTTCCACGCCGTCGATGGCCATCAGCGCCCGCTCGTTACGACGCTTCGCCGCTTCCAGGCGGCCCGGTGGCGCGGCAGGCGCATATTGCCCCATGCCCTGTCCAGTAGCCTCATCCGGCAAATACGGCATGGCAGCGTCCTCGAAGACGCCATGAGGCGATTGTGCGAATTTACTGTTTGACATGACACACCCTCCTGATGCCATCCATGATACACCCGGCCATCGGGCGTCGCCGCACCCTTCGCCGGGCACAACCATGCGTGGCTGCGGCCCCTCATACCATCATCATCGTGCAAAAAACAACGTTATACAAGGACGAGGCGGCGCGGCGCCAACGCCACGCCGTGTCCTCGCGGCGTTCAGGTGTACAAATTGATGTCGAGCGCCACCACCACCCGCCGCATCTGGTTGGCAAACGTAATATTGCCGCCGCCGGCAAACAGCAGGCCGACGGGATTGCGCTGCTGGTTCCAGGTCCAGATGGACGAACCGGAATCGCCGCCCGCGCTGAACGCCCCGCTCACGCCCGTGATGGCGATCTGATCCTGGAACAACGCGATCCTGCCGCCGCCGTAATTGACGTTGATGGTGGCGCCCAGGCCCGTGATGCGGCCCTGCGTCAATTGCGTCGTGCGGCCGGACTTGCCGACCATCATGCCCAACGCGGGCGCCACCAGCGCATTGCTGATGCGGAAGTACGCGGGCACGCCACCGCTCAGGTAGACCAGTTCGGGACGCACGCGGTCTGGCCAGGCCCAGCCCGTGGCGCAATCGACAAAATTGACGCCGCCACTGAAATTGATGGGCACGAAGCGCTCGAGCACGGCCACCTGGTCTTGCGGACAGCGGCCGCCGTCGATGGGGCCAGGCTGCACGATGCAGTCGTTAAAGACGCCGCCGTTGGAATTGGCCAGCACGTGATTGTTGCTAAGGATCATCAAGCGGCTGTTGCGCGGCGCGCTGCGCCCCACGGCCAGGCAGCCGATGGTGCCGGCCGTGATGCGGAAATGCCCGACCGACACGCCGCCCGGCGCCGGGCGCAAGCGGAAACGATGCGGTTGCGCATCGATCACGCCCGTGACGACGATGTTGACGGGCACCCTGTCGCTGGACACGGCGCGCACGCCCATGGCGCCCACGATGGCGGCCTTGGCGCGGTCCACGGAAGTGGGCTCGGCCACGTACAGGGTCAGGGCTGGCAAGCCCGGTTCGCCGGACGAGCTGTCGCTGGCGCCCTCGCCCAGGCCGATGGACACGCCCTGGATATTGCCGCCGTCGCTGAAGGCATCGGCCGCGCGCACGCCGCCCACCTGGGAGATGGACTGGCGCATGCCGTCTTCGATGCTGCGCTTGATTTCCAGCAATTCCATGCTGACACCGCTCAAGGCGTCGGGCACGTCCGAGACGGACGCGCTCTCGATCGTATTGTCGTCTTCGCCGGGGGCGGAAAATTGGCCGACGGCCTCTTCATCGTCCGCGCTTTGTCCCCTGCCGCTGCCGCCTGGCGGGGCGCTGAAACCATTCTCATTGCCTATCATCATGTTCTCCTCGTGGGTCGTCGCAAGACCAGTGTGGACGGGCCGCGCGGGCCGGTATTGATCTGGATTGAACCGCGCCGACACATGGCTGGCCTATCCCGACGGCGGCAGCGAGGATAAAAATAGTTCCATCGTCAAGGTTGAGCGAGATCAGGCGTGCGGCCAGAGGCGACGCCGTATACTTGACTGGCAGGCTGGAACTGGGCCTGCTTCACGGCAGCAACGGTATGGATGGGGGAACAATGACGAGCCCTGGTATGACACGCCAACCCGACGACGCGCCTGCGGACCAGCATGCCGATTTTGTGCACGGTATGGCGGCCTGGGCGGAAAAACACCGCATCAGTCCCTGGCGCGGCAGTTTTGCCGACTTCATCGAGCAAATCCTGCCCGGCCGCGCAGCTCTGCTGACACGCAGCGCGCACCAGTACCTGTGGGACATGATGCGCTGGAACGGCCAGACGGACGATGCCGGGCGCTTCCGCTGCCGTCTGTTCGACGACGAGCTGTTCGGCATTGACGAAGCGATCGACCGGGTCGCCGCCTACTTCAAGGCAGCGGCCGCCGGCTCCGAAGTGGGCCGGCGCATGCTGCTGTTGCTGGGGCCGCCATCGGGCGGCAAGTCGACCATGGTGATCCTGCTCAAGCGGGGGCTGGAAGAGTACAGCCACAGCAGCGAAGGCGCACTGTACGGCATCGCCGGCTGTCCCGTGCACGAATCGCCGCTGCATCTGGTGCCGCACAGCATGCGCGCCGACTTTCGCGCCAGCTATGATGCCGAGCTGCACGGCGAACTGTGTCCCCATTGCCGCGCCCGCCTGGAAGAACAGTACGCGGGCGACTTCCTGCGCATGCCCGTCGAGCGCATCCACCTGTCCGAGGCGGGCCGCTGCGGCATCGGCACCTATGCGCCGCACGATCCCACCACGGCCGACCTGGCCGACCTGGTGGGTTCCGTCGACCTGTCGAAAGTGGCGCAGTACGGCGACGAAGGCGACCCGCGCGCCTGGTCGTGGTCAGGCGCCGTGTATGCGGCCAGCCGTGGCATGCTGGAAATGATCGAGATCCTCAAGGTCAAGCGGGAATTCCTCTATCTACTACTGACCCTGACACAGGAAAAGAATGTCAAGGTGTCGCGCTTTCCCCTGATTTACCTCGATGAAACCATCCTCGCGCACACGAATCTGGCCGAATTTCGCAAATTCCTGCAAGAAAGCGAAAACGAGGCCTTGCTCGACCGCATGGTCATCGTGCAAGTGCCGTATACGCTCAACTACCGCGAAGAGGCGCGCATCTACCGCAAGCTGATCCAGTCAGCCGCGCCCGCTTTCCGCGACGTGCACCTCGATCCGCACGTGCTGCATGCGGCAGCCGTGTTTGCCATCCTCAGCCGCTTGCCGGAGGGCGACGACAAGGAAGCCGAGCTGGTCAAGAAACTGCGCGTGTACGCGGACGAAGACGTCGACGACTTGCAGCATGCCGATATCCGCCGCCTGCGCGAGCGCGACAAGGCGCCCGACGAGGGCCTGTCAGGGGTGTCGCCCCGTTTCGTCATCAATGCCCTGTCGCACGCCATCATTTCCGCCCAGCGCAACAGCCTGTCCACCATGGACGTGCTGCTGGCCCTGAAGGATGGCATCGAAAGCGATGCGCGCATCGAACCGCGGCGCAAGCGCCAGTGGGTCGATTACCTGGTGCTCACGCGCAAGGATTTCTATAACCGCTGGGTCAAGGCCGACGTGCACAAGGCCCTGTTCGTGTCGTTCGAGCAGGAAGCGCAAGACTTGCTGAACAAATATCTCGATGAAGTCGAAGCCATGCTCGACAACCGCCAGATCCGCGATCCCATCACCAGCGAAGAGCGCCGTCCCGACGAGCGCTTCCTGCGCGCCGTGGAAGAAAAAATCCACATCAGCGACTCGGGCAAGCAATCTTTCCGACAAGAAGTGGTACGCAAGGCCATGAGCGCCTTCAAACGGGGCGAAGCGTTTGGCCTGGGCAGCCATGCGCAATTGCACGACGCCATCCAGCAATATCTGTTCGAGCAGCGGCGCGACGTGCTGCGGCTGGTGGGCTCGGCCAAGCGCCCCGACGACGACGTGCGGGCCAGGATCTCCGCCGTCGAACAGCGCCTGGTCGACGAATATGGCTATGACGCCCACAGTGCGCGCGAAGCGCTCAATTACGTGACCACCTTGCTGGCGCAGGAATAGCCATGTCCGCCACGACCTCGCCAGGCAGCGGCAAGCAGGATGGTCCAGCGGGATCATCCGCTCCGGCCCTGGCCCAGCCCTGGTACGGGCTATTTTCGCGCGGTGCGCGCGACTGGCTGCGCCACAATCAGAAAGTGCGCGACGCCGTGCAGGCGCACTTGCCCGAACTGATTGCCACGCCCGACCTGATCGGCGGGCCGCAGCAGCGCACGGTGCAAGTGCCCATGCGCCTGCTCGAACATGCGCATTTCCGTCTGGCGCCCGCGCGCAACAGCGTGGGCGCGGGCCAGGGTGACGGCCAGCCCGGCGACATCCTGCGCGCATCACGCCCCGCCACCACAGGCGAAGCGGGGGAGCAAGGCGAAGGCGGCGATGGCGAAGGGGCAGTGCGCCTGCTGCTCGAGTTTGCCATCGACGACATACTCGACTGGCTGTGGGACGCCTTCGAGCTGCCGCACCTGAAACCGCGCCACCTGGGGCCGATCGACGACGTACGGCTCGTGCGTAGCGGCCTGGACCGTCATGGCGCCCGTTCGCGCCTGGACCGCCGGCGCACCGTCAAGGAAGCGATCAAGCGGCGCGCCCTGCAAGCCCAGCCAGTCCCCTTCACCAATGATGACTTGCGCTATCGCCAGGTGGTGCAACAGCCCCGGCCCAGCACGAATGCCGTCGTGTTTTTCGTGCTGGACGTGTCGGCCAGCATGGCGCAGACCGAGCGCAAGCTGGCCAAATCCTTCTTTTTCTTTGCCTTGCAGGGCTTGCGCCGCAGGTATGCGCGCGTGGAAACGCGCTTTATCGCGCATACGACGCGGGCCTGGGAGTTTTCCGAAGCCCAGTTCTTCCAGGTCAACGGCATGGGCGGCACCATGGCTTCCACCGCCTTTCGCCTGAGCCGGGACCTGCTGCAGGAACACTACGCGCCGGGCCGCTACAACGCCTATCTGTTCTATGCCTCCGATGGCGAGAATTTCAGCGAAGACCGGGGAGCGGCCAGCCTGGCCCTAGGCGAACTGGCCGCCTTGCTCAACTATATGGGCTATATGGAAACCGTGCCCGGCGTGCCGCGCAGCCTGGAAACGGAAATGCACAGCTTATTTGCCGAGCAGGAACGGCGCGGCTTGCCCTTGCATAGCAGTATCCTCAGCAGGAATGACGATATCTGGGCGGCCATCCGCACCTTTTTCCAGCACGAGGCGGCCGATACGGAGGAAACCGCATGACGCCTGATACAGTCAACCTGGACGGCTACGCAGCACGCATCGAAGCGCTGGCGCGGCAACAGGGGCTGGAGTTTGCTCCCGTCGAGTTCGAGATGGTGCCGGACAGTTTCATGGCCGAGATCGCCATCTACGGCTTGCCCGTGCGCATGCGCCACTGGTCGTTCGGCGTGCGCTACATCCACCAGCTCGTGCATCAAAAGATGGGTAATTCGCATATATTCGAAGTCATGTTCCCTGGCGACCCTTGCCATGCCTATATGGCCGAACATAATTCCGTGGCGGAAAACACCCTCGTCACAGCCCACGTGCTGGGCCATGCCGACTTTGCCAGCCGTAATGCGCTGTTCCTGCGTTTCGGCGCCATGGCGGGCCAGCACATCCTGGAGCAAAGCGCGGCGCGGGCGCAGCGTCTCGAAATGGCGCTGCAACGCCACGGGCAGGAGCAGGTGGAAGCCGTGCTCGATGCGGCACTGGCGCTGGAACAGCATGTGGACATCCATGCCGAGCTGCACCGCCCGTCCTATGCCGCGCCATCCGGGCCAGCGAGCTTGGCGGGCACGCCAGACGGGACCAGCGCGAACGATCCTTTCGCGCGGCGCTACCGGCGCTTGCCCGGCGAAGCGGCCGCGCTGGCGGCGCATGAGGCGGACCGGGCACGCGTGACGCAGCGCCCGCTCGTGCCGCCGCAGCCCGAATACGATCTACTCTGGTTCATTGCGCAACATGGGCCGGAGCTGGCCGACTGGGAGCGTGACATTTTCCTGGCCGTGCGCGAAGAGTCGTTTTACTTCTATCCCGTGTATGCCTGCCAGATCATGAACGAAGGCTGGGCCTCGTACTGGCATGCGCGGCTGCTGCGCGAAGCCGACTTCCTGCCGCCGACCCTTTATCTTTCCGCCATCAAGTCGCACTCGGACGTGGTGCGCCCCTACGCGGGCCAGCACCAGCAGGCGCTGGCCGTCAATCCTTATCACCTGGGCTTTTGCATGTGGGAACACATCATCGAACGCGAAGGACTGGCGCGGGCGCGCCAGATTTGCCGCGACGACGATGACTGCAGTTTCATACGCAACTATCTGGACGGGGAACTGGCTGATCGCCTGGGCCTGTTCGTGCATGAAAGCCGGCTCGACGGCGAAACGCGGATGGCCAGCCGCGACTTGCTGGCCATCCGCGAAGCCATCCTGGCGCCCAAATACAACTATGGCGCGCCGTGCATCGCCGTCACCCTGCTCAACGACGACGGCAGCCTGGTCCTGCGCCACGATCACCAGCGCGATGGCCGCGGCCTCGACCTGGAGCGGGCGGAACATGTGCTGGCCTACATCGCCCGTGTCTGGCGCCGCCCCGTCACCCTGCATACGGCCGATTTTCGCGGCACGCCGCGGGTTCTGCGCAGCAAGGCCGACGGCGTGCCCGAGCCTCCCGCATCGCCTGCACCGACGGCGCCACCCGTGCGGCGTTGAGTGGAGAATCTTCCATAACCCTTGCACAGAATTTACGCAGGCCGCCTGCGTGCGCACCGCAGCGGGCGGCCTGCCAGCACCTCGCGCATGGCCAGCGGTATATCGCACGCCTGGCGCGTTTGTATCTCGCTCACGCCTGAGGCGCTAGTACTTACGCCGGTCCAGTGCATATTGCGCGTCAGGCTGACTTGTACCTTACGCCCGGCCAGCCTGCGCCACGTACCAGGCGATGGTTTGCCGCAAGCCTTGCGCCAGGTTGTGCGTGGGGACATAGCCGAGCAGGCGGGCCGCCTTGGCGATGTCCGCCTGCGAATGGCGCACGTCGCCGGCGCGGAACTCGCCATATTGCGGCGCCAGCGGCACGTGCTGCGGGCGGGCGGCCAGCAGCATCTGCTGCATGGTGGCGTGCAACTGGGTCAGGCTCGTGCGGGCATTGACGGCCACGTTGTAGACCTGATTGACGGCCGCCGGATCGGTGCCGGTGGCGGCGAGGATATTGGCTTGCACGGCATTGTGCACGAAGCAGAAGTCGCGACTGGTGGCGCCGTCGCCGTGGATGTGCACGGCCTGGTTGTCCAGCATGGCGGCAATCCAGCGGGGAATGACGGCCGCGTAGGCGCCCAGAGGGTCCTGGCGCGGACCGAAGACATTAAAATAGCGCAGCCCCACCGTCTGCATGGCGTAGCAACGTGCGTACACCTGCGCATACAGTTCGTTGACATATTTACTCAAGGCATACGGCGACAATGGCGCGCCGATGTGCTGTTCCACTTTCGGCAAGGCCGGATGGTCGCCATACGTGGCGCTCGAGGCCGCATACACGAAGCGCCGCACGCCCGCGGCGCGCGCGGCGGCCAACATGTTCAGGAAGCCGCTGACATTGACGGCGTGGCACAGCAGCGGGTCGTCCAGCGAACGCGAGACGGAACCGAGCGCCGCCTGGTGCAGCACAAAATCGACGGCGGCATCGGTGACGGGGCCGCCCGCATCGGCACGGCCGCGCCCGACCAAGCCGAGGCCGTCGCTGCCGATGCCACCGGTAGCGCCTGCTTCACCGCCTGCCTCACCGCCGCCAATGCTGGCGGCCTGCGCCGACGCGCCGCACGCGCGCGCACACGCCTGCGGATCGCGGATATCGCCTTCGATGAAGGTGAAGCGCCGCCACGCCTGCTCGCCCACGCTGGCGCGCACCTGTTCCAGGTTGTGGCGGTGGCCCGTCATGAAATTGTCGAGCCCACGCACTTCCTGCCCCAGGTTCAGCAGGGTTTCCAGCAGGTGCGAGCCGATGAAGCCGGCCACGCCCGTCACCAGCCAGCGCCGAGGTTCCTTGGCCAGTTGCGCGCAGGCTTGCGCGTACGCGCCGGCAGCGGAAGCGCCTCGCGCCGCGGTTGCGGCATGATCGAAAGTATCGGCCGCCATCACAGCCGCCACACGTGCAAGCCGCCATCCTCCAGCGGACGGGGGTCGAAATGCGATTTGATGTCGATGAAGCAGCCGTTTTCCAGCACCTTGGCCTGGAAGTCGGCCAGCGGGCGGGCCAGCAGGGCTTGGTGCGAGACGGCGCTGATGATGGCCTCGGCCTGCGGCAGCTGCTCCCAGCTTTCCAGCAATAAACCGTATTCTTCCAGCGCTTCGCGGCCATCGGCGACGGGGTCGTGCACGTGCACCTGCACGCCGTACGACTGCAGTTCGTGGATCATGTCGACCACTTTCGAGTTGCGCAGGTCCGGGCAATTTTCCTTGAACGTCAGGCCCAGCACGTTGACGTGCGAACCTTTCAATTTGAAGCCGGCCCGCACCATTTCCTTGATGGTCTTTTCCGCCACGAACTTGGCCATGCCATCGTTGATGCGGCGCCCGGCCAGGATCACGTGCGGGTGGTAGCCCAGCATTTCCGCCTTGTGCGTCAAATAATAGGGGTCGACGCCGATGCAGTGCCCGCCCACCAGACCGGGCCGGAACGGCAGGAAATTCCATTTCGTGCCGGCCGCCTGCAGCACTTCCAGGGTGTCGATGCCGATGCGGTCGAAGATGATGGCCAGTTCGTTCATCAGCGCGATGTTCAGGTCGCGCTGCGTGTTTTCGATCACCTTGGCCGCCTCGGCCACCTTGATGCTCGACGCCCGGTGCACGCCGGCCTCGACCACGCCTTCGTACAGGGCGGCCACCTTGTCGAGGGTGGCGTCGTCGTCGCCCGAGACCACCTTGCGGATGCTGTGCAGGGTATGGTCCTTGTCGCCGGGGTTGATGCGCTCGGGTGAAAAGCCCACATGAAAGTCTTCCTTCCAGCGCAGGCCCGAATGCTGCTCGAGGATGGGGATGCAGATTTCCTCGGTCGCGCCCGGATACACGGTGGACTCGTAGATGACGATGGCGCCGCGCCGCATGTGGCGGCCGACGGCCGCGCTGGCGCCGGCCAGGGCCGAGAAATCGGGATTGTGTGCGCTGTCGACGGGCGTGGGCACGGCCACGACGATGAAATCGGCCAGTTGCAGCTCGGCCGGGTCGCAGCCGACGCTCAGCCATTGCGCCGCGCGCAGCTGTTCCGTGCTGACTTCGCCCGTGGGATCGACATGGCTGCGGTAGCTTTCCACCTTGCGCGCCGACAAATCAAAGCCGATCGTGCGCTGGCGCATGCCGAACGCCACGGCCAGTTGCAAGCCCACGTAACCGAGCCCCACCACGGCCACCACGCCGCCCTTGCCAATCACATTGCTCTTCACATTGCTATTCACCTTGCTGTCCATATGCCTGTGCTCCGAATGGTTGCGGCCTGCGCATCGCCGTCCGGGAAATTCTACGGTTGTCGGTTTGGCCATTCTTGAGCGGGAACAAGAAACACGGGGCGGCGGCCAGCATGCGCGCGGACAATCGGCCGCTTGTTGAGCGCAATCAATGAGAGCGGCGGCCATCTTTTTAAGCTAGGCCATGTCCGTCGCCCATCGCGAATCGGCTCATCGTCCACGCACGCCGCTACCGGAGACTTCCATGGCCCGTTCCCTGCCCCGCCCTTTCCCCAGCCTGCCGGCCGCCGCGCTGTGCTGCACCCTGCTGCTGCCCCTGCTGACGGCTTGCCACGGCACGCAGAGCAGCGAGACTCTGCTGGCCGACGCGCAGCAGTACCGGCAGAAAGGCGAAGCGCGGGCCGCCATCATCCAGTTGAAGAACCTGCTGCAAAAGGAACCGGACAACGCGGCCGCGCGCTTGCTGCTGGGCAGCATCTATATCGACACGGGCGAAGCGCTATCGGCCGAGAAAGAATTGCGCAAGGCAAAGTCGCTGGGTCTCGCATCGCAGCAAGTGATGCCACTGCTGGGCAAGTCCTGGCTGATGCTGGGCCAATTCGACAAGGTGCTGGCCGAAATCGCCAACGATGCGGCGCAGCCCGCCAGCGTGCTGGCCCTGCGCGGCGACGCCCTGCTGGCCCTGGGGCGCCAGGACGAGGCGCGCGCCCTGTACTCGCGCTTGTTGGAAGCCCATCCCGACCAGGTCGAGGCCTTGCTGGGCTTGGCGCGCCTGTCGGCGCTCGACCACCAGGTGCCGGCGGCCGAGCTGCTGCTGGCGCAAGCCTTGAAAAGCGCACCCGCCAACCTCGACGCCTTGCGCCTGCAGGGCGACCTGCTGCGCCTGCAAGGCAAGAACGCGGCGGCGCGGCTGGCCTACATGCAGATTCTCAAGATAAAACCGGACAATACCCAGGCGCATATCGACCTGGCCAACCTCGACATCGTGGAAAACCGCTACGCGGAAGCGGGTGCGCAACTGGCCACGGCGCGCAAGACGGCGCCCAACAGCCTGGGCCTGCTGCAAGCCCAGGCGCTGCTCGATTTTCGCCAAGGCAAGAACAAGGCGGCCTTGCAAGCCTTGCAACTGGTGCTCAAGGCGGCGCCCGACCACATGCCGTCCATCCTGCTCGCCGGCGCCGTGCAGCTGGCGCTCGGCTCGCCGCCCCAGGCGGAAAACTATTTGCGGCGCTTCCTGGCCGTGTATCCCAGGCATCTGTATGCCGTCAAGATGATGGCCTCGATCGAATTGATGCGTGGCAAGACCGACGCCGCCATCGAGTTGCTGCAACCGATGCTGGCCGCCTTCCCGGAAGATGTGGAATTGCTGTCGCTGGCCGGCGAAGCCCACTTGCGCGCGCGCCGCTACGACAAGGCGACGGCGTATTTCGAACAGGCCAGCACCTTGGCGCCGGACACGGCCAGACTGCACGCGGCGCTGGGCATCAGCCGCCTGGGCATGGGCGAAAACAGCCGCGCCATCAATGAACTGGAGCGCGCCAGCATGCTCGACAAGAGCACGCCGCAAGCGGGCACCATGCTGGTGATGACCTTGCTGCGCAACAAGCAGAACGACAAGGCCCTGGCCAGCGTCAAGATGATGGAAGAACAGCAGAAAGGCACGAATCCCTTGCTGCTGAACCTGAAAGGCGGTGTCTACCTGGCCCTGCGCGACTTGCCTGCCGCGCGCGCCAGTTTCGAGCAAGCATTGAGCATGGACCCCGTGTATTTACCCGCCTTGAACAATCTGGCGCAGATCGACCTGGCCGAGAAAAAGCCGGAGCAGGCGAAACAGCGTTTCGAAAAGGCGCTGACGAAGGCGCCGAAAAATGCCGACCTGGGCGCGGCGCTGGCCAAGCTGGCCGCGTCGCAAGGCAAGACGGACGAGGCGCGGCGCTGGCTGGAGCGGGCCCACCGCGACAATCCCGACGCCGTTGCGCCGGCCCTGCTGCTGAGTAATTTTTACCTGAAGACGGGCGCGCCCGACAAGGCGCTGGAACTGGCGCGCACCTTGCAGACGGGCCATCCGGGCGACGCCGATGCGCTGGCCCTACGTGCCCAGGTGGAGTACAGCGCGGGCCAGGCGCCGGCCGCGCTCGACAGCTACAATAAGCTGGCCAGCATACAGACCACATCCGCGCCCTTGCAGATGCGCATCGCCAGCCTGCACCTGGCGCTGGGCGACCACCATAATGCGCTGCAAGCCGTCAAGCGGGCGCAAGTGCTTGACCCGACCCTGCTCGAAGCGCACGTGGTCGAAGTGGCCATGCTGCTGACCCTGAACCGGCAGCGCGAGGCGCTGGCCGTGGCGCGGCAAGTGCAGGAGCAGCAGCCGAAACTAGCGGCCGGCTACAAGCTCGAGGGCGACGTGCTGATGGAGCAAAAGCAGCCGCAGCAAGCTGTCAAGCTGTACCAGCACGCCTTCGGCATCAGCCCCATCGGCCCCTTGCAGGTGCAGCTGTACCGCGCCTTGCAGGCGGCCGGGCAAGAGCGCGAAGCCGATGCGCGCATGGCCACCTGGCTGAAGGAGCATCCGGAAGACTTGCCGACGCGCACCTACTTGGCGGGCACCCGGCTGGCGGCCAAGCAATACCGCGCCGCTATCGAGCACTTCCAGTATGTTGTTGCCAAGGACACGGACAACGTGGTGGCGCTGAACGACCTGGCCTGGGCGTATCAGCAGGAAAAAGATCCGCGTGCGCAGGCCACTGCCGAGCAGGCCCTCAAGCTGTCGCCCGACAATCCCGCCGTGCTCGACACCCTGGGCTGGATCGTGCTGCAGCAAGGCGACGTCAAGCGCGCCACGGTCCTGCTGCGCAAGGCGGCGACGCTGGCGCCGAAGTCGCCCGAAGTACAGTACCACCTGGGCGCGGCCCTGGCGAAATCGGGCGACAAGGGCGGCGCGCGCAAGCAGCTGGAACAACTGCTGGCCGCCAACAAGGACTTTCCGCAACGGGCCGAGGCGCAAGCCTTGCTGACCCAGCTGTAGGTCATGGCTGTGCACGCTGCCATGCCCGGCCTGGCAGCGCGGCCGCTGGCCCTGCTGGCGGGCGCGGGCTGCGTGCTGGCCTTGCGCCACTATCCGCTGGGTCACGGCTGGCCCGGCCTGCTGTTTGCCGCTCTGCTGCCCGCGTATTTCCTGCTGCTGTGCTGGCGTCCCGCCAGCTGGCTGTTTTGCGTGCCCGCCCTGCTGCCCGTGCTGGACCTGGCACCGTGGACGGGCTGGTTCTTCCTCGAAGAAATCGACGTGCTGCTGTTGCTGACGGTAGCTTGCGGCTATTGGCGCCTGGGCGGAACGGCCCAAGCGGCAGCGGCGCGGCTCTCGCCCGCCGCCCGCGCCTGTTTGCTGCTGTGCAGCCTGGCCTGGCTGGCGGCGCTGCTGCGCGGCGTCCTGCCGCTGGCGCCCCTCGACTTGAATGCCTGGGATAACTACCTGAGCCCCTACAACAGCTTGCGGCTGGGCAAGGCCTGGGCCTGGAGCATGCTGCTGTTGCCGCTGCTGCTGCGCGACGCGGACCCTTCCGCCCTGCGCCGCTACGCGCTGCCGGGCATGCTGGCCGGGCTGGCCATGGTGTCGCTGTTCGCGCTATGGGAACGGGCCGTGTTTCCCGGCCTGTCGAACTTGTCCAGCGACTACCGCATCACGGCGCCGTTTTCCGCCATGCACACGGGCGGCGCCGCGCTGGACGGTTACCTGGCCCTGAGCCTGCCGTTTGCCGCACTGTGGCTGGCGCGCGCCGGCAGCCGCTGGCAGGCGGCGCTGGCCATGTTGCTGCTGGCCCTGGCCCTGCACGCGGCGTTCACGACCTTTTCACGGGGCCTGTACGCGGCCCTGGCGGCGGCCATGCTGCTGGGATTCTGGCAAACCCTGCGGACGGCGCCCGGCGCGGCAAGGCAGCCGCTCGGCCAGCCGTCCATGCGCAAACTCTTGTTGAGGCTGCTGCTGGCCGGCCTGGGCACCATCCTGCTCGTGTACATGTTCAGCCTGGCCGGCTACCGGGGCTTGCTCGCCGCCGTCGTCCTGCTTGCGGCCAGCTTCGTGCTGGCGGCCCGACCGTTGCCGTGGCGCCTGGCGCCGGCCAGCCTGCTATGCGCGCTGTGTCTGCAGGGTTTGCTGGCCGCCTGGTGGCCGGAAGGGGCAGGCCAGCAAACGGCCGGCTGGCTGAAAGGCCCGTATTTCCTGTTCCTGCTGGCGGCCGTGCTGCTGGCGGGTGCAATGTGGCCGGGCGGCAAGGCTGGTAATGGAACGGCCAGGCTGGGCCTGGCGATGATGGCGTGGACCATGCTGGCGTGCAATCTCGCCTGGATAGGCTGGCACTGGGCCGGACCGCGGGCCCTGCTGCCGGCCGGATTGGTCGTGCTGCTGGCCATGCTGATGCTGTGCAACGGA
>NZ_LBCO01000033.1:566523-566660 GCF_000988085.1 Janthinobacterium sp. KBS0711 | reverse complement strand
CGCCCGCCGCTGTGGCGGCTGGACCGGGCCAGCCTCAGCATTGCGGGCGCGGCCGGCATCCTGCTGCTGCTGGCCATACCCGTGTCGGCCAGCTATTACGCCACCGAACGTTTCGCCACCACGGCCTTCGACATGCA
>NZ_LBCO01000033.1:563685-566499 GCF_000988085.1 Janthinobacterium sp. KBS0711 | reverse complement strand
CCTGCGCCATTGGCGGCAGGCGCTGGCCATGCAGCCGTCCGACTGGGGCGACCGCCTGTTCGGCATGGGTAGCGGCAGCTTTCCCGCTACATATTACTGGCACAATCCCCAGCGCGAGGTGCCGGCCAGCATCGCGTATGCGGACGAAGGGGGAAACCGGTATGTGCGCCTGGCCAGTCCCGGCTACAGCGCCGGCTATGGCGAGCTGCTGCGGCTGCTGCAACGCCTGACCGTGCAGCCCGCCACGCGCTACACGTTGGCGCTTGACGTGCGGCGAACGGGTCCCATGCCCGTGCTGCTGGTGCGCCTGTGCCAGCGGCAATTGCTGTATGCACAAGGCTGCGTGAATGTCCCGCTGCGACTGCATCCTGCGCAGCTCGGCAATCCGGTAGCGGCCTGGCAACACTATGAAGTGCCGTTCGACAGCGCCTGGCTGGGTACCGGCGCCTGGCTGCTGCGTCCGCCCGTGCAGCTGGAACTGGCGGCCAGCGGCACGGCCACCTCGTCCGTGCTCGAAGTCGACAATCTGAGCTTGCGCGCACCGGGCGGCGAGGAATTAATCGCCAACGGGGGCTTTACGCAGGCTAATAATTACTGGTTTTTCAGCAGCGACCACCATCACTTGCCATGGCATATCAAGAGCATGGCCTTGCATTTGCTGGTGGAAACGGGCTGGTGCGGCGCCCTGTCGATGCTGGCCCTGCTGGCCGTGGCCGGTACGCGCCTGCTGCGCCAGGCCGCGCGCGGCGATTCCGGTGCGCTGGCGTGCGCCGCCGCCCTGCTGGGTTTTCTCGTCGTGGGCCTGTTCGACAGCCTGCTCGACGTGCCGCGCATCGCCCTGCTGTGCTATCTGATGCTGCTGTGCGCGCTGCTGCAGCCCGTGCCATCCCCCTCCATTGAAAGCACGCCGCCATGAAAACCCTGCCCTCCGCCCTGCTGTCCTGCCTTGCCTTGCTGCTGGCCAGCGCGCCCTGCCGGGCCGACGAATCCCTGGCGCAAGTCATCGCGCGCGTAAAACCATCGATCGTCGGCGTGGGCAGCCTGCAAAAGACACGCACGCCGCCGATGAATTTCATCGGCACGGGTTTCGTGGCGGGCGATGGCTTGAGCGTGCTCACTTGCGCCCATGTGATTCAGAAACTGCTCGACGCCAATCCGAACGAAATCATCGGCATACTCACGGGCCAGGGCGACGTGACGCAATTTCGCCCCGCCAAGGTCCAGGCGGTCGACACGGAACACGACCTGGCCTTGCTGCGCCTGGCAGGCGCGCCCTTGCCGGCCCTGGCGCTGGGCGACGCGGCCACGGTGCGCGAAGGCCAGGCCATGGCCTTTACGGGATTTCCCCTGGGTACCTTGCTCGGTTTGCGCCACGTGACGCACCGCGCCACCGTGTCATCGCTGACACCCGTGGTCATGCCCAGCGAAAACGCGCAGCGCCTCGACGTCCGACGCCTGGCGCAACTGCAAAAGGCGCCGTACACCGTGTTCCAGCTGGACGCGACGGCGTATCCGGGCAGCAGCGGCAGCCCCTTGTTCGATCCCGAAACCGGTCTCGTCTATGGCATCGTCAACATGGTCTACGTCAAGGGCCTCAAAGAGGCGGCCATCAGCGCGCCCAGCGGCATCACTTACGCGATACCAGGCAACCACATGCAGACGATCTTGCTGAAGAATAAATAGATAATCAGTTGCGTCCCTGCCTCAGCCTGTCGGTAATACCAGGCTCATCCCATGTTGGGAAAAAAAAGGGGTAAAACGACCGTTCACCCCCATGCTGTTCCATCAGGCCTCCGTATTTGCGGATCTGGGCCCCCATGTAATCGAGGTCCAGCCGTAGCAGCACGGCCGGCGCCCCCACGCGCGTGCACTCGCGCTCGCCGCCGAAGTCCTGGAAACCCAGCATGCGCTTGTAAAACACCACGTGGCGCGGGTTGACTTCAATCACGTAATCCGTAAAGCCGTGAATATTGTGGGCATAGATATAAGAAATATGAATCAGCGCCGCAAACACGCGCTTGCTCACGCCCTTGTCGATGGCCAGGCGCGACGGTTCGCACAGGCGTCGGCCCTGCTCGCGCAGGACGTCGAGCTTGTCGCGGAAGTTTTCATCGGCGGGCAAGCCCGTCTCGTCATTGTCGAGGCACAAGGTCATGGTGCCGACGGTGGTGCCGGCCGTTTCCGCAAACAGCGTGATTTTATTCAGCGCATGCGCCGTGCCGGGATCGACGGCATAGCCGCGCCAGCCGTACATCTTGCGGATCAGCAAACTGGCCGCTTCGCGCCGGCCACGCGAATTGGCCATGCGGATATGAAAGCGCTGCAGGTCGAGCTCGTGCTCCATGGCCGGGTCGATCTGCCCCTCGCCCACCACCAGGTCGCTGAAGGCACCTGGCGTGTCAAAGGAAATTATGGGTTCATCTTCAAAGCTCATCTTGTCCTCACGTTCATCGGCCGCCGTCGAGACGGACTGAAGCCAATGCCTTGTGACAAGAGAAAAACTGGAGAAGTTCCCAGCAATATCTAAAAAAACAGAAGAAATTCGCCTTTAGATAGCAAAATGGCACGCTGAAATTTGCCTTCAAGTACAAAATGACAAATATAAGTGCTGTTTTGATATTGCCGAGGCTGCTGTCAAAAAAAGCTTTCCGGGATCAATAACACGTCGCCCGGCCGCATCATGACGTTGGCGGAAATATCGCCGTCCTTCAGCAAATCGTCGAGTCGCACGCGCAACTGCTGCTGGTTGCCTTCGCGCACGCGGATGATGCTGGCCTTGTTGCCGGCCGCGAAATCGGTGATGCCGCCCACGGC
>NZ_LBCO01000033.1:506623-563649 GCF_000988085.1 Janthinobacterium sp. KBS0711 | reverse complement strand
GGCGATGAGCACATCCATCAGCGACATCCCCAGCCGGTACGGCAGCGCCTGCGGCTTGGCCGCCTCGCCGATGACGCGGATCTGCTCGCCATACGGCCCCGAGAAATTCGTGACGATGACCGTCACCACGGGCAGCTGGATGAACTTGCTCAAGGCTTGCTCGATGTCGCGCGCCAGCTGGGTCGACGTCTTGCCGCTGGCGGGCAGATCCTCGACCAGCGGCGTGGTGATCTTGCCGTCCGGCCGCACGGCCACCGTCAGCGACACTTCCGGGTTGCGCCAGACGATGATGTTGACGGAGTCGCCCGGACCGATCAGGTAATCGTGCATGGGAGCGCTGTCGTCGGAAGGCGCCAGCGGATGGCGCGTGCGACAGGCGCCCAGCAGGCTGGCGGCGCCCGCCAGGACCAGCGTGTTGCAGACAAATGCACGGCGAAATGGATTCATGCGGAGCCTCTTCGAGTCGATGCGCGTCCATGGCCGGCCCCGCAGAACCAGCCTGGGCCGCGAACTACCTATGATTATTAAAACCCGGCAAGTGAACCTTGAGGCGTATCAAGAAGCAATCATCTTGGGAAATCTTGCTCCACAGCCGCCCTATACTTTGCTTACTCAACAAGCAAGTATTTCTTGCAAGACGCCGTCGTTGTCCGCGCCGCCAACCCATCTGCCGTGCAGCACCGTTACCTGAAGGAAGCGACATGGAAGAATTGATACAGCAACTGCTTTCCGGCTTGAAAGGCATCTGGAAGTACCGCTGGCATGCGGTGCTGGTGGCGTGGCTGGTGGCCGTCGGCGGCTTCATCAAGGTCATCACCCTGCCCGACGACTACCAGACGTCGGCGCGCGTGTTTGTCGATACGCAAACCATCCTCAAGCCGTTGATGGCCGGCATGACCAGCGTGCCGAACACGGAACAGCAGGTGGCCATCATGAGCCGCACCCTGCTCAGCCGCCCGAACGTGGAACGTGTCATGCGCATGGTCGACCTCGACCTGGACTCGAAGACCGTGCGCGAACACGAGGCCCAGCTGGACGACTTGATGAGCCGCATCAAGATCACCGGCACCAACGCGTATGACATCTACACCATCAGCTACAGCGGGCGCGACCCGAAACTCGTGCGCGACGTCGTGCAAAGCCTGCTGACCATCTTTGTCGAAGGCAGTTTCCAGGGTAAAAAAGGCGATTCGCAGAAGGCGGTGCAATTCATCGACGAGCAGATCAAGAATTACGAAGACAAGCTGAGCGCGGCGGAAAACCTGGTGAAGGAGTTCAAGATCCGCAACAACCTGCTGCTGCCACGCCAGGGCATCGACTATGGCAGCCAGCTGCTGATGTCGTCCGATAGCCTGAACAATGCCAAGCTGGAACTGGTTGAGGCGGAACAATCGCGCAAGGCCATCCAGAGCCAGATCGAGGGCGACGAGCCCGTGCTCGACATGGAGCCGAACGCCTCGTCCATCACGAATCCCGAACTCGACGAGCGCATCGCCTCGATCAACAAGAACCTCGACAACCTGCGCATGCAATTTACGGAATTGCATCCCGACATCATCGCCTCGAAGCGCCTGGTGGCCCAGCTGGAAGAACGCAAGATCGAGGAAAGCAAGCTGAAAACGGCGTCCGGCGACCCGGGCAAGAACTACAGCCCCATGCTGCAGCAGCTGAAGGTGGCGCTGACGGACGCGGATGCCAAGGTGGCCGCCATTCGCGCCCGCGTGCAGGAATACACCGCGCGCAACGAGCGCCTGCTGGCGCAAAGCAATGCCGTGCCCGAGGTGGAATCGCAGCTGGCGCAGCTCAACCGCGACTACATCATCAACAAGGAAAACTATGAAAAGCTGATCGGCCGGCGCGAAGCGGCCAAGCTGTCGGGCGAACTCAGTTCCACCACCGAGATGATGGCTTTCAAGATCATCGACCCGCCCACGGTGCAATATGCGCCCGTCGGCCCGAACCGCCCGCTGCTGTTCAGCGCGGCGCTGGGCGCGGCCTTGATAGCCGGCGTCGCCACGGCCTTGCTGATCAGCCAGGTGCGCCCCACCTTCCTCAGCCCGTCCGAACTGCGCGACGCCACGGGCTTGAACGTGCTGGGCACGGTATCGATGAACTGGACGCCGCTGCAGCAGGTACGCCGCCGCCGCGCCCGCTACGGCTTTGGCGCCTGCCTGGGCAGCCTGTTCGTCCTGTACGGCGGGGTCATGACGGCCGCGCTGCTGAAATTCTAGATCCAAGGGAGCGACGATGAGCAGCAAGGACAGCGGCAAGCACGAACCCACGATCCTCGGCGTGGCCGAGGCCAGCGTGCCATATATAGTGAACGGTACGGATGGCGCGGACGCAAGCCGGTCGCCCCGCTACCGCGCCCTGAACCTGGCCCGGCTGGCCGAGCAAGGCATGCTCACGCACGATGGCGGGCGCAGCGCCGTGGCCGAGGATTTCCGCATCATCAAGCGCCCGCTGCTGCGCCAGGCGCGCGCCAGCGGCAGCGACTCCATCCGCCACGGCAACCTGATCGTCGTCACCAGCGCCATGCCGGGCGAAGGCAAGACCTACTGCGCCATCAACCTGGCCATGAGCATCGCCATGGAACTGGATATCACGGTACTGCTGGTCGATGCCGACGTGGCGCGCCCTTCCGTGTTGAAAGTGCTGGGCCTGCCGTCCGAGCCGGGGCTGATGGACGTGCTGCTCGACCCGCAACTGGCCATGGCCGACGTGATCCTGAAAACCAATGTGGCCAATCTGAGCATCCTGCCCGCCGGGCGCAGCAACAAGCACGCGACGGAATTGCTGGCCAGCCGCGCCATGAGCCGGTTGCTGGCCGAGATCGCCAGCCGCTATGGCGACCGCATCGTCGTCTTCGACTCGCCGCCCCTGTTGATCACCAGCGAAGCGCACGCACTGGTGGGCCAGATGGGCCAAGTGGTGATGGTAGTCGAGGCGGAAACGACGACCCAGCACGCCGTCAAGGAAGCGCTGCGGCAGATCGAGTCGTGCGAACACATTCATTTGATCTACAACAAGACCAAATCGTTCCCCGGCAACGACTACTACGGCTATGGCCATTACGAGTAGCCGCCGCAGGGCGCTGCCACTGCCGCTGCTGCTGTCCCTGCTGCTGCCCATGCCGGCCAGTGCCCTCGACTGGCTGGCAAAACCGTCGCTGCGCCTGCGCGAAAGCTATACGGACAATGCCTTGCGCGCGCCGCCCGGCAAGGCGCAGTCGGACTTCATCACGGAAATCGCGCCCGCCATCGCCCTCATCGGCACCGGCCCCCGCCTGCGCGTGCACCTCGATTACAGCTGGCACAAATACCTGTCCGGACAACGGGCCGATACCGATAACCACGAACTGCAGGCCTCGGCCGACGCCGAGCTGGTGAAGGACTGGTTCTTCATCGATGCGGACGCCAGCGTGAGCCGGCGCAACATCTCGCCGTTCGGCCCCCAATTGATCGACGACCTGCCCGATACGGACAACGCCAGCACCGTGCGCACCACGGGCATCAGCCCCTATTTGCGCCACCGTTTCCGCGGCCTGGCCACGGCCGAACTGCGCTACACGCGCAACACGGTCGACAGCGGCGGCCAATTGTTGTCCGTGCACAGCGATGAAATGGAATTGCTGCTCAGCGGTGAACCGCGCGGCAACGGCTGGACCTGGAATGCCAGCCACGACGTGCGCCGCACGCAGGACAGCAAGCTGGCGCCCGTGCGCATGCAGCGCAGCAGCGTGGGCTTGCGCTATCCGTTCAACAGCAAATGGTCGGCCACGGCCAGCGGCGGCATGGAAAAGGAAGGGTATATATCCACCAGCGGCAAGGCGCCCGAGGGCCGCTTCTGGTCGCTGGGCGGCGTGTGGACGCCGTCGCCGCGCACCAGCGTGGCCTTCAGCACGGGCAAGCGCTTTTTTGGCACCACCTACAGCCTGGACGCCACGTTCCTGCAGCGTCATACCAACTGGCAACTGAACTACAGCGAAAACATCACCACCATGCCCACGCAGTTTTCACGCCTGGGCAACCGCGACGCGGGCCAGTTGCTCGATCAATTATGGCGCGGCATCTTTCCCAATGCACGCGACCGGCGCCTGCGCATCGATGCCTTCCTGCGCTACGCCAACAGCCTTGGGCCGGAACGGGGCGCCATCAATTACTTCAGCCACCGCTATTTCCTGCAAAAGCAGCTGAAGCTGACGATGGCGCGCGCCACGGCGAAAAGCACGATGATCGCCGGCATCACGGCCGTCGACCGCACGGCGCAAACGGCCAGCGGCATCGACAGCGGCTTGCTGCCCGGCGTGGAATTCGGCAGCGAAGACCGCACGCGCCAGATCGGCGGCAATGTGGGCTGGAGCTGGCAAGCCAGTTCGCGCACCAGCGTGAATGTCAATGCCGGCTACGCCAGCGTGCGCTCGCTGAGCGTGCCCCGGCGCGACAACAACGTCACCGTGACGGCCGGCTACACGCGCATCCTGCAGCCGAACATGACGGCCAGCATCGACGTGCGGCATACGCGGCACGCCAGCAACCGTGGCGGCGATTACCGCGAAAACGGCGTCAGCGCCACGCTCACCATGCAATTCTAAGGAGCCCGCATGTCCGACCCTTCTCTTGCGTCCGCCGCGCCGGCGCACCTGCTGTGCGTGGTGGCCGCGCGCCCCAACCTGATGAAGATGGCGCCCATCCTGGCCGCCCTGGACCGCCAGGCGCCCGCCGTGCGCGTCACCCTGCTGCATACGGGACAGCATTACGACACGGCCATGAATGGCCAGCTGTTTGCGGACCTGGACATGCGCCCGCCCGACATCTGCCTCGACGTCGGCTCCGGCAACCATGCGCAGCAGACGGCCGAGATCATGCGCCGCTTCGACGCCGTGCTCGACGCGCATCCGCCGCTGGCGCCCGATGGCGTGCTGGTGGTGGGCGACGTCAATTCCACCCTGGCTTGCGCGCTGGTGGCGGCCAAGCGGGACATTCCCGTGATCCACGTCGAGGCGGGATTGCGCAGCGGCGACCGGCGCATGCCCGAGGAAATCAACCGCGTGCTGACGGATCAATTGTCCGAGCTGCTGCTGACGAGTGAAGAAGGCGCGCGCGCCAACCTGCTGCGCGAAGGCATCGCCCCCGAACGCATCCACTTCACGGGCAACGTCATGATCGACAGCCTGCGGCGGCAACTGCCGCGCGCCGTACCGCCGGCCGCCACCCTGCGCGCCCACGGCCACGCCTGCCCACCCGCGTATGGCCTGTTGACCCTGCACCGGCCGTCGAACGTGGATGCGCCGGCGCAGCTGGAAGCGCTGCTGGGGGCGTTGGGCCAGCTGTCGCAGCAACTGCCGCTGCTGTTTCCCATCCACCCGCGCACCCTGGCCGGCCTGCGCCTGGCGGGCCTGGAACCGCTGCTGGCGCGGCATGCCATCGTCCGCCTGCCGCCATTGGGCTATTTGGAAATGCTGGGCCTGATGCAGGAGGCGCGCCTGGTACTGACGGATTCGGGCGGCATCCAGGAAGAAAGCACGGCCCTGGGCGTGCCTTGCCTGACTCTGCGCGACAATACGGAACGGCCCGTCACGGTCAGCGATGGCACGAATACCCTGGCCGGCACGCAACCGGCCGCCATCCTGGCGCTGGCGCGCGCCATCCTGGAGACGGGCGGCAAGCGGGGCCGCATTCCACCGCTGTGGGATGGCCACGCGGCCACGCGCATCGCCGCCGTCATCGCGCCCTGGCTGACGGCGCGCCGGGGCACGCCATGACGCCGCCGGTGATTTTGCGCAACGCGCTCACCATCGACGTGGAAGATTACTTTCAGGTCTCCGCCTTCGCGCCGCACATCGCGCGCGCCGACTGGCCCCGCCTGGAATGCCGGGTCGAGGCGAATATCGAGCGCATCCTGCTGCTGCTCGACAGCAGACGCATCCACGCCACCTTTTTCACACTGGGCTGGATCGCCGAGCGCTATCCGGCCATGCTGCGCCGCGTGGCCGACGCCGGGCACGAAGTGGCCAGCCACGGCTATGCGCACCTGCGCGCCTGCGACCAGTCTGCCGCGCAGTTCGCCGACGACGTGCGCCGCAGCAAGACCATCCTCGAGCAACTGACCGGGCTGGCCGTGCACGGCTACCGGGCGCCCAGCTTTTCCATCGGCGCGGCCAACCTGTGGGCCTTCGACGTGCTGCAGGAAGCGGGCTACCGCTACAGTTCCAGCATCTACCCGATCCGCCACGATCACTACGGCATGCCGGATGCTCCCCGCTTCGGCTGGCGGCCACGGGGGCCGCACGGCATGCTGGAATTGCCCGTCAGCACCGTGCGCCTGCGCGGGCGCAACCTGCCGGCCGGCGGTGGCGGTTATTTCAGGTTAATGCCGTATGCACTGTCGCGCTGGCTTTTGCGACGCATCAATTCGCGCGACGGGCAAGCTGGCATATTCTATTTTCATCCTTGGGAACTCGATCCCGGCCAGCCGCGCCCGACGGGCCTCGACGCCAGGACGCGTTTTCGCCACTACCTGAACCTGGGACGCATGGAAGCACGGCTGGGGCGCCTGACGCGCGATTTCGCCTGGGACCGCATGGACCGTATTTTTCTGGAAAGCACATGATGCACGAGGCCAGCCTTGCTCCCGACCCGGCACCGTCCAGCGCCGCCATCGCCGTGCGTTCCCTGCAGGGGCACGAGCATGCGCGCTGGGACGCCTTTGTCGACACGTGTCCGGAAGCGACCTTCTTTCACCGGGCCGGCTGGCAAACCATCATGGAGCAAGGTTTCAAACACGACAGCCATTTCCTGTACGCGGAACAGGACGGGCGCATCGCCGGCGTGCTGCCGCTGGCGCACCTGCGCAGCCGCCTGTTCGGTTCCGCCCTCGTCTCGCTGCCGTTTTGCGTGTACGGCGGCATTGCCGGCGGCAGTTCTTCCGTCCGCCAGGCCCTCGACAGCGCCGCGCTGGCGCTGGCCCGGCGCCTCGGCGTGGGTCACCTGGAATACCGCTGGCGCGAGGTGCCGGAAAACGTGCAACTAAGTCCGGACGCATCCTGGCTGCAGAAACCCCTGTACGCGACCTTCCGCCGCCCCCTGCATCCGGATGTGGAACAGAATCTGCTGGCGATTCCCCGCAAGCAACGCGCCGTCGTGCGCAAGGCCATGGCGGGCGGCCTGCACAGCGCTGTCGACTACGACATCGACCGTTTCTACCCGATCTACGCGGCCAGCGTGCACCGGCTGGGCACGCCCGTCTTCGCACGCCGCCATTTTGCCCTGCTGCGCACGGTCTTCGGCAAGGCTTGCGAGATCCTCACCGTGTATCACGGCCAGCAGGCGCAAGCGAGCGTGCTGCTGTTCTATTTCCGCGATGAAGTATTACCGTACTACGGCGGCGGCAGCGTGCTGGCCCGCAGCACGGGCGCCAACGACTTCATGTACTGGGAAGCGATGCGCCGCGCCTGCGCGCGCGGCTACCGCCTGTTCGATTTCGGCCGCAGCAAGCTGGGGACCGGTGCCTACGACTTCAAGAAGAACTGGGGCTTTACGCCGCAGCCGCTGCCGTATGCCTACAAGCTCGTGCGCGCCAAGGCCTTGCCGGAGGTCAATCCCTTGAATCCGAAATATGCGCTGTTCATCCGCGCCTGGCGCCGCCTGCCGCTGTCGCTGGCCAACCTGCTGGGGCCGCACATCGTGCGGCAACTGGGCTAAGCAAGGGGACCCACCATGCGCGAACTGCTCTTCCTCGCCCACCGCCTGCCGTATCCGCCCAACAAGGGTGACAAGATACGCTCGTGGCACATGTTGCAATACCTGAGCCGGCATTTCCGCGTGCACCTGGGCTGTTTCATCGACGATGACGACGATTGGCAGCACGCGAAAAGCGTGGCCGCCCTGTGCGCCAGCACGCGCTTCATCGACTTGCGGCGCGGCTCGGCCCGCTGGCGCGCCATGCAGGCGCTGCTGTCGCGGCAAGCCATGAGCGTGCAGTACTACCGCGATGCGCGCCTGCTGCAATGGGTCAACGGCTTGCTGTCCGGCGGCAAGGTGCGCCACGCGCTGGCCTTTTCCGGCCCCATGGCGCAATACATCGACGGCAGCGCGGGCCGCCCCCTGCACCGCGTGATCGATTTCGTCGACGTCGATTCCGACAAGTGGCGCCAGTATGGCGACAGCAAGCCGTGGCCCATGTCGCAGCTGTACCGGCGCGAAGCGCATCTGCTGCTGCAGTACGAGCGCCATATCGCCCAGCAGTTCACGGCCGCCAGCTTCGTCTCGCCGGCCGAAGCGGCCCTGTTCCGCCAGTGCGCCCCCATGGCGCGGCGCAAGACGGGCCATTTCAATAACGGCGTCGACACGGCGTACTTCACGCCCATGCCGGCCCAGCCCGCAATCTATCCAGCCGGCGTGCAGGCGCTGGTGTTTACGGGCGCCATGGATTACTGGCCGAACGTCGACGCCGTGCAATGGTTCGTGCGCCACGTCTGGCCCGCCTTGCGGCGCCAGTTTCCCCAGTTGCGGTTCTATATCGTCGGCAGCGCGCCCGTGCCCGCCGTGACGGCGCTGGCCAGGGTGGCTGGCGTGGTGGTGACGGGCAAGGTGCCCGACATCCGGCCCTACCTGGCCGGCGCGGCGCTGGCCGTGGCGCCCCTGCGCATCGCCCGCGGCGTGCAAAACAAGGTGCTGGAAGCGATGGCGATGGGCAAGATCGTGCTGGCCACGCCGCAGGCGCTCGAAGGCATCGCCGCCCAGCCGGGCCTGGAATTGCTGCTGGCGCGCGACGACGCCGAATTCATCCACCATGCGGCGCGCGTGCTGCGCAATGCCCGGAACGGCGCGGCCGAAGGGAGCGGCGCGGCCATCGGCGCGGCGGCGCGCCAGCTGGTCTTGCAGGATTACGACTGGGAACGCAACCTGCGCGGCCTGGGTGCCATGCTGGGCCTGTCGGCAGAGACCGAGGCGGCTGCCAGCGGTATCGCCGCACCTTTGCAGCCCGTGCGGGAGCCATCCACATGAGCGTGCAGCTCGATCAGGCGGCCCGTTTGCCGGATGCGGCCGTCCTGCCGCACGGTCATCCGCGGCGCCAGGCCGCGCTGGCTGCCCTGCTGCTGTCCCTGGCCGCCATCGTGCTGCTGTACCACGCCACGTTCTGGTCGATGGTGGAACTGTGGGCCCGCTCGCAGACGTTCGCGCACGGTTTCCTGATCGTGCCCATCAGTTGCTGGCTGGCCTGGCGCCAGCGTGCCCGCCTGGCCGCGCTGGCGCCCCGGCCATCGTGGCAGGGATTGCTGCTGCTCGGTGCGCTGGGCCTGGCCTGGCTGCTGGCCGACGCCGCCAACGTGCCCGTGGTGGAACAATATGCGGCCACGGCCATGCTGCCCGCCTGCGTGCTGGCCATCCTCGGCTGGCCGGCCGTGCGCCTGCTGGCCTTTCCACTGGCCTACCTGTTTCTGGCCGTGCCATTTGGCGAAGTCTTCCTGGAACCGCTGATCGACTTCACGGCCGCCTTCACAGTCACGGCGCTGCAATGGACGGGTGTGCCCGTGTTTCGCGATGGCAGCAATTTTTCTCTGCCATCCGGCAACTGGTCGGTGGTGGAAGCGTGCAGCGGCTTGCGCTACCTGATCGCCGCGCTGGCCCTGGGCGCCCTGTTCGCGCATGTGAACTGCCACAGCACGCGGCGGCGCGTGGCCGTCATGGCCGCCGCCCTGCTCGTGCCCATCCTGGCCAACGGCGTGCGCGCCTACCTGATCGTGATGCTGGGCCACCTGAGCGACATGCGCCTGGCCGTCGGTGTCGACCACCTGATCTATGGCTGGCTGTTCTTCGGCCTGGTGGTGCTGCTGCTGTTCTGGCTGGCTGCGCGCTGGCGCGAATTGCCGCCACCGCGCGCCGTGCCGCCGACTCAAGCCGTGCGCTTGAGCGCCGGCGCGGCCAGCCCGCGCGCCGTCGTGCGCGCCGGCGTCACCTGCCTGCTGCTGGCTGCCGTGTGGCCGGCACTGGCGCTGGCCAGCCAGCGCGACGACGGCCCCACGCTGCCTGCCATGGCGCTGGCCTTGCCCGATCCGCCCGCCTGGCATCGCCTGCACGATGCGGTAGCAATGTGGCAAGCGCCGTATGCGGGCGCGCCCGCGCGGTTTGCCGCCACCTATGCGCGCCAGGACGGCGATGGCGCGCCGGTCGGGCTGCAACTGCACTGGTATGCGCGCCAGGCGCGCGATGCCGAACTGCTGACGCACCAGGCCTTGCCGTACGGCCCCCGCTGGACGCCGCTGGCGCAGCGCGTGCGGCACGTCAACCTGGCCGGCGGCGAGCTGGCCGTGCGCGAAAGCGTGCTGGCGCATGGCGGCGAACGCCTGCTCGTGTGGCGCGTCTACCGCCAGGGCGGCATCGTCACGGCCAGGCCCGTGCTGGTGAAATTGCTGCTGGCGCAAGCCAAGCTGCTGGGCAGGCGCCAGGATGGCGCCGACATCATCGTCTTTGCCGCCTACGACGAGCTGGCGCCGCCACCCCGCGCGCGCCTGCAAGCGTTCCTGCAAGCGGCGCTGCCCGTCATCGAACAACGCTTGCAGGAGCTGCCGCATGGCCCTTGACTTCGATACCGGCGACACGCAAGCGGCCGGCGCCGCCCCCCTGATCGTGCACGTGATCCACCAGCTCGACGTGGGCGGGCTGGAAAACGGCCTCGTCAACCTGATCAACCATCTGCCGCCGGAACGCTACCGGCACGCCATCGTCTGCATGAAGAACGCCACCGCGTTTCGCCAGCGCCTGACCACCCCGGGTGTCGATGTGATCAGCCTGGACAAGCGCGAAGGCAAGGATTGGCGCCACTACCTGCACCTGTACCGCGTACTGAAACAGCTGCGGCCGGCCCTCGTGCACACGCGCAACCTGGGCTGCCTCGAGGCGCAGCTGCTGGCCTGCCTGGCCGGCGTGCGCCTGCGCGTGCATGGCGAACACGGGCGCGACATGAGCGACTTGCACGGCACGCGCCGCAAATACCGGCTGCTGCGCAAACTGATGCTGCCGCTGGTGCAGCACTTCATCGCCGTCAGCGCCGACCTGGGGCAATGGCTGGTCGACGCCATCGGTGCGGCGCCCGCGCAGGTGTCGCACATCGGCAATGGCGTCGACAGCGTGCAATTCCACCCGCGCCTGGGGCCGCCGGCAGCCGTGGGCCCGCCCGGTTTCCTGTGCAACGGCGCCTTCGTCATCGGCAGCGTGGGCCGCATGGCCCCCGTCAAGGACCATGCCTCGCTGGTGCGCGCGTTTTTGCTGTTGCTGGCGCAGCCGGGCGCCCGCGCGCGCCTGCGCCTGATCATCGTCGGCGACGGGCCGTGCCGCCAGGCCTGCCTGGAACTGCTGCAACAGGCCGGCGTTGCCCATCTTGCCTGGCTGCCCGGCGCGCGCGACGACGTGGCGCAACTGCTGCGCGCCATGGACCTGTTCGTGCTGCCGTCCCTGGCAGAAGGCAGCTCGAACACCATCCTCGAAGCGATGGCGACGGGGCTGCCCATCGTCGCCACGCAGGTGGGCGGCAACGCGGAACTGGTGCAGTCGGGCTGGAGCGGCACCCTGGTGCCGCCCGGCTCGTCCGAAATGCTGGCCGACGCCATGCTCGACTACTACAGCATGCCCGAACTGGGTCCCCGTCACGGCGCGCGCGGGCGGCGCCAGGTGCTGGCCGAGCACAGCCTGCCCGCCATGGCCGGCGCCTACCTGGCCGTGTACGACCGCCTGACGGGCTCGCGCCAGCCCTCTCCCCTGTCCACCTACCCCTGAAAGGCCTTCCATGTGCGGCATCAGCGGCATCTTTGATTTGCAGGGCCAGCGCGACATCGACGTGCTGCTGCTGGCGCGCATGAACCACAGCCTGCATCACCGGGGGCCGGACGAAGGCGGATTGCACCGCGAGCCGGGCCTCGGCCTGGCGCACCGGCGCCTGTCCGTGATCGACCTGGCCAGCGGCCAGCAGCCGCTGTTCAACGCCGACCGCAGCATCGCCATCGTCTTCAACGGCGAAATCTACAATTACCGCAACCTGATGGCGGAACTGCGCCAGTTCGGCCATCAGTTCCGCACCAGCAGCGACACGGAAGTCATCGTCCACGCGTGGGAACAATGGGGAGAGCAATGCGTGCAGCGCCTGCGCGGCATGTTCTCCTTCGCCCTGTGGGACCGCCGCCGCCATCTGCTGTTCCTGGCGCGCGACCGCCTGGGCGTCAAACCGCTGTACTACGGCGAGGCGCAGGACGGCACCTTGCTGTTCGGCTCCGAACTGAAAGCCCTGCTCGCGCATCCGGCCATGCCGCGCACGCTCGACCCGCTGGCCGTGGAAGAGTATTTCGCCTACGGCTACGTGCCCGAGCCGCGCAGCATCTTCCAGCACGCGCGCAAGCTGCCGCCCGGGCATACGCTCTCGATCCGCGCGGGCCAGCCGCTGCCCGCGCCGCAATCCTATTGGGATATTCCCTTCACGCCGAATCCCCCCGCCAGCGAGGCGCAGGCGGCCGACGAACTGCTGGCGCGCCTGCGCGAAGCCGTGCGCATCCGCATGGTGGCCGAAGTGCCGCTGGGGGCATTCCTGTCGGGCGGTGTCGATTCGAGCGCCGTCGTGGCGCTGATGGCGGGCGTCAGTACCACGCCCGTCAACACCTGTTCCATCTCGTTCGGCGACCCGGCATACAACGAAGCGCGCTACGCCGACCTCGTGGCGCGCCGCTACGGCACGGCGCACCACGCGCGCCAGGTGGAGCAGGACGATTTCGAGCTGATCGACCTGCTGGCCAATTTGTACGACGAACCGTTCGCCGACAGTTCCGCCATGCCCACCTACCGGGTCTGCCAGCTGGCGCGCCAGCGGGTCACGGTGGCCCTGTCCGGCGACGGCGGCGATGAAAGCCTGGCCGGCTACCGTCGCTACCGCCTGCACACGCGCGAAGAAAAAGTGCGCAAGGCGATGGACCCGCTGCTGCCGGCCGGCTTGCGCCAGTCGCTGTTCGGCACCCTGGGCCGGCTGTATCCGAAGGCCGACTGGGCGCCCCGCTTCCTGCGCGCCAAGACCACCTTCGAGGGTCTGGCGCGCGACACGACGGACGCGTATTTTCACGGTGTCAGCCTGCTGGGCGACGCCATGCGCGCACGCCTGTTCAGCCCCGAACTGCGGCGCAGCCTGCAAGGCTACCGCGCTGTCGAAGTGCTGCGCCGCCACGCGCTGGCCAGTCCCGCGCAAGATCCGCTGTCGCAGGTGCAGTACCTGGACCTGAAAACCTATCTGGCCGGCGACATCCTCACGAAAGTCGACCGGGCCAGCATGGCGCATGCGCTGGAAGTGCGCTCGCCCCTGCTCGACCATGAGCTGGTGGCGTGGATGTCGGGCCTGCCGCCGCAGTTCAAGCTGCGGCGCGGAGAAGGCAAATACCTGCTGAAAAAAGCCCTGCGCCCACTGCTGCCCGATACCCTGCTGTACCGCCAGAAGATGGGTTTTTCCGTGCCGCTGGCCGACTGGCTGCGCGGCCCGCTGCGCCAGCGCCTGCAACAGCGGCTGCTGGGCCCCACCCTGGCGCAGTGCGGCCTGTTCGACATGGACTACGTGCGCCTGCTGCTCGATCAGCACGCGAGCGGCCGGCGCGACTACAGCGCGCCTCTGTGGTCGCTGCTGATGTTCGAAGCGTTCCTGCGCCAGGTGCTGCCCGTCGAGGGCCGCAAGGCGCCGGCGCCCGCACCGGCCATGGCCATGGAGTGAAGCCATGCGCATCCTGCACATCCTCGACCACTCGCTGCCCCTGCACAGCGGCTACACCTTCCGCACCCTGGCCATCCTGCGGCAGCAGCGCGCGCTGGGCTGGCACACGGCGCAGCTCACCAGTGCCAAGCAGGGGCCGTCCGACGACGCGCAGCAGCTGGTCGACGGCTGGCATTTCTACCGCACGGCGCCCGATGCGCGCTGGTGGGCGCGCCTGCCCGTGCTGCGGCAAGTGGCCGTCATCATCGGCCTGGCCATGCGCCTGCGCCGGCTGGCGCAACGGCTCAAGCCCGACATCCTGCATGCGCATTCGCCGGCCCTGAACGCCATCGCCGCCCTCAACGCGGGCCGCGCGCTGGGCATCCCCGTCGTGTATGAAGTGCGCGCCTTCTGGGAAGACGCGGCCGCCGACCATGGCAGCAGCCGGCCCGGCGGCCTGCGCTACCGGCTCACGCGCGCGCTGGAAACCTACGCGCTGCGCCGCGCCGACGCCGTCACCACCATCTGCGACGGCTTGCGGCGCGAACTGTGCGCGCGCGGCGTGCCCGCGCATAAAATCACCGTGATTCCGAATGCCGTCGATGCGGGCGATTTCAATGTCTCTGATAATCCAGCACTGGCCCACACGCTGGGTTTGGATGGTCATCCTGTCATCGGCTTCATCGGCTCGTTCTACACCTACGAGGGACTGGCCCTGCTGCTGCGCGCCATGCCGCGCCTGCTGGCGGCGCAGCCGGCATTGCGGCTGCTGCTGGCCGGCGGCGGTCCGCAGGACGCGGCGCTGCGCGCGCTGGCGGCACAACTGGACATAGCCCACGCCGTGGTGTTCGCGGGCAGAGTGCCGCATGCGCAGGTGGCCGCCTATTATCAGCTGATCGACATCTGCGTGTATCCGCGCCTGCCGATGCGCCTGACGGAGCTGGTGACACCCTTGAAACCGCTCGAGGCGATGGCGCAAGGCCGCCTCGTGGTGGCCTCCGACGTGGGCGGCCACCGCGAACTGGTCGAGCATGGCAAGACGGGCATGCTGTTTCGCGCCGGCGACGCCGAGGCGCTGGCGCAGGCCATACTGGCGCTGCTGCTGGCACCTGCCAGCTGGCCGGCGCTGCGGCAGCAGGCGCGCGCCTTTGTCGAGACGGAGCGCAGCTGGGGCGCCAGCGTGGGCCGCTATGCACCCGTGTATGCGCGCGTGGCCGCCGGAGCGATGGCATGATCTTCACGGGCCTGCGCATCGCGCTGGTCGGCCCGCTGCCGCCGCCGGCCGGCGGCATGGCGAATCAAACGGCGCAACTGGCGCGCAAGCTGCGCGAGGACGGCGCGCAAGTGCAGCTGCTGGCCGTCAACGGTCCCGCGCTGCCGCCGTGGCTGGCGCGCATCCGCTACCTGCGCGCCGCGCTGCGCCTGCCCTTGCTGCTGTGGCGCTTGTGGCGCACGGCCAATACGGTCGACCTGTTCCACATCATGGCCAATTCCGGCTGGTCCTGGCACCTGCAAGCTGCGCCCGCGCTGTGGATCGCCAGCCTGAAAGGCAAACCGGCCCTGCTCAATTACCGGGGCGGTGAAGCGGCAGCTTTCCTGGCCCGTGCGCCGCGCCTGGTGGCGTTCAGCCTGCGGCGCGCCAGCGCCATCGTCGTACCCTCGGCCTACCTGGCCGGCGTCTTCGAGCAGTACGGCCATACGGCCCACATCGTGCCGAACGTGGTGGACCTGCAGCGCTTTACATTAGCCACACCCGCCGCGCCACCATCCGCAGACGGCCCGTGCATTCTCGTGGCGCGCCACCTGGAAAGCCTGTACGACAACGCCAGCGCCGTGCGCGCCTTCGCCATCGTGCGCGAGGCTTTTCCCGCAGCGCGCCTGGTGCTGGCCGGCGACGGGCCGCAGCGCGCGGCGCTGGCGCGCCTGGCCAGGTCCCTCGGCGTGAACGATGCCGTGCGCTTCACCGGCCCCGTCGACAATGCCGCCATGCCGGCCCTGTACCAGGCCAGCGACATCGTGCTCAATCCCAGCCTGGCCGACAACATGCCCAATTCCGTGCTCGAAGCGCTGGCCTGCGGCGTGCCGGTCGTCAGCACCAACGTGGGCGGCATTCCCGCCCTGCTGCAGGACGGCGTGACGGCGCTCCTCGTGCCGCCCGGCGATCCAAGCGCCATGGCGCACGCCATCCTGGCGCTGCTGCGCGACCCGCCGCGCGCGCAGGCGCAAGTGCGGGCGGGCCTGGCGCACGCCGCCACCTTCGGCTGGCCCGACATCGCGCCCAGGCTGGCCGCGCACTACCGCCGCATCCGCGCCGCGCCGCGCCCCGGCGCCTACACGCGCCTCGTCGCCCGCTGGCTGTTTCCCCTGCATGAATGGTGCAAGGGCCACCACAGCACGCGCCTGCTGCGCCGGATGGAACGCTCGCAATGGTGGAGCGCTCAGCAACTGCAACAGTGGCAGCTGGCGCGCCTGCGCGCACTGTTGCGCCATGCGGGCGACCACGTGCCGTATTACCGCGCCCTGTTCGCCCGCAGCGGTTTCGATCCGGAACAGGTGCGGCAACTGGCCGACTTGTCGCACCTGCCACTGCTGAGGAAGCGCGACATCGCCGCCGCGCGCGACAGCTTCAAGTCCACCCGCGCTGTGGGCCTGCGCCCGTTCGCCACGGGCGGCTCCAGCGGCGAGCCGCTGCAGTTTTTCCTCGGGCGCCGGCGTGTCAGCCACGACATCGCCGCCAAGTGGCGCGCCACGCGCTGGTGGGGCGTCGACATCGGCGACCGCGAAGCCGTGCTGTGGGGTTCGCCCATCGAGCTGCATGCGCAAGACCGCGTGCGCCGCCTGCGCGATGCGCTGCTGCGCACCGCTTTGCTGCCCGCGTTTGCCATGTCGCCCGCGCGCCTGGACGGCTACGTGCAGCAATTGCGCCGCTGGCGCCCGCGCATGCTGTTCGGCTATCCGTCGGCCCTGTGCCGCATCGCCAGCCATGCCAGCGCGCGCGACTTGCCGCTCGACGGCCTGGGCGTGAAGGTGGCATTCGTCACGGCCGAACGCCTGTATGACGAGCAGCGCGCGCAGATCGCCACCGCCTTCGCCTGCCCCGTGGCCAACGGCTACGGCGGGCGCGACGCGGGCTTCATCGCCCACGAATGCCCGGACGGCGGCATGCACATCACGGCCGAAGACATCATCGTGGAAATCGTCGATGGCCAGGGCCGGCCGCTGCCCGCAGGTGTGACGGGCGAAATCGTCGTCACGCATCTGGCCACGCAGGACTACCCGTTCATCCGCTACGCCACGGGCGACGTGGGCGCGCTGGGCACCGAACCATGCACCTGCGGGCGCGGACTGCCCCTGCTGCAAAAAATCGAAGGCCGCAGCACGGATTTCCTCACGGCGGTCGATGGCACCGTCATGCACGGCCTGGCCCTCGTCTACATCGTGCGCGAACTGCCGCAAGTGCGCAGTTTTAAAATCATCCAGGAAAGCCTGCTGCGCACGCGCGTGCTGCTGGTCTGCCTGCCACGCCTGGACGACACCACGCGCGCCACCATCGTGGCTGGTTTCCAGGCCAGGCTGGGCGCGCAAGTGGACATCGCCATCGAGGAAGTCGACGAGATTGCGGCGGAGGCGTCGGGAAAATACCGCTATGTGCTCAGCAAAGTCGCCTAGCAAGCAGGCCTACATCGACACGAGATAATTTTTCCCTACCACGCGGCCATGCCGGTCCAGCTCCACCGACCACACTTCCAGCTCCGGGTTCATGCGATTATCGAACCACAACCGCTCGGCGCACGGAGCCGCGCATGGCGCCGAGCCATAGCGTTCGAACGACTCGCCGGCCCGCTCCACATGGGTCGGCGCACCGAAGCGGCCAAGCACCGTTTGCCGCATGTCGCCCGTCTGGACTTGATCGAACGCTGCTTTGCGGCTGTTGGAGAACACGCAGCATGCGGCGACATACCAGGCCGGACTGAGGATGAGCAGGCACAGTAGTATTTTTTTAGGCGATATCTTGATTTGCATACCGTATTGTCGATGACTTCATCGGGCGCGGCAAGCCGGCCGGAACGAGGCTGGACAGAGTTAGAAAGAGGCAGGTCGGCTATGCAAGCGCGATCTCGACGTTAGATACTAGGCTTGTACGTCCGTTTTCGCCGCAAAGCGGCCAGTAGCTAGTCTGCTGATCGCCCGATCTACTGTTTCAGAAAGGGAAGCTTCCCATCTAATAGGACCCGTTCCATTGAATATCCGGCGCCGTAATATCGCCCTTGCTCATTCTTGACTTCGACCTTGAGATAGGTTCGGTTAGGGCATTTGCCAGTCTTGGCGTGATACCAGTAGGTTGCGATCCTGATCCATTCGTTTCCGATGCCTCGCTTTCCGTAGTTGATGGCTTCAAAATCAAACGATTCAATGCGTCCGAAGATTCTTTGCATACCCCATGCTGGCTTTACCAACTCATCGCGGGAGTAGACCAATTTGAGTTTAGGCGACATAGATGCGTAAACGCCATCGAGTTCATTTTGCGCGAGCTGTTTTGCAGTCTGATCAGCGAGAGCAAGGATTGCGACATCCACAACTTTGCCCAAGGACTCAAACGCAAATGTCGGCTGTACCGTTAGCAACGGCGTTACGACAAGCAGCATTGCCTTTAAGAAATACATCGTGTTTCCAAAATATAAAACATTATTTTCTTGTGCCACTCTTTAAACTGCAATGCTGCGGCATTAATTGCCATAGAGTATATGAGTAAAAATCAATCCATAAAAATAAGAGAGGCGACTATCACAATCACAATGCCAAAAACAAAAACATAATGAATAATTTTCTCGCTTTTTGGCGCCTCAGAAAGACGCTGAGCATTGGTTTTTATCAAGACATCTTTTAGTGTAAATCTGCTGTTTTTCTTATGATCCACAGCTTTTCTCCTTGGAAATTTTTTCATTCCTAAACTAAAAGGTAAAATTCCACGGTGGGTGCATGTTTTCTTATTTAAATAATTGCCAACAAAAAGTCCGCTTCTGCCCGAATGCCGCCTAAATTTAGTGATGAATCATTGGCCCAGCCACTGGATTTCAGGTGTTCTCACGTGCAGCGGCAACCAGTACTTCAGTGCATTTATTGCAGTCTCGACGGTCAATCCACCCACAAAAAACCCTCGATGCTCGTGTGCTTGTACTGCGGCTCGGCCTTGTGCATCTACGTTAATTATAAAATTGCCATAGTCGATGCCGTCGCCGAGGCACGCGACAAAAAGGCCCGATTCAGGCTTCAGATTGACAATCGAGAACGTCAGAACATCATCCTCGCTAAGGGACCTGAACTCCAATTGAGTTGGCTTTTTCCCTAAGGTCTCGAACTCTACATAGTAATGTGCTGCTAATCGCATTCTGCTTTATCTTATAATGGCTGACGCTTAGTTCTGCCGATTGAATCCGCAGCCTAAAGCTGTCAAAATTTCTCGGATGTATGGGACTGCATCACTTGTTCAATTTTTATCTTTTCCGTTTCCAGGTCGATTTTGAACGGTGTGTTGTTCGAGCTGCATACGGCTAGAACGCGCCCATTTTGCTCAATTAACCTAACTCCGGCCAGCACCTTTACCACATTGGCATGCGATTTCGGGGCGGCTCCGAGCACGTCCGCAAACTGGACAGAGTGCGGTCCAGAACCCATGAAAGTCGAAGTGTCCAACGCAGACTCCAGCCACTCCTCACGCCATAACAATTCGCTGGACATTACGGTAAAGGGTGTTTCAAACTCGCTCCATGAGAAGGAGTGGTTCCGAGCTAACGTATAGAGGCAAATTGGGAATACCTCAAACCATTTACCTACCGTGACTTCTTCAACAGCGAAACTTATAACCTCATTGTTGTCGAGCCGAAGTGCTGCGAAACTGTACTCTGAATGGAACGCCCGAATCGTACGGCCCTCAAGGTTGGGCGAACCGTCATAACAGCTCACAATTTTTGAATGAACCATTCTATTGCATTTCTCGATATTGATAGGTACGCCGCGCGGCATGAGCGTCCGGAAATGGCCGGTTGCCATCATTGTCAGATTTCCCGCCAAAGCCAATGAACAGTGAATCCGTTCTGTCGTCGCAAAGCTGGCGTTCGCTGCTCGAGGCGCTCTCCCCGATCATCGACATTTACGGGAAAAACACTCGACAAAAGAAACGGGCTTGCGGTTCGCCAAGACGTTCGGTTGACGGCGGGTCAGCCGATACGCACTTGCGATGCGCCGGCATCCAATATGCGGAACAAGAAATCTTCCACTGCGCTCACCGGCGACGAGCCAAGATCAAGCGTCACTCTCCAACCCTCTTTTGTCGGTTCCAGCTCAGACATGAAATGTACGACGCCGAAAAGGCCTTCTTCGGTAGCTACGTTTTCGTCGTCGGTATCGAACCACTTCAGGAACCACGCCTGAAAGACGTTTGAAACGGCCTCTTGGCTCAGACCAAGCACTTCGAGTGGCGTCCAATCCCAAACGAATGGTGAAAGAACCACTTCACCGGCACCCGACGCAAAAGTGACTGCCGCAAAGGTCAACTCGGTCTCGGAGTCGACCTGAATCGCTTGGCCCGCATTGATCCCCTCCATCGGGATGACGTCGGCTCTGCAAGGAAGGCCGAGCAAGCCGTCGACGGCCAGCGAGCCACACTTTGCCTGTATGCCGGCTCCACATGCGATACAACCTGAGTGGCGACCCGTGCAAGGGTGTCGATGTATGGCCGGCGAACGGCGGCGAGAAATTCGGAAAGCGTCATGGTGGGACTGTAAGTTCAGACAAAATATTCAGGACCGTTCGGGCAGCTGCATAGCTGCCGATCCAGCACACGGTTACGCTTGATCGTCCGCTCGCAGCCGATCGCGGACGGTCAGAATAGCTGAGTGTACGAGGTTGTTGCTTTCAGGGCAAGCAAGGGGGTTTGTACAGCATTTTGACACGCATTAATGCACAGACAAATGCCAGGAAAAAAAGAGTAATTACTCTCTGAACATCTGTTCCAGCCTTTGCTGATCCCCCGCCGCCACAAAACAGGCAGCCTGCCACCGCTGCGTGCGCTGTGCCTGGACAGACTCAGGCGCGCACCACGGCGGATACACGCGCAGCGCGCGCTTGCCTCCGGCTCCGGCGCGCGACATCACGCCCCGTTCCAGCAGCACCTTGCGCGGAAAGATGAAAAAACCGTGCTGCGCGCCGTCGTCGTCGGCCACGGCGATGATGACGACGTCAACGGGGTCCGTGTCGTCCAGCGGGGCGATCTCGGCATCCGGATGGGGGCGCTTCCAGACGGTGACGAACTGGCCGGTTTTCGTCGGCGTGGTTTTGGCCACGCGCAAGACCAGGCGCTTGCCGTCCAGGGTGGCGCGGCAGGCGCCGTATTCCGCGCTTTCCGCTTCCGGCACGGGCGCTTGCGGCAAGCCCAGGAAGGCCCAGGGACTGGCCTTCATTGCGCGCTGAATTCGGCTGCGGCTTTGGCCGCCCACAGCGCTTCGGCATGGCTGGCGAACGGGCTGTCGTAGCCGTCGACGGTGCCATCCTCGTCGACAAAATACAGCCACCAACCGTCGGACTGCTCGATGATGGCCGTGTGGCCTGGTGCGCAATGGGTGTCGATGGACTGGCCGGCCGTCAGGGTGGTGATGGTGATGCTGCGGTGAATGATATGCTGGGGTGTCATGGGGTGAAATCGTGCAAGAAAATCAATGGCCATAGTGTAGCCGCGCCGGCCGATCCTGGCCAGTGCGCTACACTATTCCTTCACACGGAGGACGACATGGCATCACAGCAAGGCACGGTGGATTTTTTGCTCGACCAGATGGCGGGCGCGGGCAGCATCAGCGCGAAAAAGATGTTTGGCGAGTACGGCTTGTATTGCGACGGCAAGATGTTCGCCGTCGTCGCCGACGACCAGCTGTTCATCAAGCCGACGGACGCGGGCCGCGCCTGGATCAGCGCGCAAGGCACGTTGCAGGAAGCACCGCCCTATCCGCAAGCCAAGCCGTACTTCCTCATCGATGGCGGGCTGTGGGATGAGCGCGACTGGCTGAGCCAGCTGGCGCGGCGCACGGCGGACGCCTTGCCGCTGCCGAAACCCAAGCCGCCGCCCAAGCCAAAAAAACAGGCGTCAGCCAGCTAGTACGCTATTCTCGCATTGCTTGCCTTGGCGGAAGCATTGCAGGTTGTGATACGTGATGGCGGCGATTTCGCGCAGCGCTTCGCTGGTGAAGAAGCCCTGATGGCCCGTGACCAGCACGTTCGGGAACGTCATCAGGCGCTGGAAGATGTCGTCGTCGATGATGTCGGACGAGCGGTCCTGGAAGAACAGATTGCTTTCCTGTTCATACACGTCGATGGCCAGGGAGCCCAGCTGGCGCGATTTGAGCGCTTCGATGACGGCGCCCGTGTCGATCAGGCCGCCGCGCGACGTGTTCACCAGCATGGCGCCCTTCTTCATCAGCGGTAACGTTTCTTCGCTGATCATGTGGCGCGTACTTTCCATCAGGGGGCAATGCAGGGAAACGATATCGGACTCGGCCAGCAGCCGCGGCAGTTCCACCATCGTGCCCAGTTGCGCAAACGCGGGCGCCGGATACGGGTCGTGGCCCAGCACCGTGCAGCCGAAACCCTTGAAAATGCGCGCCGTGGCCAGGCCGATCTTGCCCGTGCCGACGATGCCCACCGTCTTGCCGAACAAAGTGGCGCCCAGCAAACCATCGAGCGAGAAATTGCCTTCGCGCACGCGGGCATAGGCACGGTGCGTATGGCGGTTCAACGTCTGCACGAGGGCCAAGGTATATTCGGCCACGGCTTCCGGCGAATATGCGGGTACGCGGGCAACGAACAGGCCCAGGCGTTTGGCCGTTTCCAGGTCGAGGTTGTTGTAGCCGGCGCAACGCAGCAGGATGGCGCGCACGCCGTAACCGTGCAGGGCTTCCAGCACGGGCGCGTCGAGCACGTCGTTGACGAAGACGCACACGGCGTCCGCGCCTTGCGCCAGGACCACGGTTTCCTGGCTCAGCAAGGCGCTGTGGTAGACCAGTTCAATGCCGGCGGAATCGGGCTGGGACGGCAAGGCTTCATCGAAGAAGCGGCGGTCGTAGGGCTGGCTGGCAAAGAAGGCGATTTTCATGGGGCGTCCTGGAACTTGCTGGATGGCAAAACGCCATCATAGCGCAAGCCCCCTGCCCCACGGCGTACGCCTGACTTGCCTGGCCGCCTATTTGGGTTCGCGCGGCAAGGTCAGTACGTGGCGCAAATACGCCGTTTCCTCGGCGTGCTGCGCGTGATAGCGCTCGCGCGCGGCGCGCATGGCCGCCTGGTGGGCCGCGATGCCGCTTTCCGTCAGCTCGGCGCCGAAGTCCGCCGGCACCCGCTCGGGGCCGCCGAACAGGCGCGCGAGGATGAAGCGGCCCACATTGTCGCGGTAGTGCGACGCTTCCCAGTAATAACGCATCGCGCCTGCGCCCGTCACCTGCGGGATCGGCTCGCTGGTGATGCTGTTGAAGCCGGAAAAATCATACAGGCGCACATCGCAGCCCAGGCGCCGGTAGCGTCCGGCCATCTGCGCCAGGTCGCGCTGCCAGGCTTCCATGGCTTCCCACTTGCCGCGCCAGTACAGGGCGTCGAGCGTGAGCGCGTGCGTGGGATTGATGTACAGGCGCAAGCGCGTACCGCCCCGGCACAGCTTGCCGACGCTGGCATCGAAGGCTTGCAGCGCGGGTTCGGTGGGCCCCAGGCCATCGCCGAATTCCTGCAGGCGCGGCGTGAACGCGCGCGCCGTGCCGGTCCAAGTCCGGTTGCGGCTGGTAAGGCAGGACTCGTCTCGCTGGCCGTACAGGGCCAGGCTGGACAGACAGACGCCGTCATAGGTACCGTTGAGGATGCGCCAGCTGTCCTGGGTCATGTCCACAGTCAGGCCGCGCTTGATGTTGAGCAAGGCGCGCCGCGCGAAAAACGCGGGGCCGCCGTCCGTCAGCCCCGGCTCCACACCGGCCGAGCCCAGTTCCAGGGAAAACGACGGCGCGTCGATGCCCCACACCATGGTGTCGACCTGGCTGACCCTGGCAGCGTGCTCGGCCAGGCGGATGGCCTCGCCGATGGAGGCGCCCGAGACGGCGCTGTTGAACACGCTCTTGCCGTCGAACAAGGTACGCATGCTGCTCGCCGGCAAACCCATTTCCGTGCGCGAATTGCCGATATACACGATGGCGGGCCGGTAGCGCGCCACGGCATACGTCTTGCTCCACACGCTGAGTTTTTCGGTCGTCGGCCGCAATCGCTGCAACAGCGGGCTGTCCCACTGGTGCAACAAATAGGGGTCGACGTGGTAATTGACGGCGGAAACGAGGGCCAGCGCGGCCAGCGCGCAGGCAAGGAAGATGGCGAGGTAGCGGCGGGCGTTGGTATCCATGGTCGGCATTGGAAGTAGAAAAATGGCGTATGGGTGGGGCTTTGCATCAACGCCGGATCAGCGGCCCGTCCAGCACCCGCTGCGTATAGGCCGTTTCGCGCGCATGTTCCACGCGGTAGCGGTCGCGTGCGGCGCGCGTGGCCGCATGGTGGGCGTCGACGTTGGCCTGCGTCAGTTCCACGCCGAAATCGGCTGGCGGCGGCGTATCGCCGCCAAACAGGCGTGCAAGAATCAGGCGGCCCACATTGTCCCGGTAATGCGACACTTCCCAGTAATAATGCATGTCGGGCTTGCCGCTGACGAGCGGGGTCGGCTCCGTCGTGATGCTGTTAAAACCGGAAAAATCATACAGGCGCACGTCGCAGCCCTGCTGACGGTGGCGCTCGGTGATCCGCACCAGGCCGCGCTGCCAGGCCTGCATGGCATCCCACTTGCCGCGCCAGTGCAGCGCGTACAAGGTCAGCGCGTGCGTGGGGTTGATGTACATGCGCAGGCGCACGCCGCTACTGCACAGCTTGGCTATGCTGGCATCGAACGCCGATGTCGATGGCGGCGTCGGCCCCTGGCCGTCGCCAAATTCCTGCAGCCGCACGGGAATGGCTTCCGCCGTTCCCAGCCAATGTCGTATCCCCTTGATGGTGCACGTCTCGTCGCGCTGCCCATACCGGGCCAGGCTGGAACGGCAGACGTCACCGGCATTGCCGGTCAGAATGCGCACGCTGTCCTCCGTCATGTCCAGGGTCAGGCCGCGCTTCAGGTTGACGAGGGCGCGCTGGGCGAAAAAGCCGTGCCGGGCGCCCGTCAGGCTGTCTTCCACCCGCGCCGCCCCCATGTCCAGGGAAAACGTGGGCGCGTCGATGCCCCACACCATGGTCTCGACGCGGCTGACCCTAGCCGCATGCTCGGCCAGGCGGATGGCGTCGCCGATCGAGGCGCCGGACACGGCGCTGTTGAATACGCTCTTGCCGCCGAACAAGGCGCGCACGCCCGTCGGCAGGCCCAATTCCGTGCGCGAATTGCCGATGTAGATGATGGCCGGCCGGTAACGCGCCACGGCATAGGTCTTGGCCCAGGCGCCGAGCTTTTCGTTCAGCTGGCGCGGGCGCTGCACCAAGGGGCTGTCCCACTGGTGCAACAGGTAGGGATCGACCTGGTAGTTCAGTAACGAGATACCGCCCAGCACGAGGAACACGCAGGCGAGGAAGCAGACAAGATAGCGGCGGCCGGCGGTATCCATGGTCAGAACTGGAAGTAGAGAAATTCTGTGACCCGGTTCATGCCGAAGATGCAGGCGACAAACAGCGCGGCCAAACCCACGCTCCAGCGGGAGGTGGGCCGCCAGCTGAAAGCCCAGCGCCCTGCGGGCTGAAAGATTCTTTCAATGGCAGGCTCGTAGAGAAAGAATATTTCTTGCGTATTGGGCGCCTTGAAAGCCAGCAGCATCGCCACCAGCAGCACGGGCAAGCCCGGGCCCGCCAGTTCGATCCAGCGGATGCCGTCGAACGCGGGCTGCAAGCCCCACTGCGCCAGGCTGGCCGTGTGGCTGGCCAGGCCCCGCGGCAGACTCACGCCGTTCACCCCCACCAGCGCGCCTGTGATATCCCAGGCCGTGGCCACGTCGGGCGCGCGGAAGAAGATCCAGGCCAGCATGACGGCAAGAAAGGTCAGGGCGGCGGGCCACCAGCGCAGCCAGCAGTACCCCGGGGCTGCGCCAAACACCCGCTGCCATGCCTGCTGCAGCACCAGGTACAAGCCGTGCAAGCCGCCCCAGATGACAAAGGTCCAGCCTGCCCCATGCCACAGACCGCCCAGCAACATGGTCAGCATCAGGTTGCGGTAGCGCATGGCCTCGCCGCGCCGGCTGCCGCCCAGGGGGATATATAAATAGTCGCGCAGGAAACGCGACAAGGTCATGTGCCAGCGGCGCCAGAAGTCCGCGATATTGGCTGCCTTGTACGGCGAATTGAAGTTCAGCGGCAATTTCACGCCGAACAGGCGCGACAGGCCGATGGCCATGTCGGAATAGCCGGAAAAGTCGAAGTACAGCTGGAAGGTGTAGGCCAGCACGCCGATCCACGCTTCGATCAGGGTCGGCTCGGCTCCGGCCACGAAGACGGGGATGGCCAGCGGCGACAGGTTGTCGGCGATCAGCACCTTTTTTGCCAGGCCTATCGTGAAAATCGACAGGCCGATGGCGAAATTGGCGGCGCGCGGATGGGCGTTGGCCGGGTCGGCGAACTGCGGCATCATGTCACGGTGATGCAGCACGGGGCCGGCGATCAGGTGGGGGAAATAGCTGACGAACAGCACGTAATGGATGAAACGGTATTCGCGCACTTCGCCCCGGTAGCAATCGACGAGGAAGGCGATCTGCGTAAAGGTAAAAAACGAGATGCCGATCGGCAGAATGATGTCGAGGCCATGCCACGGCAAGCTTTCAGCGCCAGCATTGACGGCGACGGCATTCACGCTGTCGATGAAGAAATTCGCATATTTGTAGTAGGCGAGCAGTCCCAGGTTCAGCACCAGCGCCACGACCAGCGCACGCTTGCGGGCCGCTCCCGCACGCGCGCCGATCAAGCGCCCGGCGCCGTAATTGACGCAGATCGACGCCAGCAGCAGCGGCAGGTAGCGCACGTCCCACCAGGCATAGAAGAACAAAGACGCGAGCGCCAGCCAAGTTGCGGGGGCCAGGCGGCGCCAGTTGGCGGACGTGCCGGCGAGCGCCAGGCGGTCCAGCAGAAAGTATCCGGCCAGCACGATGGGCAGATAGCCAAACAGGAAGGCGAAGGAATTAAACAGCATGTTGCCTCCTGGCAGGCAGCGACTGCGCTTGGTAATAACAATCGGCAATCTGGGCCGCCACCCGTTCCCACGTAAAACGTTCCACGAGGGCTTGCACGCGGGAGCGCTCGGGCGGCAGCGCCAGCAGTTCGAGGATGGCCTGGCGCTGCGCGGCGCCGTCGTCCCAGCGCACCTTGCGCAGCGCAAAGACGGAATCGGGCAAGTCCAGCGCGCTTTGCGCCGTCATGACGACGGGCGTGCCGGCCGCCAGCGCTTCGAGCACGCTCAAGGGAAACACCTCGCCCTGGCTGGGCAAGGCCGCCACGGCCGCCGCATGGTAGGCGCTGGCCAGCAACGGGTCGGCATGGTCGAGCGCGCCCAGCCAGCTGACGTGCGGCAAGTCCAGCAACAGTTGCAAATACGCCTGCTGTTCGCGCGGCGCGGCGCCGATCAGCACCAGGGGCAGGCCCGCTCCCGCCAGCGCCTGCGCCAGACCCAGCTGGTTTTTATATGGCGAAATGCTGCCCACCATCAGCACGAAGGGCCCGGCGATGCCCGTTTCGCGCAGGAACAGGTCGCCATTGGCCGTGAAAAAATGCGGGTTGATTCCATTTGGCAAGACGCGTATGGTGTCGGCCCCCATGCCGAAACCTTGCACGATGGCGTCGCGCTCGGCCTCGCCCAGGGCGATCACCACGTCGGCCAGTTGCAAGGCGCGCCGGGTTTGCGCATAGCTCGTTTGCACCATCCATTCCGTCAGGCGCCCCGCCAGCCGGTCTGCCAGCCGCGCGCGCCAGGCGCTGGCGCGGCCCCAGCCAGGCGACAGCAGCGGCGACAGCACGACGGGCACGCCTTGCTCGCTGGCCATTTCCATGATGCGGTAGGTGCCATTGCTCGCTGAAAACACGTGCAGCACGTCGAAATCGGCCAGCCGCTGATGGTTGGCGTCCACCAGCTGCACTTCCAGGGGCCGCGCCGGTAACTTGGGCAGCCGGTTCAGCGCGGCAATGGTTTCGCGTACCTGGATTTGCAAGCCGCCGTCGCGCTGGAACAGCATCGGGTAGGACAAGATACCGACACGCATGGTCATCCTTTCGTGCATTTGACTGCCAGCCAACGGCCAGCCAGCTTGCGTTGCAATAACAGAAATTCGCCGGCAAGTTCATGCTTCAACAGGAACAGACCAGCCAGCCAGCACAGCAAGGTGACCAGCGCCGTGCCCGCCAGCGCCAGCAGCGCCGGGGTGGGTGTTGGCAGCCACAGCAGCGAAGCGACGGGCGCGACGGCGCTGACACCGCAGAGCAGCAGGCTCTTGCGCAATGCCCGCGCCAGGATGCGCCAGTCCAGTGCGCTCAAGCGCCGCAGGCAGTTGTAGTTCAGCCAGCTGCGCAGCACGTTGCTGAGCACCACTGCCCAGGCCACAGCCACCAGGCCGAACGGCGCCGCGGCCAGCAGCAGCGCCACTTTGATGACGCCGGCGCAGGCATCGAGCCGCACCTGCGCGTGCAGCTGGCCCGTCGCCACGAACAGGTAGCGGGCCATGCTGAACATGCTATACACGGCTGAGGACAGGCACATGATGCGTATCAAGGGCACACAGGCCAGCCATTGCGTGCCATACAACACCTTGATCAAGGGCAAAGCCATGCAGGCGAGAAAGAGAAAAAACGGCCAGGCCAGCGCCGTCATGTAGCTGATCGTGCGCAAATACACGAGTTCCGCCCCGCCCTGCCCCCCTTCTCCTCCACCTTCCCGTGCGCGGGCCGCGAACAGAGGAAACACGACGGGAGAAATCGCGCTCGTGATGGCCTGGTTAAAGATATTGAGCACGCTTTGCGCCTTGCCGAACAGGGCCAGGCTTTCAATGCCGATCAGCTTGCCGATGATGAGGTCCGGCGCCGCCACGCCCGCCTCGTCGACAAGGCTGCCCCCCGTCGCATACGCGCCAAAGCGGGCGATATCGCCCATGCCGCGCCGTCCGGGCAGCCACGGCAGTTCCTTCGGCCGCACCAGCAGGCTCACCAGCAGCGAGGCGCAGGAACCGGCCAGCGCCGCCCACACCATGCTCATGTAACTGTAGCCCTGCAGCGCCAGCAGCACGGCCACCAGCAGGTTCACCACGCTATTGGCCGCGTTGATGGCGTAGATGGCGCGAAAGCGCAGTTGCCGCCGCAGCATCGGTAACGTCAAGGCGCTGAACGGGATCAGCAGGAAATTGATGGACAGCAAACGCAGCACGAGGGTCAGCCGGGGTTCGCCATAGAAATGCGCGAGCGGCGCGCTGGCCAGCAGCACCAGCCCCGCCAGCAGCCAGGCGACGAGCAGGCTGGTGGCCAGCGCGGCCCGCAATTTCACGGCATCAAGCTGCTTTTCCTGGATCAGGTATTGCCCCACGCCAAAGTCGCGCACCACTTGCGCCAGCGCCACCAGCACGGCACCCAGCGAATACACGCCCACCTCGGCCGGCGTCAGCAAACGTGACAGCACCATGGTGGCGACGATGCCCAGCAAGAGCACCGTATATTTTTCGGCGAACGAAAAGAAAAACGAGTGGCGGGTGGCACTCATGCGGGCCACCCGCGCCTACACGAGGCCGGCGTAAAATGCGCGTAGCTGGCGTTCCAGGCGCGGCATCGAATAGCGCTGCACGGTTTCCTCGCGCGCCAGCCGTCCCATGCGGGCGCGCCGGGGTGCATCGGCCAGGAGCAGCGCCACGGCTGCGCAGGCGGCATGCTCGTCGTCGAGCGGCAGCAGCAGGCCGCCGTCGCTATCATGCAGGATATCGTGCGTGCCAGGCACATCCGTCCCCACGGCCGGCACGCCGCAGGCCATGGCCTCGATCGTGGCGATGCCGAAGCCCTCGTTTTTACTCAGCAGCAGATGCAGGTCGAAGGCGGGCATCAGCTGCTCGATGCGCTGCTGGAAGCCGGCAAACACGATCCGCTCCTGCAAGCCCGATTGTTGTGCCTGCAGCCGCAGCATGGCTTCCAGCGGCCCCGTGCCAACGAGCACCAGATATAGGTTGGGAAATTGCTTGGCCAGCCTGGCGAACAGGGCCAGCAGCGCTTGCGGACGCTTTTGCGCGGAGAGCCGGGCCACGGAGCCGAGCACGAGCGCGTCCGGTGGCAGCCCGAGTTGCTTGCGCGCCAGCACCCTGCGTTCGGGCGAGACGATAAAAGTATCCGTGTCGACGCCATTGGGAATGACGGCCAGCCGCGTTTCCGGGCTCAGCATGTCGCGATACAGGTCAAGGAAATGCCGCATGGCCGAAGGCGACACGGCATACACGCCCTTGACGGTGCGAAACGCTTCCTGCAGCCGGGGCCGCTGCCAGTCGCTGAAGGTTTCCAAGGGAAACGCATTGTGCACGCTGATCACGGCCGGCAGCCGGCATTGCCGCGCCAGCCACAGGATGGAAGCGCCATAACTGGTCCAGCAAAACGCCACGTGGACCAGATCTGGCCGCAGCCGCCGCAGCCGCCACGCGCCCGTGACCCTGGCGCGCAGCCAATTCCAGCGCCGCCAGGCCCAGTGTTCGAGAAACAAGGGCGGTTCATACACGCGCACTTGCAGATGCTGCGCACGCAAGCCTTGCACCCATTGTGTAAAACCAGGAAAGCGCCGCAGCGCCAACACGCTGTCGTAGCCGCTCGCGCCCAGTACTTTCGCCTCTTGCGCCATGCGCAGCTCCATGCCGCCCAGCTCGCCCGAATAACTGCTGATGACGATGCGCGGCTGGCGTTTGCGCCGTCCCCGCCACGCTTCATGGAAGAAACCGCGCAGCCAGGCCCGTTCCCACTGGCGCAGGAACAGGTCGGCACGGTCACGCCGCAGCCAGGCCCGCACGGCCCCGAGGGAATCGCGCACGTATCTGCCCAGCATCCAGCGGGGCACACCCAGCAACTCCACGCTCGGTGCAAAGCTGGCCAACCGGCATTGGCCCCGGCCGAACAGCATGGCGCGGCGCAATATCCAGGCCCGCTGCACTTGCGGCGCGCGGATGATGTGCGCCACCCTCGCTCGCGGACAGAACCAGGAAGGATTGCCGGCCGCATGCATCTCCAGGTTGAGCCGGGTTTCGCTGCCCATGGCGTAGTTGGCGCCTTGCGGACCGATGCTTTCATCATAGCGGGCGCCCGCCTCGAAGATGCGCCGGCGTATCGCCATGTTGGCGCCCCAGACCAGGCCCGGATAGATGGGCGCGTCGCGCAAATCGGGGCTGGTGATGCCCCACGTCAAGCCAACCGGGGTCAGGCGCAGTAGCCAGTCTGCCGGTTGCTCGCGCCAGGCGGGCACGATGGCGCCGCCGAACAGGGCGTAGCCGGGGTGATCGCGCGCGCAGTCCTGCAAGCGGCACAGCCAGTCCGATGCGGGCATGGCGTCGTCGTCGCCAAACACGAACAGCTCGCCGCCATCGCCGCCCTGGCGCAAGGCGTGCTCGACAGCCCCGTTCAGGGCGGGGCTGCGGCCACGTTGCGCCACGTAGATGGAAGTCAGGGGCAAGCGGCCGCGAAAGGCGGCGATCACCTGGGCCGTGGCATCCGTGCTGCCATTGTCGGCGATGACCAGGCGCCAGCCGCCCACGGGCGGACGCAGCCCCATGTAGGCGCGCAATACCTGGGGCAAGGTGCCGGCGCCATTGTAGGTCGCCATGAGAACGGTCAACAAGGACATGCCTCCTTGGTCTTACCATGACAAAACTGATTCACAGTTTCAACAACGCTGAGCAGTGTTGATCCAGTGTACTGAGCCTGCCCGCCAACCCGTTGACCGGCATCAAGACCTTGCCAACCCGGGCACAACCAGGAGCGTCCCCCTTCATGCGCGACATACTGATTACCATCATCATCCTGGGCTCCCTGCCCTTCATCCTGAAGGCGCCAGCCATCGGCGGCCTGATGTGGGTCTGGGTCAGCGTGATGAACCCGCACACGCAAGGCTGGGGCTTTGCCACCCACATGCCGTTCGCCTTCATCATCGCCATCGCCACCCTGGTCAGCCTCGTCATGACGCGCGAGCCGAAAAGCCTGCCGCTCACGCCCGTCAGCGTGCTGCTGCTGTTGTTCGTCGCGTGGATGAATGTCACGGCCCCGTTCGCCCTGCTGCCGGAATCGTCGTGGGTGCAGTGGAACAAGGTCATGAAGATCATGCTGATGAGCTTTGTCATCATGATGGTGATACGCACGCGGCGCGACATCGTGCGCCTCGTGTGGGTATTGGTGGGGTCGATCGGCTATTACGGCGTGAAAGGCGGCATCTTCACCATCCGCAGCGGCGGCACGGAGCGGGTCTGGGGGCCGGAAGAAACGTTTATCGGGGATAACAATTCCCTCGCCCTGGCCCTGATCATCATCATACCCCTCATGTATTACTTGCAGCAAAACACGGACAAGCGCTGGGTGCGCCATGGCTTGTCCGCGGCGATGCTGCTGTCGGCGCTCGCTGCCCTGGGCTCGTATTCGCGCGGCGGGCTGCTGGCCATTGCCGCCATGGGCCTGTTCATGTGGCTGAAAAGCGACCGCAAGATGGTGCTGGGCGCGCTGCTCGGCGCCGTCGCGCCGCTGCTGCTGGCTTTCATGCCCGAGCGCTGGGCCGAACGCATGGACACCATCAACACCTACCAGGACGATGTCTCCGCCATGGGCCGCCTGAACGCGTGGCGCATGGCCTGGAATCTGGCGCGCGACCGTTTTCCCGGCGGCGGCTTCGACGTTTCCGACGCCGCCATCTTCGCCCGCTATGCGCCCAATCCCATGGACGTGCATGCGGCGCACAGCATTTATTTCCAGGCGCTGGGCGAACACGGCTTTGTCGGCTTGCTGATTTACCTGGCGCTGGGCATCGCCACCTGGCGCACGGCCGCCGCCATCATCCGCCGCACGCGGGGCAAGCCGGAACTGCGCTGGGCGCACGGCCTGGCCACCATGAGCCAGGCCAGCCTGATCGGCTTTGCCGTGGGCGGCGCCTTCCTCAGCCTGCTGTATTTCGACATGCCCTATTACCTGATGGCGGCCCTGATCGCCACGCGCATCATCGTCGAACAACAAGCCACGGCCCCGACACCGCATCCGGCCAGGCCCCGGGCCGCCATCGCGGAGCGGCCATGATGGCCGCCTTGTCTATCCTGATCTACCACCGCGTGCTGGCGCGGCCCGACCCGCTGTTTCCCGGCGAAGTGGACGCTGTGCTGTTCCAGCGCCAGTTGCGTCTGTTGAAACGTTTCTATACGCCGTTATCGCTCAGCGAGGCCGTGCAGCGCCTGCAGGATGGCAGCCTGCCGCCGCGCGCCGCCTGCATCACCTTCGACGACGGCTATGCGGACAATGCGCAAGTGGCCCTGCCGCTGCTGCGGCGCCATGGCTTGCACGCCACGTTTTTCATCGCCACGGGCTATCTGGACGGCGGACAGATGTGGAACGACACGGTGATCGAGGCCGTGCGCCAGGCGGCCGGTCCCGTGCTGGACTTGCAGGAGCACGGTCTGGGAACATTGCCCGTCGCCACACTGGCGCAGCGGCAGGCGACCATCGCCACCTTGCTGGGCCTCCTGAAATACCTGCCGTTCGCGCGGCGCCAGCAGCTGGCCATGCGGATTCATCGCCAGGCGGGCGCCACAGCGGGCCCACCCACCATGCTGAGCACAGCGCAACTGCACCAGTTGCATGCGGCCGGCATGGAGGTGGGCGCGCACACGGACAGCCATCCGATTTTGTCCACCTTGCCGGACCATGCCGCGCGGCAAAACATCGCCGACGGCAAGCGCCAGCTGGAAAGTTTGATCCAGGCACCCGTCACCCTGTTTGCGTATCCGAACGGCAAAGCCGGACGCGACTATGGCGCGCCGCACGTGGCAATGGTCAAGAGCCTCGGTTTCAAGGCGGCCGTCGCCACGGACTGGGGCGCGGCCCGCCCCGGTGCGGAGCTCGACCTGCTGCAGCTGCCCCGCTTTACGCCGTGGGATCGAGGACGGTTGGCGTTTCTATGGCGCATGTGGCAAAACCGCCGGCAAGCGCACCCAGCGCGCCCGGATGCTGGCTGAGCCACTGTTCCAGCATCAGCAGCAGCCACACCATGGTGCCGTGATAGGCCGGGTGTTCCGCCAGCAAGCGCCCTTGCAGGTCGTCGATGAAGGCGGGCCGCACGATGCCGCGTCCGCGCAACTGCGTCAGGTTATCGAACGCAAACTCGCGCAGGGGAGGATGACTGTGCAGCCACAGGCCGAAAGGCAAGCCGAAACCGTGCTTTTTCTTGCGCACGATGGCCGGCGGCAGGATTTCCGCCAGCGCCCGCTTGAAGAAGGGCCGCAGCCGCATGCCGTCGAGCTTGTCCCGCGGCGCCAGTCGCGCGGCAAACGCCACCATCGCATCGTGCAGGAAGGGAAACGCCGCTTCCACGCCGGCCAGCTCGCACGCCTTGCGCACCTTGAACAGGTCGTTGTCGGCCAAAGTAAAACGCATGTCCAGGGCCAGCAGTTCATTGATCTGGCTCAAGCCCTGGCCTTGCCGCGCCCAATACGCGCCATTCACGCAGCCGGGCGCCATGCCGGGGTCGATGGTGTCGATGAACCCCGCTTCCAGCACCGTGCGGTGGCCGTGGCGCAGCAGCAGGTTATAGCTGTCGAGCCGTGCCGGCAGCGGCAGGCTCGCCTGTTCAATGTAGCGGCGCGCCTTGTCGCCCAGCCGCCAAGGCTTGCCCGAGCGCTCGCGGAACAGCAGCGGCTCGATGATGGCCTGGCGCAATATGGCCGGCAAGCGCTCGTACTGCGACAGCAAGGCCTGGTGCGCATAGCGCTCATTGCCGCCAAACAATTCATCGCCGCCATCGCCGCCCAAGAGGCGCGTCACGCCATCCTCGCGCGCCATCTGCGCGCAGTAAAACGCGGGAATGGCCGAGGCGTTGCCGAAAGGCTGGTCGAAAATGGCCGCCATGGAGGGAATCGCGGCCAGCACGTCGGCTGGCGTCACGTAGCGCTCATGATGGATGCTGCCCGCGTGGCTGGCGGCCAGGCGCGCATACGCCATTTCATCATAGCCGGGCGCGTCAAAACCGATGGAATACGTGCGCGCCGGCCGGCCCGTCACCTGGCCCATGATGGCGGCCACGGTGGAACTGTCGGTGCCGCCGCTGAGAAACGCGCCCGTGTCCGCTCCATCCGCGCCGAGGCTGCTTTCCACGGACTGGCGCAGCAGGCGCAGAAATTCCTGTTTGTTGCTGGCAAAGCTGGCCCGCGTGCGCCCTGCTGCCGGCTCGTGGAAGGCCAGTTGCCAGTAGCTGCCCTTGCATTGCTTGCCGCCGCGCACATGCAGGTATTCGCCGGGCAGCAAGCGCTGCTGGCCAAGATAGGCCGTGGCGGGGCCAGGCACCATGTGGAAGAACAGGTAGTGATACAGCGCTTGCGGGTCGAGCGCGCCCCGTACGGATGGGTGGGCCAGCAAGGCGTCATGCGAGGATGCAAAGAACAAGCCCTGTGCATTGCTCGCATAGCTGAGCGGATGCATGCCGGCACGGTCCACGGCCAGCAGGGCCGAGCCGGAAAAAGAATCGAGGATGGCCACAGCAAATGGCCCGGACAGGCTGGCGCAGGCCGCCGCGCCCCGGCTCTGCCACAGGGAAGCGAGGCGGCTTGCCACCTCGTCGGCCGAACCTTCAAGCACGGGCCGCCCCCAGATGGCGACCTGCAAGCCATCTTGCTGATATACATGGCGGCTGCCGTCGATGGCGGCCACGGCCACGCCGCCCACGTCGCTCACGCTGGCGGCCAGCGGTGCGCTATCGAAACGCGACAAGGGCGCGGCCATGCTTGCCAATGCAGTCTGCGTGGCGTCCTCGGATGCCGTGCCGGCGGCACCGGCCCCGCCAGCCGCCGCCAGCCAACCGCACAGGCCGCTCATACGAGCACCTCGGCCGGCAGCGGATGGCCGAGAAAGGCCGTCGGGCTGGCCGTCAAGCCATACGCGCCCGACTGGAACACGACCACCAGGTCGCCCTCCTCGGCGCGCGCCATTTCCATCTGGTCGGCCAGCAAGTCCAGCGGCGTACACAACGGTCCCACGACGGACGCCACTTCACGCGGCCCGCCCTGCAGCCGGTTGCCGATGGCGACCGGGTAATTCTTGCGGATCAGCTGGCCGAAATTGCCCGAGGCCGCCAAATGGTGGTGCAAGCCGCCATCCGTGACGAGAAATACCTGCCCATGCGACACCTTGCGCTCGATCACCTTGCATACATACACACCCGCCTCGGCCACCAGATAGCGGCCCAGCTCCAGGTTCAGGCGCACGCCGGGCGCCGCCTGGGCCAGGATGTCGAGTTGCCGCTGCAAGCCTGCGGCGACAGGCGCCAGGTCCAGCGCCTGGTCGCCAGGAAAATACGGCACGCCGAAGCCGCCGCCGATATTCAGGGTACGCAGGGGCGATGGCGCGCTGTCGGCCAGTTGCAAGGCCAGTTGCACGCTGAGCGCCTGCGCTTCGGCCAGGGCCACCGCCGACAGACTTTGCGAGCCCGCATACAGGTGAAAACCGTGGAAATCCAGGCCCAGCTGACCGATGCGGCCCAGCAGCGCCGGCACGTGGGCCGCATCGACGCCGAACGGCTGCGCGCCGCCGCCCATGCGCATGCCCGTGCGGCGCAAGGCAAAATCGGGATTCACGCGCACGGCCACCCTGGCCGTCACGCCCAGCCGTTCGCTGGCCAGCGCCACCCTTTCCAGCTGGGCGCCGGACTCCACGTTGATCAGCACGCCAGCAGCCACGGCCCGCGCCAGTTCCCCATCGCTCTTGCCCGGCCCCGCAAAACTGATGCGCTCCGGCGCCATCGGCGTATCGAGCGCCGTGGCCAGTTCGCCGCCCGACGCCACGTCGACGCCATCAACCAAGCCCGCCAGCCACTGCACGACGGCCGCCATGGGATTGGCTTTCATGGCGTAATGCACATGCACGCCGGCCGGCAAGGCGGCGCGCAACTCCGCCACGCGGCGCGCGATGTGCGCGCGGTCATACGCATAGAACGGCGTGCTGCCCACCCTCTGGGCCAGACGGCGCAAGGGCACGCCACCGATCTGCAGCATGTCGCCATCCACGGCAAACTGCTGGCCCAAGGCCGAGTGCGTGGGTAAATCCGTACTGTTCGAGCGGATCAAGTCCTTCATGCCGCATCTCCTGTTTGGACCGCATACGCGCGTGCCAGTTCCCTGGCCAGCAAGGGACGGTCGATCTTGCCGTTCGGATTGCGCGGCAGCACGCCGTCGCGGATCTCCACCCACAGCGGCACCATATAGCTGGGCAGACGGGCGCGGCAGGCGGCCAGCACGCTGTCGCGCTGCAATTCCACACCGGGCGCGGGCGTGACAAGCAAGGCGATGGCCTGGCCCAGCACGGCATGGGGCAGGCCCAGCGCGGCGGCGTCGCCCACCAGCCCACTCGCATACGCGACTTCCTCGATCTCGGCCGGGCTGACCCGGTAGCCCGACGTCTTGATCATGTCATCGCTGCGTCCCACGAAATACAGATAGCCTTCCGCATCGCGGCGCACGGTATCGCCCGACCAGACGGCCAGCTCCGGCAGCACCAGGCCGCTTGCCTGCGGCGGCAGCGGCTTGAAACGCTCGGCCGTGCGCGCCGCATCGTTCCAGTAACCGAGCGCCACCAGCGCGCCACGATGCACGAGCTCGCCCGGTTCATCGGCGTCGCACACGCTGCCGTCGGGACGCAGCACCAGCACTTCCGCGTTCGGGATCGCTTGCCCGATGGAATCGGGGCGCCGCTCCAGCTGTTCCGGCGCCAGATAGGTGGAGCGGAACGCTTCCGTCAAGCCATACATCAGGTAGACCTGCGTGCGCGGCAGCGACTGGCGCAGCTTGTCGAGCGTGGAGCGCTGCATCACGCCGCCCGAATTGGTGATGTAGCGCAAGGGCGTGGACAGGGGCCAACTCAGCTGCGACAGCTGTACCCACAGCGGCGGCACGGCGGCCAGGCCCGTGATGGCTTCCTGCTCGACGGCTTCGACGATATCGCGCAGCAAGAGATAGTTCATCAGCACGGCGCAGGCGCCGCTGGCAAACGCCGTCGTCAGCTGGCTCAGGCCGTAATCAAAACTGAGCGGCAAGACGCATAAAATCCGGTCCTGCGGCGTGTTGCGCAAATAGCCCGACACGCTGAGCGCGCCCGCCAGCATGTTGCGGTGCGACAGCACCACGCCTTTCGGCCGTCCCGTGCTGCCAGAGGTATATAAAATGGCGGCCATGTCCATGTCGATCGCCGCATGCGGCTGGGGCACGGGCGCATCAAAGGCGGACATGGCGTTCCACGGCAATATACGGACTTTGCCCAGGCTGGACTCCGTCTCTCCTTCGCCCGTCAGCAGCACCGTGCGCAAGTCCGGGCAGCCGGCCAGCGCCGGGCCCAGCTGCGCCAGGCGTTCGCGCGACGTGACGAGGATCGCCACGTTGCAATCGGCCAGAATGTAGGCCACCTGGTCCGGCTTGAGCAGCGGATTGACGGGCACAAACACGCCGCCGGCGGCCGCCGCGCCGAACATGGCGCTGACGTTTTCAGGGCGTTTTTCCAGATACACGGCCACGCGCGCGCCACCTTGCAAGCCCAGGCTCAGCAGGGTAGCGGCCGCCTCGCGCACGGACTGCGTCAGCGCGGCATAGCTGAGCTCCTCGCCCTGCCACGACAGGGCCGGCGCGTGGGGGGCGCGCTGCGCCGTTTCGAAGATCAGATCGTGTATCAGTGTCGCCATCGTGTCGCCCCAAGGTTGCCATGATTGCCATGCATTCCCCTATGATTGGGATAAACGGGCGCGACAGTGTTGATTTTTATCAAGTAAGGGCTTCTCGCGGCGGGCGGCAGTCTGTCAGGCGCAATGCTTGAGGCCGCGCAACATCGGTCACTGGCCGCTGCGCTCTAATGACAGCGTTGGCTGTATAGCCGCCCCATCCTTGACCACCATGGCCAGCTTCGCCCGTCTCCCCTGGTTGCAAAGGCTTGCCGCCAGCCTAAATCAATTGGGCTGGCGCGACAGCGCCTGGCTGGCCGTGGCGCGGCTGCTGGCAAGGGTGCCGGGCGGGCGCTGCGCGCTGTACCGTTATCAATTCGTGGCGCAGGCCGTGGCGCCCGGCTCGCTGTGCCGCGGGCGCGGCCAGTCGATCACCGTCGCGCCCTGCCTGGCGGAAGCGGACTTGCCGTCCGGTCCCGAACGCCGGCCCGGCGCGCTGCGCGAGCGCTACCGGCAAGGCGCGCAATGCCTGGTGGCGCGGGACAAGTCCGGCATGGCCGGCTGGATCTGGCTGCTGCGCCACGGCTGCCAGGAAGACGAGGTGCGCGCCCGCTATGCGCTGGCTTCAAACCAGTCGTCGTGGGACCTGGACGTGTGGGTGCATCCCGAGCAGCGCGGCGGCCTGGTCTTCGCGCGCCTGTGGGAGGAAGCCAACGCCGTGCTGCACGCGCAGGGCGTGCGCTGGTCGTGCAGCCGCATCTCGCGTTTCAACCGCGCCTCGCTGGGCGCCCACGCGCGCCTTGGCACGCACGCGCTGGGCACGGCCACCTTTATCAGTTGCGGGCGCTGGCAATGGATGGCCGCCAGTCTGCCGCCGTATCTGCACCTGTCGCGCCGCCCTGACGACATCCCCTGCCTGGCCTTCGATACCAGCCGCCTGCCGCACTACCCTTCCCTGGAGCTGACATGCCGCATCTTGAAGCAGTAAAGCACATCCTCGACACCACCCTGGGCTTGAACGGGCGCGTGCTGGAAAGCCACACGCCGCTGCTGGGCAGCGTGCCGGAACTCGACTCGATGGCCGTGATCGGCGTGATCTCCGCGCTGGAAGACCATTTCGGCATCATTGTCGCCGACGACGACATTCACGCGCGCCACTTCGCCACCGTGGGCACCCTGCACGATTTTGTGTTTGCAAAGCTGCGAGCATGAACCGCGCCGCCATCGACGCGCTGCCGCTGCTGCCCTTCTTCCTGCCCGCCAGCGGCGGCCAGCGCTACTGCCTGCTGCACCTGCCGCCGCCGGGCCAGGCCGCGCGCGGCGGCATCCTCTACGTGCATCCGTTCGCGGAGGAACTGAATAAAAGCCGCCACGTGGCCGCCGCGCAGGCGCGCGCCTTTGCCGCCTCGGGTTACAGCGTGCTGCAGATCGACCTGTTCGGCTGCGGCGACAGCAGCGGCGACTTTGGCGAGGCGCGCTGGGACATCTGGCACAACGACCTGCACCTGGCGTGCGCCTGGCTGGCGCAACGGGTCGACGGCCCCTTGACCGTGTGGGGCTTGCGCCTGGGCGCCCTGCTGGCCCTCGATTTCGCCAGCCGCGCGCCGCTGCCTCTGGCGCGTTTGCTGCTGTGGCAACCCGAGCTCGATGGACGGCGCGTCATCGACCGCTTCCTGCGCCTGCGCCTGGCAACTGGCATGCTGGCCGGCGGCGGCCAGGAAGCGCCCGGCCAGGCGCGCGCCGCACTGGCGGAAAGTGACCCTGTGGAAGTGGCCGGCTACCTGCTGGCGCCCGCGCTCGCGCACGCCATCGACGGGGTCAATGCCTCCGCGCTGCAGCCTGCCGTCCCTGTGTATTGGCTCGATTACCAGGGGCCGGAACAGGCAGCCGCACCCTTGCCGCCGCTGGCGCGGCAATGGCGCGACCAGGGCGCCGCCGTGCACGTGGCCAGCTTCGGCGGTGGCCCGTTCTGGCATAGCGGCGAACTGCTGGCGTGTCCGCAACTGCTGGACGCCACGCGCGCGCTGTGCCGCGACTGGCTCGACGAGGAAAGGACGCCGCCATGAAACGCGACAGCGGCCAGCAGCACCTGGCCACGCACAGCGTACGCGAGCTGGCCCTGCGCTTTCGCAGCGCATCTGACGACGGCGAAGCGCAGGCGCGCATGATCGGCATCCTCAGCCTGCCCGACACGCCAGGCCCGCGCGGCGTCCTGATCGTCACGGGCGGGCCGCAGTATCGGGTCGGCAGCCACCGCCAGTTCGTCCTGCTGGCCCGCGCCCTGGCCGCGCAAGGCTGGCCCGTGCTGCGTTTCGACTTGCGCGGCATGGGCGACAGCGAGGGCAGCGCGCGCGATTACCGCGCGGCCGGTCCGGACATCGCCGGCGCGCTGGCGCAATTCTTCGACGCCGTGCCGTCGCTGCGCGAAGTGGCGCTGTGGGGCTTGTGCGACGGCGCCACGGCGGCCGCCAGCCATGCGCCGCACGACGCGCGCGTCAAAGCCCTGATCCTGCTCAACCCGTGGGTGCGCAGCAGCGCCGGCCTGGCGCGCGCCACCTTGCGCCATTATTATTTGCCACGCCTGCTGCAAGGCGGTTTCTGGCGCAAGCTGGCCAGCGGCGGATTGCAGCTGGGCGCCAGCCTGGCCTCGCTGCGGCAGGTGGCGGCCGCCACGCAAGAACCGACAATGCAGGAGGACGATGCGCCCGCCCCAGCCCTGCTGCGGGCGCTGACGCAATTCCAGGGCAAAGTCTTGCTGATCCTCAGCGGCGACGACCTCGGCGCACGCGAGTGGCAAGCCCTGCTCGATGGCGATGCGGCCTGGCGCGGCGTCACCGCGCGCCCGCAATGGACGCAGGCGCAGGTCGATGGCGCCAACCACACGTTTGCCAGCGCCGCCTGGCGCGGCGAAGTCGAACAGCTGTGCGCACGATGGCTGCAGTCATGGTAATGACCTCGCCGAACGCGGCCCGACCGAACGCGGCTCGACCAAAACGGGTGCTGATGGTGGCCTACCATTTTCCGCCGCTGGCTGGCGGCAGCGGCATCCTGCGCACCCTGGGCTTTGCGCGCCATTTGCCCGACTGCGGCTGGCAGCCGCTCGTGCTCAGTCCCAGCGCTAGCGCGTATCCGCAGCAGGGCGATACCCAGCTGGCGCAGAGAATCGCGCAAGCAACCGTACGGCGCACCCTGGCGCTGGACGCGGCACGCCATTTGGCCATCGCCGGGCGCTATCCGCGCTGCCTGGCCCTGCCCGACCGCTGGAGTTCCTGGTGGCTGAGCGCCGTGCCGGCAGGCTTGCGCATGATCCGCCAATACCGCCCCGACGCCATCTGGTCGACGTATCCGATCGCCACGGCGCACCTGATCGCGATGACCTTGCAAAAACTCAGCGGCCTGCCGTGGATCGCCGACCAGCGCGACCCCATGCTCGACGACAGCGACCCGCTGGCGCCGTATCCGCCCGAACCGCGCCTGCACCGCCTGCATGCGTGGATCGAGCAGCGCATCGCGGCGCGCAGCGCGGCCATCGTCTGCACCACGCCGGGCGCCATCGCGGCGCACCAGCGGCGCCTGGCGCAAGTGGGGCGCGAGCGCTTCTGCCTGATCGAAAATGGCCACGACGATGACGAGGGCGCCGCGCCGCCGGGCGGATCGCGCGGCCACCGCAGCCGTTTTCTGCTGCTGCACAGCGGAGTAATCTACCCGTCCGAGCGCGATCCGCAGCCCCTGTTCGAAGCCCTGGCGCGGCTACGCCACGACGGCGTACTGCACGCCCGCAATTTCCAGCTGGTGCTGCGCGCCACGGGCCACGATGCGTGGCTGGCGGGCCTGCTGGCGAAATACGGCATCCTTGATCTGGTCAGCCTGGCTCCTCTGCAGCCGCACGGCGCAGCGCTGCAGGAAATGCTGGCCGCCGACGGTTTGCTGCTGCTGCAGGCGGCCAACTGCAACGAGCAGATTCCCGCCAAACTGTATGAATACCTGCGCTGCCGCCGGCCCATCCTCGCGCTGACCGACCTGGCGGGCGACAGCGCGGCCAAGCTGCGCCACTGCGGCATCGACACCATCGGCCAGCTGGCGTCGAGCAGCGACTGCGCGCGCGCCCTGCTGCGCTTTCTGGAACTGGCGCGCCAGGGACGCGCACCGCTGGCCAGTCCCACGGCCATCGCCCTGCAATCGCGGCAAGCCCGCAGCAACGCCCTGGCCGATTTGCTTGACCAGGTCAGTCACAGGAGCCCGACATGAAACATCGCTTGTTTGCCTGCGCCCTCGCCGCCTGCTGCGCCAGCGCCGGCGCCGCCGAGTGCCCGCCTTACGTCAAGCACACCCCGGGCGGCGACTACACGAACGCGGAAGACCGCACCGGCCTGTCCGTGGTCGAGAAATTCCATTTTTCGCGCGCCGTGGAAACGCTCACTCAAGGCATGACGGGCAGCCTGGGCGGCGACATCAGCTATACGCTCGAACACTTCCCGAACCACCATCGGGCGCTGGCGTCGATGGCCAAGCTGGGACTGCGCCTGAAAAGCGCGCAACCGGTGGGCGCCCGCTATACGGTCAGCTGCTTTTTCGAGCGCGCCATAGGCTTCGCGCCGCACGATGTGACGGCGCGCATGGTGTATGGCAGCTATCTGCTGTCCACGGGCCAGGATGCGATGGCGCTGGAACAGCTGGACGCTGCCAGCCGCCTGGCGCCCGACCAGCCCACCATCCAGTACAACCTGGGCTTGATGTATGTAAAGAAGAAGGAATACGAAAAGGCCAGCGCGCACGCGCAAAAGGCCTATGCGCTGGGTTTCCCCTTGCCGGGGCTGAAGAACAAGCTGAAGGCGGCGGGCAAGTGGAGAGAACCGCCGCCGGCGCCCGCCGTCGTGGAGGCGAAGGAAGCGCCGAAAGCGGAAGAACCGGCAATGCCGCCGGTCGACGAACCTAGCGGGGAATGACGGCCGGCCGCTGGGCCACGCTCAGGTGCCCCGTCGGCGACGCGGCCAGCGCGGCGGCCAGGTCGCGCCGCGCTGGCGCCTTGTCTTCCGCCTCGCTGATGTACGCCAGTTCGGCCGGCTGCAGCACGGTAAGAACAAGCAGCATCACCTCGCCATACGGCGTGTCGAACGATGGGGGAATCGTGCTTGCACCCTGGGCCAGCAGCACGCCCACCTGTTCATTCTCGTCTTCGAGGCCCTTGGGCGCGTCTTGCAGGTCCAGCGCCATCGACACGCTGCCGTGGCGCTGCACCAGCAAATCGATGGAACCATGGTCGGCCACGTTCTGGCTGACCTGATAAATCAGATCGAACAACCACGATGCCTGCACGGGATTACCGTCGAAGGCGGACAGCGGCGCCTCGATGCACACTTCCAGCAGGTGGCCGCGCGGCACAAACACGTCGTCGTCATCCTCGAACGGATCGCTCAAGCCATCGCTGGCGATGAGAATCGAATCAGGCCGGCGTATCACCCTCCATGCCTGGCGCAACGATGGCCAGCGCGGGCCACCCATGAAGGCCGGATTGACCAGCGGCGCCAGCACGTCGGCGTCAACAACGCCCAGGGTGGCATAAAAGGCGTCGCGCGCGGCGCAAGCCGCGGCCAGCATCTGCGCGCCCGCTTCCTTGCCGACGACGGCGTCGTCCGGTTGCGGCACTTGCGGGATAAGGTTTTCAGGCATGAGAGAGTCTTTGAATTAGTCGGCGGGTGGGAAGTCGTGATAATTGCGGGGTAAATACCCCCAGATGCGCGCCACCCGGTCCCGCACCTCGAAATCGAAGCCGATGCGCTCGAGCTCCGGCACGATCCACACGCCGTGGTCGATGATTTTCTTTGGCAGCAGCATGGCCACGTGTTCTTCCGAGTACAGGCTGATATCGAACCATTCCACGCCCATGAACGGGAACGGCGGATGGTAATCCCATTCCGTATCCCAGCGCGAGACATAGCCGGTGACGGAGCCGTAACGGTACGACGGCGCCCAGTCGGTGCGCCCGCGCATGAAGGCCAGCAGCTCGTTCCACTTGCAATCGTTGGCGGCGCCGGCCAGGTTGCGCCGCGCGATATGGCCACGCAGCTTGCGCTTGATGTCGTCGCCGCCGGCGTCGGCCTGCGGCAGGCTGTACGTCACTGATGCCGTCATGCTGGCGTCCCCTCTTCGTCGCTCACGCGGATATTCGCCCGCAGATCCTCGACCAGCCGCTTGCGGCTGCTCAAGGCGTATTCGATGGGCGAAAAAGGCATGGCGGCCGCCGCATAGGCATCGATCAGCGCATGCATCTGCTGCGCCTGCGCCTGCGACAACAGCGTCTTGCTGCCATTCCCGCTTTGCTGCGCGAGCTTTTCCTGCAGCACCTCTTTCCAGGCGATGTGCGCCTCTGACATGGGATTGGCCACGCACAGGGAAAACGTGCCATTCAAAAAATACGTCCAGGCGCTGTCGGCGCGGGCGCGCAAGCCATCCGCGATCGGCGCACCGCTGTCGTCGAAGCAGTCGCGCAGGCGCCAGGTCGTCAGGTTCAAGGCCGCCAGCGCGGCAGCGTAACGGGATGCAAATTGCGCCTGCAGGCGCGCTGGCGCCGTTTGCGCCCCTTCGGCGAGAGCGTGCCGCGCAACGGCGATCCAGGCCAGCTGCGACGGCGGAAAATAGCGGCCGGCACGGGCCCCGGGCGCGGCCATGGCGCCAAAGACGAACGAGCACAGATTGCCGCTGTTATCTACCACGTACGCAGGCGCGGGAACGAGGCGGGCCTGGATCAAGGCGTCGATGTCCGCCATGGTCATGGCGGCGGCTGCCGCCAGCTGCGTCTCGTCCAGATAGTGCTGCGCGAGATAAGTATCGAGTTCCGTCATGCGCGGGCTTCCATGTTGATGATGTTATCTACGCAGACAGGCTTATTTCGCCACCGGCTTGACCTTGGACGCAGCCAGCACGGCGCGCGCACGGGCCGTGTCGATATCGTCGGCCGTGGCCAGCGCCACGCCCATGCGGCGACGGGCGAACGATTCGGGTTTGCCGAACAGACGCAAGTCGGCGCCCGGCACGCTCAAGGCGTCGGCCACGCCTTCGAAGGCGATGCCTTTCGCTTCCAGCTGGCCGTAGATGACGGCCGAAGCGCCGGGCGAACGCAGCGCCACGTTGACGGGCAAGCCGAGGATGGCTTTCGCGTGCAGCTCGAATTCGCTCTGCACCTGGCTGGCCATGGTGACCATGCCCGTGTCGTGCGGACGGGGGCTCACTTCCGAGAACCACACCATGTCGCCCTTGACGAACAGCTCCACGCCGAACAGGCCCAGGCCGCCCAGGTTGTCCGTCACCTTGCGCGCGATGTCGCGCGAGCGCTCGAGCGCCAGCGGCGCCATGCGGGCCGGCTGCCACGATTCCACGTAGTCGCCATGCACCTGCAAGTGGCCGATCGGCTCGCAGAACTGCGTTTCGATCTGCCCCGAGGCGCCGACGGCGCGCACGGTCAGCAAGGTAATTTCGTAATCGAAGTCGATGAAACCCTCGACGATGACCCGGCCCGTATCGACCCGGCTGCCGCTGGCCGCATACGCCCACGCCGCGTCCACGTCTTGCGCGCCATCGAGCTTGGACTGGCCCTTGCCCGACGACGACATCACGGGTTTCACCACGCACGGAAAACCGATCTCCTGGCAGGCAAGCTGCAACTCCTGCAGGCTGCTGGCGAAGCGGTACGGCGACGTGGCCACGCCCAGGGTTTCCGCCGCCAGGGTGCGGATGCCTTCGCGATTCATCGTCAGCACGGCCGCGCGCGCGTTCGGGATGCACGTGATTTGCCCGGCCGCTTCCAGCGCCGCCAGGGTGTCGGTGGCGATGGCTTCGATTTCGGGCACGATCAAATCGGGCTTTTCCAGGTCGATCAGGGCGGCCAGGGCCACGCCGTCACTCATGTCGATCACGTGCGAGCGATGCGCCACCGGGTGGCCCGGCGCGTTCGGATAGCGGTCGACGGCAATCACTTCCACGCCCAGGCGCTGCAGCGACATGATAACTTCCTTGCCCAGTTCACCGGAACCCAGCAGCATGACCTTGATGGCGGTGGAGGACAGGGGCGTGCCGAAGGTGCGGGGCGCGATGGTGCTGCTGGTGCTAGTGGTCATGGCAGGGTCTGTAGGCAATGGAAAGATGGCTGGGACTATAACAAATGCCGGCCATCTTGGACAGGGCGCACCGCTGCCTGACGGGCCAGGCTAGCCCGCGTACGCCCGCTTGATCTCGTCAATATCGATCTTTTTCATGCCCATCATGGCTTTCATCACGCGCTGGGCCTTGACGGGGTCGGGGTCGCCCAGCAGCTTGACCATGATGGTGGGCACGATTTGCCAGGACACGCCGAACTGGTCCTTGAGCCAGCCGCACTGCTGCGCTTCCAGGGGGCCGCCTTCGGACAGCTGGTTCCAGTAGTGGTCGACTTCGTCCTGGGTTTCGCAATTGACCTGGAACGAGATCGCCTCGGAAAACTGGAACAAGGGTCCGCCATTCAAGCCCGTGAACGTCTGGCCATCGAGTTCAAACGCGACAGTCAGCACGCTGCCCGGCTCCTGGCCGTGGATTTCCTTGCCCTCCTCGCCATAGCGCAGGATCTGGCCGATCTTCGAATTGGGGAAGATTCCCGTATAAAACAGGGCCGCCGCCTCGGCGTGGCCGTTGAACCATAAACACGGGGTAATCTTTTGTATGCTGTGCATGATGTCTCCCTAGGCCGGTGTGTGGATTAGCTACGCTAATATAGTCATAATCGCGCCGGCATGGCGCGCGGATTGCGCCTGTTTTAAGCCTACTAGCGTCCCGCAATCGCCTCCCATCCCAGCACGCCGGCGCTGGCCAGCAGCCGCAGCCGGGCCGAGCGCCATTCCGCCTGGCAACGGATGCGCTCCTGCTGCGCCTCGAGCAGCGCCGACTGCGTGTTCAACATTTCCAGGATGTCGACCGCGCCCAGGCCGAACTTGCGTTGCACGCTGACCTGAGCATCGCGCGCCGCGTCCAGCCATGCTTGCGACGCGGCCAGGTTGGCCAGCGCCGTGCTCGCTTCCGCATGCGTTTTCACCAGTTCCATCAGGGTCTGCTGCCGCACTTCTTCGGCCTCGGCTTCCCTTTGCCCGGCTTGCGCCAGCGCGCCGCGCACCTTGTAGTGGCGCGCAAAACCGTCGAACAGGGGAATGTTCAATGCGATGCCCACCAGGGTTTCGCGCGTGGACGCGGCGGACAAGCCCTGGTTGGGACGGCCGTTCTGGTAGATATTAGCCGTCAGGTCGATGCTGGGGCGGCCTTCCGACTCGCTCACGGCCACCCGTTCGCGTGCGGCCGCCAGCTGCGCCTGCGCGGCCACGATGGCCGGGTGCCGCGCCTGGGCCAGCGCCAGCCAGGTGTGCAACTCATCTTGCAAACCATCACGCAGGCCCGCCGCCGATTCGGCCGCATCGTCGTCCAGCAGCACGCCCGCCTCGGCCGGCAAACCCAGCGTATAGACGAGCACGGCGCGCGCCTTCTGATACTCGCCCTCGGCGCGACTGGCGCCCAGGGCCGCCTTGGCCAGCGCGCTCGTCGCCTGCAGGGTGTCGCTGTGCGAGCCGAGACCCCGCTGCGCGCGGCGCTGCGTGGCCAATACCGTTTCATTGGCCAGCGCCCGGTATTCCTCGCGCATCCGCACGTTGGCCCGCGCCGTCTGCGCCTCGAAATACGCGCTGACGGTGGCCGCCAGCGTCTTTTGCAGCACGGCGTCGCGGTTGGCCAGGGCCGCGTCCAGCATGGCTTGCGCCGAACGCTGGCCCGCCGCGCGCCCGCCGAAGTCGAACAAACGCCAGGACAGATTGAGCGAACCCGTATTGCTGTTCAAGCTGCCGGAAGGCGTGCTGGCGCCGGGATAGGCCGTGCGGTCGTGCACGCGGCTCAGGCCCGCATTCAGGGTCGGCAGAAAGGCGGCCCTGGCTTCGCCCACGCCGGCCGCCTGCAGCCGGATGCCGGCCCAGGCGCCGTGCACCTGCGCGTTGTGGCACAGGGCCAGGTCGACGGCCGCCGGCAGGGTCAAGGGCACGCCCGCCTCGTACGCGGACGGGCATGGCGCGGCCTCGAGCTCGCCCGCCTGCGCCGCAACACGGGCCAGCAGCAAGCTGGCGGCGATGGCGATGGTGGCCATGGCGCGGCGTCTAGCGTTCATGCAGCGCCTCCTTCTGGTGCTGCACCAGCGGCGAGAGCACGTATTCGATCACCCGCCTCGTCCCCGTGCGGATTTCCGCGCGCACGGCCAAGCCGGCCGTCAAGGGCACCGTCTTGCCATCGATGACGATGGACGGCTGCTGCAGCGTGATTTTCACGGCATACACAAGGCCCTTCTTTTCATCCTCGATGGCGTCGCGCGAGACGCTGCTGACGACGGCAGGCACGGTGCCATACTTGGTGTAATCGAAGGCATCAACCTTGATGGCCACCGCCTGCCCGACCTGCACGAAGCCGACGTCGCGGTTTTCCAGCACGGCGTCGATTTCCAGCCTGCCCTGGCGCGGCACAATCTGCATCAGCGCCTGCGCGGCCGGCACGACGCCGCCCACCGTGTGCAGCTTGAGTTGCTGCACCGTGCCGTCGACGGGCGCCGTCAAGCGCAGAAGGCTGCCACGGGCGCCCGCGCGGCGCGCATCCTGGCCGCTGGCCGCCGCTACTCTGGCCCCTTCCGTCAGCGCGTCGTAGGCGTCCTTGCGCGTCTGCGCCACCAGGGCAGCGCGCTCGCTGCGGGCCGACGCCAGCTGGCCGGCCAGGTCGATGCGCGCCTGTTCCTTTTCCAGCCACGCATGTTCGGCCACGTCGCGCGTGGCCAGCAGTACCCGGTAATCGCCGGCGCGCCGCGTGGCCAGCGGCAGCGCCTGGGCGTAGCGGGCGATTTCTCCATCGAGATGCGCGAGCCTGGCGCGGAAATTCGCGTACTGGCCATCGAGGTGGCCCTGCGCTTCCTCGCGCTGGGCGGCGGAGGCGCCATCGGGCGCAACCAGCCTGGGCAGCGTCAAGCTGTCGATGGCGGCGATCAGCGCGCGCGAGCGGGCCATTTGCAGCGCGGCCGCCACGGCGTCGCCGGCCGCCTTGTCGCGCTCGGCGTCCGGGCCGCGGCTGTCGAGTTCCACGAGCAGCTGGCCCGCCTTGACGGCTTGCCCTTCCTTTACATGCAGGGCGCTGACGGCCGCCACGTCGACGGAGGCGATGGTCTTGGTGTTGCCGGACGGAATGATCTTGCCAGCCGCATTGACGATGATGTCGACCTGGCCGAAGACCGCCCACAGCACGACACAGCCGACCAGCAGCATCAGCACCCTGGCCGTCAGGCGCAACGAGGGCGACACGGGCCGCTCCTGCAGCGCCAGCGCGGCCGGCAAAAAAGCCGCCTCGTCTTCGCTGAGCACGGGGCCGCTAAAGGCGGAACGCTGGCGCCAGCTGTGCCGCAGCACCTGGCCGTAGCGTTGCAACAGCTCGCCGTACGCGGCCAGGCGGTGGCCGGCGCTCATGTTGCGTCCCCTGTTGCGCTCCCGTGCGTGCCTTGCTGCAAGCTGTACAGGTGGGCGTAGATGCCGCCCGGCTGCGCCAGCAGCGCGTCGTGCGTGCCCAGTTCGGCCACCTGCCCCCGTTCCATGACAACGATACGGTGCGCTTCACGCACGGCCGACAGGCGGTGGGCGATGATCAGCACGGTGCGCCCCGCGCAAATGCCGCGCATATTATCCTGGATGATTTTTTCCGACTCGTAGTCGAGCGCGCTCGTGGCCTCGTCGAAAATCAGGATGCGCGGATTGCCGATCAGGGCGCGGGCGATGGCGATGCGCTGGCGCTGGCCGCCGGACAAGCCCGTGCCGTGCTCGCCCACCATGGTGTCGTAGCCTTCGGGCAGTTCGCAAATGAAATCGTGGGCGCCCGCCAGTTTCGCCACGGCGATGACGGTCTCAAATGGCAACGCCGGATCGCTCAGGGCGATGTTGTCGCGCACGGAGCGGTTGAACAGGATATTTTCCTGCAGCACCACGCCGATCTGGCGCCGCAGCGAGGCCGTGTCGATGACGGCAATATCCTGCCCGTCGATCAGCACCTTGCCCCGCTCGGGGATATACAGGCGCTGCGCCAGCCGCGTCAGGGTGCTCTTGCCGGAACCTGAACGCCCGACGATGCCGATCACTTCGCCAGGCGCGATGGCAATCGACACATTGCGCAGCACTTCGGCCGCATCGGGCCGGTAGCGGAAACCCACTTGCTGGAACTCGATGGCGCCGGCGATGCGCGGCAGGCGCGCCTTCTGGCTGCCCGCTTCCACGCGCGCGTTGAGGATGTCGCCGAGCCGGCTCATCGAGATGCCCACCTGCTGGAAATCGTTCCACAGCTGCGCCAGGCGCAGGATGGGCGACGCCACCTGCCCGGCCAGCATATTGAAGGCGACCAGTTCGCCCACCGTCATCTTGCCGTCGATGACGAGGGTGGCGCCCCACCACATGATGGCCGCCGTCACCAGCTTGCTGACCAGGGTCACGCCGCCGCTGGCCAGCATGCCGATGTTATTTGCCGACAAGCCCGCCGACACATAGGCGGCCAGCTGCTTTTCCCACTGCTGCTGCCAGCGCGGCTCGACGGCCATGGCCTTGAGCGTATCGACGCCGCTGATGGTTTCCACCAGGAAGGACTGGTTTTCCGCGCTGCGGTTGAATTTGTCGTTCAAGCGGCCCCGCAGCACGGGCGTGAGCAGCATCGACAGGGCCGCGTAGACGGGAATCGAGGCCAGCACGACGACGCTGAGCGCGGCGCTGTACCACAGCATGGCGGCAATAAAGATGAAGGAAAACAGCAAATCCAGCACCAGGGTCATGGCGTTGCCGGTAAGAAAAGACCGGATGTTTTCCAGTTCATGGATGCGCGCCACGGAATCGCCCACGCGGCGCGCCTGGAAATACGCGATCGGCAAGGCCAGCAAGTGGCGGAACAGGCGCGCGCCCAGTTCCACATCGATCTTGCTGCTGGTGCGCGCGAAAACATAGGTGCGGATGAGGCCCAGCACGGCCTCGAAGACGATGGCGCACACCAGGCCGACGGCCACCACGTGCAGGGTTTTCATGGCGTGGTTGACCAGCACCTTGTCCATCACCACCTGGAAAAACAGGGGCGTGGCCAGGCCGATCAGTTGCAGCACGAAGGAAATCAGCAGCACTTCGCCCAGCAGCCTGCGGTATTTGACTATGGCGGGGATGAACCAGCTGAAGTCGAAACGGGCCGTCTCGCCCGCATAGCTGGCCTTGCTCGTGAAAAAAATCAGCTCGCCCGTCCAGGCGGCAAGGAAGGCTGCCCGGCCGAGGATTTGCGGCGGCTGGCCCGGATGCTGGACCAGCACCTTGCTCACGCCGTCAGCGTCCGTCTCGACCTTGCCGAGGATAAAAAATCGGCCATCCGTATCGATGGCGATGGCGGGCAGCGGTGCTTGCGCCAGCCGTTCGGGCGCCTGGCGCACCAGCTTGGCCGTCAAGCCAAGTTGCCGGGCGGCCAGCAGCACGGTTTGCCGCGTGAACACGGCCTGGCCGAAAGCGTGCTTGAGCTGGGCACCGTCGGCGGCGATGCCGTGCAGGCTGGCCATCAGCAACAGCGACAGCAAGCCCGTGTCGGGCACAGTTTTTTCCATGGACGGCGTATCGTTGCGGTGGGAGAGGACTGTCATCGGGCAATATCAGAGATTCAATGGCGCAGCCAGGCCGGCGCTGGTCGCCCCGGCCCGGCTGCGTGAGGGTGGATCTGGCTACGTCAACTGATTAATGGACTGCCGCCAGCTGGAGTTGCGTCGACGGATTGCCTTGGCCTGACCATGGCGCCGATGCGGCCGCCGGCACGGCAAAGCCGGCCATCGCTTGCACCAGCTGCGCGGAATCCGCCTGCCAGCCGCCGAGTCCGTCCTGGCTGACGGCACTGAATTGCTGCGCGGCACGCCAGTTCTGCGCCAGCACCGGCGCCAGGATGGCGGCCGTGCCTGCAGGCAAGGTCAGCTGGCCAGCCGCAGGCGGCGTCAGGCCCGCCATGGCCTGCACGAGGTTTTGCACCTGACTGCCCAGCAAGACCCGGCCATCGGCCATGCGGAATTCCTCGATGCTCGCCCCCGCTGCCGCATACCAGCCATTGACGGTGATCTTGTCGGTGGTGCCGATGGTGCTCACTTCGAGGTTGGTTCCCACCTGGCGGAACCACAGCTGCTCGGCGCTGACGCCGGCCAGGAAGGACACCACGTCGCGGCTGCCCGCCTCGTTCGCCTCGTTGATCAAGTCGGCACCGTCGCCGCGGGCGAAGATATAGGTGTCGTTGCCCAGCACACCGGCCAGGATGTCGTCGCCCTTGCCGCCTTGCAAGATATCGTTGCCCAGGACGCCCAGCAGGGTGTTCTTCAGTTCATTGCCGATCAGCACGTCATCGAATTTGCTGCCGACAACCGCGTTGAAATTGGCCACCACATCCACGCCAGGACGCGCCGCCAGGGCCGTGCCGGCTGGCGCGAAGGCAACTGTCGCGCCAGCGCTTGCATTGACGTAGTTAAGGGTGTTGCCAGCACCGCCACCGTCGAGCACGTTGCCCCCGGGCGTATTGACGAAAAAGATGTTGTTGGTGAAGGCGCTGCCCGTCACCGTCAAGCCAGGGCCGCCGAGGCGCACATTCTCGACATTGTCGGCCACCGTGTAGTTGACCGTGGTAAACACGGTGTCGTTGCCGCCATTGCCCCGCTCGTCGATGAAGTCGCCGCTGTGGTTGACGTAATACGTGTCGTCGCCACCGAGGCCTTGCAGCAGGTCGGCGCCGGCCGTGCCCTTGATGACATCGGCGCCCGCCGTGCCGACAAAGGTTAGACCTGTCGGTTGCGTGGGGCCGTTGAAGTGCCAGGCCTGGGCCAGCGCGGGCGCCAGGGCGGCGGCCGTGCCGGCAGGCAGGGTCAGCTGGCCCAGCGGCGGCGGCGCCAGGTTCGCCATCGCCTGCACCAGCAGCTGCACGTCGGCGCCGCGCATGACGTGGCCGGCGGCCGTGCGGAATTCCTCGATGTTCGGCACGGCCGAGTTCCAGGCGCGGATGGTGATCTTGTCCGTCGTGCCGATGGTGCTCACCTCCAGGTCGGCACCCACCTTGCGGAACCACAGCTGGTCGATGTTGACGCCGGCCAGGAAGGCGATGGTGTCGTAATTGGCATCGGCAGACGATTCGGCGATGACGTCGGCGCCGTCGCCGCGCGCAAAGACATAAGTATCGTCGCCCAGGCCGCCCGTCAGCACATCGTCGCCCTTGCCGCCTTGCAAGGTGTCGTTGCCGAGGCCACCAGCCAGGGTATTGGCCAGTTCGTTGCCGGACAACACGTCGTCGTAGCCGCTGCCCGTGACGCTGGAAATATTCTCCAGCACGTCGCTGCCCGGGCGGGCCGCATGGGATTCGTTGATGGAGACGATGCTGGCCGTCGCGCCTGCCTTGGAACCCGCATAGGTGGCCGTGCTGTTCGTGCCGCTGCCGCGCAGCACGTTGCCGCCGGCGACATCGACGTGGAACACGTTGTCATTGCCGTTGCCTGTCACCGTCAGGCCGGCAGCGCTCACATGCATCTCTTCGACGTTGGCGGCCAAGGTGTAATCGACCGTGGCATAGACGGTATCGCGTCCGCCGCCTGCCTGTTCCACCACCACGTCGCCGCCGTGGTTGACGTAATAAGTGTCGTCGCCAGCCAGGCCCGCCATCACGTCGGCGCCCGCCGTGCCCTGGATGATGTCCGGATTCGCCGTGCCGGTGTAGACGCCGTTGCCGGGCAGGGACGGCCCTTCCGTGCGCCAGTTCTGCGCCAGCGCCGGCGCCAGGGCGGCGGCCGTTGCCGCTGGCAAGGTCAGCTGGCCGGCTGGCGGCAGCGCCAGGCCTGCCATTGCCTGCACGAGGTTTTGCACGTCGCTGCCCAGCAACACGCGGCCATCGGCCGTGCGGAACTCCTGGATGCGCGGCGCCGTGCCGGAATACCAGACGTTGATGGTGATCTTGTCGCCGGTGCCGATGGTGCTCACTTCCAGCGCCGTGCCCACCTGGCGGAACCACAGCTGGTCGGCGCTGACGCCGGCCAGGAAGGAGACGACGTTATGGCTGGCCGCCTCTTCCCCGTCAACGATGATGTCGGCGCCGTCGCCACGGGCAAAAATATAGGTGTCGTCGCCCTGCATGCCGGCCAGGGTATCGTCGCCCTTGCCGCCGCGCAGGATATCGTTGCCAAAACCGCCCACGAGCGCGTTTTTGAACTCGTTACCGGTCAGGACATCATCGAACTTGCTGCCGGCGATGTTGGCGATATTGAGCAGCACGTCGCTGCCGGGCGGCGCCGTCGCCGGGCCATTCGCGCCGGACAAGGTCGCCGTCACTCCCGTGCTGGACGCAATATAGTTGACCGTGTTGCCCGTGCCGCCGCCATCGATCCTGTTGCCACCGGCCGCATCAACGAAAAAGACGTTATTGGTATTGGCGCTGCCCGTTACCGTCAGGCCGCCTGCGGTCAGGCGCACGTTCTCGACGTTGTCGGCCACCGTGTAATTGACGCTGGTGTAGACGGTATCGGTGCCGCCGTTGGCCAGCTCGACGATCACGTCGCCGCTGTGGTTGACGTAATACGTGTCGTCGCCGGCCAGGCCTTCGAGCACGTCGGCGCCCGTGGTGCCGGTGAGCACATCGGCGTTCGGCGTGCCCGTGAAGCGCTGGGCGGCGGCGGAACTGTTCAGGTAAGCGTCGATGACGGAGACGCTGGAGCCAGATGCATTGTTTTCAGTCATGTTGCAGTTTCCTGTCCTTAAACTTAAAACCAAGATCGAATATGCCGGCGCAAGCCGGCATGCAAGGCAAAAGTCCCGGCCGCCTCCGCCTGCAGTCCAAGGTGCATCTTCAACGGTCCGGCACTTTTGGCGCATGGACGGCGCGCGCTTGAGCGTCGCCTCGCATGCACGCCTTAATGACGCGCAATCAGGACAGGCACTGTTATTTGTCATGCAAATGTCACACTGCATGGAAGAAAGAAGAGGAGCTTTGCCAAGTTTTTTCTGTCACCGTTGAACCATTGTGCGAGAATGCCCCTCCCCCCTTGGATGGTGCGCATGATGACCAAACTCGCCGCAAGCATCACTGTCATGACACTGCTGCTGGCAGCTTGCAAGCCCGCAGCCACGGCACCTGCGCATGACATTCCTGCGGCAATGCGCCAGACCGCGGCCACGCTGCTGCAGTCACCATTGCTGCACGCGACCTCGATTGCCGTCGTTTATCGCGGCAAGGAATTCATCCTGCATCAGGGAGAGCTGGAGACCGGCAAAGCCAATCCGCCGAACGATACAACGCTGTATGAAATCGGCTCAGTCAGCAAAACTTTTGCTGGCCTGCTACTGGCGAACGCTGTGCTTGATGGAAAGGCGGCGCTCGACGATCCCATACAAACCTATCTGGCGGACGCCTACCCGAACCTGCAGTCGCAGGGGCAGCCAGTGCGCTTGCGCCATTTGATCACGCACACCAGCACCATGCCGGGCATGCTGCCATTGCAGGTGAACACCATATTGCAGGATTTCGCGGCACACGCCACGCCGGCAAAGCTCAATGCGGCCTACGCCAACTACGGACAACAGCAATTCTGGCAGGACTTGCACACAGTCAGCATCAAGGGGCCGCTAGGCAAGGACTACGCCTATTCCAGCGCCGGTACCGAACTCATTGCGCACACGCTAGAAACAATCTACGCCATGCCGTATGAAGTCCTGCTCACGCAATTCCTCGCGCGCGAAGCCGGCATGCACGATACCCGGCTGAGACTCGCAGCCGGGGATGCCAGCCGGCTGGCGCCCGGCTACCACAGCGACAATCCCGTCGTGACAACACCGATGCCGCAACTGCCCTGGGGGGCAGCCGGCAACCTGAAGTCGACCATGCCGGATATGGCGAAGTACCTGCGCCTGCAATTGAGCGCCCATCCCGCGGTTGTCGAATCGCACAAGCCGCTGGTGCGCTTTCAGGACGACTTCAGCATTGCCTACTTCTGGAACATCGGCAGCAATCGCCAGTTGGGCACACATTATGTACACCATGGCGGCGTGCCGCGTGCGCAAAGCTACGCCTGGATCGTTCCCAAATATCAGCTGGGGGTCTTCATCATCACCAACCAGAGCGGCGACGCGACCGCCGGCGCCATGGAAAGCGCGCTGGCGCATATTTTCGATACAGTGGAATCGATGGAAAGCGCGAAATAGGCCGTCAACAATACAAATGGCGCCAGCGTTTGGGAGATGGCGCTTATTTTCCGGGCGCCGCGCCCTGCAAGGCGCGCAAGGCGGCCATGCGGGAAGAAAATTGCGCGAGCGCGTCGTCCAGCGCC
>NZ_LBCO01000033.1:420350-506579 GCF_000988085.1 Janthinobacterium sp. KBS0711 | reverse complement strand
GGCTGGCGGCGAAAGCGGTCCAGGCTGGCGCATGGCGCGCCGCCTCGTCCCGACCATGCTGGCCATCGAGGTAGGCAATGGCCGCCATCGCTTGCTCCTGATCAAAGTGCAACTGCGGCTGGCGAAGGTAATGTGCAAGATAGCGGTGCAGGTAGTCGCGGCTGGCTGGCGTATCGAAAGCGGCCAGCGCCAAACAATACGCGCTGCCCGCGTAGCAGACCTCGCTGGCCAGCAGCAGGCCGCCCAGCTGGTCCGTGAAAGCGGACTGCCCGGTCAATGCGGCCAGGTAGGCGCCCGCCGTGCGGCTGCGCCAGTCGAATTGCCCCAGCAGGCGGGCGATGACGGTGGCGTCGGCCAGCACCAGCCGGGCCACGCACGCCTGCGCCTGGGGCTGGTGCAAGCCCATGTACAGGGGACGCACCCAGTCATCGCGCAAGGCCGCCGTCAGCGGTTCCTGCGGCGGCAGCGCCGGCACGGCAAACGGGTGGTCGTGGCACACGGTGGCGCCAGCCACATGCAACTGCAAGGGCGTCAGGGAAGCGTCCTGCGTCATGGCAAAGCTCCAAAAGTTTGATCCTGCAACTGCTGCACGAGGAAATCGATGAAGACGCGCAGGCGCGGCGGCAGGTGGCGGCTGGCTGGCCACAGCAGCCAGAATGCAGTGCGCGCCTGCGTATGCTCGTCCAGCAGCGAGACCAGTTGCCCAGCCGCCAGCTCGCGCTGCACGGCAAATGCGGGCAGGTAGGCGATGCCCTGCCCCTGCACGGCCAGGTAGATGCGCATTTCCACGCTGTTGCACACCATGCCGGGCGCCGGCTGGGCAGCCTCGTCCATCAGCGGCCACTGTTCCAAACGGCCCGTGGCGGGAAAGCGATAATCGAGGCGCGCGTGCCGCATCAGTTCGGCGCCATCGGCGGGTCGCCCATGGCGCGCCAGGTAGGCGGGCGACGCCACCAGCAGGCGGCGGAATGTGCACAGTTTGCGCCGCATCAAGCCCGAATCGGCCAGTTCGCCCGTGCGCACGGCCGCGTCAAAGCCGTCGCTGACGATATTGACCATGGCGTCGGAAAAATCGAGATCGAGTTCGATGGCGGGATAGGCTTGCATGAACGCGCCGATGGCCGCTTCGAACAGGCCGCTGTAGCGTGGCAGGCTGATGCGCAGGCGGCCGCTGGGCGCGCCACCCGACTCGCCCAGCTCGCGCTCGGCCGCTTCCACTTCCGCCAGGATGCGCTTGCAGCGCTGCAGAAATTTTTCCCCTTCCGCCGTCAGCGCCAGGTGCCGCGTGCTGCGCTGGAACAGGCGCGCGCCGAGCCGTGCTTCCATGCGGGCCACGCTCTTGCCCACGGCCGACGATGACAAGCCCAGCAGCCGGCCCGTGGCCGAAAAACTGCCGCTGTCGGCCACCTGCACGAACATGGCGATGCCACCCAAGCTATCCATGCGCACTCCATTAAAGACATTCTTGTCCGATATGTTGATCAGTTTAGCCCATTTTTCTTCAATGATGGGCACGCCATACTCGCCCCTCTTTCTTTTATATCCGACACCCATGTCCACTTCCTCACGTCTTTCACTCCCGCTGCAAGTGCTGGCCGCTTGCCTGACGGGCTTGCTGATACCCCTGTGCTTCACGGGCCCGGCCGTGGCCCTGCCCGCCCTCGGCGCCGAATTGCACGGTAGCGCCGCCGCCCTGAACTGGGTCATCAATGCGTATATCCTCAGCTATGGCAGTGCCATGATGGTGGCCGGCAGCCTGACGGACGTGCTGGGACGGCGCCGCGTCTGGCTGGCGGGGCTGGCGCTGTTCTGCGTGGCTACCCTGGCCATTGCGGTCGCGCCATCGGTGGCATGGATCGCCGCGCTGCGCTTCGTGCAGGGCCTGGGCGGCGCGGCCGCGTTCGCCGCCGCCATGTCCTCGCTGGCGCCATTGTTCCACGGCGCGGCGCGCAGCCGCGTGATGAGCGTGCTGGGCACGACGTTCGGCCTGGGCCTGGCCTTCGGTCCGCTGGCGGCCGGCGCCATGCTGGCGCTGGCCCGCTGGCCCGCCATCTTTTATGCCACGGCCGTGCTGGGCGCCATTGGCATGCTGCTGGTATGGGTCAGCGTGCCGGCCGATCCAGCGCGCGGCCAGGGCCAGCTGGACTGGCCAGGCGCCATCAGCTTCAGCGCCGCGCTGGGCCTGCTGACCCTGGGCATGCTGCTGGCGCCCGAACACGGCTGGCGCAACGGCGCCGTGCTGCTGTCCATCGCCGCATCCGTGCTGCTGTTCCTCGCCTTTGTCGCGATCGAGCGCCGGACGGCGCGGCCCATGCTGGATTTGTCGCTGTTCCGCCAGCGCCGCTTTGTCGCCGTGCAGGTGCTGGCCGCCTCGCCCGCCTTCCTGTTCATCGTGCTCATCGTCATGCTGCCGGGGCGCTTCATCGGCATCGACAACATGTCCGCGCTGGCGGCGGGCCGTTTGATGATCGCCTTGGCAGCGCCGTTGCTGCTCGTGCCCATGCTGGCGGCGCTGCTGTCGCGCTGGATCGAAACGGGCGCCCTGTGTGCGGCGGGGCTGCTACTGGCCGCGGCAGGCCTGGCCTGGCTGGCGCAAGTGCTGGGCCATGGCGGCACCGCGGCGCTGGCCGGCCCCCTGCTGCTGATCGGCGTGGGCATCGGCTTGCCGTGGGGCTTGATGGATGGCATGGCCCTGAGCGTGGTGGAAACGGAGCGGGCCGGCATGGCGACGGGCATCTTCAATACCGTGCGCGTCAGCGCCGACGGGGTGGCGCTGGCCCTGGCGGGCTCCTTGTTGGCCAGCCTGATCGGCGCAGGCCTGGCGCAGCAGCTGCCGGCCGATTTACCGGTGCTGGCCGCCGCCAGCCGCGCCGCACTCGGCGATATTGAGCAGGCGACACAGCTGCTGGGCGGCCAGGAAGCGCTGCTGCGCGCCAGCTATGACGCCGCTTTCCGCCAGTTGCTGGTCGGCCTGGCAGTGCTGGCCGTGGCGCTGGCGGCGCTCGTGCCATATTTGCTTCGGAATGGTGCGACTCAGGTGTCGAGGCCGTAGAACACCGCAATGAGGATGGCGATATTGTTGCAGGCGCGCGCAAACGCCGTTGTCGCGTAGGCAACGGCCACACTGGGGCCGCGGTAGCGCAGGTAAACAAAGCTGAACATGGCGCCCGACCCCAGCGCGACGATGGCGTGCAGCAAGCCGCCGCTGATGAAATGCACGATGGCCCACAGGATGGCGCCGATAAAAACGCTCAGCTGCCGGCTGGCGCCCAGGCGCCGGAGGATTTCCAGCGGCAGCAACTGGCCAAGGAAGGTTTCCAGGATGGGGGAATAGATGACGACCCAGAACACCAGCAGGGGCAGCGACATTTCGCGCTTGAACTTGGACAGGCCCGTGTGTGCGCCCCAGTATTCGGGCGGCAACAGCCATTTGGTGAGGAACAGGATGGCAAAGCACAGCATGCAGGTGAGCAAGCCCCAACCGAGACCGGCAAGGGCCAGCTGCAGCACGGGCGGCGCCGGTTTGTCGTCGTCCGGGCTGGATAGATCATGGCTGCTGCGCACTTGCATGAGTCGTCCTGGCGGTGATCCAGCGCTCATTGTAGCGCGGAATATGACTATTGGCGCACGGCTGTTGGCGCGCTAAAGCGCCATCCGGCTCAAGCCGCCAGGCGCAGCGGTCCGTTGGCCGGCGGGGCCAGCTTGAAGATGCCCACTTCCTGTTCCAGCTGCGCCGCCTGCTGCTGCAGTTCGTGCGCGGCGGCGGCCGCCTGCTCGACCAGGGCCGCGTTTTGCTGGGTCACCCGGTCCATGTCGACGATGGCGCGGTTGACTTGTTCGATGCCGGCGCCCTGCTCCTGCGTGGCGTGGCTGATCTCGGCCATGATGCCCGTCACCCTGCCGATGCCGGCCACCACATCATGCATGGTGGCGCCCGCCTGCTCGACGAGCACCGTGCCCGTGCCCACCTTGCTGACGGAATCGTCAATCAGGGCCTTGATTTCGCGCGCGGCGGCGCTGGATCGCTGCGCCAGGCTGCGCACCTCGGTGGCGACGACGGCGAAGCCGCGCCCCTGTTCGCCGGCCCGCGCCGCTTCCACGGCCGCGTTCAAGGCGAGGATATTCGTCTGGAAGGCGATGCTGTCGATCACGCCGATGATGTCGACGATCTTGTTCGACGAGGCGTTGATCAGGCCCATGGTGTGCACCACTTCGGCCACCGCCTTGCCGCCCTGCTCCGACACCTGCGACGCTTCGCGCGCCAGGCGGTTCGCCTGCTGGGCGTTGTCCGCATTCTGGCGCACGGTGGAAATCAGTTCTTCCATCGATGACGCCACTTCTTCCAACGAGCCGGCCTGCTGCTCCGTGCGCTGCGACAAATCGCGGTTACCCGTGGCAATCTCGGTCGATGCCGTGGCGATGCTTTCCGTTCCGTGGCGCACCTTGCCGACGATGGCGGCCAGGTTGTCGCGCATGGTCTTGATCGCAAACAGCAGGCTGCTGTCGTCGCCGTGGCGCGTGTGCACGTCGATGGCCAGCTCCCCCAGCGCGATGCGCCCGGCAATCGCGGCCGCATACGCCGGTTCGCCGCCCAGCTGGCGCAGCAGGCCGCGCGTGATGACAGTGGCGACCGCAATGCAAATAAGCACGCTGAGCGCTGCCAGCACGCCGATCCAGCGCAGCGACTGGCCGTAGATGGCGCGCGCGGCCACGCTGGCCTGCTCCGATTCGCGCTGCACGTTTTTCAGCACGGTATCGATGTCGGCGACGATCTGGCGCCGCAGGGGGCTGCATTCCTCGACGAGAAAGGTGCCGTACTGTTCCATCTGCCCCGCGGCGCGAAACTGGCGCGGACGCTGCAATTCCTGCGCCATGGCTTTCAAGCCCGTGCTGACTTTCTCGAATTGCGCATCGCCGGCGAACTGCGGCGCCAGCCGGGCCAGCGCGTCCAGGTACAGCGCCTTTTGGCTGTCGAGGATGGCCAGCTCTTTCTCGGCGGCGGCCTGGTCATGGAAGATATAGGCGTTGCGGGCGGCCAGGCCCGTCTGGTCGAGCGCTTCGCGCGCCACGTACAGCGGCTCGAGTTTTTCCAGCTGGACTTTGTCTTGCGCGTCCATGGCGCCGGAGATGGCGCCGATGCGCAGCAGCGCGAAGGCGGCCAGCACCAGCATGAGTAGCACCAGCAGCCCGAAGCCTGCGCTCAGGCGCGCGCCTATCGTCAAACGATTGAATGACATCATTGTTGTTATTGCCCTGTATAAAGTTGATTGTTGCTGGTTCCGCTAGAACCAGCGATCTGCTCGCCGTCGTGGTGCCTTTCCCTCATGGCGCGGGATGGGTCTCTAACTGGCGTTTTTTGGGCAGTCAGCTTCTAATTTCGGGCAATGCAGGCGCGCGGGACTTTCCTCTACGCCATACAACAGCACACTGAATTATAAGCGAACAGCGTTTTTTATGATTTCACGCGCTCGCTTTTGATGCCTTGATGCAAGTCAAGAGCTACCGTATCAGCCCGCGCCCGGGGCGTCGATGACGGCCATGGTGATACGCGAGATGCAGCACAGTTTGCCGTCGTCGTCCGTGATGCGGATTTCCCAGACCTGGCTGGTACGGCCCCGGTGGATCGGCGTGGCCCGCCCCCTCACGTGGCCGCCGCGCACGCCGCGCAGGTGGTTGGCGTTGATTTCCTGGCCCACGCTCACGTGCCGGCGCGAATCGAGGCAGGCATTCGCGGCCATACTGCCCAGGGTTTCGGCCAGCAGGACCGAGGCGCCGCCATGCAGCAGCTTGAATGGCTGCATGGTGCGGTGGTCGACGGGCATGGTCGCCTCGATCCAGTCGGGGCCGAAGGCCGTGAATTCGATGCCCAGGTGGCGCATGGCCGTGCCCTCGCTGGCGGCGTTGAGGATGGCCAGGTCGAGCGGTGCGTGCCAGATTTCCATTGTTACCTCGGAGAAGTGTGTAGAAAAGGCCATTGTAGGGCAGCTCGCCCATGTGCGCCGCTTCATCTTTCCTTCACCGTGGCACGGGGTGGCGATGGCATTAACTGGTTATAATTGCCCCATTCTTAAAAAACGAGGTTGTGTATGAAGTGGGCCTTGCTGGGCATTTTTGTGTTTTCTGTTTTACATATTCATTTTCGGGGCAAGGTGCGCCTGCCGTTCCGCCGCCAGATTTTCGATCACTCCTCGTTCATGGCGCCGCTGAACCTGTTCATGCACACCTTTTCCAAGGTGCCGGCCACGCCCTATCTTTCCGTCGAGCAGTTTCCGGAATTGGCGCCGCTGCAGCAGAACTGGCAAATCATCCGCGATGAAGCGCTGCGCATGCAGGAAATGAAAAAGATCAAGGCCGCTGAAAAGAACAATGACGTGGGCTTCAATTCCTTCTTCAAGTATGGCTGGAAGCGTTTCTACCTGAAATGGTATGACGCGAACCACCCGTCGGCGCAGCAGATGTGCCCGCAAACCTATGCTTTGCTGCAATCGATTCCGTCGATCAAGGCAGCCATGTTCGCGGAACTGCCGCAAGGCGGCAAGCTCAACCCGCACCGCGACCCGTTCGCCGGTTCCCTGCGCTACCACCTGGGCTTGCAGACGCCGAACGATGACCGCTGCTTCATCGACGTCGATGGCGAGCGCCACAGCTGGCGCGACGGTCAAGCCGTGATGTTCGATGAAACGTATATCCACTGGGCCCGCAACGATGCCGACAGCGACCGCATCATCCTGTTCTGCGACATCGAGCGCCCGATGCGCTACCGCTGGGCGCAAGGCTTGAACCGCTGGCTGGGCCGCACCCTGATGACGGCCGCCGCCTCGCCCAACGAACTGGGCGACCAGGTGGGCGGCGTGAGCAAGCTGTTCCAGATTTCCTGGACCATGGGCCAGTACCGCCGCCGCTTCAAGGCGTGGAACAAGACGGCCTACCAGGTCACCCGGGTGGCGCTGGTCGTGGGCATCATCGCGCTGATCTATTTTATTTAAGCGCTGCATTACCGCACAAGAAAACCGCCTTCGGGCGGTTTTTTTTATAATGCGATAACACTGACCATGAGAATGCTGACACATGACGCAACGCGACCGCCAATACGATATCCAGATCGGCGACGATGCATGGATCGAATTCATCGGTCTTGACGGCCGCTATGAGCAAGCCATCGACATCGATGCCTTGCTGGGGGAACTGTGGCCGCTGATCTGCCTGCTGGAAACCCATTGTGTCGCCGGCTGCTGCGGCATGGATGCCTACGACTTCACGCGGGAAGCCGTCGATACGGCGCTGCTGGAACTCGATCGCGCGCAACTGCATGCCGCCTGCGTGCAGGCCCGCAGCGCCGTGGCCGCGGCCGCCAGCGATGTATTGCTGAGTAACACGATGAATCACTACGCCGATAAACGCGTGTTCCTGCAATTGCTCGATCATCTGGACGAGTGCATCGTCGCGCAGGATGCCGCAGGGGCTTGACCTTGCCAAGGCGGGAAGGTCCACAGTGACGGCATTGAAGGATAACCGAGGAGAATCCCGCATGCCAAAGATCACCGTCCTGCCCCATCCCGAGCTGGCTCCCGACGGCGCCGTCATCGACGCGCCGCAGAACATGAGCATTTGCGACGCCTTGCTGCTCAACAAAATAGACATCGAACACGCCTGCGGCCAGGTGGGCGCCTGTTCCACCTGCCACGTGATCGTGGTGCAGGGTTTCGATACACTCAACGAACTGGGTGACAATGAAGAAGATATGCTCGACCAGGCCTGGGGCTTGCAGCCCCACTCGCGCCTGTCGTGCCAGGCGCGCCTGGCGCAGGAAGACCTGACAGTCGAGCTGCCCAGGTACACGCTCAACCACGCCAAGGAATAGTCCCCGGCGCGGTTGCCCAACTACCTTACGGGTTTACCACGTGATTTACCACATGATCACGCGCTGCTCGGGCGGCAGGTACATCGGGTCGCCCGGCTTGATGCCGAACGCTTCGTAGAAGCCGGGCTGGTTTTTCACCGTGCCCTTGGCGCGGAATTCGCCAGGCGAATGCGGGTCGCTCTTGATCTGGGCGATGGCCGCTTCGGGACGCAATTTCGCGCGCCATTTCTGCGCAAAGCCGATGTACAGGCGCTGTTCGCCCGTCAAGCCATCGATGACGGGCGATGGCTTGCCGCCCAGCGAACGCTGGTACGCCTTGTAGGTGATCGACAGGCCGGAATTGTCGCCGATGTTTTCACCCAGGGTCAGCTCGCCATTGATGTGGTAGCCAGGCACGGGGCTGTAGGCGCCGTATTGCTTGACGAGGCCGGCGGCCAGCGCCTTGAAGGCCGTGCGGTCTTGCGCCGTCCACCAGTTGCGCAGACGGCCCTTGGCATCATATTGGCTGCCGGAATCGTCGAAGGCATGGCTGATTTCATGACCGAAGGTGATGCCCAGCAAGCCGTAATTGACGGCGTCTTCCGCCTTCACGTTGAAGAATGGCGGCTGCAAAATGGCGGCGGGAATCGTGATGGCGTTCAGGGCCGGGCTGTAGCTGGCGTTGACGGTTTGCGGCGTCATCGACCATTCGTCGCGGTCGACCGGTTTGCCCAGCTTGGCCAGGTTTTGCTGGCGGCTCCACACGCGCGAGGCGCGCACGTTGGCGATCAGGTCATTCGGCTGCGTTTTCATGCTGCTGTAGTCGCGCCAGGTATCCGGGTAGGCGATCTTCGGCTTCAGGGCGGCCAGCTTGAGCTGGGCTTCCTTCTTGGTTTCCGGACCCATCCAGTCGAGCTGTTCGATGCCATCCTTGAACGAGGCGACGAAATTGTCGAACATGGCCATCACGCGGGGCCGGGTTTCCGGCGGCAGATACATTTGGACGTAGCGCTTGCCGACGGCGTCGCTGATGGCGTTATCCGTGAAGCGCAGCGCCAGTTGCCACTGCGGTTCGCTTTGCGGCACGCCGCGCAGCACCGTGCCGTCGAAGGCGAAACGTTCCTTGACGGTCGTGCTGTCCAGGTAGGAAGCGTAGCTTTCGATGATGCGCCAGTTCAGGTAGCTCTTCCACGATGCCAGCGGCACGGCGGCCACCGTCTCGGAAAAGCCTGTCATGAAGCTGGGCTGGCGCACCACGGCCGACGAGGCCTTGGGCGCCAGGCCGGCGGCCGTAAAGTAGGCGTTCCAGTCGAAGGCCGGCGCCAGTGCCGCGAATTTGTCGAAATCGACGCGGTTGTACGATTTCACGGGATCGCGCATCTGCACGCGCGTCCACTGCACTGCCGCCAGGCGCGTTTCGATGTCGAGGATCTGCGCCGCATGTTCGGCAGCGGCCTTGTCGCCGCTCATGGCCAGCATGGTTTCGATATGCTTGAGGTATTTGGCGCGCACGGCTTGCAGCTTGGCGTCGTCGTCCTTCAGGTAGTAATCGCGGTCAGGCAAGCCCAGGCCGGACTGGCTGATGTTGACCGTGTACTGCTCGGGGTCTTGCGCATCGGGCGCGACATAGGCAGAAAACGGCGTCGCCACGCCATTGCCTTGCAGATAGGCCAGCAGCGCCGGCAAGTCTTTCTTGTCCTTGACGGCGGCGACGCGGGCCAGTTCGGCGTGCAGGGGCTTGAAGCCGGCCGCATTGCGCGCCTTCTCGTTCATGAAGCTCGTGTACAGGTCGGCGATCTTGTGCGCTTCGCTGCCTGGCTTGCCGGGGTTTTTCACGGTGGCGTCGATCAGGCCGCGCAACTGGCCCTGGGCGATTTCGCGCAATTCGATATACGTGCCCCAGACGGATTTGTCGGCCGGGATTTCCGTATTGCGGGTCCACACGCCGTTGACGTAGCCGTAGAAGTCATCCTTCGGGCTGACGGCCGGGTCCAGGGTTTTCAGGTCGATGCCGGAGACGGGCGCGGCGGCGGTAGCGCCTTGCTGGGCGTACAGCGAGGGCGAGGATAAGGCGAGCAAGGCGCAGCAAGCTGCGCTGATGAGTGAGCGTTTCACGAAGATTCCTTTAATTGTTTTAACTTCATGTTGGGGAACATGCTGTGTCCAGGCATGGGAGGCAGGATTATAGTCCGCCTGCCTGCGGGGAAACAATGTCCGTTAAACAAGTCCAGTGATCCGACAGGTGCTGCAGCACGCCTCAAGACCGACGATGATCCGCAAATGTTACCATTTGGCAATAACCATACTCGCCGCGAGCATATCGCTTTGCCTGGCACTTTGACGGGAGAAGTTTGATGCAGGAATGCAGATTCAATATCTTCGGCACGCTGATTGCCGTCCGGGGAAATCCGGGAGCATGGCGCGCATACTATCTCGGCGCGGAAGGCAAGCGCCGGCCCGCCGATTTCATTATTCCAGACGATATTCAAGCAGATGCGCTATGCGAATACCTGGCTGACCTGTTCCATGAAGAAGCGACGCCGCGCAACAACACGGCAACGCAAATCGGCTCGCCCGTATTCTAAGCCTGGCCTACTTCACCGGCTCGAACGTCACCGTCAATCCATCGCTGGTGGTCCTGAGCTGCGTCGGCACGAATTGTACGCCCGCATAGCGCAGTTCGTCGGGCTTGAAGGTGTAGATCGGCGTTTCATGCATGAGCTGGTCGGCCACCAGGCTGGCCACCTTGGCGAACTGGCGCTGCTGGGCTTCATCCATGCCGTCGATGGTCACCTTGTCCACGCTAACCTCGCTCAGGTAGACGGCGTTGCGCCGGGCGTCCAGCACCAAACGGCCCGACATGGCCAGGCTGCCGCGCCAGCTCTGGCGTATGAACGGCGGCAAGACGCTGGCGTCCACGCTGAGGGCGACTCTTTCGCGCTCGGGTTGCAAGGACAATTGCGGGTGGGTCAGCTTGACGTCCAGCACGGACAGCACGCGCTTGTCGATGGGAAAGCGGCGCTCCAGGCCTTGCTGCATCTTGCTCAGCGACACATTCACGTCGCGCGGGCCGATCAGGGTGGAACACGAGGCCAGCACAGTGCAGGCAAAGGCGGCGATGGCGGCGGTTTTCAGCAAGGGACGGATGGTGGTCACGTTCATGAATAGTCTCGGTGGAAAGATGGCGCCATCTTACACATGCGCCCGCTTTCACGCAAAAACCGGCCCCACCTTGCAGCGGGCGCCGGTTCCTGGATTGGCCTGGTCAGCGTACGAACAGGGCGATCAGTATAACGATGGGCAATGGAATGCCCAGCAGCAGCAAGAGGATGGAACGCATGGCAGACTCCTTGATTTATATATAGATATAGGGGTTCAGATGGTGACGTGGCGCAGCACGCGCTCATGGTCGCGCTGGCGGCCGCCAAACGTTGCCGCCAGGCTGGCCACGAAAGCGCCGAGCAGCAAGGCGACGAACATCCACAATGCCGTGTGGGCGCCAGCTTTGCGGGCAGTGTCGGCCGCTTGCTGGGCACGCGCCTTGGCATCGGCGGCGGCCTTGGCTGCGCGGCCGTAGACGGCGTCGACTCGCGCTTCCGCTTCGGCCTGCGTCAGGCCCGTGCGGCTGGCCACGACCTGGCCCAGATAGGCGCGGTCGTCGGCGGCCAAGCTGCCCGTGGACAGGCTTGTTGCGAAAATCCTGCCGATCTCCACGCGCTGGTCGGCCGTGCCGGCATTGGCCGAGGGCGCTGCCAGGGCGCCGGTGGTGGCGGCAGGTGCAGCCGGTGCGGCGCGCAGCAGCATGTCCGAGAAATAGTCGAGCGGATTGGCGCCGCCACCCTCGCCTGCATTGGCGCCTGCAGCACCCACAGCGCCTGCGCCCGCTGCCGCTGCGGGTGCAACGGCAGCCGCCACGCCGCTGCCCGCGTCGATGGCGCCGCTCAGTACGGCGCGCGTGCCGCCGGCCAGCACGGCCACGGTGATCAGGGTGGCCACGGCCCAGGCCAGCAAGCCGTGCGCCGTATCGCGGAAATGCACCTCATCCGTGTGGATGGCACTCCATTTCACGCGCAGCCGGCCCGCCATGTAGCCGCCGATGCCGGAAGCGGCCAGTTGCATGAAAGCCAGCCAGGCGATGGTCGACACGCCGATGGCTGTCGCGTTGAACGACCACGGCGACACGGACGACAGGCCCAGGCCCACGCCGAGGATCAGCAGGATGAAGGACAAGGCGGCCGCGGCGGCAGCGCCCGCCAGCACGGCGCCCCAGGAGACGCCCGGGTTGTTCAGGTCCGACGCGGACAATTGTGTAGCTTGCATGGAATACTCCCTTGGTTGTTGATTTTTTTAAGCCGTTCAGACGGCCACGCCCGTCAGCTGTTCCTTGCGCGCGGCCATTTCCTGGCCCAGCGCGTCGAGGTCGACGGCCGTCTCGCGCACTTTGGGAAACATGTCGCCCTCTTCTTCCTTGACGTGGTGCTCGATCTGCTCGGACAGCACCTTGACCTTGGCGTCGTACAGGTCGTCGGCCGGGTCCATCGCGGCGATTTGCGCGATGAGCTCCTTGGCGCTGGCGTGCTCGACGAGAGCCTCATCCATCAGGTCGCCGTCGTGGATGGGACGGCGCACGGCCGGGTAGAAAATTTCTTCTTCCAGCTGCGTGTGCACGGTAAGTTCCTGGCAGATCTGGTCGGCCAGTTTTTTCTTGGTGGCAAATGAGCGGTCGCTCAAGCCTTCATATTGGGCAAACAGGGCTTTGACGGCCTTGTGGTCCTGCATCAATAATGTGATCGCGTTCATGGCGCCTCCTTGTTGTGGATGAGGCAAGGATGCGCCATGGCGGCGCCAGCGTATGTGCGACGCCTTACACAATCTTGATTTTTAATACACTCAGCTATTAACCTGCGACTTGATGCCGTGATGGCCCATCAGGTCGTACAAGGTGGGCCGGCTCACGCCCAGCAGCTCGGCCGCCTTGGCGATATTGCCGTCGGCCCGCGCCAGCGCGCGCACCATCACCTTGTATTCGGCCCCGTCGCGGGCCTGGCGCAGGTTCAGCGGTTCATCCTGGGGCGCCGCCTGGGCGCTGGCGGGCAGGCCCAGGTCGTCGGCGGCGATCTGCGGCCCGTCGCTCATGATGACGGCCCGCTTGATGCAATTTTCCACTTCGCGCACATTGCCGGGCCAGCCATAGCTTTCGATCAGCTGCAGCGCGCCGGTGCTGAAATGCAGATTGCTGCGCCCTTCGCTGGCGCAGAACTTGTTCTTGAAATGGTGGGCCAGCAAGGCCGCATCGCCGGCCCGCTCGCGCAGCGGCGGAATGCGCAGCACGATTTCGCTGAGGCGGTAAAACAGGTCTTCGCGGAAACGTCCCTGCTCCGCCAGCACCTTCAAATCCTGGTGCGTGGCGCAGACGATGCGCACGTCGACGGCGATCTCGGCGCGCCCGCCGACGCGCTCGATGACCCGCTCCTGCAGGAAACGCAGCAGTTTCGCCTGCAGCCCCATCGGCATGTCGCCGATTTCATCGAGAAAGAAAGTACCGCCGTGCGCCAGTTCGATCTTGCCCAGGGTTTGCCGCGCCGCGCCCGTAAACGCCCCCCGCTCATAGCCGAACAGCTCGCTCTCGAGCAGGTTTTCAGGGATGGCCGCGCAATTGATGGCGACAAAGCGTTGCGCATGGCGGCTCGACAGCGCATGCAGGCCCCGCGCGATCAGTTCCTTGCCGCTGCCCGAGTCGCCCAGTAGCATCACGCTGGCCGACGAGGGCGCCACTTTTTCCACGCTGCGGCACAGTTTCAGCATGCCCGGATCGCGGCTGACGATGCCGGCCAAGGGCGAGTCCGCCTGGGTCTGCAGCATGCGGCGGTTTTCCTGCTGCATCGCGTGCAGATAGAACGCACGGGCGATGACCAGGCCCAGCATGTCGGCCTCGAACGGTTTCTGGTGGAAATCGTAGGCGCCCAGCGCGATGGCTTTTAACGCATGCGCCCGTTCCTGGTTGCCAGACAGGATGATGACTTTCGTGTCCGGCGCCAGCGCGAGGATTTGCTGCAGGGTGGCCAGGCCTTCCGTGGCGCCGTCCGGGTCGGGCGGCAAGCCTAGGTCCATCGTCACCACGGCAGGCTGGTGGCGCCGCACGAGCGCCAGCGCCGCCTCGCGCTCGCCCGCCAGCAAGACTTCATAGCCGTCAAAACTCCAGTGCAACTGCTTTTGCAGGCCGGGATCGTCTTCGATGACCAGCAGTTTTTGTTTGCCCATGGCATTCCTTTGCTATGCCGCATGCAGCGGCAGGACCACGCGAAACGTCGTGCCCACCTGCGGCTCGCTGCGCACTTCCAGGCTGCCGCCCACTTCGCGCAAGTATTCGCGGCTTTCGAACACGCCGATGCCCATGCCCGCCGTCTTGGTTGTGTCGAACGGTTTAAATAAACGTTCGCGAATGAATTGTTCGCTCATGCCCTGCCCCGTATCGTCGAGCTCGACGACGGCCGTATGCTGTTCGCGCCGCAGCCGCACGGCCACCTTGCCGTCGCTGGCCGTCGCTTCGATGGCGTTCTGGATCAAGTGGCCCAGCACCCGTTCCAGCCGCGCGCGGTTGGCCAGCACCGTCAGCTCGCCATCGACGATTTCCAGCCGGGGCGCCGGCGCCAGGCTGGCCTTGGCGGCGACGGCCTGGCGCAGCAAGCCGTCGAGCAGCAATGGCGCGGGCGCTTCCGGCGCCTCGCCGCGCGCCAGCTTCTGCAGCAAGGTCTTCATTTTCTGCACGGAATGGTCGAGGGTGCCCAGCATGTCTTCCTGGAAAGCGGGATTGGCGCGGTGCTTTTCCGCATTGCTCAGTAACAGGGATAATTGAAACACAAGGTTTTTGAGGTCGTGCACGATGAAGGTGGACATGCGGTTGAACGAGTCGAACTGGCGCGCCACCGTCAAGGTATCGAGCGATTCGCGGTGGGCCAGGTAGCTGGCGGCCTGGCTGCCAGCAATTTTCAGCACGTCGCGGATTTCCCAGTTCAAACTGATGTGCGTGCGGGGCCGCGCCAGCGCGACAAAGGCGAACAGCTGGCCATGCAGCATCAAGGGCACCAGCAGCCACACGCCGGGCAGCGCCAGCAGTGCGGGCGGCAAGCGCAAGCCGCCATACGCGCGCGGATTGTGCTGGCAGTCCGGCACGTCGATCACCCATAGCCTTGCTTCCAGGAACTGGCACAGGGGGCCAAGCGCCGGCTCGCTCCACGTGCTCGGCGGCCAGTTCCAGCTGGCGGCCGGAGCAAACTGGCCCTGTTCGCGCAAGATCCACAGCGCGCCGGCGCGGCTTTCCACCAGTTGCGCCATGGCCTGTATCGTGCGTTCGCCCAGCGCCGGTCCATCTTCCGACAGCGCGCGCGTAAATCTCAGCCATTCCTCGCGGTAATCGAAGATGGCATTGTAAAAATGTTTATTGATGTACACCTTGAGCTTGGCGCGCAAGCTGCCGGAAAACAGCACGCCCGCCAGCAGCAAGGCCGCGCCGCCCAGGTAAGCCATCTGCATCAAGGAACCCCAGGTGCCGCCAAAGTAGCGCAAGTAATAGGCGCTGGCCGCCATCGCCAGCAGGTAGATGGCCGAACCCAGCAAGGCGGCCGAGCGGTACAGCATCTGGCGCGAGACGGACAAGCCCAGCGCCCAGCCCGGATTGCGCGCGGCCGAGACGGCCAGCAGCGGTGCGCACAGGGCGTCGACGATGCCGCGCGCGGCCCAGATGTCGTCATTGACTGCGCGAAACAGCAAGGCGTCGCTGTACAGATAGAAATCGTAGGCGAACAGGCCGCCCACGCCCAGGCACGCAAACTTGATGCCCCAGCGTTTCAAGGGCGGCGTGTTGCGGTACCACTGTTCCACCAGCAACATGCCCAGCACGGCCAGCAGCAGCCGGCAGACACTGGCGATGATGCGCGCCGGCAAAGGCAGCGCCAGCCAGGATGAAGCCATGGAGAGCAGCCACGGCGCCAGCGCCGTAAGGACGATGCCAGCCAGCACGAGACGCAAGCGTGACCGCGACGGTTCGATCAGCAGCAGCAAAAACACCAGCCAGGCCAGGGTGCGCAGCAATTCAAGCGCGTCGCCGGCAAGCGCGATGCGCTGCCCCAGCAGCACCAGCACCACCGTGCCCGTGGCCCAGCCGCCTGTCGCCAGGCACGCCACCAGCAAGGCGCGCACGTTCTGCCGCGCGCGCCAGTTGCTGATCAATAGCAGCGCCAGCACGAAAAAGGCCAGCGACGCCAGGCCATGGCTGAGAGCCGCCGCGTCGGGCGCCGCCAGCCAGTCCGACTGGTCCCGCATCACCGGCTGCCCTTGCCAAACAGCACCACCTGCACCGTATCGAGCAGTATCAGCAAGTCGAGGAATAGACTATTGTTTTTCACATAATACAAATCGTATTGCAGCTTCTTGACGGCATCGTCGACGGAAGCGCCATATTGGTAGCGCACCTGCGCCAAGCCCGTGATGCCAGGCTTGATGCTGTGACGAATGTTGTAGTACGGCACTTGTTCCTTCAATTGCTCGACAAAATAGGCGCGCTCGGGGCGCGGTCCCACGAAGCTCATCTCGCCGCGAAATACATTGAGCATCTGCGGCAGCTCGTCGATGCGCAGCTTGCGGATCAGATTGCCCACGCGCGTGATGCGCGCATCGTTGGCCAGCGCCCAGATGGGCGTGCCGTCGCGCTCGGCGTCGCAGCGCATGCTGCGAAATTTCAGCACCTTGAAAGGCTGGCCGTCGCGCCCGACCCTTTCTTGCTGATAGAACACGGGGCCGCCGTCTTCCAGGCGGATGCACAGTGCCGTCACCAGCATCACGGGCAGCGCCGCCAGGCAGATGACTGCGCTGGCCGCCAGGTCGAACAAACGCTTCGACGCGGCGCGGAAAAAACTCTGGTCGAAGCCGCCGCCATAGATCAGATAGCTCGGTTGTAATGAATCGATGCGGATCTGGCAAGCTTCGCGCTCGAAAAACGTGGCCGCGTCGATCACTTTCACGCCGCCCAGCGCGCATTCCAACAGTTGCTTGGCAGGAAACGCGCCATTGCGCCGGTCGCTGACGGACACGACGATCTCATGCGCGGCATGGCGCTGGGCCGTGGCCAGCAGGGACGGTCCGGCCGGCAGCAAGGCCGAGGCCGGCACGCAGCATTGCTCGCCCGCCACATCGATGCAGCCGACGACCGTAAACTGGTGGAAACCGATCTTGCTGGCCGCCAAATCCATGCATTCGCGCGCCAGCACCCCGCCGCCCACCAGGATCAGCCGGCCTTTCATCAGCGCCGATTGCGAGGATTTGAATACCACCAGGCGCGCCAGCAGCACGCCGATGGCCCCCAGGCCGAAGATCAGCACGCTGCCGCGTCCGAAATGCAAGGAAGGAATAAACCGGATCAAGACGCTGAGCACGGCAAAACCCAGCGCGAACGACGGCAGGATGCGTAATAAAGTGTTGCGGATGTCTTCGCGCGAGCGGTGCTGGTACATGCCCAGCGCGCTCATGCTCAAAACGATGACCAGCGCAAAGATCGAGGACGACAGGTAGACCTCGCTCGCCCGCACCAGGCGGCTGCCATCGGCCAGCCACAGCAAGGACGTCAAGGTGGCCGACAGCAGCAGGATCAGGATTTCCAGCAACAGCAAGATAAACGCTGTTTTCGAGACGTAATGGCTGAAGATGCGGATCATGGTTCCCCCTGCGGCAAAAAGCATCAGGCCACGCGCAAGGCGGCCTGCTGCTGGTCTTGCCATCATGGCGAACTGTTCCAAGAAGACATTGATGCGCCACAAGCTACGGCCCCAGCTATCTTTCGCCGGTAGAATTTATCTCAATACATTACCGAATGAGGGGAAATGGCATATAGTATGCTTCCCCTAAAAAAATATAAATGTCATGAAATTTGATGTAGCGATTGTCGGCAGTGGCCTGGCGGGTTTATCGGTTGCACTGCATTTAGCTGAGACGCGCACCGTCGCGATCATTTCCAAACGCGCGCTGCTCGATGGCGCCAGCAACTGGGCGCAAGGCGGGATCGCGGCCGTGCTGGACTCGGGCGACAGCCACGAGCAGCACATCGAAGACACCCTGATCGCCGGCGGCGGCCTGTGCGACGAGAGTGCCACGCGCTACATCGTCGAGCACGGCCGCGAAGCGATCGAATGGCTGATCGAGCAAGGCGTGCCATTCACGCGCGACGCCACGGCCGAGCTGGGCTTCCACCTGACCCGCGAAGGCGGACACAGCCAGCGCCGCATCATCCACGCGGCCGACGCCACCGGGCACGCCGTGCAAGTGACCCTGGAAGAAAAAGTCCGCGCCCACCCGAACATCAGCCTGTTCGAACACCATTGCGCGATCGACCTGATCACTTCCGACAAGCTGGGCATGAAGCCGACCCAGCGCAACGCCCAACCGCATTGCCACGGCTTGTACGTGCAGGATGAGCAAACGGGTAAAGTACTCACCTTTGCCGCCGAGCACACCGTGCTGGCCACGGGCGGCGCCGGCAAGGTGTATTTATATACCACCAACCCGGACACGGCTAGCGGCGACGGCATCGCCATGGCCTGGCGTGCCGGCTGCCGCGTGTCGAACATGGAATTCATCCAGTTCCACCCCACGTGTTTGTATCACCCGTATGCGAAATCGTTCCTGATCACCGAAGCCATCCGTGGCGAAGGCGGCTTGCTGAAATTGCCGCCCGAAGCGGGCGCGGCGGCCGGCCAGCGCTTCATGCTGGCGCACGATGAGCGGGCCGAACTGGCGCCGCGCGACGTGGTGGCGCGCGCCATCGACTTCGAGATCAAGAAACGGGGCCTCGACTACGTACACCTGGACATCAGCCACAAGCCGGCGGAATTCCTCATCGAACACTTCCCGACGATTTACGCGCGCTGTTTGGAACTGGGCATCGACATCACCAAGCAGCCTATTCCCATCGTGCCAGCGGCCCACTACACGTGCGGCGGCGTCGTGACGGACCTGGCCGGCCGCGCCGACTTGCCGGGCCTGTATGCGGTCGGCGAGACGGCTTGCACGGGCCTGCATGGCGCGAACCGCCTGGCGTCGAACTCTTTGCTGGAATGCATCGTCATCGGCCGCGCCTGCGCGCAGGATATCGAAAGCAAGGAAAAGCTGGGCACGCCGTATCTGCCCGACTGGGATGAAAGCCGGGTAACGGATGCGGACGAGGAAGTGGTGATTTCGCACAACTGGGACGAGCTGCGCCGCTTCATGTGGAATTACGTGGGCATCGTGCGCACCACCAAGCGCCTGGAGCGGGCCCAGCACCGCATCGCCCTGCTGAAGGAAGAGATCGACGAGTACTACCGTAACTTCCGCATCACGCACGATTTACTGGAACTACGCAATCTCGTCGACGTAGCCTCGATGATCGTCAACAGCGCCCTGTCCCGCCGCGAAAGCCGCGGCCTGCACTTCAGCCGCGATTATCCCGAGACCTTGCCGAAGGCGATTGCCAGCGTGCTGACGCCGCCGCATAGGTAATTGTTTCTCACCAATATATCTTAGGCAGCGACAGTATTCTACTGGCGCAAATCTGGGGTCAGACCCGCCGGGTCTGACCCCGGCTCTTTACCTGCAGTGAAGTGACAATAGCAGCTTGCATACAGGTCAATGCGCGTCAAGGCTCAGATATTCAAACTCGATGCCATCTTCCGTGTAAGAAAACCTGGCCGAATCGCCAGTACACTCTCCCTGCGCCTCATCCGCCACATACCTACACTCGCTCTCCAGCCCGCCATCTTCCCGCCAGTGCCGCGTCCAGCCCTGGCGCTCGCCATCGACATACTCGATCAACTGCCTCGGCTTGCCATCGGCATACCAGGAACGCAATGCGCCCTCCTCGCGGCCACCCGCGTTCCACTGCTTGTGCACGAGCAACACGCCGGCCCGGCTGAAACGCTGTTCGCTGCGCAAGACGTAGTGGTCGCTGTGCGTGCGCTTGCTGGCCACTTTGCCATCCGGATAATATTCGACGCTGTCGCCCACGGGCTTGTCGTCCACGTACTGCGTTGTCCGCTGCACCTTGCCATCCGGGAAATAGCCGGTGCTTGGTCCTGCCTGGACGCCATTCATGTACTTGCTGCGGCTTTCCACGCTACCGTCCGGATAAAACAGCAGCAGCTCGCCCTCCGTCTGACCCTTGACCTGGGTCATGCGCGTGCGCAGCTTGCCATCCTTGTCGAAAGTTTCTACCAGGCCATCGGCGCGGGCGCCGTTTTCGTACTGGCTGACCTCGTTCAGCTTGCCCGTATCGTGATAGGTCCGCTGTTCTCCCTCCTGCACGCCATCGCGCCACGTGTTGCGCATGGAAATCTGGCCGTCAGGACGATACAGGGTCTGCACACCTTCCTGCACGCCACGGCCATCCTGCTCCACCTGCATCTCGACCTGTCCATGCGGGTAGTACATGCTGTAGTTGCCCACCAGCCTGCCGCGCAGGTAATCGGGATCGTTGACCTGGCCAATCAACCGCTTCGGCTCGCCTTCACGCGCGTGCACCACCTCGACTTGCCAGGTGCCGGGTGTCTTGCCAGGCGGCAGCGGGACGACCAGCGCATAGCGCGCATGTTCCTTGACTTCGCCGCGCGTCAGATTGTGATTCAGGTACAAGCGCGCCTTGCCATCGGCACAGGCTTGCGGCTCGCAGCCGCCCAGCTTACCGACATCCGGCATGGCGAGCGCACCCACATTACCCGGCGCAGGGCAGAATTTGATACCCATCAACAACGGCGTCCTGTCGCGTATCAGCTTGGCCAATTGCCGCTTCATGGCGGCGTACTGCTGCGCGTCTAGGCCCACGGACACGGCATCCATGCGCACCTGCCGCCCGCCGCAGCCATCCTCGCTGGCCAGGGACAGCACATCGCCACCGTCCTTGCCGGACTCGGCCTTGATCGCGGTGACCACTTGCCGCTGTTCGATCTCGGCGTGGGCCAGCGCCGGCAACAGCAGCATGACGCCAAGCAGGCGCTTCACAATGCGCGCCATGCCTGCTCCTTGCGCTGCAGTTCCGGCGCTGGCGGCGCTTCGCCGCATGCGCCCTGGGCCTTGCCGGCCACATACTGGCATTCGCCCTTCAAACTGCCATCCTCGTGCCAGCTGCGGCTCCAGCCGTCGCGCCGGTCGTTCACGTAGTCGATGGCTTGCTCCTGCTTGCCGTTCTCGTACCACGAGCGCGACGTGCCCTGCTCACGCAGCTGCTTGTCCCAGTTTCTTTCCAGCACCAGCACGCCTTGCGGGCTGTAGCGTTGGACCTTGAGCAGCGCCCCATTCCCGGCATACTGCTGGCGCGTTTGCACCTTGCCATCTGGATAAAATTCCAACGCTTCGCCCGTCGGCAAGTCCATGAGCATTGTCATGGTGGAGCGCACGGCGCCATCCGGATGGTAATAGGTGGCCAGACCATGGTACTTGCCCTTGCTCATTTGCGTGCGGCTGGAAACGTTACCGTCAGGAAGATACGTAATGAGTTCGCCTTCCAGCTTGCCATCGCGCATGGTCTGGCGTGTCTTCAGCTTGCCATTGGCATCAAAGGTATCGAATGTGCCGTCAACCTGGCCGCCATTGCGAAATTCCACGGCTTCGCGCAGCTTGCCCGTGCTGTGATAGCTGCGCTGCATGCCTTCCGGCATACCGTCGCGCCATTGGCTGCGCGATTCCAGCGTACCGTCAGGATAGTAGCTGCTGGCCACGCCCTGCTGCCGGCCCTTGGCATCTTGCGGCACCTGTTTTTCGATCTGGCCATCCGGGTAATAATAGGTGTAGCCGCCCACCAGTTCACCCTGCGCATAGTCGGCGTGGTTGACCTGGCCCGACAGGCGCAGCTTGTGGCCGGCCACGCTGTAAATGTCCACCTTCCACGTACCCGGCAGCTTGCCTTTCGGTAAAGGCAACAGCAACACGTTTGGCGCCTTTTCCTGTTCGATGGGGAAGAAACGCTCGTGCAGGTACAACCGCGCCCGGCCGTCGGCGCAGGCCGCTGGCGTGCAGGCGGCGATCTGCCGCACGATGGGCACGCTTTCATCCTCTGGGCATTTTTTCAGGGTGACGAGCATGGGCGTCTTGCTGCGGATCTGCCTGGCCAGCCGGCCTTTCATTGCTTCATACGGTGCATCGTCCAGCCCGACCGAGCGCGCATCCATGCGCACTTGGCGGCCGCCGCAAGCCGTGTCGCCCGCCACCGTCAGCACGTCGGCGCCTTCGCTGTCTTGTTCGCTGGCAATCGCCGTGAACACCTGGCGCTGCACGATCTGCGCCTGCGACAGCGCGGGCCACAGCAAGGAAGCGCCAAGCAGCGCGCATAGAGTCTTGATTTTCATACGATTCCTTTAATCTTCCACGGAAACACGCGCCTCGGCCGGCACAAAGCTGGCCCGGCCATTGCGGTAGCGCACCAACACTTCCGCCTTGGCATCCTGTAACTGGCCATGCTTGACGGCCGGCAAATAGGTCCAGCGCTTCACGCTATCCTGTATCACCTTGTTCAACTGGGGTTCCATCGGCTTTTCCGCCGCCGCGTACGTCAGGCTGCCGTCGGCGGCAATCGACAGGGTCAGACGATTTTCGCCCGCCGCCTGCTTTTCGTCGAGCACGCCATAATCCACCGTCGTCATCGTCTCGCGCAGCACACTGGCAGGCTGATCCGGCAACGGCGGCAAGGCCTTGAGTTTGGACGCCAGCAGCGCGCCATCGGCCAGCGCCTTGTCCCAGCGCTTCTCGTAGGAACCAGCCTGGACCATGCGCAGCACCTTGGCGGCCCGGTCCATGCGCTTCGCCGTGGCGGCAACGCCATTGTCGGCCGGCTCGCCCGGTTCCGTCGGCATGGCGTTTTCCACCGCATAGCGGTAGGCCGTCAACTGCGCTAGCGCCACCAGGTTGACGGCATCCTGTTCGTCGCCGCCGCGCATCAGGGCCGTGGCGGCGATGCCCAGCCAGGACACGCCATCAGTCGGGTGGGCCCACACGGCTTGCTCGAAATACTGGCGCGCCGCCTGCGGTTCGTTCAGGCTCAGGTGCATGCGGCCCATGGCCGCCGCCGCCAGGTGGTCGCGCGGATCGGCTTGCAACTGGTCAAGATAGGTCTTCGCCAATTCGGGAGCATAGAAGGGCATTGCGCCCAAGCCTTCCATCAAGGTGGTACGCAAGCGGGCACGCACCTTGTCACCCTCGTAACCCGAGGATTTTCCCTCCCCGGAGCGGTACAACAGCTGCAAGCCGCGCGTGACAGCGTCATCATCGCCCTTGCTGATCGCTTGCGACAGGCTGTGCACGGCCTTGCGCGCGTCCGACTGCTGGAAACCGGCCGCCTTGCGCGAGCGCCAACGAAATACTTCCAGGCCAGCCGCCTGGTCCGCTTGAGCCTGCAAGCTTGCCTTCTTGTTGACTTCATCGGACGACGAGGTCCAGGCCGTAAAGCCGATCAGGAACAGCACGATCAGCAGCACCACCACGGCCCAGCCCTTGCCTGAAATGCCGACCGCATTGGCCTGCGCACCGCCCGCAGGCAGCCGCACGGGCGCCTGCCCCGGTGCCGTATGGTGCGCGCCGCGCGCGCTGCGCTGCCGTGGCTGGGACTGCGCCAGCATCTGTTGCTGCGCGAGCACGGACGCTTGCGCTGCCGCACCGATGACCTTGTCGCGCGCGCAGGCTGCGCAGCCGAGGCCCGCGAAATGCTGGTGCTCGGGATTGGCAGTACACACGACAAGCTTGCCGCCGCTGCGCTGCGCATAGCCGCGCAGCAACTGCGCCCAGTCGGCCGCCGAGGGCCGCTGCGGTTTGGGGGACTGGGAAAACGCGCGGTCGAACATGGCGCGCAGTTCAGGAGGCATCAGCGCGTGGCCGCTGGTGGCGTTCGGCGCCAGCTGCTTGTGGCGTTTGATGCCATACGCATAGCAGCCGTCGCGGATACGCCCGGGAATATCGGTCGCCACTTGCGCATTGCCGGGCCGCCCGCTGTACGGGTGGATGCCAAAGTTGAGCAGCTGGAAGATGACGACGGCCAGCGCAAAGCGGTCTTGCGCCATTTCCGTGCCCGCCGGCATGCCCTTGCGCTGGAATTCCGGCGCCAGGTAGTCGGCCGTGAATTGCTCGGCAGGAAATCGCTCGGCATGCCCCTGGATGCTGAAGCCGTCGCAATCGAGCATGGCGATGTACAGCGAATCGCGGTAAAAGCGCAGATTCACAGGTTTCAGGTCGACCACGTAATGCTGTTGCTGATGCAGCGCGTCGATGACGGCGGCCAGGTTGGCGGCCAGGGTCAGCTTGGGGCCGAGTCCCGTGGGCAAGCCGGCCGCGCGCGCTTGCCGCTCCTGCATGATCTGTTCCAGCTCGGCCGTCTGCGCCATGTCCAGCAAGGGCATGACGAAGCCGGCAAAGCCGTCCTGGCCGTCAAACACGGCCGCTTGCGGCCACGCGATCTGCACGTAGCGCTTGCCGTTTTCCAACTGGTCGGGCAGTTCGGGCGTCAGTTCCAGCATCGCTTCGAGCTTGCGTCGGTTGGCGGCCCGGTCCAGGTGAGGATGGTACAGCTTGGCAACCTGCGCGGGCGCGCCGGGCAACAGATACACGCTGCCCGCGCCGCCGCTTTTAATCAGTTTGCCCAAGACCAAACTGCGGACTTTATCCAGCCAAATTTTTCCACCCGGACTCAGGCCCGGCGTCATCCCCTGCTTCTGGCTCATGCGCGCAAGGCCAGCAGCAGGGTCTTGTCGTCGCCCGTGATCTGGTGCGTGCGCGGGTCGGCCAGGGTGGACGCCAGCGCCGTATTGCCCAACTCGATGCTCTCGACCGTACGCAGATAACCTTGCACGGCATCCATGAACGGTGCGTACAAGGCCGCATTGTTCTTGCTCATGGCAAAGGGCATGCAGCCGTCCGACATCAGCACCACGCCGCGCACGGACCGGGGAATGGGCAGCAGGCGCAGCTGTTCGCGCCAGCGTTCGCCGCTGATAAAGTAGGTTTCGTTCGCGTATTCGCCGTTGGCGGGCAGCGAGATGAGTTCGCCGCCATCAATCAGCTGCGCCACGCCCAGGCCATCGCCCAGGTGGAAAAAGAAGCCTGCCTCCGCTCCCATGACCACGCCAACGACAGTGGCAGCGTAATCTTCGAGGGTGGCATTGGCGGCGCGGGCGATATCGTCCAGCGCCGCGCGGATCTGCGCCAAGGCGCCGGCCAGCGCGCCGTCATGTAAATCCTGCACGGTGGCGCCCTGCTCCAGCCGTCCGGCCAGCGCCTGCACGGTTTGCGCGGCAACAAACTGTGCGCCCTGTTCACTGAGCCTGGCCGAACCGGCGCCATCGCAGACGACGGCCACCAGGACGTCTCCCACGACGGCGTGCGCGTGCGCGTCCTGGCAAGGGATGTCTTTATCCAGGTGCGCCTTGCCCGTGACGGAGGCGCCGAATACGCGCCACTGCTTGTTTACTATCGCCATGAATCAGCGGCTTTCACGTATTCACGACAGACCAGCCGTCCGTCGAGGCCAGCTGGGCCTGCGCACCGGGACGCGATTGCGACACCACTTGCATGCTGGCGCTCAGCCACAGGAACAGTTCGCGGAATTGCAAGCCTTTCAGCTGCTTCACGCCCCGCTCGCCTCGGCTGGAAAACTGCCCCAGGGAATCGATGTTCGCGTTGTCGCCCACGGCGATGGGGAAGATCGCCACCTTATTGGCCTGCTCGGCCGCGCGCGCCTGCTCGGCGCCGTGCTGCCAGCGGTCCGTCGGCTCGCCGTCCGACATCAAAAACAGCCATGGCCGCGTGTACGCCACGCCGGCCTGGCGGAAACGCTGCTTTTCCTGCTCGATCTCGGCCAGGGCCAGCTCGACGGCCGCGCCGGTCGGCGTGGTGCCGTTCGCTTCAAGGCGGGGCGCCGTGAAATCCATGGCGTCGCACCAGTTGCTGGCCACCACGGCTTCATCGTGGGCGCCATATTGAATCACGAGGATACGCACGCGCTTGGCGGCGATCACGTCGGACTTGAGTTCCTGTTCCAGCAAGGCCAGGCCTTCGTTGAGCAGCGAGACAGGCTCGCCATCCATGCTGCCGGAGCAGTCCAGCACGAGCACCAGCGGCGTGCGTTGTTCGGTATTGTCGACGAGGGCGACGTCGGGGATCATTATTGAACTCATGGGCAATCGGTAAATGTGAAATCGGTCATAGTGCGAATCTTACATCATCGACGTGTTTTGCCCGTGCAAGTTTCCTACAGAACACCATCCATGCATATTTTTGCAAACCATTGCAGCACTGATGTCTTTGTACTATCTTGATAGTTGCCCAGGCCAGATGGCAGCGGCCAGCCCTTCCTCATAAAGGTGGGGCGGATCGCTGTGCAACACCGCCCTTACCCAGTTCCGCACCTGCACGCCTGCGGCACACTGATGTAATCAGGCTATGGGGACGAGCATGGGCACAGCTACAGCAAGCGCGGATGTGGGCGAACTGATCGCCGCCTTGTACGAGACGGCTTGCGGCACGGACGACTGGCCGCAGTTCGACAGCACGGCCCTGAACAGCCGGCAATGGCAGGAACTCTTGCCGCATCTGCAACGCGCCCTGTGCTTGCAGCAGCGTCTGCGCGAGGCGCAACTGGCCAGCCGCTGCGCCTTGGCGGCGCTCGACGCCATGGGCGCCGCCGTGCTGGTACTCGACGCGGGACTCGGGTTGCGCTTCGCCACGCCCGCCGGCCACGCCTTGCATGCGGCGCAATTGGCGCACACTGCGCCGCCCGCCCTCGTACGCGCTGTGCGTCTCGTCATCGCCAGCGCCGGTGCTAGCGGCCCATCGCAATGCCAGTCGCTTCGCCTGATGCGCAAGCAGCAAACGCCGCTGGCCCTGACCGTCACCCTGCTCGCCGCCTGCCAGCCGCCATGCGCACTGCTGATCGCGCGCGACCCCGCACAAGCGAGCACGTCCGCCACTGCCTTGCGCCAGCTGTTCGACTTGACGCAAGCCGAAGCGCTGGTCGGCAAGGAACTGGCGCAAGGCGCCACCATCGAGGAAATTGCCGCGCGCGGTGGCATCAGCGTCAACACCGTCAAGACGCATCTGCATCACACCTACCTGAAAACGGACACGCGGCGCCAGGGCGAGCTGATCGCGCTGATCCACGGCGCGACGGCGCACCTGGCCGTGCTCGACGCATGAGGCTGCCTCATCCGATCGGATGATGTGCAGGACAACTTGCCTGCCTACACTGGCAAGACCGGTCGCCCGCACCTTGCCAGAGTCATCACAGCGCGTGCTGCCCAGCCGGTTCGATTTCCCTGGTATCGACAACCATATCGCCGCGCCGGCAGCGGACGGCACCACAGTTCAAGGATGGGTAAAAAAATGAAAACATGGATCTTGGCCAGCACCCTGGGCGTCTGCGCCCTGCTGGCAAATGCGCAATCGCTCCCCGACAGCCAGACCGTCGTCATTCCAGGCGGACGCCTGCAGACGATCGAACTGCCGGCACAAAGACATTTTATGAATGCGGAAACGTTTGCCCCGTTCCGCGGCGGCTATGAGCTGTCGAACGGGCAAGTGCTTCACCTGCGCAATATCGGCAACGTCGGCGCCCTCATGTATGCGCGCATCGACGACCAGGAGGAACACCGCATCGTCGCCAGCGGCAGCCACAGCTTCGTGGCGCTGGACCGGCAACTGGCCATACGCATCGACTTGCGCAACGATGGCAGCGTGGGCGGAGAAGTGCTGATGCAGATGCCGGCCGAAAAACTGGCCAGCGGCGCCATCATGCCTGCCCACGTGCAAAGCATGGGCCTGGCCTCGCGCTAAGGCGGCAAGCCCGGGCCGGCATAGACAGCACCGGCCCATAACGCCACAACACCCGCGCCTAGACTGATTCCTGCCCCATTCCCGCCCGCATCATGCGCCAAAGGCCATCCACCAACGAGGACAACAACATGAAAACCATTATCCTGGGCACACTGCTGTGCCTCGCCGCCGCCAGCACGGCAACCACTGCGCAAACCCTGCCACCGGAGCACACTGTCACCGTGCCGGGCAACGCGCTGCGCATCGATGTGCCCGAACACCCGCGCTACATGATGCGCCAGGACTGCAAGAAGTTCGTCGGCACCTATGATCTGTCGAATGGCGACACCCTGGAACTGCGCCTTGCTGGCGCTGTCATGTATGCGCGTATCGGCAAGCAGGAAGAGCATCGCATCGTCGCCACCGACCACAACGCCTTCGTCGCGCTGGACCGCCAGCTGAAAGTGCGCATCGACCACAACGATGACGGCAGCGTGGATGGCGAACTGGTGATGGTGGTGCCGGCGCAGAATCTGTCCGGCGGCGACATCGTGCCCTACCACGTGCAAAGCATCGGCCTGGCGTCGCGCTGAGGCGGCGCGCAGGCACGGCAGGAACAGCTGCAGCCATCGCGTGCTATCATCGCCGCCAAATTCCTTAAACGAATGGCAACGGCCCATGGAGCGCAATGCAGACACCTCGCAGTAATCCCATACTCACCGTGCTGCGCGGCGGCCTGCGCCTGCTGGCCTGGCCCTTGCTGGCCCTGGTCAGCGCCGCCTGCACCAGCACCACGCGCCATCCTGCCAGCGAGCCCACGCAAGTCATCCTGCGCTTCACCTATGACGACGGCAAGCCGATGCGGCATGACGATTACCTGGCCAATGCGCGCCAGCAAACGTATATCAAGCACTGCAGCAAGATAGGCAGCACCACTGTCTGCGACGTCGGCTCCGATCCACTCTTCATGGGTGGCGACGCCCCGCTGGACGCCAACGGCGAAGTGCGCGTCACCCTGCACTCGACCGGTCCCATCGGCAACAATCCGACCAGCCTTTGCATCAAGGGCAAAGGCTACGTCTTTGATTCCGGCGACTGGAAACGCGGTCCCTTCAGCCCCGGCCAGGTGATCGAGATCCGCTACAGGATCAGCGAAGTGGAAATGGCGTGCCCCTGGTCGTCTGGCACGCCGCCTTGGTGGGACAAGAGTTAAGCCAGCCGGGGGCCGGCTGGCCTGGCTTTACTGCAGCTCGAATTCCGCCGGGGTCAAGCCCAGCTCGCGCGCGATCTTGCTGGCCACGCGCTGTTCATTGGCGTCGAAATTGCCGTCCGACGAAGCGACGGCAATGATCATGCGCACCAGCAGGCGCGACGCCTCCACATTCGACTTCATCTTGCCCAGCGCCTGATACGCCTTGGCTTCGCCGATATCCTTGTCGAACTCCAGTTGGCCGACATATTCCTGGAAAGCCTTGATCACATCGCTGGTGGTAAACACCGACAGCGCGTCATTGCTTTCAATAAACTTCACCATTTTCTGCTTCTCTTCCGCGCTGACGCTGCCGTCGGCCATCGCGATCAGGGCCGATCCCGCCATCGCGGCATTCAGGAAATCCTTGTTCTTGTACTTCAGTGCTTCGGTTTTCAGCTCGCTGGCTTTGGTCTTCAGTTTGGACAGAAAGGAATCGAAACTCATGGTGTACCTCCGGGTTGGTTGATTCATGTCGAGCGCAAATCGTGCCGCTACCCGGGATAGTTGAGGGTGCAAGCTTGAAATACAAGCAAGGAAACGAGTCAGACGCTCACTGGCGGCATTTATCTCACCCACAGGCAAAGGCCGGGGTCAGTCACTTCGTGATCGTAATGTCCCCCATTGGGGGACATTACCCCTGTAGGGTCTGACCCCAGTTTCTGCCTTGGGGTGAAAATACAGCCAATGCCACACTACCGCCCATAAAACACCACAAAAACTAGATCACGTGATAATTAACTTATTTGCAGTTGAAAAATAAATAATTCCATGGCAGGATGGAATTACATTTTCCATACTGCAAGGTTGTGATGGACAAGCAATTGCTGCTGATTTGCGCGCTGACGTTCATCATCCACATCATCGGCACCCTCGCCTATTCCGTGCGCATCGCCGGCATCCGCACGCGGCGCATCGCCGTCTCGCTGGCCCTGTTCAGCATCCTGATGCTGCTGTCGCGCACGTCGAACTCATTCCTGGGCCCCTTCCTCGCCAAGCGCGTGGAAACGGGCATAGACCAGCATGTTGCCGCCAGCACGCTATTGCTCGACTTCCGCTGGCTGCTATTCTCCGCCAGCCTGGCGACCATCCTCGGCGCCATACTGATCCCCACCTTCCAGCGCGCCTTCTGCCGAGCCGTCGAGCATTTCCAGGTACACAGGTCGGTGCCGAAACTGCTGCTGCACGCCGTCTTCAAGGGCGGCCTGTCCTACCTCAAGACCTCCGCCAGCCTGCCCAAGACCGCCACCGTGACCGGCCTGCGCCAACAATCCAGCGTCTCCGTCTCCATGACCGCCATGAACTTCATCGCCACAGCCCTGTGGACGGTGGGCGCATCTTTGTCCACCTTACACCGCCGCCCTGTACGCAGGTGTCCTCGACCCCAGCGTGCGCATCACCTCCAGCACGCTTTCATCGATCATCAACGGCGGCGCCACCATCATGATGACCGTCTTCATCGCCCCGCACATGTCGGGCATGACGGATGACGTCATCGAGGGCAAGATCGAAGAATCGCAATTTAGACGGGCGGTGGTGTGGCTGGTGGGGAGCAGATTGGCGGGGACGCTGATAGCGCAGTTTTTGCTGGTGCCATCGGCGGTGATGATTGTGGGGGTGGCGAAGGGGATTTGAAAATAGGGGCAATAATATAGATTACATTATTCCTATAGAATAGAAATGAATATTAAATTATCCGGACGAATTTAAATAAAGGCAAAAAAATGAGGCTACCAGATCAATTGACCGTAGATAATTTAGAATCCGCGTACCGATCTTGGAAAATAACAAACGACCCCAATTTAACGTTACCGCTTTCTCTATCTGCACCTTTGCCATTTTGTATTGAAGCTCCACTTCTACAGCTTATTGCATCTGCCTCTCGTAAAGCTGGGGAAAATTTCGCTGTACACTTTGAAGGCCTTGCAATATCTGATGAAGATTACGAAACAATTCTCAAAAATTCATTAGGCAATACACATGTATTGTGTGCATGGATTATGGCAGCAAAAATTTTCGATTCGAATCTAATTGGCATATCTAAATCACACAGTCAATCATTTTCAAAATATTTAGATGCTATGGATTCATACGACTTCTTAAAGACGCATGCAACACCACAAATGCGAGTTAATTTAATTTGCGTACAAGGTGCGCAACGTGAATTTATTCAGCCGTTATATCACGAAGTTAAAAACAAAATGGTTGTGCGTCCTTATTCAGACGTCAGGTTATTTGTTCAAGACATATTAGCGCAACTAGCATCAAGTTGGACCGGAAAAAAACTTCGTGAAGTATCTGCACCGCTTGCTCAATTAGTACAAGAACTTATGGAAAATGCAGATTGGTGGGCACGAACTGATGAGGCAGGAGTGCCATATAAACGAGGGAAAAGTTTTAGAGTTCTGAGCTTTAGACTTGTAGATATTGATGATGATAACGCCGCAAATTTTGGCGGATCTAACCATCACCTCCAGAGCTACCTTCAAACCATTTTACTAGAGCAAGGCGAATCTGATGGCGGAGAATCAAGTTCAAGAAAACGTTCCATTAAAAGAAGTTCTTTTATTGAGCTTTCGGTCGTTGATTCTGGACCAGGCCTAGCTAGACGTTGGCTATCATCTCAAGATAGCGAGTTTAAAAAAAAACTAGTGGCTGATTTGGAAACCATATCAATGGCCGACGAAGAAAAAGCAGTTGTAGATTGCTTCAAAAAATGGTCTACCTCTTCACATAGCTCCGTTAGAGGAATTGGATTATTTTCTGTAGCAAGAATGTTACGTGAAAAAAATGGTTTTATGCGCTTAAGAACTGGTCGATTGGCATATCTTTTTGGTACACAATCAGCCACAAAAGATGTTGAACAACGAATGAAAGGAAAAGGAGAGGAAGGAAAAGCGACGCAATATACTATGGATGATGGAACACATGTTTTCATGGAAGATACCGACGTGGCATTTTTTCTTCGCCCATGGAACAAGGAAACATTAAGCCCCGTTGAAGGGACATCGTACTCAATCCTTTTGCCGGTATAAACAATGGAAATATTATTTTACGAAAAAAGTACAACTCCATCAGATCCTTTATCCGATTGCGTAATTATATTTCTTGGATTAGATATTCCGGATGCTTTTATCATTGATGATGCATATGTTGACTGGACAAATTCACATGTGCCACCGCCAACGACAGTCATAATTGGTGAAATTTTAGCAATGAAGAAATTTATTACTGAAACATTAAACAAAAAAGGAAGAATATCAGGACTAGATCGTCTTTACGGACAAAGAGAAACAAGAACAGTAGTATTAGGTGGATTTGACTTCAAAGGAAATATTGAAGACATTTCAGAAACCATTCCAAAATATCTAAAATTAAATGAATTGTTTTTTAATTCCATTAAATCGCATATTGACACACAAATATATAATAGCGATGTTATCATTCCAGCACCACTAGGAACATATTTCGAAAAATTATCTGATAGATTTTCAAGCCATTTTATTCGCGCGGAAGCTCTACTTACATCAACAACATCCATTGAACTACTTGCATTGCGCCTTCTCAAGCCATTAAATGAATGGATTAAAGGAGCAGGTATTCGAAATGATGAGTCCATCAACATTTACATAGACACAATGAGTGTATGGCCTGTGGCGGAAAAACTAAGGCAATTTCACTTAATCGGAAATCCAAACTCTCCCTCTTTTACCATCGACAGTTTCAAATCATATGATGGTTTGGAAAAATGGAACCCTCAGAAACGACCATCATTCGTTATAATTTCGGCATCTACGTCTGGTGGATTGGCGGAAAAAATTAGAAAAAAAATAGGAGAATCAAATGCAGAAATTTGGACAATTTTAGGTTTAGAGTCAACCAATGAACACAATTCGGAGGATTGTGAAGAGCCCAATTTTATATCACTCTTATCAAGAAAACTAGATGGTCGCCCCGCATTGAATGGTCTTAGAGACTATTTTGAACCAAACATTAAAGATATTTCACCAGGAACTGAGACTATTAGCATAGTAGGAGAACGTTTTTTAAGTCAAACAGCAAAGCCAAAACGAGTGCGATTGGTGCACAAAACACTCGATGAAACAACAAAAGAAATTCTTGCAAAAATTGCAAAAAAACACATAGTTAAAATTAGTCGAGTGCGCTTTGATGCACAATCTCGATGGTCCATTTCTTTCGATTTGCAAAAAATTATAGGAATGGCAAGTACAGCTGAACTAGGAGAGGTAGATTCTCTTGTAAAAGGATGGATTAAGGACTACAGCCCAGAAAAACCTGTGGTGGTTATTTACCCATCAGCAGATGGTGCTGCAGCTACTGAAGTGGCAAAAAATGCCGCTTTTTTTGCACAAAGAATTTTAGACACTATAAAAGAGTCAAATCCTAACGCAAAAGCATTTAAACTAAGTAGCGATGAATTAACAAAAACTAGCATACCTTTCGCATACGATCTGAATGATTGCAATGCAATAATAGCAGCTCCAATCATAGGAAATGGCTTTATACTAAAACAAATTAGTGCAACCTTGCGTCAAAAACAACCAAAAGGAAAGAGATTATTCCTCGCAATAAGCCTTCTCCCAGAATCAAAAAATCAACTAAATCAATTAAGAAGCGACATCACCTCATGCATAGCAACTGAAAAACTTTACGATTTTAAATACCAATTTTCGTTGGCAATCGGAAAATTAGACGCCACTATGGATTGGAAAAAGGAAATCAATTTATTATCTGAACTTGAACAATCTATGAGCGATGCGAATATAGATTGCCAAGAAGTCACATCAAGAACAGAGTTGCTTATAAATAACAAACCTCTTGAAGATAAATGGGTTTTTCTTCCATCTCCGCTAGGGTTGCCACTACCTCTATCTTCAGGTTTCTTTTTATGGCCAGACAACAGTTCTATTGAAGGGGATAACTTTGGTGGTGCAGTGCTCCTATCAGTAGCAACACTTCTACAAGAGGCCAGAACAACGAAATCTTCAGCAGATGCAACTAGTTTAGTAGCTGGTTTATTTCAGCATGCCTTAATTTGCCCTGAAACATTCACTCGATATAATGATCCTGTAATTCAAGCAGCAATACTTCGAGCAGCATATCCTGCGGAGCTAAATTACAGCGTAAGCTCAGAAATGAGTCACGATATGGAAAGACTACTAATTAAATGGATTAGATATTATGAACATGTAGCAGGTGCAGCAATTGGAGAATTTATTCTAGCACTTGGAACAGGAAAGTTGACACTAAGAAAAGAAGGCCTAGCCAACGTATTCAATAGCTCCAAAGAGTGCACCGGATGGCTTAAATGTTTAATTGAAATAGTATCAAAACGAGTACTTTATTAATTTAAAAAAAGCCGCTGTCTCCCGACAGCGGCTTTCTCATTCCTACCCCAGCAGCAGCGCCTTGAACTCCAGCGCTACCCTGTAAGCTAACTGATTACCCCACAAACTTCCGTGCATTCCTGAACATGCGCATCCACGGTGAATCCTCGCCCCACGCTTCAGGGTGGTAGGACTGCTGCACGCTGCGGAACACGCGCTCCGCGTGCGGCATCAGCACCGTGAAGCGGCCGTCTGGCGTGGTGACGGAGGTGATGCCTTCCGGCGAGCCGTTCGGGTTGTACGGATACGCTTCCGTGGCGGCGCCCTTGTTGTCCACAAAACGCATGGCTTTGGTGACTTGTGTGATGTCGCCCGTTTGCGAGAAGTCGGCGTAGCCTTCGCCGTGGGCGATGGCGATGCCGGCTTGGGTGCCGGCCATGCCGTTGAAGAAGATCGATGGGGAATCCATCACTTCGACCATGGCAAAGCGGCCTTCGAATTTCTCCGACTTGTTGCGCGTGAACTTGGGCCAGGCGTGGGCGCCGGGGATGATGGATTTCAGATTGCTCATCATCTGGCAACCGTTGCAGATACCGAGGCCGAAGCTGTCCGTGCGGTTGAAGAAGCGCGCGAACTGTTCCGCCAGGCTGGCGTTGAACAGGATCGTTTTCGCCCAGCCTTCGCCCGCGCCCAGCACGTCGCCGTACGAGAAGCCGCCCACGGCGATGACGCCCTGGAAGTCGTCCAGTTTCACACGGCCTGCAATCAGGTCGCTCATGTGCACGTCGACGGCCGTGAAGCCGGCCTGGTGCATCACGTACGCCGTCTCGATATGCGAGTTGACGCCCTGCTCGCGCAGGATGGCGACACGCGGACGCACGCCGGTGGCGATGAATGGCGCGGCGATGTTCTCGTTCTGGTCGAAGGTGACGATCGGCGACATGCCCGGATCTTGCACGTCCAGCAGGCGGTCGTATTCAGCGTCCGCGCAGGCCGGATTGTCGCGCAGGCGGGCGATGCGCCAGCTCGTTTCGCTCCACAGGCGGTGCAGTTCGGCGCGCGGCTGGGTGTAAATCAGCTTGGCGTCGCGCGTGAATTCGATGACGTCGCGGTCGTTCAATTTGCCGATGATATGGCTGCAGGCGCCCAAATTAAACGTGCGCAGCACGTCCATGACGAGCGACTTTTCTTCCGCGCGCACCTGGATCACGGCGCCCAGTTCTTCGCTGAACAAGGCGCGCAGGGTCAGTTCGTTGCGGCGTTCCGCTACCTGGCCGGCCCAGTTCTTGGCATCGCCCCAGTCGCTCGAATGCTCGCCTTCCATGGTCAGCATGTCCAGGTTGACGGACATGCCCGTGTGGCCGGCGAAGGCCATTTCCATCAGCGTGGCGTACAGGCCGCCGTCCGAACGGTCATGGTAGGCCAGCAGCTTGTCGTCGCTGTTCAGTTTCTGGATGGCGGCGAAGAAGCCTTTCAGGTCTTCCGCGCTGTCCACGTCCGGCGTGGCGTTGCCCAACTGGCCCATGACTTGCGCCAGCGCCGAGGCACCCAGACGGTTCTTGCCGCGACCCAGGTCGATCAGGATCAGCGAGGTCTCGCCCTTGTCCGTTTTCAGCTGCGGCGTGAGCGACTTGCGCACGTCGGTCACTGGCGCGAACGAGGAAACGATCAACGACACCGGCGACGTGACGGATTTCGCCGCGCCCGTGTTCTCGTCTTTCCACGTCGTACGCATCGACAGCGAATCCTTGCCGACCGGGATGCTGATGCCCAGCGCCGGGCACAGTTCCATGCCGACGGCTTTGACCGTGTCGTACAGGGCCGCGTCCTGGCCAGGCTGGCCGCAGGCGGCCATCCAGTTGGCGGACAATTTGATGTCGGAGATATCGCTGATGGCTGCGGCAGCGATGTTGGTGACGGCTTCGCCCACGGCCATGCGGCCGGAAGCTGCTGCGTCGATGACGGCCAGCGGCGTGCGTTCGCCCATGGCCATCGCTTCACCCAGATACCCCTCGAAGCTCATGGTGGTGACGGCGCAATCGGCCACCGGCACTTGCCATGGTCCCACCATCTGGTCGCGCACGGTCATGCCGCCCACGCTGCGGTCGCCGATGGTGATCAGGAAGGATTTGTCGGCCACGGTCGGCAGCAGCAGCACTTTTTGCGCCACGTCCTTCAAGTCCATGCCCGTCAGGTCGATGGCAGGGAAATCGTTGGCCACGTGGACCACGTCGCGCTGCATCTTCGGCGGCTTGCCCAGCAAGACGTCCATCGGCATGTCGACCGGTTCGTTGCCCAGTTCCGTGTCGATCAGTTTCAGCTGACGCTCTTCGGTGGCCACGCCCACGGCGGCGAACAAACAGCGTTCGCGTTCGCACATGGCTTTGAACAGTGGCAGGCTCTCCGGCGCGATGGCCAGAACGTAGCGTTCCTGCGATTCATTGCTCCAGATTTCCTTCGGCGCCATGCCCGATTCTTCCAGTGGTACTTTGCGCAGGTCGAAAATCGCGCCGCGCTTGGCGTCGTTGGTGATTTCCGGGAACGCATTCGACAAGCCGCCCGCACCCACGTCGTGGATCGAGATGATCGGATTGTCCGCGCCCATTTGCCAGCAGGCGTTGATGACTTCCTGGGCGCGGCGTTCCATTTCCGGATTGCCGCGCTGGACGGAATCGAAGTCCAGGTCGGCCGTGTTGCTGCCGGTGGTCATCGACGAAGCGGCGCTGCCGCCCATGCCGATGCGCATGCCCGGGCCACCGAGCTGCACCAGCAGGCTGCCGACGGGGATGTCGTTCTTGTGCGTGTGCTGCGCCGAGATATTGCCGATGCCGCCAGCGATCATGATCGGCTTGTGGTAGCCGAACACGGCGTCTTTGTCGACGCCGACGTTCTGTTCATACGTGCGGAAGTAGCCGCCCAATACGGGACGGCCGAATTCGTTCGAGAACGCGGCGCCGCCCAGCGGGCCTTCGATCATGATTTGCAGCGGCGAAGCGATGCGCTCCGGTTTGCCGTATTGGTCCGCATCCGCGCGGCCAGCCAGCGGCGCCGTCACGGAAGCTGCCGTTTCCCAGCTGCGCACGGCGTCCGGCAGGGACAAATTCGACACGGTGAAGCCGGTCAGGCCAGCCTTAGGCTTGGCGCCGCGGCCCGTCGCGCCTTCGTCGCGGATCTCGCCGCCCGCGCCCGTGGAGGCGCCGGGGAATGGAGATATTGCCGTCGGGTGGTTATGCGTTTCCACCTTCATCAGGGTGTGCGTCAGTTCCGTCGACGCCGCATATTCGTGGCTGGCGCCGCGCGGGTAGAAGCGCGAAACCGTCGCGCCTTCCATGATCGAGGAATTGTCGCTGTAGGCGACGACGGTGCCCTTCGGCTGCAGTTCGTGTGTGTTCTTGATCATGCCGAACAGCGACTTCGGTTGCGCCACGCCGTCGATGGTCCAGTCGGCGTTGAAGATCTTGTGGCGGCAATGTTCGCTGTTCGCCTGCGCGAACATCATCAGTTCCACGTCCGTCGGGTTGCGGCCGGCCTTGGTGAAGGCGGCGTCCAGGTAGTCGATTTCGTCTTCCGACATCGCCAGGCCCAATTCCGTGTTCGCCGTTTCCAGCGCGGCCTTGCCCTGCCCCAGCAAGTCGATCGATTCGAGCGGACGCGCTTCCAGGGTGCGGAACAGGTCTTTGGCGTCGTCTGCGCTGCGCAGCACGGATTCCGTCATGCGGTCGTGCAGCAGGTCGGCCACAGAGTTCAACTGCGCCTCAGTCAATTTACCGGCGCCGATGGCGCTGCCCAGGATGCCCGATTTCAGGTTGATGCGGAAAGCGATGCCGCGTTCGACACGCTTGATGTGCGCCATGCCGCAGTTGTGCGCGATATCGGTGGCTTTCGAGGCCCACGGCGAAATCGTGCCGAAACGGGGGATGACGAAGAATTCTTCGGCAGCGCCTTCCGTATTGTCAGCCTGGGCCGGCTCGCCGTACGTCAGCAAGGCGCCAAGGCGCGTGCTGTCGTCGTTGGTGAGAGGCGCGCTGGCATCGATGAAATGGACATAGCGTGCTTGTACGGCAACGATCGCAGGCGAGACGGCTTGCAGTTGGCTTAACAGACGGTGGCTACGGAAAACGGACAGGGCATTGGAACCCGGCAGTATCAACATGATTGGAAGGTGGTTGATGCAGCGTGGCTGCGGGTTAAAGGTAGGTATGACAATATCTTTCGTACGGCAAATTTCCTTTGCGCGCATTATACCCGTTTTACCCCTGCCTTATGACCGGAACTTGGGGTTTTACCCCCCTTTTGCCACCGTTTTGCCCCACGCAGCGGCAGTTTTTGACATGGCAACAACACCCTCAGCCGGTCATCAGACGATCACATAGCGATTCTTGCCTTGCCGCTTGGCCAGGTACAGGGCCTCGTCGGCCAGCCGGTAGCTGTGGCCCAGGTCCTTGCCACGGTCCAGTTCGGCCACGCCCACGCTGATCGACACGAACTGGGCGGCCAGGAAAGCATCGCTGACGGCTTCGACCAAGGCGCCGGCAAAGGCGCGCGCATCTTCGCGGTCGCCCGCGTAGACGATGCCGAATTCCTCGCCGCCCAGGCGCCCGCACAAATGACCCTGCGCCTTGTCCGCGATGACGGCGGCCGTGCGCACGAGCACCGCGTCGCCCGCATCGTGGCCCTGCTGGTCGTTGATGATCTTGAAATTGTCGATGTCGATCATCAGGAAATGCAGCATGCCGCCGTGAGTCGCGCCATACATCTGCTGGGCGCGCTGCGTGAACATGCGGCGGTTGTTCAGGCCCGTCAGGCTGTCCTGGAAGGCCAGCCGCGTCAATTCCACCTTGGAGTGATAGTTTCGCAAACGCAATAAACTGAAGCTGACATTCAGTGCCAGCCCGAACAGCACGCTGACGGCGATCATCAAGGGCGCCCAGGATTGGTCGGGCAAGCCCGCGTTGACGGGATACAGGCCGTGACCCACGTTCCACCACACGCCGGCCACCACGGCCAGGTAGCTGAGGCCGCCATTGAAGATGGAGGCGATGGCCAGGGTCATGAAGACGCCGACCGGCAGGACCCAGAAGCTGGCGTGCTGCACGGCGTCGGCCATGGTGCGCAAGCCAAAAGTCAGGGCCAGCACGGCGCAGGCGCCCGTAATGGTCAGCACGGGCAGGGTGGTGCAGCGGTAGCGCACGACCAGGCTGATCAGCATGCCCAGCAGCGCCAGCACGGCATGCGTGAGGTTCGGATGGTAGGTGGGCGGCATCAGCAGCCACGTCAGACTGAAGGCGATGATGCCCAGCACTTGCGTCACCATGCCGACCCGGTGCAATTCCGCAAAATAGGTATGCTGCTGTTCGCTGTTGCCGCCAAATGCGAGGGGAACGGCAACGCGGCGCAGGGAAGAGAGATCAGGAACACGCATACGGGTATCGACACCAGAAAGAAGAAAAGCGCCCGGTACAGCCTTGCGCATGCCTGGCCGCAAGATTGCGCGGCATTCAACATTAGTTGTAATTAGGATACTATCATGCTAGTCAACTATGTGCTGGAATTTGCGGCGCCGGCATGGGCACACAGGGCAGCAGCGGCATGAAATACAACGCTGCGCGCCAGCCGATGTGTCCTGCGCCCTGCCCCGCGCCCGATTGCATGCATTTTGCTGGCAGTGTCGCCCGGCTTTGCAGTATGCTGATAAAAAGTAATACTGCCAGGCAGAGACATATAAGAAGAGTTCCCGCAAATGACCGAACAGATGAACGAGAGCTGAACAATGCCAGAAACTAGCGACTTATCTGTCCTGATCGTCGACCCGAACCCCAGCATGCGGGGCAATCTGCACAATATGCTGAACCAGGCGGCCATCACCAAGGTGGAATATGCCGTCAATGCCGGCACGGCCATCCGCTTGCTGACGAAGAAACCGTTCGACATCATCCTGTGCGAATACGACCTTGGCAGCGGCACGGACGGCCAGGATGGCCAGCAATTGCTGGAAGACTTGCGCCACCACAAGCTGATCGGGCTGTGGACGATCTTCATCATGCTGACGTCGGAAGCCATCCACAGCAAGGTGATCAGCGCGGCCGAACTGACCCCGTCCGACTACATATTGAAACCGTTCACCGTCGATGTGCTGAGCGGACGCATCGCGCGCGCCATCGAACGGCGCGCCGTTTTCCTGCCCACGTACCAGCTGATCGACAAGGGCGATTTGCGCGAAGCCGTGAAAAGCTGCCGCGCGGCCGAACTGCAGCACCCGCGCCTGGCGGCCGATTTCGCCCGCCTGCGCGCCGAACTGCACATCACCCTCGATGAATGGAAGGAAGCGGAACAGCTGTACGCCGACATGCTGGCCACGCGCCCCATGGCCTGGGCCCACCTGGGACTGGCGCGCACCCTGTTCGAACAGCAGCGCCACGAAGAGGCGCAGGACGCGCTGCTGGAACTGGTGGAGACCTATCCCCGCTTCATGGCCGCCTACGACCTGCTGGCGCAAAACCATGAAGCCATGGGCCAGCAACTGCAGGCGAAAAAAATTCTCGAGGACGCGGTGGCCATCTCGCCGCACATGGTGCGCCGCCTGCGCCACTTGGGCGGCATCGCCTTCGACACGGGCGACATCGGCGCGGCCGAACGGGCCTATAAACAGGTGGTGACGAAAGCCAAATACTCGGAATTCCGCGACCCGGAAGACCATGTCAACCTGGTGAAAACGCTGGTCAAGAAAGGCGATGCGCCGCAGGCCAGCGGCGTGCTGCGCGACATGGAGCGCTCGCTGCGCGGCGGCGCCAACGTGGAAGCATGCCGCGCCATCTCGGCCGCCATGCTGCATGAATTGTCGGGCAACGACATCGCCGCCGCCACCGAACTGCAACTGGCCGCCGCCGCCCTGGACACGGCGCGGGGCCTGTCGACGCAGCTGAAGGTGGGCCTCGTGCAAAGCTGCCTGAAAAACAACCTGGAACAGGCGGCGTCCGACGTCATGATGAAACTCGTCAACGAAGCCGACAGCGACGTGACGATGGAAGCGGCCGTCGATGTCTTTGAAAAGGCGGGCCGCCACGACCTGGCGCAAGGCATGGGCCAGCAGATCACGAACCAGGTACAGGAACTGATGCAGGATGCGGCCAGCAAATCGGAAAGCGGAGAGCTCAAGGGGGCAGTATTCGTGCTGCGCCAGGCCCTGCGCAAGACGCCAGGCAACCTGCCCGTGCTGTTCGCCTCCGTCGACGCCATCCTGCGCCAGCTCAACATGCTGGGCTGGGAAGCCCCGCTGGCCGAACAGGCGCAGCACCAGATGCAGGTGATCAGCAAGATCGATCCCAAGCATCCGAAGCTGGAATCGCTCAAGCAGCAGTATGCGGCCACGCAGCATAAATACGGTATTGCGACGTGATCTGAGGGACGCACTGCAAACCTGCTGCGCAGCCCATTTCCGATCATTCGCGTAGGTCGGATTAGCGGAGCGTAGTCCGACACCATTGTTGGCTCCGTAGTGTCGGATTACGCGGCGTGCCGCCGCTAATCCGACCTACGCCCCCCGTGCCGCCACTAGCTCGATCAACTCGCGATATTAACGCTCTCCCCTGAGCGTGTAGACCGGCTTCTCTGACTCCCCTTTCTCCGCCATCGCCAGCACGCGCTGCAGTTCCTTGCGCTCCTTGCCCTCCTTGGCCGATGACACCAGGTTGCGCAGGATGGCGACATGCGCCGTCTGCAGCGCCTGAGCGGCGGGCACGGCGATGTCCGGTTTCACGCCGACGTGCTCCCAGTTGGTTTTGGTGACGGCATTGGTCGTGCGCGCGGTGGGGATCGCGACAATGATGTCCTGCCCCAGACTGAACCAGCTCACGGGATTGGAGCCGCCGCCGGTGGTTTCTCCAACCACCGTACCGCGCTTCTGCGCCTGGATGCCATAGGAGAAATCCTCCCCGCCCGAAAACGTGCGGGCCGAGGTCAGTACGTACACGGGCTTGTCGTAACGCTGGGTGACCGCCTTCACGGTCCAGAACTGCCGCGTCGTACCGGTCGGGCGATCGTACATGTCGATAAGGTGGCGCTCGTCGCCGAGCGGGAAGAAATGACTCATCAGGTAAGCCACGCTGTCCGGGCTGCCGCCGCCGTTGCGGCGCAGGTCGAGGATCAGCGCATCCGTCCCCGCCATGAGCGACATCGCCGCCGTGTACGCCGCGCCGACGAATTCCGGGCCGCCGAAGCGGCGCAGCTCGATGTAGCCGACGTTGCCGGGAAGGCGTTCGATCTTCTCGATGTCATAGCCGCGCCGCGCGGTCTGGTCGCGCCATTCTTCAATCTTGGCGCGGCTGGGCAGTTCGTCGGCACCGCTGCCCTCACGAAAACCTTCATAAAACGCGGCGCCGAAATGCAAATCACCGCTCAATTCCCGCAAGTCCTTCGCCAGCGCCGCGCTGAACGCCTTCACGCTGGCGGCGCTCGCATAGCCTCCTTCCGCATTTTTCCTGGCGATCGCACTGCCGACCCGTTGGGCCACCGCTGGCTCGATGTAATTCGCGTTCATTTTCGTTACCAGTGTCTGTACGATCGTCGTGCGATCGGCCGCGTTCAAGGCGGTGTCCTCCGCCGCAAAGGCGTGCAACGACAACAACGTGCCCAATACGACTGCTGCGACAAGCTTCTTTCTACCTGACATACATTCCTCCAAGTTGGACTGCGAAACGTTTGATCGTGTGTGAAAAAGTGTGCGTGGCGGCATCATTCAGGTTTCTCGCCAGGTGTTGTCGTGCCTGCGTCAGAGCGAGCATCCAGGCGCAGCCTGCCGTCGCGGATGCGCGCGCCGAAGGAACGCGTCTCGAGTACGGCGATCGCCTGTGCGAGGCAGTCGGACAAGGGAAACGCCAGTTCCGCATCGAGGCTGTCGGCCGCGGATTTGGTCGCCTGCCAGCACAGCCGCAGGCGCGGCAGCATCGCCGCGCCAATGGCGCTGAGGCGCACCACGCGCTGCCTGCCGTCTTCGCCGCCGGCGGCCACCGTGAGCAGGCCCTTCTTCACCATCAAGGCCACTGTCTGCGTCGCGGCGGGCTGCGTGAGCCCGGCCACGGCCGCCAGCTCCCCGATGGTCGCGCTCGGCTGCTCGGCCAGCACCCGCATCACGGGCGTGTAGCGCGGCCGGTAATCGAGTCCCGCGTCCACGTAGGCCTGCTCGACCGCGCCGTCAAGCAGTTCGATGAGATGTCGTAATTGCGTGCCTAATCCAGGTTTCATGCAACCATGGTAGCACCACTTATATAAGAGCTTATATAAATATTTAAAAACTATTGAAGCGGGCTGCCATCCAGGCGAGGCAGCCTCAGCAAAGCGCCTGCTTGTGCACGTTATAAGTTAGCGACGATTGGTAGTTTGCAATGAGTTCGCTGCCACAGCAGCGCCGGCATCAGCGCGGGAATTTATAGCGTACCAGCAGCGTAGCCCCCTTGCCGCCAGGTGGCGTCAGCAGTATCTCGTCACCCGGCTGCATCTCTTCATACATCACCGTGCAACAGGTCGGCATCGAGTGGCCGCGCGCAGGATAAACGCCAACGTCCGTGTGCAGGTTCGCGGCGCGTACGTCCACGCTGGACTTGCCGGCCTTTGCTTCTTCTTGCAGCAGCTTGCGCAGTGCGGTGACGAAATCCCCCTTGCTGAGCCTGGCAGGCGCCTGGTTTGCTTGCGGGCGAGTGGTTGCGTCGTTTTTCATGGCAGTTTCTTTCAGTAAATAATTTTTCGCCACTATAACATTCGCCCTTGGTGCAACGCGACCCGGGGGAGCAGCGAGGCCATCACATCCGTCCTAGGCAACTGTGGCAGAACACCTGCGATGGAGTTGCCATCATGATCGGCGCGACATGGTATCTGGTGTATTTCCTAAGCTGAAGCTTGCGCTGGCTTTTTACGTGCTCTGAGTAATGAGGCGACTGCCCATTTAGGGTAGAGTGTTGCGACCATCGATTGAATCCGTAGCCAAAAGCAGTCGTTGGCCTATCAGAAAGTCCTGGAAATTTCATGAGTTATTATCGTATTAAGAGCATTGTTTTATGGAATCAAATTGCTGCTCGCACCATTCGTGCGATCATTGGATTGGCAGTGGTCTGGACGAGTACCGTCTCAGCGCAACCATTTCCGCAGACGTCACTGCAATGTGCAGTCCCTGCCGAACTGGAGACTCGAATCAAGGTTGAAAATATAATCTTAATGGGTGAAGTCCATGGGACCGCTGAAGCCCCAGCCGCCTTCGGCACCGCTGCCTGCCGCGCGCTCGCGCTGGGTCGAAGTGTTTCGGTGGGGCTGGAACTGTATGGCAACGAGGCTGAAGTTCTAAGGAGTTATTTGGCGTCAAACGGCGGACAGCCAGCATCTGCCCTACTCCTCCGCTCATCGTTCTGGACACGAGAGTTTCAGGATGGCCGTTCAAGCTATGCTATTTTTCAACTTATCGAACGATTACGTTTGCTTGCGCAGAAAAATCCAAACCTGAATGTATTTGTACTGGAAGGCGACGCAGTAGTAAATTCCGGGACCGCATCTTCTACGCGCGATGAAGTCATGGCAACCAAAGTACGCGCTGAGCGCGCTCGCCGTCCTGCAGCATTGATACTAACCTTAAGTGGCAATGTCCACAACCGCATCAAGGTAATGTCTTCATCTTCAGGTGGATCAATTCCACCGCTATCAATGGGTGTGCTGTTAGCGGACTTATCGCCCCGCGCGGTATCTTTGAGAAGGTCAGAAGGTACCTTTTGGGCTTGTGCCCCGAAGTGCGGTGTACATGGTGATCCCGTGCAGGAAAAATCACTTGTAGATCACAATCAAATGTATCGCCGGCTGGCCGAACAAGCGCTATACACCGACGAATGGATATTAGGCCCCAGTACTGTATCCAGTCCTGCGATCCATATAGCTGCAGAACGACTGTCTAATGAAGCAACACCTTGAACGAAGTGGTTTTGATTAGGTGGGTTATGGGCGGTTGCTGCAGTCAGCCACTACAGCATGAGTACGCCAGAATGAGGTCCGATTTCAAAGAAGGACCTATGAAACCGAACACGCAGACGCCGGCTCTCCGAACCACCTGGAGCAAGGGGAAATTGGTTGACCAAAAAGACTCCATTGAAGTTGAAAGAGATTTGGGCCATCCAAATCCGCCTCCAATTCACCCAAAAGGTCAGGGATCTTGCCCTATTCATCCTGGCCCTTAGATAAAGCCTCATTCTTTAATATGCTATTAAAAAGACCGTTTGTAACGTTTACGCCGACGCAGGCAGGCGACGCAGATGCACTTGTCGCGCTTCGAATTGAGGCGATGCGCGATAGCCTGATGCAAGTAGGGAGATTCGATCCGGTGCGAGCGAGAGAGAGGTTTCTGTCCGGTTTCTTGCCGGAGCACACACGCCATATTGAAATAGAAGGCAAACGGGTCGGCTTTATTGCTATCAGAAAGCAAGCAAATGTCATGCTTCTCGACCACCTCTATATTCATCCAAACAATCAGGGCAAGGGTATTGGGGCCGTTGTTCTTGCTCGTATTATCGAAGAGGCAAACGCTCTTGGTTTGCCTCTTCGAGTGGGAGCCCTACGTGGTAGCGACGCAAACCGTTTCTATGTGCGCCACGGATTTAAGTTGATTGAGGACGGAGACTTTGACATTTATTACATTCGTCCATGCGAAATGGACACCAAGTGCTCGGATCAAATGTAAAGCGCCATTTATACCGCACAGTCGGATTACGGCCCTGTCGGGCCTAATCCGCCCTACGCTCCACCCGCGCCACCACCAGCTCAATCAGCTCCGCGATCAATGGCCGGAACGTGGCCGCATTGCCGCCCTGCCCCAGCATCACTGTGCGCGTGGTCAGGTGCGAAAAAACAGCGTCGAACAGGATTTGCGGCAAATTGGAAAACGAGGTGTCGGGCGCGATGCGGCCCTGGGCGCGCTGCTGCTCCAGCAGGCGCAAGATCAATGCGTGCCACACTTGCGGACCGTGCTCGTACCAGGTCTGGCCCACGGCTGGCACGGCGGCGGCGGCCGTGACAACGAGGCGGTAGAAATCCACGTGGCGGGGGCTGGTGACGACGGCCACCAGTTCATCGAGGATCAATTGCAAGCCCTGTTCCAGGCCCGCTTGCGACGTGTCGAGCTGGCGCAGCGCGATGATAAAGTCGGCGCACAGGTATTCGACCACGGCCACCAGCAATTCCTGCTTGCTGCCGAAGTAGCGGTAGGCGGTGGCTTTCGAGCCACCCGCCTCGGCCACGATGGCGTCCATGCTGACGCCGTCGTAGCCGGCGTCAAGAAAGAGTCTGGATGCCGCCACCAGCAGCTTGCGCCGCCGCTCCTCGCTTCGGGTACTCGGGGAAGCGGGAACGGTGCGCAACTGGGGCATGAAGCAAACTCTTACTGTGTCTTGGGAAGCGCGTATGCTATCACGTAATCCCCCCGGTCCGGGCTCTGGCGGGCGCCACCCGCGACGACCACGACGTACTGGCGGCCCGACTTGGGCGACACATAGGTCATCGGCGTGCCTTGCGAGCCGACGGGCATGCGCGCCTTCCACACTTCATGGCCGGTGGCGATATCCATGGCGCGCAAATAGTAATCCTGCGTGCCCGCATAAAACACGAGGCCGGACGCCGTACTCATGCCGCCGCCCAGGGTCGGCATGCCCAGCGGGATCGGCAACCGCGCCTTGACGCCGTTGACCACCGCATCCTGCACCGTGCCGGCCGGACGCTCCCACACTTTTTTCTTGGTCTTCAAGTCAATGGCGGCAAACACGCCCCACGGCGGGCTTTGGCACGGTATGCCCAGCGGCGAATTGAAGGCCTTGTGGTCGATGACGAACGGCGTGCCATCCATCGGATAGGTGCTGCCCACGCCGTGGCCAGCCGTCAGCTTGGCCACGTCCACCGTTTCGCGCGGCACCAGCTTGACCACTTGCGGCATGCGGATATCGTTGACGAACATATAGCCATTGCTCTCATCGACGGCCGCGCCACCCCAGTTGAAGCCGCCGTAGTAGCCTGGATAGATCAGCGTCTCTTTCAAGCTTGGCGCCGTGAACTCGCCTTGGTAATTGAGCTTGCGGAAGCTGATGCGGCAGGCCAGCTGGTCGAAGAAGGTGGCGCCCCACATGTCGCGCTCCGTGAGCGTTTCCGCACCGAGGGCCGGCATGCCGGTCGAGTATGGCTGCGTTTTGGACACCCAGTCGCCGGCCGCGTGCTCCTGCGGCACGGGTTTCTCCACCACCTCCGCGATCGGTTTGCCCGTACGACGGTCCAGCATGAAGATCTGCCCCCGCTTGGTCAGCTGCACCAGCGCGGGGATTTTGCCTCCCTTGCCGTCCGGGACGTCGTACAGGGCCGGCTGCGCGGCCACGTCGTAGTCCCAGATATCGTGGTGGACGGTTTGATACGTCCAGCGCTCGCGGCCCGTGGCCATGTCGAGGGCGACGATGGCCGATGCGTATTTTTCCGTCAGTGGCGGACGCTTGCCGCCCCAGAAGTCGGGCTGCTCGTTCCCCGTCGGCAGGTAGACCAGGCCCAGTGCATCGTCGAAGGCGGGCGCCGACCACATGTTGGGCGTGCTGCGCGTATACGTCTGCCCTTCCGGCGGCAGCTTGGTGATGGCCGGATTGCCCAGGTCCCAGGCCCAGACCAGCTCCCCCGTGTCGGCGCTGTAGGCGCGCACGACGCCCGATGGTTCATCGGTCGAGCGGCCGTCGAAGACCCAGCCGCCGAGGATGATCAGGTTGCGCGCCACCGTGGGCGCGGACGTGTAGGCATAGTACGGCACGTTCATTTTCACTTTGCCCAAGCCGACGGTCAGGTCGACGGAACCCTTGTCGCCGAAGCCCTCGCACTGTTTGCCCGTCTGCGCGTCGATCTGAATCAGGCGCGCATCCATGGTCACTTGCACGATACGCTTGGCGCAGGCGCCCGCCGCCGGCGCGCTGGCCGCCTGCATGCCGTCAAAACGAAACGGATTCGTCACTTTCGCCGGCTCGTAGTAAGCCACGCCGCGGCAGCGGTTCCACGTTTTGATGTTGGCCGGCTTCGGATCGAAGGTCCAGCGCTCCTTGCCCGTGTCCGCATCGAGCGCGATGACCTTGCTCGTCGGCGTACACGTGTAGATGGTGTCGCCGATCTGCAGCGGCGTATTTTGCGATTCGGACGCGCCTTCGGCCAGCTCGCCCGAGCGGTAAGTCCACGCCACTTGCAGCTTGTCGACATTCTGCTTGTCGATCTGCGTGTACGGCGCGAAGCGCGTGCCCTTCGGCCCATAGCCGTAATGCGCCCAGTTGGCGCTGCCGCCATTCACCGCCGCCAGCGCATCCTGCTGCGGCTGCACGGTGGCGTCAAGCACGCCGTGCGGCTTGAACATGGCGGCGAAACCGGCCACCAGCATGACGGCAAGCAGGGCCGCGAAACCGCGCGACTGGCCAGTGTGCTTGCGCCCCGCCAGCCACGGATGCAGCAAGGCAGCCATCAGGCCGATGACGAGGAACGGCGCCAGGCGCGGCACCATGGGCCAGAAGGCGAAGCCGATTTCCCACACGGCCCAGACCAGCGTAGCGATGACCAGCACGGCGACGATGCTGCTGGCCAGCGGTTTGCGGCGCAGATACAGCACGCCGGCGAGGAGCAGGCCGAGACCGGCCAGCAGGTAGTACCAGGAACCGCCGAGGGTAATGAGTTCGATGCCGCCCGCCGCCAGGGCCAGGCCGGAAAATCCTAGAAAGATGCCGAAAACCGTCAAGGCAAGCCGCTTGCCCCTGAAGACCGCCGGGATCGCCGGCGCCCCTTTATTTACTGAAGTGTCCATTTTTTATCCATGACGCCTCCCCTGCCCAGGCAAATACGCCGGGGATGGCTGGTTTTTTCAAATCTACGTAGTGAAACTGTACTGTACGGTTTCATTTTATGCCGATTTTTGATGCAAGGAAAGAAAAATTGATGTGGAAGCTTGATTTTTGGCGGGGATGGGGGCATTCAGGGGGATTGTCGGATTACGCTCTACGAGCTAATCCGACCTACCGGACTGCTGGATATGCGTAGGTTGGATTAGCGCAAAGCGCGTAATCCAACAAACACAGTCCGCTAGCTAGTAGCCAGCTTGGCTTTTACAGCATATCGGTTGGAACGCTCGAAAAATGCCCAGGGCTAGGCGCCTCGTCGAAGACAGTACGAATAGTACGGCGAGACGCGGCAACAACGCCCTGGGCTTTTTCTCGAGCGTTACAGCGATGCCATGTCGATCACGAAGCGGTAGCGTACGTCGCTCTTGACGACACGCTCAAACGCCTCATTGATATCCTGGATGCGGATGATCTCGATGTCCGACACGATATTGTGCTTGCCGCAGAAATCCAGCATTTCCTGGGTTTCCTTGATCGAGCCGATCATGGAGCCGGACAGGCTGCGGCGCGCGCCCACCAGGCCGAAGGCACTGATCGGCGGCACGGCGCCGTCGGGGATGCCGACGATGACCATGTTGCCGTCGACTTTCAGCAGGTTGATGTACTGGTTCCAGTCGATCGATGCGCCCACGGTGCAGATGATCAGGTCAAACGTGCCGGCCAGTTTGCTGAACGTTTCCGCGTCGTTGGTGGCGTAGTAATGGTCGGCGCCCAGGCGCAGGCCGTCTTCGCGCTTCGACAAAGTCTGGCTCAGCACCGTCACTTCGGCGCCCATGGCGTGGGCGATTTTCACGCCCATGTGGCCCAGGCCACCCATGCCCAAAATGGCGACCTGCTTGCCAGGGCCGGCCTTCCAGTGGTTCAGCGGCGAGTACAGGGTGATGCCGGCGCACAGCAGCGGCGCGGCCGCGTCCAGCGGGAGGTTGTCGGGAATCGACAGCACATAGCCTTCCTTGACGACGATGCTGTCCGAGTAGCCGCCCTGCGTGGCCGTCTTGCCGTCCGCTTCCAGGCCATTGTAAGTTTGGATCAGGCCTGGCATGTACTGTTCCAGGTCCACGTTGCGCGTCTTGCAGGTGGTGCACGAGTCGACGAAGCAGCCCACGCCCACGTGGTCGCCCACCTTGAACTTGCTGACATTGGCGCCGACGGCCGTGACGACGCCGGCGATTTCATGGCCGGGCACCATCGGGAAGGCGGCGCCGCCCCATTCGTCGCGCGCCTGGTGAATGTCGGAATGGCACACGCCGCAGTATTTGATCGAGATGGCCACGTCGTCTTCGCGCGGGGCGCGGCGCTCGAATGTGAACGGTTGCAGTGCGGAAGTCGGGCCCAGTGCGGCGTAGCCTTTGGCGATGGTGGTCATGAAAACTCCTTGGGTAGTGTGACGAACGAGAGAGGCGCGTGCTGTGCAGGCGATTGCACAAGTGTGCCCGAGATGCCCGGCCGCCGTTACCGCGATCCTGCAAGACCTTTGCACGATCCTCCAAATCTGCGTAAGATCAGCCCCTGCCCTTCTTCGCCTCACGCATACTGAACACCATGTCCACGCCACTTACTCCGCAAGATGAAATCGCCGCCCTGATCATCCGCCACGCGCCACGCACGGGCGACTACACGACGGCCATCGGCAACCTCAGTTTCCACCGCCAGTCGTCGGTGACGGAATCGCTGTTCCACGCGGCGCGTCCCAGCGTGGCGATCATCGCGCAGGGGGCGAAAGACGTCACATTGGGAAGCGAAACCTTCCATTACAGCCGCATGCAGTATCTGCTGACGTCCGTCGACTTGCCGGTGCAGGTGCGCGTGGTGGAAGCGAGCGTGGACAAGCCGCACCTGTGCGTGGTGCTGGGCATCGACATCGCCGACGTGGCCGCGCTGCTCGATAGCGAAAGCAGCAGCGACAGCGCGGCGCAGCAGAAAATCCTGCCCGCCACGCGCGGCATTTCCGTCAGCGACGTGTCGGCCGAGCTGCTCGATGCCATGCTGCGCCTCGTGCGCCTGCTCGACAAACCGGGGGAGATCGCCACCTTGGCGCCTTTGATCCGCCGCGAGCTGACCTACCGCCTGTTGAACGGCCCTGTCGGCGCGCGCCTGCGCCACATGGCGCTGGCCAGCAGCCAGTCGCACCAGGTGGGGCAAGCCATCGACTGGATCAAGCACAATTATTGCGAACCGCTGCGCATCGAGCACCTGGCCGGCATGGCGAACATGAGCATGTCGTCGCTGCACCACCACTTCAAGGCGATTACGGCCATGACGCCGATGCAGTACCAGAAGCTGCTGCGCCTGCAGGAAGCGCGGCGCCTCATGCTGGTCGAGCAGATCGACGCGGGCACGGCCGGCTACCGGGTCGGCTACGCCAGCGAATCGCAGTTCAGCCGCGAATACAGCCGCCAGTTCGGCCGCGCGCCCATGCGCGACGTGGGCCAGGTGCGCGCGCAACTGGCGGGCGCTGGCACGGCCTATTCCGTCTTGCCGTAACCACCGCCGCCCGGCGTCTCGATCACGAACACGTCGCCAGCCTGCATATCCGTCTTGCCGATATGCGCCAGGTGCTCCACCGCGCCGTCAGCCCGCTCCACGTAATTGCGCCCCAGCGCGCCCGCCGCGCCGCCATCCATGCCGAAAGGCGGATGGATGCGGTTGTTCGACAAGATCGCCGCCGTCATCGGCTCCAGGAAGCGCACCCGGCGCACGCCGCCATTGCCGCCGTGCCAGCGCCCCGCCCCGCCCGAGCCTGGGCGGATGCTGTAGCTGTCCAGCCGCACGGGGAAGCGCCACTCGAGGATTTCCGGGTCCGTCAGGCGCGAATTGGTCATGTTCGTCTGCACTACGTCCGTGCCGTCAAAACCGGGACCGGCGCCCGAGCCGCCCGATATCGTCTCGTAGTACTGGTATCGCTCACTGCCGAACGTGAAATTGTTCATCGTCCCCTGCGACGCCGCCATCGCGCCCAGCGCGCCATACAGGGCGTTGGTGATGCAAGTCGAGGTCTCCACGTTGCCCGAGACGACGGAGGCCGGATACTGCGGGTTGAGCATGGAGCCGGGCGGGATGATCACCGTGAGCGGTTTCAAACAGCCCGCGTTCAGCGGTATATCGTCGTCCACCAGGGTGCGGAACACGTACAGCACGGCCGCCATGCAGACGGCGGATGGCGCATTGAAGTTGTTCGGCAGCTGGTTTGACGTTCCCGTAAAGTCGATGAGGGCGCTGCGCTGCGCCACGTCGACCCTGATCGCCACCTGGATGCGCGCGCCGTTGTCCAGGTCCAGCGCATAGCGGCCATCCTTCAGGGTCGTGATGACCCTGCGCACGGCTTCCTCGGCATTGTCCTGCACGTGGCCCATGTAGGCTTGCACGACCGGCAAACCGAAATGCGCGACCATCTTGTGCAGTTCTTCGGCCCCCTTCTGGTTGGCCGCCACCTGGGCGCGCAGGTCGGCCAGGTTTTGCCGGGGATTGCGGGCAGGCCAGCTGGCGCCCGCCAGCAGGGCCAGTGTTTCCGCCTCTGCTAACCGCCCCGTGGCGCCGTCGACCAGCTTGAAATTGTCGATCAACACGCCCTCTTCCTCGATGCGCGTGGAGTCGGGCGGCATGGAGCCTGGTGTCGTGCCGCCGATATCGGCATGGTGACCGCGCGAACCGACATAGAACAGGATGGCGCCGCCCGCTTCGTCGAACACGGGCGAGATCACCGTCACGTCGGGCAGATGCGTACCTCCGTGGTATGGGTCATTCAGCATGAAGACGTCGCCCGGCCACATGGCGCCCGCATTGCGCATCATGACGGTGCGGATGCTCTCGCCCATGGACCCCAGGTGCACGGGCATGTGCGGCGCGTTGGCGATCAAATGGCCTTGCGCGTCGAAGATGGCGCAGCTGAAATCGAGCCGCTCCTTGATATTGACGGAATGGGCCGTGTTTTGCAGGCGCAGGCCCATCTGCTCGGCGATCGACATGAACAGGTTGTTGAAAATTTCCAGCATCACGGGGTCGGCATTGGTCCCGATGGCGCGCCGCTCGGGCAAGGCGACGACCCTGCGCAAGACCAGATGGCCGTGCGCCGTCACTTCCGCGCGCCAACCCGGCTCGATGACCGTGGTGGCATTGGCGTCGCTGACGATGGCCGGGCCATCGATGGCGTCGCCGGGGCGCAAGCTGTCCGCCGCATACAGGCCGCTTGGCCGCCACGCGCCGGCGCAGTACATGTCCACCGTTTGCACGGACGCCAACCCACCCGCCCGCGCCGCATACGCGGGCGTGGCCACTTGCGGCGCATCGGACGCGCCGATGGCTTCCACGGAGATCGCTTCAACGATCAGCGCGCGCGCCGGCATCAAAAAGGAAAAGCGCTTTTTGTAGGCTACTTCAAACTGCGCCTGCATGCTGGCAGCCGTATCGAACAGCACGACGAGGGCCGAATCCGTGCCTTCGTAGCGCAGGTGCACGCGCGACACCAGCGCGATGCGCTTCCCTTCCACGCCCTGGCGCAGCAAGTCGCCACGCGCCAGTTCGCCCAGTTGCGCGAAATCGCCGGCCAGGTCCTTGCCCAGGGCCGCTTCGATGGCGCGCTCGCGCATGGCGCTCTGGTCGGCCAGGCCCATGCCGTAGGCCGACATCACGCCCGCCAGGCTGTGGATGAACACCGTGCGCATGCCCAGCGCGTCGGCCACCAGGCAGGCATGCTGGCCGCCCGCGCCGCCAAAACTGGTCAGGGTGTATTCGGTGACGTCGTGGCCGCGCTGCACGGAAATCTGCTTGATGGCGTTGGCCATGTTGCCAACCGCGATGGCGACATAGCCTTCGGCCACCTGTTCCGGCGTCGAATTCACCGTGCGCGCCAGCGCTTCGAACTGGGCGCGCACGGTGGCCGCGTCCAGCGCTTCATTCGCGTCGGGGCCGAAGACGCGGGGGAAGAACGCAGGCTGCAGCTTGCCCAGCATGACGTTGCAGTCGGTGACGGCCAGCGGGCCGCCGCGCCGGTAGCTGGCGGGGCCGGGATTGGCACCCGCGCTGTCCGGCCCCACCTTGTAGCGGGCGCCGTCGAAATGCAGGATGGAGCCGCCGCCCGCGGCCACCGTGTGGATGCTCATCATGGGCGCGCGCATGCGCACGCCGGCGATCTGCGTCTCGAACACGCGTTCGAACTCGCCCGCGTAATGCGACACGTCGGTGGACGTGCCGCCCATGTCGAAGCCGATGACTTTATCGAAGCCGGCCAGCGCGCTGGCGCGCACCATGCCGACGATCCCGCCCGCGGGACCGGACAAAATGCTGTCCTTGCCCTGGAAAGCGCGCGCATCCGTCAAGCCGCCGTTCGACTGCATGAATTGCAGGTGCACGCCGGGCAGTTCCATCGCCAGCTGGTCGACATAGCGGCGCAGGATCGGCGACAGGTAGGCGTCGACCACCGTCGTGTCGCCGCGCGCCACCAGTTTCATCATGGGGCTGACCTCGTGCGACACGGACACCTGCGTAAAACCTGCCTCGCGCGCCAGCTGCGCCACCCGCGCCTCGTGCGCGTGGTGGCGGTAGCCGTGCATCAGCACGACCGCGATGGCCCGCACGCCGCGCGCATAGGCCTGCTCCAGCGCCGTGCGCGCGGCCGCCTCGTCGAGCGGCGTCACGACGTCGCCGTGGGCGCCCACGCGCTCATCGATTTCGATCACGTCGCCATACAGCAGTTCCGGCAGGATGATCTGGCGCGCGAACAGCTGCGGGCGGTTCTGGTAGGCGATACGCAGGGCGTCGCGAAAACCGCGCGTGATGGCCAGCACGGTGGGCTCGCCCTTGCGCTCGAGCAGCGCATTGGTGGCCACCGTCGTGCCCATCTTGATGGCGCCCACCAGTTCGACGGGCAGCGGCGCACCAGGCGCCAGGTCCATCAGCTGGCGCATGCCAGCCAGCGCCGCGTCGCGGTACTGGCCGGGATTCTCCGACAGCAGTTTATGCGTGGCCAGGCTGCCGTCAGGACGGCGCGCCACGATGTCCGTAAAGGTGCCGCCCCGGTCGATCCAGAATTGCCAATCCATCGCCTTGCCCCCGCACTTATGTGAGATGGCTATTGTAGCCGCACAATTTACGGCGCACCGCAGGCGTGTGCGCCTTGCCTTTCGCCCGCTTCGGCCTTATGTTGAAGACATGCTGACTAACGGAACACGCCCCATGCCCCTGATCGACTCTTCCACACCGCTGTACTCCATCGCCGAACTGCGCGCCATCGAACAAGCAGCCATGCGCGACCTGCCGCAAGGGCTGCTGATGCAGCGCGCGGGCCAGGCCGCCGCCAGTGCCGCCCTGAAGCTGCTGCACGCCCAGGAAGATGGCGACGACGACGGCCACCGGCGCGTCCTGGTGCTGGCCGGCCCGGGCGACAACGGCGGCGACGCGCTGGAAGCGGCCGCGCACCTGGCCGGTAGCGGCACCGAGGTGCTCGTCTGGCTGGCCCCCGAGGCGCAAGCCACGTCGCCCGAACGCGAGCAGGCCCTGAGCCGCGCGCGCAACAGCGCCGCGCGCTTGATGGAAGCGGCAACCTCCATGGCCTCGGCGGCAGTGGGCGCGGCGCCATGGCACCTCGTCATCGATGGCCTGTTCGGCATCGGCGCGTCGCGCCCTCTGGACGGCGAATGCCGCGACATGGCGCAGCTGGTCAACAATCTCGATTGCCCCGTGCTGGCGCTCGACGTGCCCAGCGGCCTGCACGCGGACACGGGTGCCATCGACGGCGTCGCCATCCGCGCCACGCATACGCTCACCTTCATCGGCGACAAGCCGGGCCTGCACACGGCGAATGGCCGTGACCATGCGGGTGAAGTGGAAGTGGCCGCGCTGGCTATCGATCCTTCCCTGCTGCCGCCTGCCAGGACCCAGCTGGGCGGCCTGCACCTGTTCGCGCGCCAGCTGCAGCCGCGCCGGCAAAACACGCACAAGGGCAGCTACGGCAGCGTGGCCATCATCGGCGGCGCACAAGGCATGGCGGGCGCGCCCATCCTGGCGGCCCGCACGGCCCTGCATGCGGGCGCGGGAAGAGTGTATATCGCGTTTCCCGACGCGCCGCCCGCCTTCGACAGCAGCCAGCCGGAGCTGATGTGCCGGCACGCGAGGGACGTGGATTTCTCGGGCCTGCACTTCGCCGCGCTGGTGGCGGGACCCGGCCTCGGCGACAAGGCCGGGACGGTGGAACTGCTGCAGCGTGCCATTGACAGCGATAGCCCGCTGCTGCTGGACGCGGACGCGCTGAACCTGATGGCGGCCGAGCCGGAGCTGCAATCGGCGCTGGCCGTGCGCACAGGCGCGGGGGCGACGATATTGACGCCGCATCCGCTGGAAGCGGCGCGTTTGCTCGACATGACGGTGGCCGAGGTACAGGCCGACCGCCTGAGTGCGGCGCGCCAGCTGGCCACGCAGCTGGGCGTCATCGTGGTATTGAAAGGTTCGGGCACGGTGATCGCCGCGCCCGACGGCCAGGTCGTCGTCAACAACACGGGCGGCCCCGCGCTGGCGACTGCCGGCACGGGCGACGTGTTATCCGGCCTGTGCGGCAGCCTGCTGGCGCAAGGCTGGCCGGAGTGGGAAGCGGCGATAGGCGCCGTGTGGCTGCATGGCGCGGCGGCCGACGCGCTGGTGGCTGCAGGCAGCGGCCCCATTGGCCTGACGGCGGGGGAATTGATCCCTGCGATACGCAGGTTGATCAATGCCTTGTCGGCATAGGCAGTTGGCGCGCTTGTGTTGGATTACGCTGCGCTAATCCAAGCGACACCTCGGAGGTCGGGTAGGTCGGATTAGCGGCACGCGTAATCCGACAACTACCACCAGCAATCACACCAATCGGCCGGCCGCAATCGTGATCGTCCGCCCGCAACGGGCCGCAATCGAACTGTCATGCGTGACGAGCACCAGGGTCGAGCCGCGTTCGCGGTTCAGCTCGAACATCAGCTGGATCACGGCCTCGCCGGTGGCCGCATCGAGGCTGCCCGTCGGTTCATCGGCGAACAGCAGCGGCGGCTCCGTGACGAACGCGCGCGCCAGCGCAACGCGCTGCTGCTCGCCGCCGGACAGGTATTTCGGATAGTGCTTCAGGCGGCTGCCAAGGTTCACTCTGCCCAGCATGGCTTGCGCCTTTTCCTTCGCATCGGGGTCGCCGCGCAATTCCAGCGGCAGCATGACGTTTTCCAACGCCGTCAGATGGGCCAGCAGCTGGAAAGACTGGAACACGAAACCGAGCTTTTCCTTGCGAAAGCCGGCGCGGCCGTCTTCGTCGAGGGCGAAGATATCGGTGCCGTCGAGGATGACCTTGCCCTCGCTGGGTGTGTCCAGTCCCGCCAGCAAACCCAGCAAGGTGGACTTGCCGGAACCGGAAGCGCCGACGATGGCCAGCGTCTCCGCCGTTTGCACGGTAAAATCGACTTGATGCAGGATGGTCAGCTCACCATCGGCATCGGGTACGCGCTTGGCCAGCTGGACCACTTCGATGGCCGGCTGGGCATTTTGGCTGTTGGGTGCGGCGGGCCGCTGGGCCGCTGCGTCGGACGGGAGAAAACTGGTGGAAGTCGCTTTAGGGAATTCGGGCATGCTGATCTATCTTAAAAAATTTCGTGAACAAATAAGTGTCGAGGGCAGCAGCCGCATGCGGCGGCGCACCCTGTCCTTGCTTCCTGCGGCAGCCCTGCTGCTGGTATCGAGCATGACGAACGCCTATTCTGCACCAAAAACGCTGCTGGTGCTCGGCGATAGTCTCTCGGCCGAGTATGGGCTGGCGCGGGGCACGGGCTGGGTGGCGCTGCTGGAACAGCGGCTGCAAGCGCAAAAGAACGACACGCGCATCGTCAACGCCAGCATCAGCGGCGAGACCACCAGCGGCGGCCGCGCGCGCCTGCCCGCCCTGCTGGCCAAGCACCAGCCCGATGTCGTGCTGATCGAACTGGGCGCCAACGACGGCTTGCGCGGCTTGCCCGTGGCGGCCGCCGAGGCGAATCTGCGCGCCATGGGCGAGGCAGCCAAAAAATCGGGTGCGCAGGTGGTGCTGGTAGGCATGCGCATGCCGCCCAACTATGGCCGCGCCTATGGCGAGCAGTTTTATGGCGTGTACGGCAAGCTGGCCAAGGAATGGAAGGCGCCACTGGTCCCCTTCATGTTCGAAGGCATCGCCGACCAGCCGCAGCTGTTCCAGGCCGACCGCATGCACCCGAATGCGCAGGCGCATCCGACGATTTTGAGGAATATCTGGCCGCGGCTGGCGCCGTTGCTGAACGCCAAGTAAGCCAGTTGTTGACGTTAGCTCTAGCCCGAGGCAAAAATCTGGGGTCAGACGGGGTCGCCGAGACCCGCCGGGGGGATATGCCCCAGTGGGGCATATCCCGATCGCGAAGCGACTGAGCCCAGCTTTATGCTGCATATCCTAGTCAGGTCCATGGCACGCACATTCCACAGACAAAAAAATAGCCGCTCAAGAGCGGCTATTCTTATGGACTAAAACTGATTACGGCGCTTCCGGCGCTGCAGCAACCGGAGCGGTCACCGGCTTGACGATCTTCACCTTGGCCTTGGCTTTCAGGTATTCGACGTAATCAAACATTTCCTGTTGTGCCAGGATGCCGCTGATCTGGTCTTTCTCTTGCTGGCGGCGCGCTGCATCCACTTCTGCTGGCTGCTGCACCTTGGCGATGCGGTAGATGCCGTAGCCCAGGGCTGGCAGGTCCACGCCCACATAGGCTGGCAGCTTGCTCGTGTCCGCTTTCATGACTTGCGCGATGGCGGCACGGTTGATGCCGTCAAGCTTGCTGCGCGATACCCATTGCGCCGCGCCAAAACCGGTGGCGTCACCCGAAGCCTTCAAGGCGGCCAGCTTGGTCTCGCCCGCTTTCTTGGCCAGTTTTTCCGCTTCTTCCAGGGTCACGCGCTGACGGATCATCGCTTCGACTTCGGCCAGCGGACGCTTCGAGGCAGGCTTGAATTCCACCACACGGCCGGCGATCAGCACGTTAGGAGCAACGGTGACGGCTTCCGTGTTGCGCTTGTCTTTCAACGAGTCGTTCGAGAAGATGGCGGTCAGGAACTTGGCGTTGTTGAACGGCGCCTTGCCCAGTGCTGGCGATGGTGTGCGCGACAGGTTGGCGACGGTTTCCACTTTCAGCTTCAGCTTGTCGGCCACCGGCTTCAGGCTGTCCGATTGTTCGTAGACCGTGTTGGTGAACGTTTCGGCCATTTCCGAGTATTTCTTGGCAGCAAATTGCTTGCGCAGGTCGGCCGTGATTTCGCCGCGTACTTCGTCCAGCGCACGGACATGCTGCGGCTTGAGCGAGGTGACGGTCAGGATATGGAAGCCGAAATCGGAAGCGACGACATCGCTGATTTCGCCTTGCTTGAGTTTCGCGACAGCGCTCAGCAGCGGTGCTGGCAAACCATCCTTGCCAATCACGCCCAGGTCGCCGCCCTGTTCCGCGGACGCCGGGTCTTCCGACTTGGCTTTCGCCACGGCGGCAAAGCTGGCAGGCGCCTTGCGTACTTCCGCCAGGATGGCTTCGGCCTTGGCCTTGGCGGCTGCCTTGTCGGCGGCCGATGCATCTTTCTTGACGGCTACGAGGATGTGGCTGGCCTGGCGCGCTTCTTCCGTCGTGTAGGCTTTCTGGTTCTTCGCGTAGTAGCCGGTCACGTCGGCGTCGGTGACGTCGACTTGCTCGCCGGCGGCGCTGTCGTCCAGCACGACGTACTCGACCTTGGCTTGTTCCGGGATCTCGAAGAACTTGCTGTTCTTGTCGTAGAAAGCCTTGATCATGGCGTCCGTCACTTTGACTTCCGACACGTACTGGGCGATCGGCAGCAGCAGTTCCTGCACTTCACGCTCTTCCGATGTGATGTCGGACAGGCGCTTGGAGACGGTGCTCGGCGCGAACGCGGTGCCTTGCACGGCGCCGGCCAGTTGCTGCAGGGCCAGGTCGCTGCGGCGGCGCGCATCGTACATCTGCGGCGTCATGCCTTGGGCGGCCAGCATGGACTTGTAGCGTTCCAGGTCGAATTTACCGTCAGGCAAGGTCAAGCCTGGAATGTCCAGTACTTCCTTTTGCAGCACGGCATCGCTGATGACCAGGTGACTACGGCCCACTTCGGCGGCCACGGCGCGCTCGGCGATCAGGTTATCGAGGATGCTCTGGCGCGCTTCCGGCGTGTCAAACATTTTCTGGTCGAACTGCTCGCCCATCATCTGGCGGTAGCGGTCGATCTGCTGGCGTTGCGCTTCTTCATATTGCTGCTGCGTAACGACCTGGTCGCCGACCTTGGCGATGGTGTTCGCGCCATCGCCGAAGCTTTGGTAGCCGCTGATACCGACCAGTGCAAAAGACGGGACGATGACCAGCATCAGGAGAAACTGCATCAAGCGTCGATGGGTACGAATAAATTCAAACATGGTCAGCCAATTCGGGATGAGTGGATCACTATAAAAAAAGGCGAACATGCGTTCGCCTTGATTTCTTCGGCGGAATGGACGGGACAGATGTCCACTTCCCCTTTAGATTCAACAACTTGGCGCTGGAACTAAAGCAGGATTCTGACGCCCAAGCCATTATCTCCTGATTCTACAATGCCCATAGCGCTATAGCAAGAGTAAATCAGGGCGCGCGCCCTGCCCTGGCGCCGCATGGCGGGCAAGGCGCAGGGCCCGGGCATTTAACCCGGCGCAGCTTAAAGCGGATTTAAATGCGGGTGTTTTTATTCAAAACGGCAGGAGAGAATTTTAAAAAGCAGGCGCGCCGAGATAATCTGGCGCTGGAAAAGAAAAACCCGCGCTACTTATTCAGCAGCGCGGGCTTCTATATTCTGGCGGAGCGGACGGGACTCGAACCCGCGACCCCCGACGTGACAGGCCGGTATTCTAACCAACTGAACTACCACTCCTTAAGAGCGTATTTTTTTGGCGGAGCGGACGGGACTCGAACCCGCGACCTCCGACGTGACAGGCCGGCATTCTAACCAACTGAACTACCACTCCGAAAAATACACAGTACTACTTGCATTTGCATCCAGGGTTGCGATTCGTAGAACTTCAACCCTGAAATCGCGGCACCCGGAGGCGCCGCCAAATGTCTCCGGTGATTGTCACCTCACCGAAGTCCGTTAGTTTACAGCATCCTTCAAAGCTTTACCAGCTTTAAATTTTGGAACTTTTGCAGCTTCGATCGTGATCGCTTCTTTGGTACGCGGATTGCGGCCGGTACGCTCAGCGCGTTCGCTGACCGAGAAAGTGCCAAAACCAACCAGCGTCACGCTGTCGTTGTTTTTCAAAGTTTCCGTCACGCCGCCGATAACAGCGTCGAGTGCGCGCGCAGCGGCGGCTTTGGAAATGTCAGCTTTTTCAGCAATGTGGTCGATCAATTCAGTCTTGTTCACTAGCATCCCCAATTACAAAGGTATAAAACGTTTACCGTATCGTTGCGGCACTTTTGGCACCACAGCTGTCCGGCGAAAAAAATGTGCAGGCGTATTAAACAAGCCACACTGTATATGTGTCAAGCGCTTTGGGGGCGCAATTCACGTTTCAATATAAAACAAGCGCTCTAAAAGCGCTTGTTTGGGGAAAACAGGGGTAAAACGTTAGTGTTTTACTACCTCGCCGGCTGCATCAGGCTTGGCCGCGGCGGCCGTGACAGCCTCCACCGCAGCGACGTCCGCCAACGCTTCAGGCATGCGTTCGAGAGCGATTTCCAGCACTTTGTCGATCCAGCGCACCGGTACGATCTCGAGCTTGTTCTTGACGTTGTCCGGAATGTCGGCCAGGTCTTTCACGTTCTGCTCGGGAATCAGGACCGTCTTGATGCCGCCGCGATGGGCCGCCAGCAGCTTTTCTTTCAGGCCGCCGATCGGCAATACTTCGCCGCGCAAGGTGATCTCGCCCGTCATCGCCACGTCGGCGCGCACGGGAATGCCCGTGAAGACCGACACCATCGCCACCGTCATGGCCGCGCCAGCCGAAGGGCCATCCTTCGGTGTCGCGCCTTCCGGCACGTGGATGTGGATGTCGCTCTTCTCGAACACGTCCGCCTTGATGCCCAGGCGCTGTGCCCGGCTGCGCACCACCGTGCGGGCTGCCTCGATCGACTCTTTCATGACGTCGCCCAAGGTACCCGTGCGGATAATGCCGCCCTTGCCCGGCATCGACACGGCTTCGATGGTCAGCAGATCGCCGCCCACTTCCGTCCATGCCAGACCAACCACCTGGCCCACCTGGTTTTCTTTCTCTGCGACACCGAAATCATAGCGGCGCACACCGAGGAATTTATCCAGGTTCTTCGAGTTGACGATGACTTTCTTGTCGGACTTCTTGAGCAGCAGCATCTTGACCACCTTGCGGCAGATCTTCGACACTTCACGCTCGAGCGAACGCACACCGGCTTCCCGCGTGTAGTAGCGGATGATGTCGCGCAAGGCCGACTCGGCCACCGAGATTTCCTCTTCCTTCAAGCCATTGTTCTTGATCTGCTTCGGCAGCAGGTAACGCTGCGCGATGCTGGTCTTTTCATCTTCCGTGTAACCGGACAGACGGATCACTTCCATGCGGTCAAGCAAGGCTGGCGGAATATTGTACGAGTTCGACGTGGCCACGAACATCACGTCGGACAAGTCGAAATCGACTTCGATGTAATGGTCGGAGAACGTGTGGTTCTGTTCCGGGTCCAGCACTTCCAGCAGGGCCGATGATGGATCGCCACGGAAATCGGCGCCCATCTTGTCGACTTCATCGAGCAGGAACAGAGGATTGCGCACGCCGACTTTCGACAGCGATTGCAAGATCTTGCCCGGCATCGAGCCGATGTAGGTGCGGCGGTGACCGCGGATCTCGGCCTCGTCGCGCACGCCGCCCAGGGCCATGCGCACGAACTTGCGGTTCGTCGCGCGGGCGATGGACTGGCCCAGCGAGGTTTTACCGACGCCAGGAGGACCGACGAAGCACAGGATCGGGGCTTTGAGCTTGTCGACGCGCTGTTGCACCGCGAGGTATTCCAGGATGCGTTCCTTGACCTTGTCGAGGCCGTAGTGGTCGCCTTCGAGCACTTTTTCCGCATTCGACAGGTCGTTGTTGACCTTGGATTTCTTTTTCCAAGGCAAATTGACGAGGGTGTCGATGTAGTTGCGCACGACGGTGGCTTCGGCCGACATCGGCGACATCAGCTTGAGTTTTTTCAGCTCGTTGGTGGCCTTGTCGAGCGCTTCCTTCGGCATTTTGGCCGAAGCGACTTTTTTCTCCAGCTCGTCGAGGTCGGCGCCATCTTCGCCCTCGCCCAGTTCTTTCTGGATCGCCTTGACTTGCTCGTTCAGGTAGTACTCGCGCTGCGACTTTTCCATCTGGCGCTTGACGCGGCCGCGGATGCGCTTTTCCACCTGCAGAATGTCGAGCTCGCCTTCGAGCTGGCCCAGCAGGTGCTCGAGGCGCTTGGCCACGCTGAAAATTTCCAGGATGACTTGTTTTTGCTCAAGTTTCAGCGGCAGGTGCGCGGCCACCGTGTCGGCCAGGCGGCCGGCATCGTCGATGCCCGACAGCGAAGCGAGGATTTCCGGCGGGATCTTCTTGTTCAGTTTGACGTACTGGTCGAACTGCTGCACGATCGCGCGGCGCATGGCTTCGACTTCCGACTCGTCGCCCGGCTCGGACTCGAGCGGCGTCAGGTCGGCGATGAAGTGCGTCGGCGCATCGCTGATGTGGTTGATACGGGCACGCTGCGCGCCTTCGACCAGCACCTTGACGGTGCCATCGGGCAGCTTCAGCATTTGCAGAATATTGGCGACGCAGCCAATTTCATAGATATCCGAAGGAGACGGCTCGTCCTTCGCGGCTGCTTTTTGAGCGGCAAGCATGATGCTCTTGCCCTGCTCCATCGCAGCTTCCAGCGCCTTGATCGACTTTGGACGGCCAACGAACAGCGGTATCACCATATGCGGGAAAACGACGACATCCCGCAACGGCAATAACGGCAGTTGAGTTTGCTCAGTTAATTTGGAAGTTGTCATGGCGTACCTTATAGAAAGCGTGTTTACGATGTTGGCGCTCGCTGCCAAAACACAAGACCGGCGAGAATAAATAATTCTGTGAAACAAACATTTTTCTGTCTATTTCGCAAAACACACCCGCATGACGGTAATAAATGCAGTTTTCACAGTAAAAAAAGCCACGCGCAGCTAAGCGCCGCGAGTGGCTTTCCGATTGAAGCCTGCACTCATTGATTTAAATTGTACTGCCATGCATTAAGGAATCAAAACCCTTTTTATGCATTTGTCTCAGCAGTAATCAATTTTCTCCGGAGGCCTTGGCAGTCTCTTGATAAATCAACAAAGGTTTGGCGCCACTGGTGATGGTATTTTCGTCGATGACGACCTTCACCACATTTTGTTCGCTCGGCAGTTCGTACATGACGTCCAGCAAAGCATGTTCCAGGATGGAACGCAGGCCACGGGCACCGGTCTTGCGCGCCAGCGCCTTCTTGGCGATCGCATGCAGGGCGGCCGGGCGAATCTCCAGTTCCGCGCCTTCCATCTCGAGCAGCTTCGAATACTGCTTGATCAGCGCATTCTTCGGCTCGACGAGGATCTGGATCAGCGCCTCTTCCGTCAATTCCGCCAGGGTGGCGATGACGGGCAGACGGCCGACCAGTTCCGGAATCAGGCCGAACTTGACCAAGTCTTCCGGTTCCGCTTGCAGCATCAGTTCGCTGGCCGAGCTTTGCGACTTGCTGCGCACCGTGGCCGAGAAGCCGATGCCGCTCTTTTCGGAGCGGTTGGCGATCACTTTCGACAGGCCGTCGAAGGCGCCGCCGCAGATGAACATGATGTTGGTCGTGTCGATCTGCACGAAATCCTGGTTCGGATGCTTGCGGCCGCCTTGTGGCGGCACGGAAGCCATCGTGCCTTCGATCAATTTCAACAAGGCTTGCTGCACGCCCTCGCCCGACACGTCGCGCGTGATGGACGGATTGTCGGACTTGCGCGAAATCTTGTCGATCTCATCGATGTAGACGATGCCGCGCTGGGCTTTCTCGACGTCATAGTTGCAGCTTTGCAGCAGCTTCTGGATGATGTTTTCCACGTCTTCACCCACGTAACCGGCTTCGGTCAGGGTGGTGGCGTCGGCGATCACGAACGGCACGTTGAGCATGCGCGCCAGGGTCTGTGCCAGCAGGGTCTTGCCCGAACCGGTAGGACCGACCAGCAAGATGTTGCTCTTGGCCAGTTCGATGTCGTCTTTCTTGCCCAGGTGCTTGAGGCGCTTGTAATGGTTGTACACCGCCACCGACAGGATGCGCTTGGCAGTCTGCTGGCCGATCACGTACTGATCGAGCAAGGCGGCAATTTCTTGCGGCGTCGGCAGGTCGGATTTGGTACCGGTCACCGTCTCGATGCTCGACGTTTCATCACGGATGATGTCGTTGCACAAGTCGATGCACTCGTCGCATATGAATACGGACGGGCCGGCGATGAGTTTCTTCACCTCGTGCTGGCTTTTGCCGCAGAACGAGCAATACAGTAATTTTTCGCCGCTAGAGGATTTTTTGTCTGACATAAGGCATTTTGGTTGGAACTGCATTAACAATATTGCAAAATCGCAAGCCGGATGATGGTTGCCGCCCATAAAGGCGGCTACCCATGGCGCAAGTCAACAACGTGCACAAGCTCCATGCTACCCGAAATAAAAGCGAAACGCCCGAACGTTTGATCGCCCGGGCGTTTACTTACATGCTTAGCAATACCGGTAGGGGCTCATCAAGCGCGGCTGGTCAACACTTTGTCGATCAAACCATACTCAACGGCCTCGTCGGCGGACATGAAACGGTCGCGGTCGGTGTCCTTGGCGATCTGTTCGATCGACTGGCCCGTGCGCTCGGCCATGATGCCGTTCAAGCGGGTGCGCAGGTAAAGGATTTCCTTCGCCTGGATCTCGATGTCGGACGCCATGCCTTGCGAACCACCGGACGGCTGGTGAATCATGATGCGCGAGTTCGGCAGCGAGAAACGCTTGCCCTTGGCGCCAGCGGCCAGCAGGAAAGCGCCCATCGAAGCAGCCATGCCCGTGCACAGGGTCGAGACGTCCGGCTTGATGAACTGCATGGTGTCGTAGATGGCCATGCCGGCCGAGACCGAACCACCTGGCGAGTTGATGTAGAGCGAGATTTCCTTTTCCGGATTTTCGCTTTCCAGGAACAGCAGCTGGGCGACAACCAGGTTGGCCATCTGGTCATTGACCGGGCCGACCATGAAAATCAAGCGTTCCTTCAGCAGGCGCGAGTAAATATCATACGAGCGCTCGCCGCGACCGCTTTGTTCCACCACCATCGGCACCAGGCCGAGCATCTCTGTGTCCAGCGCCGGATTACGGTTCATACCTGTCATTTCATTTCCTTGTGAAGCAGTTAGGGGAAGCCATCAATACTTTTCAGCAATGATGGCATCCCAATACCAACTGGTTTACGCTTGTGCGTTGCTTCCCATCAGTTCGTCGAAAGCAACTGCTTTCGTCGTGACTTTCGACAGGCCCAGCACGTAAGTGACGACGTTTTCTTCCAATACAAGGGCTTCGATCTCACCCAGACGACGACGGTCGCTGTAGTAGTACTTCAGCACTTCGCGTGGATCTTCGTAGCTTTGGGCGAAATCTTCGATTTGCGCCTTGACTTGCTCAGGCGTTGCCTGCAGGTTGTTGTCGCCCACCAGTTGCGACAGGATCAGGCCCAGACGTACGCGACGCTCGGCTTTTTCCGCGAACAGTTCTGCTGGGAAAGGCACGTCCTTGACGTTCATGCCGCGCTGCGCCATGTCTTGACGGGTCATTTCGGCCAGACGCTCGGAGTCCTGAGCGATCAGCGTTTTTGGCACTTCCAGCTCAGCAACTTTGATCAGCGCGTCCATGACGGCTTCCTTGTTGCGTGCTTTCACGCGGCCAGCGACTTCGCGTTGCAGGTTGACTTTGATGTCTTCGCGCATTTTGGCCAGGTCACCATCGGCAACGCCCAAGGACTTGGCGAATTCGGCATCGACTTCCGGCAGGTGCGCCCATTCCAGCTTTTGCAGCGTGATGGTGAACGATGCGGTTTTGCCGGCAACGTCCTTGCCATGGTAGTCCTCAGGGAACGACAATGGGAAGGTCTTCGACTCGCCCACTTTCAGGCCCAGGGTCGCTGCTTCGAATTCTGGCAGCATGCGGCCTTCGCCCAGCACGAAAGCGTAGCCTTCAGCTTTGCCGCCTGGGAATTCAACGCCGTCGATCGAGCCGACGAAATCGACGGTCACGCGGTCGCCGTTAGCAGCGATAGCCTCGCCGCCGTCGCCGTGTTCGCCAGCTTCGCCCTTGGTGTGGAAGTGCACGCGCTGCTTGCGCAGGATGTCGATGGTCTTGTCGATTTCGGCTTCCGACACGTCGGCTTGCACGGTTTCGATTTCAACGGCCGTCAGGTCGCCGATGGCGACTTCCGGATACACTTCGAACGTTGCGTCGAAAGCCAGCTGGCCTTCGGCTGCTTCTTCTTTCGGCACGATGTTCGGGAAACCGGCCACGCGCAGATTGTTTTCGTTGGCGGCGTCGTTGAACGCGCGGCCGACTTTGTCATTCAGCACTTCGGATTCAATTTGGTAGCCGTATTGTGCTGCGACCATTTTCAACGGCACTTTGCCCGGACGGAAGCCCGGTGCCTTAGCCGTACGGGCTTGCACTTTCAGGCGCTTCTCAACTTCCGTGCGGACGTCCGTCAGCGGGAAGGAGATCGTGATACGACGTTCGAGTTTGCCCAAGGTTTCGACTGCAGTTGCCATGTAAAAAATCGTCCAAAAAATAAACACTGTTGGTGCGAGAAAAGAAGACCCGACCCCTTGCGCCATCACTGGCGGCAAGACATGGGTCCAGCTTCACTCGCTCGCATATTCATCTGTAAAAGTACTGAAAACAGGACGATGGACCTGGTCTACCCGGCTGAGGAAAAACCCGCACCAGGCACCAAACAATCCGCCGCTTCCAGTACTGCGACAGGGCTCCGAGCGTCCAGCCATGCGTCTAGGTATATGCAGGGCCGGCCATCATTCGGTAAAGCGTGGCATTATAACAAAGGACTTCGGGAAAGTGGCTGGCTTTGCAGCCCGGCCACAGAGGATACCAGCGGCGGCGAACGAGTCGCCACAGCCTGGGAGTGCCCTGTCTTTACTCTTGCCCCGGCATTCTTTATTTCGCCAGAGACAGGCTTTCCAGCCTGCTTCGTTCATTAGTATATGCGAACTGGCGCCCCGTCCGAAACAAAGAAATGCGCTCACAGCGAAGATTTCGGGCAAAAAACCTTTGATTTACCTCAATTTGGCCATTTTTCAGGCAAACCTAAGCCGCGCACGCCCTCTCCAAGTGAATTTAAGGGAGAAAACATCATGAGCGATAGCACACCCGGCAGTTCCAGCAACGCCAAAGCCAAGCTGCAAATGGTCCTCAGCCGCCTGCTCGACGGCGTCACGGACGACGACCTGCAAAAAATCCAGACGGAAGTCGATGAAATGGAATTGCGCATGCGGGGCGATGGACACCACGACCACGACCACCCTACCGTCGCCTGAGCCGGCAGTGGCCGCGCCCACCGTGCGCGCCGCGCCACCGGAGGCGGACGTACTGGCCGCCGTGGAAACGGCGCTGGCGACCCACCGCGCCTTTGGCGACAGCGGCTATATCCGCGACCAGCTGGCAGTCGCCTACCGGCGGCGCTTGCACAAGCTGGGCAGCGCCCTGCCCGAGGCCGCGCGGCTGGCCAGCCGGCTCGATGGGGCGCCACCCGCGCGCCAGCGCCAGCTGCTGGGCGACACGGTACTGCGCTGCGCCGTCCAGCACGCCATGCGCCAGTTGCACCTCGGCGACGAATACGGCTTGCCCCTGCCGCAATGCGCGGCGCTGTTCCTGGCGGCCGACGAACATCTGCGCGCGGGCTTGCCCGGCCGGCCGCTGACGGCGCACTTGCCCGACATGGCGCGCCTGTACGACGAACATGCACCGCAGGACAACGACACTTATATATGGCATACCTGGCATCAGGGCACGCCGTATGCGGCGGCCTTCCTTGCCGTGATGGACGATAACTACGGCGCGCCACTGGCCACGCCCACGCCGCAGGAACGGGCACTGCTGCGACGCGGGCTGGGCCTGCTGGAAACCTTGCTGCCCCGCCTGACGGCCAGCGCGCTTTATCACGTGCAATTGATCGCCCTGTTTCCCAAGCTGGGCACGTGGCGCGGCAAGGCGTCCAGCTCGCAATTTCGCGTCAATGGCAGCGTGTTCCTGAACCAGGAACTGATCGGCAATCCCTGGTGGCTGGCCGAGCACCTGCTGCACGAGTCGCTGCATCAGAAACTCTACGACTTCCGCCACGGCCACAGCCTGCTGGCGCCCGACTATGCGCGCGAGGACGGCGCCAAGGTCTGCTCGCTGTGGAATGCGCCCGATGATGATGGCAATCACTATTGGGATGCCCACCGCACCCTGGCCGCCTTTCATGTGTATGTCCACCTGGCTCTGCTGTGCCTGCTGGCCGAGCAGCAGGAGGCGGCGCTGGCGCCCCAGTACGGCCCCATCGGCCAGCACATGAGCGGCAGCCGGCGCGCCATCGATCGCGCCCGCTACCTGGGCGAGCAATTGCAACGTACCACCTGGCCGGAGCTGGGACTGGCCGGGCGGCAGATGACGCACTGGCTGCTCGACGTGCTCGATGCGCTCGACACCCAACGGCGGCCAGGCGGCGCCACCTTGCATTTGCTACTCGACCTGTACGAACGCCAGAGCCGCAAACTCGATACTTATCTGGCGCTGCAGCCGCCACCGCGCAGCGATACGCTGGCTGCGCAGGCAGAGCAAGAGCTGGCGCAGACGCGCGAGGCGCTGCACCTGCTGGGCAAGGAACTGCCTCCCTCAACACAGGCGCAAGAGCACAACTGGCCGCAGGCACGGCAACGCGTCCTGCAGGCGCTGTGGCCGCTGACTGAAGATGACAAATTGATGGAAAGAAGCGGCTACCCGCAGGCGCAGGCATTGATTGCGCAGATGGTGCAACAGTCGAGCCGACAAATGGGCGCACTGGGTGCACTAGCTTAATTGAATTGAATTGAATGCTTTGGAGAATATCTTGATGGTGCTGCACGTCCGGGCTGGAACAACCCGGATTGGTGCGGATGGGGAGACTCGAACTCCCAAGCCGAAGCACTGGCTTCTAAGACCAGCGTGTCTACCAATTCCACCACATCCGCATTTTTACTACTGTATGCTACTTGCTACAAACTGCTTCCCTGATTTTAACAACTCGGAAGCGATCTGGCTACCGTGGACTTATGAGCAAGCCCGGAGCAAGCGCTCGGTAAAGCAAAGGCGGCATTCTACTGGATTTCCCAGAGGAATGCCGCCTTTTTTATGCCAGCGCCCTGGCGCTGCCTCCTAGCCTTCTTTTGCGCCCACCGGCTCCGGCCTCTTGACCCGGAACCAGGCCGCATACAGGGCCGGCAGGAACAGCAAGGTCAAGGCCGTCGCCAGGATCAGGCCGCCCATGATGGCCACGGCCATCGGCCCCCAGAACACGGAGCGCGACAGCGGGATCATGGCCAGCGCGGCGGCGGCAGCCGTCAGCACGATGGGACGGCAGCGGCGCACGGCCGAGTCGATGATGGCGTCCCACGGGGCCGAGCCATCCTTGATGTCTTGCTCGATCTGGTCGACGAGGATCACCGAGTTACGGATGATCATGCCGAACAGCGCGATGATGCCCAGGTTGGCCACGAAACCAAGCGGCCGGCCCAACGCCAGCAAGGCAAAGGCGGCGCCCGCCACGCCCAGCGGCCCCGTCAGGAAGACAAGCAGGGAACGCGAAAAACTGTGCAGCTGCAGCATCAGCAAGGTAAAGATGATGAAGATGGCCAGCGGCAAGTTGGCCGAGATCGACGCTTCCGCCTCGCCGCTGTCGGCCGCCACGCCTTTCACGACGATACGGTAGCCAGCTGGCAACTTGGCGCGCAAGGCATCCATCTGCGGCGTCAATTGAGTCGACACGGTGGCGCCCTGGATGCCATCGATCACGTCCGACTGCACGGTGATGGCCCATTCGCGCTTGTCGCGCCAGACGACACCCGGTTCCCACACGAAATGCGCACGAGCCAGTTGCGAGATGGGCACGGACTTGCCCGCTGCCGTCGGGATATTTGTGTCATTCAACACGGAAATCGTCGCCCGCTCTTCCAGCGGCTGGCGCACCTGGATGTCGATCAGCTTGTTGTCTTCGCGGAACTGGCCGATGACCGTGCCCGACAAAATCGTATTGGCCGCCTGCATCACCGTTTTTGAGGTGACGCCCAGCGCGCGCATCTTGTCCTGGTCCAGGTCCAGGCGCAGCACTTTCACCGATTCATTCCAGTTGTCGTTCACGCCCAGGGTGTTCGGATTGGCGCGCATGATGTCCTTGACCTGGTCGGCAATGGCCCGCACACCGGCCACTTCCGCCCCCATCACGCGAAATTGCACGGGATACGGCACCGGCGGTCCATTCGGCAACAGTTTGACCCGGCCCCGCACTTCCGGAAAATCCTTCTTGAAGACGTCGACGATCTGCTGGCGCAAGCGTTCACGTTCAGCCAGACTCTTCGGCAGGATCACCACTTGCGACACATTGGTCTGCGGGAAGATCTGGTCCAGCGGCAAGTAGAAACGGGGGCTGCCCGTACCGACGTAACTGGTGACGCTTTCCACGCCATCGAGCTTGCTCACAAACGCTTCGAATTTCTTGACCTGCTTTTCATTCGCGGCAAACGTCGTGCCTTCGGGCGACCACAGCTCCACCATCAGTTCCGGACGGCTGGAATCGGGGAAAAATTGCTTTTCGATAAAGTTAAAGCCGTAAATGCCCAGCGCAAAGATGGCCAGGGTGGCGACAATGGTGGTCTTGCGCCATTCCACGCACCAGGTGACGGCGCGGCGGAAACGGCGGAAGTTCGGCGTGTCGAACAATTCATGGTCGTTATGCGCGTGCGGTTTCACTTTCAGCAAGATGTAGCCGATGTATGGCGTAAACACCACGGCCACCACCCACGAAATGATCAGGGCCAGTGCATTGACGGAGAACAAGGAGAACGTGTATTCGCCGGCAGCCGACTTGGCCAGGCCGATCGGCAAGAAGCCCGCCACCGTGATCAGGGTGCCCGTCAGCATGGGCATGGCCGTCGACGTGTAGGCGAACGTGGCCGCGTCAAAACGCGACATGCCCTCTTCCATCTTGCGCACCATCATCTCGACGGCAATGATGGCGTCATCGACCAGCAAGCCCAGCGCGATGATCAGGGCGCCCAGGGAAATCTTGTGCAAGTCGATGTCGAGCAGGCGCATGAACAGGAAGGTGACGGCCAGCACCAGCGGGATGGTCAGCGCCACCACCAGGCCCGGGCGCACGTCGATGCGCAGCGGCTTCGTATGCAAGCCCAGCGCGACGAAGCTGACGGCCAGCACGATCAGAATGGCTTCGATCAGGGTATGCACGAATTCGCCCACGGAAGCGGACACGGCTTCCGGCTGGTTCGACACGCGCTGCAATTCTATGCCGACCGGCAATTCGCGCTTCATGCGCGTGACGGTGGCCTGCAAGGCCTTGCCCATGTCGATGATGTTGCCGCCCTTTTCCATCGACACGCCCAGGCCGATCACTTCCTTGCCATTGAAACGCATCTTGTCCTTGGGCGGATCGACGAATTCGCGTTTCACGGTGGCAAAGTCGCCGAGGCGGAAAGTGGTGCCGTTGGCGCGCAGTTCCAGGTTTTCCAGGTCCTTGACGGTCACCATGGCGCCCGTCACGCGCACTTGCAGATTATCGGTCGGCGTTACCAGCACGCCCGTGGCGTTGATGCTGTTTTGCGCGGACAATTGCTGCACGATGGCGTCGAAAGGAATGCCCAGCTGGGCAAATTTCTTGTGCGAAAAGATGATATTGATTTTTTCATCCTGCACGCCGAACAGTTCCACCTTCGATACCTGCCCTACTGCAAGCAGTTCCTGGCGCACCTTGTCCGCGTAATCCTTCATTTCCGCGTACGTAAAACCGTCGCCGGACAGGGCAAAGATGGAGCCGTACGTATCGCCGAACTCGTCATTGAAGAACGGGCCCACGACGCCGGCCGGCAAGGTGCCCTGGATGTCGCCGATCTTCTTGCGCACCTGGTACCAGGCGGCCGCCGTTTCCTTGGGCGGCGCCGATTCGCGCAACTCCAGCAGAATCAGGGTTTCGCCCGGCTTCGAATAACTGGTGATCTCGTCGATGTAGGGCGTTTCCTGCAGTTTCTTTTCCAGCTTGTCCGTCACCTGCTCGGCCATCTGCAAGGCCGTGGCGCCCGGCCAGTAGGCTTGCAAGACCATGGCGCGGAAGGTAAACGGCGGATCTTCATCCTGGCCCAGGCTGGCATAGCTGAGCATGCCGCCAATGAGCAGCACGGCCATCAGGTAGCGCGTCAGCGGGATGTGTTCGAGCGCCCAGCGCGACAGATTGAAGCCGCCCTTCATTTGGCCGCACCCACGGTGACGGCGGCAGCGGCCACATCCGGCTTGCTGGCCACGTCGGCGCCGAGGATGGTCACTTTCTGGCCCGGCTTGAGCAGGTTGACGCCTGCCGTGACCACCGTCTGCCCCGCTTTCACGCCTGAGGCCAGCAGCAACTCATTGCCCGCCACGCCACCCACCGTCACCGGCACGAGCTTCACGACGCCGTTTTCCACCACCCACACGGAACTTTGCGACTTTTCATTGAACAGGGCCGTCAGCGGCACCTTGATCTGCGGCGTGGCCGTCTGCGAGGCGAATTGCACGACGGCCGTCATGCCCAGACGCACTTGCGGCGCGTCCGGAATGCTGACCTTGGCGATATAAGTGCGCGTGGCGGCATCGGCCACGGGCGACACTTCGCGGATCTTGCCCGGCAGCGCCTGTTTCGGGTCGGCCCACAGGCGCACGACGACATCCTTGACGCCGCGCAAGGTCTCGACCTTGTCTTCCGGAATGCCGATCACGACTTCCTTCTCGCCGCTCCTGGCCACTTGCACGACGGGCGCGCCGGGCGCCACCACCTGCCCCACTTCAGCCTCGATGCGCGTGACGACGCCATCGACGTCGGCCAGCAAGCTGGCATAGCCGGACTGGTTCGCCTGGCCCCGGTACAGGGCCTGGGCCGCTTCCACGTTTGCCTGCGCCGCCTTGTAGGTGGCGTCCTTGCCATCAAGCACGGCCTGGCTGACGAAATTTTTCTCGCGCAAATCCTGGTAGCGCTTCAATTCCGCGCGCGCCAGGTCGCGGCTCGTCTCCGCGCTGACCAGCGAAGCCTTGGCCTGGGCTTGCGACAGCTGCAAGTCGACGGGATCGAGCTGCATCAGCACTTGGCCCTTCTTGACGCTGGCGCCCACGTCGACCTTGCGCGCGACGATCTTGCCGCCCACGCGGAAACCCAGCTGCGACACGACACGGGGCACGACCTCGCCCGACAGCTCGGCACTTACGTCAACATTGCTGCTGGACAATACGATGGCGCGCACGGGGCGCACGTCTTCCACTTTGACGGCAGGCTTGGAACAGGCAGCGAGGGTCAGCGCGATGGCCGCGGCGGCAATCAGCCGCAGGGCGGGAAGTACGGATGCGCCGGTCTCGCGGCGCAGGGTTTTCAGGGCAAACAAGGTATTTTCCTTTACTATGCGGGCTGCAATATTTTTATGCGGAGAAACTTTTTGCTTGCCCTTTGGGTTAAGCCAAACTTTTTCGCACGCGATATCCTTAAATTTGTGACAATATCAGCTTGGTCATGGCGGCGAGTGATTGACCGCTAATGACTTTCTGGTTATTAATTATAATCGTGCGTAAAAGTTTTTAGTGACTTTTGCGTCATTAATCTTGAGACGTACAACGCCCGGCCCCATTCCACCGTTTGAGCGGTGCCGGACAAACGCAAGACTAGAGAAGTGTGTTCATGCCTGTAGACCATTACGAAAATTTTCCTGTTGCATCATTTTTACTGCCGCGCCGCCTGGTGCCCGCCGTCGAAGCCATCTATGCCTTCGCCCGCAGCGCCGACGACCTGGCCGATGAAGGCGACGCCAGGCCGGCCGAACGCCTGTCCGCCCTGCACGCTTACGAAGAGGCGCTGGGCCGCATCGCGCGCGGTGAAGGCCATGCCGGCGAGAACGCCGCCATGTTCGAACGCCTGGCTGGCGTCATCGCCAAACATCAGCTGCCGCTGAAGCCATTCCACGATTTGTTGTCCGCCTTCAAGCAGGATGTGGAAACGACGCGCTACGCCAGCTACGAGGATCTGCTCGATTACTGCGCCCGCTCGGCCAACCCCGTGGGACTGCTGATGCTGCACCTGTATGGCGCGGCCGATGAACAGAATGTACGCGATTCCGATGCGATATGTTCAGCTTTGCAACTAATTAATTTCTTGCAAGACGTCGCCATCGACCAGCAAAAGGAGCGCATCTACCTGCCGATGGAAGACCTGAGCCGCTTTGCCGTCTCCGCCGCCGCCTTCGAACGCCCCGAAGCGCACGGCAAGTGGAGCGCCCTGATGCGCTTCGAAGTGGCCCGCACGCGCGCCCTGATGCTGTCCGGCGCGCCGCTGGCCCTGCGTTTGCGCGGACGCATCGGCTGGGAACTGCGCCTGGTGGTGCAAGGAGGATTGCGCATCCTCGAGTGCATCGAAGCCGTCAATTACGACGTTTTCCGGCGCCGTCCTAAGCTCGAGAAACGCGACTGGCTGATCATTTTCTGGCGCGCCCTGCGCATGTCGCGCAAAAGCTTGCATCAAGAGACACAAGTAAAAACGGCTTTTCCCCCGTCGCCCACTCTGTAAGACGATAGAATAGCGGCTTCGATCTGCAACCCTTGCTCTTTTGACTATGTCTCCCGACGAATACTGCCAACAAAAGGCCGCCCAGAGCGGCTCCAGCTTCTACTACAGCTTCCTGTTCCTGCCGGCCGAGCGCCGCAAGGCCATCACGGCCCTGTACGCCTTCTGCCGCGAAGTCGATGACACGGTCGACGAATGCACGGACGAAGCCGTGGCACGCACCAAGCTGGTCTGGTGGCGCAAGGAAGTCAAGGCCATGTACGAGGGCAACCCCACGCATCCCGTGATGCGCGCGCTGCAGCCGCACCTGGACGTGTATAAACTGGAAGAAAAACATTTGCAGGCCATCATCGACGGCATGGAAATGGACTTGAATCAGACCCGCTACCTCGATTACCAGGCCATGAGCCGCTATTGCTGGCACGTGGCCAGCGTGGTGGGTATCTTGTCGGCCAGCATCTTTGGCGCGACCCGCCCGGAAACCCTGCTGTACGCGGAAAAACTGGGCCACGCCTTCCAGCTGACCAACATCATCCGTGACGTGGGCGAGGATGCGCGCAAGGGGCGCATCTACTTGCCGATCAGCGAATTGCAGCAATTCAATGTGACGGCGGCCGACCTGCTGAACGCGCGCCACAGCGAAAACTTTGAAAACCTCATGCGTTTCCAGGTAGCACGTGCGCAGAAGGCGTATGACGAAGCGTTCGCCCTGCTGCCGGCGGAAGACCGACGCGCCCAGCGCCCGGGCCTGATCATGGCCGCCATCTACCGGACCCTGCTCAATGAAGTCGAGCGCGACGGCTACCATGTGCTGAAACAGCGCATTTCGCTCACGCCGATCCGCAAACTGTGGCTGGCCTGGAAAACCTGGATTCGTGGCTGATCAGGCCGTGAAGCAACGCTACGCCGTCATCGGCGCCGGCTGGGCTGGCTGCGCGGCGGCCATGGAGCTGGCGCGCGCCGGCCACTCGGTGACCGTGTTCGAGGCGGCGCGCACCCTGGGCGGCCGCGCACGCCGAGTCGAGAGAGAAAATACAACGCTCGACAACGGCCAGCACATCCTGCTGGGCGCGTACAGGGAAACCTTGCGCCTGATTAAGCTCGCGGGGCAAGACCCTGGCGAACTGATCCTCACCCTGCCCCTGCAGATGCGCTATCCGGCGGACTCGGGCGGCATGGATTTCGTCGCGCCGCGCCTGCCCGCGCCGCTGCACCTGGCATGGGCACTGTTGTGCGCCAAAGGATTATTGCGCGCCGACAAGCTGGCCCTGATGCGTTTTTCCACGGCCATGCGGACGATGGGCTGGCAGCTATATAACGATTGCACGGTCAGCGAGTTGCTGCAGCGCTTCGACCAGACGGACCGCTTGAACCGGCTGATGTGGCATCCGCTGTGCCTGGCCGCATTGAATACGCCGCCCGAGCGGGCCTCGGCCCGCGTCTTCATCAACGTGCTGCGCGACAGCCTGGGCGCATCCCGCCGCCGCGCGTCCGATATGCTGATCCCGAAAGCGGATTTGAGTACCTTGTTGCCGGACGCGGCCGCCCGCTATGTGGAACGGCATGGCGGTACAGTGCGCACGGGTGCCAAGGTCGATGCCTTGCAGGCGCTGGCTGATGGCCGCTGGCGGCTCGATGACGGCGAGCACTATGATGGCGTCATCATCGCCACCTCGTCCGTGCAGGCGACCACGCTGCTGCAAGGCTTGCAGGACGCCCGCCTCGACGCTGCCATTGACTGCATGCAAGCCTTCACGCCGGAAGCCATCAGCACCTGCTACCTCCAATACGACGCCTCGGTGCGCCTGGACTTGCCGTTCTACGCCCTCGTCGATACGCCGGAACAACAACGCTGGGGCCAGTTCGTCTTTGACCGGGGCCAACTCGACAGCAAGCAGGCGGGCTTGCTGGCCGTCGTCATCAGCGCCTCGGGCAATGCCGCCGAGCAAGGCCATGGCCCGCTGGCGCAAGCGATCGCGGCGCAACTGGCGCAGGTGCTGCAACGCCCGGAACTGGCGCAACCTGCCTGGACCCAACTGATCACGGAAAAGCGCGCCACCTTTGCCTGCACGCCGGATCTGGCCCGCCCCGGCAACGCCAGCGGCGTGCCGGGCTTGCTGCTGGCAGGAGACTACACGGCCAATGATGACCGGACGCAAGACTATCCGGCCACCATCGAGGCGGCCGTGCGCAGCGGCGTGGCGGCGGCCAAAGCCGTCACCACGGTCAAGCCGGCAAAGTAGACTTGACGGTGCATCCTCCCCTGGTGTCGCTCGGCCCCGCGAAATTGCATTCTGTCGCACCGCACTGGTGCGCCCGCGTGCGCTTGGGTACAGTCTGATCATCGACAACGGCCATGCCACGGGGAATACCATGCACACCACCTTGCACTTGAAAAATAGCTTGAAAGCCGTGGCGCTGCTCGCTTGTGTGGCGCTGGCCACCTTGATTGTCATCAACGGACAGCAGGCGCCCCATGCGCCATTGCTGCTGAGCCAGGCAAGCATGCTGCTGCCGGCAGTGGGCTGAAGCGGCGAAGCGGACGGACAGGAAGAATATGATGAACAAGCAAGATTATCTCGACGCGCTACGGCGCGCGCTGGAAGGCTTGCCACCGGACTTGGTGGCCAAGACCCTCGACTATTACGAACAGACCTTCATTGAAGGCGCAGCGGCCGGCCGCAGCGAGCACGAAATCGCCGATGACCTGGGCGACCCGAAAAAGATCGCCCTCACCTTGCGCAGCAGCACCCACCGCCAGGCGTTCGAGCAAAAGAAAACGCCCGTCAACCTGCTGCGCCTGCTCGTCTCGCTCGTGGGCCTGGCCATCTTCAACTTGTTCATGGTCGTGCCGGCCGCCGTCTACGCGGCCCTGCTGGCCGCCCTGTATGCCGTCGGCCTGAGCTTTTACCTGGCCGGCATCGCCATCACGGCCAGCGGCTTGTCCGGCGCCAACGAACTGGTGCTCGATGGCCCGCTGCGCCACGTCTTCATCCATGACGATGACGGCGGCGAAGGCGGCGAACGGCGTGAAACGCGCATCACCATCGGCGACAAAGGCATCGAAGTGGACCACCTGCCCGGCCCCGTCAAAGCCGAGTCCGAGCCCCAGGCGCCTGGCGCCACATCGCGCGTGATGGAGCGGGCCGAAGCGCTGGCCGGCGGCGGCATCCGCATCTCCACCGACATGGACCGCGATGCGCGCACCACGCAAACCGTCTTCGGCGTGGGCATGCTGCTCGGCGGCATCGCCATCTTCCTGCTCAGTCTGGTCGTCACACGCTATACCTTGATCGGTATCAAACGCTATGTCGCCATGAATGTCTCCCTGCTCAAAGGTCACTAGAAAGGCTGCCATGAAACGCTTGCTCAAAGTTGGCCTGTCCATGCTCTTGCTGGCCATGGTCCTGATCGCCATGTCGTATGCGGCGCTGCGCGCCAAGGGGATCAGCAATCCCAGCAGCGCTGCCGGCCGCGCCGTGCGCAGCGAAACGCGCCCGATTGCCGCCAATATCAACAGCATCGACCTGGCCGGCCCCATCGACCTGGTGCTGCGCCGCGGCGCCACGCCATCGCTGAAAGTGAGCGGCGAGCAGCGTTTGCTGTCGAACGTCGACACGACGGCCGATGGCACGACCCTGCATATCGGTCCGAAAGGCATGCTGTTCCACCATCGCCAGCCGCTGCAGGTGGAACTGGTGCTGCCAGCCCTCGTGCGCGTGGAAGTGCACGGCAATGGCGACAGCAAGATCACGGGATTTTCCGGCGACAGTTTTATCCTGGAATTGACGGGTTCGGGCGACGTCAGCTTCACGGGACGCTACAAGCAGGTACAAGCCACCGTCAACGGCAGTGGCGACCTCGACATCAATGCAGGCAACAGCGACAGCGTGGTGCTGGAAATGGTGGGCTCCGGGCGCATCGCCGCCAGCGGCAACACGAAGTTCCTCCGTGCCGACCTGAGCGGATCAGGCGACATCGATGCCGAGCACCTGGCCGCCGACAAGGCCAGCGTCAGCCTGCAAGGCTCGGGCCAGAGCACGGTCTTCGTGCGCGACGCGGCCAACCTCACCTTGCGCGGCAGCGGCGACATTCACGTCTACGGCAACCCGCGCCAGCGCGATGCGCAAAAGAGCGGTTCAGGCGATATCATCTGGCATTGACATTCTCTTCCAGCCAGCTGACCGCCTGCTCGCCGGCCGCCTTGCCTTGCGCCAGGCAGGCCGTCAGCAGGTAGCCGCCCGTCGGCGCTTCCCAGTCCAGCATTTCCCCCGCCACGAAGACGCCCGGCATGGCGCGCAGCATGCTGCCGTCGATACCGTCGAAGTCCACGCCGCCGGCGCTGCTGATGGCTTCATCGATGGGACGCGGGCGTACGAGTGTGACGGGCAGCAGCTTGATGGCGTCCGCCAGCCTGGCTTCGTCGGCAAAGTCGGCCGCACTCAGGCATTCGCGCAGCAAGCCCGATTTCACGCCCTTGATGCCCAGGCGGCTATTCAGGTGGCTGGACATGGAGCGGGAACCGCGCGGGCGCGTCACTTCTTCGAACACGCGTTCATGCGTGTAGTCGGGCGCCAGGTCAAGCCAGATGGTGGTGCTGCCCTCGGCGGCGATCTGCTCGCGCAGCGCGGCCGCTAAGGCATAAATCAGGCTGCCTTCCACGCCGCCCGCCGTGATGACGAACTGGCCCTGGCGCTTGATCATGCAGTCATCGATGTTGCGCGCCGAGATGGCCACCGTTGTCAACGGTTCGCCCGCATGACGGCTGCTGAAATGCTCGCTCCAGTCCACGTCGAAGCCGCAATTGGCCGGCACCAAAGGCGCCACGGCCACGCCCTGCTCTTGCAGCAGCGGCACCCAGGCGCCATCGGAACCGAGCCGTGCCCAGCTGCCACCACCGAGCGCCAGGATCACGGCGTCGAAGGCGCGCAAACGCTCACCCTCCGGCGTGGCGAATACCAGCTGGCCGTCGCGCCAGCCCGTCCAGCGGTGGCGCATGTGAAATTGCACGCCCGCTTCGCGCAGGCGGTGCAGCCAGGCGCGCAGCAACGGCGCCGCCTTCATATCCGTGGGGAAGACGCGGTTCGAGGAACCGACGAAGGTATCCACGCCCAGGCCGTGTACCCAGTCGCGCACTTTTTGCGGACCGAACTGGTCCAGCGCCGGCTTGATCCAGCGTGCCGGCCGGCCGTAGCGCGAGATGAAGGAACAGTAGTCTTCCGCATGGGTGATATTCATGCCGCCGCGCCCCGCCAGCAGGAATTTGCGGCCGACGGATGGCATGGCGTCGAACAGTTCCACCGTAGCGCCCTGGCCTGCCGCCTCCTGGGCGGCCATCAGGCCGGCAGGGCCGCCGCCGATGACGGCGATGTGGAACGGAGGGGAGCTGGAGTTGGTCATGGCAAGCTGGAAGACGGTGAAAACCCCGGCATTTTAGTCGAGATAGGGCCAGGAGATGGCAATAATGCCGAAAAATGATGCATACTGCGCTGAGATGCTGCAACGATCGGCACTTTGAATCACGAGACAACGCGACGACAAGAGGAGAAACACATGGGCGCAGGATTCTGGATTTCCCGCTATCTGCTGGCCAGCTCGATTTTATTCATCATCCTGACGGTGGTCGAGTACAGCAAGGGCAGCGCCAGCCAGGCCGATATCCTCAGCGCGCTGGCCTGGTCGCTGGTGGCGTCGGCCATCTTCATCGGCTCGAAATACTGGCGCTACCGGAAAGCCGTCGCCTGCGCCATGTGCAGCGGGGACAAGCCCAAGGTCAAGTCGCGATAAAAAAATGGCCGCATCAGCGGCCATTTTCTTGAGTCGGTATTCCTAACCGCCCGTCACGGGCGGGAAGAACGCCACCTCGTCGCCTTCGCCAATCACGGTATCGGCATCGCACATCACCTGATTGTGCGCCATGCGCAGCGCGCGGCCCGGCGCCAGCGCGTATTCCCAGTTGCCGCCGCGGGCGATCAGCAGCGCTCTCGCTGCGCCCACCGTCAGCGGCTCGGCTACTTCCAGCACTTCATGGCCCGTGCCCACCAGTTCGCGCACGCTGGCAAAAAATCGCAGATTGATCTTCATCGATACTTCCTCAGTACAGCAATTCGTTAAACGGGATAAAACGCAGCATGTCGCCGCGCGCGATCGACAGGCCCGGCGGGCAATCGATCAAACCGTCGCCCCACACCGTGGACGTCAGCACGCCCGAACTCTGGTTGGCGAACAGTTCCAGCTCGCCCTCGTCATTGACCTTGGCGCGCAGGAACTCGTTGCGTTTGTCCGCCTTCAGGCGCTCGAACGCGGCCGGCAGCTTGTAGCTGCGCGGCGCAAGGTTCCCCGCCACGCCTTGCAGGCGCAAAATGAACGGGCGCACGAACAGCAAAAACGTGACAAAGCTCGAGACAGGATTGCCGGGCAAGCCGACAAAGAACGCCTCCCGCACTTCGCCAAACGCCAGCGGCTTGCCCGGCTTGACGGCGATCTGCCACATGTTCAAGCGTCCTTCCGCTTCCACGGCCGGCTTGATATGGTCTTCCTCGCCCACGGACACGCCGCCCGAAGTGATGATCAGATCATTGCCCTGGGCCGCCTGGCGCAGCACGGCGCGCGTCGCTTCCAGGCTGTCGGGCACGATGCCCAGGTCCGTGATCTCGCAGCCCAGATTTTCCAGCAAGCCGCGCAGGGTAAAACGGTTCGAGTTGTAGACGGCGCCCGGCGCCAGGGGCTCGCCGGGCATGGCCAGCTCGTCGCCGGTAAAGAAAACGGCGACGCGCAACTTGCGCAACACGGGGACTTGCGCCAGGCCCACCGAGGCGGCCAGGCCCATTTCCTGGCTGCGCAGGCGCCGGCCCGCGCCGAGGATTTCACCGCCGGCGCGGATATCCTCACCCTGGCGGCGCACCCATTCCCCGGCTTTCGGCACGTGATTGACCGTCACCACGCCGTCCGCCGCCGTGCACTGCTCCTGCATGACGACGCAGTCGGCGCCGTCCGGAATCAGGGCGCCCGTGAAGATGCGCGCCGCCGTTCCCGGTTGCAAGGGCTGGCCCACGTGGCCGGCCGCGATGCGCTGCGACACGGGCAAGCTGGCCGCGCCGCTGGCGCAATCACTGGCGCGCACGGCGTAGCCATCCATCTGCGTATTGTCGCGCTCGGGCACGTTCAGGGTCGACGTTTGCGCGGCCGCCAGCACGCGGCCGTTGGCGCGCATGGTGTCGACCAGTTCCACCTCGCCCACCGGGCGCGCCGCGCCCAGCATGAAGGCTTGCGCCTCGGCCACCGACAGCATGGCTTTGCGTTCTGCGGTCGGATCGCTCATCACAAGCCCGTATTTGCGGCGATATACGCCTTCATTTTTTCCACGTCCGCATCCATCACGACGAACTTTTGCGGCAAGTCTTCGATGTTCTCGAAGCCGGCGGGCCGTTCCGCGTCCACGCCCAGCGCTTCGAGGATGGTTTCGTTGAACTTGGCCGCCAGCGCCGTTTCCAGCACGATCATCGGCACGTTGGGCTCCAGGTGCTCGCGCGCCACCTTGATGCCGTCGGCCGTGTGCGTGTCGATGGTGATGCCGTAGTCGTCGGCCACGTCGCGGATGGTGTCGAGGCGGTCCTGGTGCGTGGACTTACCCGACTTGAAGCCATACTTGGCGACGAGCTTGAATTCATCGCCATCGCTGCCAGGCTTGCCGGACAAGTCGAAGCCGCCGTGCGTTTCCACTTTCGTGAACAGGGCGCGCACGCGGTCGCTGTCGCGGCCCACGAGGTCGTAGACGAAGCGCTCGAAGTTCGACGCTTTCGAGATATCCATCGACGGGCTGCTCGTGTGGTACGTTTCGGCGGACTTGCGCACGCGATAGACGCCCGTGCGGAAAAATTCGTCGAGCACGTCGTTTTCATTCGTCGCGGCCACCAGTTTCGAGATCGGCAAGCCCATCATGCGGGCGATATGGCCGGCGCAGATATTGCCGAAGTTGCCCGATGGCACCGTGAACGACACTTTTTGCTCGTTACTGGTGGTGGCCGCCAGGTAGCCGCGGAAGTAATAGATAACTTGCGCCACGACACGCGCCCAGTTGATGGAATTGACGGTACCGATCTTCTGTTTTGCCTTGAACGGCAAGTCGTTCGACACGGCTTTCACCATGTCCTGGCAGTCGTCGAACACGCCTTCGACGGCGATGTTGACAATGTTCGGGTCTTGCAGGCTGAACATCTGCGCCGTCTGGAAGGCGCTCATTTTCTTGTGCGGCGACAACATGAAGACGCGGATGCCCTTCTTGCCGCGCATCGCGTATTCGGCCGCGCTGCCCGTGTCGCCCGACGTGGCGCCAAAAATATTGAGTTCCGCGTCGTGCTTGGCCAAAGTGTATTCGAACAGGTTGCCCAGCAGCTGCATGGCCATGTCCTTGAAGGCCAGGGTCGGGCCGTTCGACAGCGCCTGCAGCATCAGGGTGGTCGATCCGCCCTTGACGACGTTTTCTTCGAGCACGCGCAGCGGCGTGATGTCGGCCGCGTTTTCGCCGGCGCGGGCGTTCTTGTAGACTGCCTTTGTATAGGTTTTTGCCGTCAGTGCCTTCAGGTCCGCGGCCGGGATATCGGTGGCGAACTTCTTCAGGATTTCGAATGCCAGGTCGGCATACGACAATGTGCGCCAGGCATTGAGCTCGGCACCAGTGACTTGCGGGTAGTGTTCTGGGAGGTACAGTCCGCCATCGGGGGCCAGGCCGCCCAGGAGGATGTCGGAGAATTGCTGCTGATTCGATGGCGCTTTATCAGCGCGGGTAGACACGTAGTGCATAAATTTGAAGAGTCCAGTTGAGCTGAGTGCGGTTGATCATGAATGGCAGCGGATATTATAGTGCCAGCCGCCGTCCAAGGCGAATCGCGTGGCACCAGCCAGGTCTGAATGTGACAATTGGAGAGCCTGAGTGTTGCCAAACCAGCCATAATGCATCAGATCAAGCCAGGCGAACATGGCTGGCGTACACACTGGCGCGCGCCGCCGATTTGCGCCACACTGTGCTGAGTATCCCTTGCCATGATCAATATTGGAGTCGAGAACCGGCCATGTCGCTGAGTAAAAAACCATATCTGCAAAGCGCCGCGCTGCGCTCCGACGCCGTCGTCGACCTGGACCACTATCCGTTCACCATTCCCGCCATCCGCGACTTCGTGCACATGGACTTCCACCGAGACGTGACGTTTTTCGTGGGCGAGAATGGCAGCGGCAAGTCGACCATGCTCGAAGCGCTGGCCGTGGCGCTGGGTTTCGGCAAGGATGGCGGCACGCGCAACGTGCGCATCGCCCTGCCGTCGGACGAGGAATCGGGCTTGCACGCGCACTTGCGCCTGAGCAAGAGCTATAAAAAACCCGAGGACAGCTATTTCCTGCGCGCCGAGAGCTTTTTCAACGTCGCCACCTACATGGACGAGATGCCCGAGTACCTGGGCAGCTACGGCGGCAAGTCGCTGCACGCGCAATCGCACGGCGAAGCATTCATGGCGACCCTCATCAACAAGCTGCGAGGAAAAGGCTTGTATCTGCTGGACGAGCCCGAGGCGGCCCTGTCGCCGAGCCGCCAGATGGCGGCATTGTCTGTGATCCACCAGCTGGTGCAGGACGACTCCCAGCTGATCATCGCCACTCATTCGCCGATTCTACTCGCCTACCCGAACGCGAAAATCCTCATGTTTACGGGCGGCGGCATCCACGAAGTGGCGTATGAAGACACGGAACATTACGCCGTGACGCGCGATTTCTTGAATAACTACCCGAGAAGGCTGGAGCAGTTGTTTGAGGAGGAGTGAAGTATTGGATGGTGCTTGTCGGCTTATGCCGACCGTGGCATAGCGTAGGTCGGATTAGCGCAAAGCGCGTAATCCGACAACACCCCCGGCGCATCAACAAGCCGCGTGGTTCACGGTAATCACGTGGACCGCCAACCCGCCCAGCGATGTTTCCTTGTACTTGTCCTGCATGTCCGCGCCCGTCTGGCGCATGGTTTCGATGACTTCGTCGAGGCTGACGAAATGCGTACCGTCGCCCTTCAGCGCCAGCGAAGCGGCTGTAATGGCTTTCACGGCGCCCATGCCGTTGCGCTCGATGCAGGGAATCTGCACCAGGCCGCCGATGGGGTCGCACGTCATGCCCAGGTGGTGTTCGATGCCGATTTCAGCCGCGTTTT
>NZ_LBCO01000033.1:400140-420290 GCF_000988085.1 Janthinobacterium sp. KBS0711 | reverse complement strand
CCGCCACGAGACCGGCGGCGGCCATGGCGCAAGCCACGCCCACTTCGCCCTGGCAACCCACTTCGGCACCCGAGATCGACGCATTGCGCTTGCATAGCATGCCGATGGCCGCCGCCGTCAGCATGAAGCGGCGCACGCCGCCGACCGGGTCGCTGGGGCGGCAATCCTGCGCGTAGTAGCGCAGCACGGCCGGGATGATGCCGGCCGCGCCGTTGGTCGGCGCCGTCACGACCCTGCCGCCGGCCGCGTTTTCCTCATTGACGGCCATCGCGTACAGGCTGACCAGGTGCACGGCGTCGTGCGGCAAGTCGTTGGCGCGGTTGTCGGACGCTTTCGCCTCCTGCGCCAAGCGCCACAATTTCGCGGCGCGGCGCTTCACGTTCAAGCCGCCCGGCAGGTTGCCCGTCGTTTCCAGGCCGTGCGCGATACAGTCGCGCATGACGTGCCAGATACGGTCCAGGCCCGCGTTCAATTCCTCGTCGCTGCGCTTGACGCATTCGTTCGCGCGCAGCATTTCCGGGATCGACAGGCCGCTTTCCACGCCATGCGCCAGCAACTGCTCCATGGTGTCGAAGGGGAAGACGACGCGGGCAGCAGCGGCCGATTCCACGGCCGCTTCCGCTTGCGCCTCGCCAGCCTCGCGGATAAAGCCGCCGCCGATCGAGTAATACACCTTGTCGACCCGGCTGCCATCCGCCAGTTTCAAGGTAAAGCGCATGCCGTTCGGGTGCTCGGGCAGCGATTCGCTCTTGTGCCAGACGAGGCCCGTGGCGGCCGTGAATGGCACCACGTGCGTGCCCAGCAAGGCGATCTCGCCGGCCGCCTCGATGGCCGCCAGCTTGCTGTCGACTTCATCTGGCGCCACGTCCTGCGGCGTTTCGCCCATCAGGCCAAGAATGACGGCCTTGTCCGTCGCGTGGCCCACGCCCGTCAGCGCCAGCGAGCCATACAGGGCCGCTTCGACGCCCATTACCTGGTCCAGCGGACCGTATTCGACCAGAAAACGCCGCGCCGCCACCATCGGCCCCACCGTGTGGGAACTCGACGGCCCGATGCCGATTTTAAACAGGTCAAATACGCTCATGTCCATGTAGTGTCTCTTTATTTAGTATGTTTTTTTAGTACTGCTGCAAAACTCAGGCTGCCTTGGCGGCATGGCCCACGTCGACATTGGCCAGCATGTCCGTGACCATCTGCTCGACGCCGATCTGCGCCTTCCAGCCCCAGTCCGCGCTGGCCTTGCTGTCGTCCAGGCTTTGCGGCCAGCTGTCGGCGATGGCCTGGCGGCTGTCCGGCTTGTAGCTGATCTTGAAGTCCGGCACCATGCGCACGATGGCTTTCGCCAGCTGCTCTGGGTTGAACGACACGCCGGCCACGTTGTACGAAGAGCGGATCTTGATGGACTCCGCTGGCGCGTCCATCAGTTCGATGGTGGCGCGGATGGCGTCGGGCATGTATATCATCGGCAGAGTGGTGCTCGCATCGAGGAAACAATCATAGCGTTCGCCGCGCAAGGCCGCGTGGAAGATGGCGATGGCGTAATCGGTGGTGCCGCCGCCCGGAGGCGATTTGTAGCTGATGATGCCCGGGTAGCGGATGCTGCGCACATCCACGCCATACTTGTTGAAGTAGTATTCGCACAGGCGCTCGCCGGCCAGCTTGCTGATGCCGTACATCGAGGTCGGGTCCATCACCGTCATTTGCGGGGTGTTCACTTGCGGCGTGTTCGGGCCGAAGGCGGCGATCGACGACGGCCAGAAGATGCGCAGCGGTTTGCCCGCTTCGCCGCGCTCGCGCGCCAGTTCCAGGATATTGAGCAAGCCATCCATGTTCAGGCTCCACGCCTTCAACGGCGCCGCTTCGCCCGTGGCCGACAGCATGGCCGCCAGCTGGTACACCTGGGTGATGTTCTCGTCGGCGATGATTTTCGCCAGGCCGTCCTTGTCCAGCACATTGAGCTGCGCGTAGCGCTTGGCCTGGTACAGATTATTCGTGCCGATATCGCTGGCGATGACGTTGTCCGCGCCGTGCTGCTGCGCCAGCGCGCCCACCAACTCACTACCGATTTGGCCGTTTGCGCCAATGACTAAGATGCGTTCCATGCTATTTTCCTGAATTCTTGTTAATTGGTAGTGGTCGTGGTCAGCAAACCGAGTTCCTTGCCAGCCTGTTCGAAAGCAGCCAGCACTTGCACCAGCTGTTCACGCGTATGGGCCGCCGACAGCTGCACGCGCACACGGGCCTGGCCCATCGGCACGACCGGGTAGAAGAAGCCAGTCACCAGCACGCCCAGCTCATACAGGCGGGCGGCGAATTTCTGCGCCACGGGCGCGTCGAACAGCATCACGGGAACCACCGGATGGGTGCCCGGCTTGATGGTGAAGCCGATGCGCTCGATCTCGCTGCGGAAGAAAGCCGTGTTGTCATGCAGGCGGTCGCGCAGTTCCGTCGACTTGGCCAGGCGTTCCAACACCGACAGCGAAGCGCCGGCAATCGATGGCGCCAGCGTGTTCGAGAACAAATAGGGACGCGATTTCTGGCGCAGGGTGTCGATGACTTCCTTGCGCGCCGACGTGAAACCGCCCATGGCGCCGCCCAGGGCCTTGCCCAGGGTGCCCGTGATGATGTCGATGCGGCCCATCACATTGTGGTGTTCGTGCGTGCCACGGCCCGTCGCGCCCATGAAACCGGAAGCGTGGCATTCGTCGATCATCACCAGCGCGCCGTATTGGTCGGCCAGGTCGCAGATCTTGTCCAGCTGCGCAATCGTGCCGTCCATCGAGAACACGCCGTCCGTGACGATGACTTTATGGCGCTTGCCGGCGGCAATCGCCGCTTTCAGCTGCACTTCCAGGTCGGCCATGTCGTTGTGGGCGTAGCGGTAGCGGCCAGCCTTGCACAGGCGGATGCCGTCGATGATGGAAGCGTGGTTCAGCGCGTCCGAGATGATGGCGTCGTTTTCATCGAACAGCGGTTCGAACACGCCGCCGTTGGCGTCGAATGCCGCCGCGTACAAAATCGTGTCTTCGGTACCCAGAAAAGCGGAAATCGCCTGTTCCAGTTCCTTGTGCACGGTTTGCGTGCCGCAGATGAAGCGCACGGACGACAGGCCGTAGCCGTATTTTTGCGTGGCGGCAATGGATGCTTCCTGCGTCTGCAGGTCGCCGGACAGGCCCAGGTAGTTGTTCGCACACATATTGATCAGGGTACGGCCATCGTCGCACACCACTTCGGCGCCCTGGCGCGAGGCGATCACGCGCTCGGGCTTGTACAAGCCCTGCTGGCGCAGTTGATCGAGATTCTGTTGCAGACCGCTGAAAAAGGTGTTCTTCGCTTGCTCGCTCATGATAATCCTTGTGTGTCCCTGCGTTTGTGGTATCCGTGTGACCTCAGCCGCCATAGGGAAAAGCGGCTGCTTGACCGGTGCGCGCACAATGCTGTACCGTGAAGCGCTGTTTGAAGTCTACACGTTTCCGTGTTTTTCCTCAAAATCCACTATTTCGAACTGAAATTCAATATAGTGGATATTACCCAAGCCTTTTGAACTTTGCAAGCCACCTGCCGATGAAAACCAGCGTTTCGACCAATTCTCCGCCCGAAGTGGGCGCCACCCTGCAACGGCTGCGCCTGGCGCGCGGCCTGACACTGGAGGATTTGTCGCGCATCGCGGGCGTTTCGAAGTCCATGCTGTCGCAAATCGAGCGCGAAAAAGCCAATCCCACCATCGCCATCACGTGGCGCTTGGCCAACGCCCTGGGCGTACAGATCGGCGAATTGCTGTCCAGCGCGGAAAAAGCCGTGGAAACCATCCGCATCACGGATGCCCACGAAACCCCCACCCTGCCCGGCGACCACGCGGGCTACGTACTGCGCATCCTGGGGCCGATGGAACTGGCCGGCAAATACGAATGGTATGAAGTGACCCTGGCGCCGGGCGGCGAACTGGCGTCGCAGCCGCACGACCCGGGCACCACCGAACACTTGACGGTCATCCACGGTAACCTGGAGCTGGAAGTGGGCACGGCGAAGAAAAAGGTCAAGAATGGCGGCACGGCGCGCTATCCGGCGGACCAGCCGCATACGATACGCAACCTGGGCAAGACGGAAGGCAAGGCCTTATTGGTGGTCATCCATAGATAGTTGCTTTTCAGCAGTGTGCAATAGGCTCTTTCGCCCATGCTAAGATTTTGGATTAGACAAGATTTTCACTGTCTTTCATGGAGCCTTAGCAATGACGATTTCCGAAAGCACCACCCTCTTCCACAAGAAAAAAGTCGTCGAGTACGATCCTGATATTGCGCTGCAATCGGGGCAGGATATCGTCTACCGCCTCTCGCTCGAGTATGACGACAAGCGCAAGATGCCGGACCTGATCGCCGGCTTCCTGGAAAAAACCGACAAGAATGCGCTTGAGGCGCTGATCATCGGCATGTGGGGCGATCCGTACGAAGCGGGCGCAGACGAGGTGATCGCCGCGCTGATCAGCCACGCGCCGCAGCTGCCGAACTTGCGCGCCCTGTTCATCGGCGACATGACGTACGAGGAATGCGAAATCTCGTGGATCGTGCAAGGCAGCTACAAGCCGCTGCTGGACGCCTTCCCGCAGCTGGAGGAGCTGCGCATCCGCGGTGGCAATGAGTTGACCGTCGAACCGTTCGCGCACCAGAACCTGCGCAAGTTCACCATCGAGTCCGGTGGCCTCGATCAGAAGATCGCGCAGGCGCTGGCCCAGTCGAGCATGCCCAAGCTGGAATACCTGGAACTGTGGCTGGGTACCGACGACTATGGTTTTTCCGGCGACGTGGCGCTGTACCAGAAAGTACTGGCGCAAATGGCCACGCCGACCCTGCGCTACCTGGGCCTGCGTGATGCGCAGATCGCCGACGAGCTGGCCGTCTGGCTGGCCAACGAGCCGCTGCTGGCCACCGTCGAGACCCTGGACCTGTCGCTGGGCACCCTGGGCGACGTGGGCGCCGAAGCACTGCTGCAAGGCACGCAATTGGGCAATCTGAAGCGCATGGACCTGTCGCATCACTATATCTCCGAAGCAAACCAGGAAAAACTCAACGCCCTGCCCTTCCCCGTCAGGCTCGATGATCCGCAGGAAGACGACGACGACGAAGTCTATCGCTATGTCGCCGTCGGCGAATAAAACCTGATGCTTTTGCTGGCTACCAGCGGCAGCAAGCGCGTGCGCCTGATGCAGGCGGCGCGCGCGCACCTGCGCCTGCCGCCCGCGCAAGTGATGGAATGGCGCGACTGGCTGGCGCAGCCGGCGCGGCTGGAAGACGCCTTGCGCCAGCCCAGCCGGTTGAAGATCGAGCCGCCCGGCGACGATCCCGCCGCCCACCTGCTGTTGCTGCAGGCGGGCTGCCGGCTGCTGGACCGTCCGCTGCTCTCGGCGCCCGCGCATGGCGAGCTGCTGGCCATGGATGCGTGGTTTGCCGGTTTTTCCAATGCCATGCAAGGCCTGGCGAGGCAACTGGCGGCCATGCCGCAAATACGCGTCTTCAATGCGCCAGCCGAAATCTGTCTCATGACGGACAAGCTGGCCTGCCAGCATCACCTGGCCGCGCACGGCATCGCCATTCCCACCCTGCTCGGTCCCGTGCACAGCTACGATCACCTGCAGTCGCTGCTGCACGAGCATGATCTCGACCGCGTGTATCTGAAACCGCGTTACGGCTCGTCCGCGTCCGGCGTCGTCGCCTACCGCAGAAACAAGGCCGGGCGGCAGCAAGCCACGACTTCGGCCGCCTTGCAGCAGGGCGACGGCGCGGCGCGTCTGTTCAACGTCAAGCGCATGGCCCGCTACGAGACGCAGCACGACATCGCCGCCCTCGTCGACGCGCTGGCCGCGCAACAGCTGTATGCGGAGGCATGGCTGAACAAGCCCCGCTGCGGCGACAGCCATTACGACCTGCGGGTCGTGACCGTGGCGGGCCAGCCCGCGCACCGGGTGGCGCGCATCGGCGACCAGATGATGACCAATCTCCACCTCGACAACCTGCGCGGCGAGGCGGCCGGCCTCTTGAGCGCAGCCGACATGACGGCGCTGGAAGCTGCCGCCACCCAGGCCGCGCGCGCCTTCCCGAACAGCCACGTGACGGGCTACGACCTCGTCGTGCGCCACGGCCAGGGCCACGTGCTCGAAGCAAACGCCTTCGGCGACCTGCTGCCAGGCCTGCTGTGGCAAGGCGCGGACACCTACGCAGCGCAACTGACCCATGTTTAAAGACCCACCAGCCATCCCCGACATGCACGCCGTCGTGGGCAGCCACGACATCGTTTTCATCACGCTCGACACCCTGCGCTACGACGTGGCGCAAGCCTTGTATGAAGCGGGCGAACTGCCCGTGCTGGGACGTTTTCTGCCACCAGGCGGCTGGGACAAGCGCCACTCGCCCGCCACGTTCACGTATGCCGCGCACCAGGCGTTCTTCGCCGGCTTTTTGCCCACGCCGGCCGCGCCGGGCCGCCATCCGCGCCTGTTCGCCAGCGCTTTTGCGGGCAGCGAAACCACCTCGCCACACACGTTTGCGTTCGAGGAGGCAGACCTTCCCGCCGCGCTGGCCGCGCGCGGCTACCGCACCATCTGCATCGGCGGCGTGGGCTTCTTCAATAAACAGACGGCGCTGGGCACCGTCCTGCCGTCGCTGTTCCAGGAAAGCCACTGGAGCGCCGGCATGGGCGTGGCCAGCCGCCATTCGACGCAAAAGCAGGTGGCGCTGGCGACCCGGCTGCTGGCGCAAAACGACCAGCGCACCTTTTTATTCATCAACGTGGCCGCCCTGCACACGCCAAACCGCGCCTACCTGCCCGGCTGCCGCGCCGATAACCTGGACAGCCATGCGGCGGCCCTGCGCTATGTGGATGGCGCGCTGGCACCGCTGTTTGCCGCCTGCGCCGCGCGCGCGCCCACGTTCGCCATCGTCTGCTCGGACCACGGCAGCGCGTATGGCGAAGACGGCTACCGTGGCCACCGGGTGGCCCACGACAGCGTGTGGCAGGTGCCGTATGCGCACTTCTTCCTCACGCCAGATACCATTTCCCAGGAGTCCCCATCATGAACCCATCCGAACAGCCGGGCACCCTGGCGCAACGCATGCGCCACACGCCCTACCAGGCGTATTCGTACTCGTATCCGCACAAGGCGGCCTACCGCGCCTTGCCGCAGGCGGCGCCGCTGGCGCCCCTTTGGGCGCGGCAGGACCGCTCCGCCCTCTTTGCCTACATCCACATCCCGTTTTGCGAGATGCGCTGCGGCTTTTGCAACCTGTTCGCCATGGCGCGCCCCAGCGCCGACATGGTCGAGCGCTACGTGCGGCAAGTGCTGGTGCAGATGCGCGCCCTCAATGGTGCCCTCGGTGAACGGCGCTTTGCCCGCTTCGCGCTCGGTGGCGGCACGCCCACCTATCTGTCTCCCGCGCAGCTGGACACCTTGCTGTGCGGCGCACGCGACATCCTCGGCATCGATTTGCAGGCGACGCCGGCCGGCATCGAAGCGTCGCCCGAAACCATCACGGCCGAACGGCTTGCCGTGTGCCGTGCACACGGCATCGACCGGGTCAGCCTGGGCATCCAGAGTTTTGCCGCCGGCGAGATGCGCGCGCTGGCCCGTCCCCAGCAAAACGCCACCGTGCATCACGCCATCGGCCTGATACGCGCGGCCGGATTTCCCACCCTGAACCTGGACCTGATCTACGGCATCGCCGGGCAAACCGTGGCCAGCCTGCTCGCGTCCATCGACAGTGCATTGGCCTTCCGGCCTGAAGAAATCTATCTGTATCCGCTCTACGTGCGTGAACAGACGGGCCTGGGCAAAGTGGCGCGCCGCCAGGGCGCGGCGTCGCTCAACCCCATCATGCTGACCCGCGACGGCGACAGCCGTCTGGCCCTGTACGCGGCCGCGCGCGACCATCTGCGCGCCCAGGGCTACGAGCAGGTGTCGATGCGCATGTTCCGCGCCCCGCATGCGCCCGAACAAAACGGGCCCTCCTACTGCTGCCAGAACGACGGCATGGTGGGCCTGGGCGCGGGCGCCCGCTCCTACACGGCCAACCTCCATTATTCGAGCGAGTACGCGGTGGCGAGAACGGAGACCATCGGCATCATCGAACAGTATCTGGCGCTGGACGAGGAACGCTTCGCGCAGGCGGAACACGGCCATGTGCTCGATGGGGAAGAACAGCGCCGCCGCTACGTGATCCAGTCGCTGCTGACCGAACCGGGCCTGGACCGCGACGCCTATACGGCGCGCTTCGGCACGCGCTGCGAGTTTGATCTGCCGCAACTGGCCGAGCTGCACGCATTGGAACTGGTGGAAGAAAACGGCCCGCTGCTGCGCCTGAATGACCGCGGCTACAGCTACGCCGACACCATCGGCCCGTGGCTAGCCTCCGATACGGTGAGGGCGCTGATGGCCGAAGGCGGCCAGGCGTGCTGACAACTGCGCTGACAACGGAGCCAGGCACCTTGTCCCTGCTGTACCGGGGTACCTTGGCGAGCTGCAATTACGCCTGCGGCTACTGCCCGTTCGCCAAGAAGCGCGACAGCCGAGCCACCCTGGCCCGCGATGCGCGAGAAGTGACACGTTTTACGAGCTGGGTAGCGGCACAAAAGCGGGACATCAGCGTCCTGTTTACACCTTGGGGTGAAGCGCTGGTGCGGCGCCACTACCGCACGGCCATGCAGACGCTGGCTGCTCTGCCCCACGTGCGCCAGGTGGCGCTGCAGACGAATCTGTCCGGCCCCCTGAACTGGCTGCAGGGGATGGACGGGCCGGAAAAGATCGGCCTGTGGTGCACCTACCACCCGGACCAGACGACACTGGCCCGTTTTCTCGAACGCTGCGCGCGCTTGGACGCCATAGGCGTGCGCTATTCCGTCGGCGTCGTCGCCATGAATGCGCACCTGGACGCCATCCGCGCCCTGCGCGCCGCCCTGCCCGCCCACGTCTACCTGTGGCTCAATGCCTACGACCGGCGCGGTCCCGGCTACTACACGGTGGCAGACCTGACCTGGCTCGACGCCATCGACCCGTGGTTCGCGCAGAACCGCCGCCCGTCTCCCTCGCGCGGCAAACCGTGCCTGGCGGGCGAAGCGTCGCTGTCCGTCGATGGCGATGGCGAACTGACGCGCTGCCATTTCGTGCCGGAGCGGCTGGGGAATCTGTACGTGGATGACTTGGCAGACATGCTGCAGGAGCGCCGCTGCCCGCGCTTCAAGTGCGATTGCTATATCGGCTATGCGCAGCGCAAGGATTTGCCGTTTCAGGCGGTGTTTGGGGAGGGGGTATTGGCTAGGATCGTGCACGCAGAGCAACGTAGGTCGGATTAGCGGCGGCACGCCGCGTAATCCGACACATTGTTGGCTCCGGTGGTGTCGGATTACGCACGGCGATGCCGCGCTAATCCGACCTACCGTGTTTTACTGCGCCGCCACCTTGGCTGGCTCCGCCACTACCGGCGTCATCTTCAACGAACGGCTGAGGAAGCCCCAGCGATCGGCCACTTCTTCGATCTGCTTGGTCGTCGGCTTGCCGGCGCCATGGCCCGCCTTGCTGTCGATGCGGATCAGCACGGGCGCCGCGCCGCCTTGCGCTGCCTGGGCGGCGGCGGCGAACTTGAAGCTGTGGGCAGGCACGACGCGGTCGTCGTGGTCGGCCGTCGTGATCATGGTGGCCGGATAGCAGCCGCCCGCCTTCAGGTTGTGCAGCGGCGAGTACTTCACCAGCGCCTTGAACTGTTCGGCGTCGTCCGACGAACCGTAGTCAGGTACCCAGCCCCAGCCCACGGTGAACTTGTGGAAGCGCAACATGTCGAGCACGCCCACTTGCGGGATGGCCGCCGCGAACAGGTCCGGACGCTGCGTCATGGCCGCACCGACCAGCAGGCCGCCATTGCTGCCGCCGCCGATCGCCAGCTTCGATGGCGAGGTGACCTTGTTGTCCACCAGCCATTGCGCCGCGCCGATGAAATCGTCGAACACGTTTTGCTTGTTCAGCTTGGTACCAGCCTGGTGCCAGGCTTCGCCGTATTCTCCGCCGCCGCGCAGGTTGGCCATCACGTAGACGCCGCCCATTTCCACCCAGGCCAGATTCGCCACGGAGAAGCTCGGCGTGAGCGAAATATTGAAGCCGCCATAGCCGTACAGATAGGTCGGATTGGAACCGTCGAGCTTCATGCCTTTTTTCGAGACGATGAACATCGGCACCTTGGTGCCGTCGCGGCTGGTAAAGAATTGCTGGCGCGTTTCAAAGGCATTCGGGTCGAAATCGACCTTCGGCTGGCGGTACACCGTGCTCTTGCCCGACTTCATGTCGTAGCGGTAGATGGTCGCTGGCGTCGTGAAACTGGTGAACGAGTAGAACGTTTCCGTGTCGCCACGCTTGCCGGCAAAACCGCCGGCCGAACCGATGCCCGGCAAGGCCACTTCGCGCACCAGCTTGCCGTTCAGGTCGACGATCTTGATTTGCGTTTGCGCATCTTTCAAGTAGTCGAGCACCAGCTGGTTGTTGATCAGGTTGACGGCGACGAGGGTTTCCGCGCTTTGCGGCACGATTTCCTTCCAGTCGGCAGGCGCAGGCTTGCGCGTATCGATGGCGATCACGCGCGACTTTGGCGCCTTGTTGTCCGTCTTGAAGAAGAACACGGGGCCGTCATTGTCAATGAACGAGTACGAAGCGTCGAACGCTTCCAGCAAGCCCACGACCTTGGCGTTCTTCTGGCGCAAGTCCTTGTAGAAGATGCGGTTCTTGCGTTCCGTGCCTTGCGTGGCCGTGATGATCAGGTAATTGCCGTCGTCGCTGACGGTGCTGCCGCCAAACGCCCATTCCTTCTGGTCCGGACGGTCGAAGACGAGCACGTCGTCGCTTTGCGGCGTGCCGATCTTGTGGAAATACAATTTCTGGAAGTAATTGATATCGGCCAGCTTGGTGGCTTCATTCGGCGCGTCATAGCGGCTGTAGAAGAAACCGGTGTTGTCCTTGGTCCACGAAGCGCCGGAGAACTTGGCCCACTTGATGTGGTCCGTCAAATCCTTGCCCGATTCGATGTCGCGCACTTTCCACTCGTTCCAGTCGGAGCCGGAGGCGGACGTGGCATACGCCAGGTACTTGCCGTTCGGGCTGATCGAGGTGCCGGCCAGCGCCACCGTGCCATCCGTCGACAGGGTGTTCGGGTCCAGCAGCAGGCGCGGTTCGTCCGTCAGTTTTTTCACCGTGTACAGCACGGCCTGGTTCTGCAAGCCGTCGTTGCGGCTGTAGAAGTAACGGCCGCCCTGCTTCGTTGGCGTAGAGAAACGCTCATAGTTCCACAGCTTGGTCAGGCGCTGCTTGATCGCGGCGCGCTCGGGGATGGTGCCCAGGTACGACTGCGTCAGCTTGTTTTGCGCCGTGACCCAGTCGCCCGTTTCCGCGCTGTTGGCGTCTTCCAGCCAGCGGTACGGATCGGCGATGGTGGTGCCGAAATAGCTGTCTTGCTGGTCGACTTTTTTGCTGACTGGATACGTCACGGCAGCGCCGTCGCCGGCCGGGCACGATGGCGTCGCGGCGCTTTGCGCCAAGGCATTGCCACCGAAAGCGGCCATCAAGCTGAATATGAGGGTTGCACTACGTAATTGCATGGGTTGTTGTCTCATTGTTGGATGTCGAGGAAAGCAGGCCGCACACACACGCCGCGGCTGCCCATGTTGACTTTCGCCAAGAGAAATCATAGCGCGGATTGCCACTTTTAAAGCACAGTTATCCGGTGGATTTGCCGTCTTTTGTTTGGCAAATTTCCATGGATTGCCATGATAAATCTCGCTTTCGGCGAAATCGGCAAACTGACGTTCATGCAAGAAACATTATCAAAAGCAAAGTCGTTTCATCAAGTTGTCATAAATCTTCTTTACTATCGGCAACATGTTCATGGCCCGTCCAGAGGCCGTGCCGCCACAGCCTCCTATGCACACTCTCGCCCTCCCTTCCGCCACCGCCGTGCCGCCCGGCGCGACGCCATCGAACGTGGCTTACCTGAAACCGCCATCGCTTCCCATGACCATCGAAGGGACGGATGCCTTGCACGAGATCCTCGCGGGCCGCAAGCTCAGCGCGCTGTTCCAGCCCATCATCCACATGCACAGCGGCGACATCATCGGCTACGAAGGCTTGATACGGGGACCGTCCGACAGCCCCCTGCACGCGCCGATGAATCTGTTCAAGGTGGCGCGCGCGCACGACCTGACCCTGGAAGTGGAGCACCTGTGCCGCCAAGTGGTGCTCGAACGCTTCGCCGAACTGCAGTTGCCAGGAAAACTGTTTCTCAACGTCAGCCCCGAATGCCTGCTGCTGCGCAATGCCCGCCATGGCGAAACCCTCGAATACATCGAGCACATCGGCATCAATCCGGACCGTGTCATCATCGAGCTGACGGAGAACCAGCCCACTTACGATTACGAGCTGATGCGCGAAGCCGTGCTGCACTACCGCAACATGGGTTTCCAGATCGCCATCGACGACCTCGGTGAAGGCTTTTCCAGCCTGCGCCTGTGGTCGGAACTGCGCCCGGAATACGTGAAGATCGACATGCATTTCATCCAGGGCATCAATAATGATCCCGTGAAACTGCAATTCGTGCGCTCGATCCAGGAAATCGCGGAGAAATCGGGCACCCTGGTGATCGCCGAAGGTATCGAGGCACAAACGGAATTGCTGGTCTTGCGCGACCTGGGCGTGGCGTTCGGCCAGGGCTACCACCTGGGGCGGCCCAACGCGGTGCCGGCGCGCGCCCTGCCGGCTGAAGTGGTGCAGGCGCTGGGACGCAATGGCGTGGCCGTGTATCCGCAGCGCAGCAGTCTGGAAAAGAATGGCGCCAGTATCCGCAAGTTGTTGCACAAGGTGGCGGCCGTGTCGCCGCAGCTCAACAATAATGAGGTGTACGACATCTTCCTGAAGGAACCGAAGCTGATGATCATCCCCGTCGTCGATGACGGCGTGCCGCTGGGCCTGATCAGCCGCTTCGAAATGATCGACCACTTCGCCCGCCCCTACCAGCGCGAACTGTATGGCAAGAAATCATGCAGCCTGTTCATGGATGCCACGCCCCTGATCGCGGACCACGAGACAAGCTTGCAGGAACTCAGCTACACCATGGTGCAGTCGGATGCCCACCACCTGTTCAACGGTTTCATCATTACCGAACACGGCCGCTACCTGGGCATGGGCACGGGACATGACTTGATGCGCGAAATCACGCAGATGCAGATCAATGCGGCCCGCTATGCCAACCCGCTGACGCAACTGCCCGGCAACGTGCCCATCAACGAACATATCGACCGTTTATTGCACAGCGGCAGCCGCTTCTGGGTCTGCTATTGCGACCTCGACCATTTCAAGCCCTTCAACGATGTGTACGGTTACCGCAAGGGCGATGACGTGATCCAGTTGACGGGAGAAATCCTCAGCAGCCATTGCGACCCGAACCGCGACTTCATCGGCCATATCGGCGGCGACGATTTCATGATCCTGTTTCAGAGCGAAGACTGGGAAACGCGCTGCCAGGCCATGCTCGACGACTTTGCGGCCGCCATCCTCGCCTATTACAGCACGGGCGACTGCGAACGGGGCGGCTACATCAGCGAAGACCGGCAAGGCAAGAAAGTGTTTTACTCGTTGATCAGCCTGTCGCTGGGCGTCATCAAGGTCGAGGCGCACCAGTACTACACGCACCACCAGATCGCCACGCAGGCGGCCGAAGCAAAGAAGCAGGCAAAGAAAATCCACGGCAACAGCCTGTTCCTGGACCGGCGGCAAGGCGCGGGCGTGGCGCGCATGGATGCCTAGCCTGGGGCAATACTCTACGCAAGATCAAATACGCACGAGGTCGCCAAACGCATTGCTGCTGCGCGTATCGGGCACGAATGCCAGGCTGATGCGCGCGCCATCGCGGCGCGCCTGCACGCGGTAGCTGCCCACGGGCACGTCCACGAACAGGCCGCCGTATGCCGTGTCCGGTTCCAGGTCGCCGCCCGTGACGTCTTCTCCGGCGCCGATGAAGACGCGTCCCGAGACGACGGACAGGTGCACGACTACTTGCGGCTCGGCAAGTTCGGCGTACAAGGCGACTTCATACGCGCCGTCATCACCCACGTTGAAAAACGCCACTTGCCCCGCGTTCACGGCCGCCAGTTCCGCACTGGGGATGCTCCACCAGTCGCAGTCATCTTCCAGCTTGTGGCGCAAGAGGGCCGGGTCGAACACGCACAGGGTAGCCGTCCCGGTCACAATTTTAACGCCCGTGCTTGGCGTCATGCGGCCAGCGGCGCCGGTCCCAGCAGGGGCTGGCTCTCCACGTACTGCGCGCTCGCTTGCGCCTGCCATGGAAAATGGCCATCGCGCGACGGCCAGACGATCTGGTACAAGCTAAAGTCATCGCCCTGGTAATACCAGCGCGCGTAGCCGACGTAGTCGCGGTATTGCTCGACGGGCACACGTACGAAGGCGCACTGATGGCCTTCCAGCAAGACGTCCGTGGTGGCCGTAAAATCCGTGATGGCGCCGCTGCGCGCGGCGTCCAGCGCCACGTCGAGTATCCGGTGGGCCATGGAATGGGGCAAGCCCATGATGAGAAATTCGGGCTGGCCGAAGCTGTGGCTAGCGCCTATCGTGAAGGCATAGCCGGGGCCTTCTTCATCGGCGCCGATATGCACGCCATGCCAGCCATGCGTGGCGATGTCGTCGATGACTTTTTGCTCGGATGCATCCTCGCCTGCCTGCCTTACCATGCTCCACCTTTCACTGTGCCGAAAACCACGCCGCCTTCGCGACATGCCTGTCGGCAATTATCGCATGCGGCACGCGTCCCTGCGCGCACGGTGACGGCGCGTCAGTCGGGCGGTGGCAGAGGCGGAAAGCGCAGCTGGCGCCATTGCCGCATGCGCTGCTGCGCTTCTTGCAGCTGTGCCGACTCCAGCCTGGTGGCAGCCGCCTCCCTGGCCCTGGCCGCCCCGCTGTCGCCCCCCTCGGCCGCCAGCGCCAGCCACATATAGCCGCAGACGGGGTCCCTCTCCACGCCGCGCCCGCTGTTGTACATGCCGCCCAGGTTGTACTGGGCCAGCGCATGGCCCTGGCCGGCCGCGCGCGCATACCATTGCACGGCCAGACCATCGTCTTGCGGCACGCCATGGCCGTTCGCATACATGACGCCCAGGTTATTTTGCGCGCTGGCGTCGCCCTGGTCGGCAGCCGTGCGGTACCAGCGCACGGCGTATACTTCGTCGCGCTCCACTCCCTGGCCATTGGCATACATCACGCCCAGGTTGAACTGCGCATTCGACGCGCCCTGGGCCGCCGCCCGGGCATACCAGTCGAGCGCCTGACGCAAGTCGCGGGTGACGCCGCGCCCGCCCGCAAACATGCCGCCCAGATTGTATTGCGCCATGCAATGGCCTTGCAGGGCGGCGCGCCGGTACCAGGCGACGGCGCGCGCCTCGTCCTTGTCCACGCCCTGGCCGCGCGCCAGCATCAGGCCCAGGTTGAACTGGGCGTCGGCGTCATCCTGTTCGGCCGCCCGTTGCAGCCAGGCATAGGCGCGCAGCTGGTCGGGCGCCACGCCCGAGCCTTCCGCATACGCCACGCCGAGTTGCCGCTGCGCCACGGCCAGCCCCTGGGCAGCGGCCTGGCGGAACCAGGCCAACGCCTGCGCATCGCTCTGCACCACGCCCTGGCCACGCTTGTAGACGAGTCCCAGGTTCAGCTGTGCCTGCGCATCGCCTTGCAAGGCTGCCTTGCGGAACCACGCCAGGGCCAGCGCATCGTTCTTTTTCGCGCCCAGACCCTGGGCATACGCTTCGCCCAGCAGAGATTGCGCGCTGGCCACGCCCTGCTCGGAAGCGCGGTAAAACCACGCCAGGGCCAGCTCGTCGCTCTGCAGCACACCGCGTCCCTTGCGGTACATCTGCCCCAGGTTTTGCTGGGCCGACGCATCGCCCTGGGCGGCGGCGCGGCGAAACCACAGCACGGCGTCGGCATCGCTCTGCGCCACGCCGCGGCCGTGGTAATACATGGCGCCCAGGTGGTTCTGCGCGAACGCCAGCCCTTGCAGCGCGGCCAGGCGCAGCCAGACAAAGGCGCGCGCATCGTCCTGCGCCACGCCTTCGCCCTTTTTGTACATCAATCCCAGGTTGAACTGGGCGTAGGCATTGCCCTGCTCGGCAGCCGTGCGGAACCAGATATACGCCTGGTGGCTATCTCTGGCAGTATGGTGCTTGTCCATGTGCGCCCCCATCCACATCGCGCTTGCCGGCGACACGCGCAAAACGGCGGCCCAGGGCGGCGAAATCGTGTGTTGCTTAAATTTTAAATTCGATGCGGGGGAAGGACTTGAGCAGGCTCAAACGAAATAACAAAATCATATCGTTTTGATGAGCCCGCTTAGAGGGGAAACGGCGCTCAGCGGCGCGATGGATGCTTTTGCAGGAATTGCGGCACCTTGGCGGCGGCCAGCTTGTTCAGCGACACGAGCAAGTCCGCGTCGACATCGGCGATGCCGTAACTGCTGCGCAAATGGCGGCCGATATGGATCAGCACTTGCGCCGCCACTTCCGCGTCGGACTCGGCCCTGTGGGCAGCGCTCTTGAAGGCGATGCCCAGCTGGCTCGACAACAAGCCCAGCTTGTAGCTGGCCATGCCGGGAAACACGCGGCGCGACAGTTTTAATGAACACACGAGCGACTGGTGTGCCGGCGTCAGGTTCAGCCTGGCGCTTTCCGCGCGCAGGAATTTTTCATCGAAGCTGGCATTGTGGGCCGACAAGGCATCGCTGCCAATAAAATCCAGCAATTGCGGCACCACCTCGGCCACGGGCGGCGCCTTGTCCACCATCGCCTGCGTGATGCCCGTCAAGCCCGTGATGAACGAGGGAATGCGCGCATTGCAGTTGATCAGGGTCACGTAACGGTCCGTGATCCGCCCTCCCTCGATGCGCAGCGCCGCCACTTCCGTGATGCGGTCGCCCATGTCGGGCGACAGTCCGGTCGTCTCGAAGTCGATCATGACGATCGGTTTGTCAAACACATTCATGAAGTCAGGCTCTTTCTGCGATGCTGCGGTGGACCAGCTTAGCCGAACTTGCGTACGGCGTCCAGCGCGAGACCGGCACCAATGCTGCCGAACAAGTCGCCTTCGACCTTGCGTGCGGCCGGCACCAGGGCGGCGATCTTTTCGCGCAGCAAGCGCACGCCGCTCGAGCCGCCCGTGAAGAACACGGTATCGACGGCTTCCGGCGCCACACCCGCGTCGCGCAGCAAACGCAGCACGGTGTCTTCCACGGAGCCGCACAGGTGGCCGATGGCTTCGTCGAACTGCGTGCGTTTGAGCAACAGGCTTTGCGCGGGCGACAAACGGTCCAGCTCCAGCTGCACTTCGGCCGCGTCGGACAGGGCAATCTTGCCCTCTTCCACTTTCATGGCCAGCCAGTGGCCGGCGCGCTCGTCGATCAGTTTTTGCAGGCGCCCCATCTTGTCTTGCTCGCGCGCATCGCGGCACACGTCGGCCAACTGCACCCAGATCTTCTTCGTGTAAGCCAGGTTGATCGTGTGCCACGTCGCCAGGTTGAAATAATAGCTGGACGGCACTTCGCTATTGTTGTGCAGGCGGCTGCCATAGCCGAGCAGAGGCATGACGGAAGACAGGCTCAGGTATTTATCGAAATCCGTGCCACCGATATGTACGCCGCCCGTGGCAAGGATATCGTCACGGCGCTCGGCCTTTTTCGCCCGGTCCGGCGACAAGCGGACCAGCGAAAAGTCGGACGTACCACCGCCGATGTCGGCGATCAGCACCAGCTCTTCCTTGGCGATCTGCGACTCGTAGTCAAACGCTGCGGCAATCGGCTCGAACTGGAAGGCGACATCCTTGAAGCCGACGGAGCGCGCCACTTCGGCCAGGGTGTCCTGCGCCAGCTGGTCCGCTTGCGCATTGTCGTCGATAAAGAAAACGGGACGGCCGAACACGGCGGACGAGAATTCGCGGCCGGCGGACTGCTCGGCGCGGCGTTTCACTTCGCCAATGAATTGCGCCAGCAACATACGGAACGGCAGCGCGCGGCCGCCGACTTCCGTCTGGCCATCGATGAGGCTCGTGCCCAGCAAGCTTTTCAGCGAGCGCATCAAGCGCCCCTCGTAACCGGCCAGATAGCCGGCCAGCGCCGCGCGGCCAAAACTGACTTCCTCGTCTTCCGCATTGAAGAAGACGACGGACGGTAAGGTCGTCTTGCCATCTTCCAGGCCGAGCATGGTGCTCTGCCCGGGACGTGCCCAGCCTACCGTGGAATTTGACGTGCCGAAATCGACGCCGCAAGCATTGGCCATGTCGACCCTTCCCTGAATAAAGGGGCGTTATGTTATCAGAAGGCAGGCTTTTGCACCAGCAAAACCCGTTCAGCCCGGTCAACAGCATAAGCTTGCTTTGCATCAAGTACCAGCCGCACGCAAAAGATACTCTTGGGAAATTAACGCCGAGCAACTCGGCCAGCCACCGGAGACCCATCGTGCCCCATGCTCCCCTGCGCCACCTGTCCGCTGCCTTGCTGGCGGCTTTCCTCGTTTCCCTGGCCGGCTGCGGCGGCGGTTCGGCCGATACCCAGGCCGGCGCCGGTTGCGGGCTGCACAGCACGGCAGGCTGTGGCGGCAGCCCGCCACCCCTCAATCCGCCCGTCACGCCACCGGTCACCCCGCCAGTGACGCCACCCGTAATTCCGCCCGTCACCCCACCCGAGCCGGCCCCCCTGGCCAGCGCCGTCAACCTCGTGTTTTCCAGCACGGAACTGGCCTCGGCGGGCCTGGCCGGCGGCGAAGTGGCCGTCACGGCCCTCGTCAAGGATGGCGCCAACCTGGCCTTGCCCAACGCGAAGATTTCCTTTGCTACCGATTCCGGCATCCTCGGCAGCGTCGACGCCGTGACGGACAAGAATGGCCAGGCGCGCGCCCTGCTGGGCACGGGAGGCGCCAACAGCAACCGCAGCATTACCGTGATGGCCACTGTCGGCACGCGCAGCGGCAAGGGCACGGTAGCGGTCACGGGCAGCACCGTGGAAGTGCTGGGGCCGGCCGCCTTGATGCTGGGCCAGGGCGCCGACCTCACCATCACCGTGCGCGACTCGGCGCGCAAACCCGTTGCCGGCGCCGCCATCGCCTACAGCACGGGCGCCGGCAACGGCGTGCGTGTCAAGGATGGCGGCGCAGCGCTCAGCAATGCACAAGGCCAGCTGGTGCTGCGCCTGACCGCAGGCAGCCTGGGCAAGGATGCCGTCTCCGTCGGCGCGCTGGGCGCCGCCGCCACGCAAGCGTACGCCGTGGCGGGCAGCGACCTGCGCCTGAGCCCGGCCGTGAGCCCGGACGCCAACGGCGCTGACGTGTTGCCGGAAGTGGTCACCCTGGCGTGCCAGCCCATCGACGTGCGCTACGACAAGGCGGGCGTGGCGCAAACGGGCAGCGCCAGCCTGTCGACCTCGCGCGGCAGCCTGTTTGCGGACAGCGCCTGCAGCCAGGCCTTGCCTGCCAGCTTGATGTTCAGCAATGGCAACTTGCCGCGCAGCTATGTGCAATCGGCCAACGCGGGTGTGGCCACCATCACGGTGGCCGTGGCCGGCGGCCCCTCGGCGCAGACGCGGCTGGAATTCGTCGCGCCATTGAGCCCTGCCAGCAAACTGGCCGTGCAAGCGGAGCCGGCCGTGCTGCGCGCCAACACGACCACTTCGGCCGACAACGCCAGCACCAGCACCATCGGCGCCGTGGTGCGCGATGGCGCGGCCAACAACCTGGTCAAGAACGCGCCCGTGCTGTTTACCATCTTGAGCGACCCCAGCGGCGGCTACCTGCGGCAGGCGGGCCGCGTACTGACGGGCAGCGACGGCCTGGCGCGCGCCGAGTACGTGGCGGGACCAGCCGACAGCGGCCGCGATGGCGTGCTGATCCAGGCCCGCATCGAGGGCGCGCCGCAAGCGGCGGCCACGGCCCTCGTGCGCCTGACTGTGGCACGGCAAGCGCTGTCGATCAAGCTGGGCACGGGCAGCCTGTTGCGCGAATATTCGGCCAGCGTGCTGCAGAAGGACTTTGCCGTGTTCGTTTCCGACAGCGCCGGTAACGCCGTGCCGGGCGTCGCCATCACT
>NZ_LBCO01000033.1:375787-400085 GCF_000988085.1 Janthinobacterium sp. KBS0711 | reverse complement strand
CCCAGCCGCTATGCCAAGGGATCTTACGTGTGGCAGGCGGACAAGCCCGAGTTCCCCGACACGGGCGTCTGGCGCCTGGCCCTGCCCAATTACCTCTGCGCCAACGAGGACGTGCTGCGTAATGGCATTTTTGACACTGCCTACGACCGCAACGGCAATGGCGTGCTCGACCCGGGCATCCCCCTGACCGTCAGCGCCAGCGGCCTGAGCGACGCGCTGGGCATTGCTACCGTCACCGTCAGCTATCCGCGCAACTATGGTTCCTGGGTGCATGTCGCTTTGACCGTGCGGGGCACGGTCAGCGGCACGGAAGCGAGCGCCGCGGCGGACTTGCCCTTATCCACCCTGGCCAGCGACTTCAGCGCCCGCCGCGTGGACCCGCCGGGACGCATCAGCCCCTATGGCAGCGGCCCCTGCGACAGTCCCGATTGAGGAGCAGGCATACCACTTGCCATTAGATCAAATTATTTGCAACATGGATAAGAAAACAGTCTTGCCACATGGAAATATTTTCGCTATGCTCATTTTTCCCGCCCAGGCCGCCACAAGCGGCCGGGCCTGCAGGAATACTTTGAGACAGGTTGCTTGCCAGACCAATATGCGAAAAAAGAATACTGTAGCCCGGACACCCAGCACCGCCACCCGCCCCGTATCCGGCGACGGACGGCGCGTGACCTCGTATGACGTGGCCTTGCTGGCCGGCGTGTCGCAATCGGCCGTCTCGCGCTGCTTCAAGCCGGGCGCCAGCATCTCGCAATCCACCCACGCCAAGGTCATGCAGGCGGCCATCAGCCTCGACTACATTCCCAATGCGGCCGCGCGCAGCCTGATCACGCGCCGCTCGAATCTGGTGGCCGTCATCATTTCCAACCTGGCCAATCTGTACTATCCGCAAGTATTGTCCGACCTGAGCCAGCAAATCGCCCGCCAGGGCAAGCGTCTCTTATTGTTTACTCTGGAGCGCGAAGCGGACATCGGCAAGGTCTTGTGCGACGTGTGGCAATACCAGGTCGATGGCGCCATCGTGGCCGCCTGCCTGTCGGACGAGCAGATGGCTGAATTCGGCCGGCGCGACGTGCCGCTGGTGCTGTTCAACCGCAGCCCGCGCGAACACGCCGTGCACGCCGTGCTGTGCGACCAGGGCGAAGCGGCGCGCCTGCTCGTCTCGCGCCTGGCCGAAGCGGGCCACCGCCAGTTCGCCATCATCGACGGCCCCGGCGATTCGGCCGTCGCGCAGGAACGCAAGGCCGGCATGCTGGACCGTCTGCTGACCCTGGGCTTGCCCGCGCCCATCGTCGTCAGCGGCAACTACGATTACGCCAGCGGCGGACGCGGCTTGCGCAAGGTCATCGACCGCCTGGGCCGCGTGCCCGACGCCGTCATCTGCGGCAACGACATCATGGCCATCGGCTGCCTCGACACGGCGCGCCACCAGATGGGCATCGAGGTGCCGCTGCAAATGTCGGTGGCCGGGTTCGACGCGCTGGAAGCATCGGGCTGGCTCAGCTACGACATCACCACCCTGCGCCAGCCCGTGCAAAAGATGGCCACCGATGCCGTCGCCATGCTGGGCGAACTGATGGAGCGACGCGGCGGCATCGCCGAGCGGCGCCGCTATTGCTCGTATCTGGTCGAGGGGAGTACGGCCAGGCTGACTGTCGAGCAGCCATATTTCGGCATGATGGCCGCCGCCTGAAAAACGCCCGTGGCGTTGTTGCCTGCCCCTCGCCGTACTATTCGTACTGTCTTCGGGGCCGCGCCTAGCCACAGGCGTTTTTCAGACGCTCGCGCTTCTCTGCCAAAAACCTTGCACATAAAAAAACCTCGCATTGCTGCGAGGTTTTTCATTTCAAGGCCAGGGAATCAACCGAAAATCTTGCCCTTGAGCATATTCAAACCCTGGCTGACGAGGTCATTGCCTTCCGGCACTTGACCGTTCGGCGTCAGCTTGTCGATCAGCTGGGGCAGCAAGGCGGCCAGGCCGCCCGAGGCCGCGTCCGGTGCGACGCCCGCTTTTTCCGCGATCTGACTGATCGTGTCGCTGCCGAGCGCATCCTTGATCTGTTCGCCGGAGACGGGCGCATTGGCGCCCGTGCCGATCCAGCTGGCCACCTGGTCGCCCAGGCCGCTTTCCTGGAATTTCTGCAGCAGGCCGGGCAAGCCGCCATGCTGGTTGACCAGGTCCATCACACTGGCCATCAATCCCGATGGGGCTTCCCCGTCAGCACTTTTGTTGCCCAAAGCGCTCATCGCCTGTCCTGCAAGTTGATCTAGCAAACTCATCGTATTCTCCTGAACGCTATCGATTGGTGCCGCATGACTGCGGCGTCCGGCATGAACGCAGACCATTCTGCGCCATGGAAATCATTATACTATGAATAATAACAATGCCATAATTACAATCCCGAGGCGAACGCACAGATCGCCTCACTGTCGAGGCATCCACCTCCATCATATTTAGTTCGGCCCAACTTGCAAGCGTAAATTGACAGTTTGCAAAAACGTGTAGAATTAATTTTCCCACTTACTGAGGAGTATCAACACATGAACATCAATAAAGCGGTAGACAAGGCTTACGAAAAAAAGACGTTCAAGGAAATCGCTGATGCACCCGTCGATGCGCTGCAAGGCGTGAGCGAGAAGGATGCTGAGCTGCTCAAGCAGGCGTTCAATGTCAAGACCGTGCGCGATCTGGCGAACCTGAAATACTCGAAGTGGGCGCGCGCCATCGTCACCCTGGCCGATACGGAAGAATAAACCGGGCCATGCCGCAGGCATTCCCGTCAGCACAGCCCGCCCGAGACGGCGGGTTTTTTCATTCCGGGCCACTATCGGCTGGCAAGCCGATAGCCTTGCAGAGGCCTCATTGGCTACGCCGCTGAGCCTGCCCGGCATCTGCTGGCCCCTGCAAGCGAGCACGGGCCACCTTGCCGTCACCACCCAGCACATCACGGGCCACTTTCGCGCCGGCGCGGGCGAAGACGCCATCATCGTGTGCGATCTGCTGCCAGCCGGAAAGTTCCGCAATGGCGCGGCGCGCCACTGGTGCCGCACGCACCAATGCTACTGGGGCACGCAGGCCGACGTGGCCGACTGGCAGGCAACGCGGCAGATGCGTTGCCGCCAGCACGCCAGCCCCATGGGCTACGTGCTGTATCCGGCGCTGTTCGACCCCAGCCAGTTTCACGCCACGACATTGTCCCTGGCCCCCGATGGCCTGCTGCAACTGCGCGCCAGGGCCGATGACGGCGGCGCCCTGCTGGCACGCGATGCGGCCGCGCTGGCAATCGATTGCCGCGCCCTGCCCGGCCTGTTCCCGCCCGATGTCGTACAGCTGAACATCACGCCGCCCGCCGCGCAAGCCTTCACCGCCGCCTTGCAGGCGGGCACGTCGCTGGACTGCAGCGACTGCGCCCGCTGCGGCCACCCGCACCTGGACCTGGGCAGCTTCGCACTGGCGCCGCACCGGCGCCACAGCTGCGGCCATTGCGGCCACGACGCCTCGCACAGCGCCACGGCCATCGTCTCGACGCCCTTGTGGCGGCTGCGCCAACGCTACGCGCAATGGTTCTGACGCAATGCGTCTGAAGGTGCGCCCGCCCACAGTCAGCCTGGTCGCTTGTGCGTAGACTGGCGCCATCACCACCACGAGGACGGCCCCATGCCACAAACGCCACACCAGGATGAAGATGGCCAGCCAGGCGACGAAGGCGACTTGTCCGACCTGCTCAGCGAATTGCGCATCCTCTTGCCGGGCGCGCAGATGCTGACGGCCTTTCTCATCATCCTGCCCTTCAACGGCGGCTTCGCAAAGATCGTGCAGGCGGAAAAAGTCGTTTTCCTGCTGACGTTTTTCCTGTCCATGACGAGCCTGGTACTGCTCAGCGCGCCAGCCATCCAGCACCGCGTGATGCGCCCGCTGCAAGACCGTGAACGCTTCAAGCGCGTGGCCGACCGCATCATGATGTGCGGCGCTTTTTCCCTGGCGCTGGCGTTTATTTTAGGTACCAACCTCGTGATGTCGGAAGTGTTCGGCCACATCGCCGGCATCATCGCCGGCGTGCTGATGGGGTCACTCATCATTTGCATGTGGTGGTGGCTGCCCCTGCACCTGAAAAGCAGCAAGAATATCTGAGCGAAGCTGGCAGCGCCCGTCCGCGCCCGGCAACTATCGTAGGCATAGTCGCTTTCATATTCTGCGTGTCAATATTTTCCATGGGATCAGAAATTCCTGCGCCTGCCGTCTCCGAATGACATCAGAGCGATTCGCCCATCCTGGCCATCAGCATGGCTGCCGTCATGCAAATACAGCTTGCGCACCTCGACGCCAAGATTAGTATGAATGCAATATTTTGCCTTTATACAAGCAGTATCGATGCCTCATTGAAAGGATGACAACTTGGATCCCGATCTCGACCTCCTCAAGAAACAGATTGAATTGATGGCCTTGCACGCGCAATCGAGCATGGACCCCGCGCAAGCAAGGGCATTCGAGGCGGCGACACGGAAAATGCAGGCGGAGTATGAAGGGGCAAAACGCATCCTGGCCGACAAGAACGCCAGCGCGGATGCCAAGAAATATGCAAAGGACGTCACGGACGCCATCAACAAGAACTTGCCCAATATGGTCAAGGGCGTGCTGTCCGCGGCCAGCGCCTTCAAGTCGGGCGACTATGTCAACGGCAGCGCCGCCATCATGGATATCTGCGCCGCCGGCATGCAGCTGATCGGCAGCCTGTCAGCCGGCGCCGGTCCGTACGGCGCGATATTCGGCGCCCTGTTCAGCATTGTCGGTCAACTGCTCACCTATTTCGGGCCAAAGCAACCTTCTCTCAAGGATCAGATCATTGAGGCGATGAAAGGGTTGAACGCGGATGAAAAACTGCGTGAGGTCAAGGCCAATGGCAGTGCGGTTGATCAATACATGGCGACCATAGGCCGCATCAAACTGGATCTGTCCGAAATTCTGCCGACGCCCTTGAACACGGTGGAGAATCGGGTGAAGGTGCACAAATGTCTCGATAGTTGCATTATTTCAATAAATAATGCGTTTACCATTATTTCCGTTTTATACGACAAATGGATGACCGCCGAATGGCTGAAGGACGAAAAAACCCAGGACCTGGAGAAATGGCCGGAAATCCTCGGCGTTTTCTGCCGCACCTACGCCGATGCGCTGCTCGCCCATGTACTGCTGGAGTCCCTCGTCGACCATGAAATGGTGGGGCGGCAGCTAGAGCAGGCCTCGATTCGAAATCCGGACTACAAGAACACGCCGCACGAGTATGACGCGATCTACGACCGTTTGATACGGCTCGAAGCGGACATGGAGGCGCTGCCCAAGCTGTGGAACGACGGCAATACCCAGATGCTGGAATGCCTGAAGGCGATCGAACCGGTCGCCCGCGACCGGGGCCTGTTCGTTCACCTGGGCACCAACATGAGCAAGAACCTCTACGCCGCGACGGGAAGCACCGTCACGCGGACCGGCGAATGGAAGCCTTTTCAGATCGGCTACGGCAATCGTGGCCGCCGCTTCGCCATGACGATGCCAAAGACGGAGGCGGGCTCGCTGAAGCCGCGCTATCACCTTTTCTTCTGCCAGCACTGGAGCGCGTCCGATAACGGCGACATGGAACACGGCTGGATGGATCCGACCACGATTGAAGTGTCGGGCATGAAAGAAGTATCCGGTGATAAATTCCATGACGTCTGGGCGCTGCCGTCCCCCGACGACAGCCACGCATCGTTCGTCTACACGGCACGCAATGAAGGCAGGCAAGGTTCCATCAAGCTGCATCAATTGAATGACAGCGGAGAGTTGAAGGCCGGAAATTGGCAACCGGCGACCAAGGCCGGCGTCGTCAACGTCCGCGCCATCACCCATCCGACCGCGACATTGCCGGATGACCCGGACGGGGCCGCCATGCTGCCTGCCCTCCTGCAAGGGACGGACCATTACAACTCCATCATGTACGGCGCCCTTGCCGCTTCCGGCGAGCTTTACGTCGACCAGTCAAATACCCGCTGCTACGTGCCAGCGCCGTGGGGCAGCTATACCGGTATCGATGTCGATCCCTACTACGTCTGGGTTTTCGGGCCGATGGGCCTGGCGTGCGCCACGCACGCCTCGGTCATCAGCTGTATACGCGGCATCATCAAATCGCCCAGATGGATCAGCCATATCCCCGAAGCGCTCATCGGCGACACGCATACCCATCCGGGCAAAACGTGGTGGGACAGATACACCCAGACGAGGATTCCCTACCCGCCGCTGATCGGCATCCAGTCGCTGTCGCCGTGCAAGGATGGCACCCTGTTCGCCAGCATCACGACACGCACCGTTACACCTGCACAACGTGGCGGAGAAGTCGCCTACATCGCGACCGATACGCCAGCCCTGTACACAGCCCTCTACAGCATCAATATCAAGGATGGCAGCCTCAACGTGGGGCCGTGGAGCAAGCTGCCCGGCGGCCCGCAGGCGCAACAGGTCCAGAAGATGGCCATCCCCTGCTGGTCGCTATTTGCAAGTTTGAAAGCACAGCTGACCAAGACGCCTGTCATGGCCCCGCCTCCGCTGCGAACTGCCCGACAGACCACGCTGTAAGCCTGCCCTGCCGCCTTGGCCCGCCGTGGCGGCAGGAATCACACAGACAGCAAGCGACGCACGGTGGAAGGAAACGCAGCGTGGGCAAGCCGCTAGCCCGCCTTTTGCAAAATGGTGATCTTGCCGTCCGCTTCCAGGAACGCGCATTTCATGTCCGCCAACGGACAATCGGCCTCGCGCAGCGCCTGTTCCACATCGCCGCCGGCCACCCGGCATTTCTTGACGACATCCTCAAAAATCTGCCCGTCGCGCCCCAGCAGCACGGGCGTACCGTCGACCAGCTCGGCGAACTTGCGGCTGCGCGAACTCAGCCATGCGATCAGCATGTTGAGGCAGATCAGGGTCAATGCCAGTACCAGGCCGGCAGGAACGGAATCGTCGCCTCCGGACAAGGAATTCGATACGGCTTCGCTCAGCAGCATGACGACGAGCAAATCGAACGGCGTGAATTGCCCCACCGTCCGCTTGCCCGTCATGCGCACCATCAGCAGCAAGGCAAGGTAGACGATGACGGCGCGCGCCACCAGTTCCCACACCGGCACATCCAGATCGAACATGGCAATCTCCCCACAGATGATTGCCTTATTTATACGTCTTTTTGCTCCGGCATGGCCACACCGCTGGTCTGCTCCAGCAAGGTTTCACGGAAAATCCCCACCAGCGGACGCAGGTTGACCTTGTGCCAGGCCAGCCACAAGGGCGTGCGATAGCTGAACCACGGCAGTGCGCGCACGATCACGCCGGCCGGCGCGTGCTGGCGCAAGCTGTGCTGGATCATGGCCATGCCCAGCCCGGCCGCCACCAAACCCAGCGCCGTCAGCGGTTCCGTCGCTTCCATGCGGATATCGGGCGTAAAACCGGCGCGCGCGCAGGCGGCGATGAAGTTATCGTGTTTCAGCACGCTTTCCTTGTGCAGCACGGCAATCCACTCCTGGCCCGCCAGGTCCTCCGGCGTCAGTTCGGCCTTGTGCGCCAGCGGATGCGTCTCCGGCAAGGCCAGCAGCATGGGGTCGCTCAGCACTTGCGCGCAATCGAGGTCCGGGTCGTTCGGCAGCGGCGGTTCGCACAGCAGCGCGATATCGAGGCTGCGCTGGCGCAAGCCCTCGATTTGCTCGGCCGAATGCAGGTTGTACAGGGCGATGTGCACCTGCGGGCGCGTGGCGCGCAAAGCACGCAAGCCATCGGGCAGGACGCCCGCATGCATGGCGTTCTCGATATAGCCGATGCACAGGCCGCCCTCGTCGCCCCGTCCCAGGCGTTTCGCCAGGGCTTCCAGGCGATTCCCGTGTGTGATAAAAGCGCGCGCTTCGGCGAGAAAAGTATGGCCGTCGCGCGTGAGGCGGATGCGCTGCGCGCTGCGCTCGAACAATGTCAGACCCAGCCTGTCTTCCAGCTGGGCGATTTGCCGGCTCAGCGGCGACTGGGAAATATGCAGGCGCTCGGCGGCGCGCCCCACGTGTTCTTCCTCGGCCACGGCGATGAAGTATTGCAATTGGCGGATGTCCAGCATATTAGACCTTTCAGGACTCAAGTTACGCCAATTATGTCTTGGACAGGCTTAACTTGTCCAGCTATTCTGTCTTCACTGATCCACACATTGAAGGAAAACATCATGAGTATCAAACACTTACTGACAGGCAAACTGGGTTTCGGCACGGCGCCGCTGGGTAATATGTTCCGCAACATTCCCGAGCAAGAAGCGCTGGCGACCGTCGACGCGGCCTGGAAATCGGGCATCCGCTACTTCGATACGGCCCCGTTCTACGGCGCCGGCCTGGCCGAGCTGCGTCTGGGCGCCGCCCTGAAGCAGCGCCGCCGCGACGAATACGTACTGAGCACCAAGGTCGGTCGCCTCATCCTCGATGAACTGGAAGACCCGGCAAGCCGCGAACTGGGCGAAAAAGGCGGCTTGTTCGAATTTGGCCGCAAGAACAAAATCGTCGATGACTACTCGGCCGACGCCACCCTGCGCTCGATCGAAGACAGTTTGAAACGCCTGGATACGGACCACCTCGACATCGTCTGGGTACACGACATCGCCCAGGATTTTCACGGCGACAACTGGTTGACGCAATTTGAAACTGCCCGCACGGGCGCCTTCCGTGTGCTGACCCGCTTGCGTGAAGAAGGCGTCATCAAGGCCTGGGGCGTGGGCGTGAACAAGGTGGAGCCGCTGGAACTGACCCTGGACCTGGCCGAAGCCCAGCCCGACGCCTTCCTGCTGGCCGGCCGCTACACTCTGCTCGACCATGAACGGGCGCTGCAGCGATTGATGCCTGCCGCGGCCAAGCAAAACGTCGACATCGTCGTCGGCGGCCCCTACAGCTCGGGCATCCTGGCCGGCGGCGCGCATTTCGAATACCAGAAAGCCTCGCCCGAGATCATCGCGAAAGTGGAACGCATCAAGGCGATTGCCGCGCGCCACGGCGTCAGCGTGAAGGCGGCCGCCCTGCAATTCTCGCTGGCCAACCCGGCCGTGGCTGCCGTGATCCCCGGCGCCAGCCGTCCGGAACGCCTGGCCGAAGACCTGCAAGCATTGAACAGCATCATCCCCGCCGCCTTCTGGCAAGACATGCGCGCCGAGCAACTGGTGTCGGCATTCGCGCCGCTGCCAACTGGCAGCAACTAATATATAAAGGAAGACCATCATGGCCCATACCACCACCTCGATCGACATCGCCGCCACGCCGGCGCAAGTGTGGCAACTGATCGGCGGCTTCAACTCGCTGCCCGACTGGCTGCCCTACATTCCCAGCAGCACATTAAGCGACGGAGGCCGCATCCGCCATCTGGCCAATCCGGCCGGCGACGTCATCGTCGAGCAGCTGGAGGCGTACGACAATGCAGCGCGCAGCTACAGCTATTCCATTCTGCAGGCGCCGTTTCCCGTCACGGATTATTTGTCCACCCTGCAAGTGAGCGCGATTCCCGGCAGCGATGGCGCGCGGGTCACCTGGTCGGGCCGCTTCACGCCGGTCGGCGTGGGCGAGCAGGAAGTGACGGACCTGTTCCACGGCATCTACGTGGCGGGCCTGGAAGCGCTGCAGCAATCATTATCGAAGTAACACACCACAAAGACCATTTCCGCCACAGCCAGCGTTTCTTCGCCTGCCCTGTGGCGGAATCGCGCAGATTCCGTGTTATCGTTAACAACAAGAGCAATCGCGGTTGTGTGCAGTGCAGCAGATTTCAGCCATCGCCCAGCAGAGCTTGCCCGAATCTTTTACAATGTTGTCTTTGGGCAGTTCCTGTAGCCCGAAAATACCGGCCGGCCGTCGACTCCGGTGGCGCATTGCCACTTCCGGCCGGGCCACAGCGCGCCTCTCCACCCTGTCATTCTTTACCCAACTAACAAGAACATGCACGCCTCCGTAGACCCATTGATTCCGCGCGTCACCGCGCCTTTTGGCGCTGGTTATGCCGACCTGGCCCTGGCCATCGGCGGCCTCGCCATCGGTACGGGCGAATTTGCCTCCATGAGCATCCTGCCCGTGGTGGCCGACGACCTGGGCACGACCTTGCCGCAGATGAGCCACATGATCAGCGCCTATGCGCTGGGCGTGGTCATCGGCGCTCCTCTGATCACGATCTTCCTGGCCCGCATGCCGCGCCGGCTGATGCTGATCTGTCTGATGCTGATGTTCGCTGGCGGCAACTTGCTCAGCGCCATCGCCCCCAACTATGGTTTGCTGGTCGTGGCGCGTTTTGTCGCCGGCATCCCGCACGGCGCCTATTTCGGCGTGGCGGCACTGGTGGCGGCCGCTCTGGCCGAACCGGACAAGCGGGGCCAGGCCGTGGCCCGTGTCCTGATGGGCTTGACCGTGGCGAATATCTTCGGCGTGCCGCTGGCCACGTATATCGGCCAGACTCTGGGCTGGCGCTCGGCCTTCTTGCTCGTCGCCGCGCTGGGCTTGCTGACCATGCTGATGGTGCGCATCTTCGTGCCGATGGTGGCCGCCGGCGACTCGAGCCCGCGCCGCGAACTGGGCGTGTTCCGCCGTCTGCAAGTGTGGCTGACCCTGCTGATGGTGGCGATCGGCTTCGGTGGCATGTTCGCCGTCTACACGTTTATTACGCCAACCTTGCTGGAAATCACGAAAGTGTCCCCCCTCGTCATTTCCATCTTGCTGGCCATCATCGGCGTCGGCATGACCGTGGGTAATCTGATCGGCGGCTGGCTGGCCGACCGTTCGCGCCTGTGGACCATCTTCGGCGTGCTGCTGTGGAACGTGGCCGCCCTGGCCGCCTTTACCTATACCAGCAGCAATGTGTGGCTGACGGCGATCAACCTGTTCGCCATCGGCGCCGGCATCGCCGTCGCCCCGGCCGTGCAGACGCGGCTGATGGACGTGGCCGGCGACGCACAAACCGTGGCCGCCGCCCTCAACCATTCCGCCTTCAACATCGCCAACGCCCTGGGCGCCTGGGCCGGCGGCATCGCCATCGCCATGGGCATGGGCCTGCGCTCGACAGGCTGGGTCGGCGCCATGCTGGCCTGCGGCGGCATCGTCGTGCTCGGCATTTCCGTGCTGGTGGAAAACCGCAGCCGCAATGTGGGCGGCGCGCAGCCGGCCTAATCCGTTCAGTGAGCGGCGGCCTGTTCAGGTGGCCGTTCACTGCCCGCTCGTCTAGTGCTCGATGGCAAACGCCACCGCTGCCTCGCAGTGAATCGCCGTGGTATTAAATAGCGGCAAGTCGACATCGGCGGGCTTGACCAGCAAGGGAATCTCCGTGCAGCCCAGAATCACGCCCTGCACGCCTTGCAGCCGCAGTTTCTCGATGATATCCAGAAAGATATTCCGGCTGGAATCGGTAACAATATTCTGTACCAACTCCTTGTAGATAATGTCGTGGACGACTTCCTGGTCGGTCGCATCGGGCGTCACCGTGGCGATACCCAACTGCTCCAGCGCGTCGTGATAAAAGCGGCCCGCCATGGTCTGCTTGACGCCCAGCAAGCCGACCTTGCGCAAGCCCGACTGCTGCACCCGCTTCGCCGTCTCCTCGACGATGCTGATGAAAGGCAAGCCGATCCCCGGCACAATGGCCGGCGCGAAACGGTGTGCGCCATTCGCGCATAACAGGAAGAAATCCGTGCCCATGCCTTGCAGGCGCCGCCCTTCCTTGACCAGGAAGTGCTCGATGGCGTGCGAATCGGCTTGCGCCGCGTGCGCAACGAAATCGGCCTGGTCCAGGCTGACCAGCATGATGCGCGCGCTATGCGCGGGGCCGATGCGCGCCACCAGCATTTCATTGAGCAGGCGGTAGTATTCCAGGGTGGAGGCCCAGCCGATGCCGCCGATGAGCCCTATGGTTTTGTGTTGCACGTTATTCCCGGCGAAATGATTTGCGCAAATTATACGGTGACCAAGCCCGGCCATGCACTTGCCATCAAGCGTCCAGCCACAGAAACAAGGCCTTATCCGGCGTGGCGGATCGATGCCAGTTCGCTTTCAACTCCATCAGGAATCCTGCCAGATCGACGGGATTGACTTCCAGCCCAGCCCATGGCGCGGTTTGCGCCCACGCCACCGCGATATCGGCCAGGTCGTCGGCCGCTATCCGGTCGAGCGCCTGCCCTATTGCAGTACTGAACACGTACAGATCGCCCCCCAGAATAGGCACGGGCCTAAGGACAGACGCCGTCGAGTGCGTCAACAATTGCCCCAGCGACGCAAAATCCAGCTCCCCAGGCAAGGTGATGCCGGTGACAGGAAAGGAGTCGAAGGCATCCTGCCAGCTGGCACATGAGCGTATTTCTGTATCGGAACAGACAAAAATATCGATTTTTTTCATGGGACGGTCAGAGGCCCGCCTGCGGCGCCGGTCGCATCATGCCGGTTCGACGTCTCGCGGCTGTATGCGCTCTCAAACGCGGCCAGGCTCTCCGCTTGCGCCCACAAGCTGGCGACATAGTGAAATTCATCTTCGAACGGCTGCTCGAAATCGGCCACGTCCGTCGCGTATTCACAATTGCGGCTTAGCATGACCAGCCAGTCGGGATAATCGAGCGCCGGGTACAAGCGGGTCAAGATGGCGTCGAGCGACAACACGCTTTCGCTCCCTGCCAGATAAGCTGAGCGCAACTCGACAATGTATTTGCCAGCCAGAAATTGCTGATCGAGCCGCTGCGCGCCACGGTAGCGCTCGATGATCACGTCGGCCAGCGGCAGCACCTCGTCGCGGCCGCGGGCGCTGGCCAGCAGCACGACCTCGAGGTCGTCGCCTTCCTGGTCCAGGCGCAGGCGTTCCACGGCCCAGTCCACGCAGCGGTCCGCCGGGGCAAAACCCATGCTCAGCTGGAAAACGGCGATTTCAAGTTCTGTCAGTTGTTGCATGTCTTTCATTTTTCTGATGCCCTCCTCACCCCACCTGCAGCATCTTTTGCAGCACCGCATCAAGCGCATAAAAATCCACAGGTTTGGTCAGGTGCAGATCAAATCCCGCATCGGATGCCATCTGGCGGTCCTTATCCTGGCCCCAGCCCGTGACGGCCACGAGGATGGCGTGCTGGCCGCAGGCCTGGCTGCGCAACAGTCGCGCCACCTCGTAGCCGTTCATGTCCGGCAAGCCGATGTCGAGCAGGATGACTTGCGGCATGAAAACTTGCGCGGCCGCCATGCCGGCCGGGCCGTCGTAGGCCGTGCGCACTTCATAGCCGAGGATGTCGAGCGCCAGCGCCAGGCTTTCGGCCGCGTCGGCGCTGTCGTCGATAACCAGCACCTTGCCCTCGCGCGTACCGGCAAGCAAGCGGCGGTTGGGCTCGGGCGGCGCTTGCAGCGGCACGGCGGGCAGCGGCAGGCGCAAGGTGAAGGCGCTGCCCATCCCGACGCCATCGCTGTGCGCGCTGATGCTGCCGCCATGCAATTCGGCCAGGCCGCGCACCAGCGACAGGCCGATGCCCAGGCCGCCCTGGGCCCGCGACAGGGCCGGCTCGAGCTGAGAAAACATGTCGAAGACCTTGTCCAGGTGCTCGGGCGCGATGCCGATGCCCGAATCGCGCACGGTAATGTGCACTTCGTTGTCCGTGCACGCCACTTCCAGGCCGATGACGCCGTTGGCAGGCGTGTATTTGACGGCGTTGGTCAGCAGGTTGGCGACCATCTGCCCCAGGCGCGTGGCATCGGCGTCGAGCCAGATGGCTTGCGGCCATTGCTCCACGTGCACCTCGTGGCCGGACTGCGCCGCCAGCTCCGCCACGCTGTGCAGGGCCGCTTCCACCACGGGGGCAAGTTCCACGCTGGCGCGGCGCAGTTCCAGGCGCCCCCGTGTGATGCGCGACACTTCCATCAAATCGTCGACCAGGTGCGTCATGTGGCCCACTTGCCGGCCCAGCACGTCGCGGGCCCAGCGCAGCTGCGGATCATCCAGCTGCGTCAGGCGCAGCACTTCCAGCACATTGCGCATGGGCGCCAGCGGATTGCGCAGCTCGTGCGCCAGGGTCGCCAGGAACTCGTCCTTGCGCCGGTCGGCGGCCGCCAGCTGCTCGTTGAGCTCGCCAGCCTCCTTGCGCGCCAGTTGCAGCTGCTGCTCGTATTTGCGCCGGTCGCTGGCAACAAAGACGGCGATCTCGTCATAACGCACGCCCTCGTGCACGCGGCGCACGGCGTTGAACAGCATGGGGATCGACTGCCCTTGGCGCTGGCGCATGTCGAGCAGGATTTCCGACACGCTGCCCTGCACCTGCATCAAGGGGAGCCAGTGCGTCTGGTGGAATACGCGCCCGCCGATGGTCAGCAAGTCTTGCAGTTTCTTTTTTCCGAGTAATTCTGCGGCGCCATAGCCGAGCCAGCCGCAAAAGGTGGCGTTCGCCTGCACGATGGTGCCGTCGGCCGTGCACAGCAGCAAGCCGCAGGCGGCGTGCTGGAACAAGGTATTGGTATCAGGCAAGGAAGGCATCGTGTCGCGCATTACAGGTGCAGGCCGTCGAGAAAATGGCGGATGGCGCGGTAGCTGGCATCGGGCACGCTCATGTGCGGGCAATGGCCTATGTTCTCGACCACGTGCAGGCTGCTGCGCGGCAGCATCTCGCGCAAGTATTCGCCCACGGACGGCGGCGCGATGAAGTCGTCGCTGCATTGCACGATCAGGGCCGGCGTGCTGTTGTGTGGCAAGACGGCGCGGTGGTCGGACAAAAACGTGGTTTGCGCAAAATGCCGGGCGATGGCCGGGTCCGTGCGGCAAAAACTGTTCACAAGATCGTCTCCCAGCCCCGGCTGCCCGGGCGCGCCCATGATGGCAGGCGCCATGCTGGCGGACCAGCCCAGGTAATTGCTGTCCATGGCGCCCAGCAAGTCGTCGATATCGGCACGGCTGAAGCCGCCCCGGTAGCCGGCCGCCGCATCGTCGACATAGCACGGCGACGGCGCCAACATGACTTGCGCGGCGAACAGGTCCGGCTCGGCGATGGTGGCCAGCAAGGCGCTCATGGCGCTGACGGAATGGCCGACACAAATCACGGGACCGCCGCCAACGGCATGGATGACCTGGCGCAAATCAGCGCCATGCGCGTCGAGCCGCGCGTAGCGATCGAAATCATAGGCGTCCAGGTCGGAAGCGCCGCTGCCGACCAGGTCGAACAGCACGGTGCGGTAGTGCGGACGAAACAGGGGTTCCAGGTAGCGCCACATGGTCTGGTCGCAGCCAAATCCATGCATGAACACCATGGTGGCTGCCGCGCCCGCCAGCGGCGCATCGTTGCGTTCGTGCACGCGGACATTGTTCCGATCTTCTATACGCATACCGCTTCAACCTTGAATATTTCCATGTGGAACGTAAATTAACTTCTTGCTAGCATCTTAGCATGCGGTTTTTGTACAGGGCCAGCAGCATCGTCGCTGGACAAACTCTGCGCCACGGCGGATAATGAGAACGATTCCCATTATCAAAATACCAGGCCCATGCCTGGTTCTTACTGTGCGCCGCCATGGCGTCCGCTGGCGGCAACAAGCCGGTTTCATGTTGAAGGTTTGTACCGCATGCGCGCTTTCTGGACTGTCATACACCGCTGGGCCGGTCTCACCATCGCCCTCTTCCTCATCGTTGCGGGCCTGACGGGCGCCGTCACGTCGTGGGACCACGAACTGGATGAATGGCTCAACGCCGACATCATGGAGACGCCGGGCCGCGGCCCCCTGCAGCGGCCGTTCGTGCTGGCGCAAAAAGTGGCCGCCGCCGATCCGCGCGTGGAAGTCAATTACATGACCCTGGGCCTGGAAGAAGGCCATGCGGCCGCTTTCATGGTGCGCCCGCTCACCGACCCGGCCACGAACAAGCCGTTCGTGCTCGACTACAACACCGTCTACATCGACCCCGTCACGGCGCAGATCACGGGCACGCGCGATTCGACGGCCATTTCCCTGTCGCGCCGCAGCCTGATGCCGTTCTTGCGCCACCTGCACTACAGCCTGCACGTGCCCGCCTTCTGGGGCACGGACCGCTGGGGCTACTGGCTGATGGGCACGGTTGCCCTCATCTGGCTGCTCGACAGCATGGTGGCGTTTTATCTGACCACGCCACGCCGTTTGCGCCCGCGCGCGCAGGATGAAACGCCGCGCCACCGCGACGCCGCCAGCTGGGGGCAGCGCTGGAAACCGTCTTGGGTGGTGCGCTGGGCGGCCGGCGGCTACAAGCTCAATTTCGACTTGCACCGCGCGGGCGGCCTATGGGTGTGGGTCATCATCATCGTCGTGGCATTTACCTCGTTCTCGCTGAACCTGTACCGCGAAGTGTTCTATCCCGTCATGTCGCTCGTCTCGACCACCACGCCGGGCCCGTACGAAACGCAGACGCCGGCACCCTACGGCACGTATATCACGCCCGCGATCGGTTTCGAGCAAGCCGTGGCCATCGCCAAAAAGCAGGCCGTGCAGCGCGGCATCACGGCGCCCATCGGCGGCATTTATTACGGCGGCAATTACTCGTTCTATAACGTCTCATTTTTTGATCCCGCCGATGAATTCGGCGCGGCCGGCATGGGTTTGTCGAACCTCTACATCGACGGCATGGACGGCAGCATCATCGGCCAGCACAAACCGTGGGAAGGCACGGCCGCCGACGTCTTCGTGCAACTGCAATTCCCACTGCACTCGGGCCGCATCCTCGGCCTGCCGGGACGCATCATGATGTCCTTCATGGGTGTCATGGTGGCGATGCTGTCGGTGACGGGCATCGTCATCTGGGAAAGAAAGCGGCGTTCACGCCGGCTGCAGGCGAAAAAGCCATAGCAATCCACCTGAAGCAACCGCTCCACAAGGGCGCAGGCGGACTCATTCAGCCTGCGCCGCACACGCGCAACGCGCAACGCGCAACTAATAATAGCGGCCATCCGACCTCCTCACTTTGCTACACGGTAGCCGGCGCATGCCGGCTGTCCGCGCTACTCTTTCCGTGCGACTAATGCAGTTTACTTGCAATAGAATGACGCGCCAGCTATTATTGCAACTAAATTGCATCTGCACATTCGCGCTGCGCCTGCGTCCAGCGCCAGCATCCCATTCGCCGTTTAGAGAGTCCTATGCGCCATCACGTATTCGCAGCTGCCATGCTGTCCACTGCCCCGCTCGCTTACGCGGCGGACGACGTCACCCTGCAAACTATCAAAGTCCGCGCGGACAGGCCTTCCAGCATCGACAGCGTCGTGCTGGTCGAAAATACGCAAGCGCAGAACAGGACTTTGGGCGGCATGCTCGAGCATGTCTCTGGCGTGCAAAGCAGCGCCTTCGGCCCGAATGCCGGCGCCCCCGTGATTCGCAGCCTCAGCGGCAGCCGCGTACAAATTCTCGAGGATGGCCAGTCCATCCTCGGCATGAATGCGCTCAGCGGCGACATCAACATCCCGTTCGATCCCCTGTTTGCGCGCAGCGTGACCGTCAACAAATCGTCCGATAGCGTGCGTTTCGGCGGCAATGCGATCGGCGGCAGCGTCGACATCGATTCCGGCCTCGTTTCGAGGAAGATGGAGAGCAAGGAGAAAGACCTTGAATTTGTACTGCGCAAGGGCTTCAACGATGCCGACGCGCAAGGCTTGCGCATGAATTTCAACGATGGCAAACATTTCTCGACGAATCTGCAGATGTCATTCCAGAAGATCGGGCATTACGATATTCCCGGCAACAGCAAGGCCGGCGTGTGCAACAGCCAACTGTTCCCTTCGAGGGGCGGCGTGAATAGCTTTTTGGCCGACAGTTGCCAGAAAGAAGCGCGGATACAGCAGGTCTATAACAAGGCTTCGCAACCGTTTATCGACCAGTTCATGAAGGAAAATCCGGACTGGGCGGACGGCGATTTTTCCTTTTATACCAATCAGCCGACGTCCGTCTGGCAGCGCAAGACCTACGTCAATCCGGCCAACCCCGCTTACGTGCCGGGTACGCCAAAAACGGTGCAGAACAAGATCAACAAGGACGTGACCCCCGATTACCACGGCACCCTGGGTAACAGCCATGCCAGCAATTCCCACTTTGCCGTCGGCAGCACCTATTTTTTCGATCGCGGCTACGTGGCCGTCAGCCTCGACACCAAGAATAGCGACTATGGCGTGCCGGGCTTTTCCATGGAAAACAAGTCTTTCGGCGCGAATTATGGCGAGGGGTTGCCCGTCGGCGTCGTGATCAGCCAGGATAAATATGCGCTGGAAGCCACTCTGCGCGACCCCGTCGCGTATATGGAAAGCGCGCAGCTGCGCGTGTCGCGCCTGAACAATACGTCGGGAGAACGCCTGGGAGCGGCCAAGGCGAATGACTACCGCTTCGACACCAATCAGGCCGAGCTCCTGCTGGCACACCGGCGCGCGGGCCCCTTGAGCGGCTTGCTTGGCCTGAGCCATCGATCCCGCGACATCACCGGTAGCGGGCCGCAGCTTTACCTGCCCGATGCGAGCACGGCCAGCAGCGCGCTGTTCGTCAAGGAAAGCCTCGACGTCGATTGGGCCACCTTCGATGCCGGTTTTCGCCATGAAAAAGTCGAGCACGACATCCACAAGAGCGGATTCAAGACGTCGAGGAATGCGAAAAACGCCAAACTCGAGGACAGGTCATTCAGCCTGAACAGCTATAGCCTGGGGGCCTCGGTCAAGATTGCCCAGCTGTTCGGTGCCAAGCTGCGCCATGCCTCGTCGGAAAGAGCGCCCGACGTCAATGAGTTGTATGCGAGCAACCGCCACTATTCGATCATGACCCAGGAAGAAGGCAACCAGGATTTGAAGGCCGAGCGCGCGCGGAATACCGAGCTTACAGGCTTGTTCGCCAATAGCGGCTTCCAGATGTCCGCAACGGGCTACGTCATGAAGTACGAGAACTATCTCTACCTTGGCCACTCGGGCCTGCAGACGGCCAATCGCCTGCCATTGAAATATTGGAAGCAGACCGATACGACGGTCAAGGGATTCGAGATCGACGTGTCCCAGGCCGTTCAGCTTGACGGCTACGGCAAGCTGAACCTCTCCGCATTTGCCGACCTGGTCAAGAACAAGGCGGACAATCCGGACAAGCTGCGCGCGCACAACGACGGCGCCTACCTGCCCAACATGCCCACCAGCCGCTATGGCGCAAATGTGTTGTGGGAAAACAAGGGGTGGAAGGCCAGGCTTTCCAGCACCTGGTACGACAAGCAGAAGTACCTGGGCAAGAGTGTCAGCGAGGAAGTGCCGCTCGACGGCTACACCATGGTGAACTTCCAGGTGAGCCGCGCACTGCAAGTGCCGAATTCGCCGTTTGCCGGCATCGACGTATTCATCAGCGGCACCAACCTCCTCGATGAGGACGCCAGGCCGCACAATTCTCCACTGAAATACATCGCGCCCTTGCCGGGCCGTGGCTTCCAGATTGGACTGAGCGCCAGGCTCTAAGACGCGGCGCCGTCCCGCTCCCTGCCCACCAGCGCCAGCAGGCTGTCGCCCCGGTTGCCGTCGCAGCAGACGGCCACGCCATCCGTGAAGTCGGGTGCCGTCAGCCGCGTCAGGACGCTGCCGGGCGGCATTTCCAGCGCCAGCCTGGCCCCCCGCTCCCACGCCAGGCGCGCGGTAGCGGTCCACTGCACGCGCTGCGCCATGTTGGCGGCCAGGCTGTCGCGGATGCGGGCCGGGTCGAACAGTGCGCGCGCCGCGCTGCTGCTCAGGTAGACGAGCGACGGCCGGCGGACAACCACGCCATCGAAGGCGGCGGCCATGTCGCCGGCGGCGGCCGCCATCAACGGGCAATGCGACGGCACGCTGACGGCCAGGCGCTTGGCCTTGCTGGCGCCATGCGCCAGGGCCAGGGCCATCACGGCGTGCAAGACGGACTCGCTGCCGGCTATGGCGATCTGGCGCGGCGCATTCAGGTTGGCGATATACACGGGCGTTGCAGCGCCATACACCTGGGCCAGCAGGGGTTCGAGCTGCGCCAGGTCCAGGCCGATGATGGCCGCCATGCCGTAACCGGTGGGATACGCCTGCTCCATCAGTTCTCCGCGCCGCGCCACCAGGCGCACGGCGTCGGCATAATCGAGCGCGCCGGCAACGACGGCCGCCGCATATTCGCCGATGGAAAAGCCGGCCACCATGTCGGGCCGCGCGCCGCGCGCCGCCAGGGAACGCGCCATGGCCACGCCGGCGATCAGCAAACACAGTTGCACGGCCCGCGTCGACGCCAGCACGTCAGCCGTGTCCAGCGCCAAGGGATCGTGGCCCAGTACTTCCGCCGCTTCGGCCAGGGCCGTCCTCACCGCCGCGTCATCCGGCAGCGCATGCAGCATGCCCGGAGTCTGGGCACCCTGGCCCGGAAAGGTAAACAAGACGCTCATGCCAGCTCCCATGGCGTGGCCGTCAGCACGGGGCCACGATCCGTTTTCAGCAAGACCCGGCCACGCCCCGCCGCCCACTCGGCATACGCAAAGCCGCCACGGCCCGTGTCGATCTGCAGGTCCAGCCGGCACGCCGTGACGGACGCCGCGATGGCGCGCAGAGCCTCGGCATGGGCGGGATCCGGCGGCGCACCGATGCGCAGCAAAAGATCGAGGTCGCTGTCGGCGCGCAGCACAGGCAAGCCGCTGGCCAGCGCGAAACCCACGCCTCCCGTCGGCCCCCAAGGCCAGCCCATGGTGTCAAGCAGCGGCGCCACCTGTCGCAGCGCGTCGAGTGCGGCGCAGGAAAAATCCGGTACTGGCGCATGCGCCAGCATTTCCGGCGTGACGCGGCGCACGACTACGGCGGCATCCACTTCGCACGCATGCCGCTCGCTGCGCAGCATCCCCCGCATGCCCACGGGGATGCACCCGGGCGCGGTGCTGGCGCGCCGCACCACGAGCGGCGCGATCTGCAGCCACGCAGAGTCCAGCCAGGCGGGCAAGGCTGCGCCGTGCGGCAGGCCGGAAACCCACAGCAAATCATGCGCGCGCCAGGTGTCCATCAGGCCACCACCGCCTTGACGGCAAAGAACAGCAACGATGGTCCCAGCAAGCAGCCCAGGCCCGTGTGAAACGTGGCCACCAGCGCGCCATACGGCACCAGTTTGCGGTCAGTGGCGGCAAGGCCGGCCGATACGCCGCTGACGGTGCCGGCAAGGCCGCCGAAGACCATCGCGGAACGCGGCGTTTTCAGGCGCAAAAAGCGCGCCGCGGCGGGCGTGCCCACCATCACCAGGATAGCCTTGATGAGGCCCGCCGCAATGCTCAGGGCCATGACGTCCGAACTGGCGCCGATGGCCGCGCCCGTGACGGGGCCGACGATGTACGTGACGGCGCCGGCGCCGATAGTGGTCATGCTGACGGCATCCGAATAGCCAAATGCATACGCGATGCCCGCGCCGACGAGAAACGGCAACACCACGCCCAGCATCAGCGCCACGACGCCGATCAGGCCAGCCTTGCGCGCCTCCGTCGCCTGCACTTCGAAGGCCGTGGCGACGATGGCAAAATCGCGCAGCATGGCGCCGCCCATCAGGCCGATGCCGCCGAACAGCGACAAATCGGCCAGTCCCTTGTGGCCGCCGCTATGCACGCCGCCCCAGTAAGCGAGGCCCAGGCCGATGACGATGGCGATGGCCGAGCCGTGCACGCGGCCCAGGGTCAGATACTTCGACAGCGCCACCGACAGCAGCATGATCAGGCCGACAAAGGCGAATGCCGTCACCAGGCCATTGTGGATGGCGGCTTTTTCAAAGAGATCAAGCATGACGGTGCTCCTTGCTCAACATCGAGTCGGCTTCGGCGGCGGCGATGGCAGCCGGGCTTTCCATACGATTAATGGCGGAAATCACAGCACCGCAAACGAGCACGGAACCGATGGCGGCCAGCACGGCCACCGGACCGCCGCGCAGGGCCGCGACCACGTCCTGCTGCGCAGCCATCGCCACCACCACGGGAATATACATGGCGCCCCAGTATTCGACGCCCCGTTCCGTCATTGGCGGCAGCCATCCGCGGCGTTGCATGTAAAGCCTGGCGCAGATCAGCAGCAGCATGGCGATGCCCACGCCGCCCACGTTGGTCTTGACGCCCATCAGTTGCCCGAGCAGGTCGCCCAGGAAGATGCCGAGCAAGTGGCATAAGGCCAGCAATGCGGTTCCGTAAATGATCATGATTGTCTCCGTTATAGGAATAGGAATGACTTGGTGTCTTCTCTGTTTGTTTCCCCTACCACTGCTGTCCCAGCACCTCCCTGACTTTTGCCGACGCCTGCCGGTGCGGCGCGCCCAGGCGGCTGGACAGGTCCGGCAGCGGGTCGGCGCGGATGTCGCCAAGGGCCGCCTGCAGGCTGGCGTCGACGGCGGCCGTGTCCTGCGCCGATGGCGCGTCCGGCTGCGCCACTTGCAAGGTTTGCCACAGCAGGCCCAGGGTGGCGTAGTTCTTGATGTCGTAGGCCATCGGCGCGATGGTGGCGGCCAGCGCTTCGAGCGCTTCCACCGTGCGCAGGGTGATGCGCGCGGCCGACGCCTTGCCCATCGCATGTACCATCACTTGCGGATCGTCGAGCGCGATCAGGCGGTTGGCCTGGTAGCCGTGGGCAAGAAAAGCGCCCGACATGGCCTTGCCGACGATCAGACCGATCACAGGATGACCGGCCAGGCGCGCCTCGGCATAAGCGCCCGCCGCACCGGCCAGCGCCTGGTGGATGCCGTACGCTTCTTCGCGCCGGCCGTAGGCCTGGCTGGCCACGTCGATGACGGCGACGATGGGGCGTTTCATGGCCAACCCGCGGTCTTCAAGCACTACCTGCCGCACGGCGCGCGCCAGTTGCCACGCCTCGACCAGGCCGACTTCGCCCGTGCGTGCGCGCGTAAAACGGTTGTCAGGGTCGGGCAGCACGGCAAGGTAGCGTGCCGGCTCGCCCGCCAGCGGCGCGTCGACCACGCGCACGGCAGGCGGGTAATCAGGCAACGGCGCGGCATGCTGCGTCAGGGCCGCCAGCCAAACGGCGCCCCGGCTCGTATCGGTGATGGCGTTCATGCTGCGGTTCCTTTGCTGTAGATGGCGCGCACGGCTTGCGGCGTGGCTTGCGGACCGGCGTCGACATCGGCCAGGCGCGCCAGGAAAAGATCTGCCTGATCGCTGCGGTGCTGTGCTGGCACGCCGCGCGCGAACAATTCGGCGACGGTGGCGCGCATCTGCGCCGTGTCGTCCTCGACATAGGCGTCGACCAGGCCGCTGTGGAAGCGCTGCTCGCCGCCCGTCAGGCTCCAGATGAACGGTTTGTTGCGCGAGTCGAATTCATCCACGCCCGCCTCCTGCTCGATCACGGCGGGACCGTTGAGACCCAGGCGTGCCTCGCGCGTGACGATCAAGTAACTGCACAAGCCCGCCGCGATCGACATGCCGCCGTAGCAGCCCACCGTGCCGGCCGTAATCCCGATCACGGGCTGGTAGCGGCGCAGGTCAACGATGGCCGCATGGATATCGGCAATGGCAGCGAGGCCCAGGTTGGCTTCCTGCAGGCGCACGCCGCCCGTCTCGAACAGGATCACGGCGCACGTCGGTATGCCGTTGCGGTTGTCGCGCGCCGCCAGTTCCAGCGCGCCAGCGATCTTCGCGCCGCCCACCTCACCCATGCTGCCGCCCTGGTAGGCGCCCTCGATGGCCAGCACCACGGCCGGCTGGCCGCCGAACAGGCCCTTGGCCACCACCACGCCGTCGTCCGCCTGGGCCGTCACGCCTTGCTGCGGCAGCCAGGGCGAAGCGATGCAGCAGAACGGGTCGAGCAGTTCGCGCATGCTGCCCGCATCCAGCAGGGCCTTGGCCCGGCTGCGAGCGCCCCGTTCGATGAAGCTGTCACGTTCGAGTAATTGCTGCAATGTGCTCATGCCGCTCTCCCCGCTTGCAATTCTTCATAGGCTTGCTCGATGCGCATGCGCACCACGCCCGGCGTGGCGCCGCAATCGTTGATGACGATGTGCGCCGCCGGCAGCGGCTCGCCGCCGAATACGCGCTGCAACAGCGCATCCCACACGGCGCCCTTGCCATCGACGGAGGTGTTGACGACGATGTGGGTCACGCCATCGCTGCCCGGCTGCAGCAGTACTTCCAGGTCGCCCGAGCCGACGACGCCGGCCAGGGCGCGCCCTGCCGCCGGCTGCCCGGCCGGGAATGTATAGTCACGCGTTTCCATGCGCTTCTCCTTGCGTCAATCGGTCGAGGAACAAGGTGGCCGCCAGCAGATCGGCCGCGCCGCCCGGCGACACGCCGCGCGCCAGCGCCACCGCTTCCAGCGCCAGC
>NZ_LBCO01000033.1:303799-375747 GCF_000988085.1 Janthinobacterium sp. KBS0711 | reverse complement strand
CCGGCGGCTGTGGCCGCGCCGCCGGCCGCCAGTACCCGCGCCGCACCCGTTTGCAGTGCCAGCAAAGCCGGCTCGCCGCCGCGCGACAACACGCAGGTGTCGTCGAGCTGGCTGACTATCGCCAGCAAGGCGTTCAGGCGCGCCGTCGTTTCGTTGTCGCCGCGCTCCCGCGAGGCGTGCAGCTGCACCAGCCCAACGCCTGTCACCAGGGGAAAGCCGGCACGTGCCTGGCCCCGCGCGCCGTCGACCTGGTACTGGTGGCAGGCCAGCTCGCCCTTGTTGCCGGTGGCGCCAGGCGCGCCGCGGTCGTGCAAACGGGCCAGCGCGCCGGCCCGCGCCGCCACGGCTGTTGGTGCCAGCGATGCGCCGCGCGCGCCCTGCTGCGCCGCCGCCGTCACCAAGAGCCCCAGCGCCCAGATGGCGCCCCGGTGCGTGTTCACGCCGCCCGTCGCTGCCAGCATCAGCGCCTCGCCGTCGCGGCCGATGGCGCCGATGCGCTGGCGCAGCAAGTCGTCGTCTTCACTCCGCGCGCCAGCGTCGGCCATGGCGGCAAACACGGGCTGCAGCACGCAGGCCGAATGGCACATCAGGGCCCAGTTCAAGTCCGTGTGGGCGCCACGGCTGCGCAAATCGACCAGGCCCGGTTTCGGCGTCAAGGTCACTTCGTCGAGCAGCGCCTGCAGCACTTGCCGTCCCAGCACGGCGGCGCGTTCGCGCACCGGCACTGTCATCATGGTCGTCATTACCAGCTCCTGAATTTGGCGGGTGGTTGATACAGGCCGTCCGACCATTCGACCAGGTCGGCGATGCTTTTCGCCGCCAGCAGCGAGCGGTTCGCCGCGCCGCGCTGCACGCCGATATCCTCGGGCAGCGCGATCAGGCCGTCGGCGCGCAATTTGGCCGTCGTCTTCGGGTCGTGGCGCAGGCCGATGGGCGTCACGCCGGCGACGGCCGCCAGCATGGCCTTGCGTTCATCGAGCGAGCGGGCCTTGTACAGGTAGGCGATGCCCTCTTCCGTCAGCACGTGCGTGACGTCGTCGCCATAGATCATCACGGGCGCCAGCGGCATGCCGCTGGCCTGGCCCACGGCCACGGCATCGAGCGATTCGACGATGGTCGGCTGGCCGCCATCCTGGAACGTTTCGACCATCTGCACCACCAGCTTCTTGCCGCGCGCGAGCGGGTCGTCCGTCTCGATCAGGTCCAGCCAGGCCGGTGTCGGGTGGCGCCGGCCATGCGGATCGTGGCCCATGTTGGGCGCGCCGCCAAAACCCGCCAGTCGGCCATTGGTGACGGTCGACGAGTTGCCCAGGCCATCCATCTGCAAGGTGGCGCCGATGAACAGGTCGACCGCGTACTGGCCCGCCAGCTGGCACAGGGCGCGGTTCGAGCGCATCGAACCGTCGCGGCCCGTGAAGAACACGTCGGGCCGGGCCGCCGCATAACCTTCCATGCCCAGTTCCGCGCCGAAGCAGTGCACGCTCTCGACCCAGCCCGTCTCAATGGCGGGGATCAAGGTCGGATGGGGGTTGAGCACCCAGTTGCGGCAGATCTTGCCTTTCAAGCCCAACTGCTCGCCATACGTGGGCAAAATCAGCTCGATGGCGGCCGTATTGAAACCGATGCCGTGATTGAGCGACTGCACCTGGTGTTTTTCATACACGCCGCGGATCGCCATCATGGCCATCAGCACGTGCACGGGCTTGATCACGCGCGGGTCGCGGGTAAACAGCGGTTCGATGAAGAACGGTTTGTCGGACTGCACGACGAAATCGATCCACGAGCCGGGCACGTCGACGCGCGGCAAGTCGCTGACGTCGTCGACGATCTGGTTGACCTGGGCGATGACGATGCCGTCGCGGAAGGCGGCCGATTCCACCAAAGTGGGCGTGTCCTCGGTGCTGGGGCCCGTGTACAGATTGCCCTGGCGGTCGGCCATGTAGCCTGCCACCATGACGACGTTGGGCGTGAGGTCGACGAACAGGCGCGCATACAGTTCGATGTAGGTGTGGATGGCGCCCACCTCAAGCAAGCCATCCTGCAGGAACTGGGCGATGCGCAGGCTTTGCGTGCCGGCAAACGAAAAGTCGAGCTTGCGGGCGATGCCCCGTTCGAACAGATCGAGGTGCTCGGGCAGGCTGACGCTGGGCATGATCAGGTGCAGATGGTGGATCTTGTCGGGGTTGACCTGCGTCAGCATGCGGGCGAGGAAGTCAGCCTGCTTCTGGTTGTTGCCTTCGAGCACGACGCGGTCGCCCGGCGCGAGTAGCGCTTCGAGCACGGCGACCATGTCGCTCCGTTGCAGCACGGGGCCGCTCGCGTACTGGCGCACGGCGTCCAGGCGGCGGCGCTTCTCGGTGCGCCGCGTGTCCCATTGTTTTTGCCGCTGCGCCGGCGCTGCTGTGGCGGTTGACATCTTGCCTCCGAATTGAGCTATCGAACCCTGACGATAGAGCGAAAACGGAGGCGCGACAATCAACCTGCTACCATGTTCATTACCCTGAAGTTAATGAACTCCCTTGAAAGAGGCTAGTCATGGCCATCAACGAAGAAATCACTCTGAAAAAGCTCGAGGTTTTTCTCAGCTTTATGGAATTGAACAATCTGGCAAGGGTGGCCGATGCGCTGGGCCAGAGCACGGTCAGCGTGCACCGCGCCCTGCACTCGCTGGAAGACGGCTTGCGCTGCCCCCTGTTCAAGCGCGAGGGCCGCAGCCTGATTCCGCTGCATGCGGCCTACACCTTTGCCGAATCGGCGCGGCGCGCCCTGGCCGAGTGCGAGGAAGGCGTGCGCAAAGTGCGCGAAATGTCGGGCATCAACCCAGTGCGCCTGAAAATCGGTTCGCTGTATTCACTGACCCTGCACTGCATCCCGCAACTGGTGATCGCCCTGAAACTGCGCCGTCCCGGTCTCGACATCGACCTGACCCTGGGCTCGAACAGAGAACTGCTGCAAAGCCTGGCCGATGGCCGACTCGATGCCATCATCGTCGGCGTGCAGGAGGAAGAACAGCATGCCGGGCTGGTGGCCGTACCCCTGTTCCAGGACGACGTCTACCTGGCCGCCCCGCTCGGTTCACCTTATGTGGGCGCCGCCTCGGTGGACTTGCAGCAGCTGCGCGACGACAAATTCGTCACCCTCAACGAGGGCTTCGTCACCTCGCAAAGCTTCAACCACGCGTTCGACCTGGCGGGATTCGTGCCCGACACGGCCATGCGGGTCGGCGACATCTTCTCGCTGATCAACCTCGTCAGCGGCGGCATCGGCTACAGCCTGCTGCCCGGTAGGGTGCGCGCCTTCAGCTCGCGCATCGAACTGCTGCCCCTGGACGCGCGCTACGGCTCGCACCAGCAAATCACCCTGCTGATGCTGAGCAGCCGCGAGCGCGACCCGAATTTGCTGGCGCTGGCGGCGGAGTGCCGGTTGTATGGGCGTGGCGAGCGCGCAACTGGCAACTGAAATGGAGTCGCAGGAGCGCCGCGCTGACATTGAAATAATAATGATGCCGCATGCCATCTGCACTTTGGACCATGCCTGTATCAGCTCAAGTTGGAAACTCTCCGCGCATATAGGTTTTCCAGAGATTGTCGATAAAGTCGATCTCGACTTTATCGTGGCATGCCTGCGCAATCAGGCCCATATCGTCCGACACATAGCCAGCAAGGTCGGAATTTTCAGTGACTTGATACACTTTCTTGAATGCGACCTCCCTGATCTCCTTCACCAGGGCGCCTTCAGGTGGACAAGATGAGGTCACTTTTTCGTAGCTGGCACACCATGCGCCATCAAACTCAACAGATTCCCTGGCGCACAATGCAGCATCCCAGTCAGTATCTTTCTGGAAAATAGTCTCAAGAAAAATGCTGTCATTTATTGTCGCTAAAATGTCGTTTGCGGTCATCATCTCGGTATTTCGTATTGATCAGTGTGGATGCCCTTCGGTATTTCGTGTTACTACGCACCAAGCCTGGTGATGACCTGGCGCGTAATGACACGGTACAATTAAATCGCGCTATCCCAAGGCGCGGACAAGCGCACGGCGCAATTGATCAACCCCACCATCGAATACGTCTGCGGGAAATTGCCCCACATTTCGCCCGTCACGGGATGCGTATCTTCCGACAGCAAACCCAAGTGATTGCGCGCCAGCAGCATGGTCTCGAAGATCTTGCGCGCTTCGTCTTTCCTGCCGATGCGGGCCAGGGCGTCGATGCGCCAGAAGGTGCAGATGTTGAAGGCCGTTTCCGGTTTGCCGAAGTCGTCGGGCGCTTCGTAGCGGCGCATGTAGGGGCCGTCGCACAGCGATGCTTCCAGCGCGTCGACGGTGGCGATGAAACGCGGGTCCATGGGGTCGATGAAGTTGACTTCCGCCATCAGCAGCACGGAGGCGTCGAGGTCGCGCCCGCCCAGGCTTTCCGCGAAGGCCTGGCGTTCCTCGCTCCACGCTTCACGCAGCAGGCGCTCGCGGATCAGCACGGCGCGGCTGTTCCAGTGATCGGCGCGGTCCGGCAAGCCCAGTTTATGCGCGACCTTGGCCAGGCGGTCGCAGGCAGCCCAGCTCATCAGCATGGACGAGGTGTGGACCCTGGCCCGCGTGCGCAGCTCCCACATGCCCGCGTCCGGTTCCGCATGCAATTTGAAAGCCTGGTCGCCCACGGCTTCCAGTGCGGCGAACTCGGCTTTTCCCGCCCGGTGGAACAAGCGGTGATCAAGAAACGCCTGCGCCGCGCCCAGCACAATATTGCCGTAGACGTCGTGCTGGAAGTGTTCCTGTGCCTGGTTGCCCACGCGTACGGGACCATTGCCGCGGTAGCCGGGCAAGTGGTCGAGCATGGATTCGGGCAACTGCTCTTCCAGGCCGATGCCGTACAGGGGCTGGATGTGGCCGCCTTTCGAGCGGGCCACGATATTCGTCAGCCAGCGCAAATACTCTTCCATCGTGCCCACTTCGGACAAACTATTGAGTGCCCGCACGACAAAGAAGGCGTCGCGCAGCCAGCAGTAGCGGTAATCCCAGTTGCGGCTGCTGCCCGGCGCTTCCGGAATGCTGGTGGTCATAGCGGCGATGATGGCGCCCGTGTCTTCATATAAAGACAGTTTCAAGGTGATGGCCGCGCGGATGACCACGTCCTGCCATTCCAGCGGCACGGCCAGGCGGCGCGTGTAGGTGCGCCAATAATTGATGGTTTCCTTTTCGAAGATGCGCGCCGTCTCGTCGATGCCGCCGGCCAGGGTTTCATCAGGCCCCAGCAGGAAGTTGGCCGTGCCGCCCAACACGAAATACGTTTCACTCAGCACATAATTGAGCGACACATCCGTGTTCAGCCGCAAGGTTTGTTCCGGCCCCACGTAGCGGATGTGGTGGCTGCCCTGCGTGATCTGCGGCGCCAGCTTGCCCCAGTCGTAGCGGGGACGCAGACGCACGCGGATGCGCACGGCATGATCGAGCGGACGCACCCGGCGGATCAGCATCAGCGGGCGGAACATGCGGTCGCGGCTGAGGAATCGGGGCGCGAAATCCGTGATTTCCACGCCGCGCCCATCCGTGTCGTACAGCCGCGTGCGCAGCACGGCCGTGTTCGGCTCGTAGAATTGCTCGCTGCGGGCAAAGTTTTCAATGTCGATGGCCCACACGCTGCCGTTTTCCGTGGCGTCCAGCAGGCCGTTGAAGACAGGATCACCATCGAAACGGGGCAGGCAGGACCAGACGACCTGCCCCGCCTGGTCGATCAGGGCGCTGAAGGCGCAATTGCCCACCACGCCGCAGTTGAGGGATGCTTGCGCGGGAGGCAAGCTGGCGGCGTTGCTGGCGGCGGATGCATGCGCGCCGCTGGGGGTGTCATAGGATGTCGTCATCGGCTACTCCTTCTGTATGTGTTCCAAGGCGGCCAGCAAGGCTGTCCGCAAGGCGTCGGGGCTGGCCAGGCGCAAGGTGGCCACGCTGGGGCCGCTGCCCACCTTCACGCCATGTCCGCCCGCTCCTTGTACATAGGCAAAACCTGCCTCGTCGGTGGTATCGTCACCGGCGAAGACGGGACGGCGGCCCGCGAACGGCGCCTCGGCCATGAAGGCGGCGATGGCGCTGCCCTTGTCGGTGGTGGCAGGCTTGGCTTCCAGAACCATTTTGCCATGCAACAGTAAAAGGCCGGGGCACGCTTGCACGGCCGCCGTCATTTCCTGCACGCACAGCTGTTCAAGTTCCGGCGCCAGCCGGTAATGCAGGGCGACCGCACCGCGCTTGTGTTCCACCAGCAAACCGGGGTGGCGCTCGGCCAGCGCCTGCGCGCGCGCCAGCACGGCAGACACGTCGGGTGTCGGCACGACGGAGAGGCGGCCATCGGCATCGCGCCGCTCCACGCCGTGCACGCCGGCCATGGGCAGCAGCAAGGGCGCCAGCATCGCGTCGATCTGCGCCACGGGGCGACCGGAAATGATGGCCAAGGCACCGCCATGCCGGCGCGCCAGCACGAGCAGCGCGTCGACCACGCCCGCTTCCAGGCGCACGCCGTCGGGCGTGGGAGCCAGGTCGACGAGGGTGCCGTCGAAGTCGAGGAAAACGGCGCTGCCGGGCGCACTCAGCAGCTGCAACAGGGCTGCAGTATCGTCAGGAATCTCCGCCATCAAATCCCCTTGCGCCGCTTGATGCGGCTGTGGGCGTCGATCTTCGTCATGACCTTGTCGCGCTGGCGCAAACGGGCCGCATCGAGCAGCATGCGCCCGGCCCAGCGGTAGACATTGAAATGCTTCACGCGCGCCCGCATGCTCTTCATGCGCTCGCGCTGTTCCACGGGCGGCATCACGAGGGCGCGGTACAGGGCGTCGGCGCCCTGCTCGATATGGTAGGGGTTGATGATCAGCGCTTCGTGCAGCTCGCGCGCAGCGCCCGTGAATTGCGACAACACCAGCACGCCCAGTTCGTCGTCGCGCGCGGCGATGAATTCCTTGGCCACCAGGTTCATGCCGTCATGCAAGCTCGTCACCATGCACACTTCGGAAGCGCGGAAATAGCGCTGCAAATCGTCCTGTCCATGGTGCTCCGCTTTCAGCAGGATGGGCACATAGTCTCCGCTGCCGAAGCGGCGGTTGATGCGCTCGACCATCTTGCGCACCCTGGCGTCGAAACTTTGATATTCATCGAGCGAGGCACGGCTGGGGGCGGCGATCTGCACGAAGGTAAAATGGCCCACCATGCCGGGCTGCTGCTCCAGCATGCGCTCGACGGCCTGGAAGCGCTCGACGATGCCTTTCGTGTAGTCGAGGCGGTCCACGCCGATGCCCAGCAAGTGGTCGGGCGCCACGCCCAGTTCGCTGCGGATTTGCGCGCGGCATGTGGCCACGTCGGGCTGGTCCGGATTGTCGTCCGGCCAGGCGATGGAAATCGGGTAATCCTCGACCTGCGTCATCTCGCCGCCATAGGAAATGGTGGACGCTTCCGGTTCGATACGGGTTTCCAGGTAGCGGTCCACCGTTTCGAGGAAATTCTTGCGGTGGAATGGCGTGTGGAAGCCGAGAATCGTGCTGCCCAGCAAGCCATCGAGGATTTCTTCGCGCCATGGGCAAATGCCGAACGATTCCGAGTTTGGCCAGGGGATATGCCAGAAAGTAATAATCGTCGCCTTCGGCAAGGCTTCGCGCACCATGCGCGGCAGCAAGGCGAAATGGTAATCCTGCACCAGCACGACGGGGTTGTCCGTCTTCGCTTCGGCGATCACGGCGTCGGCAAAGCGGCGGTTGACTTTTACGTACTGCTCCCAGTCGGACGAGCGGAACACGGGGCGCACATGGGCGATATGGCACAGCGGCCACATGCCTTCATTGGCGAAGCCATAATAATAGCCCTGCTCTTCCTCTTGCGTCAGCCACACGCGGCGCAAGGTATAGCTGGGATTGTCGGGCGGCACGGGCACGTGGTCGAGTTTATCCACCGTCTCGCGGTCGGCGGAACCGGCGCCATGCGCGATCCACGTGCCGGAACAGGCGCGCATCACGGCTTCCACGGCCGTCACCAGGCCGCTGGCGGGACGCTGCACCGCAACACCGGTCTCCGTTTTGGTGTGGATGTACGGCTCGCGGTTCGACACCACGAGCACCTGGTCGCCGGACAAGTCCGCTTCAAGCAAGGCACGCAGCTTGTCCGGCGTCCAGTCGGACGACCAGCCGTTATCGCCCTGGCGTTCCAGGTGGTATTCCTGCAGCAATTCGCGCAAGTCGCCGATCAGCGGCTGCATTTCCGGCGGCGGCGCGGGCGCGGCGGCCGGTGCGGCGGCGGCAACGGCTGGATTGTTCTTCGACAGCAATTCGCCGCGCAAGATGTCCTTCACGGCCGCCAGCCAGCCGCGCCAGCTCAGGTGCGCCACGAACACGGTCATCAGGGAAATCAGCACGGCCAGCACGGCCAGGAAGGCAAAGATAAAACGCTTGGTATCCGTATTGCGGCGCTCGACAAAGCTCATGTCCTGCACCAGCACCAGGCGGCCCAGCTGCGACGCATCCTGCATCACGGGCGTTTCGCTAATGTGGACTTGCCCTTGCGGCAATTGCGCCAGGGATTTGTACAAGCCGCCCGTGGAAGGCGTGCTCCAGCAGCCGATCGAAGCGGGGTATTGCGCGGACTGGTACAGCAGATGCCCCGCATTGTCGCAAAAGCCGATGGCGATCAGGCGCTCGTCGCGCGTGGCGCCCTGGAACAGTTCGCTGATGCGGGTGGCGTCTTGCGCGGGCAGGTATTCGGTCAGCGAAGGCCGGAGGGTTCCAGCGAGCAATTCTGCCCGGCTGTCGAGGTCGCGCACATACCAGCGCAGGGTAATATTGTCGAGCAGGGGTACCACAATATAAGCAAACAGTCCCAGCACCAGAGCCAGTGGCAGGATGAAGCGCAAGGACATTCGGAGTGATCGTACTATCATCGTTTTCCTTTGCAAAAACAAAAAGCATGGCAAGTATGACTATGTTTCCAATGCGGCGACGCCCGTTTGCTTTCCGTATTGAAACGTCAAGGTGACATGGCGCAGCGCAGCAATTGGTTCCAGTATCCACGTTGACGCAGGTCTTATCCGTTCGGCAACGCACCTCCCCGTAACGCCATCTGCCCGTAAAATACCCGCTTCCGACATCCATTTCACCAATACACAAGGAGTTTTAGCCTATGGATCTCAGCACGTTCCACTCGCTGATGGGAGGCCCGCTGCGCTCGGCGCTGACCGTGCTCGTTTCCGCCCTGCTCGTCACCCTGGTCGCCATCGGCGTGCACCGGGCCGGCATCGGCCTGCTGAGAAGGCTGGCCAATGGCCACCCGCTTGCCAGCAACGTCGCGCGCGTGGCCTTCCGCGCCAGCCAGCTGTGCCTGATTGTCTTCGGCTTGCGCATGGTGCTGGCCAGCGCGCCCGACGATACGCCGGGCCTGGTCGCCATGTCGCACCTGGCCAGCGTGGCGCTGATCATCGCGCTGACCTGGCTGACCATGCAATGCATCGAGTCGCTCAGCATCACGATTTCCCAGATCAATCCCGTCGATGCGGCGGACAACCTGCGCGCGCGGCGCCGGATCACCCAGGCCCGCGTGCTCACGCGCAGCGCGCACGCCATCGTGGTCCTCCTGGGCCTGTCCTTCGTGCTGCTGACCTTGCCCGGCGCGCGGCAGATCGGCGCCAGCCTGCTGGCCTCGGCCGGCGTGGCGGGCCTGGTGGCCGGTATCGCCGCCCGCCCCGTGCTCGGCAACTTCATCGCAGGCCTGCAAATCGCGTTCTCCCAGCCGATCCGCATCGACGACGTGCTGATCGTCAACGGAGAATGGGGCACGGTCGAGGAAATCAAGGGCACGTATGTGGTCGTGCGCGTGTGGGACGAGCGCCGTTTGATCGTGCCGCTGCAGTGGTTCATTGAAAATCCGTTCGAGAACTGGACGCATACCTCCTCCGAGATCCTGGGCACGGTGTTCCTGTGGCTCGATTTCAGCATCCCGATCGAGCCGCTGCGCGCGGAACTGACGCGCATCTGCGAGTCCGCCAAGCAATGGGATGGCCGCGTCTGCACCGTGCAGGCGACGGATTCCAACGAGCGGGCCGTGCGCGTACGCTTCCTCATCAGCGCGGTAGATTCAGGCACGGCGTTCGAATTGCGCTGCATCGTGCGCGAGCAGATGCTGGCCTTTATCACCACCCATTATCCGCACGCCCTGCCCCGCTTGCGCTCCACGCACGACCCCATCGAACTGCATGGCATGCAGGCGCAGAACGACAGCGTGTCGCTGTACAAAGTGTAAAGAAACCTGCGGCGCGCTGCCCTTGCCCGCGCGCCGCTACAATGGTTCGCATGAGCACCACCGCCTGGTTCATCCTGATCGGTTGCCTGATGCTGGCGCGCGGCCTGGGCGCCGACGGCATCGCGCGCCTGCCATTGACCTCGGCCATGGCTTACCTGGGTGTGGGTCTGCTGCTGGGCCCCATGTTCCTCGGCCTGTTTTCGTTCGACCTGGTGCAGCAAGCGCCCCTGCTGGAAACCCTGACGGAAATCGCCGTCCTCATCTCCCTGTTTTCCGCCGGCGTCAAGATGCCCGTGCCTTTCAGCCTGGCCCGCTGGCTGCCGCCGCTGCGCCTGGCGTGGCTGTCGATGGCCATCTCCGTGGTCCTGGTGGCGGCCTTTGCCTGCCTGGTGCTGGGCTTGCCATTGGGCGCAGGCGTGCTGCTGGGCGCCATCCTCGCCCCCACCGACCCCGTGCTGGCCACCGACGTGCAGCTGCGCCATGCGGGCGACAGCGAGCAATTGCGCTTCACCCTGACCAGCGAGGCGGGCATGAACGATGGCAGCGGCTTTCCCTTCGTCATGCTGGGCCTGGGCTTGCTGGGCCTGCACGAGCTGGGACCGCATGGCGCCACCTGGCTGTGGCGCGACCTGGTCTGGGCCAGCGCGGGCGCCATCGGCCTGGGTGCGGCCGGCGGCGCGCTGCTGGCCTGGCTGGGCTGGCAGGTGCGCGCGAAGGAGCCGAAACACGCGATGCTGGACGACCTGGCGGCCCTGGGCTTGATCGCCCTCGTGTATGGCATGGCCACGTGGCTGCACGCGTGGGGCTTTTTGGCCGTGTTCTTTGCCGGCGTGGCCTTGCGCCAGACGGAACTGCGGCTGGCCGGCGCGCCGAAAGACCGGCAAGGCTTGCTGCAGGCCGAGGAAACCCATGCCGTGTCCGCCGCCAAGCCGCACGACAGCGACGTGACGCTGACCGTCAGCGGCGAAGCCCTCGTCTTCAAGGAACACCTGGAACGCCTGTCCGAACTGACCCTGGTGCTGCTGCTGGGCGGTGCCGTCACGGCCGCCGCCTGGAGCTGGCAGGCGTGGAGCGTGGCGCTGTTCCTGCTGCTGGTGGCGCGCCCTGCCAGCGTGATGCTCGGGTTGCTGGCATCGGGCACCAGCGTGCGCCTGCGCGGACTGGCCGCGTGGTTCGGCGTGCGCGGCATCGGCTCGCTGTATTACCTCAGCTATGCCACCGCGCATGGCTTGCCGCGCGGCTTGGCGCGCGAACTGGCCGACATCACGCTCGTCGTCGTCATCCTCTCCATCGTCGCGCACGGCCTGACGGTCAAACCGCTGCTGGAACGCTACTGGCGCAAATAGCACCGGTGGCACACATTTGTCTCTGCTTCAAAGCAATGTTTTGTCAATCGCCCCTATGCCGGGCAGAAATATTGTTAAGATAATTAAAAATGGCAAAAGAGAGAATCAATGAAACGAAGAAGCGTGCTGGGACTGGGCGTCTCGATGGCCCTGCTGCAAACGGGCTGCGCCACCGATCCGGCCCGGCTGGCGTGGGAAACGGCATTTGACGGCTTCATGCGCGATGGCCTGGCCCGCACGGAAACACCGGGCATGAGCGTGGCCATGGTGCGCGGCGAGCAAACGATTTTTGCGCGCGGCTATGGCTGGGCCGACATCCAGGCCGGCAAGAAGGCCGATGCCAACACGGTGTTCCATGTCGCCTCCGTCAGCAAGCTCGTCACGGCCACGGCCGTCATGCTGCTACTGGAACAAGGCGCCTTCCAGCTCGACGACAAGGTGGCGGCCTACCTGGACTTCCCGTTCATGCATCCGAAGTTTCCCGACGTGCCCATCACCTTTCGCCACTTGCTCAGCCACACCTCCGGCATTTCCGACGCCGTGTACGAAAAGACGACGACGTTTGCCGTGCAAGGCGACCCGCGATTGCCCCTGCGCGACTTCGTCAAAGGCTATCTGTCGCGCGGCGGCGCCTGGTATGACGCGGACGTGTCGTTTGCCGCCCGGCCCGGCACGGAATGGCGCTACAGCAATGTCGGCATCGCCCTGCTCGGCTATCTGGTGGCCCGCTTGAACCCCGATGGCCTCGACGCCTTTACGCAGGAGCAGCTGTTCGAACCGCTGGGCATGGACAACACGGCGTGGAAACTGGCCGGCTTGCCGCGGCGCGCCGTCGTCGCCCAGCCTTACGCGCACAAGGAACCGGGCCTGCAAGTGCTGCCGCCCGTCGGCTATCCGGACTGGCCGGCCGGCCTGCTGCGCAGCTCGGCGCATGATTTTGCCCGCTTCCTGGCCATCTTCAGCAATGGCGGCCGGGTCGATGGTCACCGCTACCTGCAAGATTCCACCCTGCAATCGTTTTTCGCCCCGCAAGCGGCCCCCGTCGTGCCTGCGGACTCGTCCTTACGCCAGGCTTTGGTGTGGCTGCTGCGCGACGTCGACGGCAAGGCGCTGGCCACGCACAGCGGCGGCGACCCGGGCGCTGCGTCCGTCGTCTGCGTCGACCGCGCCAGCAAGACGGCCGTGCTGGCCTTTGCCAACGTCAGCGCCGACAAGGAGTTTCGTTCATTCCAGAAGGAAGTCGTGCTGCGCCTGCTGGCGCATGGCGGCGGCGCGCAAGCACGCTAGGCATGCCGCTTGTGTGAGCGGGCGCACGGTGGCGCCCAGGCAAGAACGTATGCTGTGCTGGTCAGATTTGACACTCAACGAGGAGACCGGCATGACGAACCGCATCGGCAACAAGGACGTGGCGCAGCAGCGCAGCAAGAGTGAAAAAGCCCGCATCAAGGCACAGAACATCGCCAACGAGGCGGTCAAGAAGGCCGAGGCCAGGGCCAGGTACCGCAACGCCGTCAAGGGACAACCGGGCCAGCCGGGCCAGCCCGCGCCAGCAAGCTAGGCGCCGAACCAGCCGCGCAGTTTCTCGGCGGCCCGTTCCTTGACCTCGGCCGTGATGTAGGTGGCGACCGTGGCGACGGCCGCCGCCAGCACGGCCAGGTCATCCGCATAGCCGACCACGGGCGTGATGTCAGGAATCGCATCGATGGGCGAAATGAAATAGCCGAGCGCGCCATAGATGGCCGTCTTGGCCCACAGCGGCGTATTCGGCTGCTGCGCCGCGTAGTACAGCCACAGGGCTTTCTCGATGACTTCGCGTCCCGCCGTCTTGGCGAACTTGACGACCTTGTCCCAGAAGCTGTCATCCGTGTATTTCTTTTCATACTGCTTGTCGGCCTGGGGGGCGTGGTCTTCTTCCAGATTCTTTTTTCTGCCAAACATCTGCTGCTCCTGTCTGCCGCGCACGGCGTTACGAATGCGCACCTTAGCATAACGGCGCGGCAGGTGCGCGGCGTACAAGGTACGCTATATCCATGGAAATATCCGCCACCACCACGGCCCGCGCCGCCGGCCTGCGCTACACGGGCGACCATCAAAGCGGCATCGCCCGATCGGGCAAGCCCGGCAAGTTCCGCTACCGCGACGCGGATGGCAAAGTCCTGCGCGATGCCGCCACCCTGGCGCGCATCAAGGCATTGGCCATCCCACCGGCCTGGACGGACGTGTGGATCTGCCCGCACGCGAATGGCCATTTGCAGGCGACGGGACGCGACGCGCGGGGCCGCAAGCAATACCGCTACCATGCGCGCTGGCGCCAGGTACGCGACGAAGTGAAATATGAACGCATGCTCAGCTTTGGCCGCGCCCTGCCCGCCATCCGCGCCGCCGTCGCGCGCGGCATGCAGCTGCCGGGCTTGCCCCGTGAAAAAGTGCTGGCCACCATCGTGTACTTGCTGGAACTGACGATGATGCGCATCGGCAACGAGGAATATGCGCGCACCAACAAATCGTTCGGCCTGACCACCCTGCGCACGCGCCACGTGCAGGTCGACGGCAGCGCCGTGGCTTTCCACTTCAAGGGCAAGAGCGGCGTGCGCCACGATATCCGCCTGAGCGACCGGGGCCTGGCCAAGGTGCTGCAGCGCATGCGCGAACTGCCGGGGCAGGAACTGTTTCAATATGTCGATGAGGACGGCGCGCGCCACGGCATCGGCTCGGGCGACGTCAACGATTACCTGCGCGAGGTGACGGGCGAAGACTACACGGCCAAGGATTTCCGTACCTGGTCCGGCACGCTGCTGGCCGCGCTGGCCCTGCAGGCGTTCGAACAGGTCGATTCCGATGCGCAAGCGAAGAAAAACATCGTGCAGGCGATCGAGTCCGTGGCTAAAAAGCTGGGCAATACGCCGACGATCTGCCGCAAATGCTATGTGCACCCGGCCGTGCTGGAATCGTATCTGGATGGCAGCTTATTGGAAGGCATGCGCGCACGGGCGCGGCAGCAGATGCAGGACGATTTACAGGCGCTGGCGCCGGAGGAAGCGGCCGTGCTGGCCTTGCTGCAGCAGCGCCTGCAGGGCGCGGTCAAGCCTGGCGCGCAGGCTGGGGCTGGCACTGGGCCGACAGCGTAAGGGCGTCGCTGCTGCAAACGGGCAAGGCGCCGTGGCCTGCTTCGCGCGCCACTGGCGCCGGCGCGGCATCGCTTGCCGGCGCCTCGCCCGTCGTCATCAAGGTGGCCGCCAGGGTCGAGAAAGTGAACAGGCAGATCAGCACGAAGGGCTTGTTCACGTGGATGGACTGGTCTGGCTTTTGCATCGCATACTCCGTCGGACTGGTTGGCTGTTGCAGCATGGACACGATCATCGCGTGTTTCCGCAAAGCATACAATCAGACAGTTTCGACAAGGCGGGTAGGACAGCGCTGACAGACTCAGCCATGCATCAGCTGGCGCGCATTTGAAATGGCAAGGTGAATAAAGCAGGCATGCCGGGATTATCAACAAGTGACGGGCGCGGATATTCGAGCCAATATGAAAATATCGACAGGAAATATAATTGATTGAAATAAAACAAGATCTTATTTATTTTAATTTCCTTGAAAATAAATATCGTCCGGCAGTTCGCATAAAATGGCGCAAGGTAATCGCGCGCCCCCGGATAAAAGAAACGGAATAAAAGCCGCACCTTTCAAACAGGCGCGGCCATTAATTTTCCGGCATGTTTACATGCAAACAACTTTACGCCGCTTCCAGCATGGCCTTCAGGGCCGGCACGGCAAGGCAGCTCCACTTCTGGTTCTGGCCGCCGTTATATGGCCACACGAGGATGGCATTGCCAGGGCTGGCGTTGTTGTTGGCGTTGTCCAGCACCATTTGCGGGTATTGCACGTTCGAGATGTTCGGCGCACGGCCCACCCAATTCCACAACTGGCTGGTGCGGCCCAGGGTCATCGTGCTGACGATCACCTGGCCTTGCTGGCCATCGTAGCCTTGTACATCGAGGCACAGGCTGGGGTTGGCCGCCAGCGTGATATAGCCGGTATTCGGGTCCATATTCCATTGCGAAGTCGTGCCGCCGACGCCAGAAAGAACTTGCAGGGTAACGAGGGAACCTGCCGCGGCGCTGGTGACGCCGATGCACAGATTTGTATTTTGCAAGCTTTGGATTACATATGCAGTCATGCTATATCTCCAATGGGGTTATCGACGTTAATATTATCGGGCTGGCAGCATAATATATTAACGGAGCTGTTTTACAGCAAAGTCAGTATGGACCCAATTTTTTGATTTATTGTCACGCTTTGTCACTTTGAAAAATATATATTAACGGGCTAACGCTAATTAAATTCCTTAATTGAAAAAACAAACGCCAGCCACGCGGACGGCCTGGACCAGAACCGGGACAGGACTGTCAGCATATTTGACAGTGCGCCGGCAACAAAGGGAGCGCCGTAGCCAAGTCCTTGTTTTAAAAACGATAAATTTTCAGGAACGCTTCCTGCTTGACCTCCTGCCTGGGCACGCTTGGCGCCAGTCTACGGGGGGAACGATCATGAGCTTTATCAAACAGGCGCTGCTGGCGCTGCTGCTGTGCGCAATGTCTGCCGCACACGGCGCCAGCATCGGCTACACGGCCACATCGCTGGGCGGCACGCAATGGCGCTACGACTATACGGTCAGCAATACCACCCTGGCCGTGCCCATCGAGGAATTCACCTTGTTCTTCAGCGTGGGCCAGTACGCCAACCTGCACAGCGCCTCCACGCTACCCGGCTGGGACCTGCTGCTGGTGCAGCCCGATCCCGCCATTCCCGCCAGCGGCTACCTCGACGCGCTGGCGCTGGCAGGCGGCATCGTCCCCGGCGCCATGGCCACGGGCTTTTCCGTCACCTTCGACTACCTGGGCGCGGGCAGCCCCGGCGCCCAGCCGTTTTCCATCCTCGACCCCGTCTCCTTCATCGCGCTCGAGACGGGCATCACGCAAGCGGCCGCCATCGCCCTGCCCTCCACCCCATGGCTGCTGCTGGCGGGCGTGCTGGCCATGGCCTGCCTGCGGCGCCGGCAGTTGGCGGGCGCCGCGCTGGCCACGGGGCTGGCACTGAGCCTGTGCGCCTGCGGCGGCCCGGACGATTCCATGCAGCCGCCCGCGCCGAAGGTCATGCTGGCCGCCGCCGCGACCGCCCCTCAGGCCGCCGGCGACCTGGAAGTGACCTTGCTGGAAAAAGTGGCCGAGCAGCGCATCAACCGCACGGCCTGGGATTACACTTACCGCGTGCACATCCGCAACAATGGCAGCGAAGCGGCCGGCAATGTGCAAGCCGTGCTGGCCAGTACGCCTGCAGGCAGCACCATCATCGATGGCGACGTGCTGGCCGGCAGCATCGGCGCGGGGGCCACCGTCACGCCCGCCGACACCATCACCCTGCGCATCGAGCGCAGCATCGCCTTCCAGAGCGCCGGGCTGACGTGGACCTTCAGCACCAGCGACGGCATCGCCCTCGACCCCGTGCGGCCCGCGCAAGTGGTCGTGCTGCCGCTGGCCGAGCTGGGCTTTCCCGACGGCGCAGACAGCGTCAAGGCCAGCGGCGCCGTCACGGACGTGCTGCTGCAGGACGGCAGCCTGCGCTTTTCCACGCCCGGCGACACGGGCGTGGACCAGCACGCGCAATTTTCCCTCAGCAAGGGCGGCAAGATCACCATCCTGGACCTGCTGATCCAGACGCAACTGCCCACCGCCGTGGAAACCTATGTGGAGCCGAACGACGACGGCAGCGTGCCGACCACGGCGCCCGTGCTGGCCATCACGGGACTGGGACCGAACAACCGCCTGCAGCCAGGCGCCCTGGGCTTCCGCCTCGTGGGCGCGGCGCCCATGGCCCTGCAGGACGACAGCGACGGCCTGCTGTCCACCCCGGGTGGCGTGGCTGTCAGCCTCAAGACCTACTGGACGTTCGATGCGGCCAGCGGCATCTTCAGCATCGGCGCCACGGCCATGCAGCAACTGCTGGCATCCTTGCCCAACGGCAGCTATGACCTGAACCTCAATTTCGTCTCGCAGGATGGCGAGTTCACGGCCAGCTATGCCTTGATCGTCATCAAGTCCGGCATCGTGCTGCAAGGACAGCTGCGCACGCCAGCGGGCGGTAACGCCACGGGACTGGCCGGCAAGAAGATGTTACTGGCCGGCTACAACAATCACCAGCGCCAGGTGGCCGTGGTCGACGCCACGGGCGCCTTCCACTTCGATGGCGTGCTGCCCGATACCTACCAGCTGACCTTGAACGACCTCGTCCACCCGAACGTGGTCAGCGTCAGCGCCGTCGTCTTCAACAGCAGCAGCAACGTCAACGTCGACATCGTCTATCCGTACGCAACGAGCCTGGCCCTGCGCGCCGGAGCCCAGACCTATGCGGCCGGCAGCGTCACGCAGGATGGCGCCGGGCCGCCCGCGCGCGCGGTGCCCGCCAGCCCCCGTGCCGCGGGCGACGTCACGCAGCAGGATGACGAGGGCAGCAAGACCTTCACGGCCACGGCGGCCGCGCAAAATCAGACCATCACCTCGCCCATCGCCTTCACGGTACCCAAGGGCACGAAAAACGTGGGCGTGAAAATCACCGTCAGCACGGCCGAATATCCCACCTACACGACGGCGCAAAGCCAGTACAACGATACCTGGTCGTACGCCGTGACCGGGCTGCCCGGGGTCAACCTGGCCGCCACGGGCGCCGTCAACCAGACGCACTTCACGCAAGGCACCATCGTCAGGACGGAGTGCATCGACGTCAGCAAGCAAACCAAGGATGGGGCGTTGAGCCTGGGCGGCAACGTCAGCGCCACGAATATCGGCGACAGCGCCCTGGCCACCGTGACGACGGTGGAACTGAGTCTCGCCTGCAAGGGCTTGAAGGTGACGCAGGCGAAGTTCAGCTCGCCGAACCAGGCCGCCCATCCCGTGCTGCAGCCGATCAAGCTGACGGGCAATTTGGCGGGGCCGTATGTATCCGTGTCGCAGGGAGCGGCCACGGCCACGCACACCGTGCCGCTGGAATTGCACTACACGCCAGCGGCGGCGACGATTACGGAAGTCAATATCGGCATCTCGTCGGGCGGCGGCGATCCCGCCTTCAGCACGGAGAATTTATTGTCCCAGACGAATACCAAGACTGCCGGCAGCGTGAAATTTTCCAGCCTGGTGCTGCCCGCCTTTGCCGGCGCCAAGCTCGACAAGAAGGCAGTCATCACGGTGCGCCTGAAGGGCCGCATCGACAATGTCGATGCCAGCTCCGACCCGGCCGAAGGGGGGCAAGTGGAATTCAAGGGCGACACGGCCTACATCCCCCTGTACCTGGCCAACGACGAGGCGGCGCTGGCGGCGCGGCGCTACGGCACGCGTGACGCTGGCGGCGATTCGTGGGCCACGCGCCTGGCCATCGCCTGGCTGGCGGGCAAGGCTTACCGTTTCGACGACATCAGCGGCCAGCATGTGACGCAGACGGCGACGGGCCGCTCCATCCTCGGCCACAGCGGCCACAGCGACGGCCAGCAGATCGACTTGCGCTACGCTGACGGCGCGGGCGGCTACACGGACGCGCTGGGCGGCCAGAACGATGGCGCCGCCATTCACAAGCTGATCAATGATGCGAAGGCGGAAGTGGTGGCCAATCCCGCACAAAAGCCGAAACTGGCGTCCCTGCAGGCGTGGATCGCGGCGAACCGGGCCATGCTGGCCCAGGAAGCGGCGCCGGCCAGCACGCGCGTCATCTACATCGGCCCCAGCTTCATCAAGCTGGCCCTCGTCGACGGACGTTTTTCCGCCGCCACTACCGACAAGATCCCCGGTGCAGGCGCCTGGACCAAGCCGGCAAAAGTGCACATCGAGGCGGGACACCTGAGCCACTGGCACATCAGCATCACGGCCCACCCCTAGCTGGATTCAGGCGGGCAGATCGGATAGTTCCAGTTCCGAAAAGCCCGCCCGGCGCCGCGCTTCTAGGTTGAACGGGCCGCGCAGGGTGGGCGCTTCGTAGCGCAGCGCCAGCTCGGCATAGGTGGCGCGCAATTCCAGGCCCCTTTCATCGCACAGGTAGCCATACCAGCGGTTGCCGATTTCCACGTGCCCCACTTCATCGCGCAAGATGATGTCGAGGATGGCGGCGGCCTCCATGTCGCCCGCCTGCGCCAGCTTGGCGCGCAGCGGCGGAATCGCGTCCAGCCCCCGCGCTTCCAGGGTGCGCGGCACCAGCGCCATGCGCGCCAGCACGTCGCCGCGCGTCTTGTCGACCATTTCCCACAGGCTGTCGTGACCGGGGAAGTCGCCATACGTGTGGCCCAGCACCTGCAGGTGCGCTTGCAGCATGGCAAAGTGCGTGGCTTCCTCTTTCGCCACGCGCAGCCAGTCCGAGTAGTAATCAAAGGGCAAGTCCGGGAAGCGCCACAGCGCGTCGAGCGCCAGATTCATCGCATTGAATTCGATATGCGCGAGCGCGTGGACCAGCATGGCGCGCCCTTCCGGCGTGATCATCGAGCGCCGCCCCACGAGGCGCGGCGGCACCAGTTCCGGGCGTTCGGGACGGCCCGGCACGGGGCCGGTCGGCGCCAAAGGCGCATGCGCATCGAGAGATAGCTGCGCTTCGGCCATGGCGGCCACCATCGCCACCTTGGTTGCCGGGTCCGGTTCGAGCAGGCAGGCCAGCGCCGTCGTGCGCAATTCCTGTGGCGGCGTGGAGATCAGTGGAGGTAGATGCATGGGACTGCTTTCTGGCACGTTTTTCAATGAGGGGCGCAGTGTATCAAATTGCCTGCCCCAGCAGCCAGTCGGACAAGGCCTGCACTCTTGCCGGCAGCGCGGCACGCCCGCTGTGCACGAGGTAGTACGCCTGCGGGCTGGCCAAGGCAAAGCCGCAAAAAGGCAGGATCAGCTGGCCGCTGTCCAACCACGGCTGCACCAGCTGGCGCCGGCCCATGGCCACGCCCGCGTGGTGGATGGCCGCCTGCGCGCACAGGTCGGCGCGGTCGAAGCGCAGGCTGCGCGCGGGCAAACTCACCTCTGGCGCCTGCCCGTTCAGCCACAGCCGCCACTCGGCATCGGGCGCGCAGGCGGGCCAGGCCAGGGTGTCGTGCAGCACCGTCGCCCCTTGAAGCTGATGCGGCGCACCCTGCAAGCCATGCTCGCGCGCATAGTCCGGGCTGCACACGGGCGCCAGCCATTCGCCCATCAGCTTGCGCGATGCGAGGCCGGGAAAGCTGCCGTCGCCGTAATGCAAGGCCAGGTCGACCTGGCCGGCGCGAAAGTCGACAGCGTCGTTCCCCACGCGCAAATCAATCGACACGTCCGGATACTGCGCCGTAAAGCCTGCCAGGCGCGGCACCAGCCAGCATTGGGCGATGGACGGGCGCGCATGCACGGTGATGCTGCCCGTCAGCGCATCGCCGCCGGCCAGCGCCGCATGCAAGCCATCCCAGCCAATTTGCAGCGCGGCAAAGATGCGTTCGCCATCCTGCGTCAGTTTGACCTGCCGCGTCAGGCGCTCGAACAACAGCAAGCCCAGGCCCGCTTCCAGCCGCGCGATGCGGTGGCTGACGGCGCTGGGCGTAAGCGCCAGTTCCTGCGCCGCCAATGCAAAACTCGCGTGACGTGCCGCCACGAGAAACGTGTGCAGGTTGGCGAACTGGCTGGCCGTCAGCGCCGCCATGCGCGGTGCGCCGGGCGGCATCAGGCGGCGCCGGCCGCCAGCAGCGCGCGGCCGCGCGCCACGTAGGCGGACATTTCCGCCTCGGGAACCATGCTGCCGCCCGTGCCCCACACCAGGTGCGTGGCCGTTTCCAGGTGCGGCTGATACTGCGGCGCGGCCAGCACGGCAGGAATGCCCGCGAAACCGGCCACGGCCGACGGTTCCAGACGTAGCTGCTCCGTCTGCTCCAGCGTCGCCAGCAAGCGGTACAGGTCTTCATCGCTGACGGTGGCGTAGCCGTCGATCAGCCTTTGCATGGCGCGTCCCACGAAGCCGGACGGGCGCCCCACGGCCAGGCCATCGGCGGCCGTGAGGTTGTCGATGCCGATCTCCTGCACGCTGATGCCATCATGCAAGCCCGTGTACACGCCCAGCAGCATGCATGGCGAGTGCGTCGGCTCGACGAAGATGCAGTGGACATCATCGCCAAAGGCCAGCTTCAAGCCAAAGGCCACGCCGCCGGGGCCGCCACCCACGCCGCACGGCAAGTACACGAACAAGGGGTGCTGCGCATCGACCGTGACGTTCTTTGCGGCGAACTGGGCTTTCAGGCGCTGGCCCGCCACCGCGTAGCCGAGAAACAGATCGTGCGAGTTTTCATCGTCGACGAAATGGCAGGTGGGGTCGTTCTCCGCCTGTTTGCGCCCCGCTTCCACGGCCACGCTGTAGTCGGTCGCGTACTCGACGACGGTGACGCCGTGGCCGCGCAATTTATCCTTCTTCCATTGCCGTGCGTCGGCCGACATGTGCACGGTGGCACGAAAGCCCAGGCGCGCGCTCATGATGCCGATCGACAAGCCGAGGTTGCCCGTGGAGCCGACGGCAATCGCGTACTGGCCAAAGAAGGCCCGTACGGCGTCGCTGGCCAGCAGGCTGTAATCATCGCCCTCTCTCAACAAGCCGGCATCCAGCGCCAGCGTTTCCGCGTGTTTCAGCACTTCATAGATGCCGCCGCGCGCCTTGATCGAGCCGGAGATGGGCAGATGGCTATCCTGCTTGAGCCACAGCTGACCGCTCGTCATGCTTGATGCCAAACCCAGCGCCGCCTGCATGGCCGGCAGCGGCACGACGGGCGACTCGATGATGCCGCCGCTGGCCTGCGTTTCCGGGAACGCCTTGGCCAGATACGGCGCAAAGCGCGCCAGGCGCGCGCTGGCCTGCGCCACGTCATCCGCCGTCAAGCCGACGTCGTTCAGCCCCTCGGCCGCCGGCGCGATGCCGGGATTGAACCAGCTCAAGGGCTGCAAGGCCATCAACTCTGTAATCAGGGGAAATTTTTCGCGCAGCGCGGCGATGGCGGAAGTGGGCAGCATGGCAACCTCGTGAAAGAACAAGCCATGATTAGACCGCATCCGGGCGCCGCTGGCAAAGGATGGTTGATCAGGCAATGGGTGACGGGAGATCATCTATGCCGTATTCATCGTCCGTGCATGTCTGGGCCCTGAACTTGGACGATAGATAAATTTAATTCCTCAATGCACTATCGATTAAAGAAAAATTTCCACAAAGTCACAAAAATAAGTTATCTTAAAGGCAAATAAAAGGAGACATTTTTTCTCTTTTCTACCGAGGCAAAAATGCGCTCCAAGAATGACAAGGTCACTGCTACGAATATGGATATTCTCGACTGCGCAAGGCAGGACGATTTGACGGCCCAAAAGGTCGAAGTCGGCATTATTTTTCAGGAAATGCTCGATACGGCCACGGCCGCCGCCTACCTCGCCAAGAACAAGGTGCCGATCGCCACCGCGCTGCGCGTGCTGACGGGGTCGCGGCGGAAAAAGAGCGGCGGCGCGAATTGATGGGGCTATGCGGGATTATCTGAGGCAGCCTGGTTGAACACGTCAGGGTTTCAAGGGAATAGACGCCACTTCATACCAAACCCGTATCCCTCGCTCAACCTTGGCTAGCGCCATCCAGCCCCTGGTTTCCGTGATGGTTTCGATGGAGACAGGGCGAACGCCGTTTTTTGTCAGCCATTCATTGGCCAGGACCAGCGACCTGTCCATGCCATCAGAGAGCGGGCTGCCCGGGGTGCTCGAGCGAAAATCTTTAAATGCGATCATGCATGCCTTTCTTGTTCCGGAGATGGCGCTTGCAATTAATGTTCATGGCCGTGCTTACGCGCCAGCACCTCGTCCAGCGCCACCCATTCGCCATCGCCTTGCGTGGCGGAGGCAATGCCAGCGACACTGCGCAGGCGTTTCGGATCGATGAAAATCTTCCCATTCCGATTATCCACAAACGACCAGGAGACCTTGCCGTCTTCTTCGTTGACCACGATTTGTTTCTGCGTCACGGGGAAACTGGGGCCAAATTCACCGATACGCGACGAGAATTGGCGTGTCTGCGACGGCACCACGCCACGATAGACGTGGTCCACTTTGACCTCCATCATCTGGCAGCCGCCGGTGTTCGAGATGCAGACCGCCTGCGGCTTGCCGGCAACGGCTGGTAACGCGGGAGGACAAGGCGGAGGGCAATGCTCGGTGCCTGACGGTTGCAGAACGACCCGCTGCACGTGTCCGGCAAGCAGGACGTCTTGGGCCGAGCCGATGGAGCAAAGACTAGACAGCATGGCGGCAAGACATGTGGATTTTCTCATTTTTCTTTTTGCGGATGGCGGTTGTTGATAGTCTATTATTAAACTCATGGGAAAGTCCACCCATTACTTTCATTCCCGATAACACGCCCCGTCCACCGTTTGACGAGCAGGACGAAGGCGCGTTATTTCCGTTTTAGAACTTCAGTTGCAGCCCCAGATCAATCGACCTGCCCTCGGCCGGCAAGGCTTGCAGCGCGCCGCCGTTCGCCTTCAAACCTGACAGGTACACGCCGCCCAGCGGGTCCGCATACGCGCGGTTGAACAGGTTGCTCACTCCTGCGCTCAGGCTGGCCATCTTGCCCAGCGCTACGCTGCTGCGCAGGTTGACGAGCGCGTAGCCGCCCGTTTCCGGTTCGAAGCGGCGCGCATCGACCTTGTCCTTGCGGGCCACGATCTTCGTTTCGATGCGGTTGCTCCAGGCGCCCAGCTTGTGCTCGACGGCCAGCAAGGCGTTGAACGGCATCATGCGGTACAGGTCGCCGCCATCGCTGCGCTTGCCCCGCGTGTATGCGGCGTTGCCTGTCGCCATGAAGCTGCCCCAGCGCGCGCTGCGCGCCAAAGGCAGCTGCCACGCCAGATTGGCGCCGTACAGCTTGGCGTCGTGGTTGGCAAAGCGCAGCAAGTTGCCCTTCGCGCCCATTTTCATGTACGGGTTGAAAGACGCCAGCACGTCGACGTCGATGTAATTGTCGACCTTGCTGTAATAGGGATTGAGGCGCACGAACCAGCCCTCCTCGCCGCCGCCATGCCAGTCGGCCGTGAAGGCCGCCGTGGTAGCCGTCTCGGGTTTGAGATCAATACTGCCCACATAGCCGTTGCCATCGCCAAACCAGTTGGTCATGGTCATGGCCATCGAGCCGCGGCCCCACGAGTAGCGCTCGTACAGGTTGGGCGAGCGCACCTTGCGCGCCAGCGCGAATTCATAGCTGCTGGCCGCGTCTGGCGTGAATGTGGCTTGCGCCGAAGCATCGATATTCGTGTCGCGCTGGCTGCGGCTGCGCGCATTGAAGACCCTGGCGGCCATCACGTCCGGCATGTTCATCATATTGGTGCCGTACGATTGCACGTCGCCCGACTCCATGCGCACGGATTCGCCGCGCAAGCCCAGCACGCTCGTCCAGCGCGCATCGTGGCGCGTTTCCAGTTCGCCAAACAGCACGGTGCGGTCGCGCTTGCCGTCGTTGATGTTCAGGTAGGTGCGCGGCCCCATCATCATGGAACCGGGCACGGCCGGCCAGTAATCGTCAAGGCGAAAACCGTGCCACTCCTGGCCCAGGCGCAACTCGCCCGCAGCCATTGGCAAGCTGGCCATCAGCGCATAACCCGTGTTGCGCCCGTGCGTGATCATCGGCATCGTGCCCGTGCGCTCGGGGGTAAAGAAACCCATTTCATGGTCCGTCTGCTGCCAGTAGGCACGTGCCTCAAACACGCCCCAGGCAAATGCCCCCTTGTAAGCGAGGTTGGCGAACTGGCCGTGGTTATCCGTCATGTCCATGTACTGGTTCGGGAAACCCTGGTACGGGATATGCTGCACGCCGGCGCGCAGGGTCAGCTGCTGGCCATCGCGCTTGGCCGCCAGCACGATGGACTGGTTAATGCTTTCAACCATGCTGGCCAGCACTTTGTTGCCGTAGCCATCTTCATAGCTGTGTCCGCGCGTGTAGGCGCCGCTGTAGCCGATGCTGAGCACGTCGCTGGCGGCCGACGCGTTCACGCTGGTGGCCACGCTGTTGTTGACGCTGCGTCCCGACACGGCAAAGCTGCCTTGCGTGAGCAGGCCCGCGCCGGGCGGGGCAAACACGGGCGCGTTCGACTGCACTTCGATGGTGCCGCCGATGCTGTCGCCGCCCGCGCTGACGGGTGTGACGCCCGCGACCAACTTGATGCGCTGCACCTGCTGCGGATCGATATACGACAGCGGCGCATTCATGTGATTGGCGCAGGCCGACGTCAGTTCCATGCCGTCGATGCGGATCTTGATGCGGTCATCGGCAAAGCCATTCACTACCGGCAAGCCGGACACGCCGCCACCGGCCGCCACGCTGTAGCCGGGCGTGCTCGACAGCATCAACGCCGTGTCGGCGGCGGGACGGTAGCCGTCGCCTATGGCCGTGACGATGACTTTCATCTCGGGCAAGACCTCTTCGGTGCGCGTTTGCGCCATGGCGGGCATGGCGATGGCGAGGGAAATCAACAAGGGGAAATGTTTCATGGTGCTGCTTTCAGATTCTGTATAGGCAAGACGAACAGGCGCAAGCGCACGACACGCGCGGCGCAAGGCAGTTCGGGAAAAGGACAGATCAGAAAGCGGCAGGCGGCCCGCGGGGCTGGACGGGTGTCCAGGCGAACAGCGGCGTGGCGGATTGGTAGAACAGCAGGGGCAGCAAGCCCGTGATGAGCTCGCCGGAAGCAAGTACGAGGGTCGTTGGGGGAATATCCAGGGTGGCCGCATGCATGCTGCAGCACGGGCAATCGCCCATGCGCATCCCGCTCTTGGAGGTATCGGGCGCGTCCGTGGAAAATGTCGCGGGCAGCATGTTCATGCCGCCCGCCACCGAGCAAATTTCCAGGCTGGGCACGGCCAGGCCGCTGGCGACCGTCAGCGCGCGCGACACCGTAGGGGCGAGCGTGGCCAGGAAGATGGCGATACACGCGATCCACAGGACGATGCTGGCCTTGCCTTTGCTGATGAACATGGCAACATTGTATCAGCGCAGGTCACTCTGTGGACAGCGCGCAGGTCAACCCATTCTTACAAATCCACCTTCATGCTCAGCTTGATGGCGCGCGGCGCGCCGGACGCCAGGCGCGTGCCGGCGCCGGCCCAGTAGCGCTTGTCGGCCGCGTTTTCCACGTTCAGCTGCCACACGACGGCCTTGTCCATCACGCGGCTTGCATAGCGGGCGCCCGCGCTGAACAGGCTCACGCCGCCGAGGAAGGCCTGGTTCAAATCATTGACGGGACGGGCGCTGTAGTAATACACGCCGCCGTTGACGGACAGGCCCGGCACGGCGTCAAACGCGTAGGCGAGGAAGGCGCTGGCCGTGCGTTTCGACGCGTTTTCCGGCGCCTTGCCGTTGTAGTCGGCGTTGATGTGCGCAAACTTGGGATCGAGGAACTGGGCCGACGTCTGCCACGACAACTGGCGCGTCAGCTTGCCTTGCGTCGACAGTTCCAGGCCGCGGTAGCGCTGTTCGCCGTCCGACGTAAACACATTGCTGGCATTCGTGTAGTAGCCGGGGCGCGTGATGTCAAACAAGGCGGCGGAAACCAAAGTGCCGCCCGGCGTCAGCCAGCGCGCGCCCAATTCTTTCTGCTTGCTCACGCCAGGCGCCATCTTGACGCCCTGGTTGACGGTACCCGTCGGGCCCGTCTCGCCCTCTTCCAGCCCCCGCGCCGTGGAGGCGTAGAACGACAGCTCGGGCGTGGCCTTGTAGATCAAGGAGGCCATCGGCGTCGTCTTGCTGACGTCGTAGTGGCTGGCGCCCTGGTCGCTCTGGTAGCTGCTGCGGCGCACGCCGATGACGCTTTGCCATTGCGGGCCGAATACCATGCGGTCGAGCGCATACAGGCCCGTGTCGCGCGTGTCGAGCCCGGCCGTCGTGGGTGACGTCGGCTTGGGGCCGAACACGACGTTCGTCACGGGCACGGGGTTGTACAGGTTTTGCGAGGCGATCGTGTAATTGCTCTGGTAGATAGGGTCTTGCGACTTGTCCGTGCGCGAGGCGCCCAGGGTCAGTTCATGGGCGATGAAACCCGTGTTGAAATTGCCGGCCAGTTCCGCGCGCAGCAAGTCCGACGCCATCACGCTGTGCTGGATATTGCCCGTGATGCGGCCTGCGCCCGTGGCCAGCGCGGCCGCGTTGTTCAGGCGGAAGATCGCCAGGCGGCGGTCGCGCGCCGTTTCCGAGTGGCCCGCCTCCACCGTCAAGGCCCAGCCATCCGTGATGGCGTAGTCGGCGCGCAATTGCGCGTTTTTCGTTTGCGCTTCAAAGTTCGACCAGTCGGGGCCGATCAGCTTGCGCGGATCGACGGCGCGCGGCAAGCTGATCACGCCTTTCACGGCCGCAGGCAAGGCCACGCCCGCCTGCTCCGTCACCCTGCGGCGTTCGTATTCCAGGTCGGCCTTGAGCAGCAATTTGTTCGTCACTCTCCAGTCGAGCGCCGTGGAAATGAAGCGGCGGTTGCCATTGCCGACATGGTCCAGGTAGGAACCGAGGGTGCCGCCGGCGGCATTGACGCGCACGCCGAATTCCTGCTGCGCGCCAAAGCGGCGGGCCACGTCGACATTCGCCACGGCACTGCCGCGGTCGTCGATGCTCAAGCCCATGCTGGTGACAGGCTGGCTGCCGGCCCGCTTGGTGACGAAATTGACGACGCCGGCCGGCGAGGTAAAACCGTAGTACAGGGCCGAAGCGCCTTTCAGCACTTCCACCCGTTCCTTGTTTTCCATGGGCACTTGCGAGAAGTTCATGATGGGCATGGAGCCATTGAGGCGGTAATTCGTGCGGTTTTCCACGGGGATGCCGCGTATTACCAATTGATCCCACGTCTCTCCCCCGTTTTGCTGGCGCGTCACGCCGGCCGTGTTGCGCACGGCGTCGTATAGGCCGGAGACGGCTTGCTGCTCCAGCAATTCGCGCGTGATCACGTTGACGGTGGACGGCACGTCCATGATGCTGGCGCCCCTAAAGCTGCCCGCCTCCGTGGTCAGCGGCACCAGGCCTTGCGCGCGGGCGCCCGTCACTTGCACTGCTTGCATGACTTTCTCATCGCCAGCCGCCGGCTCGTCCTGGCCGCTGGCCGCATTGGCAGCCAGCGCGGCGTGGGAAGCGAAGGCCAGCGACAGGGCGGCGGCGACTGGAAGTAAACGGGTGCGGGGTGTAACGACAGGCATGACATCGGGCTTTCAATGAGAAAATATGTGCAAATGAGAACTTACGGTTAGCGGACATGATACCGATAATGAGAATCATTATCAAGTAAGGATGGATTTGTGTGAGTTTTGCAGGAGAAATTAGTTCCCCTAGGCGCCTGTTATCACTTGAACACATTTGGATTTTGCAGACGAGGCCGCAAAGAGGCATACTGACAGTCACGGCGCGCACGGTGCGCCGCCCAACAAGATCAAAAGGTAAGTTCGTGAACACAATCGACAACAAAAGCGTGCAGACGAAAACATTTCGCTGGAAACGCTGGCAGCGCTGGGCCCTGGGCACAGGCTGCGCCCTGGCCGCCTACAGCGCGGCCGGCTTCTGGCTGGTGCCCTACGTCATCAAAAACCAGCTCCCCAAATTTGCCGAGAAAGAACTCGCGCGCCAGGCAAGCATCGCCGAGGTGCGCTTCAACCCGTTTACCCTGCGCCTGGAAGCGGACCAGATCGCTTTTAAGGAAGCGGCCAGCGCAAACAATGCGCCGCTGCTGTCCATCGGCGCCCTGGCCGTGCAGCTGGAATGGAAATCCATCGTGCGCCGCGCCTGGAGCCTGGCGGAAATCCGCATCACGGCGCCGCAGGCGCAGCTGACGATCACGCCGGACGGCAAGTTCAATCTGGCCGAAGTGCTGGCCACCTGGCAACGCAATCACCCGGAAAAGAGCGAAGGCGGCATGCCGCGCCTCGTCATCGCCCACTTTGCGCTGGAGCAAGGCAAAGTGGACTGGCAAGACCAGAAGGCGGGCTATGCGGATAACTTCACGCCGATCAACTTTACGCTCGATAATATCTCCACCCTGCCCGACGCCAACGGCAGCTACAGCCTCAGTGCCGATGCGGCGCGCGGCGGCAAGCTGCACTGGCGCGGCACGGCTTCGCTGAGCCCCATCCGTGGCGAAGGCGAACTGATACTGAACGACGCTTCCCTGCCGGGCCTGGCCGCGTATTTGAAAGCCTATACGCGCGCGACTGTCGCCAGCGGCAAGCTGTCGGCGCGCCTGCCCTACGCCTTCTCCTATGCGGACGGCAAGCTGGAAGCGACCGTCAAAGGCGCCGGCCTGGCCTTGCGCGACCTGGCGCTGGTGCAAAGTGGCAAGAGCGACGCCTTCACGTCGCTGAACACCCTGGGCATCGCCGGCGTGAACGTGGACCTGGCGCGCCAGAACGTCACGGTCGACAAGGTCAACCTGGTCGGCGGCAAGGTGGCCGTGCGCCGCGACAGCAAGGGCGAGATCGATGTGGCGAGCCTGATGCTGCCGGGTAATCCCGCACCTGCCGCATCGGCCACCGCCACGCCAGCAGCGCCAGCCACGCCCGGCAAGTGGAAAGTGGATTTGAAACAGCTGGCGCTGGCCAATGTGGACGTGTCCGCCATCGATGAAACCGTCTCGCCGGCTTTGCAGCTGAGCGCCAAGCAGCTGCAGCTGAACTTGCAGCTGGGCTTGCAGCAAGGTCCATCGGGCATGGCCACCGTCATCGACGGCGCACAGTTCGGCCTGGCCGACCTCACCATGCAACGGGGAGCGCAAACGCCGTTCAAGCTGGCCCAACTGGGCTTTACAGAAGGCAAGATCGACCTGGCGGCGCATACCGTGCACCTGGGCGCCGTGACAGCCAGCGGCGCGCAGATCGACCTGGCGCGCAACCGCCAGGGGGAATTTGCGATTGCGCAAAAGCTGCCCGTGTTTGCCTCCAGCAAGGCCGACACTGCCAAGGATGCGCCATCCGCGCCATGGTCCACCAAGGTAGACAAGGTAGAACTGAGCAAGTTCGTCGCCCGTTTCGATGACGCGGGCACTGGCATCAAGGTCACGCTGCAAGATGCCCGTTTGTCGCTGCAAGACGTCAGCAACGATATGAAACAGGCGCTGCCGTTCGAGCTGGGCGTAGGCCTGCGCGAAGGCGGACTGTTGACGGCCAATGGCAAGTTCGTGCCGGGCACGGGCGCCGTCGATGCGCAGCTGAATTTGAAGCAGCTGACCCTGGCGCCCGTGCAACCGTTGCTGGCGCAGCATATCAAACTGAAACTGGCAAGCGGGTCGCTCTCCGGCAGCGGCCGCCTAACGACGGGCGGCGGCGCGCCGAAAGCGCCCAAGGTCCGCTATGTGGGCGGCGTCGATATTGCCGGCCTCGTGCTCAATGAAACGGATGGCAAACGCTTTGCCTCATGGAAAAGCGTGCGCGCCGACAAGATGACAGCCAGCGTGGGGCCCGACTTCGTCGACATCCCCGAACTGCGTGTGGTGGAACCGAACGCCCAGCTGATCATCGAAAACGACCGCAGCCTCAATGCCCAGCGCCTGCTGGTCAAGGCGCCCGAGCCTGCCACGGCCACCGCACCTGCGCCGGCTCCCGTTGCCGCCACCACGCCGGCGGCCGACGCCGCCTTCCCCGTGCGTGTGCGCCGCGTGCGCCTGCAAAACGCCAAGCTGGACTTTGCCGACCTCAGCTTGCGGCCCCAGTTCGCCGCCAAGATTTATGAACTCAATGGCGTCGTCACGGGCCTGTCGACGAAACGCGATGCGCGCAGCCAGATCGAACTGGACGGCCGCATCGACGAATTCGGCCTGGCCCGCGTGCGTGGCCAGCTCAATCCGTTCGCCCCGACCGACAACACGGACTTGAACGTGGTCTTCAAGAACGTCGACATGGTGTCCGCCTCGCCGTACACGATGAAGTTCGCCGGCTACAAGGTGGCTGAAGGCAAGATTTCGCTGGACTTGCAATACAAGGTGCGCAACCGCCAGCTCGACGGCACCAACCAGATCGTGCTCGACAAGCTGACCCTGGGCGAGCGCATCGACAGCCCGGACGCGTTGAAGCTGCCGTTGGAGCTGGCGCTGGCCATCCTCAAGGATAGCGACGGGCGCATCGACCTGGGCTTGCCCGTGTCAGGCGACATGAACGACCCGCAATTCAGCTATGGCGCCCTGATCTGGAAAGCCGTGGGCAATGTGCTGACGAAAATCGTCACGGCGCCGTTCCGCGCGCTGGGCAACTTGCTGGGCATCAGCGCCGACAAGCTCGAAGCTATCGACTTCGATGCGGGCAGCGCCGTGCTGCTGCCGCCCGAGCGGGAAAAACTCAAGCAAGTGGCGCAAATCCTCGCCAAGCGTGAACAGCTGAAGCTGGCCGTGCCTGGCCAGTACAGCGACACGGATGCGGCCGCCCTGCGTGCCCAGGCCGTACGCCGCGCCGTCGCCGCCAAGGCCGGCATCAAGCTGGAAGCAGGCGAAGAACCGGGACCGTTGAACCTGGGTGAACGCAAGGTCCGGGGCGCCCTGCGCGACCTGTACGGCGAACGCTTCGGCAAGGCCGAGCTGGACAAGCAGAAGAAGTCAGCGGAATCGGCCGTGCCTGCCACAGCGGCCGCATCCGCCAGCGCCACCGCTCCGGCGGCGGCAAAGATCCCCGTATTCCAGCGCCTGGGCAAGCTGATCGAGGGAGAGCCGCAAGTGGCCGACACGGGCGCCTTCTACAACGGCTTGCGCGAGCAGCTGGAAGCCAAGCAGCCACTGCCTGCCGATGCTTTGAGCAAGCTGGGCACGCAGCGCAGCGCAGCGATTCTGTCGGCATTGCAGCAGGACGGCACGCCGGCAGCCAGAGTCAGCGCCGGTGCGCCGGAAAAGACGGACGCTGCGCCGGGCAAGCTGGTGGGCTTGAAGCTGGGATTGGCGGCTCAGTAACCCAAAAGCAAAGTGCCGGGGTCGGCCCATCAGGATCCAAGCCCGGCACTTTCCGCCTTACCTCTCTTGTCCCTACTTTTTCTTCTCCACCGCCTCATCCGGCAACGCAAACGCCACCAGGCTATCCCCCATCTTCGTGCCCAGCGAACCGTGGCCGCCGGCCATGACGACGACATATTGCTTGCCCGTCTTGTCCGAGACATAGCTCATCGGCGTCGCCTGGCCGCCGGCCGGCAGGCGGGCTTTCCACACGGTCTTGCCGTTGCGCACGTCGTAGCCGCGGATGTAGTAGTCGAGCGTGCTGCTGAGGAAGGCCACGCCGCCGCCCGTGGTGCTGATGCCGCCCAGGCTGGGTACGCCCAGCGGCAAGGCGATGGGCACGGGGGCGCTGTCGCGCGTGGTGCCGTTCTTGTGCATCCACACTTTTTTCATCGTGCGTAAGTCGACGGCGGCGATATAGCCCCACGGCGGCGCCTGGCATGGGAAGCCCAGCGGCGACAGGAAAGGCTTGATTTCCACGGCAAACGGTACGCCCGTCTGCGGCTGCAAGCCCATTTCCGACCCCGTGCCGCCCTTCGCATTGGCTTGCGCGCGCGGCACCAGGCGTTCCAGAAAGCCCATGTAGTCGGGATTCACCAGCAGCAATTGACGCACGGGATCGACGGCTGCGCCGCCCCATTCGAAGATGCCCAGCGGGCCGGGCGAGATGATGGCGCCCTTGATCTTGCCTTCGGCCACCGTTTGCGGCGTGAAAGGGCCTTCATAGCGGTGCTGGCGGAAGATGATGCGGCAGGCCAGCTGGTCGAATGGCGTCGTGCCCCACATATCCGTTTCGCTGATGTTTTTCTCGGGCAGGAAAGTGAGGGCCGAGAATGGCTGCGTGGGCGACAAGCGGTCGCCCGGAGCGGGATTGTTCGTCGGCACGGGTTTTTCCGGCGCAGGCACGACCAGGCTGCCGTCGCGGCGGTCGATCACATAGATGTCGCCCCGCTTGGTGGTGGCGACAACGGACGGCACTTTGCCTTTCGGCGTGTCGATATCGACCAGGGTGGGCTGGCCGCCGATATCCATGTCCCAGATATCGTGGTGCACGGTCTGGTAGACCCAGCGCACCTTGCCGGTCGCCAGGTCCAGCGCGACGATGGCGCTATTGTATTTTTCGCCATGGGGATTGCGGTTGCCGCCCCACGTGTCCGGCGTTTCATTGCCCATCGGGATGTACACCATGCCCAGTTTTTCATCGATGCTGGACACGCCCCAGGAATTGGGCGAGTTGTTGGTGTACGTCTTGCCGTCGGCAATCGGCGCCGTGTCGTCGGGGTTCGAGGCATCCCAGTTCCACATCAGCTTGCCAGTGACGGGATCGTAGCCGCGGATCACGCCCGACGGTTCTTCCGTGGAAAAGTTATCGGTGACGCTGGCGGCCATCACCACCACGTTTTGCGCCACGGCCGGCGGCGACGTCGGCATCAAAAAGCCCCGCTTCTTCATGCCCATGCCGTGGTACAGGCCGATCACGCCGTTTTCGCCGAAGCTTTTGCAGGCTACGCCCGTATCGGCGTTGACGGCGATCAGGGTGGCATCCATGGTGGGCGCGAGGATACGGCGCGGGCACTCCATGCCGGCCGCCTCGGGCGCCGGGTCGTCCTTGGCGCGGCCCGCGTTGACGTCCCAGTAGGCCACGCCGCGGCAGATCATGTGCTGATAGCTCGATGCGTCGCGGTTGATCTTCGGATCGTGGCGCCATATCTCCTTGCCCGTGTCCGGGTCCAGCGCGATGACGATGTTATGCGGCGTGCACAGGTACAGCATGCCGTTTACTTTCAGCGGCGTGACTTCGTTGGCGATCTCGCCCGGGTCGTTCGGCCCCTTGAAGTCGCCCGTGTTGTACACCCACGCCTGTTTCAGCTGCGACGCGTTGGCCGGTGTGATCTGCGCGGCCGGCGCATAGCGGTCGCCATAGCCGGAGCGGCCATACGCGGCCCAGTCGTTGGGCGCCACGCCAGGCGCGAAATCGCCTTGCGGCGCGGCCGCCATGTTTTCGGCCGGCACTTCGCCATGCAAGGTGGTGTAGTCCTGGAACAGCGAGAACACGCCCACGGCAGCCGTCAGTACCACGGCGGCGGCCAGCGCGCTCTTGCCCGCGTCGCGCGGTTTGGCCCCGGCCGTCAATGGCGGATCGAGGCGGCGGTCGACGAAGGGCAGCAGCAGCCAGACGGCCGCGGCGAACCAGATATCGAGGCGCGGCAGCAATTGCCACCAGTCGAACTTCACTTCAATGACGGACCAGATCAGGGTGGCAAACAGCAGCAGCGCGAGAAACAGCTGGGCGCTGCGCCGCCCCTTCCACACGAGCGCGCCCGCGACGAGCATGCCGATGCCGGCCACGACGTAATACCAGGAACCGCCGAGGCTGACGAGCCAGGCGCCGCCGCCGGCAAGCGCCAGGCCCAGCAAGATGAAGATGACTGCGGTGATGACAAGCAAGGGTCCAGGCCGGGCAGAGGCAGTCATGATGCTCCTTTACAAGAGTCAGTCGGCGGCACGCGCCTGCGCACCGTATTTGATGGCGATCAACGAAATTCCATTTTTTCACTAATCGCTAAAGCGTGCCACACGCCACAACGCCCCGTGCGTACGGTGTGGCTTTTTATACACGCGCTTACCGTCCAGCCCGCCACAATTATGCGATTTTTATGGAAAAAATTAAATAAAATAGATAAATAACAAATTTCTCGAATAAAACGAATTTTTATCGTAGAATGAAAAAACATCCAAGCCAAGCACGTCAGGTCCGCCATCGCGCAGACCACTTGCATCGACCGCACTGGAGCACTGCCATGAACGCCTTCCTCGCCATTCACCCCTTCCTTCGCTGCGAAGACCTGTCGCTGATGCGCCCGGCGCTGGCGCTGGCAGGCCTGCTGTTGCTGCTGGCCGCCCTGCTCTGGCGCCGCACCCGCTGGCAGGCTGGCAGCGGGCCAGCCGCCAGCGCGGCGCCGGCCGATCTGCATGCGCTGCTGCAGCTGCGCAAAGCGGCTCCGCCGGCCAAGGTGGCTGACAGCGCCCCGCCTGCGCCCAGGGCGCCGGACGCGCCGCCGTTCGAGCAAGCCCGCCTGGACGCCATGTTCGGCCACGACCGCCGCCTGCAAGGGGAAATTCTCGCCCTGTTCGTGGCCGAGACGCGCGACCGCCTGGCCGGCATCGCCCATGCGCTGCGCTGCGAGCGGGCGGCCCCGGCAAGAGTGCTGGCACAGGAAATCCTCGACGGCAGCCAGTCCATGAGCCTGCTCCCCTTGCAGGCACTTTCGCGCCAGGCCGTGCATGCGGGCTTTTCCAACGATATCGACGCGCTGCGCCGCCTGCACGCTGAGCTGCTGATGGCGCTCGATGTGCTGTCGCAAGCCGTCACGGTCCTGCAAACGGACGCGGCGCTGGCCGACGACCGCAGCGGCGTGGGAAGCCGGCCATGAGCGCGCCAGGCCACGGTCCGCGACATGCCAGGTTTTTTAGTGAATTCATCTAATTCGTTGAAATTGATTTTTTAAGGCCGATTGCGTATCATTCCCTTCAACTACATCCGCGACCATAAAGCCCATCATGCACACTGCAGACGTTTGCACTACCCAAAAAGCCGCCGAAATCCTCGGCATTTCGGTGACATCGGTGCAGCAACTGGTCGAAGCCGGCGTGATCGAAGCCTGGAAGACCAAGGGCGGCCACCGGCGCATTCCCCTCGCGGCCGTCGAAGCCTACAAAGGCAATCCCGGCCAGCCGGGCCAGGACCAGCGCGCGGCACGCGCCAGCCGCCCCGCCCCATCGGGCCGCCCGCCGTCCATCCTGGTCATCGAAGACAATCCCATCGAGCGCGCGCTGTATGAAAAACAGATCGGTTCATGGGACTTGCAGGCAGGCTTGCGCTTTTGCGAGAACGGCTACCAGGCGCTGATGGAAATCGCCCGCGACCAGCCCGACATCCTGCTGGCCGACATCATCATGGAAGGCATCGACGGCTACGAAGTGATCCGCACCATCCTGGCCGACCCGCTGCTGGCGGACATGCACATCGCCATGCTGTCGAGCCTGACGCAGGAAGAACTGGAAGAACGGGGCGGCGTGCCGCCCGGCGTCGTGTTCTTTGCCAAGCCCGTCAATTACGACGAGCTGCGCGGCTACCTGCGCGCCTGCTGCGCCGGCCATGCGCGGCGCAACAGCCTGGCCGCCTGACCCGCCACCGCATCCCCTCTCCCTGGAGCCGCCATGCCAGCCTATCGCCACATCGATCCTGCCGTGCTGTTCCAGGCCACCGGCCACGACCTGGAGATGTTCCGCGCCCTGTCGCAGACCTACCTCGATACGTCGCCGGCCATGTTTGCGCGCATCGAGCAGGCCGTGCGCGGCGGCGCGGTGCCAGCCATCGTGCATAGCTGCCATACCTTGCGCGGCACCGTGGCTCTGCTGGGCGCCAGCGCCCTGGTGGCGCGTCTGGCTGCACTCGAGCAGCTGGTACGCCACCAGGGCGTGGCGGCAGCGGGCTGGCTGGACGAGACGGCGGCGCTGGTCGGCGCAGTGGAGCAGGAAGTCCGCCATAGCATGCAGGAATATACGGGAGCCCAAGCATGAACGAGCGCGAGGAAGCGGCGTATGCCGCCAGGCCGGCCCCCGCCTCGGAGCCCGGCGCGCGCATCCTGCTGGTCGAGGATACGGCGCTGAACCGCCAGCTGGTGTGCCTGCAGCTGGCCGCCCGCGGCTACGGCATCGACACGGCGGAGAACGGCGCGCTGGGCTTGCAAGCGCTGGCCGGGCAGCAATACGACCTGGTGCTGATGGACTGCATGATGCCCGTCATGGACGGCTACCAGGCGTGCCAGGCCCTGCGCGCCCGCGAAGCGGCCAGCGGCGCGCCGCGCCTGCCCGTCATCGCCCTCACGGCCGGCGTCACCGAAGACGACCGGCAGCGCTGCGTGGCGGCCGGCATGGACGATTACCTGTCCAAGCCGTTTACGGCCGCCCAGCTGCGCGACATGGTCGACCGCTGGCTGGCGCGCCGGTGACGCCGGGCATCCGCGCATAACGGCAAACCTGGCAGACCTTGCGGAGGCAGCATGCGGCAGCACAGACACTGGAAGGCCCTGGCCTGGGAACGTTGGGAGCGTTGGGAGCGTTGGGATGCGCGCACCCTGCTGTCGCTCTTCATGGCCTTCCTGCTGGCGGCGCTGTGGAGCATCACCGTGCTGCAACTGCGGCACGCCTACGACGCCGCCATCGCCGGCGCCGGGCGCGACGCGCGCGGCATGGCGCGCGTCTTCGACGAGCACGCGATCCGCACGATCGAAGCGGCGGACCAGGCGGCCACGTATTTGCGCGGCCGCTACCAGGCGCTGGGCAGTAGCCTCGACATCGTGGCGGACCTGCGGCAAGGCCTCAAACCCGGCCCCCTGTACAACCTGTTTACCATCGTCGACGAACAGGGCGACATGGTGCTGTCGAGCCGTCCATTCCAGCCGACCAGGCTGGCCGACCGCGAGCACATCCGCGTACACATGCAGCGCGACAGCGGCGAACTGTATATCAGCAAGCCGGTGCTGGGCCGCGTATCGAAAAAATGGTCGATCCAGATGACGCGCCGCATCAACCATGCCGATGGCCGCTTCAAGGGCGTGGTGGTGGTCTCGATGGACCCGTATTACTTTACGCGCCTGTACGACGAAGTCGACCTGGGCAACAACAGCTCCACCGAACTGGTCGGCAGCGACGGCGTGGTGCGCGCGCGCCGGGTCGGCGCCGTCGACACCATCGGCCAGGATATCGGCGGCAGCCAGGTATTTTCCCTGATGCAGGGTAAAGCGCGGGGCGGCTTCACCGAGCGCAGTCCCGTCGACGGCACCCTGCGTTTATACGCGTTTGAAAAACTGGCCGGCTACCCGCTTTACATGCTGGTCGGGCTGGACCGCGACACGATACTGGCCGACTACGTCTCGCGCCGCAACCAGGCCTTGCTGATGGCGGCCATCACGAGCGCGCTGATCGTGCTGGCGTGGGCCGCGCTGGTGCTGCTGATCGGCCGCCTGGTCGACAGCCGCGCCAGGGCCATCGCCGCCAGCGAGGCCAAGTCGCGCTTCCTGTCGAACATGTCGCATGAATTGCGCACGCCCCTCAACGGCATCCTCGGCTTCTCCGAACTGCTGCAGGAACAGCTGCGCGAGCCGGAGCAGGCCGCCTACGCGCAAACGATACACGACAGCGGCCGCCAGTTGCTGGCCATGGTCGAGGCGGCGATGGAATTGAGCGCGCTCGAGCACGACAAGGTGCGACTGGAGCGGGCCGCCGCGCCATTGGACCAGTTGCTGGAACTGGCGCTGGCGCCGCACCGGCCGCGCGCGGCGCACAAGGGCTTGCAGCTGGCCGCGCAGGTCGCGCCCGCCACGCCGCCCAGCATCGATTGCGACCGCGTCCGCCTCGTGCGCGTGCTCGATATCCTGCTCGATAACGCCATCCGCTACACGCCCGCGGGGCGGGTCGACGTGCACGTCATGCACAGCGGCGCGGACCTGCAGATCGAGGTGCGCGATACGGGCATCGGCATCGCGCAGGCGCAGCAGGGCGTCATCTTCGACAAATTCTCGCAGGCGGACGACTCGCCCAGCCGCGCCCATGACGGCGCCGGCATGGGCCTGGCCATCGCGCGCCAGCTCGTCGCGCTGATGGGCGGCAGCCTCGGCGTGGCGTCCGCGCCGGGCCAGGGCGCCGTCTTCCGCCTGCGGCTGCCGCTAGGCGGCAAATTGACCACACTATCATCTGCGTAGTGATGCGCAAAAGTTGTTCTCCGTGCATATCGGGTATAGCATCGCCACATGAGCTATCACACAGATGCGGCGGCGCTGCGCAGGCAATGGATCGAATGGCTGTTCCTGCTCCTCGGGCTGCTGATCGTCGCTGCCGCCCTCGCCTATGCGCATCTGGCCGAAGCGACACGGCATGACGAGGCCGAGCGCGAGCGCCTGAGCGTGCTGACGGCGCTGCTGGCAAAAAATATCGAAGTCGACCTGGAGGCGACCAACCTGGTGCTCGGCGGCGTGATCCGCGACTATCTTGCCGCCGGCGCCGCCCCGGATGTCGGGCAAGCCTTGCCCCGGCGCCTGGCCGCGCTGGTCGACGCCATGCCGGGCGTGCGCACCATGCTCGTCATCGATGCGCAGGGCAAGCCGGTCGCCACCAGCGTCCCGGAACTGGCGGACCAGGATTTTTCCCGCCGCGGCTACTTCCAGACGGCGCGCGACGCCCCCGATGCGCGCATGCTGTACATTTCGGCGCCCTTCCATTCCTTCAAGGGCGACCTGGTCATCACGGCATCGCGCATGGTGCAGGATCAACAGGGACGCTTTGCCGGCGTGGTGGTGGCCACCTTCGCCCCCGAATACTTTACGGCCAAGTTCCGCACCGCCATGTACGCCCCCGACGTCTGGGCCGTGGTGCTGCATGGCGATGGCCGGCAATTCCTCAACTATCCGGCCAGGATTGCCAATGGCGGCAACATGGACGTCCCCGGCAGCTTCCTGCGGCGCTTTCGCGACAGCCGCTACCAGGCGGGCGTCCTGAACGGTGTCGAGATTGCCGGCGCCGCCCCCCGCGTCATGGCCATGGCGACCATCGCCCCCGCCGCGCTGCACATGGACCGCTCCCTGATCATTGGCCTGAGCCGCGAGGAAGCGGCCATCGCCGCTCCGCTGCGGCGCCAGGCGCTCGGCTACATCCTCTCCTTTGCCATGCTGGCGCTGGCCACGGCCAGCCTGCTGTTCTGGAGCCAGCGGCGGCGCCGGCAGCAGGCCGCCTGGCATGCGGAACAGGAAAGGGAGCGCCAGGCCATGCAAGCCGTGTCCGACAGTGAAACGCGCTTTCGCACCCTGATCGAAGATGCGCCCGTGGCCATCGCCATCCTGCGCCACGGCCGCTTCATCTACTCGAATCCCCGCTACCGCAGGCTGCACGGCTACACGATGGAAGACAATCTGAACGGCCTGCCCTGGTCCGCCATGATTTTCGAACCATCGCTGGCGGCGCTGGCCGCCAACGAAGCGCTGATCGAGGCGGACTCGCCCAGCGAACAGGTGTTCGAGGCCGTCGGCCTGGGCAAGCAGGGCCTGCCCGTGCCCATGTTCAAGACCACCACGCGCGTCATGCTCAAGGATGGACCGGCCACCCTGATCTTTGCCCAGGATATCTCCGCGCAAAAGCAGGCCGAGGAAGCCATGCTGCTGGCGCGCGACGCGGCCGAAGCGGCCAACCGCAGCAAGGCGGAATTCCTCGCCAACATGAGCCATGAAATCCGCTCCCCGCTCAACGCCATCCTCGGCATGGCCTGGCTGCTGGAACGGAACGGCCTCGATGGCGAAGCGCTGCAGATGGCGCGCAAGATCCGCGCCGCCGGCCAGTCCCTGCTGGGCATCATCAACGACGTGCTGGACGTATCGAAAATCGAGGCGGGCCACATGACCATCGAGCAGGCGCCGTTTCGCCTGTCCGACGTGATCGAGAAGATCTCCGCCAGCATGGGCGTGGCCGCGCATGACAAGCCGATTGCGGTGCGCATCGGGCCGCTGCCCGATGGCGTCGACCACGTGATGGGCGACGCGCTGCGGCTGGAACAGGTGCTGGTCAACCTGACCAGCAATGCCATCAAGTTCACCGCGCAAGGCACGGTCGAGCTGACGAGCGCACTGGAAAGCCGCGACGGCGACGCCGCCATGCTGTGCTTTTGCGTGCGCGACACGGGCATCGGCATCGCCCCCGAAGTGCAGGAAGCGATCTTTTCCGCCTTCGCCCAGGCTGACACCTCCACCACGCGCCGCTTCGGCGGCACGGGCCTGGGGCTGACCATCTGCCGCCAGCTGGTACGCCTGATGGGCGGCTCCCTGCGCCTGACAAGCGGCCTGGGCCAGGGCAGCGCATTCAGTTTCACGGTGCCGCTGCAGCTGCTGCACGCCAGCGCCCCATCCTCGCCCGACATGCAGGGCTTGCGCGTCTTGCTGGCCGATGGCAAGGCCGACACGCGCGGCGCCGTGGCCGCCGTGGCGCAAGGCCTGGGCTGGAGCGTGCATGCCGTGTCCGGCGGCCAGGCGGCCTTCGAGCATGCGCTGGCCTGCGCCGAGGATGCGCGGCCCGGCGTCATCGTGCTGGCCGCGCGCATGCCGGACATGGACGGAGAGACCACGGCGCGCGCGCTGCGCGAGCACCTGCCGCCGCAGGATTGCCCCATCGTCATCCTGGCGGCCAGCGGCGCGCCGACGGCAGCGCCCGCGCGCCGCCATACGGACCCGGCCAATCCGGCCGACGCCATCCTCAACGAACCGGTGACGGCTTCCAGCCTGTACAACGCGACGATGGAAGCGCGCCAGCGGCGCGCCGAAGCGGCCGGCCTGGGCTCTCGCCACGCAGCGCCGGGCGAGCGCGTGCTGGCCGGCGTGCGCGTGCTGGTGGTCGACGACAGCGACATCAACCGCGACGTGGTCAACCATATCCTGTGCGACCAGGGCGCCCTGCCCTCGTTCGCCTGCGACGGCCAGCAGGCGCTGGACTGGCTGCTGGCCCACCCGACCGACGTCGATATCGTGCTGATGGATGTGCAGATGCCTGTCATGGATGGCTTGCAGGCGACGCGCGCGCTGCGCCAGCTGCCGCAGTTCCAGGACTTGCCCGTGGTGGCGCTGACAGCCGGGGCATTCCAGACGCAGCGCGCCGCGGCCCTCGAAGCGGGCGTGAACCATTTCATCAGCAAGCCGTTCGACGTGCCGGAGACCATCGCCCTGATCGCGCGCGCGCACCGGCGCCATGCGCACGGGCTGCCGGCCGTGGCCGAAATGGCGATGCCCGTGCCTCCGAGCGGCGCGGCGCCCGCGATCGACGTAGCGCAAGGCATGGCGCAGTGGCTCGATGAAACACCCTACCGCCAGCACCTGTCGCACTTCGGCAGCACCTACCGCGACACGGTGGACGCCATGCGCGCGCTGCTGGCGGCCAATGCACGGGGCGACGCCGCCGCGCTGGCGCACCAGTTGGCCGGCGTGGCCGGCAGCCTGGCCCTGCCCGCCACCCTGCATGCGGCCCAACAAGCCGAACAGCTGCTGCACGCGGGCGACGATGCGTCAGCCGCGCTCGATGCCCTGGAACAGGCGCTGGCGCACGCCATCGAGGCCGTCGCCGCATTCACGGCACAGACACCGGCAGACCAGACGCCCGTGCCTATGCCAAACCTGTCAACATGAAATTTCGGGAGACGCCATGATCTGGTGCAGGGATTTATTGCTGAGAGCCTTCATGCTGGGCATGCTGCTATTCGTCGTGGGCGAATCGCTGTCCTACTGGGCGCCGGAAATCAGGGAACTGCTGGCCTGGCGCCCTTCCTGATACCAGCCTAGCCTTCGCGGCCATCCACCCTGGCGCGCCACAGGTAAGGCGCATACACGCACGCATACAGGCCAAAGGCCAGCGACCAGCACACGCCCGCCGCCAGCAGCAGCGGCATGGATAGCGCGGCGGGACCGACGGCGGCCAGCAGGCGCGCCAGCGCGCCCAGCTGGATCAGCCAGTACATCGCCGCTTCCGCCCTGCCGCCCTTGAGCGCACGGCCCGTGTGGCCCAGCGTGGTGCGCGTCATCATGCCGATGATCAGGCCCGCCATCGAGCCCACCGTCAGCGCGTGCAAGGCGGCGCTGGCCGGCAGCAGGCCCAGGCTGGCCAGCGCAAGCAGCGCGAAGCCGATGCCTATCCACGCATACGACAGGTGCAAAATCCACAGCAGCGGCACGCGCACCGTGCGCTGCGGCTGCCATGCCAGCAGGTTGGCCAGCGACACGCCGGCGGCACAGAAGGCCAGCGGCGCCGTCAGCCAGGCCGGCGCGCCGGCCAGCCACGCGACTGCGGCGGCCGCCATGCAGGCCACGGCGATCACGGCTCGCTGCGGACTGGCCACGGGCGAGCTGCCCGGCGCGCCATTGCGGGTAAACATGGGGATCACGCGCGCGCCGATCACCGATTCAATCAGCACGATGATGAAGATGGCCGCCTGCACGGGCAGGAACAGCGACAGCGGCAGAGCGCCCAGCACGGCCGCGTGGAACAGGCCATTGGCCAGCGCCAGCAAGGCCAGCAAGCCGACGAGGAACAGGTTGCGCGTATTGCCCGAGCGGCGCAGCACCTGGTACAAAGGCCAGGCGGCCAGCGGCAGGAACAGCCAGTCGACCAGCGCCGGCAGCAGGCCCGTACCGCACAGCATGGCCACGCGCCCGGCCAGCCACAGCCCCACCAGCGCCATCAGCTGCGCGCCGTGCGGCGTGGGCAAGCCCGTCCAGTTGCGCCCCGCCGTGTAGAGGAAACCGACGACGACGGCCAGCGCGAAACCGAACACCATTTCGTGCATGTGCCAGCCCAGACCCACCTGCAGGCCGCCCGTCAGCCAGCCCGCATAACTGGCCAGCCACAGGGGAATGCCGATGGCCGCAAACACGGCCGCCAGCAAATAGAACGGGCGGAAACCCAGTTGCCAGACGGCGTGGCCGGCCTGCCAGGGCGCCGCGCCCGATGCGGGGCGGCGGGCGGATGGTCCGCTGATGGGAGTAATGGCCATGATGGACTCGCTATTAAAGATATATTCAATATGCTACTTTAAAAGCGCAGCGACGGCCATCGGCAAAAAGAACTAGACCGGGGATAACGGCGGCTACTTGCCCTGCCGGTGCTCGACCGCGTACACGGCCGCCTGCACGCGGCTGGTGAGATTGAGTTTTTTCAGCACGTTCTGCACGTGGATCTTGACCGTGCTTTCAGCCAGGTCGAGGGTGCGCGCGATGCCCTTGTTGCTCTCGCCGCGCGACAGGCAATCGATGATTTCCTTTTCACGGGGCGTGAGCTTGTCCAGCTCCGACACGGGTTCCTCGCGCCGCGTGCCCGCCTGCAGCTGCGCCACCAGCTTGCCCGTCATGGCTTCGGCGATGACGACTTCGCCGGCCGCCGCGCGGCGGATGGCGCGCACCAGGTAGTCGGCGTCGATGTTCTTGATCAGGTAACCACAGGCGCCCGCGCGCAGGGCCGTGGCCAGGTCTTCCGCGTCTTCGGACACGGTCAGCATGACGATGGCCGTATCGGGGCAGTCGTGCTGCATCAGCTGCAGCGCTTCCACGCCGGACATGCCGGCCATGTTCAAGTCCAGCAGCACCACGTCGGGCTGCAGCTGGATGGCGCGCTTGATGCCTTCCACGCCATCGGCCGCCTCGCCCACGACGGCAAACTCCGTATGCCGCTGCAGCAGCGAGCGTATGCCGCTGCGGAACAGCGCGTGGTCGTCGACCAGCATGACGGTGATCGGTTTATCGGGTGTCTCCATGTTTTGTACTTTCAGATAGTTACTCAAGCGGCGCGGCGCTGCTCGCGCGACAAATGCAGTTCGACCGTGGTGCCGCCGCCCTGGCAGGCATGCACGTCGAACGTGGCCTCGATGCGCTGCGCGCGTTCGCGCATGATATGGATGCCGACATGGCTGTCGCCCTTTTCCAGCACGGCGGCAGCATCGAAGCCGACGCCATTATCGCTGATCGTCAAGGTAAAGTCCTGGTGATCGGCGAGGCGCACTTCGACGTGGCTGGCCTGGGCGTGCTTGCGGATGTTCGACAGCGCTTCCTGCACGATGAATAATAGCTGCAATTGCTGCTCGCGGGGGAATGGCGCGCCATCGACGTCGGCCAGCAGTTCGGCGTCGATGCCCGTCTGGCGGCGGAATTTGTCCACGGCCGCGCGCAGGGAGCCGATCAGATCGTCCTCCATCAGGCGGCTGCGGAAGTTGGCCAGCAGTTCGCGCACGTCTTCGTAGCTTTCCTTCACGCCAGCATGCAGGGCCGGCACGATGCCCGCCACCTCGTCGAAACGGGCGTTGCGCACGGAGTCGTCGAGCATCTGCACTTGCAGGTTGAGGAAATTGAGGCTTTGCGCGATGCTGTCGTGCAGGCCCTGCGCCACCAGGTTGCGCTCTTCGGAAATTGCCATTTCGCGTTCGCGTGCGGCCAGGCGCAGGTTTTCCAGCGCGATGCCCAGCAGCTGGCCCAGGGTTTCCAGCAAGGCCAGCTCGCGCGCGGAAAACACGCGCGCATGGCGGAAATGCAGGTTGAAAAAGCCCAGGTGCTGCTCGTGCGCATGGATATGGAAGACGGAAACGGTGGCAAAGCCTTCGCGGTGGCAGCGCAGCTCGTGCGCCTTGTCGATGCGGCGCATGTCGTGCACCTTCGCCACCTTCATCTCGACGGCCGTGCCGCACAGGCAGTCGCCCACCTTCAGGCAATGTTCGGACGCCACCAGCTCCTCGGACAGTCCCGTATGCACGACCATGTGCAAGTTGCCCCGCTCGGCGTCGAGCACGCGCACGGTGGAGCCGTCCGCCTCGAAATAATCGACGATGCGCTGCATGAAGCCGCCGCAGATATCTTCCAGCGGCTGCGGGCGCTGCAAAAAGGCGGCGCTTTCGTACAGCAGCGCCAGTTCGCGGTTGCGGTATTCGAGGGTGGCCGTCTTGCTGCGCACGCCCTCTTCCAGGTTGCCGTACAGGGCCTGCAGGCGGTCGGCCATCTGGTTGAAGCCGCTGGCCAGCTGGCCGAATTCGTCGTTGCTTTCCACGGCCAGGCGCACGCTGAAATCGCGCTCCTTCATGCGCTGCATGCCCAGGCGCAGGCGCGTCACCGGTTCGATGATGAGCATGAACATCAGGTAAATCATGCTGACCGTGCCGATGACGGCCATGCCGACGAGGATCAGCTGCGAGGCGCGCAGCCAGAAGGTGCGCTGTTCGCTATCGTGCTCGATCAGGCGCACCAGTTGATCGACCTGGCCGACGAAGGTATCGGCGTCATGCTCGAACTGGCGCGCGCGCGCGGTGGAATCGGCGGCCAGGGCCGACGGGCGCAAGGCGCCGCGCCAGGCCGTGCCGATGCGTTCGAATTCGGACTTGATGGCCATGCTGGGAGGCAGGAACAAGGGGCGCTGCGGGTCGCCGTGGCCGATCTTGGCCAGGGTTTCGTCGATCAGCAGCACTTGCTGGCGCGCCTGTTCGCGCGCGTCGCTGGCAAGGAGCAGGGTCAGGCGGTAGGTCTGCATGCGCAGCCGGCCCGTCTCGTTGATGGCGGCCGAACTGCCTTCGAGCTGCCACGACAAAAACAGGGTGCAGCCGATGGCGCTCAAGGCCAGCACCAGCATGAGCAGCAGCGCGCCGACGATCTTGGTCGACAGCTTCTGCCAGGAGGAAAACATCGCCTTGAATTTCATACCGCCCTTGAATGTAAATGCAAACTGCCTCAGCCGCCCGTCTGCGCCATGAACCGGATAATCTTGTCGGGCTGCGTATTGAAATCATGCTGCTGCGGCTTCAGTTCGATGGCGGCGCGGATCGCCGCTTCGATCTCCGCATCCGTGGCCCCGCCGCGCAGCATGGGGCCGAGGGCGAATTTCTCTTCCTGCCCCAGGCACAAATACAGGGTACCATCGACGGACAGGCGCACGCGGTTGCAACTGGCGCAAAAATGCTGCGACATGGGCGTAATGAAGCCGATGCTCGAGCGGCCATCGGCTGTCGCCATGTAGCGTGCCGGCCCGCCACCGAGCTCCGTTGCCTGCGGCACCAGGCCAAAGCGGGCCGCCAGGCGCTCGCGCACGGGACCGAGCGGCATATAGCTGGCATTGCGGCCCGTGCTGCCCATCGGCATGGCTTCGATCAGGCGCAGGATGAACTGCTGCTCGATGCAGAACGCCGCCATGGCCTCGATCTGGCCGTCATTGATGCCGCGCATGGCCACCATATTGATCTTGATCGGGTCGAAACCGGCCGCCTTGCCCGCCATCAGCCCATCCAAAATCGGCTGCAGGCTGTCGCGCCCCGTGATCTGCTGCATGCAGGCGCGGTCCAGCGAATCGAGGCTGACGTTGATGCGGTCCACGCCCGCCGCGCGCAAGGCCACGGCGTGCTTGCCCAACTGGGTGGCGTTGGTCGACAGCGACAAGTCCTGCAGACCGGGCAGCGCCGTCAGCTTGCGCGCCAGTTCCGGCAGGTTGCGCCGCAACAGTGGTTCGCCGCCCGTCAGGCGCACGCGGCGCGTGCCGAGGCGAACGAAGATGCCCATCAGGCGCTCGATCTCGTCGAACGTCAGCCAGTCCTTCGGCTCTTCGAAACCGCGAAAGCCCTTGGGCATGCAGTAACTGCAGCGCAAGTCGCAGCGGTCGGTGACGGACAGCCGCACATAATCGATCGAACGGCCAAAACGGTCCTGCAACTTGACGCTACCCATGACGCTACTCCTGTTTCTTCCTTGATTGTAAAGGCTGGGGCACGATCTGGCTGTGCCCCAGAAGGCCTAGCGGCCTACGCCTTTCGGTCTACGCATTTCTACCTACTGCACCAGCGGGCTGGCCGTGCCTTCGAGCTCGATGCCGGCGATCTCGGCGCGCCCCACCAGCAGGTGCAGATACTGGTGCACGGCGCGCTGCCACGCGGCCCGCGACAGGCGGTCGGCGATCTGCGCCTGCACGGCCTCGTAGGCGATGGGCTGGCCTTCGACCCGGCGCAGCACTTGCACGATGTGGTAGCCGAAGCGCGTTTCCAGCAAATGGCCGGCCAGCGCACCCGCTTCCAGGCGGAACAGCAGCGCGTCGAATTCCGGCACGCTCTGGCCCGGCGACAGCTGGCCCAAATTCCCCCCCAGGGCGCCCGACGGGCAGTTCGAATACTGCGCCGCCAGTTCGCCGAAGCGCTCGGGCGCCAGTTTGAGGGCGTCGAGCACGGCTTGCGCCGTCGTGCGCAGCAATTCGAGGGGCGCCTCGGGCGTTACCTGGAACAGGATGTGGCGCGCCTCGACCAGCGCCCCGCTGCAAAACAGCTGCGGGCGCTGCGCATAGAAGGTGCGGCAAGCCGCATCGTCGGCGGGCGGCACGCGCACTTCCTGCGCGAACAGCGCTTCGATGCGGTCGTCAATACTGCCGCCCTGCACGCCGAGGCGTTCGGCCTCGTCCAGCAGCAGCCGGCGCAGCACCAGTTCATGCACGGCCTGTTTCAAAGGGTTGCCGGCACCGTCGTGATGCGGCAGTTCCTGCGCGATGTCGGCATCATCGATATCGATGCCATTGACGGAGATTCCCATGATGTGACTCCTTTCTTAGCGGCGGCGCACCAGTTGATAGGCGCGGCCCAGATATCCGATGGCGCCGAATCCGCTCCACACGTGCACCAGGCGGGTGAACGGGAAGATGACGAACAGCGACATGCCCATGAACAGGTGCAGCTTGAACACCAGCGGCGCATCGACGATGAAGCTGGCCGCGTCGCCGCGGAAGGTCACGATGTGCTGCGCCCAGTTCATCAGCAAGACCATCATGTGGCCATCCATGTGCGAAGCCGAGACGAAGATCGAGGACAGGCCCAACAGCAAGGTCAGCAGGATCCACAGCATCACCAGCTTGTCGCCTGCCGTGGTGACCGCGCGCAGCCGGTCGTTACTGAAGCGGCGCACCAGCAGGATCAGGATGCCGACCAGGCACAGGCCGCCCATCACGCCGCCGGCCGCCATGGCCACGCCCTGCTTCAGGCTGTGCGACACGCCCAGGGTGTCCCACACCCAGACGGGGGTCAGCAAGCCGGCCGCATGGCCGAACAGCAGGCCGATGATGCCGATGTGGAACAGGATATTGCCCAGGCGCAGGCTGCCGCGGTGCAGCAGCTGGCTGGAATCGGACTTCCACGTGTATTGCTCGCGGTCGAAACGGATCAGGCTACCGAGGAAAAAGATGGCCAGCGCGATGTATGGATAAATGCCATACACAAATTGATGCAAGTAATTACTCATGATGTACTCTCCTCATGCGGGCGCGCTTCAAGCGGCGCGCCGCGGCTGCGGGTGAAAATGCACGGGATGGACGCCGCCCGGAACCTGGGCCGGACCTTGGCGCAGCAGGGGCTCGACGCCGTCCGCACCGGGACCGAATGTTTCCAGCGCTTCATCCATGTCGCGCACCGGCGGTTCGGCCAGCATTTCCGCCGGCACGGGGCTCAGGCGTTCGAGCAAGGTGAAGACGGGTGCATACGGGCTGCCGTTGGCCGTCAGCTTGCGGCCGATGTGCGCCAGCACGTGGACGGCGTCGCCCAGCAGCGGCGCCGAGACTTCCTCGTCGAGCTGCGCCAGGAACTCCAGGAACAGGGGCACGAAGTCGGGCAAGTCGTCGCCCACCATTTGCAGGCCGTGACGCTTGTATTCCTCCATCAGGTCGACCATGGCCTGGCCCCGGTCGCGCGATTCGCCGTGGATATGCTCGAACAGATGCAGCGAGTGCGACGGATTGCGGTCGAACGTGGCCACGTACTGCTGCTGCAGGTCGATCAGGCTGCTGCTTTCCAGGTGCGCCAGCAAGGGCCGCAGCAGCGCGTGCTGTTCCGGCACGGCCGCCAGCGCGGCGTCCAGCTGCGGCAGGTGGGCGATCAGCTCGGGCTCCGGATACAGCAGCAGGCGCGAGAGGACTTGGTAGTGATGCATAGCGTGTTCCATATCAGCTCCTTAAGCGCCTGGCGCCGTTTTGCGCGACTTCGGCATCTGCATGAAGATGGCCGAACCGTGTTTTTTCTTGCCGAACAAGGTCGGTTCGCTGGTGCCGTCCGAACAGCCGTTGCCGAAGCTGAAGCCGCACGAACCCTTCTCGTTGAAGCTGTCCTCGGCCATTTCCTTGTGGCTGCTGGGGATGACGAAGCGGTCTTCGTAATTGGCGATGGCCATGATGTGGTACATGTCCTCCACCTGCGCCTTGCTCAAGCCCACTTGCTTGAGGACCGTGAGGTTTTCCACCTTCTCGACGGTCTTGCTGCGCATGTAGGCACGCATGGCCAGCATGCGGTCCAGCGCCGAGACGATGGGCGGCTGGTCGCCGGCCGTCAGCAGATTGGCCAGGTACTGCACGGGAATGCGCAGGCTTTGGGTGTCCGGCAGCATGCCGTTCACGCCCAGCTTGCCCGATTCGGCGGCCGCCTGGATCGGCGACAGGGGCGGCACGTACCACACCATCGGCAAGGTGCGGTATTCGGGATGCAGCGGGAACGCCACTTTCCACTCGACGGCCATCTTGTAGACGGGCGACTTGACGGCCGCTTCCAGCCAAAGGTCGGGGATGCCCTGACGGCGCGCCTCGGCGATGATGGCCGGGTCGTGCGGATCGAGGAACAGATCGAGCTGCGCCTGGTACAAGTCCTGCTCTTGCGGCACGGAGGCGGCAGCCTCGATCTTGTCCGCGTCGTACAGCAGCACGCCCAGGTAGCGGATACGGCCCACGCACGTCTCCGAGCACACGGTAGGCTGGCCCGCTTCGATGCGGGGGAAGCAGAACGTGCACTTCTCCGCCTTGCCGGACGACCAATTGTAGTAAATCTTCTTGTACGGGCAACCGGAGATGCACATGCGCCAGCCGCGGCACTTGTCCTGGTCGATCAGCACGATGCCGTCGTCTTCGCGCTTGTACACCGAGCCGGACGGGCAAGACGCCACGCACGTCGGATTGAGGCAATGCTCGCACAGGCGCGGCAAGTACATCATGAAGGTGTTTTCGAACGTGCCGTACATCTCCTTCTGCATGTTGTCGAACAGCTTGTCCTTGCTGCGCTGGGCAAACTCGCCGCCCAGGTCATCTTCCCAGTTCGGACCCCACTCGATTTTTTCCATCTTTTTCCCCGTCAGCACGGAGATCGGACGGGCCGTCGGCGGCGTCTGCGACAGCGGCGCGCTTTGCAGGTGCTCGTAGTCGTAGGTGAACGGCTCGTAGTACTCGTCGATGGCGGGCAGGTTCGGGTTGGCGAAGATATTCGCGAGGATTTTCAGACGGCTGCCCTGGCGCGGCTCGATCTTGCCCGCATCCGTGCGGCGCCAGCCGCCGTTCCACTTGTCCTGGTTTTCCCACTGCTTCGGATAGCCGATGCCGGGCTTGGTTTCCACGTTGTTGAACCATGCGTACTCGACGCCGTCGCGGCTGGTCCATACGTTCTTGCAGGTGACGGAACAGGTGTGGCAGCCGATGCACTTGTCCAGGTTCAGCACCATGCCGATTTGCGCTCTGATTTTCATACTATGCTCCTTGTTCCTGCAACGGGCCTTCGAGCCAGTCGACCTTGTTCATCTTGCGCACCAATACGAATTCATCGCGGTTGGAGCCCACCGTGCCGTAGTAATTGAAGCCGTACGCCAGCTGGGCGTAGCCGCCGATCATGTGCGTCGGCTTGGGCACGGCCCGCGTCACCGAGTTATGGATGCCGCCCCGCTTGCCCGTCATCTCCGCGCCAGGCACGTTGATGATCTTTTCCTGGGCGTGGTACATCATCGTCATGCCGGCCGGGATGCGCTGGCTGACGATGGCGCGCGCCGTCAGGCTGCCATTGACGTTGAAGACTTCGATCCAGTCGTTGTCGACGATGCCGGCAGCTTGCGCGTCCGTCTCCGACAGCCACACGTGCGGTCCGCCGCGCGACAATGTCAGCATGCGCAGGTTGTCCGAATACGTGGAGTGGATGCCCCACTTCTGGTGCGGCGTCAAAAAGTTCAGCGCCAGTTCCTTGTTGCCGTTCGGCTTGGTGCCCAGCAGCGCTTCCGTCGTCTTCGTGTTGATGGCCGGCTTGTACACGCACAGCCCCTCGCCGAAATCGCGCATCCACAAATGATCCTGGTAGAACTGCTGGCGGCCCGTCAGGGTGCGCCAAGGGATCAGTTCATGCACGTTGGTATAGCCGGCCGTGTAGCTGACTTCTTCGCTTTCCAGGCCCGACCAGGTGGGCGAGGAAATGATCTTGCGCGGCTGCGCCTGCACATCGCGGAAGCGGATGCTGTCATGCTCGCGCGGCAATGCGAGGTGCGTATGGTCGCGTCCCGTGATGGAGGACAGCGCGGCCCAGGCTTTCACGGCCACGTGGCCATTCGTTTCCGGCGCCAGCGACAGGATCATCTCGGCCGCATCGATGGCCGTATCGAGGCGCGGCTGGCCCTTCGACACGCCCTCGTCCAGCACCGTGCGGTTGATGCCGCGCAGGACGTCGACTTCATGCCCCGTTTTCCAGGAAATGCCCTTGCCGCCGTTGCCGATGGTTTCCAGCAGCGGGCCGATCGAGGTGAACTTTTTGTACACGTCGCGGTAATTGCGCTCGACTACCGTCATGTTCGGCATGGTCTTGCCGGGAATCGCTTCGCATTCGCCGGCGCGCCAATCCTTGGGATCGAAAGGCTGACCCAGTTCACCGGGCGTGTCGTGCATCAGCGGCGTGAGGATGATGTCTTGCTGGGTGCCCAGCAGCTCGCCGCCGATTTCCGAGAATTTCTCGGCGATGCCCTTGTAGATTTCCCAGTCCGACTTCGATTGCCACAGCGGCTGCACGGCTTCCGACAGCGGATGGATGAACGGATGCATGTCCGACGTGTTCAGATCGTCTTTTTCATACCAGGTGGCCGTCGGCAGCACCACGTCGCCATACAAACACGTGGTCGACATGCGGAAGTCCAGCACCACGAGCAGATCGAGCTTGCCTTCGGCGGCCGGGCGCACTTTCACCTGTTTCGGCGTGAGGCAGTCGTCTTCATCGCTGAGCAAGCCGTTTTGCGTGCCAAGCAGGTATTTCAGGAAGTACTCGTGGCCCTTGCCCGAGCTGCCGAGGATATTCGAGCGCCACACGAACATATTGCGCGGGAAGTTGGCCGGATTGTCCGGGTCATCGCACGAAAACTGCAGCTGGCCCGCCTTGATCTGGTCGAGCGCATACGCGGCCGGCTTCTGGCCTGCGGCGGCAGCGGCCTTGGCCACTTCCAGCGGATTCGTTTGCAGCTGCGGCGCCGATGGCAGCCAGCCCATGCGTTCAGCCTTGGCGTTGTAGTCGAGCAGAGTCAGGTCGCCCGTGCCGCCGGCCGCCGATGGCGAGGCGATGTCGCCCGTTTCCAGCTTTTCGTGGCGCCATTGGCTCGTGTGGGCATAGAAGAACGAGGTGCCGTTCATCTGGCGCATCGGACGTACCCAGTCCTGGGCGAAGGCCAATGGCGTCCAGCCCGTTTGCGGACGCAGTTTTTCCTGGCCCACGTAATGGGCCCAGCCGCCGCCCGACTGGCCGATACAGCCGCACATCATCAGCATGTTGATGATGCCGCGGTAGGTCATGTCCATGTGGTACCAGTGATTCAGGCCGGCGCCCACGATGACCATGCTCTTGCCGCGCGTCTGGTCCGCGTTTTCCGCGAACTGGCGCGCCACGGTGATGACGTCGGCGCGTTTCACGCCCGTGTGCTTCTCTTGCCACGCGGGGGTGTACGGCACGTCGTCGTCATAGCTTTCCGCCACGTTTTCGCCGCCCAGGCCGCGGTCGATGCCGTAGTTGGCCAGCGTCAGGTCGAACACGGTGGTCACCAGGCCCGTCGTGCCGTCGGCCAGGCGGATGGTTTTCACCGGCACCTTGCGCAGCAACATGTCGGACGCATCCTTGCCGCCGAAGTAGGCAAAGCCCACTTCCGTGACGGCGTCGCTGTCGTTGATCATGGAGAGCATCGGCACGATGGGCGCGCCGCTGCCGCCGGCCTTCTGTTCCAGGTTCCACTTGCCCGACTCGCCCCAGCGGAAGCCGATGGAGCCGGCCGGCGCCGTGATCGCACCCGTCGTCTCGTCGATGACGAGGGTTTTCCATTCCGGGTTATTCGTTTCGTCGAGGTTGTTGTCCAGGTGCGAAGCGCGCAGGAAGTAGTCGGGCACGAGGGTGCCGTTGTGCTCCTTGAGCAGCACCAGCATGGGGAAGTCCGTGTACTGGCGCGCATAGTCGCGGAAGTAGGCGCTCTGCCCTTCCGAATGGAATTCCTTGAGGATGACGTGGCCCATGGCCAGCGCCAGCGCGGCGTCCGTGCCCTGCTTCGGCGCCAGCCAGATGTCGCCGAACTTCACCATTTCGCCATAGTCAGGCGAGATGGCGACGGTTTTCGTGCCCTTGTAGCGCACTTCCGTATAAAAGTGGGCGTCCGGCGTGCGCGTCATCGGCACGTTCGAGCCCCACACCATCAGATAGGTCGAGTTGTACCAGTCGGCCGATTCCGGCACGTCCGTCTGTTCGCCCCACACTTGCGGGCTGGCTGGCGGCAAATCGCAGTACCAGTCGTAGAAGCTCAGGGCCACGCCGCCGATCAGCGACAGGTAGCGCGTGCCGGAAGCATAGCTGACCATGGACATGGCGGGAATCGGCGAGAAGCCGACGATGCGGTCCGGGCCGTATTTCTTGATCGTCAGCGCATTCGCGGCGGCGATGATTTCATTCGACTCTTCCCACGTGGCGCGCACGAAGCCGCCCAGGCCGCGGATGGACTTGTACTGCTGCGAGCGTACGGGGTCCTGGCTGATCCAGTCCCAGGCCGTGACGGGGTCCATGGTCTTGCGCGCTTCGCGCCACATTTCCATCAGGCGGCCACGCACCATCGGGTATTTCACGCGCTGCGCCGAATACACGTACCAGGAATAGCTGGCGCCGCGCGGGCAGCCGCGCGGTTCGTGGTTGGGCAGGTCGGGCCGCGTGCGCGGGTAATCGGTTTGCTGGGTTTCCCAGGTAATCAGGCCATTCTTGACATATACCTTCCAGCTGCACGAGCCGGTACAGTTCACGCCATGCGTGGAGCGCACGATCTTGTCGTGCTGCCAGCGCTGGCGGTAGGCGTTTTCCCAGGTACGGTCTTCATCGACCACGGTGCCGTGGCCGTTTGAAAACGACTCGGCGGGCTTGCTAAAAAATTTCAGGCGGTCCAGAAAGTGACTCATGCTACCTCCACATTGCGCCGCCGACAGCGGCGCCAGGTCTTAAAAAACGCTGCAAGCAGGATGGCTCAAGCGTCGATACAAACAGTCTATCGACGCGCCGCGCCCGGCGGTATTGGCAAGAAGTCGGTTTCCGGCACCAGGAATGCATAGGCGCGTAGTCACCCGGATAGTCACTATTGCCTATGGGCGGCAAGGCGGAGCTGCGGTATACCTGTCGCCATCGTTCAATCAGGAGAAAACAATGAGCATTACCGATTACGCCAGCCTGCTGAGCAGCGCCCGCAACCAGGAGCAGCCGCAACGCCTGCTGTTCACCTTTACCCAGGCGCAGGCCCAGCCTGGCGGCCAGGGCAAGTCCCTCACGCCCGTGATGTGCGCCGACAAGCTGCCCGAGGAACTGGACAGCTTCGAGACATTGAAGGAGGAGTCGAAACAGATGCAGACGCACTGGGACGTGGTCTTCGTGGCGGGACTGGCGGGTCGCGAGGGCCAGCCGCCCGCCGCGCAGGAATGCGAAGCGCCCCTGCGCGCCATGGTGACGGCCATCGAGCAAGGCCGCATCGACAGCCTGCTGGCGTTTGACCGCAGCGGGGATTTATTGCGTTTTAGCTGAGGGAACTTGTCGGATTACGGCCTGCGGCCTAATCCGACCTAGGTGATTGATGTAGAGCAAGGTAGGTCGGATTAGCGTAGCGTAATCCGACACCTTGTTGGCCGCACGTTTTGATTACCTGCCCGTATCCGGCCAAGGGCGCTCATGCAGATGACGCGCCCTTTCTATCGGACAGACCAAGGGCAAAAACTGCTGCTGGCGCGCCGAATACGCCATCAGCGCCCCGCTGTCGATGTCGAAATACCATCCATGCAGTTTCAACGCCCCCTGCTCCACCCGGCGCTTCAGCCACGGGTAAGTGAGCAGGTTGTCCAGCGACTGCAATATGCTGGCCAGCTCGCACGCGTGGTGCTGTTCCGCCGACGAGCGGTGCGCCAGCTCGCGCCGCACCCTTTGCGCCACCGGTTCGGCGATGCGCATCCACTGGCCCACGAAGTCCGTTTCCTGCCCCTCCGCGCGCGGCTGCGGTTCCAGCAGCGCGCGGATGCCGCCGCAGCGCGCATGTCCGAGCACGATGACCCTGGCCACTTCCAGCTTGCAAACGGCGAACTCGATGGCCGAACTGACACCGGGCGGCGCATCGGGCGTGCACGGCGGCACGAGGTTCGCGATATTGCGCACGACGAACATGTCGCCCGGGTCGCTGCCCGTCAGCAGCATGGGATCGACCCGTGAATCGCAGCAGCCGATCAGCAAGGTCGAAGGCCGCTGCCCGTCGCGCAGGCTGTCGTACAGGGTTTGCGGCTCGCTGAAGTACTGCTGCTGAAACAGGCTGAAGCCGTTGACGAATTTTTCCAGTTCTTCCATGACTACCTCTTACTGTGTTCAACGCCGGGCAAGCAGGACTCGCCCGGCGTTCTGACGCTGACTAGCAAGGCATCGGCGCATTCTTGCGCGCATAGCACCACCAGGTGATCGCGATGCAGCTGACATAAAAGCCGATGAAGCACCACAGGGCCGCGTCGGGGCTGCCCGTCAGCGCAATCGACGTGCCATAGCTTTTCGGGATGAAGAAGGCGCCATACGCGGCCACGGCCGAGGTGAAGCCCAGGACGGCAGCGCCTTCCTTGTTGGCGTCGACGATGGCTTGCTCCTGTACCGCCTTGCCCTTGCCGGCGGCCGCGCGCTGATGCTCCGTCAAAAAGATCACGGGGATCATGCGGAAGGTCGACGCGTTGCCGATGCCCGTGCCGGCGAACAGCAGCATGAACATCCAGAAGAAGCCGCTGAAGCTTCCGCCCACTCCCGCTTGCGGCATGAAGTACAGCACGCCCAACACGGCGGCTATCATCAGCAGGAAAGACCACAGGGTGACGCGGGCGCCGCCCAGTTTATCGGAAATCACGCCGCCGGCCACGCGCGCCAGCGCGCCGACCAATGGTCCCAGGAAGGCGTAATCGAGCGGATTCACGTCGGGAAACTGGATCTTGATCAGCAGTGGAAACGCGGCCGAATAACCGATGAAGGAGCCGAAAGTGCCCGTGTACAGCCAGCACATGAGCCAGTTATGCTTGCGCTTGAAGATCACGGCCTGCTCGGAAAACGAGGCTTTCGCTGACGCCAGGTCATTCATGCCGAACCAGGCCAGCAAGGTCGACAGCGCAATGAACGGCACCCAGATGAAGCCCGCGTTTTGCAGCCACATTTCCTTGCTCACGCCATTCTTGACCCAGGTGAGCGAATCGCCGCCCCAGGCGCCGAAAACGGCAAACGTGATCACCAGCGGTACGACGAACTGCACCACCGACACGCCCAGGTTGCCCAGGCCCGCATTCATGCCCAGTGCGAAACCCTTGCTGGCCTTCGGATAGAAAAAGCTGATGTTGGCCATCGACGAGGCGAAATTGCCGCCGCCGAAGCCGCACAGCAAGGCCAGGATCAGCATGGTCGGATAGCCGGTGTTCACATCCTGCACGGCCAGGCCGATACCGATGGCGGGAATCAGCAAGGAACCCGTGGAAATGGCCGTCCAGCGGCGCCCGCCGAAGATCGGCACCATGAACGAATAAAAGATGCGCAAGGTGGCGCCGGACAGGCCCGGCAACGCCGTCAGCCAGAACAGCTGGTTGTTACTGTAGGTGAAGCCGATGTTGGGCAGGTTGACCACCACCACGCTCCACACCATCCACACGGCAAATGCCAGCAGCAGCGCGGGGATCGAAATCCACAGATTGCGCGCGGCCGTGGCCTTGCCCGTGTTTTGCCAGAAGCTCGGGGTTTCCGGCTCCCACGTATTGATCATGTAGCGGCTCATGCTTTAGCTCCTGCGAGTTGGTTGGTAGGTGCCGCGCGCTGCGGCTTGAACGAGAAATGCATCCAGACGAGGGAGACGCAGACGGTGCCGTACAGGAGCATGAAGGAACTCGAACGCACGCCCGTGAAGTCCACCAGGGCGCCGAACATCACGGGCAGGATGAAGCCACCGAGGCCGCCGGCCAGGCCGACCACGCCCGAGACGGCGCCGATATTGTCGGAAAAATCATCGCCGATGAACTTGAAGACGGACGCCTTGCCCACGGCCATGGCGATGCCGACGATGAACAGCAGCACGGTGAACCACAGCGGCGACAGGCCGATATGGAAGGCCAGCGGGCCAGTGACGGTTTCCACGACCATCTGCGTTTGCGGATACGACAGCAGGAAGAAGCACACCCAGCACACCCACATCACGGCCCAGGTGACTTTCGCCGCACCATATTTGTCGGAGATCCAGCCGCCCATGGCGCGCAGCACGCCGCCCGGCAGCGAGAAGCAGGCGGCCAGCAGCGCCGCGTGTTTCAGGTCGAAACCGTATTCGGCCACGTAGTACTTCGTCATCCACAGCGCCAGCGCCACGTAGCCGCCGAACACCACCGAGTAGTACTGGCAGTAGCGCCACACGCGCGGGTCCTTCAGCACCTTCATCTGCGCCGAAAAGCTTTCGCCCGATGGCGCCAGATGCGATTTGTCCGTGTACGAAAACAGCCAGAAGATGATGGCCGTGGCCAGCATGGCTACCGCATACACCTTGGGCAGCATCTGCCAGCCGAAGGCGGCGACGATGCCGGGTGCGACGAACTTCGTCAGCGCGGAACCGGAATTGCCGGCGCCGAAGATACCCATCGCCAGGCCGCGGCGCTCCTTTTCATACCAGCGCGCCACGTAGGGCGTGCCGACGGAAAACGAGCCGCCCGCCAGGCCCACGAACATGCCCAGCACGAGGAAGTGCCAGTAGGCGGTGGCGTAGGAGATCAGGTAGATCGGCAGCACGCTGGCCAGCATCAGCCAAAAGAAGACGCGGCGTCCGCCGTATTTGTCCGTCCAGATGCCCAGGGGCACGCGCACGAGAGAGCCCGTCAGCACGGGCATGGCGGCCAGCAGGCCGAATTGTGTTTCAGTCAAGCCCAGGCTGGTCTTGATGGGGATGCCCAGTACGGCAAACATCATCCATACCGCGAAGCAGATGGTGAAGGCGAAGGTGCTGCTGATCAGCACGGACGCCTGCTTGCGCCGCTTGCCGGGTTCGACTGCCTTGTTACTACTGTTGTTCTTAGTGCCATCTAGGGTAGCCACGATGTTTCTCCATGAATGCACTGGCCGTCTGGCCAGCCGTCCCGACCAGCTTACGTGGCAGAGTCGAAAGGCACTATCGGCCACAGGGTGATTCTGGAAAGGCAATCTGGATAGCCGCATCGGCAAAAGTGACTAGATGGCGGGGTATGAACCTAGCCTGGATGGCGGGTGTTTTACAAACGGACGCTTTTTTGGCACACTCGGCGCCTGGAGAAAAGGAACGCCATGCGGAACAGAGACGAAACAGACGGGATCATCACGCGCGCCGCGCTGCCAAGCGATGTGGACGCCATGCTGGCCTGCGACGCGTATGCGCAGGCGCACGCCAGCCGGGGCGAGGCCGTGCGCACCGCCGTCGGCAAAGGCCATTGCCAGGTGGCCATCCGGGCCGGCCAGGTGACAGGCTATGTCCTCACGCGCGACGATTTCTTCGATTACGGCTTTGTCTCGCTGGTGGTGGTCTCGCCCGCGCATCAGCGCTGCGGCGTGGGCGTGCGCCTGCTGGCCGCCGCCGAAGCCGCGTGCACGACGGCGAAGCTTTTCACGTCGACAAACCAGTCCAACCTGGCCGCGCAACGGCTGTTCGCCAGCGCGGGTTTCGTGCGCAGCGGGCAGATCGACCATCTCGACGACGGAGACCCGGAGCTCGTGTACGTCAAATTCCTGCCTTAGGTCGTCTCCTCCCGACGGTGTATGGCGCGGCGCGCCAAAGGCGGCTATGCTGGCGCCACCGTCAATCAACGCCCACCACATCACGCATGGACTATCTGAGCCTCAAGCATTTCCACATGGGTTGCGCCGCCGCCAGCGGCTTGCTTTTCCTCTTGCGCGGCGCATGGATGCTGCGCGCCTCGCCCGCCTTGCAGCAGCGCTGGGTAAAAATCCTGCCGCACCTGGTCGACACGGCCTTGCTGGCCAGCGCCATCACCCTGGCCGTGTGGAGCGGCCAGTCGCCGGGCAGCCAGCCCTGGCTGGCCGCCAAGCTGTGCGCGCTGGTCGCCTACATCGTGCTGGGCACCATCGCGCTAAAACGGGGCAAGACGCCAGCCGTGCGCGGCACTGCCTTCGCGCTCGCCGTGCTGGTATTTGCCTACATCGTTGCCGTGGCCGTCACCAAGCAGGCCTGGCCGCTCTGAGCGATTGCGGCGCGCCCCAGTTCTACCGGACGCACCCAAGTGGAGAGCAATGATAATATTTGCAACTTCATCGACAGGCGGGCCACCTTGGCCCCGCATCACCCTGAAAGGCAAACATGCTGCTATCCGAATTGCTGACCAAGCTGACCTGCGGCGACCTGGAAGGCGAGGAACTCGACCACGCCGTCGCCGCCATCACCGATGCGCATTCCGCCCCGCGCGACGAGTGGATCGACAGCGATGCGCAAGCCTACGCGGTGGAACTCCTCTCGCAACTGGGCGGCTACATGGCGTCGAGCGACAAGATCGATGAACTGCACGAACAGATACAGGACATGTTCGACGAATTCCCCGACTTCCCGTACGCACTGCTCAAGGAAAGCGACGGCAGCGTGCTGCCCTATTTCGAGTGGCTCGATACGGAACTGGCGCAGCGCGCCGTGGACGAAGGCGGCTATGACCTGATCCAGATCGACGGCAACGGCTCCGATGAAATGGATGCGCTGATCGTCTACCGGCGCGATACAGACGACATCATCCAGGCGGCGGCACTGATGGGCGTGACGATAGGCCGGCCGCTCGCCTACTATCGCGGCATCGATGCGATGGTGGGCAAGCGGCCAGGGTAAGACTTACTGCATCGGCAAGGCGCTCACGTCGACGGCAGGCGCCTGGCCCGCGGCCGGGCGCGTGAAGTTCTGGCTGGTTTTCACGAAATCGGCAAAGAAACCGCCGTTATGCAGGTAGAACTTGCCGTTCTCCAGCCCGCCCGCATAATCCATGCGCTGCGCATTCGTGGCCGTGGCGTCGCCCGTGAACCTTCCCGCCGTCACTTCCGACCACGTGCCCGATGCATTCCTCGCCCACTGGTTGTCAAACTGGACGCGGCGCTCCGTGTAGCCCAGGGTGTCGATGAAGTTCTCGAGGAAGGAATGCACGCCCGTCAGATACGTGGAGATCGCGGGCCGCTTCCAGGTGGCGATGTAGCGCCACTTGCCCGTTTCGGGCGCGAAGAACCAGGCCGAATAATCGCTGCCGCCATTGCCGTCTGGCCGCGCGCGCGTGATGAAGCGGTAGGTCGTGCCGGCCGTCCAGTTATACGACAGGTACGTCTGCCCGCCGGTGCCCTCCCCGCCAAATGCGTTGTCGACCACGCCGGCACCCTTGCTGACCAGGGTGGTCTTGGCGCCATTGTCGGCGTCCCACACGGAGAACAAGATCCAGCGCTCGCTCGGCGACTTCACCTGGATACCCATGTAACCCTGGCTGAAGCCGTTGGCCATGAAGTAGGAGCCGATGGCATCCTGGCCCTGGGGAATCGTCATCTCGTTATAGAAATACTCGGTATTGGCCGGCACCGTGTAACCCATGTGCACGGACGGGCCGCGCCGCGACCAGTAGTAATTGGCGGAGTCATTCGCGTAGGTGAGCGCGGCGTTCGACGTCACCTTCAGCGCCGAGACATCGCCGAACGTGCCCTTCACGCGCTTCAAGCCCTGCATGTCGACCTTCACATAGCCGGCTGCCGGCACATTGACCGTGCCAACGGCATAGGTCTTGCGTTCCTTTCCGGCCAGCTTGACGTCGAACGGCGTGCCGTTGATCTTCACGCGGATGGTGCTGTTGCCGCCATCGGCCAGGCTGGCGTCGAGCGCCACCTGCACGGGTCCCGCCTCGGCCACGCGGAAATACGTGCTGGCGACGGCATTCGGATCACTCCAGCCGGCCAGGCCACGATCGTTGATGACGGCGCCCGCGTTCCCGCTGGTGATGAAGGCGTTGCCGGCCAGCTCCACGGTTGCCGTCGTGGCCGGTGCCGCCACACTGGCGGCCAGCAAGGCCGTATTGCCGTTGCCCGTGGCGGTGGCGCCGCCGCAAGCTGCCAGCAGCAAGGGCATGGCGGGAAGGATGGCATAGAGTAATGAACTTCTGTGTTTCATCAACGTCTCCTGGTGGTACAGCTTTGCGGCGGGCGAACACGGGCCTGCGCGCCTGCGCCGCGGTTGAAAAACTGGATGGATAGAAAAAACCCGCTACGGCAACTGGTGCGGTAGCGGGCGAATGGAGCTTAGTACTTGCCGTCGAGGGCGAAGATCGGCTTGCGCGATTTCCACTGTCCGCCCGTGAAATCCGGGAAGTCCAGGGTCTGGAAGTTGGCGGCGATCGATTGCTCGGACAGGGGCGTGATGGCGCTCCACGTCACGGCATCGTAGATATCGATCGGCATCGGCGCGTTGGCCTTCAGGGCTTCGACAAAGGCGTGGATGACGAAGAAGTCCATGCCGCCGTGGCCCGCACCTTCCGCTTGCGCCGCGTATTTGCGCCAGACCGGGTGCTCATACTTGTCCTGGTAAGCCTTGAAGTCGTCCCACTGGTGCGGCTTGCTGACGCCTTCGATGTGGATCGAATTGTTCAAGTCCATCCACAGGCCGTCCGTGCCTTGCACGCGGAAGCCCAGCGAATATGGGCGTGGCAGGCTCGTATCGTGCTGCAGGATGATGGTTTCGCCGTTCTCGCACGCCAGCGTGGTGGTGACGATGTCGCCCAGCTTGAATTTGACCTTGGCGTTCGCATGCTGGGCGCCGCCCGGCTGCTTGACGATGTAGTCGTGCAAGCCGCGCGCCTTGGTGGCGAAGGCGTTGATGCGCGTAAAACGGTTGCCGCGGTTGATATTGGTGTACATGGCGCACGGGCCGATGCCGTGGCTCGGATACAGTTCGCCATTGCGCTCGACCGAGTGCTGCGTGCGCCAATGGGCTTCCGACCAGCCCTTCTCGCCGAATTCCACGCCGCCGCCATACGGCTTGGCCGGATTGCCGCTGTTGAATTTCACGGCGCGCAAATCGTGCTGGTAGCCGCCCTGAAGGTGCAGCAGTTCGCCGAACAGGCCCGCGCGCACCATCTGCAGCGCGGCCATCACATCGCGGCGGTAGCACACGTTTTCCAGCAGCATGTACGGCGTGCCAGTCTTCAACTGGGTATTGAGCACATCCCAGTGGTCTTGCAGGGTGATGCCGGCCACCACTTCGCAGCCGACGGCGATCTTCGCCTGCATGGCGGCAATCGCCATCGGCGCGTGGAATTCCCACGGCGTGGCGATGATCACGCCATCGAGGCCGCCCGCGTCCAGCATGCGCTTGTAGGCTTTCTGGTCGCGGTCTTCGCCGTACGTGCGGGGACGGGGCTTGCCGGCTTTGGCCACCTGGCCCAGCGCATGTTTCAGCATGATCGGTTCGATATCGCACAGGGCCACCACTTCCACGTCATCGCGGCGCACCAGTTCAGCCAGCAGCACCTGGCCGCGCATGCCCGTGCCGATCAGGCCCAGGCGGACTTTGTCGCGGCCGGCGGCGGGTGCGGCGTTGGCCTCGCCAGGCAGCAGTGCGCTGCCGGCCATGGCGCCACCGGCCAGCGCAGCGCTGGCGGACAGGAAATTGCGTCGATTGATTTGTGTCGTCATTGGTCTCTTCTCGCTTCCATTGGTAATGATCGTCGCCGGCCCGCCGCGCGGCAGGCCGGCTGCAGTTTAATAGGTGTATTCCGCCGTGAAGCGCACGGAACGCGGCGCCGTGCGGCCGGCCACCTGCAGATAGCTGCGGGCGATGGCGCCATGGTCTTCGCGCGTCTCGTTGTAGCGGGTCACGGTCTGGCTGTTGAACACATTGAACACGTCCACTTTCAGGCTCAGGCCCTTGACGGCGCTGGGAGTATAGGCCAGATTCATGTCCAGCTGGGCTTGCCAAGGCAGGCGGCCCTGGCTGCCGCGCGGCGCCGGCTTGCCATCGCAATAGAAGTAGGAATCGCCGTAGTCGTTTTCGAACTTCAGGTTGTCGGGCAGCGCGCCGATGCAGTTGCGCGGCGCGCCCGACGTCAGCGACAGGTTGGCGCCGACCATCACGTCCGGGATGACCTGCATGAAGCCGTAGGCCTTGAAGGCGTGGCGGTGGTCGCCCGGCAGGTAGCCATAGGCGTTGTACATCAGTTCCTTGTGGTCGTCGCTGACCGTCAGGCCCACGTCGCCGCCGCCGATGCTGTCTGTCTGGCCTTCCATATTGCCCTTCAAGCCGGACAAGGTGTAGGTCAGCTTGCCGTACCAGCCGTTCGTGTACGGGTGCTCGACGAACAGGTTCAGGGCGCGGTAGGTGCGTGCCGGTTTCGGATTGCCCCACTCCGCCGCCGAAATATCCACGCGGCGCAAGCCTTTGCCGTCGTCAAAATCGACCATCAGGCTGTTGTCGCGGCCCGGATTGATGATGGCGCACTGGAAGCCGCCCCAGTTGCTCGTGTCGACGCTGTTGCGCGTGGCCCAGGCTTGCAGCGGACGCGCGTCGCAGGTGTCGTCGTTGGTGTCATTGAGCTTGCGGTACAGGACGCTGGCGCCCACCACCAGCTTCTTGCTCAGGGCGCGTTCGAAGCCCAGCGAGAATTCATCCTGCGACAGCGGTTTCAGGCCGACGGCCGTCACTTCGCGCGCATCGCGGCTCTGGCCATACGCATTGTTGGCCGAATACGGCTTGCTGATCGCGTGCAGGCCCGTCGGCGCGCCCGTGACGGGATCGATGCCCGTGTACGTGTACATCTCGCTCGTGGCCAGGAAGGGGCTGGCCATGTTGCTCGACAAATTCGATGGCACGGGCAGGTGGTAGCGGCCGCCGTTGGCGAAGAATTTCAGGGTGCCGTCGCCCAGGTAATCCCAGGTGGCGCCCACGCGCGGGGCGATCATGTTGCGCTGCGAAATGAAGGCCACGCCATCGGTGCTGTAGTTGGTGAACTGCTCGCGGCGCAGGCCCAGGTCCAGCAGCACCCGTTCCGTGACCTGGTAATGGTCCTGGATGTATTGCGCCGATTGCACGCTGGTCGGACGCGCCAGGTTGGCGTTCAAGTCCTTGCTGACGTAATAGCCCTGCGCGCCGTAGCCGCCGCCCTGGGCCGGCGTTTCAAAGGCGCCGTTGATGGCCCGGTTCGGATCGGTCGCACGCTGATAGCTCCAGCGGTAGCCGCCGGCCAGGCTCAGGCCCACTTTCGATTCCACGTCGATGCGGTCGATGCCGCCGCGCAGCGAGTGCTTGCCCAGCTTGTATTCGAGATCCAGGCGCTTGGCTTTCTGGCGGTCTTCCGACGACGGGTCGACCAGGGTGCCCGTCACCGTTTGCGGATTGGCGTACGTCAGGCCGGGCACCTGGGTCGAGGTATTCGACGACGTTTGCGCCAGCAGCGGATTGTAGCCATTCGGCGTGCGGGTGTGCGAGGTGCGCGATTCGCCCATCATGGCCGTCACGGTCAGGTTGTCCGTCAGGTAGCCCGTGTACTTGAAGATGTCGATGTTGGCGCCCGGCGCGGCCGACGAACCGCAGCAGTTGACCGTCGTCTCGCCCTTGCCTGCCTGTACGCCATTGCTCGCGTGCGTGGCGTAGCTGTAGCCATACGCCTGGCTGTCTGTTTTCGTACGGTCATACAATTTAGTGTATTCGAAGTGATGGTCGTCCGTCAGGTTGTAGTCCAGCTTGGCCATCATGCGGTCCACCTTGCTCTGGCTCGTGCTCCAGCCGCGCGCCAGGGCCGTGCCCGAGTCCGCGGTGGCGGCAACGGCCTGGCTGTCCGTGCGCGTCTGTTCCAGCGCCACGAAGGCGAACAGCTTGTTCTTGATCAGCGGGCCGCTGCCGTACAGGCCCACCACCTTGCTGGTGCTGCCATTGTCGCGGTTCCAGTACAGCAGATTGCCGTCCGTCTTGGGATTGGCGCCCGTGTTCGGATAATAGGTGTTTTCCGGCTCGCCTTTGAGCGAACGGGGGATGATCGAGACCTTGCCGCCGAATTCGACCTTGTTGCCGCCGCTCTTGGTGGTGATGTTGATCACGCCGCCCGTGGAGCGGCCAAATTCGGAACCGTAGCCGCCCGACAGCACCTGCAGGTTCGAGATCGCGCCAAATGGCAGCTCCGACGCGCCCACCTGCGTCAGGATGTTCGTGATGGGGAAACCGTTGACGTAGAACGCGTTTTCAGACTGGCCCGAGCCGCCGATCGATGGCGCATTGCCATACACGCTGTTGGTGCCGCGCGAAACGCCCGGCGTCAGCTGCACGATGGACGCGACGTCATTGCCGACCGGCAGCGCCTTCAATTCCTTGGCCGTGAAGATCACGCCATTGTTCGTGTTCGACACGTCGATCGGATTGCGCGACGCTTTCACCACGACGGTCTGCTCCTGGCCCACGGCGCCAGCCGCGCTGGCCGGACCGAAGTTCGCTTCCGCGCCCGCGCCGATCAGGGCTTCGACTTCCTGCGATGCTTCCACCGAACCGGCACGCAGCACGCGCACCGCATAGCGCCCTGGCGGCATGGAGTTGGCCACATAGCGGCCCGACGTATCGGGCGTCAAGGTGCGCTGCACGCCCGTCGCCAGGTTTTCCAGCACCACGGTGGCGCCGGCCGGTGCGCTCACTTCGCCGAAAATGGTGCTGGTGGCGTTCGACTGTGCCCAGGCCTGGCCTGGCACGCCGGCCGCCAGTGCGATCACGATCGCGGCGGCGCGGCTGATGTCGCGCAATTTGAGTCGGGTGGTATGCATGGTGTCTCTCCGTCTATATCGAGGGTTATGCGCGCCCTCCCCGCTCCAGGGCGAAGTCGGGGGGATGCAATTTTTATGGTGGTCGTCGGAAGGTAGCTCCAGGCAGTTGCACCTTCCGGGAAATCAGTCCGCATCGGCTGATTTTCGTTTTCTTGGGATTACTTTAAAAAGAAAAATAAGTATCGTCAACAAAAAGAAAGTTATAACGGCAATTTATCGCCAAATCCGGCAAATAAAGGCATTTTATCTTTCGATTTAATCTGTGATGCGTCCTATAACTTTCGTTATCGTGGTATGACAGATACACGCGACTGCAGTGATGTGAGCAGAAATGGTGAATCGGCGCAAAAACCGGGGAGAAAAACGCGAAAGCAGCCATGGCCATCTGCTTTCACTTACGTTTATCTTTCGTATTGCGCATTTCGGAATATTGTCTTTTCTTTTCTATGGCAATACCCCGGCCCGCTTCGGTGGGCCGGGGCAGCATCACGTATTAAAAGAACTTGTAGCTGGCCGACAGGGCGAACTGGCGGCCAAACAGGTCCTGGCTATGGTTGTAGCCTTCCCAGCCGTTCGGGTCGTAGTACGGCTGCTTGTTGAACGCGTTTTTCACGTTCAGGCCCACGTCGAGGTTCTTCACCGGCTTCCAGCTGAAGGCCAGGTTGACCGTCGTGTACGACGGCGCGCCCTTGCACTGGCCGGCCGGCAGCGCCACCGAAGCGGCGGTGCAGTTTTCCGGCGTGTTGTCCTTGTCCCAGGGACCATAGGCCCAGCGCGTCTTGCCCGAATAGTTGATGAAGACGCTGCTGACGAAGTTGCGGTAGCTCCAGTCTGCGTTGACCGTCGCGCGATAGCGCGGCGAATCGTAGTAGCCGACGGTGTTGCCCTTGATGTCGCTGCCGTCTTCGCTGTCGTGGGTGTCGCGCTTGCGGATGGTGGCTGCGATGCCCGTGCTCAGCTTGCCCCAGTCGCCGAGCCCGAAGCGCGTGCGCGCATCGATGTCCACGCCATCCATCAGGGTGCGGCCCCGGTTCGAATACGAGTTGATCAAGCCGCCCAGGTTGCCCACCGAGTAACCGGGCACGCCGCCCGCGCACACGCCCGCGTTGGCGGGATTGGCGCACATGGCCGCTACCGCCGCCACGTTGCCCCGGTCCGTATCCGTCAGTTCGTTGCGGATGGCGCTGGGCGTGCCGGCCAGGGTCGGGCCGTACTTGTCCACCAGTTCCGTAAACAGCTCGTTGAAGTCCTGCCGCACGATTTCGTCGCGGCGGTTGATGAACCAGTAATCGATGGAGATGCTCACGTCCTTGGCCGGCTGCAGCACCAGGCCCACGGTGGAAATCTTGGCCTTTTCCGGGCGCAGGTTCTGGTTCGGCGGCGTCAGGCCGCCCACCGTCGTGGAGCAGTTCGAATTGAGCAGGCTCTTGCCCAGGTCCGCATCCGTCGCCACCTTCGACTTCATCAGCGCGCGCGCCATGGCGTTCGTTTCATCGCAGCGCACCGTGTCGCGGATGCCGCCCACCTGCGCAAAGACGCCGCCCGTGCCCGATTCGGCCAGGTTGGGCGCGCGGAAGCCTTCCGAATACGTCCCGCGCAGCATCAGGTCGGGCCGCGCGCGCCAGATCACGCCCAGCTTGGGCGCCAGGTTGGCCGAGAAATGCGGATATTTGTCCAGTCGCGCGGCCGCGTTGACTTCCAGGGTGTCGCTGAGCGGCACCACCACTTCGCCAAACACGGCCGCGATGGTGCGCCGGCCGTCGAACCAGGAACCGCCCTGCTGCGTGATCAGGCCATTGGCCGCATCCGCGTTGCCGGGCGTGAGGAAGCTTTCGCGCATCACGTTGGTGCCCACGGCGGCGCGCACTTCGCGCTCGCCCAGCTTGAACAGGGTGCCTTCCAGCTTCGCATCCCACGTCATCAGCTTGGTCCACGATTCGATGGCGAAGGTCGGATAGGCGGCACGCACCAGCGCCGCATTCGCTTCGCTGATTTCGCCGAACTTGTAAGCGGGATTGTCGGAGATATACGTGCGACCGCTGACGGGGTCTTTCGTGAACGGCCCGAATGCCTGCTCGAAGCCCTTGATGTTGATGTTCGCCGTCTGGAACAGCGTCGAATGGCTGCCCGCCACGCTGAGCGCCGTTTCAAAATCCCAGCCGCCGCCGATGCTGCCGCGCAGGCCGACGAGCGCGCGGTAGTTTTCATCGACGTTCTTCTGGCCGAAGTGGCCTTGCGCATCCTGCAGCAGGTAGTTCAGACCGGCCGCGCCGCCCATCTTGGCCACCATGTCGGCATCGAGCTTGCCTTTCAGGTAGACGTTGTTGGGGCTCAGGAAAGGCGTGGCAAACGTGTTCAGGGTATTGCCCGTGTTGCGCGCGAACCAGTTGTTCGTGCTGCCGCTGTTGAAGCTGGACGGGCCGTTCTCGCCGCGCATCTTGATGTGGGTGAAAGCGCCTTCCGCGAACGCTTCCATGTCGCCGCCGAGTTTCAGCCGGCCGCTCACGTAGGCCGTGGCGCGCTCCGAGGTGGGACCCGTGTCAAGCTGGTTGGGCAGCGCATTCCACACGCAGCGCGTGCCCGACGCTTCGGTAATGCTGGTGTTGCAGCCATTCACGGCGCGCTGGGTGCGCGCATTGTTCTTCGCTTTGTCGAAGACAAAGAAGGTCCCGGGATTCATCAGGCCCGGTTCGCTGCCGACGCCCACGCGCATATTCGGGATGAAATTGGGATTGTTCACATAAAAATACGAGGGGCGCTTCTGGTACGTATCGGCCAGCGCGATGCGGTCGCGCTGGTAGACGTTCACGGAACCATAGATGTTGTAGCCGTCGCTGGCCAGGTCGCCCAGGCCATACAGCACGCTGGCCTGGCGCTCGCCATAGGCTTTCACGCTCGGCGAAAACTCGCCGTTGGCGCGCGCTTCCAGGCCCTGATACGATTTCTTGGTGATCACGTTGATGACGCCGGCCACGGCGTCGGAGCCATACACGGCCGAGGCGCCATCCGTCAAAATTTCCATGCGTTCGATGGCGGCGGCGGGGATGGCGTCGATATTGACGAACATGGTCTGGAAGCCGGCCGGCGCACCATAGAACGACAGGCGGCGGCCATTCAAAAGCACCAGGGTGCCCTGCGCGCCCATGCCGCGCAAGTTCGCTTGCGAACCGCCATCGGAACCCGTGAACATCGAGCGGAAATCCTGCTGCGCCGGGCGGGCGGCGGGCAGGTTGTCCAGCACTTGCAGCAAGGTGAGCGCGCCCATGTTTTCGATCTGCTTGGCGTTGATCACCTGCACCGGCGACGCCGTTTCCGCGTTGATGCGCTTCAGGCTCGATCCCGTCACTTCGACACGCGCCAGTTTATCCTCCTCCGCCGCCAGCGCCGTCGACGCCAATCCTACCGCCACCATCGCGGCCATCAGTTTTTTCAAGTGCATTCTCAACTCCCCTTTTATAAGTGATTTGTTTTCGCAAGGCTGCAAGAGCCCCTCCCCGGTCCGAAGAGGGGCTCTTTTTTAGTGAAATGATTGAAGTAGTTAGCGCGGCTTGACTGTCGCGCCTTCCGTGCCGGTGAGTACGGCGTTGGCCCAGTTGCCGCAGACCTGGGCCGGGTGGGCGCCGCGCGCGCCCAGGGTGCGCAAACTGAGCTGGCTCAGGCCGCGCACGTCGATTTCGGGTTTGACCACCCCGGGAGCCGTGACCAGGCCGCTGTCGTACAGCAGCCGCTCACCGCTCCATACCTGGAATTGCAAGCCGCCCGCGCTGCGGCAGCTATCGTCCACGCCCAGGTCGGCGCGCAGCAGATTCCAGTTGCCCGCCAGCTGCAAGTCGATGCGGCTGGCTGGTCCCACGCCGAGGCCCTTGCGGAACCACAGCCCGTTCATGCGCATCTCGGCCGCCTTGCCGGCCGGCCGGTCTTTCGCGATATGCTTCGGCAGCGCCAGGTCCGACAGATAACGCTGCACTTCCTCGCCGTCGGCCACTCTGTGTTCGAGCACGCGGAATGCAGACAAGGTGACGGGCGCCACGTCGGTGGCCAGCGCCGCATCGAACGCGCGCGCCACCGGCGCACTTTGCGCCGCCGTCACCATCGGGTCCAGAGATGCGGCGCCATCGCCTTCCGGATTTTGCGTGCTCATGACGCGGAAGCGCAGCAGGCGTCCGGCCGTGGCAGGGAAATTGATCGTCTGCATGCCTTCCTGCAGCTTCAAGGTGCCGCGCACCAGCGGCGCGCCCCACTCGCCATTGTTGTCGCCGATGTAGATTTCATAATCGCGCACCTGGCCATGCTTCCAGTGCTGGTCGTTGCGCGGCGCCAGTTCGATGCCATCGACCAGGCGCCGTTCCGTAAAGCCGATCACCCATTCGTGCGGACCGCTTTTCACGGACGGGCTGCGCACGGTGCGGAACCACGTCTCCGGCTTGCCATCGAAGGCGTTTTCCAACGGATAACCGCTTTCTTCCGCGGGGCGCGCCACCACCTGCATGGCATCGGCCGGCAAGGCGCGGCCCGGCACGGGGGCGGCGGGGAAGTCGGCATCGACTCTGGCCACGGCCAGCGCGCCGGCAACCTGCAAAGCTAAAGGCTGGCGGATGTCCTGCGCCGCCACTTTCACGTGCAGGGTGCCTTGCCTGTCCGCCGCGTCGAAATACCAGCCTTCTGCCTCCTTGTCGTAGGCGGCGCGGCCGGCGG
>NZ_LBCO01000033.1:267908-303760 GCF_000988085.1 Janthinobacterium sp. KBS0711 | reverse complement strand
CGCGATCAGCCGTTCGCCGGCGCGCACGGCGGCCGGCGCCTGGCCCGCCAGCATCCGCAGCGCATAGCCGCGGCGCGCTTCCTGGCCCTGGTACCGGCCATCGACGGCGCCGATGTCGACCTGCACGTCGGCGCCCATCTGGCGCATGCGGATGACTTGCTGGCTGAAGGCGCCGCCCTGGTACTGGCGCGTGTTGCCATCGTCTTCATACAGGGTGTAGTCGGAATCGCCGTGCGGGTAGATATCGAGGGTCAGCTGATCCTTCGGCTTCTGGCCGTCGTACAGCATTTCCGGATACATGGGCAGGATGGCGCCGGCGCGCACGAACACGGGCAGCTTATCGAGCGTCACCTGCATGTCGAGGTCGCGTCCTTTGGCGTCGGCCGTGGCCTGGCGGCCGTCCCAGTAGTCGTACCACGTGCCCTGCGGCAGGTGGATGCCCTTGCGCCAGCCGCCGCTGACGGTCTGGCTGCGGTAGACGGGCGCCACCAGCACGTCGCGGCCCAGGAGGAACTGGTATTTGTACGCTTCCGTGTAGGCGGCCGGGTCTTGCGGGTAATCCCACATCAGGCCGCGCACCAGCGGCGCGCCCGATTGCTCCGCTTCGCGCACGAGGGTATACATATACGGGGTGAGGCGCATCTTCAGCTTCAGATAGCGGCGGTTGATGTCGCGGTACGGCTGCTCGAACCACCACGGGTGCTTGCGCTCGGCAGCGGCCCAGCCGGACATGCCCATCAGGACAGGCGTAAAGCTTTTCCACTGCAGGTCGCGCAGATAGGTTTCCGGGCTGCCGCCAAAGATGGCGTCCACGTCGCCCGATGCATAGGCCTGGCCGGACAGGCCCGAACCGATCAGTGTCGGGATGTGCCAGCGGATGTAATCCCAGCTGGCGCTCTGGTCGCCCGTCCACGCCACGGCGTAGCGCTGGATGCCGGCCCAGCCCATCACCGTCCACAAAAACGGCCGGCTGTCGGAGTTGTTCAGGATGCCGTCGTAGGCCGACTTGTTCGCGTCCATGGCGAACTGGTAGCCCTTGCCCGTCCACGCCACGTCCAGCTTTTGCACGCGGCTGCCCGCCTGGCCCACTTCCCAGGCGATCTTGTCGACGCCGTTTTCCGTCCACAGGCCCGTGCGGAAGCCATAGCCGGCCAGGCCCTTCACGGTTTCCGGCAAGTTCGTGTAGCCGCAACCATAGCCGTCGTTGGGCAGTATCCAGCCGCCCGGCATGTCGTGTTCGCGGTACTGGCGCGCCACGGTTTCCACCACGTCCGGCGTCTTGCCCGTGGGACCGTCCGTCCAGCCCTTCGGCACGGAACCGGGCTTTTTCACGTTGTCGCCATCGTTGTAGCAGTCGGCGTCGCCGTATTCCAGCGCCCAGCGGGGCAGCATGCGCGCGCGGCCCGTCAAGTCCGTGTAGCGGGCGACGACGTCGCGCAAGTCCTTGCCGACAAAGAAATACGCATCGAAGCGCCCTTCCGCGTGCTGCAGCGAGATCTGCTCCTTGTCGCGCAAGTCGTAATTGCCGTCGGACCAGGTATTGCGCAGCATGCCCCAGCCCCTTGAACTCATGAGGAATGGCGCGGGATTCGGCCGGTCGCCCTCTTCCCAGCCGCCCGAATACGACACGGGCACCTGCTTGCCCTTGAATTCGAAGCGGCCATTTTGCTGGCCGCCGCCAAAGTAACGCTCGCCCGGCAAGCTCGATAGCACCTGCACGCCCTGCTTGTCGTCGAGCGACAGCGGCTGCACCTCGCGCCACAGCGGCACCGCATCGCCCTTGCGCAACAGAGTAAAGCGCAACGGTTTGCGGTCGATGCGCAGGCTCAGGGCTTCGGTGCTGATCAGGATATGGTCGGGCTGTTCATTGATCTGGTACGCCACCTGCGCGGCAGGCTGGCCCACGACGATGGGCGCGGCCTTGTCGCCGGGCCCCGTCAAGCCGGCCTTGCCGCCCGCCTGGATGCGCAGCACGTCCACCTGCGGCAGGCTGATACGCAGTTGCATGCCCGTATCGCTGCGCACGTCCCAGCCCAGCGCCTCGCCCTTGGCCATGTCGACCGCATGCACGGCACTCAAGCTGGCCAGGTTACCGATAGGCGCGGCCTGCAGGCCCGGTGCGGCCAGGGTGGCAAGGGCGGCCAGGACACAGGCGGCAAGGGCGCGGCGGGGAAGCGGGAGAGGTTTCATCAGGCGGCTTTCAGAAAATCAAAGTGATGGAAATACTTTAAGAAGAAAAATAAATATCGTCAATCAAAAGAAAGTTAAAGCGGCAATTTATTAATAAAATGCCCAGAATTGGCGCATTTTTCTTACGTTTCACCAAAATGTCACAAAACATACTTTCGTTATCGTGGCATTTCAGCGACAGGCCGCGCCGCCACGGGCTTTTGCGCTGCACCGCAACATCCTTCACCGCCGTTAAAAAGACATTATTTCGCAAGACAGAAAACTATTTACTTTCGTTTTACTTTCGTATTTGACTTTTCGAAATTTAGTATTTATGCTTTCTCCAACAAACACTTTACTGACCTCTCATGACTACCCTTCTTCAGCGTGACATTCAAACCTGGCGCGACATCGGCGGCCTGCACACGGCCGAGGAAATCGCCCACCAGCCAGCCATCTGGCGCGCGCTGGCCGGCATCTTGCGCAAGGAGCAAGCGACACTGGCCGCCTTCCTGGGCGACGCGCTGTCGAACCCACAACAACGCGTCATCCTGACGGGCGCCGGCAGCTCCGCCTATGTGGGCGAAATCGTCGTCGATACCTTGAATGCGGCCTGGCCCGCGCAGATCCGCGCCATCGCCACCACGACGTTGCTGACGCACCATGAGCTGTACCTGGAAGCGGACGCGCCCACCCTGCTCGTCTCGTTTGCCCGCAGCGGCGACAGCCCGGAAAGCCTGGCGGCCGTGGAACTGCTGCGCCAGGTCGTGCCCGGCGCGCGCTTCCTGAACATCACCTGCAACGCGGACGGCAAGCTGGCGCGCCAGGGCGCGAACGACAGCAATACCTATAACCTGCTGATGCCGGAAGGCAGCTGCGACCGCGGCTTCGCCATGACCAGCAGTTTCAGCAGCATGCTGCTGGCCGCCCTGTCGGTGCTGGGCAAGGACACGGATCTGTCTCGCATGGACACCTTGGCGCAGCTGGGTGAACAAGCCTTGCGCGACTGGTCGGCGCCTGTGGCGGACCTCGGTTCGACACCCGTACGGCGCGTCGTCTACCTGGGCAGCGGCCCGCTGGAAGCGCTGGCCAAGGAAGCCGCATTGAAAATCCTGGAATTGACGGGCGGCAGAGTTATGGCGATGGCGAATACGCCGCTGGGCTTTCGCCACGGCCCGAAATCGGCCGTCACCACGGAGTCGCTCGTGATCCTGCTGCGCAGCGGCAAGCCATTGGCACGCCAATACGAAGACGACCTATTGAAAGAACTGCAGCGCGACAGCGTGGCGCAGACGTGCCTGACGGTGGGTATCGGCGGCGACCTCTCTGCCGATGCGCCGGCCTGGCCCGACGCCTGGCTGGCTCCGCTGTGGCTGCTGATGGCGCAGCAATATGCGCTGCACCAGTCCGCGCTGCTGCAACTGCGCCCCGACAATCCATTCGCCGGCGGCATCGTCAACCGTGTCGTGCAAGGCGTCACCATCTATGGCCATGACAAATTCTAATCCCACAGCCGGCTACCACGGCATCGACATCGGCGGCAGCAAGATGGAGCTGGTCGCCTTTGCCGACCGCGATGGCGCGCTGACGGAAGTGTTCCGCGAACGGGTGGCCACGCCGGGCGACGATTTTGCCGCCTTCGTGCAAGCCATCGTCGACCTGGTAGCGCGCGGCGACGCGGCGCTGGGCACGACGGCGCCCGTCGGCATCGGCTTGCCCGGCGTGATCGACAGCGCCAGCGGTCGCCAGCTCAGTTCCAACGTGCCGGCCCTGAACGGCCGCCTCGTGGCGCAAACCCTGCAGCAAGCCTTGCGGCGTCCTGTCGCCATCGGCAACGATTGCCAGTGCTTCGCCCTGTCGGAAGCGCAAGGCGGCGCGGCCGACAACGCCGCCAGCATGTTCGGCGCCATCCTCGGCACGGGCGCCGGCGGCGGCTATTGTGTGGGCGGCCAGCTGCTGCGCGGCTTTAACGGCGTGGCCGGCGAATGGGGCCACTGGAGCCTGCCCGCCACCTTGATGGCGCAGCACGGCCTGGCCGATTACGCCTGCCCGTGCGGCAAGGCGGGCTGTCTGGAACGCTATGTCTCCGGCCCCGCCATGCGCAAAATCCACGCGCATTTCGGCGGCGACGGCGCCGAGCCGCTGGCCATCGTCGCGCGCGCCAACATGGGCGACGCCGTGGCCCAGCGCACGGTGGCCGTGCACCTCGACGTGCTGGGCCACGCGCTGGCCGGCCTCGTGCTGGCCTACGACCCGCACGTCATCGTGCTTGGCGGCGGCCTGTCCAAGCTGCCGCACCTGTACGACAAGTTGCCGGCCGCCGTGAAGCGCCATCTGTTCCCCGGCGTGCACGTGCCGCCGATACTGCCGCCCCGCTTTGGCGACGCCGGCGGCGCGCGCGGCGCAGCCCTCTTGATACGACAACATACAAAGGCGTAACCATCATGAAACAAGCGGAAAATCCGACTTTTACCCTGTCCCCGATCCAGCAAGTGATCAAGGCGCACCGCCGCGGCGAGCGCGTGGGGCTGTACGCCGTCTGCTGCAGCCACCCGAGCGTGCTGCGCGCCGCCATGCGCGTGGCCAGCGAGTACGACACGGTGCTGCTGATCGAGGCGACGTCGAACCAGGTCGACCAGTTCGGCGGCTACACGGGCATGACGCCGGCCGTTTTCCGCGACACCATGCTGGCCCTGGCCCGCGAACAGGGTTTCCCCGCCAGCCGCCTCGTGCTGGGCGGCGACCATCTGGGTCCGAACGCCTGGCAGCACCTCGATGCGGCCACCGCGATGAACCACGCCGAAACCCTGATCGCCGCGTATGCGTCGGCCGGCTTCCATAAGATCCACCTCGATTGCAGCATGCGCTGTGCAGACGATCCCTTGCAGCTCGACGATGAAACCGTGGCCGCCCGTTCGGCGCGCCTGTGCGTCGTCGCCGAGGAAGCGGCAGCAGCAGCCGGCTTCGCGCCGCCCGTCTACGTGATCGGCACGGAAGTGCCGGTTCCCGGAGGCGAAGCGTCGCTGGCGCAGGCCGGCGCCGTCACCAGCCCGCAGGCGGCGCGCCGCACGCTGGACGTGCACCGCCGCGCTTTCCTCGACAAGGAATTGCATGGCGCCTGGCGCCGTGTCATCGCCATGGTGGTGCAGCCGGGTGTCGATTTCGACCAGAGCAGCATCCAGCACTACGACGCCGATGCCGCCGCCGAACTGTCGGCCTTCGTTGCCGAGCAGCCCGGCCTCGTCTTTGAAGCCCACTCCACCGACTACCAGCGGGAAACGGCGCTGCACGCCATGGTGCGCGACCATTTCGCCATTCTGAAAGTGGGCCCGGCCGCCACCTTCGCCCTGCGCGAGGCGCTGTTCGCGCTGTGCCAGATCGAGGAAGAACTGCTGCCAGCGCACGCCACCTCGCAGCTGATGCAAGTGCTCGACGACGTGATGGTGGCCAAGCCGAAGAACTGGATCAAGCATTACCTGGGCACGCCGGAAGAACAGCGCCTGATGCGCCGCTACGGCTTGAGCGACCGTTGCCGCTATTACTGGGGCGAGCCGGAAGTGGCGGCCGCCGTCGCCAAGCTGCTGGCCAACCTGGACACCGTGGCCATTCCGCTGCCGCTGTTGAGCCAGCATTTGCCGGAGCAGTATCTGGCCGTGGTGCAGGGCGGCTTGCCGGCGCAGGCGCAGGCCCTGATCGAGCACAAGATCGGCAGCTTGCTGGCGCAATATGCGCGCGCCTGCAACCGCAATGCGGCAGTCCCCGTCATTGCCGAAGCGGCAATCTGTTAAGCTCGGTATTTTCACTTTTTACCGAGCCCGCCACCATGCGAAATACCAGCCAACGCCGTGAATCCATCCTCCAAATGCTTGCCCAGCAGGGCTCGGTGCAAGTGACCGACTTGGTGGAAAAGCTCGGCGTGTCCGCGGTCACCATCCGCAGCGACTTGAATGCGCTGGAAGCGCAAGGCATGGCCACGCGCAGCCACGGCGGTGCGACCCTCACGCGCACGCCCCCGCTTGAACACACGATACGCCAAAAGGACGCCATCAACCACGAGCAGAAGGAGCGCATCGGCGCCTATGCGGCGCGGCTGGTGGAACCGGGCGACAACATCATCATCGACTCGGGCACCACGACCATCTCGCTGGCGCGCCATCTGCGCGATGCGACGGGCGTGACGGTGGCCACGAATGGCCTGAACATCGCATGGGAACTGGCCGACGCACCCGGCGTGGACCTGATCCTCACGGGCGGCCTGCTGCGCAAGCAGTCGCTGTCGATCCAGGGCAGCCAGGCCGAAACCTGCTTGCAAGCCTACAGCTTCGACAAGCTGTTCCTGGGCGTGGACGGCTTCGACCTGCAGTTTGGCGTCACCACCCACCACGAAGCGGAAGCAAGCCTGAACCACAAGATGGTGGAACGGGCCAAGAAAATCATCGTCCTCACGGACGCCTCGAAGTTCGGCCGCGTCAGCCTGCACCGCATCGTGCAGCTGGACCGCGTCGATACCGTCATCACCGATGCCAGCATCAGCCAGGAGTACCGCGAAGGGCTGCAAAAGCTGGGCATCGAACTTTTTATAGCGGAATAACACATGCTGAGCGGCAGAATCCTTACCCCATCTGGCTGGATCACGGGCACCATCACCTTTGACCAGCGCATCGTCCAGATACAAGAAGACCCTGCCGCCGACAGCGCGCTGACCATTCTGCCCGGCTTCATCGACCTGCACGTGCATGGCGCGGCCGGCGTCGACATCATGGAAGGCGGGAACGCGGGCGCCACCGTGGCGCAAGTGCACGCGCGCCACGGCACCACGGCCCTCCTGGGCACCACTCTGACGGCGAAAGAACCGTCGATCCTGCGCGCCCTGCAAGGCCTGGCCGGCGTCATCGCCGAGCGCCCCGCCAACGGCGCGCGCATGCTGGGCGTGCACCTGGAAGGACCGTTCTTGAATTTGCACCGCCTGGGCGCGCAGCCGCCCGACGTGGTGCAGGCGAGCCTGGCGCTGGTGCAGCGCTTCCACGCCATCGCCCCCATCAAGGTCCTGACCATGGCGCCGGAAATCCCCGGCCACCTGGAACTGATCCCGCAGCTGGTCGCGATGGGCATCCGCGTGCAGATCGGCCACAGCGCCGGCACGTATGACGAAGGCGTGGCGGCGCTGCAGGCCGGCGTGTCCGGCTTTACCCACCTGTACAACGGCATGACGGGCATGACGCATTACGACCCGGGCATGGTGGGCGCGGCGCTGGCGCATGCCGAATACGCGGAAATCATCCCCGACCTGCAGCACGTGGCCAAGGGCGCCCTGCGCGCGGCCCTGCGCGCCATCCCGCGCCTGTACGGCGTAACGGACGCCACCTCGGCCACCGGCATGCCCGATGGCGAATACGGCCTGGGCACGCAGCGCGTCTACAAATGCCTGGGCTGCGTGCGCCTGGCCACGGGCTCGCTGGCCGGCAGCGTGCTGACCATGGACCAGGCCCTGCGCAATTTCGTCGACCTGGGCCTGGACCTGGCCGACGCGTCGAACCGCTTGTCGCTGTACCCGGCCGATTACCTGGGCGAATCCGAACGGGGCCGACTGGCGCCGGGCGCCTGGGCCGATATCGTCGTCCTCGATTCCCAATTACAGCCAGTGTCCGTCTTCGTCGAAGGCGCGGCCATCGATCTTTCCACCCGCTAAATTCAGCCTCCAGACTCATCCCCCCAACCTCAACCCCGTCCCGGAGTTACCATGCACGACACGTCACACAAGGCCCCCGTGTGGGCCATGCGCTACCTGCTATTTATTGCCGGCATGGGGGGATTGCTATACGGCATAGACATCGGCATCATCGCCGGCGCCCTGCCCTACCTGGAATCGACGGCCTCGGTGGCCTGGAAACTGACGGCCCAGCAGCTGAGCTTTATCGTCGCCGCAGTGCTCCTGGGATCGGTCCTGTCGTCGCTGTTCGCCGGCGCCCTGGCCGATCTCCTGGGCCGGCGCTGGGTGATGTTCCTGGCCGGCGCCCTGTTCAGCGCCAGCATCCCGCTGATCGCGCTGGCAGACGGCTACACGCCGCTGCTGCTGGGCCGTCTGCTGCAAGGCATCAGCGGCGGCTTGATCGGCGTCGTCGTGCCCCTGTACCTGGCCGAATGCCTGCCCGCGCAGCAACGTGGACGCGGCGCCGCCCTGTTCCAGCTGCTGCTGACCATCGGCCTGGTGGCCGCCGCCCTGATCGGCCTGCTGCAGGCGCAGACGGTGGAAACGGCCACGCAGGCGGCGCAAGCCTTGCCGGAAGCGGGCCGCATCGCCGCCATCTTCACGGCCAAGGATCACGCGTGGCGCAGCATCTTCTGGGTCTGTTTGACACCGGGCCTCGTGTTTACCATCGGCGCCCTGCTGCTGGCCGAGTCGCCGCGCTGGCTGGCGCAACGGGGCCGCATCGAGCAGGCGCGCCAGTCGCTGCTGCGCACGCGTTTGCCCGCCGCCGCCGACATCGAACTGCGCGAGATGCAGGATACGCCGGAGAATACGGCCAAGGCCAGCGGCAAGGCGAAAGACCCGCTGCTGAGCCGCCGCTACGTGCTGCCCTTCCTGCTCGCCTGCCTGATCCTCGCCTGCACGCAGGCCACGGGCATCAATTCCATCCTCGCCTATGTCGTCAATATCCTGAACCAGGCGGGCCTGTCGGGCGCCTCGGCCAACATGGCCGACGTCCTGCTGAAAGTACTCAATGCCGTGATGACGGTGGTGGCCGTGCTGCTGGTGGACCGCAAGGGCCGCAAGTTCCTGCTGATGCTGGGCACGGGCGGCATCGTCGTCTCGCTGCTGGCGGCCGGCCTGCTGTTCCGCGGCGCCGAAGCGCACCTGGCCGACGTGCGTCCCGCCATCGCATCGCAAGTGCAAGCGGACAGCCTGGCCTTGCAGCTCGATGCGGCCACCTTGACGGCACTGGGCGCGGCCGCCGACGGCACGCCGCAGCAGCTGACCATCGCCTACGCCTACGGTCCGTTCACGAATGTGAAAAGCCTGCGCAGCGACGACCCCGTGCTGCGCCAGGTGACGATCGCCCGCGACGACGCCGTGCAGCCTGACAGCGTGATCGGCGTGTTCTTCCGCAAGCTGCATCTCAATCCGTTCGCCGACCCGGCCGCCGGACGCGAAGCGCCGCTGCGCATCGAGAAGGCCAGCCTGGGTCCCGTGCCCTCGTCCACGCACGGCTGGCTGGTGGCGGTCGCCATCTGCGTGTTCGTGTCCAGCTTTGCCGTGGGGCCGGGCGTGTGCGTGTGGCTGGCCCTGTCCGAGCTGATGCCGACGCGCATCCGCTCGAACGGCATGAGCATCGCCCTGCTCGTCAACCAATTCGTCTCGACGGTGATCGCCGCCATCTTCCTGCCGACCGTGGGCTTGCACGGTTATTCGACCCTGTTCTTCTTTGGCGCCGGCTGCACGGTGCTGTATTTCCTGGCCGCCGCGTTCCTGCTCCCCGAGACCAAGGGCAAGACGCTCGAAGAGATCGAAGCGCACTTTGCAAAGTAAGCCAGAGTAACCAACTGTAGCAGTCTCCTTTACGGCCCCGTTCCATCATCCCGGGGCTTTTTTTTGCCCGCCGGACAAGTTTACAGGGCTGGCGCACCCGGCACAGTACGGTTTTCCTTCTGGAATCAAGGGCGCGTGGGCTAGAATCTGGCTGCGTCGTGCTACTCACGAGGCGGCAATGGCGCCATGACAAAAACCACCAGGAGACACAGTGAGCTTATTTAGAACCAAGAATTTGGATGACATGATCGCCCACAGCAAGAAACCGGGAGGTCTGGCGAAAGTGCTGGGGCCCTTCGACCTTGTCCTCATGGGCATAGGCGCCATCGTCGGCACGGGCATTTTCGTGCTCACCGGAACGGGCGCCCTGACGGCCGGCCCCGCCCTGTCGCTGTCGTTCGTCGTGGCGGCCGTCGCCTGCTGTTTCGCCGCCCTGTGTTATGCGGAATTCGCTTCCACCGTGCCGGTCGCCGGCTCCATCTACACCTACAGCTATGCCACCCTGGGCGAACTGGCCGCCTGGATGATAGGCTGGGACTTGCTGCTCGAGTACGGCCTTGCCGCGGCCGCCGTCTGCGTCGGCTGGTCCGGCTACTTCCAGTCGCTGCTGTCGGGCTTTGGCATAACGTTACCTGTCGCCCTGACTGCCGCTCCGGGCGCCCTGCCTGGCGTGACCACCTTCATCAACCTGCCCGCCCTCGTCATCATGCTGCTGCTGACGGCCATGCTGGGCTGGGGCGTGCGCGAATCGGCGCGCCTGAACAACATCATGGTCGCCATCAAGGTGGGCGTGGTGCTGCTGTTCATCATCTTCGGCGCGCGCCACGTGCAGCCGGCCAACTGGCAGCCCTACATGCCCTTCGGCTACCACGGCATGCTGAGCGCCGCCGCCCTCGTCTTCTTCGCCTTCATCGGTTTCGACGCCGTCACTTCGGCCGCCGAAGAAGTCAAAAAGCCGTCGCGCGACCTGCCTATCGGCATCATAGGATCCTTGGCCGTGTGCGCCGTGCTGTACGTCGTGGTGTCGGCCATCATGACGGGCATCGTGCCGTATCAAAAATTCCTCGGTGTCGACCATCCCGTCTCGCTGGCCCTGCAATATGCGGGCGAAAACTGGATCGCCGGCTTCGTCGACCTGGGCGCCATCCTCGGCATGACCACCGTGATTCTCGTGATGGCCTTCGGCCAGACGCGCATCATCTTCGCCATGTCGCGCGACGGCCTGCTGCCCAAGCGCCTGTCGACCGTGCACCCGCGCTTCCACACGCCGTTCTTCGCCACCTGGCTCGTCGGCATCGTGTTCGGCCTGATCGCCGCCGTGATCCCGCTCAACATCCTGGCTGAACTGATCAACATCGGCACCCTGGCCGCCTTCACCATGGTGTCGATTGCCGTCGTGGTGCTGCGCAAGCGCCGTCCCGACTTGCCGCGCGCCTTCCGCTGCCCCGGCGTGCCGTATGTGCCGGCACTGGCCGTGCTCCTGTGCGTAGGCCTGATGACCTTCCTGAGCTGGTTCACCTGGATGGCCTTTTCCATCTGGCTCGTGATCGGCCTGGCCATCTACTTCGGCTACGCGCGCCGCCGTTCGCTGCTGCATCCGCAACAGTAATCCTTCCACTGCGCCATCGCAGTAAGATGGCGGTCTCGCAACCCTGCAGGCCGCCATCCATGCAACGTTCCCCCGACCTCATCGCCCTACTGGACCAGAGCACGGACCAGCTCAAGCGCGCGCGCCTGCGCAGCATGCAGCTGCTGGCCGCCGGCTTGCTGCTGCTGGCCGCGCTGGTGTTTGCCGTGGCCCGCTCGCAGCGGGGCGGCCACCCGGCCTGGGGCTATGTGGAAGCGTTCGCGGAAGCGTCCATGGTGGGCGCGATCGCCGACTGGTTCGCCGTCGTGGCCCTGTTCCGCCACCCGCTGGGCATCCCCCTGTGGCATACGGCCATCATCCCGAACAGCAAGGCGGACATCGGGCGCAGCCTGGGCGCCTTCGTGGAAAACCATTTCATTACCGAGCAAGGCATCGCCGAGCGCATCGTGCAAGCCGACCCTGCCGCACGCCTGGGCGCCTGGCTGGCGAACGAGGCCCACGCGCGGCAGCTGGGCATGGCCAGCGCCGGTGTGGTGAAGCAGCTGCTGGCGATGGCCGACAATGACAAGCTGGGGCAACTGCTGCGCGAACAGGCCAGCAGCTACCTGGGCCAATTGAATCTGTCGGACGTGGCGGCCGACTGCATCGATGCGCTGATCGCCGACGGCAAGCCGCAAGAATTGCTGGACTTCCTGCTCGACCGCGGCGCCGCCTACCTGGACGACGAGACCCACCACGCGGCCATCGGCGACTTCGTGCTGGGCGCCTTCCAGATCGAGAACGCGCTGATAAAAAAGGCCGTGAAAGCGTACGAGCCGCGCATGATCGCCTCGCTGCAAAAATTCGCGCTCGCCGTGCGCCTCGATCCCGAGCACCCGCTGCGCCAGCGCATCGCCGGCTGGATCGCCGACAGCGCACTGCACCTGAAAGCCGACCCGCAGTGGCAGGAGACCGTGCGCCGCTACCAGCTGCAGCTGGTCGCCAGCGACACGGTGCAAGCCATGCTGGGCGACGTGTGGCACCACATCAGCACGCGCGTGCTGGCCGACCTGCACGCGGACCAGCCCGTGCTGGCGCAAGCCATCGCCGGCCTGGCGCGCAACACGGGCCGGGTGCTCGGCACGGACGACCATGCGCGGGCATGGCTGAACGGCGCCATCGTCGCCGGCAGCGGGTCGCTGGTGCGCCGCTACCGGGGCGAAGTGGGCGCCTTCATCGCCAGCCGCCTGGACCTGTGGAGCAAGGAAGAAATGAGCGAGCGCATCGAACTGGCCATCGGACGCGACCTGCAATTCATCCGCATCAACGGCACCATCGTGGGCGGCCTGGCCGGCTTGCTCATTTACGCGGCCAGCCAGGCGTTCTAAGCGGACTTACCAGCGTGGCGTGGCGCTGGTGGGCGCGGCATGCGACGGAAAATGCGGCAGCACTTCCTGCGCCAGTTCCTGCAGCACCTCGGCGGCCGGACGCCGGCCATGCTGGATGCCCAGCGCCGCATGGTTGACACCCGCTTCCTGCCATTCCCCCAGCAAATCGATCAAGCCCTTGCACCCCGTGCGCAGCACATAGCCGCTGCGCAAGGGCGTACGCGGGTAATCAGGGTCGTCCACCAGGTCCAGCCACTCATTGCACATGTGCGGTCGGAAGCCGCCATCGGGTATGCACTGGCGCCAGGCGCGGATCTTTTCCGCCAGCCGGCGCGGCCCGTCCTGCGTATCGGTCGCTTCCGGATACGTCAGCCAGCCATCGGCGTGGCGCCCTATCCACTCAAGCGGCTGGCCCGAGGAACTGGTGACGATCAGGGGAATGGCGCCCGCCACGGGCTTGGGCAGCAGTTCGAGGCCCTCGATCCTGCCCAGCGGGCTGCTGACATGCGCGGGGCCAGGGCGCAGCAATTGGCGGAACAGGTGCACGGCCTGCGCATAGCGTTCGCCGCGCGTATCGTACGGCACGCCATACGCGGGAAATTCGCTGGCGCGGTCGCCCGAGGCCGTGCCCAGCACCAGGCGCCCGCCCGACAGCTGGTCGATGCTGGCGGCCGCCTTGGCCAGGTCGATGGGATGGCGCAGGGTGAAAATGGCGCTGCCCGTGGCCAGGGCCAGCGAGTCCGTGCGCGCCGCCAGGTAGGCGAGATAGGTCCACGGGTCGAACAGCTGGCCCGCATCACCGAAGCGCGGGTCGAACAGGGGAATGTCGCGCACCCACGCGGCGGCAAAGCCTTGCTTGTCCATGGCGGCGACCAGGTCGGCCTGGCCGGCCAGCGCCTGCATGTCGCCCTGGTAAAAGCGCAGCGGCAGGTAGATGCCGAGGGTAAGCGCGCCGGGCGCGAACATGCGGCGATAGCCGCGGTGCTGCGTGAAGGCCTGCGACGAGGCGCCTTCCGTGATGTCATTGCTCATGCTGTTCCTCGATAAGAATCAGGCTCCCGTGGCGGGCGCGGGGATAGTGACGCCCAGCCGCACGGCCGGGCGGGCCGCCACGCGGGCGTACCAACTGCTGATGTGCGGCCAGGCGCCAAGGTCGAAGCCGACGATGCGGGCGATGTGCAGCCAGCCGAAGCTGGCGATGTCGGCGATGGAATAGTCGTCGCCGGCCAGGTAGGCGTTAGCCGCCAGGCGGCCATCCATGGTGGCCAGCGCGGCGTCGCACAAGCGACGAAAGTGCGCCGTGGCGGGCACGTTCGCGCCCGCGTCGACGATCTCGAAATGCACGCGCTGGCCCAGCACCGGCCCCATGCTGGCCGCATGAAATTGCAGCCAGGTGATGGCGGCCCAGCGCGGCGCGGGCGCCGCGGGCAACAGCCGCCCAGTCTTCTCGGCCAGGTATAGCAAGATGGCGGCCGATTCGAACACGGTGATGCCCGTGTCGTGGTCGACCAGCACGGGAATGCGCCCGTACGGATTGAGGGCCAGGAAAGCGGGCAGCCGGTGTTCGCCCTGTTCGATGCGCACATGGCGCAGCCGGTAGGGCAAGCCCAGTTCGGCCAGTGCGATGGTGGCCTTGAAGCCGTTGGGCGAGCTGTCGGTGTAGAGTTCAAGCGAACCCGCCAGGGATGTGATGCTGTGCATGAAGTATCCTGTCGATATAGTTTTACTGAAGTAAAATAAGCGTTGCAAACACCGCCATCCTCGCTCTTATCTTCGGAGAATGGAAACGATGATTTTTACTTTCTGGCTATAGATAAACTATATTGATGAAGCATCCATTACCGCTCCAGGCGCTGCGCGCCTTTGTCGAAGTGGGCCAGCGCGGCAGCATCAAGGCCGCCGCCGAAGCGCTGCACGTGACGTCGGGCGCCGTCAGCCAGCAAATCCGCCTGCTGGAAGAACGGGTCGGCATGCCCCTGTTTACGCGCGAACGCCAGGGCTTGCGCCTGACCGAAGCGGGCGCCATGGTCCACCCCACCCTGCTGGGTGCCTTCGCGCAGATCGCCGGTGCCAGCCAGGCGCTGGAAGACATGGGTGGGCGCCAGACGCTCACCGTCAGCACGGTCGCCACCTTTGCCGCCGCGTGGCTGGTGCCGCGCCTGGGCCGCTTCAACCAGCGCCACCCGCAGATCGAGGTGCGCGTGGAAGCCACGTCGGCGCTGGTCGACTTGCGCCGCGACAGGGTTGACGTGGCCTTGCGCCACGGCTTGGGAGATTATCCGGGCTTGCAGGTGACGCGATTGATGGCGCCCGTGCTGGTGCCCGTCGCCAGCCCCGCCCTGATGGCAGGCCAGCAGCCCATCACCACGCCCGGCGATTGTCTGCGCTACCCGCTGCTGCACGATACGGACCGCGCCGACTGGCCCTTGTGGCTGGCCGCGCATGGCGCCCCGGACGGCAGCGCCGATGCGGCGCGGGCGCTGCGCGGCTCGGCCTTCGAAGATGATTTTCTGTTGATACGCGCAGCCGAAGCGGGACAGGGACTTGCCCTGGTGCCGCAGCTCTACGCGCAGGAGGAAATTGCCGCGGGGCGCCTGGTGCAAGTGCTGGATTTGCCCTGGCCCGCGCGCTTTGCCTACTACCTGGTGGCGCGGCCCGACGCGGCCACGCGCCCTGCCGTCCAGGCATTCATGGCATGGATCCGCGAGGAGGCGCAGGCCGCGCGCTAGAGTCCATGCTCGCCTGCCGCGCACGACACGACGCCGCACAGGGCGCTGAATGGCACCGGCACGCCGGCGCGGCCCGTGGCGATGCAGCTTGCCGCCGGCACCACGGCCAGCAACAGGGCCAGGTAGGCTATCGCCTTCAAACGCCGCACGGAAGAACGACTGACGCCCGCAGCTGCGCCGCGTGGATAGCCTCTGCCCGCCTCTTCGCTGCCGCTTGCCGACAATTTCGTATGCATGTCCATCTCCTCTATCCACTGTGATCGGTCTTGCTTTACCGTATTTTGCTACATAAATTTACCAAATACAATAAATAAATTCACGAATAAATGGTTTTTCTTTATTATTAAAATAAGATCGATGGAATCGCAATATTCGTTTAAATCATTTTCATTCGAAGTTTCATCCAGATGGCTAGCCACGCCGCACGCATCCGGCCAAAGTTGATGTAGATCATAATTTTTTGAACAAGCTATTGCTATCCTGTAAAAAAATGACAGGAGCCCTCGATGAGCAAGACGCAGCCGAGCGACGCGCAGCACAACGTTGAACATGAGCGCCTGGGCAGCGCCTGGCAAGGCGTGCCGGCGCCCGATTATCCGGAGACAGCGCCGGAAGGCGCCACCCTGGACCTGCTGCTGAACGCCTGGCTGGGCAAGCTCACGGGTGGCATTTCGCCGGCCGCGCTGGGCAACGCGTATGCCGACTGGCTCAGCCACCTGGCGCTGGCGCCATCGAAGCAGCAAGCCCTTGTGCAGGAAGCGTGGAGGAAGATCGGCCGCTGGCAGCAGTACGCCATGCAATCGGCACTGGCTGGCGGCACCGCCGAGACGCCATGCATCGCGCCGCTGCCGCAGGACCGGCGCTTCGACGATCCGGCCTGGCGGCGCTGGCCGTACAACCTCGTCTACCAGGGCTTCTTGCTGCAACAGCAATGGTGGCACCGCGCCACCACGGGCGTGCGCGGCGTCGCGCCGCACCACGAGGATGTCGTCACGTTCACCGTGCGCCAGTGGCTCGACATGCTGGCGCCGTCGAACTTCATGCTGACCAATCCCGTGGTGCAGCAAGCCACCGTGGAAAGCGGCGGCGCCAGCCTGGCGCGCGGCCTGGTCCACGCGGCCGAGGACTGGCAGCGCGCCGCCATGGGGCCGTACGCGCCCGATACGCGCCGCTACAAGGCGGGCGAAAACGTGGCCGTCACGCCGGGCAAGGTGGTCTACCGCAACGACTTGATCGAATTGATACAGTACGCGCCCGCGACCGACAAGGTGCATGCGGCGCCGCTGCTGTTCGTGCCGGCGTGGATCATGAAGTTCTATATCCTCGACCTGTCGCCGCACAATTCGCTGGTGCGCTACCTGGTGGGCCGGGGCCACACGGTGTTCATGATTTCCTGGAAAAACCCCACGGAGGAAGACCGCGAACTGTCGCTGGAAGACTACCGCCAGCTGGGCGTGATGGACGCGCTCGACGCCGTTGTCCGCATCACGGGCGCGCCGCAGGTGCACGCGGCCGGCTACTGCCTGGGCGGCACCCTGCTGGCCATCGCCGCCGCCACGATGGCGCGCGATGGCGATGCGCGCCTGGCCAGCCTCACCATGCTGGCCTCGCAGGTGGATTTCAAGGAGCCGGGCGAACTGTCGCTGTTCATTGACGAGAGCCAGGTCAGCTTCCTGGAAGCGGCCATGTGGAAGCAGGGTTACCTCGATACGAAGCAGATGGCGGGCGCCTTCCAGCTGCTGCGCTCGAATGACCTGATCTGGTCGCGCCGCCTGAACCACTATCTGCTGGGACAAGACGAGCAGGACAGCGACCTGATGGCCTGGAATGCGGACGCCACGCGCATGCCCTGCCGCATGCATTCGGAATACCTGCGCCGTCTGTTCCTGCACAACGACCTGGCCGAGGGCCGCTACCGCACGGCGGGCCGCCACATCGCCCTGCCCAACATCGATGCACCCATCTTCGCCGTCGGCACCCTGACGGACCACGTGGCGCCATGGCGCTCCGTGTACAAGCTGCAGCTGCTGACCGACACGGACGTCACCTTTTTGCTCACCTCGGGCGGCCACAATGCGGGCGTGGTCTCGCCGCCGGGCCAGCCGCGCCGCAGCTACCAGCTGGCCACGCACCGCCACGACGTGCCCTATGTCGACGCGGACAGCTGGCAGCGCGATGTGCCGCACCATGACGGTTCGTGGTGGTCCGCCTGGCAAGCCTGGCTGGCGCAGCGCTCCAGCGTGCAAGCGGCGCCGCCAGCCATGGGGCCGGACCTGGGCGACGCGCCGGGCAGCTACGTGCTGCAAACCTGACCACCGACAACCGCGCGACAACCGAGGAAAACGCCATGCCCTACACTACCCTGCTGGTCCACGTCGACAATTCCCGCCACTGCGCCCAGCGCATCCGCCTGGCCGTGCGCCTGGCCGTTGCCGAAGGCGCGCACCTGATCGGCTCGGCCATGAGCGGCATCTCGCGCTACGCGTATGGCGGCGGCGTCAATGCGCTGCAGTTTGCGCCGGCGCAGATGCAGGCGCTGCGCACCCAGGCCAGCGAGGCCTTGCACGACTTCGAGCGCATCGCCCGCGAAGAAGGCCTGGGCGCCTATGAAACGCGCTTCGTCGACGACGATGCGCAAGGCGCGCTGCTGCTGCAGGCGCGCTATTGCGACTTGCTGATCCTGGGCCAGACGGATGCGCAGGATACGCCGTCGCGCGTCATCGCCGGCACGCCGGAATACCTGATGCTCCATTGCGGCCGGCCCGTGCTGATGGTGCCGCACGCGCCTTCGGCCGCGCCAGCGGGCATCGCGCAGCATCCGCTGCTGGCCTGGAACGGCAGCACCGAAGCGCTGCGCGCCATCACCGATGCGCTGCCGCTGCTGCAAGGGGCGCGGCAGGTGACCCTGGCCGTCGTCAATTCACACGCCCAGCCGGCCGCGCACGGCGAGCAGCCAGGCGCCGACCTGGCCCTGTACCTGGCGCGCCATGGCGTCAACGTCGAAGTGCTGCAGCACGACACGCCGCCGGGCCAGGACGTGGGCACGGCCCTGCTGGCCATGGCGGCCCAGCGGCACTGCGACCTGCTCGTGATGGGCTGTTACGGCCACATGCGCCTGCGCGAAGCGCTGCTGGGCGGCGTCACGCGCACGGTGCTGCAGGAGATGACGTTACCGGTGCTGGTGTCGCACTAGGCGGCCATGCAGTCGAATGGCGTCATCGTTTTTGTAAAATCACGCCGCTCATGTATTGATTCAGATCGCGAAAATCCTTCACGCTCCAGGCGTGCGGCGCAATTTTCACGCCATTCTCTTTCAAGGTCTTTGGAATCAGGTCGCCATTCGGACGAAGGATGACCGACGACACGATCACGCCCGGATAATCATTGAGCCGTTTCTTGAAAGCGGCGGTGGTCAGATCGGGGGTACGGGGGTTGCTTTTATTTGCCAGCGGCCCCGTTCCCTTGATCTCCGCTCCGTGGCACACGGCGCATCGCTGCATGTACAGATTTTTTCCATTGATGTTCTCCGCGAAGGAGGACGATGTGTGAAGCAGAGATAAAAGGCCCAGCGTAGCGATAAATACTAATTTCATTGTCATGTAGTTTGTTATTGATATCAATCGGAGCGAAATCAGGACACCCCACGCAAGGGTCGATGCTCCCGGCGATATTTTAACCGGGATTACTCATTCAACAAGCGACGCGTGCAGCCGAGGAACGGCCTACAATAGCCAGGCTGGACACTGCGCGGCCGCCTGCTGACAGGCCGCGCGGCTCATGCCGCCTCCCCTGTCAGCGCCACCGCCACAAGGAGTATTCGCATGAGCAAGCAAGTCACCACCGTCCTCGTCCACGGTTTCTGGGGCGGCGCCGCCCACTGGAGCCGCATTATTGCCGAATTGCGGCGCCAGGGCCACACGGCCATCCGCGCCGTCGAACTGCCGTTGACGTCCCTGGCCGACGACGCCGAACGCACGCGCAAGATGGTGGCGCAGGTCGATGGCCCGGTATTGCTGGTGGGACACTCCTACGGCGGCGCCGTCATCAGCGTGGCCGGCAATGCGCCGAATGTGGCGGGCCTCGTCTACATCGCCGCCTTCGCGCCCGACGCGGGCGAAAGCCCGGGCGGCATCACGCAGGAACACCCGCCCATCGGCGCGGCCAGCCTGGAGGGCGACAGCGACGGCTACCTGTGGGTCAAGCCCGAGCAGTACCATGACAGCTTTTGCCAGGACCTCGATGTGGAAGAAGGCGCCGTGCTGGGCGTGGTGCAGAAAGCGCCGCTGGCCAGCACCTTCGGCGACACCGTCAGCGACCCGGCCTGGAAGCACAAACCCAGCTGGTACCAAGTTTCCACTGCCGACCGCATGATTTCCCCCGTCAATCAGGAGCGCATGGCGGCGCGGCTGAATGCGCGGAAAATCATCAGCCTGAATGCCAGCCACGCGTCGCTGGCTTCGCGCCCCGTCGAAGTGGCGGCGCTGATACTCGAGGCGGCAGGCGCGGTGGCCGGCGAATAAGGCTGCTGCCTACAGCCACCCTTCGCGCTTCAGGCGCCGGTGCAGCCAGACGCAGCCGGCGATGATGACGACGATCACGGCAGGATAGCTGCCGCGCCACTTCAGTTCCGGCATGAATTCGAAGTTCATGCCGTACAGGCTGAAGACCATGGTGGGCACGGCCAGGATGGCGGCCCAGGCGGCCAGGCGCTTGACGACCTCGTTCTGGCGGATCGAGATTTGCCCCAGCGCCACCTGCATGGCCGAGTTGACCAGCTCGCGCATCTGCCCCGCCGTGTGCGTGACCCGTTTGACGTGGTCGAGAATGTCGCGGTAATAGATGCGGTTTTCCTTGGGCACGATGTCGCCATGAAAACGGATCAGCTGGGTGCAGATGTCGTGCAGGGGATTGACGGCCGCGTCGAGCTTGAGCAGCTCCGTCTTGAGCTGGTAGAAATCCTGCAGCTTGTCTTCGCTCAAACTGGGCTTGAACAGCTGCAGTTCGTAGTGCTGGAAGCGGGCCTGCAAATGGTCGATGCAGGGCTGGTACTGGTCGACGATGAAATCGATGATGGAATACAGCACGTAGCCGGGGCCGCTGGCCAGTTTCTCGGGCACGCTTTCCTTGCGCTCGCGCAGCTTCGCATAGCCGGCGGAAGGACCATGGCGCACCGTGATGATGAAGCGGGGGCCGAGGAAGACGTGGGTTTCGCCATAGACGATGGCCTCGCCGTCCAGGGTGGCCGTGTGCATCACCATGAACAGGGTGTCGCCGTACTCTTCCAGCTTGGGCCGCTCGTGCGCGCCCTGCGCATCCTCGACGGCCAGTTCGTGCAGACCGAACGCCGATTGCAGCGCCTGCATGGCCGTGGCGTCGGGGCTGGCCATGCCGATCCAGACGAAACAATCGGGATCGCCGAGAAAGTCGCCCACCTTGTCGATGTCGAAGTGGGCGATCTTCTTGCCGTCGCGATACGCTTCGCAATTGACGACGGCGGCGTGGTGGCTTAAATCCATATACATGTCCAAAAGTAAAAGTGGCTGCCGCTGGCATGACGCGGCGAAAAATACGTTCAGGCGTAGTATGGAGGAAACTCGCCAAAAAAACGCACCTTGCCTTCACTCAATGGAAATGCTGTATCGATAGGCCAGCGGCAGTCACTACGCCAGGGCGGCCCCGCAAGCGGGCGCCCTGGCTGGCATGACTAGACCATGCCCCTGGCTGCGGCGAGGATCGCTTTCAGCTCGTCCGCGTTGGCATACACGTAGGCCTGGCTTTGCGCCACCAGCTGCGCCGATGGGGGCACCGGATCGAGCAAGGCGCGCGTCTGCTCGTTGGGGGCCAGCCCGGCAGCGCTGACGACGGTATCGGCCGAATGCGCCCAGTTCGTGCCTTCGGCAAAGCCGCGGCCGATCTCCGCGCCAGCCGCGTCACGGGCGATGGCGCCGCCTTCCGTGTATTGCAGGCCGGTGCCGAAAAAGCCCGACTGGCCCGTGGCGATCAATGGCTCCAGGGTAAAGGTGCGCAGGCGCTGCGGCAGTTGCTGGTCGATGGAAAACTGGTAATGCGCGGGATACCAGGTGTCCGTCGCCGGATACACGGCGGGGTTGGGCGAAGTGTCGTCCTTGACCCAGGCCGTCACGGTCATGGTGCCCGTCAGGTCCAGGGTGGCGTTGTCGGCGTCGATGTACTTGCCATTGAATTTGGCCGTCATGGGCTTCGGTGGCGTCGGCCCCGTCTGCCAATAGAACTGCTCGTTGTCCAGCGAGTGGAGCGCGGAGATCGTCATCTGCACTTCCTGCAAGCCTGGCGCCAGTCCGGCCTGGAACTGCACTTCAAACCAGTCCCATCCGCCAGGCGGCGCCGGCGTCAGGTTGGCGGCGGCGCGCAGCACCGCATGCTGGGCGCCGCCTTTCGGCATGAAACCCGCGGTCCATTGATGGTCGTACCACATGCTGCCATCCGTCAATTCGATGCGCTTGCCGTCGATGGTAATCACATTCGCGGCGCCCGGACGCAGCTTGAGCAGCGAGGCCGAGTAATACAAGGTGCCCAGTCCATCGATGCTGGGCGAACAGCCGCCGTCTCCCTGCATGAAATAGCCCTTGGGATTATCCAGCGAGATATCGATGCCGAATTCCACATCGACGGGCTTGCCCATGTCCCAGCCGCGCGCCTGCAGGCGCACGGGAAACAGGCTGCCGCCCGCATCGAGCCCTTCGATGGCGTTGCGCCCGATGCGGTAGGCAAACGGTTTGGCCTCCACTTCGACGAGGCCCGTGGTGCCGGCCACGACCACCGTGTTGGCGCGGTACTGCAGGCCCGTCTGCGGATCGCAGATCGCCAGGTGCATCTCGAGCGACTGGTTTTCAATATCGCTCAGGCCCAGTTCGGCGGCCAGCAGCGGCGGCAGCAGCGCGTATTGCCAGAACATCAGCTCGACGCTGTAGTGATGGCCGCCGGCATCCGTAAAATTGCCGACAAAAAAATGCCAGCCCAGCTGGTATTGCAGTTGAGGCAAATCAATTTGCGGGAAGGAAAACTGCGGGTCGAGGGGAACTGGCGCATAGCCCGTATTCGATTCCGGCCCGAGGAACAGGCAGCTGGCATAAAACTCGCGCGGGCTCATCGCCTTTGTCTGCAGCAAGTGCTGACGCAGCAAGGCATAGCGCTCCGTACGCTCCTGCACGAAGGACAGTTGATGGTCCTCCAGTTGCTGCAGGCGCAGCAGAAAACGGTCGGCATACGCCGCTTCGCTATTGGCGGCGCTCTCTATGCGCCGCAACAGATCGGGAGGAATCTTGCTGGCATCATAGTCTTTCATCCACAGGGCTTGGGCGATGTTTTGCAGGGTGATGGGGTTCATGGTGGCTCTTGCTGGAGGGAATAGCACGACAGGAGCGCGCCGCGGCAGGGCTTGCCTGCAATGATGCGGCCGCATACAACAACAGCATGTCAGCTTGGCGCGCCGGACGCCACCCCCTTTCCCGTATTGGCAGACGATTCTGCCAAGCCAGTGTACTGACTGCGCGCGGCGCAATGATCTCCAATTGTCACCCGCGCAACATGCGTGCAGGCGGCCCGGCTGGCGCCGCCCAAGCCACAATCAATAGCGGTAGTTCAAACTCAGCATCGCATTGCGCGGGTCGCCGTAACTGACCCTGCGGCCCGTGCTGATGCCGTAGTAGCTGCGGTCACCCAGGTTATTGAGGTTCAGCGACAGGGCCAGGCGATCGGAGAGCTGGTAGCGCGCCATGGCGTCGAGCACGGCATACGAGCCCTGGTGCACGGTGGTGGTGCCGCCCCGCACGGCCCGGGTTTGTTGCCAGGTGCGCGATTGCCAGCGGGCGCCGCCGCCCACCGTCAGGCGCGGCATCGGCTGCCAGGTGCTGTACAGGCTGAGCTGGTCTTCGGGCGCCAGGGTATTGACCTTGCCGGCCGCGTCGCGCGCGATCTTGTGCGTGTAGCCGGCCTGCAATTGCCAGCCCGGCATCAGCTGGCCCGACACTTCCAGCTCCACGCCGCGCGAGCGCACGCCGTCGATGGCGCGGTAGGCGTCCATGCCCGTCACTTTGTTCACGGCGTCGACAGACTCGGCAAAGTTATCCTGGCGCACCTCGAAAGCGGCCGCGCTGGCGTTCAGGCGGCCGTTGAGGAACACGCCCTTCACGCCCGCCTCGATATTCTTGCCCAGCACGGGGTCGAGCGTCTTGTTGTCGACGTCGCGGCTGTTTTGCGGACTGAAGATGTCGCTGTAGCTGGCAAACGCCGTCAGGTTTGGCGCGAAGTCCCACGTCAGGCCCGCATACGGCGTGAAGACCGACGCTTCATCGATCCCGGCCGTGGGGTTGACGTAGGACGACAGGCGCCCGCCCAGTATCACATGCACGCCCTGCGGCAGCGAAAAGCGGCCGGTCGCATACACGGCCTTCTGGCGGATGACTTCGCGCGCCGTGTCCAGTTCCCACTTCGGCTCAGCGACTATGCCCCGGTAGGTGTAAATGTTATCGACCTTGATGAAGGAATACGGGCTGAAGACGTCATCCGACTGCTTGCGGTAGGCATTCGCGCCCACCACCAGTTCATGCGTGCGGCCCAGCAAGGTGAACGGCCCCTTGGCGTACACGTCCAGGCCATTGCTGGTGGCGTCGCTGTTGTACTGGCGCGCCGTGACGGACGTGCCGCTGCCGTCCGCCTTCGGGAAACCGTCAAGGTAGGCGACGGGCGCATACAGGGCGTTGGCCTGGTGGATCAGGCGCACATTCGCCAGCCAGCCATTGTCGAAGGTGTGCTCGAGCGAGGCGAAGACGGATTTCGCTTGCGTCTGCTGCGTGCTCCAGGTTGGCGCACCGTTGAACGAGCGGGGCATGGTGAAACGCTTGCCGTCCGCGTCGAACAGGGGCGCGCCGCCCCAGTCGCTGTTGCGCGGCACCGTATGCTGGTAGTCGGCGCCCACGGTCAGCAAGGTGCGCGGCGACAGGTCCGCCTCCACCGTGCCATAGGCCAGTTCGGAGCGGCGCTGGTAGCGGTCGACGAACGAGTGCTTGTCCTGGTACGACGCCACGGCGCGCGCACGCACGCTGCCGCTGCCGTTCAAGGGGCCGCCCACGTCCGCCATGCCGCGGTAATTGCTCCACGACCCAGCCGAGAGGTCGGCCAGCGCGCGCCATTCGCGCGTGGGCTTCTTGCGGATCAGGTTGACGGTGGCGCCCAGCGTGCCGGCGCCGCTCATCAGCGCATTCGCGCCCTTCAGCACCTCGACCCGGTCGTACAGGTCCATATTGGCCAGGGATTCGCCCAGGTTGAGCGAAGCGTCGCGCGTCCACGGCAAGCCGTCGTAGCTGAAATTGTCGAGCGAAAAACCGCGCGCATAGTAAATCGTGCGCTCGCTGTCGATGTGCTGCACGTACACGCCCGGCGTGTGGTTGAGTACTTCGCTCAGCTGCACCAGGCCGAAATCGTCCATCTGCTGGCGCGTGACGACGCTGACCGCGTGCGGCGTCTCGCGCGGCGACAGCACCAGGCGGTTGGCCGTGCTGACGGCGCCCGTCGTATAAGAACCCGTGTCTTCCGTCACCTGGCCCAGGTAATTGGTGGTGATGACCACTTCCGGCATCGTGGCGTCAAGCTGGACGGCCGCCGCCTGTGGCGCCGCCGCTTGCACGGTATAGACGCCGCTATCGGTCTTGAGCAGGGCCAGCTGCGTGCCCTGCAAGGCGCGGCGCAACGCTTGCTCCGCCGTGAAATCGCCGTGCACGGCCGCGCCGCCGGCGCCGCGCGCCAGGTCCGCATCGATGGAAATGCGCACGCCGCCACGACTGGCAATAGCGATCAGGCTGGCGTTCAGCGGCTGGGCCGGCACGTCGTAGCGCACGGTGGCCAGCGCCATTTGGACCGATGGCGTTTGCGCCAGGACGGCGGGCGCGGCGCAGGAAAGTAACATTACAGCCAGGGGAATCTGGCGCATCAACAATGGTGGCATGCTGGGACTCTATCTTGTGGTGAAGGAAAAGTGGGGCTACACCAGGTATGAGTCGCGGCGCGCCAAAAGTGACAGTGCCGGCGCAAAAATAATTCAGGCCCGCTTCACATCGAGATCCGTCCACCAGCCGCCGGGACCCTGGCGCAAGGTGACGGGCAGGGTTTCGGCCAGCGCCAGCAAGGTCGCTGCGCTGTCGTCGAGCGAGTAGTTGCCGGACACGCGCAGCGCCGCCGCCTGCGCCGTGATGTCGATATAGCCGTGGCGGTACGGCCGCAAGGCGGCCACGACTTCGCCCAGCGGCTGGTCGACGGCCACCAGCAAGCCCTGCTCCCACGCCGTCGCCTGCCCTGCCGCCATACCGGGCAGCATCGTCAGGCGGTCCGTGTCGAAGCGCGCCGCCTGGCCCTGGCGCAGCACGCGCGCCAGTCCTTCGCCGGCCGGACGCACATCGAAATCGCCCCGCACGGCCAGCGCCACGGTGACGTGCGCTTCGCGCCGCAACATCAGCTCGCCGCCCGGCGCCGTCACCGTGCCGTGCGCGCTGCGCAGCAGGAATGGCGCGTTTGCCGCATGCGCCACCCTGGCCAGCAGCTGGCCCTGGCGCAAGGTGACATGGCGGTGTTCATGGGTGACATCGGTATCGGCCGAGGAACGGGCGTCCAAAGTCAGCACGCTGCCATCGGCCAGCGTGTAGCGGCCCCGATTCGCCGTGGCCGTATGCAGGTCCGCGCTCCAGTCCGGCAAGAACGGGCTGCCGCGCAGCAGCCAGGCGCCGCCGAAGGCCGCGCCCGCCAGGCACAGGGCGCCCTGCAGCAACTGCCGCCGCTTGTTGTCATGTTGCGCGGCGCGCGCCAGGGTTTGCCCGACAGTCCCCGCCCCGCCCGCCGCCTGCAGCGGGCCGACGCTGTGCTCGACGGCCAGTCCCAGAGCGCGCCACGCGGCCGCATGGCGTGCATCGGCGGCCAGCCAGCGGGCAAAGGCCTGATGCTGGGCCGCGTCCGCCTCGCCCGAACTGAGCTCGACCAGCCAGCCAATGGCCGCGTCCTGCACCGCAGCGGACATGCTCATGCCGGGTCCGCGGCCGCCAGGCAGCAGCGCAAGCCTTGCGCCATGTACTGGCGCACCATGCTGGCCGACACGCCCAATTGCGCCGCGATCTGCGCATACGTGAGGCCATCGAGCTGGCTCATCAGGAAAGCGCTACGCGCCTTGGCGGACAAGGTATCGAGCGCGCGCGACAGCCGCTCCAGCGCTTCGAGCAGCACGACGCGTTCCTCGGGCGACGGCTGGACGGACTCCGGCAGCAGCGCCAGGCTCTCGAGATAAGCCTGCTCGATATCGCGCCGCCGCCACTGCTGCAGCAAGACGCTTTTCGCGACCGTCGTGAGATACGCGCGCGGCTCGCGGATGGCGGACAATCGCCCCGCATGCAGCACGCGCAGAAACGTTTCGGAAGCCACATCTTCCGCCTCCGCCCGGTTACGCAAGCGCAACAGCAGGCGCTGCAGCAACCAGCCCTGGTGGCCCGTAAACAGGCTGGCGGCCAGGGTGGCGTCATTCGAGGAGAAAGGCAAGGCAGACAAGAGCGGATCCGGCGGCTTTAATGATAATGATTCTCATTATATTGCAGGATCTGCGGCATGTCTTCGACTTTCGCTGTTCTTGTCATACACTAAGTAATTCACAATAATTTCCTGAGGCTTACTTAGCAACGCTTTCCTGCGCATGCATGCAGGCCAAGGCAATCATGCAGGTGTACGGCCGCGTGGGCAAGGTCATCGGCGACGCGGATAGCATCCTCGCACAAGCGGTTCAGCGCTTGCCTGGAATTAATCAACCAAGCCACGACATTCCCATGAAAACTCCTCGCACTGATAGAAAAACGATTTTCTCAATCGTGAAGGTTTCTTTTTTATTGGCCATCGCCACATTCGTGCATGCGCAAGCTGCCGCTCATTCGCCGGCAGAAAAGGCAGATGACTACACTGCCAAAATTGACCGTCTGATACGGCAAACAAGCCCAAGACCTTTTAATGGGGTGGTTCTGATCACCCAACATGGAAAAACGAAATACTCGAAAGTCTTCGGCTATTCCGATTTTGAGAATAAAACGCCATTAACGCCAGAAGACAATTTCAGGATCATGTCGAACAGCAAGCAAATGACGGCTGTCCTGGTTTTAAGGGAAGTTGAAAACGGCAAAATAGACTTGCAAAGTCCCGTCCGGCGATACCTGCCTGATTTACCGCAGGCCTGGGCCGACCAAGTGACGGTGCATCAATTGCTCAACTTTTCGGCAGGAATCACTGAGATTGACAAGCCGCTCAGTTTTGCCCCCGGAACGGATTTTTTATATGGCGTGACAGCCTATACAATGCTGGGCAATATTTTTGAGAAAACCAGCGGGAAGACGTATATCGAAGCGGCGAATGACTTGTTCAAAGAACTGGGAATGCACAACAGTTTTTGCTATGAGGAAGATAAAAACAATAAGGTCATCAATGGCTATGTCAATGCAAACAATACATTTGAATTGAAGCAGCATCCCGTTCAGGGAAAGGGCTGGGTGGACTTCATTCCGGCCGGGGGAATCGTGTCAAATGCCACAGACCTGGCTATCTGGGATGAAAAACTTCATCAGGGAAAAATCTTGAAGCCGGCAAGCTATAGGCTGATGACGAGTTACGACATATCGAGCCAGCATGTTGCCTTCGGCAGCGAGAAAAATGGCTATGGTTACGGCGTGTATGTCAGCGACAAGACCCCCGTCAAATACATAGGACACTCCGGAAAAGGCTTGGGATTCGCATCGATCAAAGTCTATTTCCCTGAAAAAGACGTCGATGTGATTGTGCTGGAAAACCAGTTCAGCGAAGACAGCGCCCTTCACTACTATTTTGAAATAAAAATACGAGAAATAGTGATGAATAGTAATCTTGTGAAATAGTCTCCCAGCCGGCAAGTCTACGCCGTCAGCTTTTTATCGAACTTGACTATCAGCTTGTCCAAGGTCACCGGATAGTCGCGCACGCGCACGCCGGTGGCGTTGTAGACGGCGTTCGCGATGGCCGCCGCCACGCCGCAGATGCCCAGTTCACCCACGCCCTTGGCTTTCATGGGCGAAGACATCGGGTCCGTTTCATCGAGGAAAATGACGTCCTGGTGCGGAATGTCGGCGTGCACGGGCACTTCGTAAGCGGCCAGGTCGTGGTTGACGAAAAAGCCGCGGCGCTGGTCGACCACCAGCTCTTCCATCAGGGCCGCGCCCACGCCCATGGTCATGGCGCCGATCACCTGGCTGCGGGCCGCTTTCGGGTTCAGGATGCGGCCGGCCGCGCACACGGCCAGCATGCGACGCACGCGCACTTCGCCCGTGTCGCTGTCCACGCCCACTTCCACGAAATGCGCGCCAAACGTCGATTGCTGGAATTTTTTATCGAGGTCGCCATATTCCATGTGGTCTTCCGCGACGACGTCGCCATGGTAGGCGGCGGCAGCGAGCGGCACGCTGCGCTCGCCCTGGCTCACTTGTCCATCGGAAAAGCGCGCCTCTTTCTCATCGAAGCCCAGCTTGCCGGCGATGGCATGGCGCAGGCGCACGCAGGCCGCGTACACGCCGGCCGTGGAGCTGTTGCCGCCCCACTGCCCGCCCGAGCCGGCCGAGACGGGAAAATCCGAGTCGCCCAGGCGCACGACCACCTTGTTCAAGGTCACGCCCAGCATTTCCGCCGCCGTCTGCGCGATGATCGTATAGCTGCCCGTGCCGATGTCCGTCATGTCCGTTTCCACCGTCACGATGCCGTTGCCGTCCAAACGCACCCTGGCGGCGGACTGCATGACGAGGTTGTTGCGAAACGCGGCGGCCACGCCCATGCCTACGAGCCAGCGGCCGTCGCGCCGCATGCCGGGCTGGCTTTGCCGTTCTTTCCAGCCGAATTCCACGGCGCCCGTGCGCAGGCAGTCGATCAGGCGGCGCTGGGAAAATGGCCTGCTCGGCTTTTCCGGGTCCACTTTCGTGTCGTTCAGGATGCGGAAGACGATGGGGTCCATTTTCAGCTTGTCCGCCATCTCGTCCATGGCGATTTCCAGCGCCATCATCCCCGGCGCTTCGCCCGGCGCGCGCATGGCGTTGCCTTCCGGCAGGTCGAGCACGGCCAGGCGCATGGCCGTCATGCGGTTCGGCCCCGCATACAGCAGCCGCGTCTGCATCACGGCCGTTTCCGGCTGGCCTCCCTTGAGGTCGCCGGACCACGATTCATGGCCGATGGCCGTGATCTTGCCATCGCGCGTGGCGCCGATGCGCAGGCGCTGGATGGTGGCGGGCCGGTGCGTCGTGTTGTTGATCATCAAGGGCCGCGTCAGGGCGACCTTGACGGGACGCTGCGCCGCGCGTGCACCCAGCGCCGCCAGCAAGGCTTCCGCGCGCACGAACAGCTTGCCGCCGAAACCGCCGCCGATATACGGCGACACGATGCGCACCTTGTCCTTCGCAATGCCAAGCGTGCGGGCCAGGTCGCCGCGGCCCCAGTCCACCATCTGGTTCGCCGTCCACACCGTCACCTTGTCGCCTTCCCAGGCGGCAATCGAGGCGTGCGGCTCCATCATGGCGTGCGACTGGTCTGGCGTCGTGTAGGTGGCGTCCAGGCGCACGGGAGCATGGGCAAAGGCGCCGGCGAAGTTGCCCGCACGGCTGTCAGGCTTGCCCTCCTTCGGCTTGGCGGCGCCGCCTTTGGCCTTGGCCAAGTCGAAAGCGCCCTGCTGCTCGACATATTTCACATCGAGCAGCTGCGCGGCCGAACGGGCTTGCTCGAAGGTTTCCGCCACGACCAGCGCGATGGCCTGGTGGTAATGTTCAATATCCGGGCCACCCAGCAGCTTTGCCGTGTTCATCTTGCCTTTGCCCAGCTTGCCCGCCGATTCCTCCGTCACGACGGCCAGCACGCCCGGTGCGCGCCGCGCGGCGCTCGTGTCGATCGACGCGATGCGCCCCTTGGCAATCGCCGCGCCGATGACATGGCCGTAGGCCGCATGCGGCGCGGCCTTGTTCTGCTCGTACGCGTACGGCGCCGTGCCCGTGGTTTTCAGGGGGCCGTCGATACGGTCCGTGGGACGGCCCACGACTTTCAGCTGGTCGATGGGATTGGTGGTCGCAGGTGTCGTAAATTTCATGGCCCTAGCCTTTCTTTGCTTGTGCTTCAGCCAGCACCGAGGCAATCGTGCGCTGCGCCAGTGTGACCTTGAAGGCGTTGTCGTCGGTCGGCCTGGCGCCGGCCAGCAGGCGTTCGCTGACGGCGGCGGCGCCACTAGGTATCGCCTGCTCGGCGCCAGAAATTCTCCACGGTTGCGGCGCGACGCCGCCCAAGGCCAGCCTGCCCGTGCCATTGGGCAAGATGATGGCCGCCACGGACACCAGCGCGAACGCGTACGAGGCCCGGTCGCGCACCTTGCGGTAGACATGCGTGCCGCCAACGGGCCGGGGCAAGGTCACGCTGGTGATCAGTTCGCCCGGCTGCAGCACGGTTTCCACGTGCGGCGTGTTGCCCGGCAAACGGTAAAAGTCGGCGATGGGGATGCTGCGCACGGCGCCGTCGGAGCGCACCGTATCGATATTGGCGTCGAGCACGCGCATGGCCACGACCATGTCGCTCGGGTGCGTGGCGATGCAGGCATCGCTGCCGCCCAGAATCGCCAGCGGCCGGCTGAAACCGCCGATGGCCGAGCAGCCGCTGCCCGGCACGCGCTTGTTGCAGGCCTGGTTCGTGTCATAGAAATACGGGCAGCGCGTGCGCTGCAGCAGGTTGCCGGCCGTCGTCGCCTTGTTGCGCAATTGCGCCGAGGCGCCGGCCAGCAAGGCGCGCGACAGCACGGCATAGTCGCGCCTCACCGTGGCGTGGGCTGCCAAGGCAGTGTTGCGCACGAGGGCGCCGATGCGCAAGCCGCCGTCGGCCGTGGTCTCCACTTTATCCAATGCAAGGCCATTGACGTCGATCAGATGCGCGGGCGTCTCGATTTCCAGCTTCATCAGGTCGAGCAGATTCGTGCCGCCCGCGATGAAGCGGGCGCCCGGTGTGTTCACGGCGGCGGCCGCCGCTTCGGCCGGCGAGGCGGCCTTCTGGTAGCTGAATACCCTCATGCCGGCCTCCCCGCCACCTCGGTGATCGCCTCGATGATGTTGGAGTAGGCGCCGCAGCGGCAGATGTTGCCGCTCATGCGTTCGCGCAATTCTTCCGGCGTCACCGAGGGGGCCGCGTTCAAGTCCACGCTGACGTGGCTGGGGATGCCCTGGCGGATTTCGCCCAGCGCGGCGACGGCCGAGCAGATCTGCCCCGGGGTGCAATAGCCGCACTGGTAGCCGTCGTGCGCGATGAAGGCGGCCTGCATCGGATGCAGTTTCTCCGGCGTGCCCAGCCCCTCGATGGTGGTGACCTTGGCGCCGTCATGCATCACCGCAAGAGTCAAGCAGGCATTGATGCGCTGGCCGTCGAGCATGACGGTGCAGGCGCCGCACTGGCCGTGGTCGCAGCCCTTCTTGGTGCCCGTCAGCTGCAAGTGTTCGCGCAAGGCGTCGAGCAAGGTGGTGCGCGTATCGAGTTCCAGGCTGTGGCGCTGGCCATTGACGTCGAGGCTCACTTTCATCAGGACTGGTGGCGCCTGGCCGCTCGTGCTGACGGCCTGCGCCGCCCCCGCCGCTCCTGCCACACCGGGCACGGCCGCGGCCGTGGCCGACAGCGCACCGGCGATCAGCAAGCCGCGCCTGCCGGCATTGATTTGATGGGACTCTGTCATCTCGCGCTTCCTCCTGGCTGTGGACTGGCTGGGTGGGCGCATGCAGGCCCGAAGCACCAGTCTGACGGCCGGATGTTGACGCGTCTGTACGCGAACGAACGTTCAGCCGCCCCTGTCGACAGGAAGAGCGATGGCATGGCGGGGCAAGCAGCCTTGTCTCGGCGGCAATAAAATACACGGCAAACATGACGGCTTCGTGACATGGCGCAGCGCGCAAATTTCGCCATGCGGGACGTCGGGCACGGCCGTGATTTCGGCTACACTGGCTGCTACTCTCCCATTCAGACGCCTGATGATCGAAAAGAATCTGCCCGAGCTGGTCATGCTGAAGCGCCTCATCGACGAGGGCGGCAGCCACCTGGAAGTGGCGGCGCCCTGCAGCATCGCCATGGATGGGCGCGAATTTCCCGTGTACTCGATCGCCATGGGCAATCCCAGCCCCGACGTGCCCGTGCTGGGCTTTTTCGGCGGCATCCACGGTCTCGAACGCATCGGCACGCAGGTGCTGCTATCCTTTTTGGAAAGCCTGATCGCGCGCCTGCGCTGGGACGCCACCTTGCACCAGCAGCTGGAAAGCATGCGCCTCGTGTTCATGCCGCTGGTCAATCCTGGCGGCATGTGGCAAGCGACGCGCTGCAATCCGCAGGGCGTGGACCTGATGCGCAATGCGCCATTGAGCGCGCGCGAAAAAGTACCGTTCATGCTCGGTGGACAGCGCTACAGCGCCCGCCTGCCCTGGTACCGGGGCGCTGCCGGAGGGCCGATGGAGGTGGAAAGCCAGGCCGTGTGCGACCTCGTCGAGCGCGAACTGCTGTCGCGCCAGTTCAGCATCGCCCTCGATTGCCATTCCGGTTTCGGCTTGCGCGACCGCATCTGGTTTCCCCATGCGCATACCCAGGTGCCGATCGAGCACCTGGCCGAGATCGGCGCGCTGGAAGAGCTGTTCAGCCAAAGCTACCCCAACCACAACTATGTGTTCGAGCCGCAAAGCCGGCAATACCGCACCCATGGCGACCTGTGGGACTATCTGTACCTGAACGGCACCAGCTACAGCGGACGCGTGTTCCTGCCGCTGACCCTGGAAATGGGTTCATGGCGCTGGGTCAAGAAAAACCCGCGCCAGCTGTTCAACCGCGTCAGCATCTTCAACCCCACGGCCGCGCACCGCCTGCAGCGCGTGCTGCGGCGCCACCTAGTCTGGTTCGATTTCCTCATGCGCGCCGCCAGCAGCCACGGCCGCTGGATGCCGGAAGGCTTGCTGCGCAAGGCGCAGCGCCGGCGCGCCCTGGCGCAATGGTATGAATCATGAGCGGCGCGCACACCTGGGTCCTGCTGCGCGGCCTGATGCGCGAACAGCGCCACTGGGGCAGCTTCCCCGCCACCCTGGCGCGCGCCCTGCCCGGCGCCCACATCGTCACGCCCGACCTGCCCGGCAACGGCACGCGCCACGCGCAGGACAGCGCCACCCGCTTGGCCGCCATGGTGGAAGACTGCCGCCAGGAGCTGCTGGCGCGCGGCATCCCCGCACCCTACCACTTGCTGGCCATGTCGCTGGGCGGCATGGTGGCCGTCGAATGGGCAAGCCGCTACCCGCAGGAAATCGTCCGCTGCGTACTGATCAACACCAGCATGCGGCCGTTCAATCCGTTTTACCGGCGCCTGCGCTGGCAAAACTATGGCGCCCTGCTGCGACAATTGATCTTTGGCGACCAGTGCAGCCAGGAAAGTCTGATCCTGCGTCTGACCAGCCAGCGGCATGCTGGCGGCAACCCCGCCCTGCTGGCCGACTGGCTCAGTTTTCAGCAGCAATACCCGGTCAGCCGGCGCAACGCGCTGCGCCAGCTGCTGTCGGCCGCCCGCTACCGCGCGCCCATCGTCCGCCCGGCCATGCCCGTGCTGGTGATGGCTGGCGCGCTGGACCGATTGGTCGACCACCGCTGCTCGCAGCGTCTGGCGCGCGCCTGGCAAGCCGATTGTTTGATCCACGGCGACGCGGGCCACGACTTGCCGCTCGACGAGGGGACCTGGGTGGCGCAGTCGGTGGCGAGGTGGCTGGGCGTGGCAGCGACAGACGATAACAAGATAAACACGGCACAATCATCATGCAGATAAGCAACCTTACAGAGCAATTGACAGCGCTGGTGGAAGCCGGCGTACGCGAACATATTTTTCCAGGCGCGGCCTGGGCCGTGGGCACCCTGGACCACCAAGTTACGAGCGCGGCCGGACGGCTCACGCCCGAACCTTCCAGCGCCGCCATGCAGGTCGACACATTGTTCGACATCGCGTCGCTGACGAAGATCATCAGCGTGTGGTCGCTCATCGGCAGACTGGTAAGCCAGAAACGCCTGGGGCTGGACAGCCGGCTGGCCGATCTGCTGCCCGGCACGGCAAGCTACGCGCTGGCGCCGATCACGGTTTTCCAGCTGCTCACCCACACTGCCGGCCTGCCGCTGCGCGCCCGCTTGCGCGCCAGCTATGGCGAGGTGTACGACGATATCGTGCGCGGCGTGCTGCGCGAGCCGCTGGAAGGCATACCAGGCCAGGCCGTGGAATACACGGACCGCGCAGCCCTGATCCTCGGCCTGGTCATCGAGCGGCTGCTGGGCATGCCGCTGGACGTGGCCCTTGCCGAACATGTGCTGCAGCCGCTGGGCATGACCGCCACGGGCTACGGTCCCGTGGCGCCACGGCACGGCCAGCTGATCGCGCCGACCGAATTCTGCGAGCAGGCGGGCGCCCACCTGTGTGGCGTCGTGCATGATTTTTCAACCCGGCTGCTGGGCGGCGTGTGCGGCATTGCCGGCCTGTTTTCCAATGTGCCGGACCTGGAGCGCTTCCTGCGGGCGATGCTGACTCCGCATGGCGATGTGTTTGACGCCGCCTGGGTGAGGGAATCGCTGAGGGTACAGACGGGCGAGCTGCAGCCCTCGCGCGGCCTGTTCTGGCATCCGGCGGCAGGCACCGGGCCGCAAGACGACGTCTGGTGCCACCTGGGCTTCACGGGCACGGCCATGTGGCTCAGCCCCCGGCGCGGCCGCTATGCCGTGCTGCTGACGAACAAACTGTATTACACGCGCGAGTTCGACAGGATCAATGTGCTGCGCCGCGACTTCATGCGCTGCGCATTCGATCTCTGATTTTTACAACCGCAGGCTGACGATAATCGCCAGCAGCAGCGCACTGGCCGCCGCCAATAACGCACTGTTGAAACTGTGCGACTGCGCATACAGGCTGCCGGCCAGCACGGGGCCGATGATCTGGCCGATGCCATACACCACCGTCATGACGGCCATCATGTTCGAGCCAAACTTAGCTGCCTTGACGGCGGCCCGTTGCGCGGCCGGCATGGCAATGGTCACCGTGCCGACAAACGTGCCGCCGACGAGTATGGCGCTGAGCAGATAGCCGACGGCCGTGGGCGCCAGCACGGGCAAGGCCACGCCCAGCGCCTGCAGCAGCAAATTGAGCCTCAGCGCCTGGCGCGTGCCAAGTCGCTCGTGCAGCCGGTGCCACAGGAAGCACGACGGCGCCGCCCCGAGGCCGAACACGGCCCACACGTGGGCGGAGTTCAGCCCGGGCAAGGCGGCGCCGACCAGCACGGGCAAATACGTGGCCGTGACGATATAACCAAATCCCGCCAGCCCGTAGATCAGCACGAGCGGCCACGGCGCGACGGGCGCCAGGGACGATGCGGCGGCTT
>NZ_LBCO01000033.1:157201-267863 GCF_000988085.1 Janthinobacterium sp. KBS0711 | reverse complement strand
CCCCGCCAGCACGGTGACGCCGGCCAGCAGCAGCCACATGCCGGCGCTGTGCCAGCCCAGGTGCGACGCCAGCACCAGCAATTCGGCCGAGACGGCGATGCCGGCGCCCACGCCCGCATACAGCAGCGGCGCGCCGCGACCATGGCCGCGCTGCACCAGCAGCCATAATGAAGCGGCCACCATGGCCAGGGCGCTGAAGACGCCGGCCACGCCACGCACCGTCACGATGAGCCAGACGGGCAACGGCAAGGCCAGCACGCCCAGGCACAGCGCCGTGCCGGCCACCGACCACAGGCACAGCCGGTGCGCGCTGTGGGCACGCGCGCGCATGGCCAGGACGGCGCCCAGCAAATAGCCGGCATAGTTGGCCGAGGCGGCCAGGCTGCCGTCGCGCAAGCTCAGGACGCCTTCCCTGACCATGTGCGGGTAGATGGCCGTGAAAGCAAAGCGGCCAAAGCCCATGCCGATGGCGAGGATGACGGCCGCGGCGATGGCGGCGCGCAGCCTGGCCGCCGCGCTCATGCCGCCGCCTCGCCCACTTGCGCCAGCAACTGCTGGAAGGCGGGCACGTCGAATCCGGCGCGCCACACCAGCACGGTGTCAATCTCCCCTGCAGGCAAGGTTTTCAAGGTGGCCGGCGCGTCCGACAGCGCCAGCACGCTGGCTGGCAGCAAGGTCACGCAAGCGCCGGCCGCCACGCAGGCGATCATCGTGTGATACGAGCTCATTTCCTGTACCTGCCACTGCGTGCTGCCCGCCACGCCCAGCATTTCCTCCGCGATGCCGCGGTAGGTGCAGCCCTGCGGGAAGGCCGCCAGCGAACGCGTGCGCACGTCCGAGGCGCGGCGCGCCTGCCCTTCGCTGGCCGGCAGCAGCAGACACAGTTCCTCGCGCCACACGGCCGTCGATGCGAGGCCCAGCTCTTCCAGGGCGGCGGCGCCGCCGAACGCTGGCGGCAAGGCCACGAAGGCGCAGTCGAGCAGGCCCGTGCGCACCTGCTCGATCAGGGGGCGCGACGGCCCCGTGCTCAGCGCCAGGCGCGTCGCCGGATAGCGGGCGTGATACGCGGCCAGCAGCGCCGGCAGCCGGCTGGCCGCCGTGCTTTCCATGCTGCCGACGCGCAAGGTGCCGCCCTCGCGCCCGCCCGTGACGACGTGCCGCGCTTCCTCCGCCAGCGCCAGCAAACGCTGCGCATACTCGAGAAAGCGCTCGCCAGCCGCCGTCAGGGCCATGCGTTTATTCGTGCGCACGAACAGTTCCGCGCCGATATCGGCTTCCAGCTGCTGGAGGCGCGTGGTGACGCTGGACGGCGCGCGACCCAGCCTGGCTGCGGCCTGGGTCACGCTCAGCTCACTGGCGACAGAGCAAAAAATCCGCAATGATTCCAACTCCATCGTATTCTCCATTTGAAAATGATTATGCTATTATATTCTCAAAATACGAATTGAATGCAGCATCCTCAACTTCATGAAGGAAACATCATGACTTCAATCCAGCCCTTCCTCGACCGTCTCGGCTTGCAACTGCCCATCATTCAGGCGCCAATGGCAGGCGTCTCCACGCCGCGCATGGCCGCCGCCGTCTCGAACGCGGGCGGCCTCGGTTCGCTGGCCATCGGCGCGGGCACGGTGGCGCAGGCGCGCCAGGTGATCGCCGACACGCGCGCGCTGACGCACCGTCCCTTCAATGTGAATGTGTTTTGCCATGCGCCGGCGATCAGGGATGCGCGGCGCGAAGCGGCCTGGCTGGCCCATCTGGCGCCCCTGTTTGCGGAGCTGGGCGCGGCCGTGCCCGTGGCACTCGACGAAATCTACGAAACGTTCATCGGCAATGAAGCGGCATTCGAGCTGTTGCTGGAACAGCGCCCCGCCGTCGTCAGCTTCCATTTCGGCTTGCCGACGCAGCAGCAGATTGCCGCCCTGCGCCAGGCAGGCATCTACACGCTGGCCACGGCCACCAATCTGCGCGAAGCGGCCCTGATCGAACAGGCGGGAGTCGACGCCATCGTGGCGCAAGGCGTGGAAGCGGGCGGCCATCGCGGCGTCTTCGACCCGCATGCGCCGGACGAGCGCCACAGCACCAGCGTGCTGCTGCGCCTGCTGGCAGGACGCACCGCCCTGCCCCTCATCGCCGCCGGCGGCATCATGGATGGACAGGGCATCCGCGCAGCGCTGGACCTGGGCGCCGCGGCCGCCCAGCTGGGCACGGCGTTCCTGCTATGCCCGGAATCGTCGGCCAATACAGGCTACCGGGCCAACCTGAAAAGCGAACGGGCGGCGTCCACCCGCCTGACCAGCGTGCTCTCGGGCCGCCTGGCGCGCGGCATGGTAAACCGTCTAATTGAATACGGCGAAGCGCCAGGCAGCCCGCCGCCAGCCGACTATCCCGTCGCCTACGATGCCGCCAAACAATTGAACGGGCTGGCTGTCCAGCACGGCAACAGCGAATTTGCCGCGCAGTGGGCCGGCCAGGGCGCGCCGCTGGCGCGGGAAATGGGGGCGGAGGAACTGGTGTTGACACTGGCGAGGGAAATGGCGGCTTGATGCCAGGATGCTTCTGGAGAAAAGGAAGTGGCTCCTGACAGTTAAACCACGGCAGCGCTGAGCGACTCGGGCCGCCGCGCAAGCAGCTGAGACAGCCGTTGAAGACCCGCCTGCAAGCGTCCACGGTCCTTGATGCTGCCCAAGGAGATCCGGATGGCATTCACGGAGTCGCCGCCAGTGGCGAATGCCTCCGCCGGCGTGACGGCGATGCCGTAGCTGGCGGCTGCACGCGCAAGCTGCGAAGAGTGCCAATACGCCGGCAACTCGATCCATACATGCAGACCGTCTCCCGCGCCGCTGTAGCGCCCCGCCAGAATATCGCGGGCCATCCGGTGGCGCAGGCGCGCCTCCTTGCGTACGCCTTCCAGCAATCCGTCAGCCGAACCGTCGAGTATCCACTGCGTGGCCAGTGCCGCCGTCAGAGGCGCGACCATCAGCGCAAATGACCTGAGCGCGACCAGGAAACGCTCGCGTTCCTCCGGATCGCGTATCAGCACGAAGGCGACACGCAAGCCGGGTGTCAGGCATTTCGACAGGGTGGAGATGTAGAGCACCTGTTCCGGGGCAAACGTGGCGACAGGCGGTGGCGGAGCCTCGGCAAGCAGCCAGTAGGGATCGTCCTCGACGATTCGTACGTTGCAGCGCTGCGCGATGCTGGCAAGCTCCTTGCGCCGGCGTTCCGGCATGGTGATGGCGGTCGGATTCTGCAATGTCGGATTGAGGTAGACCAGCGCGGGCTTGTGCTGGCGGCACGCTTGCTCAAGCATCACGGGCAGCATCCCGTGCTTGTCCGTTTGCACGGCAATCACGTGCCGGCCGAATTGGGCCGCAGCCGCACGCAAGCCGGGATAACTGGTTGGCTCTGCCAGGATGACGTCGCCAGGTTCCGTCAGCGCCAGGATCAATGCGGCGATCGCCGCTTGCGCACCGGGACAGACAACGACCTGCTGCGCATCCAGATGGCCAAACATCGGCGCCAGCCATGTGGCGCCAGCCTTGCGGTCGGAGTCGCTTCCCCCGCCCAGGTGGTAGGTCATCAGCAATTCATTATCTGCCCGCATCAGTACTTGAGACAAACCTTGTTTTAACATGTCGTCGAAGTCCACGCCAGCTGGCGGTGGCGGGGTATTCATGGAGAGGTCGAGGATGGCGGTCAATTCGACCTTCGGCGCCGCGACATACGTGCCGCGAGCACCGCGGCCTTCCAGCAAGTTGCGGCGCCTCGCTTCATCGTAGGCGCGCGTGATCGTCGTCAGGTCGACTTCCAGCTGTGCTGCCAGGTGGCGCTGCGGTGGCAGACGGTCGCCCGGTCTCAACGATCCGTCTGCCACCGCCGCCTGCAACGCATCGGCAATCTGCAAAAAACGTGGCCCTCCGTGCACGGCCAAGCGCGGCAACCAGAGTGGCAAATGTTCATCTTGTATGGTTTTCAACTGGGACATTTTGTCTCAATGTATGGAGATTGTTTTAATGTAGTATGCATCAGAACGTGCAGCAACACCATCCTTGCATGGCGGTCGCTGACGTTTTCTCCTCGCTCCTCCGCATTCGGCACATCACTGCGCCCGATGCCCTTGTTATTTCATGGCTAGCTATAATGAAAGAGTCAAACAGGATGCCTGGGGGATAATTGAACAAAAGGTTGGGACAGCAACTGCTGAAGCAGTGTTTTGAGGGAGTGCCCCTCACGATAGGTAGTGTCAAGTAATAGACTGGAAATACTCAAATGATGGATTGGACCCCTATAGTCTTCGTTACATTCAAGGCTCTCGTGCTCGGCACGGGCATGTTCTTCGCCATCAAGTGGCATTACGACCAAGGGAAGAAGGACAAGGACAAGGCAAAGCAGAATCGCGCCGTGCTGCGCGCGAGCGGCAAGGTGGTCGCAGGCTTCGTGCTATTGCTCATGGGCTTGGGACTCGTCACCTTCTTCATTGTCAGGATGGTCGGTTTGGACATGACCCTCCCATGACGGTCAAGAATAGCCGGCCGGTGCGTTGCCGGCCATTCGCGGCAGAAACGAGGCCAAGATCCGGCAAATCGTCTGCACGGAATGGTTGAAATCCGAAGACACGACATCAATCGGGCATGCTCATTGTCTTTGTTGCATTCCGCATCCAGCCGTTGATGTGCAGCGAAGACTGCACCGTATAGTATGTCAGGTTCGGCTTTGCTCAATGATCCAGGAGATACATTTGATGAAAATACTCAGCTTGGCGGGATTGGCGTTATTGGCAGGTGGTCTTTTCGGATGCGCCGGCATTCCCACGGCGTCTGTCACTTGTGCGGCGCCGGGAGGTTCCTGCTACGCCGGGCCGGGAGGGCCTTTGTACGCGGGGCCTGGCGGTGCCATGTATGCAGGCCCAGGAGGCCCCCGCTACGCAGGCCCCGGCGGCGCGTGTTATGCCGGCCCAGGAGGGGCCTGCAATGTCACGCCGGGCGGTGTCGGCGCATGCCCCGCGATCTGCGCCGCACCGGGCTCGGAGCCGATCCTGTAGTGTTCAAGGCCCTGCGGGATTCCCTCAGGACGTCTTCTGCGGCAACTGTTCGGCAAGTCCGATGAGGATTCCTTCGGGACCACGGATATAGCAGAGCCGATACATGTTTTCGTACCGGACGACTTCGCCGACCAGCTTCGCGCCGCGTTTGACGAGCCGGACGAGCGTATCGTCGATATCCTCGACGGTAAACATGACACGCAGGTAACCGAGAGCGTTAACCGGGGCGTTGCGGTGATCGGCGACCACGGGCGGCGCGAGGAAACGCGATAACTCGAGACGGCTGTGACCGTCCGGCGTCCGCAGCATGGCTATCTCCACGCGCATGCCGTGCAGACCGGTGACACCATCTGCCCAGTCTCCGTCAATTGGGGCGCGCCCTTCGAGAACGAGACCAAGTTCGGTGAAGAACGCAATGGCGGCATCGAGGTCTGCTACCACGATGCCGACGTTGTCCATGCGCTTGACTGTCATGTTGCCTCCCGGGTGTTTAATGTAGGGATAAGGAGCGCCCGGCTACGGCAACCGGTGCCGGAAAGTCGGTTCGATATTACGCGCATGCAGCCAGCGCACGATGTCTTCCAGGCTGGCGTCCTGCAGCAGCAAGCCCGGCTGCGCCGGTGACTGGGACACTACCGTTGGCAATGGAGCGGCGACGGGAGCGGGCACGGCCTCAAGCAACCCCGCATGCCCCTGCAGCTTGGCCAGCGCCTGCGCGAATTGTCCCGGGTTGATGCTGCGCAAGCTTTCCAGGAAGCCCAGCTGGGCGGCTGGCGGCGGCGGCATGTCCAGGCCAGGCTCGTCGACGAAGGCGGCGCCCATGCTGGGGTGGATGAAGGCGGCCCACTTGCCCGACGGCTGCAAGGCGGGCGGCAGCGCCGCCTGCTCCACGTCGGCGGGCGGCGCTGCGGCGAGGATGTCCGTCGAGGCGGGTAAAAAGGTGGAACGCAGCAGCTGCACGAACTGGCGCGCCTGGGCGACGGGCACGGGCGTGGCCAGCGACAGCCACAACTGGAACGCCGTGCCCGAAATGCTGACGGCGGGCGCCGGCAAGTCCAACTCGTGCTGCACGGCATTGGCGATCGCGCACAGCGCGCTCCAGTGCGCTTCCCCGCCGCCCTTGCCGCCAAATTCCAGCACCAGCGCACGCGTCAGACCGCTCCCGGTCACGAGTTGCACGGCCACCGTCTGCTCACCCGACAGATGGCGCGCCAGCACGGCCGGCGTCAGTGGCTGCGTGCCGCCGTCTGCGTCGACGTATTGCTGCTGTTCCTCGAACAGATACAGGCGGGTGAGTTCGGAAATCAGTTTATGCATGGGCGGCCTCGTAATGACATTGGCAAGACTTGCCAACTTGCCCGGATTATAGCCTCCTGGCTATTCGCGCACCGGCAACCCGGCCGCCTGCCGCGCCCGCCCGGCGCCAAACACCAGCCAGCTGCCCACGGCGAACAGGCAGGCGGCCACGCCGCCGTACAGCATCACGGCGCCAAATCCCTGAACCAATGCAAGCTTGGCCACGCCGGCCGGCAGCGCGCCGGCGACCTTGCCTGCCGATAAATCCTCGGCCATGGCGCGCAAGGTGGCCGCGTCCAGTCCGCCGGGAAGATGCGGCCGCAAGGCGGACTGGATGGCGTCGACGAGGATAAAGCCCATCAGCGCGATATTGATGGACAGGCTGATCATGCGCGCGCTGATGTCGATGCTGGAAGCCATGCCGGCCCGTTCGCCGGGCACGGCGCCCGTCGTCGTGTTGGTGACGGGCGTGTTGGTCAAGCCCAGACCCGTGCCCGCCAGCAGACAGCCGGGCAGGATCGTCAGACAGCTGGCGGCGTCCGCCTGGCTGCCCCACAGCATCAATAGAAAGCCCGCGCCGATGGCCAGCAAGCCGGCGGGGATCACCGCATCGGCCCGGTAGCGCAGCGCCAGCCGCTCGGCCAGCGGCGGCACGAGCAAGGTGGGCAAGGTGTAGGCCAGCAAGGTCAGGCCCGTGCCCAGGCTGTCGTAGCCGAGGCCATGCTGCACATACAGGGGCAGATAAATCATGAGCGGCCAGAAACTGCAGTTCATGCCCGCCGAACCGAGCAAGGCGCCCGAGAAGCGGCGGATGCGAAAGACGGCAAAATCGACCATCGGTTCGGCCTGGCGCCGTTCGATGAAGGCAAACGCGGCAAAACCGGCCAGCGCCACGGCCAGGCTGGCCAGCGTGCGCGGGTCCGCAAAACCCAGCGCCGGTCCCTGCGTGATGCACCAGGCCAGGCTGAACACGGCCAGCGACAGAGTGGCGATGCCCGCCACGTCCAGCTCGCGCCTCTGCGGGTCGCGCGATTCGCTCACGCCCAGCGCCACCAGCAGCAGTACCGCCAGCGCCAGCGGCCCGTGCACGAGAAATACCCACTGCCAGCTTGACAGCGCGACGATGGCCGCGCCGATGATGGGTCCGAAGCCCAGGCCCAGGCCAAACACGATGCCCCAGGCGCCAAACGCCCGGCCCCGCGCGGCGCCGGCCGGGAACTGCCGCGACAGCACGGCCACCTGGCAAATCAGCATGGCGCCGCCGGCCATGCCCTGTACCGCACGCGCCACGATCAGCACGCCCGTGCTGCCGGCCCAGCCGCATGCCAGGGAACTGACACCGAACAATGCCAGGCTGGCGAGCAGCAAGCGCTTGCGGCCATAGCGGTCGGCCAGGGTGCCCGTGGCCATCAGCACGGTGGTGCAGGCCAGCGTGTAGGCGTTCATGATCCATTGCAAGTCCTTGAAGTCGCCATGCAGCACGGTTTCCAGGGTGGGCAGGATGAGGGGCACACTGGAAATTTCCAGGCCAAACATCAGCGAGGCCAGGCAGACGGCGGCCAGGGTGAGTGCGTTTTGTTGCGAAGTAGTCGGTAGCATCGAAGCCTTGCTTTCGGTAGTCATGGAGGGATGCGTAGTGCCGCAGCACTGCAAGCGACCATTCTAGAAAACCTCGACTCATGAGGGAAATGATAAAATTTTGTACAATTTATTCATTTTCATCATGAATCATGGGAGCCCCATGGACTTCGATACCGCCCTGCTGCGCGCCTTTGTGGCGGTACAGGACACGGGCGGCTTTACGCGCGCCGCCGAACGGCTGCATCTGAGCCAGTCCGCCATCAGCCACCAGATCCGCCGCCTGGAAGAGCAAGCGGGCACCGCGCTGCTGCTGCGCACGACGCGCAGCCTGCGCCTGACGGAAGACGGCGAGGATTTTCTGCGCCACGCGCGGCAAATCCTAGCCGCCCAGGATGCGCTGGCGCGGCGCTTTCAGCGCTCCTCGATTGCGGGTGCCGTGCGCTTTGGCGTGCCGGAAAATTTCATGGGCGCGCGTTTGCCCGCCCTGCTGGCACAGTTCGCGCACCTGTTTCCTGCCGTGCGGCTGGATGTCACGGTGGGCACCTATCTTGACTTGCAAAAACTGGTCGCCGCCGATGCGCTGGACCTGGCCGTTGTCATGACCCTGGCCGATGGCCAGGATGAGGCGGCCGTGCTGCGCCGCACGCGCTTCGTCTGGGCCGCGGCGCACGACTTCCGGCACGATGGCGCGCTGCCGCTGCCGCTGGCGTTTTCACCCGCGCCCTGCATGCACCGGCAAGTGGGCGTCGACGCCCTCGATGGCGCCGGAATCGACTGGCGCGTGGCGTTCACCTCGCCCAGCCAGCAGGGCTTGCGCGCCGCCGTGCTGGCTGGCTTGGCGATCACGGCCCTGCCGCAAGGCGACCTGGAAGCGGGCATGGTGGTCATCGATGGCCAGCATGGTTTGCCCGCCCTGCCCGCAGCCCGGTTCCAGCTCGTCTGGCGCGCCGCCAGCAGCACGGCGGCGGCCGAAGCGTTCGGACAATTGCTGCGCGAGTGGTCAGCGGCCGCGGCGGCATGAAGTTGCAAAAAAGTGTAGCCTTCGCAGGTATACATTTTCAAGCCAAAGGCTATCCTCTTCCATGACATCCCGTACTTTTCTCGTTACCGGCGCGACACGCGGTATCGGCTATGCCATCAGCACCTTGCTGCATCAGCAAGGCCATCGGGTCATCGGCATCGCCCGGCACATTGAAGGCGTGGACTTTCCCGGCACCTTGGTGGCCTGCGATCTTGGCGACCTGGCGCAGACGGCGCAGGTTCTCAAGACGCTTGAACAAGAGTTTGACATCGATGGCATCGTGAACAAGGCAGGCATTGCCTCGCCCCAGCCGCTGGGGCAAATCGACTTTGCCACCTTGCAGAACGTCTTCGACCTGAACGTGCGCGCCGCCATCCAGGTGACGCAGCAGTTCGTGGCGGCGATGAAGCAGCGCCGCTATGGCCGGATCGTGAATATCTGCAGCCGGGCCATCCACGGCAACGTGAACCGCACGGCCTATTCCGCCGCCAAAAGCGCCCTGGTCGGCTGCACGAAAACCTGGGCCCTGGAGTTGGCCGAACACGGCGTGACGGTCAATGCGGTCGCGCCAGGCCCCGTGGAAACGGAACTGTTCCGCAAGACCCGCCCCGTCGGCAGCGAGATGGAACGCCAGGTGCTTGCAACGATACCGATGCGGCGCCTGGGACAGCCCGATGAAATTGCCGCCGCCGTCGGCTTCCTGCTGTCGGAACAAGCCAGTTACGTGACAGGCCAGGTGCTGGCGGTCGATGGCGGAGGCAGCTTGGGCGGGCGCGCCTGATAACTCAGCAGCAGCAAGGCTAGCATCAACAAGCCGCCGAATGTCAGGGGGTAGATGCTTTGCACCCAGGCCAGACCCGTATCCGTAAAGCCCAGTTCCTAGTGGATTTTAGGCGAGCCCGTCAGCACGATGGACGTGCCGAGCACGATCATCCCCTGGCTGACGAGGATGAGGGCAGAAATGCCAAAGTCCGCATGAACTTATTAGCCAAAATAATGAATTGCGTAGAAGCAGTATCAACGGGCCAGCCGAACCGCCAGCACTGCCGCCCCGGTGGCAAAGCATAGCCAGCAGGCCAGGAAAATATCGGCCGCATACGGCGTGCGGTCCCAATAGCTGTCGCCGGGCGGCAGTTGCAAGACCAGGCCGCCCCAAAGCAACATGGCACCCCATGCGATGACGCTGGCAATAACAAAACCCAGTAGCGAATAAAGAAAAGTTTTCATCACGCGATAGTCCGACAAGATTGCTTGCAGAATAACAGCAAAACGCAGCGCGATGACCTGCGGCTGCAAGTGCACGGCACGCGCAGCGTCGCGCCGACGCAAGCGGGCGGTTTGAGCCAACGCAAGGCGACACCGGGCGTCAATGATCACCAGACGAACACGCATTTACCCGCCGCCTGCGCAGGACTATAGTGGCGTCTTCCCAATCTGTTCAAGGATAGGATCGCCATGAAACTCTTTTACTCGCCGGGTGCCTGCTCGCTGGCGCCGCACATCATCCTGCGCGAAACGGGCACGCCGTTCACCCTGGTCAAGGTCGACCTGGGCCAGCACAAGACGCCGGAAGGCGGCAGTTACTATGAGCTCAACCCGAAAGGCCAGGTACCGCTGCTGGCGCTCGACGATGGGCGGACCTTGAGCGAAGGCCCCGTCATCGCCCAATACATCGCCGAGCTGGCCGGCAAAGAGGACCTGCTGCCGCCCGTGGGCAACTTTGCCCGCTACAAGGTGATGGAATGGCAGAATTACATCACGTCCGAGCTGCACAAATCGTACAGCCCCCTGTTCGATTCCCGCATCGACGCCGCCACCAAGGCCATCTTCATCGAGCAACTGGGCAAGAAATATGCGTGGATCAACAGCCGCCTGGAAGGCCAGGCCTACCTGACCGGCGACACGATGACCGTGGCCGATCCCTACCTGTTCGCCGTGACGGGCTGGGCGCCGCAGCTGGGCGTGGACCTGTCGCAACTGGCCAATGTGCAGGCATTCCTGGGCCGCATGACCGAGCGCGACAGCGTCAAGGCGGCACTGGAAGCGGAAGGACTGGCCAAGGCCGCTTGAGGGCTGTTGCACGGGGTTACCCTGGGCTGGCGCCGCGCGACAGTCCCGTGCTAAGATCGTGGCGTCGAAAAAGGTGGACCGGCGTGGTGAGCCCCGGTCAGCCGTCCGCCTGCGGACGGTCATATTCCAGCCCTGGGGGCCGCGGACCACGACGAAAAGCGGACGTGCGCCGTTTTTTCGTCGGCGTGCGTTCCGTCACCCTGCTGCCTGAACGGCGTTCCGCTTGCCGCGAAAATTCACCACGTCCTTGACCGAGTGTGCTCTGCACAACCACCAGGACGACATCATGAACCCAGCTTCAATCCACACCCCTGTACTCATCATCGGCGGCAGCCTCGTCGGGCTTTCAGCCTCGCTCTTCCTCGCATGGCGCGGCGTGCCGCACATCCTCGTTGAAAAACACCACGGCAGCGCCGCGCACCCCCGCGCCACGGGCTTCACGGAACACACGCTGGAATTTTTCCGCGCCGCCGGCATCGCCGAGCGCATTCCCCAGGTACCGCCCGGCACCAGCGTGCGCCGCGCCCGCGTGGAAAGTCTGGCGGGTCAGCACTACGAGGAATTGCCATGGACGCCAGGCCAGCCGGAAGAGCGCGACGGCAAAGCCTCGCCCACGACCGGTGCCGCCATCGCCCAGGACTTGCTGGAACCGATACTGCGCGAGGCCGCCCGCGCGCGCGGCGCGGACCTGCGCACGGGCGTGGAACTGCTGTCCGTGCAGCAGGATGCGCAGTGCGTCACGGCGCAGCTGCGCCAGCGCGACACGGGCGCATGCTATGCCGTCACGGCCGATTACCTGATCGCCGCCGATGGCGCGGCCAGCCCCATCCGCGAACAGCTGGGCATCGCGCGCCAGGGCGCCGGTCCCCTGCGCGTGCTGCGCAGCGTGCTGTTCCGCTGCGCGGAGGCGGACGCCTTTCTGGAACGGGGCATCCGCCAGTTCGACATCGACCAGCCAGGCTTCAAGGGCTTCCTGGGCACGTATTCCGATGGGCGCTGGTTCCTCATGTTTGAAGAGCAAAGCGATAGCACTGACGAGCAATTGCGGGCGCTGGTCCGCCAGGCCCTGGGCAAGGACATGCTGTTCGAGCTGATCACCACGGGGCGCTGGGAGCTGGCCGGCCTGATCGCGGACAGGTTCAGCGAGGGGCGCATTTTCCTGGCCGGAGATTCTGCCCATCAATTGCCGCCCACGCGGGGTGGCTACGGCGCCAACACGGGCATAGACGACGTCTACAACCTGGCATGGAAGCTGCAAAGGGTCCTGCGGCGGCAATCGCGCCCCGCCCTGCTCGACACCTACACGGACGAGCGCCGGCCCATCGCCTGGCTGCGGCACCAGCAAACCTTTGCCCGGCCGGACTATGCGAAATGGGTCGGCGATGGCTACCAGGACGCGCCACTGTATGGCAACCTGGCGATGGAACTGGGCCAGCTGACGCGCTCTGGCGCCATCCTCGGCGCGGACGCGGCACTGCCGCCGGCCGCCCATCCGCGCGACTGGGCCGGCCAGCCAGGCACGCGCGCGCCCCATGTATGGGTACGGCATCGCGGCAACAGCATCTCCAGCATCGACCTGTTGACCGAGGATTTCGTGCTGCTGACAGCCGATCCGCGCTGGTCCGCCGCCGCCGCGCACCTATCGTTGAAGACCTTGCTGGCCGGCGCCGACGTGGTTTTCCCCGCCGATCAGGCCTTGGGCGACACCTTCGGCACAGGCGATGACGGCGCCGTGATCGTCCGGCCGGACGGCATCATTGCGTGGCGCTCGGCGCCGTCTGCGGTGCCAAGCGCCACGCTGCTGCGCGCGGTGATGGAAAAAATCGCCTTGCCGCACGGCTGACGGCAACGGCGCCGCCGCGCTGTGCGAAAATGCCCGGCTTTGCCATAGCCGGACTTTGCCCATGCCGCACGCTGCCCTCGCTACCATTGCTATCCTTTCCGAACGCGACGCGCGCCGCATCGCCCGCCACGCCCAGACGGGTGATGCGGCCTGCTTTTTGCATCCGGCCCAGCAAGCCTTGCTGCACCGGCGCGGCTGGCTGACGATGCTGGCGCCGCGCAGCGCGGGCGGCGCCGAGCTGCCCCTGCCGCAAGTGGTGCGTCTGGAAGAAGCCGTGGCCACCGCCGATGGCAGCATGGGCTGGGTGCTGACCCTGTGCGCGGGCGCGGGCTGGTTCGCGGGCTTCCTGGAACCTGAGCTGGCGCAGGCCATCATCGGCACGCCCCGCGTCTGCCTGGGCGGCAGCGGCGCGGCGACAGGTTATGCGGAGGAAGAAGGCGACGGCTACCGCATCACGGGCAGCTGGGACTACGCCAGCGGCGCGCCCATGGCGACCCACTTCACCCTGAACGCCCGGCTGCAGCGCGATGGCCAGCCCCTGCTCGATGACAAAGGCAAACCGCGCATCCGCGCCTTTCTCGTGCCCGCCGCACTGGTGCAGCTGGTGCCCTCGTGGAACAGCATCGGCATGCGCGCCAGCGCCTCGCACAGCTACCGCATCGATGACCAGTGGCTCGGCAAGGAACATGGTTTTACGATCAGTCCCGGCACCGCGACGGCCGAGGGCCCCCTGTACCGCTATCCGTTCTACTCGCTCGCCTACGTGACCCTGGCCGCCAACGTGGCCGGCATGGCCGCGCATTTCATGCAATTGGCCGAAGAATGCATGCGCCACCGACGCCATGCGCGCGCCGGCTTGCCGCTGCTGGACGTGCCGGAGGTGGCCGCATTCCTGCAAGGCAAGCAAGACGCCTTCACTGCCGCCCGCACCCGCTTCTATGCCGTGCTGGACAACAGCTGGGCGCAAGTGGCGGCCGGCGCGGTGCTCGACGCGGACGGCATGCAGGCCGTGCAGACGAGTTCACTGGATTTGGTCGCCGTGTGCCGCGCGGCAGTCGATGGCCTGTATCCGTACTGCGGCCTGTACGCGGCCCGCGAAGACAGCACCATCAACCGCGTCTGGCGCGATTTCCATACGGCCAGCCAGCATTCACTGCTGCTGCCCTGACGGCCGCAGCTTGAGCGGTTCGGCAATGGTCAGCACCACCAGGAAGGTCAGGCAGGAAATGGCCGCCATGAAGCCGAACACATAATCCCAGCCGTAATGATCCAACAGCATGCCGACGATCCACGGCGTGGCCGCGCCGCCCAGCTGGCCGCCCATGTTGACGACGGCGTTCGCCACGGGAAATTTTTCCTTCGAGACGAATTGCATCGGATACACCATGTAGGCGGAAAAACCGATGCTCAGCAGCACGCCCGTGAGGAACAGCAGCGCGCCGTATTGCAGCGGGTCGGCCGGCGCATGGATCAGCAAGTACATCATGACGGCCGTCGACAGTGCGGAAATGAGCATGCCGGGCTTGCGGCGCTTGTCGAGCACGCGGTCGGCCAGCAAGCCGCCCAGGATATTGCCGAAGACGGCGCCCACCCACGGCGCGGCCGCCACCATGCCCATGTTCATGATCGAAAACTGTTTTACGGTCAGCAAATATGTGGGGATCCAGGCCAGCAGCACGCTGGAAATGCCCAGCTGGCAGCAATAGCCGAGCGCGCAGCCGAGAATATTCCACGAAGCAAACACGCCACGGCTGGTGGTAACAGCTGGCACCTCGCGCACACGGATCAGCCTGTCGAGCCACGGCATGGGCCGCGACGTGGCCGCCGAGCCGGTGTTGCTGCCATCGAGCGCCTTTTCCTCGATGACGGCCAGTTCTTCCCCGTTGACGAAGCGGCTTTCGCCCGGCTTGTTGGTGACGAGGAAATACCAGAAGATGGCCAGAATCACGCCGGGCACGGAAAACCAGATGAACACTTCGCGCCAACCCCAGGCGGCGATGATGGCCGCACCGAGGATGGGCGTGATGACGGGGCCGAACTTGACGGCGGACAGGAACAGGCCCGAGGCCGTGCCCTTCTCGCGCGAGGGAAACCAGTGATTGATGGTCGTCGTCACGCCGATCGGCAACGGTCCTTCCGCCAGGCCCAGGCCGATGCGGCACAGTTTCAATGACAGCAGGGAACCCACGAGTCCCGTCAGCCCGGTGGCGATCGAGGTGAGGATCATGGAAATGGTAAACACCTTGCGCACGCCGAACTTCGACAGCAGCCAGGCGGAAGGCAGTTGCGCCAGCGCATAGGCGACGAGGAACAGGCTGACGAGCCCGCCCGCGTCGGTATTGCTCATTTCGAACTCCTTGCGCAAAAACGGCAAGACCACGCCCAGGTTGGCGCGGTCGGCGGCGGCAATCGTGTAGACGATGAAAAACAGGGCCGCGACGACCCAGCGGTAGCGCGTGGGACGGCGGGCGGCCAGCGGTGCGGCGGGCGCCGCAGCCGGGGCGGTGGTAATGGTATGCATGAGGTGTCTCCCGATTTTTTTCTAGTGATGGCGGATGTCAGCGCAGTTCCAGCCGGCGCAATGTCTCTTCCAGGCCCAGCAGGTCGACGGTCGTGGCGCCGTCTCGGATCTGCTGGCGAAATTGCGCTTCCTTCTCTTCGCGCTGGCGGCTTTTCTGCAGCACCGCTTCCACCTCGTGGCGCTTCACCACCACCACGCCGTCCTGGTCGCCGACGATGATGTCGCCCGGGTCAATGCTGACGTCGCCGATGGTGACGGTCACGTTCAGGCGTCCCGGCTGGTGCTTGCCCGTGCCCTTGATCGACAGGCCCCGGCTGAAGACGGGAAAGCCGGCTTCCGTCATGGCGGCCGCGTCGCGCACGGCGCCATGGATCACCAGGCCGGCCAGGCCGATCCGCTGCGCCTGCTCGGTAAACACGTCGCCCCACACGCCCGCCTCCAAGAAACCCTTGGCGTCGACCACCAGCACGTCGCCGGGCCGGGCCTTGAGCATGGCGTAATGCAGCATCAGGTTGTCGGCCGGGCGCGTATCGACGGTCAGGGCGGGTCCGGCCAGGCGCATGCCGGGCGCAATCGGCTTGATGCCGCTGTCGAGCGCGCCTTTCGCGCCCTGCGCTTCATAGATGGTGGCCGCACCCAGCTGGCGCAGGGCGTGCAAGGTGGCAATGGAAACATGCTGGTCCATGGTGTGCTTTCAGAGATGAAGTGAGGGAAGAATCAGGCGGTGGCGGGCTTGCGCTGCAGGGTGTGATAGCCGAACTGGCGCCGCGCGTCGCGCAGGGACATGCCGTCCAGCGCGGCGGCGACGATGCGCAATTCCACGGCCTGCATGGCCAGGGCCCGTTCGAAGACGTCGTGCGCCCGGTCCGCCGGCACGATGACGACGCCATCCTGGTCGGCCACGACGATGTCGCCGGACGCCACGCGCACGCCGGCCAGGCTGACAGGCGCGCCGATGGCATCCACCTGCACCCGGTCCTTGCCGGTGCGCATGAAGCGCCCCAGCGCAAACAGGGGGTAGCCGGCCGCATCGGCTTCCGCCGTGTCGCGGCACACGCCGCCGACGATGGTGCCGGCCACGCCACGCTGCGCCGCCAGCTGGCTCATGATGCCGCCCCATACCGTGCAATCGCGGCGGGCCGCGTTGTCGAGCACGGCAATGGCGCCGGCGGGAATATCGTCGAGGTAATCGCCCACCGTGCCGGGCGACTGGCTGTCTACGGGCGCGAAGCGCACGGTGAAGGCGGGGCCGAACAGGCGCCGCGGTCCCGCCACAGGGACGAGGCCGGGCACGCTGCCGGGCAAACCGAAATAGTCGAGCGCGTCCGACACTTCCGCGCTGCTCAGGCCGCGGGCCTGCGTGAATACACTGTCTTCCATGAAACGTCTCCAGATCTTGTTGTCGTGGAGCCCAGTTTCATATAAAGTGTTTTCAATATCAAACATCGATTATTGACTCTTGGATCAATAAAAATGAACCTAAGACAGTTGCGGTATTTTTGCGAGGTGGTGGAAGCGGGCAGCGCCGCGCACGCGGCCGAGCGCCTGCACGTGGCGCCCACGGCCATCAGCATGCAGCTGGGGCAGCTGGAAGCCCACCTGGGCGGCGAACTGTTCGACCGTGCACGCCGGCCCATGGAGCCGACCTCGCTGGGCCGGTTTTTCTATCCGCGCGCCAAGGAGCTGCTGCTGCAGGCGGCGCGGCTGGACGACGAGGCCAAGGGCCTGGCGACGGGCAGCCACGGCTGGCTGGGCATCGCCTTTACCCGCTCGGCCACGTTTTCCGTGCTGCCGCGGGCCATCCGCCAGTTTCGCGCGGCCTATCCGCAGGTGCAGCTGGACCTGGTCGAGGCGCTGTCCGAATACCAGCCGGCGCAGCTGCGCCAGGGCCGCATCGATATCGGCCTGTCGCGCTTCATCGGCCCCTGCGAAGCGCCGCCCGACCTGTGCCATGCGGTCACCCTGGACGACCCGCTGGTGGCCGCCCTGCCCCTGCACCATCCATTGGCGGGGCGCACGTCGCTGCGCGCGGCCGAGCTGGCGGACATTCCCTTCATCCTGTATCCGAAAGACCCGATCAGCCCGTTCGGCCAGCAGATCGTCGCCGCGCTGAAGGCGGCGGGCGCCGAGCCGGCCGTCGCGTATTCCGCCGTGGAAATCTACACGGCCCTGTCGCTGGTGGGCGCCGGCCTGGGCGCCACCCTGGTGGCCCGTTCCATCGCGGAAAACAACCGCACCGACGTGGTTTTCCTGCCCGTGGACGACATCGCCACAAGCACCACCGTGGTAGCCGTCACGCGGGCCGATGAAAAAAGCCGCCTGGTGGCGGCTTTCCTGGAGATTCTGGCGCATGGCGCAGGACGCTGACGGCGCCTCAGAGATCAAGGTGTTGCGTCCGTGTTCCAGCCAAAGGCTGGCGGACGCCATACGGACCGGATTGCCTGATACTATGGGACATTGCTACTTCCCGCTCCCCTATCCATGCACGTCAACACGCTCAGCAGCCTTGCGCAACTTTTGGCCAGCGCCGAAACGGAAACCTTGGCCTTTCCCACCAGCATCAATACGGCCCTGCTCCTGCAAAAGGAACTGGCCAACCCCGATTGCCACTCGGCCGACATCAGCCGGCTGCTGCTGTGCGAACCGACCTTGTCGGCGCGCGCCGTGGCGCTGGCCAATTCGGCCATGTTCGCGGCAGGCCAGGCGCCCGCCATCACCAGCGTGCGCGCCGCCGTCGAGCGGCTGGGCCACCGCAACCTGTATGCGCTGGCGACGGCGGCCGTCATCCGCCAGCTGAACGCGGGCATCCGCGACGAAGCCTTGCGCGCCCGCGCCACCCAGCTGTGGGCGCACACCGTGCACGTGGCGGCGCTGGCGCATGGATTGGCGGGCGCCGTCACGCAGACGGACGCCGATACGGCGCTGTTCGCCGGCATCGTGCATGAAGTGGCGGGCTTTTATCTGCTGGCCCAGGCAGACAAGACCCCGGGCCTGTACGACCACCTGGAAACGCAGATGGCCTCCACTCTGGAAGTGATCGGCCGCTCGCTGATGCGCCAGCTGGGCGTGCCGCAGCCGGTGGCCGATGCCGTCAATACCTTGCCTGGCTCGACCATCATGCTGCCGCCCGAGGGCTTGCGCGACACCCTGCTGCTGGCCAAGGCGCTGGCGCCCGTTGCCTCGCCGCTGCCGCAGGCCGGCATCACCATCAGCGCGCCGCTGCAGCACTACTTGGAACACGATCCCGTGCTGCAGGCGCTGCGCACGCAGCCGTCGGCCGAAGCGAAGGCCCTGATCGAGGTACTGCTCAGCTGATGGCCGATCTGCTATGATGGCGCGGGCCGGGACGAACCCGGTCCGCTTTCATTGATGTCCACTGGAAAACTGCCTTGACTACCTCCTTACGCATGCTCGGCCTGGCCGCAGCTCTGACCATGGCGTGCAACGCCAACGCCGACAGCTTCGTTTCCTCGGCCTCCAGCGCCGGCTCCCAGTCGAGCGGCAGCATTTCCGATTCGCTCAACGGTTCGAGCAACAGCTCCTCGCGCGACAACAAGGTGGCCAATGGCCCCTACCGCATCATCGACGTGGCCGCCGTGCCGGGCCGCGACGGCATGACGCGCCTGACCATGCAGGCCGACGCCACGGCAACGCCGCTGGTGCTGGACTTGCCGCAAGCGGCGCTCGACAAGCAGCAGCTGGCGCAAGGCGACGTGGTGCATGCGCAAAACCGCGCCTACGGCATCGAATTTTCGCGCAACGACACGCGCGCCGCCTTCTTCCTCGTGCTGGCCGATGACTGGTACGGCGAAATGGCCACGCGTCCCGTCAGCCTTTGATTCGTTTTCTCCCGCGAAGCCCGGCGCTGCTGCTGGGCGTTTGCGCCATCTTCAGCGCCGGCGCCGCGCAGGCAGGCACTTCGCTCGCCTCGTCGCGCTTTTGCGACCGCGCGCAGGAACTCACGGCCACGGAACAGGATCGCCTGTTGCGCTTTGCCGCCGTCGTGCGCGAGGAACTGGCCGCCAGCGAGGGCAGCGTGGCCCTGATCAGCCGCTCCGGCCTGGACCTGGCCCGCTTCGGCATCCGCTATTCGCACGCCGCGCTGGCCTGGCGCCACGACAACGACAGCGGCTGGTCCGCGCGCCAGCTGTACTACGCCTGCGATGAAGGGCGCCCGCGCATCTTCGACCAGGGCACGGCCGGTTTCGCCATGGGCACGAACAATCCATCGCTCGGCTATATCTCGCTCGTCAAACTGCCGGCGGAAACCGTGCCGCCCCTGCGCCGCGCGCTGCTCGACCCCGTGCGCGTGCAGCAATTGCTGGCGGGCCGCTACAGCGCCAACGCATACGCCTATAGCCTGAAATACCAGAATTGCAATCAGTGGGTAGCGGAAATGCTGGCCGCCGCCTGGGGCGAACTGGCCGCAGGCGGCGACTTGCGTGCGCGCGCCCAGGACTGGCTGCGCGCCGCGCCCTATGCGCCCGCCCCCGTCGACGTGGGTGCGCGCTGGCTGATGCTCGGTTCCATCTTCGTACCGCTCGTGCACATGGACGACCACCCGCCGGAAACCATCGGCACGATGCAGCTGTCAGTGAGCCTGCCGGCCAGCCTGGAAGCGTTCGCGCGCCAGCGCCTGCCCGCCAGCGAGCGCGTGGAAATCTGCCACGACGGCAAGCAGGTGGTGGTGCACCGGGGCTGGGATGCGATCGCCGACGGCTGCGTGCCCGGCGCGAACGACCGGGTCATCGCCCTCGACGATACGCCGCACAGCACTCCCTGACGCCAGTCCCTAGGCAGCTGCCAGCGCCGCTTCGACTTGGTCAAGCAGGCGCGCTGGTTCCACTCCCTGCCCCATCCGGCGGGCCACGTCGCCGCACGCCAGTGCGACCTCGGGCGCAGCCAGCAGGCGCGCCAGCTGCCGCCGCATGCGCCGTGCCGACAGCCGTTTGGCCAGCAAGACATCCCCCACGCCGAGCCGTTTGACCCGCCAGCCGTTATCGAACTGGTCGTACGCGAACGGCACGACCAGCTGCGGAATGCCCGCGCGAAAAGCGTCCGCGCTGGTGCCAATGCCGCCGTGGTGCACCACGGCCGCCACGCGCGGCAACAGGGCCGCAAACGGCGCGTGCGCCTGCCACAGGACGCTGGCCGGCAAGTGCTGCGGCACTTGCGCCGTATGGGGCGTAATGAACAGGCCGCGCCGCCCCAGCCGCCGCAAGACGTCCAGGGCGATGCTGAAATAGCGCTGCGCGTGCTGGTGGCCGGTACCGGGCGTAAACACGATGGGCGGCGCACCCTCGCCCAGAAAACGTTCCAGCTCCGGCGGCAGCGCCGCGGCGCCATGCGTGGCGGCGCCCGTGAAACCGGCTTGCACGAAATGCGGCGGCCAGTCCGCCTGCGGGGCGGCGAACCACGCGGGAAACAGCCCCAGCGAGGCATCCGGCGCGGCCAGCATGTGCGCAAAAAAATGCGACTCCGGCGGCAAGCCGTGCTGCGTACGCGCGGCATTCAGGCCGGGCAGCATCAGCGGGTCAATCATCGTGCGGTGGATTATCCGCCACAGGGCCTGGCGCCAGGCCAGCGGCACCCAAGCGGGAATGCGCAGGGAACCCGTGGTCAGCAAGTCATGGCTGCTGCACACATTCGATGGCGCCAGATACGCCGCGACGATGCGCAGGTCCGGGCGTACCGACCTGGCCAAGGCCGCCATCGGCACGAGGATGGGATGGCACAGCACCACGCACGCCTCGCCGGCCGGCAAGCCTTGCACGACGTCGCGCACGGCGCCCAGGTGCGGCACGAGGCCTTTCCATACCACGCCCCAGCCCTTGCGCTCATCCCACAGGCCGGGATCGTCCAGCATGGCCTGGCCCTCTTGCGCGCTGCCGAAGGTGTGATAGGGCAGACTTGACGCCCGCGCGGCCGCTTCCTGCCAGCCCGGCACCAGCAGCAGCACGCGCCGGCCCCGTTGCTGCAAGCCCTGCGCCAGCGCGATAAACGGTTGCATGTCGCCGCCCGTACCGCTGCTGGCCACGATGACGAGCGGCGTGGCGGCGGCCTGGCCCGCCAACAGGTCAGCTTGGAGCAGCATCGAGCGCTTCGCCGATCGCATAGAATCGCCCGCCGGCGATGTAGTGCAGGCTGCGCCACGATGGATCGGCGTCTTCGAAATGCCAGTGCCCGTCGCGGAACACGCGCGTGTCGGCCCAGGCGCCCACCACTTCGCCGATGAAGAGGTCATACGCGGCCTGGTTGTGCGGCTCGGGGATCAAACGGCATGCCAGCCACGCGGAACAGCCGGCCACGAACGGCAAATCAAAGCCGTCCATGTGCAACAGCCGCACGCCGGCGCGCGCCAGTTTGTCGGGTTGCGCATCGAGGCTGTGCGTGCCGACAGCGTGGGTCAGCTGCAACTGCGCCGCCGTCGGCACCTGGATGACGAACGTGCCGCTGCCTTCGACCAGCGCGCGCGTGCGCGTCGCCTTGTCCAGTACCACGGTCAGTTTCGGCGGAGAGAAATCGAGGGCGCAGGCCCAGGCGGCGGCCATCACGTTATCGATGCCGTCATGGCGGGCCGAGACGAGGATGGACGGGCCGTGATTGAGCAGCCGATACGCTTTTTCCAGCGGCACGGCGGCGATATGGTCCCGTTCATTTAGCGACAGCAGCATGTCCCACTGGTCGATGCCTGGCCCGAAGCCGTCCTGCGTCACCTTGACTGTCTGAAAGCCGAAGCGCGCATAAAAGGCCTGCGTATGCTGGCTGGTGTTCATGCTTACCTTGGCCACGCCCGGCACGGCGCGGATGGCGTCCAGGCGTGCCTGCGTCAACGCGCGGCCCAGTCCCTGGCCATGCAGATCCTGCGCCACCATGCCCCAGCACAGGCTGGCGACCGTACCGCCCGCATCGAGCGCATGGCCGCCGCAGGCGACGATGACCCCATCGCGTTCGATGACCAGGTACGGATGTGTCGAATTTTCCAGCCAGGCGGCAAAGCCCGCGCGCTCGGACGGGTCGAAAAAACGCGGCGTATTGCCGTCGAAAAGGGCCAGGCAGGCGTCGCGGTCGCCGGCCTGGTAAGGACGCACAGTTTGCATTTTTTGTACTCAAAAAAACATGAACGGCAATTATAAGGGGCGCGCGGTCAAGCCAGTTGCTCCGGGCCGACGACGTGCACGCCCGGCGCGCCAGCCAGCGCCGCTTCCAGCAAGGCGCTGGCGATATGCGGCGCGGGATTGATGCGCCAGCGGCGCGGCAGCACGGGGCCCAGCACGCGCAGGATGCGCAATGCGGCGCCCTCGCCTGCCCGCGCCACGGCGCGTGCGCCGCCGATCAGGCCCGGCCGCACGTGGGTCAGCGATCTAAAACCCTGCGCTTCGAGGTCGCGTTCCAAGTCTCCCTTGACCCGGTTGTAGAAAAAGCGCGAGGCCGCGTTGGCGCCGGCGGCGGAATTGAGCGCATACGTGCGCGTGCCGGCCGCCAGCGCCAGCCGCGCCGCGGCCAGCGGATAGTCATGGTCGACTCTGCGGAACGCCTGCCGCGTGCCCGCCACCTTCATGGTCGTGCCCAGGGTGCAGATGACGGCGTCCGCCTGCCACCAAGGGGCGTCCAACGGCAAGCGGTCGAAGTCGATGAGCGGCGCGTCCAATTTGGGATGCGCCGGCAAGGGCTTGCGCACGGGCGCGACGATGGCCGTGACGCGCAGGTCACTCAGCGCCAGGCGCAGCACTTCTCGGCCCACCAGGCCCGTGGCGCCTATCAGTATCAACTTCATTCCTTCTCCCGCATGCACTGGACGCCACACGATACAGCATCAGGCGCCCGCGTGCGTGTGATAGATCTTGTTCACGATGGTCCACTCGCCCTGCACCTTGAGCAGATTGAAAAAATCAGTGAAGCGAAAGCCCGAGATGTCGTCCGTATCGACGCGCGCACTGGCCGCCGTGCCCACGATATCGATCCGCGCGATGGCCGCCTTTGCCTGCGGCGATGGACGGAAGGCGCTGTCGATGATTTCGAACAGGCCTTCGATGGGCCCGCCCGTCAGCTTGTCTTCGCCGTCAACGCCGAAAATGGTGGCCTCGCCGCTGAAGGCCGGGCGCATGATGCTGCTGTCGGCCTGCGCGCCGCCCGCATTGTATTGATTCAGCACGGCGACGATGGCCTGGTAATCCTGCACATAAGTGGTGGTGTTCATGTTGCGCTCCTTGGTTGGGTGAAAAAAAAATCAGGACTGGCTGGCTGGCCAATCGGTGTAGCCGACGGCGCCGCCCCCGTAATACGCCGCGCGCGGCGCCACGGCCAGCGCCACGCCATGGCGCAGGCGGGCCACGAGGTCCGGGTTGGCGATGAAGGGACGGCCGAAGGCCACCGCATCGACCTTGCCGGTGGCGCGGCGCGCCTGCGCCAGCGGCAAGTCGTAATGGTTGTTGCCGATGTAGGGGCCGGTGAACAGCGCCCGCAACGCATCGAGGTCGACGCCATCGGGCACGTCGCGCGAGGTGGCCGTGGCGCCTTCGACGAAGTGCAGGTACGCCAATCCATGGCGGTTCAGTTGCTCGATCAGGTAGCCATAAGTGGCCATCACGTCGCTGTCGACGGGCGTGTTGCCCGCGTCGGGCGTGACGGGCGACAAACGGATGCCCACCCTTGCTGCACCCCACACGTTCACCACGGCCTGCGTCACTTCCAGGGTCAGCCGCGCGCGGTTTTGAATACTGCCGCCATACGCATCCGTGCGCCGGTTGGTGGAATCGCGCAGGAACTGGTCGAGCAGGTAGCTATTCGCCGAATGCACCTCGGCGCCATCGAAACCGGCGCGCAGCGCACATGCGGCCGCATGTGCATACTGGGCGACGATGCCGTCGATTTCCCGCGTTTCCAGCGCGCGCGGCATGGAGACATCTTGCATGCCGCTGGCCGTGTAGGTGCTGCCCTCGGCCCGGATGGCGGAAGGCGCGACGGGCGCGGCGCCATCGGGCTGCAAGCTCGTATGCGAAAAGCGTCCCACATGCCACAGCTGGCAGACGATCTTGCCGCCCGCCGCATGCACGGCATCCGTGACCAGCTTCCAGCCAGCCACCTGCTCGTCCGTCCAGATGCCCGGTGTCAGGGCATAACCGCGCGCCTGGGGCGAAATATTCGTCGCCTCGCTGATGATCAGGCCGGCGCTGGCCCGCTGGGCGTAATACTGGGCGTGCAAGGCGTTCGGCACGCCATCGTCGCCCATGCGGCTGCGCGTGAGCGGCGCCATGACGATGCGGTTGGCCAGGGCCAGCGCGCCAAGGTCGACTGGAGAAAATAAATCGCTTTCATGCTGTTCGCTCATCGTATTGCTTTCATATTGTGCGAGAGATCAAAATAACTGACCGGTCGTCTAGTTAATGATTAAAAAAAACGGCTACGCCAGCAGCCGTTGCGTGGTCGACATGGCGGCGTCGAACGGTCCGCCGTTCCTGGCCACCTTGACCATCAGCGAAGCGCCCAGCCACAGCTGGTACAGCGATTCGGCCAGCACGCGGGCCGGCGTCGCCGCCGTCACGGAACCGTCGAGGTGGCCCGCTTCGATGCACTGCGTCAGGCGTTCCAGGATGGCGCCCGTGCCCTGCCGCAGTACGGCGCCCATGTCCACGGACAAGTCGCACACTTCGGCGCCCAGCTTGACCACCAGGCATTTGCCTTCCGGCGCGCTGCCGGCCTGGGTCGCGCTCCAGTAGTCAAAATACGCGAGCAGGCGCTCGCGGGCATTGCCCGGGCCGTCCAGCAAGGCGTCGACCGTCTGCAGATAGGTGCTGAAGTAATCGTCGAGCAAGGCTTGGCCAAACTCTTCCTTCGACTTGAAGTAATAGTAGAACGAGCCTTTCGGCACGCCGGCCGCAGCCACCAGTTCGGCCAGGCCCACGGCCGTATAGCCCTTCTCGGCCATCAGGGCCTTGGCGATATCGATCAGATGCTGGCGCATGTCGGCGGAGGATTTTTTGCTCATGCGGCCAGTATAACAAGAAATCTGACCGGTCGTCTAGTAAACTGTCCCCTACTCCGCCATCACCCCAGGCGCAGCGCCAGCGCGGCCAGGGTCACGAGCAGCACGGGCACGGTCAGCACGATGCCGACGCGGAAATAGTAGCCCCAGGAAATGTGGATATTCTTGCTGTCGAGCACGTGCAGCCACAGCAAGGTGGCCAGGCTGCCGATAGGCGTGATCTTCGGTCCCAGGTCGCTGCCAATGACGTTCGCGTAGATCATCGCTTCGCGCACGGCCCCCTGCGCCGTCGTCGGGTCGATGGCCAGCGCGCCCACGAGCACCGTCGGCAGGTTGTTCATCACGGACGACAACAAGGCCGTCAGCACGCCCGTGCCCATCGCCGCGCCCCACACGCCGTACTGCGCAAAGTGGTTCAGCATGCCAGTCAGGTACGCCGTCAGGCCCGCATTGCGCAAGCCGTACACGACGAGGTACATGCCCAGAGAAAAGACGACGATCTGCCACGGCGCATGGCGCAGCACGTGGCGCGTGGAAATCACGTGGCCCCTGCCGGCCACCACCAGCAGCAGCGTGGCGCCCACGGCCGCGATCAGGCTGATGGGCACGCCCAAGTGCTCCTGCGAGAAAAAGCCCGCCAGCAGCAGCGCCAGCACCAGCCAGCCGGCGCGGAAGGTACCCAGGTCGCGGATGGCGGCGTCCGGGCGTTTCAGCTGTGCGACTTCGTAGTCGCGGGGGATATCCTTGCGGAAAAAGAGCAGCAAGGCGGCCAGGGTCGCCAGCACGGCGACGACGTTGACGGGCACCATCACGGACGCGTACTCGGCAAAGCCGATCTTGAAGAAATCGGCCGAGACGATATTGACCAGGTTCGACACCACCAGCGGCAGGCTGGCCGTGTCGGCAATAAAACCGGCCGCCATCACGTAGGCCAGGGTGGCCCTGGCGGAAAATTTCAGCGCACGCAAGATGGCGATGACGATGGGCGTCAGGATCAGCGCGGCGCCGTCATTGGCGAACACGGCCGAGACGAGCGCGCCCAGCAAGACCAGCAGCACGAACAATTTGCGTCCGCTGCCCCCGCCCCAGCGCGCCACGTGCAGCGCGGCCCACTCGAAGAAGCCGGCCGCGTCCAGCAGCAGGCTGATGATGATCACGGCAACAAACGTGCCGGTGGCGTTCCACACGATATGCCAGACGACGGGGATGTCGCCCCAATGGATGACGCCGGCCAGCAAGGCGACACAGGCGCCGATGACGGCGCTCCAGCCGATGCCCAGGCCGCGCGGCTGCCAGATGACAAGGATCAAGGTGGCGAGAAAGATGAGGAAAGCGGTGAGCATGGGCAGTCGTCCCGGGAAAAAGCGAGAATGATATTCAATATTTCAATACTACTGGAATTATCAAACAAATGTAAAGCAAGAAATGACCATTGCCGCCTGATCACTGGCTATACTGGGACGATGCGTGGGACGATGCTTGAGACGATGCATGGCCCGAGGCACGCCCCGCTCCCTCTGACCAACCAGGAAAGCATGCAAATGGCGCAATACAAAACTCCCGGCGTGTCCATCGTGGAAAAAAATGCGTTTCCCGATTCGGTCGTTGAAGTCGCGACGGCCGTGCCGGCCTTTGTCGGCTACACGGCCAGCGCCAGCCACGACGGCGAGTCGCTGCGCAACCAGCCGTGGCGCATCGCTTCGATGGCGGAATTTACAGCCTGCTTCGGCGGCGCGCCCATGCCCGGCTTCATGCTCGAGGCGGGCCACGCACCCGGGACGCCTGGCGGCGCGTCGTGCACGCTGCGTCAGGTCGCCGGCCACTTCCTGCTGTATCACAGCATGCAGCTCTTCTTCCAGAATGGCGGCGGCGCCTGCCATATCGTCTCCGTCGGCGATTATCATGACACGCCGGACATCGGCGCACTGCGCGCCGGCATCGATGCCCTGCTGCAGGAGCGGGAAGTCACGCTGCTGGCCGTGCCCGACGCCATGCTGCTGGCGTTGGACGACTGCCATGCGCTGCAACGTCACATGCTCATGCATTGTGGCCAGCAGATGCGCAACCGCTTCGCCATCCTCGACATCCACAATGGCGCGGCGCCTTTGACGGATGGGCCCGTGGCCGCTTTCCGGGAAGGCATCGGCAGCGACTCGCTGGCTTACGGGGCCGCCTACTATCCGTGGGTACAGGCCACGGTCGTTCCGCTGGACGAACTCAATTTCACCCACATCCGCACAAGCCACTGGGGCGCGCTGCAAGACCTGCTGCTGCAGGCGCTGGACGCCGGCGGGCAGCGGCAAGTGTCGGCCCTGTTCGAGCAAATGGCCATCGCGCATTCGTCAGAAAGCGCTCAAGCCAGCCGCATCGCGGCCATCGACCATGCACTGCGCGCCATGAGTCCCCTGTACCAGCAACTGCTGCTGGCCATGCACGGCCAACTCAATCTGCTGCCGCCAGGCGCCGCGATGGCCGGCCTGTACACCCTGACCGACAACACGCGCGGCGTGTGGAAGGCGCCGGCCAACGTGGGCATCGCTGCGGTCAGCGCGCCGGCCGTCAATATCACGCAAGATGAGCAGGAAGGCTTGAACGTGCACGGCACGGGAAAGTCGGTCAACGCGATCCGCAGCTTCGCCGGTCAAGGCCAAGGCACCCTGGTGTGGGGTGCGCACACGCTCGACGGCAACAGCCTCGACTGGCGCTACATTAACATTCGCCGCACCATGATCATGCTCGAGCAGTCGCTGCGCCTGGCCATCCAGGCCTATGTGTTCGAGCCGAACGTGGCCAGCACCTGGGTCACCATCGGTAGCATGGCGAGCAACTTCCTGACCGGCATCTGGAAGCGCGGCGGCCTTGCCGGCGCCTCGCCGAGCGACGCCTTCCAGGTGGAAGTCGGCCTCGGGACAACGATGACAGCCGACGACCTCCTGGAAGGTATCTTGCGTGTCAACATCCTGGTCGCCATCAGCCGCCCGGCCGAATTCATCGAGCTCACATTCCAGCAGCAAATGCAGAAATCGTGATACACCGGGCGGCGCCTGGCTGGCCTACTTGACTTACTTGAGCGCGATGGCGATATCGACCAGCCCCACCGCCCCGCTGCCGATGAGGGACGCCGCCGGCGTGGCCGCGCCGCCGCTCGGCACGGCCGCGCCCGTCGCCAGGTCGATGCGGTACAGGGAGCTCGGTCCCGTGGCCGATGTGCGCAAGGCCGCCAGGGCCAGGCCGTTGGCGCCGCCCGCGATATCGAAACCGACGTCGCCCGCCACGGCCACGCCCAGCGCGCCCACATTCACCAGGGTGCCGTCGTTGGGCGGATTTTGCAGGGCGAGCGCCGCGCTGGCCGTGTCGATATCGAACAGCATGGTCGCCGTCGTACCGGCAAAGCTGTTGCTGTAGGCGGCCGCCGTGACAGTCGGCGCCGCGCCCGCGCGGTTGATGGCGCCGTCGGTGGTCGTGGCGCCAGTGTCGACATTGATGCGCAGGCTTTGCCCCGTGTTGCCGATCACGCGCAGGCGGTCGGCGACGGGATTGAAATCGACGCCAAAAGCCGTGCCGGCGATGGCCGTGTACGGCGCGATGGCGTCCGCCGCATCGGCGGCCAGCGTCGCCTTGACGGTGACGGCGCCCGTGGCAGGATCGATGGTGACGATGCGCCCCGCCGACGATATCCCGTACAGCAAGCCGTCTTTCGGACGGATGTCAAAGCCCAGCAGGCGCTCGCCCGCCGCCAGGCCTGTGACGGCCACGTTGGCGTCCAGCGTGTTCGGCGTGGCCGTCTTGAAGGTGACGATGCGGGCGTCGTCCGTCAAGCCGTAGGCGACGGGCGCGGCCGGCGCTTTCAAGGCGATGCCGCGCAATTCTTCCGTCACGCCGACGGCCGCCACCAGGGTCGCCGGTGCCGTGCTGGCCGCCAGGTTCAGGGTGTACAGGTTGCGCGCGCCGGCTACCGTCATGACGGCGTAGCCCGTATTCGTGCGCGCATCGATGTCGAAGCCGGCCACGCCGGTGGCCGCCACGCCCAGCGGCACGGCGCCGGCCAGGGTGCCGTTGTTCGGCGGATTTTGCGTGTACAGCGTGGCGTTGGCCGCGTCGATGACAAATAAAGTGGTGCTGGCCGTGCCGGCAAAGCTGTTGCTGTAGGCCGCCGCCGTGATGGCCGTATTGGCGGCGCCGCCATTGATGGCGCCATCCGTGGTGGTGGCACCCGTGTCGACATTGATGCGCAGGCTCTGGCCCGTATTGCTGACGATGCGCAGGCGGTCGGCGACGGGGTTGAAATCGACGCCGAACTCCGTGCCGGCCAGCGTCGTGTAAGGCGCCGTCGCATCGCCCGCATCGGCCGCCAGGGTGGCTTTCACGGTGGCGGCGCCCGTCACGCCATTCAGGATGTAGATGCGCCCCGTGCTGCCGACGCCATACAGCTGGCCATCGGCGGGACGGAAGTCGATGCCCAGCAGGTTTTCGCCGGCCTGCAGGCCCGTCACTGTCGCCGTGCTGCGGATGGTGGCCGGCGTGGCGCGGTCGAACGACAGCAACTTGTTGCTGGCGGTGAGCACGAAGACATCGCCAGCCACCACCACGGGCGGCGGTGGCGTGACGACGACATCGTCGTGGTCGCTGCCACCGCCGCAAGCGGACAAGGTCATGGCGACGGCGGAAACAAGCAGCAGCTTGGCGAATGGCAAGGTTGGCAGTGGTGACATGGTCGTGGTCCCGATAAAGTGAGTGGAGGTGCCGCTCATGCCGCCGTTGCGGCGAGCGCACCCCTGTACTACTCGCCGTGCCCGCGTTTGGATGCAGCCATGCAAAAAAATTTATTTCGGCGCAATTTGTGCTTGTATTTAGGCAACTTTTTCAGTGTATAGTCCTGGACAGGATATCCAAAAACATGGGGCGGACTATGGCAATCGTGTATCAGACAACCGCATTGGGCGATGCGCAGCTGCGCGTAGCCCTGGTGGAACGCGGCAGCGCCGACCTGCTGGTGCATCGCGTGAGCAGCTTCGGCCTGGCGCGCAGCGACGCCCAATGGTTCGTCACCCGTGACCGCCAGAGCGCCACGGTAATCGTCTGCTTCACCTCGCAAGGCATGGCGCAGTTGAAAATCTGTTTTGTCGACAGCTACGGCGAAGCGGGCTGGCAAGTGCCACGCCCGCGCCATATCCAGCTGTAGCGCAAAAGGTCCGTACACACTGACTTGAAGGGAGCATCGCCATGGATTTGATCTTGTTGGAACCCGGCAACGGGGAGCTCGTGTTCGGCAAGACGCCGGGTGATGGCAATGCCGGCATCGACACCATCTGGCGCGACGCCGCTGCGCTGCAGGGCATGGGTCCATGCATCGAACTGGTCTCGCTGCACCAGGGCATGAAGCAGCAAATAACGACGGACGTCAGCAATTCTGCGCGCACATCCGGACGGCCCGTGATCACGGAATTTAGCTGCGTCAAATATGTCGACCAGACGTCCGTCAAGCTGTATGAACTGTGCCTGCGCGCCGAGCCGCTGGGCAGGGGTGCGACCCAGCCGACCAAGCTGTACATCGCCCGCAACGCGGGCGACAAGACGGTCAACATCATCACCATCTCGCTGCGCGACGCGCTGATCAGCGAAATCCAGCTGCAAACCCATCCCGACGACATGCCCACCGAACAGTTCAAGCTGAACTTTACGGAAATCCTCTGGAGCCACAGCGTGCAGCAGGCCGACGGCAAGCCCGGCCCCCAACACACGACAGGCTGGAGCCTGGCGCGCAACCGCCCGATCGGGGCCTTTACGGCATGATAAAGATGACCTTCGCCTGCTCGCCCCGGCAGTCCCGGCGTCCGGCATGGTAGACATTCAGCAAAACAACACGCGATAAGGATACCCGCATGAGCAACTACATCCGCATCGCCGGCAGCCCCGCCACCGGTATCGTACTGCTGGGCGACGATGGCACGGTGCGCAGCCTGGCCCAGGTCGAGCCGAACTTGTACTGGCGGGACTGTGCCAGGGCCCCTGGCTTCCTGCCTGGCGATACGGCGTTCGCCTGCCTGCTCGGCGACGGCGCCGGCTACACCACGCTGGTCCATGGCACGGCCATCCGTTTTCTCGCCGCCCTGGGCCAGCCGCTGGCGCGCTGGAAAGACGTCGCGGGGCCGCCTGCCGGCACCGGCATGGCCGGCCTGGCCGGCGACCATCACGGCTACCTGCTGCTGGCCGCCGATGGTCACGGCCTGTACCGGCTGGACAGGTCCGCCAATGGCAATGGTGAGTGGAATGCATGGGAGCGCTGCCCCGCCCCGCCCACGCTGTTGCGCGGCAAGGCCACCCTGATCGCCGGCGACTGGCAGCATGGCATGCTGGCGGTGGGCGACGGTGCGGCAGCAAAACTGGCGCGCGGCGACGACGCCTGGACGGCGCTGCCGCCGCCACCGCTGGCCATCGAGATGGTGTCGGGCAATTTCCATGATGGCTTCATCGCCTATGGCGAGGGGCAGCTGTGCATGCTGGACTCGGGCGCCCAGCCAAGGTGGAGTCGCCTGAGCATGCCAAACTTCGACTTGCGTGCCCTGTCCGGCAACCCGGTCCACGGCGTGGCCGCCGTGCTGGCCGATTCCAGCGGCCACGGCACCGTGGTCGCGTATGCCCTGCGTCCGGGACGGGAACCGTGGTCGCTGGCGCTGGCCCCGCCAAGGCCTGCCGCCTAGTCCCTACTCTTCCAGCCCGCCCCCCAGCGCCTTGTACAAGGCCACGGCAGACTTGAACTGGTCGCGCCGCGCGTCGAGCAGCGTCTGCTGCGCCGCATACGACTGGCGCTGCGCGTCGAGCAATTCCAGGCGGCTGTCCTGGCCCGCGTCGTAGCGCAGCTGCGACAGGCGCTGGCGCTGCTGCGCCGCTACCACCACGCGCTGCTGGGCATCGATCTGCTGCGCGTACGTGGCGCTGCCGGCCAGGCCGTCGCGCACGTCGCGGAAGGCCGACTGGATCGCCTGTTCGTACTGCAGCACGGCCACGTCCTTGCGCAGGCGCGACAGCTGCAGTTCCGCGCGCAGCTGGCCGCCCTGGAACAGCGGCTGCGTCACTTGCGGCGCGAACGACCAGCTGCGCGCGCTGCCGCGGAACAGGTCACCGAGTTCCGGACTGGCAAAGCCCAGCGACGCCGTCAGCGACAGGCGCGGGAAGAAGGCGGCGCGGGCGGCGCCGATTTCCGCATTCGCCGCCACCAGCGCGTATTCCGCCTGCAGGATGTCGGGCCGGCGCGCCAGCAAGTCCGACGGCAGGCCGGGCGGCAGCTGCGTCAGCACGGGCTGGCCGTCGAGCGGCCGGCCAGCCGGCAAGTCAGTCGGCGGCGGCGCACCGAGCAGCAATTCCAGGTTGTTGCGCGCCATGGCACTGGCCCGTTCGCGCGCCTGCACGTCCGCCTCCGCCGTGGCCGCCTGCCCTTGCGCCTGCGCCACGTCCAGGCCGCTGCCCTGCTGCGCGCCATGCAGGCGCTGCGTCAGGAGCAAGGCCTGGCGCCAGTCAAGCAGGGTTTGGCGGGCCAGCGCCAGCTGCTCTTCCGCCAGCCGCTGCTCCAGATACGCATCGGCCACGGCGCCGATCAGGGCCATGTGCGCGGCGCGCTGGCCCTGCTGCGTGGCCAGGTAGCGGGAAAACGCGGCATCGGACAGGGAGCGCAGGCGGCCGAACAGGTCGATCTCGAACGCGCTCATGGCGATGCCGGCAGTGAACTGATTCTGTGTCACCGCATCGGTGCCGCGCTGGCGCACGCCGCCCGCAGTCGCGCCGATGGCCGGATAGCGGCCCGCATCCTGGATCTGGTACTGGGCCCGCACGGCTTCCACGTTGAGGGACGCCACGCGCAAGTCGCGGTTGTTCTCCAGGGCGATGTCGACGAGGCGCTGCAGGCGCGCATCGAGCAGCATCTGGCGCCAGCCCAGGTCCGCCGCAGTGTCCACACTGCCCGGTGCGGAGACCTCGGCATACGCGGCAGGGATCGGCGCCGCCGGCTTGACCAGCGGCGGCGTCAATGAACACGCCGACAAGGCCAGCACGGCCAGGGGCGTGATAAAGAATAAACGCATTACAACTCTCCTTCCACCGCCTTGACGGCGATGCGATGACTGCGTTTGTTGAAGTACGTGCCCATCTTGTCGACGGCGCCCAGCACCACGACAAAGAACACGGGCACGAAAAACACGGCCAGCACGGTGGCGGTGATCATGCCGCCGAACACGCCCGTGCCGATCGCGTGCTGCGTCTCGGCGCTGGCGCCCGTGGCCAGCATCAGCGGCACGACGCCCAGCGCGAACGCCAGCGACGTCATCAAGATCGGGCGCAAGCGCAAGCGGGCCGCCTCCACGGTCGCTTCGACCAAGCCCTTGCCTTGCGCCTGCAACTGGCGCGCATATTCGACGATCAGGATCGCATTCTTCGCCGACAGGCCGATGATCGTGATCATGCCCACCTTGAAGAACACGTCGTTCGGCATGCCGCGCAACATCACGGCCAGCACGGCGCCCAATAATCCCAAAGGCACGACCAGCATCACGGAGACGGGAATCGACCAGCTTTCATACAGGGCCGCCAGCACGAGGAAGACCACCAGCATCGACAGCGCCATCAGCATGGGCGCTTGCGACGCCGATTCCTTCTCTTGCAGCGACTGGCCCGTCCACGCCAGCGCGAAGCCGGGTGGCAGCTGCTTCACGAGACGCTCCATTTCCAGCATGGCGTCGCCGCTCGATACGCCCGGTGCCGCACTGCCCGAAATGCGCGCCGCAGGGTAACCCTGGTAGCGCACCAGCTGCAGCGGCGACTCGCTCCACACGGGGCGCACCAGCTCGCCCAGCGCCACCATGCCGCCCGCGTTATTGCGGATGCGCAGGGCCAGCACGTCGTTCAACTGCATGCGCGACGGCGCATCGGCCTGGATGATCACCTGCTGCATGCGGCCGGCATTCGGGAAATCGTTGACATAGGTCGAGCCCATGGCCGCCGTCAGCATGTCGGCAATGGCCGTAAACGACACGCCCAGCGCTTCGGCCTTGGTGCGGTCGATATCGAGGCGCACGCTGGCGCCGGGCGGCAAGCCGTCCGGATACACGCCCGCCACCTTGCCGCTTTGCGCGGCCAGGCCCAGCAACTGGTTCTGCGCCGCCTGCAAAGCAGCGACACCCTGGTTGGCGCGGTCTTGCAGGCGCAGGGAAAAGCCGGACGAGTTGCCCAGTTCATCGATGGCGGGCGGCATCAGGCTCATGATGACGCCCTCCTTCGCCTGCGACATGGCGGCCTGCGCCAGCGCCACTTCTTCCTGCGCCGTGGCGCCGTTGCGCTGTTTCCAATCCTTCAGCATGGTGAAGGCCAGGCCCGCGTTCGGGCCCGCGCCGGAAAAACTGAAGCCAAGAATAGACTGGTTCACTTCGATACCGGGCCGCGTGGCCACGTGCTGCTCGTACAGCTTGACGACGTCGAGCGTGCGCTCCATCGTCGCGTCGGACGGCAGCTGGATCGAGGTGATGAAGTATCCCTGGTCTTCCTCCGGCAAGAAGGCCGACGGCAGCTGCATGAAAGCCACGCCCAGCGCCGCGACGATGGCGCCATACAGCACCATCGAGCGGCCCGCGCGTTTCACCATCGCCACCACGCCTTTTTCATAGCGGGCCGTCATGCGTTCAAACTGGCGGTCGAACCACAGGAAGAAGCCCTTCTTGTCATGGTCGTGCGGACCGATGGGTTTGAGCATGGTGGCGCACAGGGCCGGCGTCAGGGTCAACGCCAAAAACGCCGAGAACAGGATCGACACGGCCATGGCCAGGGTGAACTGGCGGTAGATGGCGCCTACGGAACCGCTGGCCAGGGCCATCGGGATGAACACGGCCGTTAGCACCAGGGTGATGCCCACTACCGCCCCCGTGATTTCACGCATGGCTTTCGACGTCGCCTCCTTCGGCGACAAGCCTTCGGTCGCCATCAGGCGCTCGACGGCTTCCACCACGACGATGGCATCATCGACGATGATGCCGATGGCCAGCACCATGCCGAACATGGTCAGCACGTTGACGGAATAGCCGGCCATCAGCATGACCGTGAACGTACCCATCAGGGCAATCGGTGCGACGATGGCGGGAATCAGCGTATAGCGTATCTTTTGCAGGAACAGATACATGACGAGGAAGACCAGCACCATCGCTTCCAGCAAGGTGACGACGACCTTCTCGATCGAGATCTTCACGAACGGCGCCGTATCGAACGGCACCGAATACTTGATCCCGGCCGGCATGGTGTGCGCCAGTTCGGCCATGCGCGCACGCACGGCGCTGGCCGTCTGCACGGCGTTGGCCCCCGGCGACAGCATGACGGCGGCGCCCGACGCGGCTTGCCCGTTTTCGCGGATGCTGAAATTGAAGCTTTGCGCGCCCAGCGAGACTTTCGCCACGTCGCCGATCGTCACTTTCGAGCCGTCCGCATTCGCGCGCAGGACGATGGCGGCAAATTCGGCCGGCGTTTGCAGCTGGCCCTGCACCGTCAGCGGGATGGTCACGCGCTGGCCGTGCACGGCGGGCGAGTCGCCCAGGCGGCCCGGGGCGATCTGCGCATTTTGCTGCGCGATGGCGGCCGTCAGCTCGCCCATGGCGATGTTGTACGACACCAGCTTGGCCGGATCGACCCAGATGCGCATGGCGCGCTCGGAGCCGAACAACTGCACCTTGCCCACGCCGGGAATGCGGCGCAGTTCTTCCGTCACGTTGCGCGCCAGGTAGTCGCCCAGCGCCACTTCATCGTGCTGGCCATTGTCGGAAATCAGGCTGACGATCATCAGGAAACCGGACGACGCCGACTCCACCGTCAAGCCGTTTTGCCGCACGGCTTGCGGCAGGCGCGGTTCGATGGCTTTCAGGCGGTTTTGCACGTCCACCTGGGCCATTTCCGGATCCGTGCCCGGCTGGAAGGTGACGGTGATCGAGGCAGAACCCGAGGTATCGGTCGACGACTCGAAATACAGCAGGTGCTTGACGCCCGACAGTTCGCGTTCGATCAGGCCCACCACGGAATCGTTCATGGTTTGCGGCGTGGCGCCAGGGTAGTTGGCGCTGATGCTGACGCTGGGCGGCGCCACCGAGGGGAAGCGCGCAATCGGCAATTGCGGTATGGCGATCAGTCCGAACAGGACGATGAAGACCGCCACCACCCACGCAAAGACGGGGCGGTTGATGAAAAATTGAGGCATGTCGTTAAACTTTCATGGTATTCAAATGGCGCATCAATGCACCTTGGCGGCAGCAGTTGCCGCAGTTGCAGCCACGGCGGCGGCACGCTTCCACGGCTGCGGCGCGGCGGTGGCGCCCGGCTGCAAGCGTTCCTGGCCTTCGATGACGACGGTTTCGCCCGCCTTCAAGCCGCCGTTGACTACGTACTGGTGGTCGATCACATCACCCACGGCGATGGTTTTCAGGCTCGCTTTGTTCGTGCCATCGAGGACCCAGGCCTGCGCCTGGCCGCCGCTGCTGTGCAAGACGGCCTGCTGCGGCAGCAGCACGCCATTTGCCTGCACGGCGCGGGCGATGCGGGCGCGCACGAACATGCCAGGCAAGAGCTGGCGCTGCGGATTGTCGACCAGCACGCGGATGACGGCGTCGCCCGTGCCCGCATCGACGCTGATGCCCGAGAACAGGATGCGGCCCGTGACGGGGTGCGGCTGGCCATCGGCCCCCAAAATGGTCACGGGCAGCTTGTCCGCGCCCCCGTTGCCCGAGGCTTGCAAGGCGGCCAGCGCGGCGGCCGGCTGGCGCACGTCGACATACACCTTGTCGATCTGCTGGATGCGCGCCATCGGCGTCGCATCGGCCAGGCCCACGAGCGCCCCTTCCGTCACCAGTTCGGAGCCGATGCGTCCGGCAATCGGTGCTTCGATGCTGGCAAAGGCCAGGTCCAGGCGGCGCCGCGCCAGGGCGGCACGCGCCTGCGCCACGGTGGCCACGGCTTGCTCGCGCTGGGCCACGGCGTCGTCATACGCCTGGCGGCTGATGGCGTCCGCTTCCACCAGCGGTTTTAACCTGTCGGCCTGGCTGCTGGCGCGGTTTGCCGTGGCCACCGCATGCTGCAGGGCGGCGGCGGCCGAATCGACGTCCGCCTGGAACGGCGCCGGATTGAGCTGGAACAGCTTCTGTCCCGCTTTCACTTCGGCGCCCTGCTCGAACTGGCGGCGCAGCACGATGCCGCCCACCTGCGGACGGATGTCGGCCGTGCGGAAGGCGGCCACCCTGCCCGGCAATTCGTCGCTGAGGACGACGGGCGCCGCTTGCAGCTTGAGCACCGTGACGGCGGCGGGCGGCGCGGCGCCTTCTTCCGGCGCAGGCTTGGAACAGGCGGCAAGACTGAGCAGTGCCGCGGCGATCAACGTGTTTTTCCTGGTGAGGTACTTTACTGGCATGACTTTTCTCTATGGCTGATCCCAACCGGCAGTCCGGTCGACAGATAACAAGAGCATAGAAGGCCAACGTGGATGTTCCGTCAAAGAAATGTGGAGATTCGATGGAGACAGCGAAGAATGCTAGACTAATTGCATGAACTATCATCACAGCGCCAGCCAGCCCTCCTTCCTTGCCACCACGCCGCCTTCCGCTCTCGTCCTGATCGCCGAAGATGAACCGCAAATCGCCCGCATTCTCGCCGGCTACCTCGAGCGCGACGGCTACCGCACGGCCTTTGCGCACGATGGCCAGGAAGCGCTGCAGCAGCACCTGGCGCTGGCGCCGGACCTGCTGCTGCTCGACGTGCAAATGCCCCGTGTGGATGGCTGGGGCGTGCTGGCCGAAGTGCGGCGGCGCGGCGAGACGCCCGTCATCATGCTGACGGCGCGCGACCAGGATGCGGACAAACTGGCCGCCCTGCGCGTGGGCGCCGACGACTACATCATCAAGCCCTTCAATCCGGCCGAAGTGGTGGCCCGCGTGGCGGCCGTGCTGCGCCGCTCGCGCGTGCGCCACCACCCGGTGGGCGGCCAGCGCCTGCGCTGCGGCCCCATCGAAATCGACCAGGAAACCTATGTGGCCAGCGTGCTGCAGGATGGCATGGCCCAGCCTCTCATGCTCAGCCTGACGTTGACTGAATTTCGCCTGCTGGCCCACCTGGCGCGCACGCCGCGGCGCGTCTGCAGCCGCCTGGAATTGCTCGAGTCGTGCATGCCCGAGAGCAATTCGATGGAACGCACGGTGGACAGCCACGTCAGCAAGCTGCGCAAGAAACTGGAAGAAGCGGGCGTGATGAACATGCCGGCCAGCCTGCGCGGCGTAGGCTACCGCCTGGAAAGCGATCTCTGATGCGCTTCACAGGCTTGAACCGGCAGATCATCCTGTCGATGTCCGTGCTGATGGTGTGCAGCATCCTGATCATCTGGATCGGTTCCTGGACCTTCTTCGCCATCGCCTTCAAGATCGATCCCGGCATGCTGTCCGAGCCGGACGACTGGTCGCCGACGACGGCCGAATGGCTGTGGATCTTCGCCATCACCATCTTCGGCCTGGGCCTGGCCGCGTTTTTCGCCCTCAAGCTGGCTTCGCGCATCCTCAAACCGATCAACTCCGTGATGGACAGCGTGCGCCGCGTGGCCCATGGCGACCTGTCCGCGCGCGCCTTCGCGGGCGACCGCAGCCTGGGCGAGACGGCCATGCTGGTCGATGACTTCAACAGCATGGCCGAGCGCCTGCAGCGGGCGGCCAAGGAAAGCGAAACGTGGAACGCGGCCATCGCGCACGAACTGCGCACGCCCGTGACTATCCTGCGCGGCACCTTGCAAGGCGTCGTCGACGGCGTCTTCAAACCCGAGGAAGTGCCGTTTTCCAGCCTGCTGGCGCAAGTCGAAGATCTGGGCCGCCTGATCGAGGATTTGCGCACCCTGAGCCTGGCCGACAGCGGCCACATGCAGCTGCGCATGGCGTGGACGGACCTGACCCTGGAAATCGAGGAAGTGGGCCGGTTGCTGGCGCAGGAAATGGAAGCGGCCGGTTTTACCCTGCAACTGCACCTGTCCGACCATCCCGTCTGCTGCGACGCGGCGCGCATCCGGCAAATCGTGCTGGCCCTGCTCGACAACGCGCGCCGCTATGCGCATCCGGGCCTGCTGCGCGTGCGCACCCGCGTGCTGGCCGGCCAGTATTATCTGAGCGTCGAGGATGCGGGTCCCGGCATTGCCGACGAACTGGCGCCGTACGTGTTCGAAGCATTCCGCCGCGGCGACAGCGCCAGGGTCGACCTGAACGCGGGCAGCGGACTGGGGCTGGCCGTGGTCGAGGCCATCGCCCGCGCCCACGGCGGCAGCGCCGTCTGCACGCGTGGCAAGGCGGGCGGCAGCCTGTTCACCATCAAGTGGCCGGTCGAGCATGCGGCGCCGCCGCCCGCTGGCTAACTACGCCGGCGCGCGCAGCATGTCGACAAAGGCGCGCAAAACGGCCGGCATCTGCCGCCGGCTCGGGTAGTACAGGAAATAACGGGGCGGCGGCGGCAGGCAACTCTCCAGCACGCACGCCAGGCGGCCCGCCGCGATATCGGCGCGCGCATCGGCCTCGTACACATACGCCAGCCCCGCGCCATCGCGGGCCGCGCGCAGCATCAATTCATCGTCATCGAACACGAGCGGCCCGCCGACGGCGATGCTGACGCCCTCGCCTGCCTGCTCGAACTCCCACGCATACTGGCGCCCGCTGGGAAAACGCCGGCCTATGCAGGCGTGGTTCAGCAGCGCGCGCGGCGTGGCTGGCGCGCCATGCGCGGCCAGGTAGGCGGGCGACGCCACCACCACGAACGGTTGCGGCGCGCCCACGGGCACGGCGATCATGTCGGCCGCCACCTGCTCGCCGAAGCGGATGCCCGCGTCAAAACCGTCGCGCACGATATCGATCATGCCGTCATCGGTCACCACTTCGACCTGCACGCGCGGATAGCGGGCGACAAAACTGGCCAGCATGGGCGCGAGCAGCAAGCGGGCGGCCGGACGGGGCACGTTCAGGCGCAGCTTGCCTGCAGGCACATCCTGCAAGGTACTCAAGTCAAGCAAGGCATCGTCGATTTCGCGCATGGCCGGCGCCAGCCGCGCCAGCAGCAACTGGCCCGCCTCCGTCGGCGTGACGCTGCGCGTCGTGCGGTTGAGCAGGCGCACGCCCAGCCGCTCTTCCAGCGCGCGTAGCGCATGGCTAAGGGCGGAGGCGGACACGCCCCGTTCCAGGGCCGCCTTGCGAAAACTGCGCAGGCGGGCGACGGCGGCAAAGGCCGTCAATTCGTTGAGGTCAGCCATCATTCATGAGTTTCATTCAGCAATACATGCAGGATAAGCTATCTTATCGCATGCTGTGCGCCCGCCCATACTCTGTGTTCCAACTATTAAAGAGGAATGCAATGGACAATCACAGAACACTGGGCAACTCCGGCTTGCGCGTCGCCCCCATCGGCCTGGGCTGCATGGGCATGAGCTTTGCCTACGGCGGCGCGGACGACGCCACCTCGCTGCGCGTGCTGCACCGCGCCGTGGAACTGGGCGTGACCCTGATCGACACGGCGGAAGTCTACGGTCCCTACGCCAACGAGGACTTGGTAGGCCGCGCCCTGAAGGAACTGCGCGGCAAGGTCCACATCGCCACCAAGTTCGGCTTCAAGATCTTGCCTCACGGCCAGGGCGTGGAACGCATGGCGGGCGTCGACAGCCGCCCCGAGCACGTCGTCCGGGCCGTGGAAGCGTCGCTGTCGAGGCTCGGCATCGAGTGCATCGACTTGCTGTACCAGCACCGCGTGGACCCCGCCGTGCCCATCGAAGACGTGGTCGGCGCCATGGCCGATCTGGTGCGGGCAGGCAAGGTACGCCACCTGGGCCTGTCGGAAGTGTCGGCCGCCACCCTGCGTCGCGCCCACGCCGTGCACCCGATTGCGGCCGTCCAGTCCGAATACTCGCTGTGGAGCCGCGACGTGGAAGCCGACGTACTCCCCGCCTGCCGCGAACTGGGCGTCGGCTTCGTGCCCTACAGCCCGCTGGGCCGGGGCTTCCTGACGGGACAACTCACATCCGGCGCCGCGCTGGCGCCAGACGATTACCGCCACAGCCTGCCCCGCTTCCAGCCGCCCGCGATGGCGGCCAACGCCCACCTCGTTGCCGAATTGCAGCGCCTGGCGGCCGCGCGCGGCGCCACGGCGGCGCAATTGGCCCTGGCCTGGCTGCTGGCGCAAGGTACCGACATCGTGCCGATTCCCGGCGCCCGCAGCCTGGTCCACCTGGAAGAAAACGTGGCCGCCGCGCAGATCACCCTGAGCGACGCCGAGCTGGCCGCCATCGGCGCCGCCATTGCGCCCGCCAGCGTACAGGGTGCGCGCTACCCGGACGTGGAGCTTGCCATGGTTGGCCTGTAGACAATCATGCTGGAGTGCGCTAGCTTGAGTATGACAAGCAATTCTTTGCCCCTTTGCACTTGAAATGCCTGAATCCGCTATCATTTCCAATCTGAACTATTCATTATGAAAGGGATTTATATGTCCGATTTGCTCGAAACACTGCAATGGCGCTACGCCACCAAGAAAATGGACCCGACGAAAACGGTGCCGCAAGACAAGGTCGAGCGCATTCTGGAAGCCGTGCGCCTGACGGCCAGCTCCAGCGGACTGCATCCTTACGAAGTCTTCGTCGTGACGAATCCGGCCCTGCGCGAGCAGATCAAGCCGCACGCATGGAACCAGTCGCAAGTGACGGACGCCTCGCACCTGCTGGTATTTGCCGCCTGGGACAACTACACGGTAGAACGCATCAACGCGCGCTTTGACCTGGTCAATGAAGTGCGCGGCTTCAAAAACGAAGGCTGGGAAGCGTACCGCCAGCAAATCCTGGCCGCGTATCCGCAGCGCGATGCGGAAACCAACTACCAGCACGCGGCGCGCCAGGCGTACATCGGCGTGGGTACGGCCCTGATCGCCGCAGCGCAGGAAAAAGTCGATTCGACGCCGATGGAAGGTTTTGATCCGGCCAAGGTCGACGAGATCCTGGGCTTGCGCGAAAAAGGCCTGCGCTCCGTCGTCATGCTGCCGCTCGGCTACCGCGCCGACGAAGGCGACTGGCTGGTGGACCTGAAAAAAGTGCGCCCTGCGCGCGAGCAATTCATCACCGAGCTGGCCTAAGCGCCTCGTTTGTGACTGAAAAGCGGATGCCCTCACCGGCATCCGCTTTTTTCATTCACGCCGCCTGCGGAAAACGCACCGTCACCTGCAGTCCCCGCCCCGCCTCGCCTTCGGCCAGCGCGATGTCGGCCTGGTGGTGCTCGGCGATGTGGCGCACGATGGACAAGCCCAGGCCGCAGCCCCAGGCGTCGTTGCCGTCGGGGCGGAAAAAGCGGTCGAACAGGCGCGCATGGTGCTGTTGCGGCACGCCGGGGCCGTTGTCGGACACACGCAGCAGCGGCCTGCCCTCTTCCAGCGCCGCCTGCAAATCGACCCTGCCGCCCTGCTGCGTGTAGCGCAAGGCGTTGTCGATCAGGTTATTCAGCAACACTTGCAAGCCGTCGGGATCTGCTTGCACCAGCACCCTGGCCGGCGGCGTTTCCAGCACGCCCAGGTCGATGTCGCGGCTGTCGGCCAGTGCGCTGTGGTCGGCCACGGCCGCTTCCAGCAATTGGCCCAGGTCCACCGTGTGCAGCTGGCTGGCCGTGAGCGCCGTTTCATGGCGCGCCAGGCTGAGCAGTTGCCGCACGAGGTGCGTGCTGCGGTCCAGCCGTTCGTGCAGCCGTGCCAGCGCCACGCGGCGTTCCTCCTCGCTGCCGGCCCGCTCGGCCACTTGCAACTGCAGTTTCAGCGCCGTCAGCGGCGAGCGCAATTCATGCGCGGCATCGGCGACAAAGGTGCGCTGCGCCGTCAGCGCCGCCTCGAACTGCCCCATCAGGCTATTCAACGCCAGCGCCACGGGCCGCAGTTCGGGCGGCATGTCGTCGGCCGCCAGCGGCGTCAAGGCGTCCGGCGAGCGTCCCGCCACGGATTCGGCCAGCCGGTGCAGCGGCGCCAGCGCGCGCCCCACGACGGCGACGATCAGCAGCGCCAGGATCAGCGCGAACACCAGCAGCGGCGCGCCGGCGCGCGTGGTCATCTGCCATGCCAGCTGGTCGCGCACGGCCTGCGCCTGCGCCACCTGCACGTAGCGGCCGCGCCGCGTCTCGCCATACAGGCGCCAGTCCTCGCCGTGCAATGTGACATCGGCAAAGCCGGCCAGCGCATAGCGCGGCAATGCCGGCTGGCCCTGCAGGACGGGCAAGGGCTGTCCATCCTCGTCCCACGCCTGCAGCACGAACGCTTCTTCCGGGTCTTGCGCGGCGGCCAGGCCCGCCTGCGGCTCGAACTCGTCGGGCAAGGCCACGGCCAGCTGGCGCAGCTGCAAGTCGGCCAGCTCATTGGTTTCTTCCAGCAGCGAGCGGAACAGCGAAATGCCGGCGCCGAGCACGCACAGCAAGGTGGCGGCCAGCAAACCGAGCAGCAATTGGCGGCGGATGGTCAGCATGCTGCCAGCCGCATCTTGTAGCCCACGCCGCGCACGGTCTGGATGCAGTCCGCGCCGAACTTCTTGCGCAGCTGGTACACGTACACGTCGACGGTATTGCTTTCCACTTCACAATCCCAGCCATACAGCTTCTCGCTCAGCTGACGCTTCGACACCACCTTGCCCGGATGGTCGAGCAAGGCGCGCAGCACGGAAAACTCGCGCGGCGGCAATTTGATCAGTTCTCCCTCGAACGTGACGTCGTGGCTGGCCAAATCGAGTATCAGCGCGCCATGCTCGATGACGGAGCGCGAACGGCTGACCCGGCGCCGCAGCAGCGCGCGGATGCGCGCCAGCAGCTCGTCGAGGTCGAACGGCTTGACCAGGTAATCGTCGGCGCCGCTGTCGAGCCCGTCGACGCGGGCCGGCGTGCCGTCGCGCGCCGTGATGATCAGCACGGGCAACTCGGCGCCCCGCGCGCGCATGCTGCGCAGCACCTCCATGCCCTCCTTGCCGGGCAAGCCCAGGTCCAGCAGCATCAGATCGTAGGCGAAACCGGCCAGCGCCAGCTCCGCATCGTGGCCGTCGCGCACCCAGTCCACGGCATAGCACTCGCCGCGCAAGCCCTCGACCAGGCTTTCCCCGATCATCGGATCGTCCTCCACCAGCAACACGCGCACCTGGACCTCTCGCAGTCTTGAAAATACCGCTATCTTAACGTGGCTGGAAAAAGCGGGTCTGGCCGAGGCCGCAGCATGTGTCGGCCGCCCCTCGCAGGAATTCACGATGCGGTGACTATGTGCGCATTTGGCGCGTTTTTTATGCGGTATATTTTCCTTCCCTCCACGCATCTGGAAAGGCCTGCCATGTCCAGTTCCACCCAAGATACCGTCATCGTCAGGGCGGCGATTTATCCGCCCATCGGCATTGCCCGCGTGGGCAACAGTCCCAGCGAATACTTTCTGGGACCGGAAGTGCCGGAACCGGCGGCGCGCCCGGCCGGGTACTACCGCGATGCGTCCGGAGCCATCAAGCGCCAGGCGGCAAGCTTTCGCATCTATGGTCTGAATGCCGCCGGCGTGGCCGTGGCCGAATTGAACGCAAGCAATGCCGACATCGAATGGGCCGTCACCCTGGCCAACACCAAGGCGGCGTGGTACCAGTTCCAGATCGCGCTCGATATTCCGGAGGCACACGTCACCCAGCCCTCGTTCCTGCGCAACATGGCCGTCACGGACCGCGCGCAGTTGTCCATCACGCCGGGCGAGCGCAAGATCAGCGGCAAGGAACAGTCGGCCGTCGCCTTCGACAGCGGCAGCTTCCTGGGCACGCCCGTCTACCTGGGCGAATTGCAGACGGACGCCATGGGACGGCTGATCGTGCTGGGCGGCCATGGCAAGTCGGCCTCGTGGAATGGCGCGCGCGCCATCACCTTCGCCAACAACGAAGGCTGGCATGACGACACGTCCGACGGCCCCGTCTGCGCCAAGGTCAGCTATCAGGGCCAGGCTTTGCCCGTCGACATGGCCTGGGTGGTCGTCGCGCCGCCCGATTATGCGCCGCAGCAAAAGTCCGTGCGCACCATGTGGGACTTGATGCGCGACTTGTTTGTTTCCGAAGGCAAAATTGCCGCGCCTGCCCTTCCCTCGTTCCAGGACGATATCCGCCCCATTTTCGAGCGCCTGTCGAACCTGCAATGGGTCAACGCGGGCTTCGCGGCCGCCTTCGGCTGGGACGGCAGCACGCCGTTCAGCCGCGACGAATGGATGGCGCGCCTGTCCAGCCCGTCCGAAAACCGCAGGGAGTGGCGCAACGTCATCTATAACCAGTTCCGCCAGTTCGAGCGCGACGCCTGGGCGCCATCGCCGTGGCCGTGGCTGTATGGCGATGCGATGGCCATCCCGCCGGCAGACACGCCGCGCCAGAACTGCGCGCTGAGCAATCTGCAATTGCGCTTCCTCAAGCAATGGGCCGACGGCAAGTTCACGGACGACTACGCACCCGGCAAGGTGCCGCCGCAAAGCCTGGCCGAGGTGGACGTGGCGCAGCAACCGGACACCCTGTTGCGCGCGGCCATGGAGTTCTGCCTGGCCGACGCCTTCCACCCGGGCTGCGAAATGACCTGGCCCATGCGACAGGCCAGCATGTACAGCGCGCCGTTCCGCCTAGCGCACCGGCCGCCGGGCTGGGTCGAGCCCGATTACGGCGCCGTCCTGACGCCGGACAATATCGGCAGCCCCTGCTCGGCGCAGATCGCCGGCGGCGTGACGCGCTGGATGGCCGTGCCATGGCAGACGGACACGGCCAGCTGCCGCTCCGGCTACCAGTCCGACTACGATCCCTACGTGCCCACGTTCTGGCCCGCGCGCGTGCCCAACCAGGTGATGAGCAAGCTGGCCTACGACACGGTGATGAACCGCGAAGTGCCCGTCGACGACCGCCTGGCCGCTTTTGCCCGCCGCGCCGCGTGGATACGTCCACTGGGCAACATCAGTTATGAAGAACAGATCAACAACATGATCGGCGACCTGGCGCAAGTGGGTGTGGTCGAGGTGCGGCCCGGTCCCACGGACGTGACCGGCTTCCCCACCTTCCTGCAGGTGGAAAACCTGCCGCCGCCGGTAGCCGGCAAGCACCAGCTGCGTGCGACAGCGGCCATACCGGACGAGTTCGTCGACGTCGACCTGGAGGGCACGGAAAAAGCGCGCCATCTGCAGCGGTACCGCTTGTGACCTTGCTGCAGGCCGACGTGCTCATCGTTGGCGCCGGTCCGGCCGGCGCCACGGCCGCCCTGAACCTGGCGGGACGGCACCGGGTGTTGCTGGTCGACCGGCTGGCCGTACCGCTGGCGCGCATCGGCGAATCGCTGCCGCCGGCCGCTGCGCGCCTGCTGCAGGACATGGGATTGCTTGACGCCTTCCTGCGGCAGGGCCATGCGCCCTACCACGGCAACCGCGCCTGGTGGAACGGCGCCTGGACGGAACACCATTTCCTCAGCGATCCCGATGGGCACGGCTGGCACCTGGCGCGCGGCACCTTCGACCTGTGGCTGCGCGACGAGGCGCGTCGGCGCGGCGCCGCCCTGCTGGCTTCGGCCACAGTCGCGGGCATCACGCCCGAGGATGGCGGCTGGAGAGTACGGCTGCAAACGCAGCATGGCCCCTGCGACGCGGCCGCGCGCATCGTCATCGACGCCACGGGACGCAGCGCCTGGCTGGCCCGCAAAGTCGGGGCGCGGCGCCAGCGCGGCGACCGGCTGGTTTCAGTATGGCAATACGGGCATGACCGGACACCATCGGCGCGGGGCTTGGCCCACATCGAAGCTTGCGAACACGGCTGGTGGTACAGCGCGCCCCTGCCCGGCCAGCGCCGCGTGCTGGCCCTGCATACGGATGCGGACTTGCTCGCCAGCGACGCCCTGCACGACGCCGGCTGGCTGGAAGCGGCGGCGCGCCGACTGCCCGCCACGGGGGAATTGCTGGAGCAGCAAGGCTATGCGGCCGATACCCTCGCCATGGCCACGCCCGCCCATACGGCCAGCCTGGACGCCGGCGCGGGCCCAGGCTGGTTCGCCGTCGGCGACGCCGCCCTGAGCTTCGATCCACTGTCGTCGCAAGGTATCTTCAACGCCCTGTACACGGGCCTGGCCGCGGCCGAGGCCGCCGACCGCACGCTGCAGGGAGAGCTGCAAGCCTGCCAACACTACAATGGGGAATTGGCCGCCATCGGCGCCGCATACGAGCGCCACCTGGCGTACTGCTACGGCCAGGAAACGCGCTGGCCGACGGCGCCGTTCTGGAGCCGGCGCCGGCCAGGCGACAGGCCCTGAACAGTGCAGGGCCTGGTATTACACTTACTGCGCCAGATAGCGTTCCGAACGGGGACCGTACAGCAGGCCGTTCGGCACGCCGGCCGACAGCAGCCGCGCATTCGCCGTGCCGGCGATAGGATGGCTGGCATCGGTGCTGGTGTTGATGATCTGCTTGACCGCCGCCGTCACCAGCGCGCCGATCAAGCCGCCGCCACCGCTGTTATTGCCTTCATTGCTGGACGCGCTGGCCGCGCCCTGCCACAGCAAGGCGCCCGTCTTCAGGTCGACCAGCTTGGCATCAACCGACACCACCGTCACGCTGTCGATCACGGCGTACGTCGTGCCGTACTTGGAGATCGTCACGTACAGGCCCGCATCGGCGCCAAAGATCTCGTTGAGCTTTTTCGCATCGACGCCGTGGATATCGGCCGCGTTCGTCAAGCCGTTCTGCTTGAAGGTTTCACCGACCACGGCCACCGGCAGCACGTAGTAACCCGCTTCTGCCAGCGGATACGTTACTTGCGCGTAGACGCTGTTGCCGGCATTGACTTCCGGCGAATTGTTCAACGGCGGCAAGACCACGATCGAGCGGGGCTTGGCTGCCTTGAAGGCGGTGTAATCGTATGCCGCCTGCTTGGTGGCGCAACCGACCATGAAGATGGCGGGACCCAGGCACAGGGCCATTTTCAACATGCGCGACATCATAATTTTTCGCCTTTTTTCAATTTACCCAACAGGAAGTCCATGTACGGCGTCGATTCCGGGAACAGTTTCTTCTCGTCTTCGAATTGCGCGGCGACCTGCTCCGGCTTGCCAGCGATCGAGTACAGCATGCCCAGGTGGGCATGGAAGCCCGGCGGCGCATGATTGCCTTTCGCAGCGATCATTTGCAGGTCTTTTTCCATGGCGGCCATCTGCTGCTCCGGGCTTTCGCCTTTCAGGTATTCATACACTTGCGGCTGGTAGCCTTCCCATTGGTACAGGGTCTTCGATTGCGTGGCGCAACCGGTCAGGGCGGCACAGGCGAGCATGGCCAGCAGGGCTGCGCCCTTGTTCATCATTATTTTCATGGGATACCTTATTGTTTGCGCAATGCGCCCGCTTCGACGCCAGCCACCAGGCGCTCGACCGCTTCGCGCATGGCCAGGTCCAGGACTTTGCCGTTGAGGGTGGCGTCATAGCTGGCGGTGCCGCCAAAACCCAGCACTTCACGGTTCGACAGGCTGTATTCGCCGGCGCCGCCGGCCGAAAACACGACTTCAGACGTAGCGATATTGACGACGTTCAAGGTAACCTTGGCATACGCCACTTGGGTCTTGCCGCGGCCCATGATGCCGAACAATTGCTTGTCGCCCACTTCCTTGCGGCCGAATTCGGTCACATCGCCCGTGACAACGAAGTCCGCGCCCTTGATGTTCTGGCCTTGTTTCTTGAAGTCGGCTTCCTGCTTGAGCTCGGCCATGTTGTCGCGGTCGAGGACGTTGAAACGGTTGGACGTCTGCAGGTGCGCAATCAAAATCGTTTTCGATTGGCTGCCCAGGCGGTCGACGCCATCGGAAAAGATGCCGCGCATGAAGTTGGAGCGGTTGTCGAACTTGCCGACAGCGATCAGGGTGCGTGGGCCAACATAAGGTCGGGCCGCGCTGGCGACTGTGGGAACAGCCAGGGCTTGGGACGATTCGGAAGCGCAGCCAGCCAACGCCGCGCCAATCAGCGCTGCGATCAACAACGCGCCAGGTTTATTCTTGTTCATAGTGCCCTTAAGATATGGAGGATCAGAAGTCAGCTGCAAAATTGAATTTTGGCAAGTTAATTTCCTGATTGCAATTATATGAGATTGCAAGTCTCACAATTCTCTCCAAAAGTAACGATGACAAAGATTACATTGTTGCCCGCCACATACAGACGTGCCCCTGCTTGACTTCCCTGGTCCGATTCATTAACTTAGTAGTAAAAATGCGTGTCGTCAGCGCCACTTCCACCCACGCTTTCCCCTACCTGGATGGGTCTCAGGCCATGCCGACACACGAACATTCCCCGTCCCACCCGCTGGCCACCGCGCTGGCGCTCTCGCTGGGCGCCGCCGTCGCCCTGGGCCTGTCGCGCTTTTCCTATGGCTTGCTGCTGCCGCCCATGCGTGCCGACCTGGGCTGGTCTTACCTGCTGGCCGGGGCCATGAACACCTTCAATGCGCTCGGCTATTTTCTCGGCGCCCTGGCCACGCCCGCGCTGATGCGCCGCCTTGGCGTGTGGCGCCTGCTGATCATCGGTTCCGTGCTGGCCAGTTTCTTCATGCTGATGTCGGGCCTCGTCAGCGATACGACGGCCCTGTTCCTGCAGCGCGTGTGCGCGGGCGTGGCCAGCGCTTTCATTTTCATCGCCGGCGGCGTCTTGGCGGCGCGGCTCGGTTCCATGCACAGCCAGCGCGCAGGCTTCTACATCGGCCTGTATTACGGCGGCACGGGCTTTGGCATCGCGCTGTCAGCCCTGCTGGTGCCGGCCGCATTGGCCGCCGCGCAAGACCACGGCGCCGCGCATGCGTGGCAATGGCCCTGGCTGGCACTGGGTGTCGCCTGCCTGCTCGCCACCGCCATCATGGCACTGCCGGCCAAGGCGATCGGCGAAGCGCCGCGCGCCCTCGACACGCCGCGGCGCTTCGCCTGGCGCGACTTTTCCCCCAGCCTGGCCGGCTATTTCATGTTTGGCGTCGGCTACATCGGCTACATGACCTTCGTCATCGCCCTGCTCAAGCAGCAAGGCATGAGCGCCACCCTGATCACCGTTTTCTACACTGTATTGGGCCTTGCGGTGGTGGCGTCGTCGCGCATCTGGGCCCGCATGCTCGACCGCTACAAGGGCGGCGAATCGCTGGCGATCCTGAACGGCGTGCTGGGCGCAGTCACCATCCTGCCCGCACTGACGAATTTTGTACCAGTCGTGTTCCTCTCCGGCCTCGTCTTCGGCGCCGTTTTCCTGTCGGTAGTGGCGTCGACCACGGCCCTGGTGCGGCATAACCTGCCGCAGCGATCCTGGACGGCCGGCATCAGCGCCTACACGACGGTATTCGCGCTGGGTCAGATAGTTGGCCCCATCGTCGTCGGCTGGATCGCCGACGGCCCGGCCGGACTGGAGCGGGGCTTGATTGCCTCGGCCATCGCCCTGTTCATCGGCGCCGCGCTGGCTTCGCGGCAAAAGGCGCTGGCGCCGGCCGCATAGTAGACTAGGACATTGACCACCCTCGCAGAAAGAACACGATGACCGATGCACGAAACCTCCCGCCAACGATGGATGCCGAAACCCTGGAATTCATCCAGGGCCTGTTTGCCCTCGTGCGCGAAGGCGACACGCAGCAACTGGGCGCCATGGTCGCCCAAGGCGTGCCGGTCAACTTCCGTAACGAAAAAGGCGACAGCCTGATCATGCTGGCCAGCTACCATGGCCATTTGGAAACGTCGCGCCTGCTGCTCGAAGCGGGCGCCGACGCCAACGTCCCCAACGACCAGGGCCAGACGCCGCTGGCCGGCGTGGCCTACAAAGGCTACCTGGACATCGCCGCCCTGCTGCTCCAGCACGGCGCGAATGTGGAAGGCGCCAGCCCGGACGGCAAGACACCGTTGATGATGGCCGCCATGTTCAACCGCCTGGCCATCCTCGACCTGCTGCTGCAACACGGCGCGCGCATCGACCCCGTGGACAGCCGCGGCATGAACGCCGTCAAGCTGGCCCAGACCATGAATGCGCAGGAGACACTGGCTCGCCTGGTCAGCCTGGGGCAGACGGCGTGAATGCGGCGACCATAGCAAACCCTTCAGCGGCAGCATGACGTAGACAGCCGGTCCCGCCGCACGCCACCCCTGCCACCTCGTTTCGCAAAAAAAAAGCCCCTGAAAAATCAGGGGCTTGGCTGTTTCATTGACCCGGCGTTACCTTACGCTGCCGGGTTGATAATTATTCCCACTCGATGGTCGCCGGCGGCTTGCCCGAAATATCGTAGACGACGCGGTTGATGCCGCGCACTTCATTGATGATGCGGTTCGACACCTTGCCCAGCAAGCTGTGCGGCAGGTGCGCCCAGTGGGCTGTCATGAAGTCTTGCGTTTGCACGGCGCGCAGGGCCACCACGTATTCGTAAGTACGGCCATCGCCCATCACGCCCACCGATTTGACGGGCAGGAACACGGCGAAAGCCTGGCTGGTCGCTTCGTACCAGTTGGTCGGCACGCTATCCTGGTCGAAGCCGGGAACCACGACCGGCTCATACGGCGTGTTGCGCAATTCTTCGATGAAGATGGCGTCGGCGCGGCGCAGCAAGTCGGCGTAGTCTTTCTTGACTTCGCCGAGGATGCGCACGCCCAGGCCCGGGCCCGGGAATGGGTGGCGGTAGACCATGTCATGCGGCAAGCCCAGGGCCACGCCCAGTTTACGCACTTCATCCTTGAACAGTTCGCGCAAGGGTTCCAGCAACTTGAGCTTCATGGTGTCCGGCAAGCCGCCCACGTTATGGTGGCTCTTGATGGTCTGGCCTTTCTTGCCCTTGCCGGCCGATTCGATGACGTCCGGGTAGATCGTGCCTTGCGCCAGCCATTTGGCATTGACCAGCTTGCCCGATTCGACCTGGAACACTTCGACGAATTCGCGGCCGATGATCTTGCGCTTTTGCTCAGGATCGGTGACGCCGGCCAGGTGGCCCATGAACTGCTCTTCCGCATCGACGCGGATGACTTTCACGCCCAGGTTCTTGGCGAACATGTCCATCACCATCTTGCCTTCGTCCAGACGCAGCAGGCCGTGGTCGACGAAGACGCAGGTCAGCTGGTCGCCGATGGCGCGATGGATCAGGGCTGCCGCGACGGAAGAATCAACGCCGCCGGACAGGCCCAGGATGACGTCGTCGGTGCCGACTTGCGCGCGGATTTTCTCTACCGCTTCGCTGATGTAGTCGGGCATGTTCCAGTCCGATTTGCAGCCGCAGATTTCATGCACGAAACGGCCAAGCATGGCCTTACCCTGCACCGTGTGCGTCACTTCCGGGTGGAATTGCACACCGTAGAACTGGCGCTCTTCGTCGGCCATGGCGGCGATCGGGCAACTCGGGGTGTTGCCCATCAGCTTGAAGCCTGGCGGCATTTCCAGCACCTTGTCACCATGGCTCATCCACACTTTCAGCATGCCGTGGCCTTCGTCGGTGACGAAGTCGGCGATACCGTTGAGCAACTTGGTGTGGCTGCGGGCGCGCACTTCAGCGTAGCCGAATTCGCGCACCAGGCCGTTTTCCACCTTGCCGCCCAGCTGGGCCGCCATGGTTTGCATGCCGTAGCAGATGCCCAGCACGGGCACGCCCAGCTCGAACACGGCTTGCGGCGCGCGCGGCGAGTCGCCGTCCAGGGTGGAATTGTGGCTGCCCGACAGGATCACGCCAGCGGCGCCATAGTTGCGCACGAATTCGTCGCTGACGTCATACGGGAAGACTTCGGAAAACACGCCGGAATCGCGCACGCGGCGGGCGATCAACTGGGTGACTTGGGAACCGAAATCGAGAATGAGGATTTTAGAATGCATGATGGGGACTTTATCTGAGGTCATTACAAAACCGGCGCACTGGGCGCCGGTCTGGTGTGTCGCTATTTACTCGGAACGGTAATTCGGCGCTTCCTTGGTAATCTGCACATCATGGACATGCGACTCGCGCATGCCGGCCGAGGTGATTTCCACGAATTCCGCTTTCTCGCGCAGTTCGTCGATGGTGGCGCAACCGCAGTAACCCATCGATTGACGCACGCCGCCCACCAGCTGGAAGATGATCGCCAGCACGCTGCCCTTGTAGGCCACGCGGCCTTCGATACCTTCCGGCACGAACTTGTCGGCCTTCATGGTGGCGTCCTGGAAATAACGGTCAGCCGAACCATCGGACATCGCGCCCAGCGAACCCATGCCGCGGTACGATTTGTAGCTGCGGCCCTGGTACAGGATCACTTCGCCCGGCGCTTCTTCCGTACCGGCAAACATGGAGCCCATCATGACGGTCGAGGCGCCAGCGGCCAGCGCTTTCGAGATATCGCCAGAGAAGCGGATACCGCCGTCGGCGATACATGGCACGCCCGTGCCTTCCAGTGCCTCGGCAACATTCGAGATGGCCGTGATTTGCGGCACGCCCACGCCGGCGACGATACGCGTGGTGCAGATCGAGCCAGGACCGATGCCGACCTTGACCGCATCGGCGCCGTATTCCACCAGCGCCTTGGCGGCAGCGGCGGTAGCGATGTTGCCGCCAATCACTTCGACTTGCGGATACTTGGTCTTGATCCAGCGCACGCGGTCGAGGATGCCTTGCGAGTGGCCGTGGGCCGTGTCGACCACCAGCACGTCGACGCCGGCAGCGACCAGCAGGTCGATGCGCTCTTCATCCTTGGCGCCTACGCCGACGGCAGCGCCGACCAGCAGTTTGCCCTGGCTGTCTTTCGACGCGAACGGGTGGGAAGTCGATTTCTGGATATCCTTGACGGTGATCAGGCCGCGCAGCTCAAACGCGTCGTTGACGACCAGCACGCGCTCGAGACGGTGCTTGTTCATCAGGCGCTTGGCTTCGGCCGTATCGGCGTCTTCATTGACGACCACCAGCTTTTCCCGCGGGGTCATCTTGGCGGAAGCTTCCGCGTCGAGTTCCTGCTCAAAGCGCAAATCGCGGTTGGTGATGATGCCGACGACTTCCTTGCCTTTGACAACCGGGAAGCCGCTGATGCCGTATTGTTCCGTCAGTGCAATCACGTCGCGGATTTTCATTTCCGGCGGAATCGTGATCGGATCACGCAGCACACCTGCTTCGAAACGCTTTACGCGGGCCACTTCACGTGCCTGGTCCTTCGGATTCAAATTCTTGTGGATGATGCCGATGCCGCCTTCCTGGGCCATCGCGATCGCCAGACGGGCTTCCGTCACCGTATCCATGGCTGCGGACAGCAAGGGAATATTCAGGGTGATATTGCGGGTCAGGCGAGTTTTGAGGGACGTATCGGCGGGCAGAACGTTGGAGTAGGCTGGGACGAGCAGCACGTCATCGAATGTGAGTGCTTTTTGAAGTAGACGCATAGCATTTCCTATTGGCGCAAAAGCAGATTATACAGAAAAAAGCGCCCTCCGTCCTTGCAGCATAGAAAAGATATTTGAAAATAGCAAAAAATGGCGCGCGCCAGGCAGCGGCCTCAAGGTGAAGCCCCAGCCCGTTCAGCCCTTGGCGGGCTTGCCGCCAGCCCGGCGCCGGCGCGCCTCCTTCGGGTCCGCCTGCAAGGGACGGTACACTTCCACCCGGTCATGTTCGCGCAAGACCGTATCGAGCGGCTTCTTTTTGCCATAGATGCCGACCATATTGACGGCCAGGTCGATGCCGGGGATTTCCTGCAGCAAGCCGCTGTGCGCCACCGCCTGCTCGATGGTGGTGCCCACTGACACTGTCAAGGCGCGCAGGAAGCTGCTATCGGGCAAGGCGTGGCAGACTTGCACGGTGATACCATGCGTGCTGGCCTCAGCCATACACGGTCTCCGCACGCTTGCAGAAGGAATCGACCATGCTGTTGGCAATCATGCCGAAGACGGGGCCGATGATCTGTTCCAGTACGCGGCTGGAAAACTCGTAGTGCAGGTCCAGTTCGATCTTGCAGGCGTCTTCGCGCAAGGCCTTGAAGGTCCACACGCCATCGAGGGTCTTGAAAGGACCGTCCACCAGCTTCATCTTGATGGAAGTCGGCGGCACGTTCTCGTTGGACGTGGTGAAGCTTTGGCGCACGCCGTGGTAATGTATGCCCACGCTGGCGACAACCGTGTTCTCGTCCCGCTCGCGTATCTCGACCGCACCGCACCAGGGCAGGAATTTGGGATAATCCTCCACCGCCGCCACCAGCGCGAACATTTGTTCGGCGCTATAGCCGAGAAAAACTGATTTATGTACTACTGCCATTGAAGAACCATTTGCTATGATGTTGGATACATTTGATTTTATCGCGCTTGCGCGAGACAGTAGTTTAACCGACCCGCGCACATTTACCATCTCATGACCATAGCAGACAACAGAAAAGCCTTCCACGACTACTTTATCGAGGATCGCTACGAAGCCGGCATCGTGCTGGAAGGCTGGGAAGTCAAAGCCATCCGCGACGCCCGCGTACAAATCAAGGAAGCCTACGTCGTCGTCCGCGGCGATGAACTCTTCCTGTTCGGCGCGCATATCAGCGCCCTGCCGACCGCCTCCACCCATATCCATCCGGAAGCCGTGCGCACGCGCAAGCTGCTGCTGCACCGCACGGAAATGGATAAACTGATCGGCAAGGTGGAACGCTCCGGCTACACCCTCGTGCCGCTCAACCTGCACTACAAGGGCGGCCGCGTGAAATGCGAAATCGGTCTAGCCAAAGGCAAGAAGCAGCACGACAAGCGGGCTGCGGAACGCGACCGCGATGGCGCGCGCGAAGTGCAGGCGGCAATGAAATCGCACCGCCGCTGATCCGGCACTGCGCGCAGCATGCTGCGGCCACACCGACAAACCCGGCTATATGCCGGGTTTTATTTTGCCGATTGCCTGCGACAAGCGGAAATGCACAGCCCACGGGATAAAAACAGGAAAAGGAAGAGATACGGCGGAAATAAGACTGGTATTGGCGAAAATACCGGGGAGATAATCAATGGAAATCAGCTTTGCCTGTCTGGCCAAAGACGATAAATCAGGAAAGTTCCGGATGCTTGCATGCTGCCTGGTATTACCCCTGCACTACTCCACAGGACAAGCATCCGAATGAATGGCGTATTACTACATTACACCTTCAGCAGATCGCGCGACTTGCCCGAATCGGTCCACTCCTTGACCCATTTCGGTTGACGGCCACGGCCAGTCCATTGCTGCGTCGCATCATCCGGATTGCGATAGCGTACTGCCACCGTGCCGGTTTTAGCGCGGATACCCGTACCAACCAGATCTTTGACGGAAACACCAACGCTCTGGGCGATCGCCAGGATTTGTTCGCGCGCTTTGGACAGATCGTCCTGTTCGCGTTTCTTCATTTGCTTCTTGATATCGTCCTGCAAGGTGCGCAGTTCGGACAGGGATAAGCTGGACAGATCCATGATATTTCCTTGTGTGAGTTGAAAAATATAACTGAACAGTTAAATTCTATCCAATTGTAACGCGACTGAGGTGATTTTTCTGAAGATTTGATTGTTTTTTACAATTCTTTTACCAAAAATCCTACTTCCCCGGCTTTCAAGCGATGCGCGTCTTCAATCAAGGAGGCGGACATCGTACATGGACCATCTGCGCAAGTACCCCTGCTTTGCACGGCGGCGTTTGCATACAGCGCCATCGACCATGTTTATTCTGCAGTACTGCCATTGCAATTTATAGTAATTCAAAATTGCAATTAAAAAAATATACATGGAACCAATACTGTCGTGCATCGGGCATCGCCTCCAAACGCCGCCCGCGCATCGGAGCAATCACCACCACCCACATGCGGCAGATTTTACGCCAATTAAAAAATCAGCACCACGACCGCACATAATCTCGAAAGTGCGCACAGCATAGCATGAGGAATATATTTTTCAACATTAAGCATTCACGCGCAGTTACTCCCCGCTGCTGCCTGCAGATAATCAAGACGGTACAAATGCAAACTGCCCGCTATACAGCGGGCAGTATTGACGACAAACTTGCTACGGACTTGCTATTCACCCAGCCAGCGCTAATCAGGGAATCGCCACGCCGCCTTTCGGCTTCTGGGTTTTCACCACCTGCATCGCCGTGGCGATCAAACCGCTCATATCACCAAGATTGGCCGGCACGATAATCGAGTTATTCGTTTTCGCCAATTGCGCGAAGGCGCCCACATACTGCTCGGCTACTTTCAGGTTGACGGCATCTTCGCCGCCCGGCTCGCGAATGGCGGCGCCCACTTGGCGCAGCGCCTCGGCACTGGCCTGCGCCAGCGCGACGATGGCTGTGGCCTGGCCTTCGGCGCGGTTGATCGATGCCTGCTTCTCGCCTTCGGAGCGGGCAATATTCGCTTCGCGCTCGCCGCTGGCGATATTGATCTGCTCCTGCTTGCGCCCTTCCGAAGCGGCAATCAGCGCGCGCTTTTCACGCTCGGCCGTAATCTGCGCCTGCATCGCATGCAAGATCTCCTTGGGCGGCGTCAAATCCTTGATTTCATAGCGCAATACCTTCACGCCCCAATTCGCCGCCGATTCATCGATGGCATTCACGATGGCCGTATTGATATGGTCGCGTTCTTCAAATGTCTTGTCGAGTTCCATTTTACCGATCACCGAGCGCAAGGTCGTTTGCGCCAATTGCGTAATGGCGGCAATGTAATTCGACGAGCCATACGAAGCACGCATGGCATCGGTAATCTGGAAATACAGAATGCCATCGACCTGCAATTGCGTATTGTCGCGCGTAATGCACACCTGCGGCGGCACATCGAGTGGAATTTCCTTGAGCACATGCTTGTAGGCGATACGGTCAACAAAAGGCACGACAATATTCAGGCCAGGGCCCAACACCGCATGGAACTTGCCCAGGCGTTCCACCACCCAGGCATGCTGTTGCGGCACGACATTGACCGTCTTGAAGACAAATACCAATGCCAGCAATAACAAGATCAGCGACATGCTTCCGATGCTTACTTCCATAATCTATTCTCCAGGTTATCCAACAATCAAACGGCTGCCGCGCACGGCGCGTATGGTGTAATGACCGGCCTGCGTATCGCTGCCGGGAATCAGTTCCACATCCCACAAGGCGCCGCGATACATGACACGCGCCGCACCATCGACCCAGTGCGCGACTGCCACGCTTTGGCCGATATCGAGATTCACATTCGGATCCTGGGCCGCATCGCGCCGCGCCGCCTTGCCAAAACGGCTGCGCCGCAATAACAGGGTAGCCGCCACGCCGACAATGGCAGCCGTCAGGGCCTGCCAGCCGCCATTTCCGCCCGCCAGCGCCACCAATCCTCCGGCACTGACGCCGATGGCGATCATCAGCAAATAAAACGTGCCTGTAAACAGCTCCAGGATCAATACCGCGCCAGCCGCGACAAACCAGCCTACCCATTCAGCCATGATGCCTCCATCCTTGTGAATCCGAAAATAAAAAACCCCGCAGCCTATATAAGCGACGGGGTTTAATGCGCTGTACTGCCTGATATTATTCTTGCCAAACACCTATATACAAGCAGTCTAACGCAATTCCGGATGGCGTCAATAGCCAGGAAAGAAATAGCGCCGTGTTTATTCCTCGAGCAGGCTGCGCAGCATCCACGCCGTCTTCTCATGCAAATCCAGGCGCTGCGTGATCAGGTCGGCCGTCGGCTGGTCATTGGCTTTTTCCAGCAACGGGAACAGGCGGCGCGCCGTGCGCGCGGTCGCTTCCTGTGCAGATACCAGATGGCTGACCATCTCCAGCGCCGGCGGCACGCCGTCGATTTCCTTGATCGAAGCCAGCTTGACGAATTCCTTGTAGGTGCCCGGCGCCGGATAGCCGAGGGCGCGGATGCGCTCGGCGATCAGGTCCAGCGCGGCCCACTGTTCCGTGTATTGCGTCATGAACATCAGGTGCAGCGTATTGAACATCGGTCCCTTGACGTTCCAGTGAAAATTATGGGTCATCAGGTACAAGGTGTAGCTGTCGGCCAGCAGGCCGGACAGGCCTTCCGCAATCTTCGCGCGGTCCGCCTCGGAAATGCCGATGTCGATCTTTGCAACTTTGCTCGGTTTCTTGCTTGCCATGTGAACTCCTGTTTCAATGTATTGGTGGAATCATTTTAGCTGATCTGGCGCAAGCCCATCGAATGCTGCCGTGCGCCGCATGGCGGGCATAAAAAAACCCGCTGCCGGGTGAGCGGCAGCGGGTTTTCAGACGGCGATAAAGATGCTTACGCTTTCAGCGCAGCCAGCTTTTGCCAGGTGTCGATCACCGAGTCGGGATTCAGGGACATCGATTCGATGCCCTGCTCCATCAGCCAGACGGCGAAGTCCGGATGGTCGGAAGGACCCTGGCCGCAAATGCCGATGTACTTGCCGCGTGCCAGGCAAGCCTTGATGGCCAGGGCCAGCAGGGCTTTCACGGCAGGATCGCGTTCGTCGAAGTCGGCGGCCAGCAATTCCATGCCGGAATCGCGGTCCAGGCCCAGGGTCAGCTGGGTCAGGTCGTTCGAACCGATCGAGAAGCCGTCGAAATGGTCGAGGAACTGGTCGGCCAGGATGGCATTCGACGGCACTTCGCACATCATGATGACGCGCAAATCGTTTTCGCCGCGCTTCAGGCCATTTTTTGCCAGCAGGTCGATGACTTTCTCGGCCTGGCCCAAGGTACGCACGAATGGCACCATGATTTCCACGTTCGTCAGGCCCATGTCATTGCGCACGCGCTTCATCGCTTCGCATTCCATGTTGAACGCTTCGGAGAAGTCGGCCGACAGGTAGCGCGCCGCGCCGCGGAAGCCCAGCATCGGGTTTTCCTCGTCCGGCTCGTAGCGCGAACCGCCGATCAGCTTCTTGTACTCGTTCGACTTGAAGTCGGACAGGCGCACGATGACTTTCTTCGGCCAGAACGCGGCGGCGATGGTGGCGATGCCTTCGGCCAGCTTGTCGATGTAGAACGCCTTCGGCGAAGCGTGGCCGCGCGCCACCGATTCCACAGCCTTTTTCAGGTCGGCGTCGATGTTCGGGTATTCCAGGATCGCGCGTGGATGCACACCAATATTGTTATTGATGATGAATTCCAGACGCGCCAGGCCCACGCCCGCATTCGGCACGGACTGGAAGTCGAACGCCAGCTGCGGATTACCCACGTTGAGCATGATCTTGGTGTCGAGCTTCGGCAATTCGCCGCGCGACACTTCCGACACTTCCGTTTCCAGCAAGCCGTCGTAGATCTTGCCTTCGTCGCCTTCGGAGCACACCACGGTGACGAACGTGCCGTCTTTCAGCACGTCGGTCGCGTCGCCGCAGCCGACGACGGCCGGCACGCCCAGTTCACGGGCGATAATTGCAGCGTGGCAAGTACGGCCGCCACGGTTGGTGACGATGGCCGAGGCGCGCTTCATGACCGGTTCCCAGTTCGGGTCCGTCATGTCGGCAACGAGCACGTCGCCTGGCTGCACACGCTCCATGTCGGCCGGGTCGTGAATCACGCGCACGGGGCCGGCGCCGATCTTCTGACCAATGGCGCGGCCCGACGTCAGCACGGTGCCCGTGCTTTTCAGCTTGAAGCGTTCCTGCACGTCGGTCGCCTTTTGCTGCGACTTGACGGTTTCAGGACGCGCCTGCAGGATGTACAGCTTGCCGTCGCGGCCATCCTTGCCCCACTCGATGTCCATCGGACGGCCGTAGTGGTTCTCGATGATGACGGCGTATTTGGCCAGTTCCACCACTTCGCTGTCGTTCAGCGAGTAGCGGTTGCGCATTTCGACGGGCACGTCGACGGTTTTCACGGAACGGCCAGCTTTCGCTTCGTTCGTGAATTCCATCTTCAGCAGCTTCGAGCCGATATTGCGGCGGATGACAGGCGACTTGCCTTTTTCCAGCATCGGCTTGTGCACATAGAATTCGTCGGGATTGACGGCGCCCTGCACCACGGTTTCGCCCAGGCCATAGCTGGAGGTGACGAAGACCACGTCCTTGAAACCCGACTCGGTATCGATGGTAAACATCACGCCGGCCGCGCCCAGGTCGGAACGCACCATGCGCTGCACGCCGGCCGACAGGGCCACCTCGGCGTGCGTAAAGCCTTTATGTACGCGGTAGGAGATGGCACGGTCGTTGTACAACGATGCGAACACCTGTTTCATGGCGTCGAGCACGTTGTCGATGCCGACCACGTTCAGGAAGGTTTCTTGTTGACCAGCAAAAGAAGCGTCCGGCAAGTCTTCCGCCGTGGCGGAGGAACGCACGGCAAACGACATTTCCGTGTCGGAATCGGCTACCAGCTTGGCGTAGAACTGGTCGATTTCGGCGGCCAGGCGTGGCTGGAATGGCGTTTCCACGATCCATTGACGGATCTCGGCACCGGCTTGCGCCAGCGAGCGCACGTCATCGATGTCCAGCCCTTCGAGGCGCTGGGCGATGCGTTCGGCCAGCGGCAAGCCGCCATTGGCGCTATACGACAGGAAATCGCGGAATGCCTGCGCCGTGGTGGCAAAGCCACCGGGCACGCGCACGCCGGCTTCCGCCAGTTGGCTGATCATTTCGCCCAGGGAGGCGTTCTTGCCGCCGACGGATTCGACATCCGTCATGCGCAAATGCTCGAACGAGGCAACATACACCGCGTCCTTGTCTTCCTGCTGTTGCGATACTGCGTTGGTCATAATGACACCCTTACTGATGATAGAAATCTTTACGCGCGGCGCACAGACAGTCTTCTTGTTATTCTTGGCGTCGTGCAGCACAATCATACCGTTGCAGCCATTTTACCTTGTGCGGCGCAAATTGACGACGCACAATCTTGATCCGAAAACCCATGACACAAGAACCACGCCCTCCTCTGCCCTCCGCGGCCCGCACCGTCTTCTTCGTTTCCGACGGCACCGGCATCACCGCCGAGACGTTCGGCCACTCGGTGCTGACGCAGTTCGATCTGCGCTTCCGCCAGATCCGCCTGCCCTTCATCGACACCATGGACAAGGCCTACGAGGCGGCGCGCAAGATCAACGAAGCGTTTGCCACCGACGGCCAGCGCCCGATCATTTTCTCCACCCTGGTAAAGAACGACCTGTCGGCCGTGATCCGCAAGTCCAGCGGCATGCACATGGACCTGATCCAGACCTTTGTCGCCCCGCTGGAGCAGGAGCTGGGCGTGATGTCGACCCATACCATCGGGCGCTCGCACAACATCGTCGACAGCGAGGAATACAAGAACCGCATCGAGGCGATCAACTATTCGCTGGCGCATGACGATGGCCAGTCGCACAAAAACCTGTCCTCGGCCGATGTCATTCTGGTGGGTGTTTCGCGCTCTGGCAAGACCCCGACCAGCCTGTATCTGGCCATGCAATACGGCATCAAGGCAGCCAATTATCCGCTGATTCCCGACGATTTCGAGCGCGACAAGCTGCCATCGGCCTTGCTGGAATTTAAGAATAAAATTTTCGGATTGAGCATTACGCCCGAACGTTTGTCGGAAATACGCAACGAAAGACGCGCTGGAAGCAAGTATGCGGCCATCGAAAATTGCCGTTACGAGGTCAACGAGGCGGAAAAAATGATGAAACGCGAGGGAATACGCTGGCTGTCGTCGACCACCAAGTCGATCGAGGAGATCTCCACGACAATCTTGCAAGAGATCAAGCCAAACCGCCGCGAGTACTGAGAACACCTGACCAAACCTGCTGCGCGTCGATTTTGTCAGGTGGTCGCCTCGCTGGAGAGCACCGTCAGCGCGGCCACCAGCCGGTCCAGTTCACCGGTGGTGGTGGTGATGGCCACCGTGGCGCGCACGACATCGGCATCGCCGATATTGCGCTGCACGGTAAAGACGCCAAAGCGCTGCAGCAAGGCTTGCTGCAACTCGCGCGCGCTCATGCCGTCGACGGCGAAGGCGACCAGCGCCGTGCCGCGCCTGGCATCGAGCGGCGACAACATGCGCACGCCGGGCAGTTGCGCGGCGCGGCTGACCCAGTAATTGCGCAGCCAGGCCAGGCGTTCGTTCTTGGCCGGCGTGCCGCCCAGGCGCGCATGGAAGTCCAATGCGGCAGGCGCAGCCAGGATGGCGCCGATCGGCGGCATGCCCATGTGCAGGCGGCTGCGGATATCATCCAGTGGATAATCGTCGTCGCCGTAGTGCGGCTCGATCTTGTGCAGCTGCGATGCGCGGATATACACGGCACCGAGGCCCGCCGGCGCCCCCAGCCATTTATGCAGATTGAAACCGGCGAAATCGACGCCCATGGCATGCACGTCCACGTCGACCTGCCCCAGCGCATGGGCGCTGTCGAGCAGCACGTCGATGCCGTGTTCGCGCGCCAGCGCCATGATGTCCTGCAGCGGCAGTTGCTGGCCGTTGGCCGGCGTCACCTGCGACAGCAGCAGCAACTTGGGCTTGACGGCTAGGCGCATGGCTTGCGCGTAACGGGCGATGATCTCGTCATCGCTGATGGGCAGGCTCAATTGAACTTGCGTACTGGTGACGCCACGGCGCTGCGCCAGCCAGCGCATGGCCGTGCGCATGGCCGGATAATCGAGATTACTCCACAGCACCGTATCGCCGGACGCCAGGCCGTGGTATTGCGTGATCAGCACCTGCATGGATTCGGTGCCGCTGCGGGTCAGCAGGATTTCGTGCGGCTGCGCGTGAATCAGCGCGGCGACGCGCTGGCGCAGGATATCCACGTGCGTACGCGTGAATTCGCCGCGCACGAAGGGACTCAGTTGCTCATTGGTGTAGCGCACGGCCTGTTCGAACGCCGCGTGCACAGGGCTGGCCATGGCGCCGAAATAGCCATGCTCGAGATTGACGATGGCGTCCGGCGGCGCGGGATAAAACGCGGCGACCTGGCGCCACCAGGCTTCGTCACGTGCGGCGCCATCGGCAAGCGGAGGAAAAGACATGGCTATCCTGTTCAGGACTGGCCCTGGCGCAGCTGCTCGAAGAAGCAGACGGCGGCGCAGGCGGCCACGTTCAGCGATTCGATTTGGCCCAGGTGGGGAATGACCACCTGGTGCGTGGCCATAGCCAGCAGGTCGTCGGCGACGCCCTGCCCTTCATGGCCGAACAGCCAGGCGACGGGCTGGCGCAGGTCGACGTCGTACAGCTGCTTCGTGGCGTAGCCGCTGGTGGCCAGGGTGGCCACCTTGGCGCCGGCAACGAGCGCCGCCAGATCGACGTTTTCAAAGATGTCGAGCACGAAGTGTGCGCCCATCGCCGCGCGCAGCACCTTCGGCGACCAGCAGAAGGCCGTGCCGGCGCTGCAGTACACCTGCGTGATGCCGGCGGCCGCCGCGCTGCGCAAAATCGACCCCACGTTGCCCGGGTCTTGCAGGTTATCGAGCAGCACGGCCGATACGCTCAGGGGTTGCGTGACGGCCCGTTCCGGCGTCTCGATGAGGAACATCACACCCACGCCGTGTTCGACCTGGCTTACCGCGTTGTACAGCGCGTCGGGCAAGCCCAGTACGTGCGCGCGCTGGCTTTCCAGCTGGCCGACGATGTCCGCCACTTCCTGGTTCCGCAAAGCGCTTTCGCTGACGATGCACTGCTCCGGCATGCCGCGCAGCTGCAGATACGACTGGCACAGGTGCACGCCGTCGAGCAAGGTACGACCCGACTTGCGGCGCGCCTGCGAACTGCCCGCCAGTTTCAGCAAATCCTTGTATTGCGCGTTGTCGCGCGAGGTAATCGTCTTCATGCCGCCACCTCTTGTCCGCCAAACAGCGCGATCACGTTGCGCACGGGGGCGAACGAGCGGCGGTGCACGGGCGAGGCGCCGTGCAGGTGCAGGCGCTCCAAGTGCAGCTTGGTGCCGTAACCCTTGTGCTGGTCGAAGCAGTATTCGGGATAGGCCGCATGCAGGTGCACGAGGGCCGCATCGCGCGCCGTCTTGGCCAGGATCGAGGCGGCGGAAATCGAATCGACCTTGTCGTCGCCACCGACGATGGCCATGCCGCGTATCGGCATCACGGGACAGCGGTTGCCGTCGATCAGGGCCAGGGTCGGCACGGTGGCCAGGGCCTCGACGGCGCGGCGCATGGCCAGCATCGACGCCTGCAGGATGTTCAGGCGGTCGATCTCTTCTTCCGACGCTTCGGCGATGGCCCAGGCCAGGGCCTTGGCCTTGATCTGCGGCGCCAGCAAATCACGTTTCGCTTCGCTGAGTTTTTTCGAATCGCGCAAGCCGTCGATGGGCTGCTGCGGGTCGAGGATCACGGCGGCGGCGAACACGGGGCCGGCCAGCGGACCGCGGCCTGCCTCGTCGACGCCGCAGATGATTTCATCGAGCGAGAATGGCAAGTCGTCAAACAGGCCGGGATAGATATTTTTCACGTTGAATCTTTGGTAGGAACTGCGATTGAAACGGTGCTTACTTGCGGTTGGCGGCAATGACCTGCATGACGGCATTCGCGCTTTCCTGCGCGCTGTCGCGCAGCAGGCTGTGGTGCATATCCGTGAAGCGCTGCACCAGGCGCAAACGCCCGGGAACGTCGCTCAGCTGCTGCCACATGGCCTCGGCCAGCGCTTCGGGGCTGGCCGCGTTTTGCAGCAGCTCGGGCACCAGGTAGTCGCGCGCCAGAATGTTAGGTAAACCAATCCACGGCTGGTAGCCCATGTGGCGCATGATTTCCCACGAGGCGCGCATCATCTTGTAGGCAATGACCATGGGCTTCTTGTACAGCGCCACTTCCAGCGACGCCGTGCCAGAGGCCACCAGCACCGCATCGGCGGCGCAAATGGCCGTATGCGAGCCACCGTCGGTCAGCAGTATCTCGACGTCCTGCAGGCGCGCTTCCGCAATCAGCTGCAAGAAGTACTGGCGCTGTTTTTCGCCGGCCATGGGCGCGACGAAACGCAAGGAGCGGTCGCGCGCCAGCAGCAACTTGCACGCGCCGACAAAGGCCACCGTATTGTATTTGAGTTCGCCCATGCGGCTGCCCGGCATCAGCGTCACGACATTCGCGTCGTCCGGCAAGCCCAGGGTGCGCCGCGCGGCCGCCTCGTCGGGCTGCAGGGGGATCATTTCAGCCAGCGGATGGCCGACATAGGTAACGGGCACGCCTGCCTTGCGGTAGATCTCTTCCTCGAACGGGAAGATCACCAGCATGTGCGAGACGGCCTTGATGATTTTCTTGATGCGGCCGCCGCGCCAGGCCCAGATCTGCGGCCCGATGTAGTGCACGGTGGGGATGCCGCCTTCCTTGAGCTGCTGTTCCAGTCCCAGGTTAAAACCCGGATAGTCGGCGCCGATGAAGACGGCGGGACGCTCGGCCAGCAGCTGGTCGCGCAGCGCGTTCTGGATGCCCTTGATCTCGCGGTAGCGGGGAATGATCTCGAACAGGCCGCGCACGGTCAGCTTGTCGAGCGGCCAGTCGGACACAAAACCCTGCTTGGCCATGTGCTCGCCACCGATGCCATGGAAGCGCGCGCCGGGCAGCTGCGGCACGAGGCCGGACAGCAGCCGGCTGGCCAGCAGGTCGCCCGACACCTCGCCGGCGACGATGGCGACATTGGCGACCGGCAGGCCGCTGGACTGGTCAGCGGACGATGCCACGCGACGCCACGCCAAGGAATTCGCGCATGGCGCGAATGTGTTCCGCCACCTCGGGCGACGATGCCGCTTCTTCTTCGAACAGGGCAGCCTTGGATTCTTCCAGGGTCAGTCCCGCGCGGTAGATGAGTTTATACGCGGCGCGGATGCCGTTGATCTGCTCGCGCGTAAAGCCGCGGCGTTTCAAGCCTTCGATATTGACGCCGTGGGCTTGTGCCGGGTTGCCGTTCAGGAGCACGAATGGCGGCACGTCCTGCGTCAGGCTGGTGCTCATGCCGACGAAGGCATGCGCGCCGATCTTGCAGAACTGGTGCACATTGGCGAAGCCGCTCATGATGACCCAGTCTCCGATTTCCACGTGGCCCGCCAGCTGGGCATTGTTCGAAAAGATCGTGTTGTTGCCCACCAGGCAGTCGTGCGCCAGGTGCACATACGCCGAGATCCAGTTGTCATTGCCCAGGCGCGTGACGCCGCCACCCTGCACGGTGCCCGTGTTGAAGGTGCAAAATTCGCGGATCGTGTTGCGGTCGCCGATTTCCAGGCGCGTCGCCTCGCCCGCCCATTTTTTATCCTGCGGCTGCGCGCCGATGGAAGAAAACTGGAACAGGTGGTTGTCGCTGCCGATCGTCGTGTGGCCGTCGATGACCACGTGCGGGCCAACCCTGGTGCCGGCACCGATGCGCACGTGCGGACCGATGATGGTGTACGGACCCACCTCGACAGAGCTGTCGAGCTCGGCCTTCGGATCAATGACTGCCGTGGAGTGGATGGCCGCCATGTTACTGCCCCGCTGGCTGGCTCGCAGACTGGCTGGCATCCTGCGCGCTGCGGATGGTGCACATCAGTTCACCTTCCACCGCCAGCTTGCCGTCGACCGTACCGACGGCCTTGTATTTCCAGATGCCGCGCGAGACGCGCAGGATTTCCACATCCATCTTCAGCTGGTCGCCCGGTTCGACAGGACGCTTGAAGCGCGCGTTGTCGATGCCCACAAAGTACACGACCGAGTTCTCGTCCGGTTTCACGCCCATAGACAGGAACGACAGCAGGGCCGCCGTCTGCGCCAGCGCTTCGATCATCAGCACGCCAGGCATGACCGGCTTGTGCGGGAAATGGCCCTGGAAGAACTCTTCGTTGACCGTCACGTTCTTGATGGCGGTGATGGTTTTGTTCGCTTCCCAGTCCAGCACGCGGTCGACCAGCAACAGCGGGTAGCGGTGCGGCAGCAGCGATTTGATGGCGAGGATGTCGAGGGTCTTTTTTTCAGTAGTCATTTTTCGTCTTGCGTGGTCAGTGTTTTAATTGTTTTTTCAAGCGCGCGGATTTTCTCGCGCATGCTTGACAGGTTGCGCACGATGGCGGCGCTCTTTTCCCAGTCGGCGTTCTTGGCCAGCGGATAGAAGCCCGTGTACTGGCCCGGCTCCGCGATCGAACGCGAGACCATGCTGCCCGAGCCCACGTGGACGCGGTCGGCGATGGTCAGGTGGCCCAGCACCATGGCGGCGCCGCCAAAGGTGCAGTATTTGCCGATGATGGCGCTGCCGGCCACGCCAACGCAGCCGGCCATGGCCGTGTGTGCGCCGATATGGCAGTTGTGGCCGATCTGGATCTGGTTATCGAGCTTGACGCCATCTTCGATGATGGTGTCGGCCAGTGCGCCGCGGTCGATGGTGGTGTTGGCGCCGATATCGACATCGTCACCGATCACCACCCTGCCCGTCTGCGGAATCTTGATATACACGCCGCCTTCGTTGGCGAAACCGAAGCCGTCAGTGCCGATCACGGCGCCCGAATGGATGATGCCGCGCTGGCCGATCACGCAGCGCGCGTGGAAGGTCACGTTGGCGAACAGCTGGGTACCGGCGCCGATGACGGCGTCGCGGCCAATCACGCAGCCGGCGCCGATGACGCAGCCGGCGCCGATCACGGCACCCGCTTCGATCACGGCGCGCGGCCCGACCGAGGCAGTGGCGTCGACCTGCGCGCCATCATCGACGGTGGCGCTGGCGTGGATGCCCACGGGCGCCTTGATCTCGGCCAGGGCGGCAAAATACTGCGCCGCGCGCGCGAAATACACATAGGGATTCGGGGTGACGATGCGCGCGCCGGCGTAGTCGGCGCCGATCAGCGCGTCGTCGGCCGGCGTGAGTATCAGCGCGCAAGCACCGCTCTGGGCCGCCTGTGCGCGAAATTTGCTATTGCTGAGAAAGCTGATGTGCGAAGCGCCGGCGTCGGCCAGCGGTGCGATACCTGAAACTTCCAGGTTCGGATCGCCCGCCAACTGTCCGCCGAAGCGTTCGACCAATTCACCTAGTCGAGTGCCCATCGATATACCCTTATAAAAACGCCTGACTATGCCTACTGCGCGGCGCGATTTGCGGTCTCCGATGCTCACTGTGCTCCAGCACAGCTCCGCTTCTCAACCACAACTCACATCCGCTCGCTACGGCACTGCCAGGCTTGAAACCGTTTCGATTACTTGTCCAGCGCCTTCAGAACCTTGTCGGTAATGTCGATGCGCGGGCTGGCCCACAGGGCTTCCTGCAGCACGATGTCATATCCTTCGATATGCGCCATCTGCTGGATGATGGTGTTGGCTTTTTCCGCGATGGCGCTGCGCTCTTCGTTCGTGCGCTGGCTCAGGTCTTCGCGGAACTCGCGCTGGCGGCGCTGCAATTCCTTGTCCAGCTCGAAAAACTCGCGCTGGCGCTTGGCACGCTCCGCCTCGCTCAGGGTCGGCATGTCCTTTTCCAGGGCTTCATTGGCCACCTTGAAGCGGGCCGCCAGTTCCTGCACGGCTTTTTCGCGCGAGCGGAACTCTTCGGCCAGCTTGGCGCTGGCCAGCTTGGCCAGCCTCGATTCGTTATAAATACGTTCGCTGCTGATCCAGGCGATCTTCGACTCCTGAGCCTGCGCCTGCACCGGCAACAGCGAACTCCAGCACAATGCGATCACGGCAAGGGTCTTGGGCAGGGTAGCGGATGCGGTGTTCATGATACTCCATGGTCAAAAGGTAAAAGCTGTCGCCCCGGTTCAGATGGCCGGTTAGAAACCGGTGCCCATCTGGAACTGGAAGCGCTCCAGGCGGTCCGTCGGCTTGGCGTTCAGCGGCTTGGCGTAGCTCAGCTTGAGCGGGCCCACCGGCGAAATCCAGCTGATGCCCAAGCCAGCAGAATAGCGCAATTGCGAAATCCGCATTTTTTCGCCTTCCTGGTAGACCTGGCCGCCGTCAAGGAAACCGAACCAGCGCAAGCTGCGGTCATTGCCCGAACCGGGGAATGGCATCTGCAGTTCCGCGTTACCGATCAGGCGCGAAGCGCCGCCCAGTGCATCGTTGGTGCTCGGTTCGACCGCGCCCAGAGAAGAACTCAGGTAGCCGCGCACCGAACCGATACCGCCGCCGTAGAAGTTCTTGAAGACCGGATACACGTGCTTGCCGATGCCGTGGCCGTAGTCGATCTCGCCCTTCAGCGCCAGGGTGACCTTGCTGAACAGCGGACGGAAATACTGGTGCTCATAAATGGCACGGAAGTATTTCTGGTCGCCGATCAGGTCAGCCTCCAGGTTGACGCGCTGGTAGCGGCCGATCGATGGCGTCAGGGCGCTGTCGCGGCTGTCGCGCTGCCATGCCGCCGTCAGCGGGATGGAATTCGTCGTGGCCGAACCGATACCGTCGGACGGGCCGCCATTGTCGATCACGTACTGCTTGAAGCGGATCGGGCTGGTGATGTCGGTTTCGATGCGCGAACGCTCGGCGCCGATGCCGAAGAAGACGGTGTCGACTTCCGAGAACGGCACGCCGAAACTGACGCGGCCACCGGTCTGCTTGATCTTGTAGCTGCCGATGTTCAGCGCCGGCGGTTCCGTCGTACGCAGGTAGACTTCAAAGCTGCGCGAAATGCCATCGTCCGTGTAGTACGGATTGGTCTGCGAAAACGCGATGGTGCGGCTGTAATGGCTGGTATTGAGTTCGATGCCGACCGTGTTGCCGCTACCGGCGAAGTTGGCTTGCGAAATCGATGCCGACAGGGTGAACTTCTCCGATTGCGAGAAAGCGCCGCCGATCAGGAAGTTACCGGTTGGTTTTTCCACCACCGTGACGTTGACGTCAACCTGGTCGGTCGTGCCCTGCGCTTCCGGCGTGTCGATGGTCACGTCCTTGAAGTAACCAAGGCGGTCGACACGGTCGCGCGACAGCTTGATCTTGTTGCTGTCGTACCAGGACGATTCGAACTGGCGGAATTCGCGGCGAATGACTTCATCGCGCGTAGTGGTGTTGCCGGCGATATTCATGTGGCGCACGTACACGCGCTTGCCCGGATCGATGAAGAAGGTGAAACCGACTTCATGCTTTTCGCGGTTGATTTCCGGATTGGCGTTGACGTTGGCAAACGCATAGCCGAACGTGGCCAGGCGATCCTGGATACGCTTGTTCGTCGCCGTCAGGCGCGCGCCCGAGTAGATTTCGCCTTCGCGCATCAGGTTCAGCGCTTTGAGCTCTTCTTCGCGGCCGAACATCTCGCCTTCGAACTTGGTGCCGGCGATCTTGTACTTTTCACCTTCGGTGATGTTGATCGTCAGGTAGATATCTTTTTTATCGGGCGTGATCGACACTTGCGTCGAGTCGACCTGCATCTCGATATAGCCGCGGTCCAGGTAGTAGGACTTGAGCGACTCGATGTCGCCCGTCAGCTTGGTCTTCGAATACTGGTCGGCCTTGGTGTACCAGCTGAACCAGCCGCCCGTGTTCAGGGCCAGCTGATCGCGCAGTTCCTTGTCCGTGAAAGCCTTGTTGCCGACGATGTTGATCTGCTTGATGCGGGCCACGTCGCCCTCGTCGACGGCGAACACCACGTTGACGCGGTTGCGCTCGATCGGCGTGACGGTGGTGGTGATCTTCACGCCGTACAGGCCATGCGACAGGTACTGGCGCTTGAGTTCCTGTTCCGCGCGGTCGACGGACGCCTTGTCGAAAATCTTGGCTTCGCCGACGCCGATTTCCTTCAGCGCCTTGACCAGCACGTCCTTTTCAAATTCCTTGGTGCCCGTGAATTCCACGGTCGCGATGGCCGGACGTTCCTCGACCAGCACCACCAGCACGTCGCCATCGGCTTCCAGGCGCACATCCTTGAACATGCCCGTCGCATACAGGGCCTTGATGGCGGCAACGCTCTTCTCGTCGGAGAACGTTTCGCCGACCCGCACCGGCAGGTAGGCAAACACGGTGCCCGCTTCAGTACGCTGGATCCCTTCGACCCGGATGTCCTTGACAGTAAATGGCTGGACGGCCAGCGCGTGGCCGGAACAAATGGCCATGACGGCGGCGCCGATCAGGCTGCGGCGAAAGGAAGGCAAGGCAAAACGAGCAGAATGTAATTTCATTGGGGTTATTCAATGGGTAAATCAATGGACAACATACACAAAAGATTGCTTGTGCGACTCACGCAATGGCATCAACCACCGCCCTAATTCAGCAATCGCAACACGTCATTAAAGACGGCAAGCACCATCAAGGTCAGCAACAAACCGATCCCCAGGCGCTGGGCAATCTCGCCTACGCGCTCCGGCAAGGGGCGTCCGGTCAAAACTTCCAGCGAATAATACAGCAAATGCCCGCCATCCAGAACAGGAATGGGTAGCAAATTCATCACGCCCAGACTGATACTGATGAAGGCAATGAAGCTCAGGTAGCTTACCAGGCCGATGCGCGCCGTCTGGCCCGCGTAATCGGCAATGGTAATGGGCCCCGTCACATTCTTCAGCGACACCTGGCCGGTGATCATTTTACCCAGCATTTTCAGGCTCATGACACTGGTATCCCAGACCTTGGCGGACGCCTTGCCCACAGCAGAGAACGGTCCCGATGCCACGGTGATCATATCCGGCACCTGTCCCAGCTTCGCCTGTATCTTACCAACTGTTACAGCTCCCTCCGCCCCGGCGCCCGGCATGGCGTCCGGCGTAATGGGCAAGGTCAGGTCCTGGCCCTGGCGCAAGAGTTGCAATTGCAAGGTCCGGCCCGGCGCCTGGCTCAGGGTGGCGATGACGGCCGCCACGTCGTGCACGGGCTGTTCGTCGATGGCGAGAATCTGGTCGTTTTTCTGCAGGCCGGCGCGCGCGGCGGCGCCATCGGGCATGATTTCCATCAGGGTGGGCGCGGAACGGGCCAGTGTCAGGCCCAGCTTGCCCAGCACGTCGCCTTCCAGGTCCGCCTCCGTCAGGCTGGCCGTCGGCAAGGTCGCTTCCTGCTGGCCACGGTCGGGACGGCGCACTTCGATGCGCGCCGGCTGCTTGTCGAGGGTGGCCTGGATCAGTTCCCAGCGCAGCTCGGACCAGCTGGCCACGGGCTTGCCATTGACGGTTTCCACCGTATCGCCGCTGCGCAAGCCGGCCGTGTATGCCGGCGTCTGCTCGGCCACGGGGCCGAGTTTACTCGAGGGCTCTTCGATGCCATGCATGAACAGGCCCGCGTACAGCACGATGGCGACGAGAAAATTGGCCAGCGGGCCGGCGGCCACGATAGCGATGCGGCGCCACACGCTCTGGCGCGTGAATTCGCGGCGCAATTCGCTTTCCGGCAAGTCGCTGAGGTCTTGCGCACGGCTGTCGAGCATGCTGACATAGCCGCCCAGCGGCAGTGCGGAAATCGCCCATTCCGTCTGATCCTTGCCAAACTTGCGCGAATACACCACTTTTCCCATGCCGATCGAGAAACGCAGCACCTTCACGCCGCACCAGCGCGCCACCAGATAGTGGCCCAGCTCGTGCAAGGTAATCAGTGAACCGAGCGCGACGATAAAGGCCAGCAAGGTGGTGATGAGCGTCATGCAGCCAGCCTTTGGGCGATATACGCTTGCGCGGCCGCTCTGGCCACGCGGTCCTGCTCCAGCACGGCCTCGATGCTCGAAGCGGCGCCGTGCGGCACCGTGTCGATCACGTGCGCGATAACCCGGTCGATCTGGCGGAAGCCGATCCGTTCGTCAAGGAACGCTTGCACGGCCACTTCATTGGCCGCGTTGAGCAAAGCCGGCGCCGTGCCGCCCGCGCGCAAGGCGTCAAACGCCAGCGCCAGGCAGGGGAAACGGCGGAAATCGGGACGTTCGAACTGCAGGGTGGCCACTTGGGCCAGATCCAGCTGCGCCACGCCCGAAGCGATGCGCTGCGGATACGCCAGCGCATGGGCGATCGGCGTGCGCATATCCGGATTGCCCAGCTGGGCCAGCACGGAACCGTCGATGTACGAGACCATCGAATGGATCACGCTTTGCGGGTGGATCAGCACTTCGATCTGGTCGGCCGGCGCGCCGAACAGCCAGTGCGCCTCGATCACTTCCAGACCCTTGTTCATCATGGTGGCCGAATCGACTGAAATCTTGCGTCCCATGGCCCAGGTCGGATGCTTGCACGCCTGGTCCGGCGTGACCGTGTCGAGCGTCTCGACATCGCGCGTGAGGAAGGGGCCGCCTGACGCGGTCAGCACGATCTTTGCCACGCCAGCAGCGCCAGGCGCGCGGCCATGGGCGTGCGGCATGCATTGGAAGATGGCGTTGTGTTCGCTGTCGATCGGCAGCAGCACGGCGCCGTTGTCATGCACGGCATCGATGAACAACTGGCCGGACATGACCAGCGCTTCCTTATTGGCCAGCAATACCTTCTTGCCGGCACGCGCCGCCGCCAGGGTGGGCGCCAGGCCGGCCGCGCCGACGATGGCCGCCATCACGCCCGTCACTTGCGGCGCGCTGGCGATGGCGCACAGGGCGTCCACGCCGTGCTCGACTTGCGTATCGACGCCCTGTCCGCGCAGCAAGCGCGTCAGTTCAAGGGCGGCGTCCGCCGTGCCGACGACGGCGCGCTGGGGACGGAACTGCAGGCACTGGGCGGCCAGTTCGGCTACGCGGCTGTGCGCGCTCAGCGCATACACGCTGTATTGCTCGGGATGACGCGCGAGCACGTCCAGGGTGGACACGCCGATCGAGCCGGTCGCGCCAAGGATGGTGATGTATTGCATGAGTTTCCTTAAAGCCAGCTGGCCACGAGGGCGGCAAATGGCAGGACCGGGATCAACGCGTCGATACGGTCGAGTACGCCGCCATGGCCAGGCAGCAGATTGCTGCTGTCCTTGATGCCGGCGCGGCGCTTCAATTGGGATTCGAACAGGTCGCCGACGATGCTGGCGGCGACGACCAGCAGCAGCACCAGCAAGGCCACGAGCCAGCCGCGGCGCAATTGCAGCTGCACGGCGAAGGTGTCTTGCAGCACCGGCAGCGATGGCGCGGCCACGATGGTGATGGCGGCGATGACGAGCACGGCGATGCCGCCGCCAATGGCGCCTTCCCAGGATTTACCTGGGGAAATGCTTGGCGCCAGCTTGCGCTTGCCGAAAGCCTTGCCCGAGAAATAGGCGCCGATATCGGCGATCCACACGAGGGCCATGACGGACAGCAAGTACAAGGGGCTATGCAGGAACAAGGCGATGATGGCAACAAAACAGCCGACGATGGTCACCGGGTACACGAGGCTGAGCAAGGTATTGCCCAAGCCTTCGGTGGGCGGCAAGCCCGTTGCCAGCGAGGGCACGAAGCGGATCAGCCAGATGGCCACGCACAGGGCGAACCAGAAATTGAGCTGCGCCATGCCGTTACCGACAAAGAATGTATACGCGAAGGCGGCAGTCCAGACGGCGGCAATCACGAGCGCATGGCGATTTTTGAAGATGCGGAAGCTTTCCCAGACGGCGGCGCCGAAGAACGCCGTGGCGATCACGGCGAAGGCGGGGAAATAATTCAGATACAGAACCGGCAGCAAGACCGCCAGAAGGACCAGGGCGGTGATTATCCGTGTTTTCAGCATCAGTTTGTCTTTTCAGTTAATTGCGCGCTGGTACGGCCAAAGCGCCGTTCGCGCTGCTGGTAAGACGCGATTGCCGCGTCGAGGCACTCGTCATTGAAGTCGGGCCAGAAAGTCTCGGTGAAAAACAACTCAGTGTACGCCAGTTGCCACAGGAGGAAATTGGAAATGCGCTGCTCGCCGCCCGTGCGGATGAACAGGTCGGGCTCGGGCGCGTACGCCATGGCCAGGTGCGGCGCCAGTTGCTCTTCCGTGTAAGCGTGCCCGGCAGGCTGGCCATTGGCGGCAGCCTCGGCCGTCATTTTGTTGACTGCCTGCATGATGTCCCAGCGGCCGCCATAGTTGGCGCAGATGGACACCGTCAGGCGCGTGTTGTTCGCCGTCTTGCGCTCCGCATTGGCGATCAGGGTCTGCAGCTCGCCATTGAAGCGCGACAGGTCGCCCACCACCTTCAGGCGGATGTCGCTGGCATGCATCTTGACCACTTCGCGTTCCAGCATCGTGACGAACAGGCGCATCAGCAGCGACACCTCTTCTTCCGGGCGGCGCCAGTTTTCCGAACTGAAGGCAAACAAGGTCAGGTATTCGACACCGCGCTCGAGGCAGGTCTCGACGACACGGCGCACGGTATCGGCGCCCTTGACGTGACCAGCCACGCGCGGCAGAAAGCGCTTGGTTGCCCAGCGGCCATTGCCATCCATAATGATTGCCACATGGCGCGGCACCGTGCCCACCTCAGGTACTGCCGTTGTCGAACTCGAATAGATCATGAAAACACGAATACCAAAAATAAAAGATAACTATTATGCTCCAAATAGCACTGCCCGGAAAAGCCATGCTTTCCCGGGCAGCGTCAAAAGGACTGAAAACTAGACCGTCAGCACTTCTTTTTCTTTGTCGACAACCATCTTGTCGATGTCGGCAATAAACTTGTCCGTCAGCTTCTGCACTTCTTCCGACGAGCGGCGCTCATCGTCCTCGGAGCAGGCTTTTTCCTTGACCAGTTTCTTCAGCGACTCGTTCGCATCGCGGCGAATGTTACGCACGGCAATCTTCGCGTCTTCCGCTTCGCTCTTGACCAGCTTGACCATTTCCTTGCGGCGCTCTTCCGTCAGCGGCGGCGTCGGCACACGGATCATGTCGCCCTGTGCCGATGGATTCAGGCCCAGGTCGGCGTCGCGGATGGCTTTTTCGACGGTGGTGGCCATCTTTTTTTCGTATGGCTGCACACCGATGGTGCGCGCGTCGATCAGGGTCACGTTGGCGACCTGGGTCAGCGCCGTCGGCGAACCGTAGTAATCGACCATCACGTGGTCCAGGATACCCGTATGGGCGCGGCCGGTACGCACTTTGGCCAGATCGGCCTTCAGTGTTTCCAGCGACTTCGTCATGCGTTCCTGGGTGTTCTTTTTAACGTCAGCTAAGGACATTACTGTACTCCTGTAGTGACGCCTGTCAAAACCTGCTGCGCGTCGGCATAGGCGGCCTGCGATGCTCACCGTACCTCGGTACGGTTGCGCTTCTCGGCCACCTCTCCCTTCCGCTCGCGACGGTTTTGTCAGGCGCTGTTAATGATAATAAATCTTGAAATGACTACCAATACTAATTTAGACGTGAACCAGCGTGCCTTCATCTTCGCCCATGATGACGCGCATCAGCGCGCCTGGCTTGGTGATCGAAAACACTTTGATTGGCAGTTTCTGGTCGCGGCACAGGGCGAATGCGGTGGCGTCCATCACTTGCAGGTGCTTGGCGATGGCGTCGTCGAACGTAATCGTGTGGAACAGGGTGGCATTCGGATCCTTCTTCGGATCGGCCGTGTAGACGCCGTCGACCTTGGTGGCCTTCAGGACGATCTCGGCGCTGATCTCGGAACCGCGCAGGGCGGCTGCCGTGTCGGTGGTGAAGAACGGATTGCCGGTACCGGCGGCGAAGACGACCACTTTACCTTCTTCCAGGTATTGCAGGGCTTTCGGACGGACGTACGGCTCGACCACTTGTTCGATGCCGATGGCCGACATGACGCGCGCAGTAATGCCGACGTGGCGCATGGCATCGGCCAGTGCCAGTGCGTTCATCACGGTAGCGAGCATGCCCATGTAGTCGGCGGTGGCACGGTCCATGCCTTGCGCGCCAGGCGCGACGCCGCGGAAGATATTGCCGCCGCCAATCACGATTGCCAGTTCCACACCCAACTTCGCCACCTCGGCCACATCGGCCACCATGCGCTCGATCGTGGCGCGATTGATGCCGTAGGGATCATCGCCCATCAGGGCTTCGCCGGACAACTTGAGGAGGACGCGCTTGTAGGCTGGTTTTGACATGAGCTGGGGCTCCATAAATGAGGTTATTCGAGTATGACATGGCGCAGCGCCTTGCAGCGCCGGATAGGCGCGCGGTGCTGCCCATGCCGCCGCCCGGCACGACAGGTGCGGGCGGGCCAAAAAAACGGGCCTCTCGGCCCGCTTTACTTACGCTCCCTGGGAGGCAGCCATCTGTGCTGCGACTTCTGCTGCGAAGTCGTCTTGCTTCTTCTCGATGCCCTCGCCCACTACGTACATGGCGAAACCTTTGACGCTGGTGTTAGCCGCCTTCAGCATTTGCTCAACCGACAGCTTGTCGTTTTTCACGAAAGCCTGGTTCAGCAGGGACACTTCTTTCAGGAACTTCTGTACGGAACCTTCCAGGCGCTTGGCCAGGATTTCCGGCGATTGCGCTGGCTTGCCTTCGGCGGCCGCTTTGGCTGCGTCTTCTTCGGCTTTCAGTTGTGCAACCGAACGCTCTTTTTCGATCAGTTCCGCTGGAACTTCGTTCGACGACAGCGACACTGGCTTCATGGCAGCGATGTGCATTGCCACGTCTTTGCCCACTTGCTCATCGGCGCCGTCGAATTCGACGATCACGCCAATGCGCGAACCGTGCAGGTACGAAGCCAGCTTGGCGCTGGTTTCGAAACGCTGGAAGCGGCGGATGGTCATGTTTTCGCCGATTTTGCCGATCAGGGCAGCGCGCACGTCTTCCAGGGTCTTGCCGTCGAGTGGCAGGGCCAGCAGGGCAGCGACGTCAGCCGGGTTGTGTTCCGCTACCAGACGGGCAGCGTTGTTGGCCAGCGCCAGGAAATCGTCGTTTTTCGCAACGAAGTCGGTTTCCGAGTTCACTTCGACCAGGGCGCCTACGCCGTTGGCGATGTAAGTTGCCACGACGCCTTCAGCGGTGATGCGTGCCGATGCTTTCGATGCCTTGCCGCCCAGTTTGACGCGCAGGATCTCTTCCGCACGCGCCATGTCGCCTTCGGCTTCGGTCAGTGCTTTTTTGCATTCCATCATTGGTGCGTCGGTTTTGCCGCGCAATTCGCCTACCATCGCTGCTGTAATCGCTGCCATGTGTTTCTCCTGATTCGGTGAGTCGATAGTCGCGGCCGGGCATGCATGCCTCGCCAGCGGTCACTATCGTTTTTTTGTTAAAAAAAAGGGGGAGCTGCTGCCACCCCTTTTCCCTTACTGCTGTGCTTACAAACGGCTATCTTGCGATAGCCTGGCCATTAAGCCTGTTCGTTAACTTCGACGAATTCGTCGCCAGCGGCTGCTTTAACCATTTCAACAACTTCGTTACCGGCAGCTGCACGGCCTTCGATGATTGCATCAGCAACACCGCGAGCGTACAACATGATGGCTTTCGAGGAGTCATCGTTACCTGGGATCACGAAGTTCACGCCTTCTGGGGAGTGGTTGGTATCGACAACGCCGATGACCGGGATACCCAGTTTAGCTGCTTCGGTGATCGCACCTTTGTGGTAGCCGACGTCGACGACGAAGATTGCGTCAGGAATGCCGCCCATGTCCTTGATGCCGCCGATCGATTTTTGCAGCTTGATCATTTCGCGGGAGAACATCAGCGCTTCTTTTTTCGACAGCTTCTCGATCGAACCGTCTTCGATCATCACTTCCATGTCTTTCAGACGCTTGATCGAGGTTTTGATCGTTTTGAAGTTGGTCAGCATGCCGCCCAACCAACGCTGATCAACGAAAGGCACGCCAGCGCGTTGTGCTTCAGCAGCGATGATTTCGCGAGCTTGACGCTTGGTGCCAACCATCAGGATGGTGCCACGGTTTGCAGCCAGTTGACGCACGTGCTTCATTGCATCCTGGTACATCGCCATGGTTTTTTCCAGGTTGATGATGTGGATCTTGTTGCGATGGCCGAAGATGAACGGTGCCATTTTTGGATTCCAAAAACGGGTTTGGTGACCAAAGTGGACACCGGCTTCCAGCATTTCGCGCATTGTTACGGACATTATTAACTCCAGGGTTGGGTCTGGAATCCGATCAGTCACCATACAGGCACCCTTGTCGACCGGATTCGCGTGTTTATATAAATTAAAGACACTGTTTTACTGCATTGCCTAAAAGAGAATTCAAGCAACCCGGGATTCTACACTGAAATGCCTGCCGCATCAAGTCCACGCTGCAAATCGCGCGCCCTGCGGAAACACCCAGCGCACCACGGTGGTGCAAGGTGTGGCCGCGTGGCCTTTTCATCCGTTTTCTCCCCACAAATCCCCTTGCGGCCATAGGAAGGAGGCGGCGGATTCAGGGCGCCTCGTTTATAATTTCGACATATTTGCAGACTTTTTCCCATATAACAGGAATCGTCTGTGCTTTTCACCTGAATTCTTGCAGATTGCGAATCACACCATGTCCACCATCCGTATCAATACCGCCGCCGACATCGAAGGCATGCGCGTTGCCGGCAAGCTCGGCGCCGAAGTACTCGACTATATCACTCCCTTCGTCAAGGTCGGCGTCACGACGGGCGAGCTGGACCGCCTGTGCCATGAATACATGGTCAACGTGCAGGGCGCCATCCCTGCCCCGCTGAACTACTGCCCGCCCGGCTACACGCCTTACCCGAAAGCCATCTGCACCTCCGTCAACGACGTCATCTGCCATGGCATTCCTGGCGACAAGGTCCTGAAAAGCGGCGACTCCGTCAACCTCGACATCACCGTCATCAAGGACGGCTACCACGGCGACAACAGCCGTATGTTCCTCGTCGGCACGCCGACCATCCTGGCCAAGCGCCTGTCGGAAATCACCTATGAATGCATGTGGCTGGGCATAGACCAGATCAAGCCGGGCGCCCACCTGGGCGATATCGGCCACGCCATCCAGCAGCACGCCGAGAAGGCAGGCTACAGCGTGGTGCGCGAATTCTGCGGCCACGGCATCGGCAAGGTCTTCCATGAAGAACCGCAGGTATTACATTACGGCAAACCAGGCACCCTGGAACGCCTGGAAGCGGGCATGATTTTTACCGTGGAACCGATGATCAACTCGGGCCGCCGCGAAATCCGCGAAATGAACGATGGCTGGACCATCAAAACCAAGGACCGCAGCCTGTCGGCGCAATGGGAGCACACGGTGCTGGTCACGGAAACGGGCTATGAAGTGCTGACCGTTTCGCCCGGCATGCCGCCACCACCGGCCTTTATCACCAGCAAAGCCTGATCCATACTGCCAGACCCCACCCGACCCACCGCCACCCAGGGCCCAGATGAAAAAGCAAGTTCGGGAACAGCTGAAACAGCAACTGAAAGCCGACCGCCAGGTCGTCATTGCGGCCTTCCAGGCCGACGGCAAGCCTGAAAAACTGCTGCGCAGCCTGCGCCACAGCGTCGATGGCGTGCTGGCGCGCGCCTGGCAGGAAGCGGGCTTGCCGCCAGGCACGGCTCTGGTGGGCGTGGGCGGCTATGGCCGCGGCGAACTGTTTCCGTATTCCGACGTCGACCTGCTGATCCTGCTGCAACAGGCGCCGGACGCCGCCACGCAGGAAAAGCTCGAGGAACTGGTGCAACTGCTGTGGGACCTGGGCCTGGAAATCGGCCACAGCATTCGCACGGTCGATGAATGCATGGTCGAATCGAAAGCCGACATCACCGTGCAAACGAGCTTGCTCGAAGCGCGCCTCGTGTGCGGCAACGCGGACCTGTTCGCGCAATTGCAGCAGCGCTATGACGCGGCCATGGACCCGCAGGCCTTCTTCCAGGCAAAAACGGCGGAAATGCGCCAGCGCCATGCCAAATACGAAGACACGGCCTTCAGCCTGGAACCGAATTGCAAGGAAAGCCCGGGCGGCCTGCGCGACCTGCAGGTCATCCTGTGGGTGGCCAAGGCGGCCGGCCTGGCCAACTCGTGGCGCACCCTGGCCACGGGCGGCCTGATCACCTTGACGGAAGCGCGCCAGCTGATGGAAAAGGAGCGCGCCTTCAAGGATATCCGCGTGCGCCTGCACCTGCACGCGGGCCGGCGCGAAGACCGCCTCGTGTTCGACGTGCAGACGGCGATCGCCGAATCGCTGGGCCTGCAAGCGACGGGCAGCGGGCCGCACATGCGCCGCGCCAGCGAATTCCTCATGCAGCGCTACTACTGGGCCGCCAAGACGGTGACCCAGCTCAACACGATTTTGCTGCAAAACATCGAGGCACGGCTGTTTCCGCAAGACGACATGGCCGTGCCCATCAACGAGCGCTTCAATGAAGTCAACAGCCTGATCGACATCAGCGCCGACGACACGTTCGAGCAATACCCGTCGGCCATGCTGGAAATCTTTGTCCTGATGACGGAGCGCCCGGCCCTGAAGGGCATGACGTCGCGCGCCACGCGGGCCCTGTGGCATGCGCGCTTCAAGATCGACTCCGCCTTCCGCCAGGACCCCGTCAACCGCGCCCTCTTCCTGCGCATCATGCAGGCGCCGGTCGGCATCATCCACGCGCTGCGGCGCATGAACGAGATGAGCATCCTGGGGCGCTACCTGCCGAATTTCCGCCGCATCGTGGGCCAGATGCAGCACGACCTGTTCCACGTGTACACGGTCGACCAGCACATTTTGATGGTGGTGCGCAACATGCGCCGCTTCACGATGAGCGAACACGCGCATGAATACCCGTTCTGCAGCCAGCTGATGGCTGATTTCTCGCAGTCGTGGTTGCTGTACGTGGCGGCCCTGTTCCACGACATCGCCAAGGGCCGCGGCGGCGACCACTCGAAGCTGGGCGTGGCCGACGCCACCCAGTTCTGCCAGGACCACGGCCTGTCGCAAGAAGACACGGAACTGGTGGCATTCCTTGTGGAAAATCATCTGACCATGTCGCAAGTGGCGCAAAAGCAGGATCTGTCCGACCCTGACGTCGTCCAGGCGTTTGCGAAGGTGGTCAAGGACGAGCGCCATCTGACGGGCTTGTACCTGCTGACGGTGGCCGACATCCGCGGCACCAGCCCGAAAGTGTGGAATGCCTGGAAGGGCAAGCTGCTGGAAGACTTGTACAAGATCACCCTGCGCGTGCTGGGCGGCGAGCCGCACACGGCCGACCGCGAGCTGAAAAACCGCCAGCAGGAAGCGCTGGCCACCCTACGCCTGTACGGCTTGCCGCCGGACGCCCACCTGAAACTGTGGCAACAGCTGGACGTCGCGTACTTCCTGCGCCACGACGCGTCCGACATCGCCTGGCAGACGCGTTCGCTTTATGACAAGCTCGACAGCAAGTTGCCGGTGGTAAAATGCCGGCTGGCGCCCATCGGCGAAGGCTTGCAGGTGGCCGTGTACATTCCCGACCAGCCCGACCTGTTCGCGCGCATCTGCAGCTATTTCGACCGCAAGAATTTCAGCATCCTCGACGCGAAGATCCACACGACGAAAAACGGCTATGCGCTCGACACCTTCCTAGTCACCGAGCAGAACTTCGCCAAGAGCTACCGCGACATCATCAGCCTGATCGAGCATGAACTGGGCGAGCTGCTGCAGTCGCAGACGCCGCTGCCGCCGCCGGGCAAGGGACGGCTGTCGCGCCTGTCGCGCACCTTCCCCTTCCAGCCGACGGTCGACTTGCGGCCTGACGAACGGGGCCAGTATTACCTGCTGTCGGTGGCGGCCAACGACCGCACGGGCCTGCTGTATGCGATCGCCAACGTGCTGACCAAGTACCGCATCAACTTGCACACGGCCAAGATCATGACCCTGGGCGAGCGGGTCGAAGACGTTTTCCTCATCGACGGTCCCGCGCTCAACAATGCCCGCAACCAGATATTGCTGGAAACCGATTTACTCGATGCGCTGAAGGTGTGATGACCTCCTGTGCAACGCCTACCCTTACTGAAACTGAAACAACATGACCGAAGAATTATTACGCTTGTCCAAACGCATGTCCGAACTGGGCCTGTGCTCGCGCCGCGAAGCCGATGAATGGATCGCCCGCGGCTGGGTCCGCGTGGATGGCAAGGTGGTGTCCGAGTTGGGCAGCAAGGTCTACCCGAGCCAAAGAGTCACCGTGGAACGCCAGGCGGCGGCCGAGCAATCGAAGCGCGTTACCGTGCTGATCAACAAACCGGTCGGCTACGTCAGCGGCCAGGCCGAAGACGGCTACACGCCCGCCGTGGCCCTGATCAAGGCGGAAAACCGCTGGGCGGAAGACCGCAGCCCGGAACAGTTCCACCCGACCCAGCTGCGCAGCCTGGTCGCCGCCGGCCGCCTGGACATCGACTCCGTCGGCTTGCTGGTCCTGACCCAGGACGGGCGCGTGGCCAAGCAGCTGATCGGCCACGATACCGATATCGACAAGGAATACCTGGTGCGCGTGAGCTACACCAAGGGCGGCACCCTGCCCGACAGCGAGCTGAAAAAGCTCAACCACGGCCTGTGGCTCGACGGCAAGCCGTTGCTGCCGGCCAAGGTGCGCTGGCAAAACGAAGACCAGCTGAGCTTTACCCTGCGCGAAGGTAAGAAACGCCAGATCCGCCGCATGTGCGAAGCCGTCGGCCTGAAAGTGCTGGGCTTGAAACGCGTGCGCATCGGCAAGGTCAAGCTGGGCGATTTGCCGACGGGCCAATGGCGTTACTTGAGCGCAGACGAACAGTTTTAAGCGGCGACGTCAAGGTGGCCTGTCAGGCCAGGCCACATAAGCAACAGGAATATAGTGATATAAAAACAATTATTGTGATTTAATTAGTAAATATTGCTTTAAACCTATACACTATTCCCATTAGAACAAAAGAGATACGCTGTCGTGAACGATCCCATCCCCAATCCCCTGCGCAAGGGCGCGCCCAGCCTGGCCGACGTGGCCGAGCCGATGGCACCCGGCACCAAGCCGCACCACATGAGCGATCCGTGGGATATCGGCGAAACCCTGTGCAGCCTGGCTGACAACGGCGACGCCATTTCCATCTACCCGACGGGCGGAGAAGACGTCATCCTGGGGCGCATCCTGTCCGTCGACGATGACTTGCCGCAATTCGTGCTGGAACTCAATGAAGGCGCGACCCTGCCGCCTGGTGGCGCCACGTTCGTATCATGGGTGCAAAGCGCCAAACTGCAATTCACCATCAATGGCGAATGGCAAGCGTATCCCGACCGTCCGAACGTCTACCTGACGAACTTCCCCAGTCATTGCCTGGTGCTGGAACGGCGCGAATCGACGCGCCTGGAAACCCCGCTGGGCGTGTACTACCTGGCCGCCTTCGTGCTCGAAGGTCGTCCGTATGAATTGCAGCTGTATGATTTCTCGGCCGGCGGCATCGGCATGCGCGCCCATCCGCGCGATACGGTCGGCCTGTACGTGGGCCGCAAGCTGTCGCGCGTGCGCCTGGAACTGGGACCGAACAAGGTCATGATCGCCGACCTGGAAATCCGCCTGTCGCGCACCTTCCGCTCCTTCCTGCTGGGCGAACAGGTGCAGATCGGCTGCCGCTTCCTGAATCTGACGGACGCCATGCAGGATGAACTAAAAACCTTGCTCGATAACCTGGGCAGCAGCCGCAAGGTGCGCTAGGTTTGCTTCGCATATAAAAATGGCCGCCCAGCTGATCGCTGCGCGGCCATTTTTTATTTGATAGTGACAGCCACGAGGCGCCTGAAAAACGCTCAGGGCAAGGCGCATTGCCGAAGACAGTACGAATAGTACGGCGAGGCAATGCAACGCCGCCATGGGCGTTTTCTCAGGCGCCGATCAATCGTCGTCGTTCGGATCCAGGTCCGGAAACATGACCTCGGTATAACCGAACTGCGTAAAGTCGACGATACGCATCGGATACAGAATGCCGTGCAGGTGATCCACTTCATGCTGCACCACGCGGGCATGGAAGCCGTCGCAGTCGCGGCTGATGGGCTGGCCGAACTGGTCCACGCCTTCGTAGTGCAGCTCGCTCCAGCGCGGCACGCTGCCGCGCAAGCCGGGCACGGACAGGCAACCCTCAAAACCCTCTTCCTTGCGCTCCGACAAAGGCGTCAGCACCGGATTGATCAAGACGGTTTCCGGCACTTGCGGCGCGTCGGGATAACGCAGATTCTGCTTGAAGCCGTAGATCACCAGTTGCAGGTTGACGCCGATCTGCGGCGCCGCCAGACCCGCGCCGTTGGCCGCGTGCATGGTGTCGAACATGTCGGCGATCAAGGCGTGCAGTTCGGGCGTATCGAACTCACGCACGGGCTCGGCCATCCGCAACAGGCGCGGATCACCCATCTTCAGAATCTCGCGTACTGTCATTTTTCTTCTACTGCCGATTGCAGTTCTTGCAGATAGGTGCGGAAGGCCGCACCCGTTTCCGGATGTTTCATGCCCATTGCCGTCGTGGCCTTCAGATAGCCCAACTTGGAGCCGCAATCATAACGCTGCCCCTGATAGCGGTAAGCCAGCACGCGCTCTTCGCGCATCAGGGCGGCGATGCCGTCCGTCAACTGGATTTCGCCACCGGCGCCCGTGCCGATATTTTCCAGGTGATTAAAGACACGGCTGGTCAGCACATAGCGGCCCACCACGGCCAAGGTCGATGGCGCTTCTTCGGGCGCAGGCTTTTCCACGATGGCCGAGACCAGTTCCAGGTCGGGCTGATAATTCTTTGCCGATACGATACCGTACTGCTTGGTTTCCGCGCGCGGTACGTCCTGCACCGCCAGCAGCGAGCAATTTTCATACTGGAAGACATCGGTCATCTGCGCCAGCACGGGGCGCACACCCTCTTCCACGTCCATGAAGTCGTCGGCCAGCAAGACGGCAAACGGCTCGTCGCCGATCACGGGACGGGCGCACAGCACGGCATGCCCCAGGCCCAGCGGCGCCGACTGGCGTATGTAAATGCAATTGATGTGCTTGGGAATGACGTTTTGCACCATCTCGAGCAACTGGCGCTTGCCGGCCGCTTCCAGTTCCGACTCGAGCTCATAGGCGGTATCGAAATGGTCTTCGATGGCGCGCTTGTTGCGGCCCGTGATGAAGATCATTTCCGTAATACCTGCCGCCACGGCTTCTTCCACCGCGTATTGGATCAATGGCTTGTCAACGATGGGCAACATTTCCTTCGGTTGCGCCTTGGTCGCAGGCAAGAAACGGCTGCCCAGGCCGGCGACGGGAAAGACTGCTTTTCTAATTTTTTTCATAGATCTTCTGCAAGTAAAATGTTGAGATTCGATATTATTCAGGTGCAAATGGATCGGATTAATCGATCAACTTATTGCTGAGCCAGCAATACTAGCAGACCAGCCTCGTCAAGCAAAGTCACACCCAGTTCCTGGGCCTTGGCCAGTTTGCTGCCAGCGTCGGCGCCGGCCACGACATAATTTGTTTTCTTCGACACGGAACCGCTGACCTTGCCGCCGGCCGCCTCGATCAGCTCCGCGGCTTCGTCACGGCTCATGTTGGGCAAAGTACCCGTCAGGACAAAGGTCTTGCCGTCCAGCTTGCCGCCAGCGGCTGGCATTTCAGGCAATTGTGACAGTAATTCATTTCTCAGGGCGTCCAGTTGAACCAGCAGCTTGACATGGTTTTCATCGGCCAGCCATTGCGCCAGCGACTCGGCCACGGCGGCCGGCAAACCCGCGTGGAAACTGGCGCCTTGCGCGGCCAGGCTGGCCAGGGTCACGCCCCGCTCCACCAATTGCTTGCTGCGCGGCTCCGTCAGCTTCGGAATGCCGATGGCCGCCAACAATTTGGTTTCCTCGAGCTGCGTGCGCAGCTTGGCGCTGGGCGCATGTTCACCCTGTGGCGTCACGCCAGCGTCCAGCAATGCCTGCAGCGCCTGCTGGTTCTTTTCTTCGGCAAAGAAATCGGCAATCGATTCCGCCACCGTGCCGCCGATGTCGGGCAGCACGCGCAGCAAGGCCGCTGGCGCTTTCCGCACATACGCCAGGCTGCCCAGCCACTCGGCCAGGGTCTTGGCCGTCGATTCGCCCACGTGGCGGATGCCCAGCGCGAACAGGAAACGCTCAAGCGGTGGGCGCTTGCTCGCCTCGATACCTGCCAGCAGGTTTTCCGCCCACTTGGTGGGAATCTTGCCTTGTTGCACGGTTTCTGGCGTCGAACCGTCGCGCTCGTCGGCGCGCAGCTTCATTTCCAGCAGTTTATCGAGGGTCAGGCTGTACAGGTCGGCCAAGCCGTGCACGTATTCCAGTTCGACCAGGGTATCGATATAACGTTCCCCCAGGCCTTCAATATCCATCATCCGGCGGCCCGCGAAGTGGCGAAACGCTTCCTTGCGCTGCGCCGAACAGAACAGGCCGCCCGAGCAGCGGGCAATCGCCTCGCCCTCTTCACGCACCACGTGCGAACCGCACACGGGACACGCTTCGAGCATCTTGAACGGCAGCGGCGCCGGCGCCAAGCGTTTTTCCAGCACCACGCTCAGCACTTCGGGAATCACGTCGCCGGCGCGGCGCACGACGACGGTATCGCCCACGCGCACATCCTTGCGCAGCACTTCGTCTTCATTGTGCAAGGTGGCGTTGGTCACCGTCACGCCACCCACGGACACGGGCGCCAGGCGCGCCACGGGCGTCATGGCGCCCGTGCGGCCCACCTGGATATCGATGCCCAGCACCTGCGTCAGCGCCTCTTCGGCTGGAAATTTATGTGCAAGAGCAAAACGCGGCGCGCGCGACACAAAACCCAGCTCCTGCTGGTCTTCCGTCGCGTTCACCTTGTAGACGACGCCGTCGATTTCATACGGCAAGGCGGGGCGGCGCGCGCCGATATCGGCATAGTAGGCCAGCAAGCCCTGCGCGCCCAGCACCACCTTGCGCTCTTTGGACACGGGGATGCCCAAGGTTTCGTACCAGTCCAGCAAGGCCGAGTGCGAGGCCGGCATGGCGGCGCCATCCAGGGCGCCGATGCCGTAGGCATAGAAACGCAGCTTGCGCTGCGCCGTGATGCGCGAATCGAGCTGGCGCAAGCTGCCGGCCGCCGCATTGCGCGGGTTGGCGAATTCCTTCTGCCCCGCTTCGCGCTGGCGTTCGTTCAGGCGGGCAAAATCGCCCTTGAACATCATCACTTCGCCGCGCACGTCGAGCAGCGCCGGAATCTTGTCGCCATGCAGGCGCAAAGGGATGCCGGAAATGGTGCGGATATTCGCCGTCACGTCCTCGCCCGTGGCGCCGTCGCCGCGCGTGGCCGCCTGCACGAACAGGCCGTTTTCATAGCGCAGGTTGATGGCCAGGCCGTCGAATTTCACTTCGGCCGCGTACGCGACGTCCTGCGCATCGAGGCCCAGGCCTTCGCGCACGCGGCGGTCGAAATTGACGATATCGTCGTCGGAGAAACCATTATTCAGCGACAACATCGGCACCGTATGCGTGACTTGCTCGAATTGCGGCAAGGGCGCCGCGCCCACGCGCAAGGTGGGCGAATCGGGCGTGCGCAAGTCGGGATGGGTCGCTTCCAGCACCTGCAGTTCGACAAACAGCTTGTCGTACTCGGCGTCGGGGATCGTGGGGTTGTCGAGCACGTGGTAGGCGTGCAGGTGCCGATTAAGTTCGGCGGTGAGATCCAGGACGCGCTGGGCGGCGTCCTGGTTGATCGGATCAGTCATTGTTGCGGGATTCTTCAGCTAAATAAACGCAGGGCGCGGGTAGAACCGGCCGGAATGTCGGCCGCGTCCATTTCCTGGTAAAACTCTTGCACTTGGCCGGCGATCTCGGCCAGCGCCGCATCGGACAGGGCCTGGTTGTAATCGTCGACGATGGTCGCATCGAGGCGCCCCACCAGTGCCTTGGCGCAAGCGACCATGGCGCCGAAACCGTCGCGCGCGGGCGCCACGCAGGGCACGTCCAGCAGCAAGGTCAAACGGGGTGTCGTTTCCTCGGCCAGCGTGACGTTCGTCGACAGCGAGAACAGATAGCCGCCCTCGCCGTCGGGCATGACGAAGCGGCCATCCGGACGCACGTCAAAGCCCTGCTTTTCCAGCGCGAACAGCAAGGTGGAAATGGCCCATGGCGCGCCATTCGTGTGCAGGTTCACGCCCAGCTGGGCATCGTGGCCGGCAACGAAACGGTGCAGATTACGCGCTTCGGCCATCACTTCCATCATGTCGGGCACTTCCGGCTCGGCGCCGATTTCGTCAGCCACACCGCGCAGGCGCGTGACCAGTTCCGAGTATTCGAGTTCATTCAAGGCCGTGCTGCGGCTGGCCAGCTGCACGCCGCCCTGCATCTTGGTGTAGACACCGCCATGCGTGATCGGTTCCCAGTCGCCATTCACGTGCAAGCCGATGAAGTGGACGGGCTTGTTGCCCACCAGGCGCAGGGTTTGCAGCACGGGCAGGATCTTGTCGCCGCGCACGGGCGCGTCCAGCGACAGAGGCAGCAGGCAATCGATGAGCGGGTCGACCAGGCTGGTCGCCTGCTCGCTGGCGGCACTGACTTCCGGCTGCACCGGCGCGACAGGGGCGGCGGCAGGCGCTTCCATGCCGGCACCACCTAACGATGGTTCCGCATGCACGGGCGCGTCGGGCACGGGCGCCGCTGGCGGCGCGCCGAACGATGGTTCGGCCTTGGCGGCGGGTGCGGCATCAAAGCGCGGTTCCTGGCGCAAGACGGGTTCCTGGGCTTCCACCGCAGGTGCATCGCCCTCGCGCATCAGCACGTCGTCATGGTCTGTGGAAAAAGCCCGTTCCACGCTTTTCTTGGCCTTGTATTCCTGCCATTTGTTGTACGAGAAAACGCCGACGATAAAGACGCCGCCGGCGCCGAACAAGGTAATTTGAAGGTCTGTCATGCTGCTTGTGCCTCGGTTGCAAAATTTGCGGCGGACTCCATGTCCACCGCCACGATGCGCGATACGCCCTGCTCCTGCATCGTCACACCGATCAATTGATGGGCCATTTCCATCGCAATCTTGTTATGCGAAATGAAAAGGAATTGGGTCTGGTCGGACATGCGCTTGACCATGCGGCAGAAGCGTTCCGTGTTCGAATCGTCCAGCGGTGCATCGACTTCGTCGAGCAGGCAGAACGGCGCCGGATTCAGGCGGAACATGGAAAACACCAATGCGGTCGCGGTCAGCGCCTTCTCTCCACCCGATAACAGGTGGATGGTGGCATTTTTCTTGCCGGGAGGCTGCGCCATGACTTGTACACCGGAATCGAGAATCTCGTCGCCCGTCATGGTCAGCTTGGCCTGCCCGCCGCCGAACAGGATGGGGAACAGCTCGGAAAAGTGATGGTTGACCTTGTCGAACGTGTCTTGCAGCAAGTCGCGCGTTTCCTTGTCGATCTTGTGGATCGCGTCTTCCAGGGTATTGATCGCTTCCGTCAGGTCGGCATTCTGGGCATCGAGGAAATTCTTGCGCTCGGATGCCTGCGCCAGCTCGTCCAGCGCGGCCAGGTTGACGGCGCCCAGGGCCGTGATGGCGTTGGTCAGGCGCGTCACTTCGCCCTGCAGATACGATGGACGCATGTCCGGGTGCAGCTTTTCGCTCAAGACAGCTTCATCGGCGCCCGATTCCAGCAATTGCTGGGCAAATTGCTCCTGGTTCAGGCGCGCGGCCTGTTCCTTGAGCTGCATTTCCATGATCTTGTCGCGCTGCGGCTGCAAGCTGCGTTCCGATTGCGTGCGCGCATCTTCGGACAGGCGCAGCTGCTGCGTAATCTGATCCAGTTCGTGGCGCGCGTCCGCCAGCGCCCGCTCCTGCGTCGTGCGGCGCTCGAGCAAGTCCTGCAAGCCGTCGGCAGCCGCGCCGCTTTCCAGGTTGGCCAGTTCCAGTTCGCCCGCCTGCAGGCTGGCCGTCACTTGCTGGGCCTGCGTACTGGCCGTGGCGATGTTGCGGCGCAATTCCTCGATCTTCGCGCGGTGGGCTTTTTCCGCGTATTCCGTATCCTTGGCGGCCCGCTCCAGGTCGCGCAAAGCTTCGCGCGCCTCGGCCAGGCGTTGTTCCTTTTGCAGGAAGTCCGTATGGCCGTCTTCGTGCGCTTCCTGCAAGTTGCCCAGTTCCATGTCCAGCTGTTCGAATTTCTCTTCCGATTCAGCCTTGATCTGCTGCTGCTCCGCTTCCTGTGCGGCGATTTCCGCCAAATCGGCGCCGATCTGCGTGCTGCGCTGGTTGAAGCGCGCTTCCACTTCCGACAGTTTCACCACGTCCAGCTGCAAGGTGTGCACAGAGGAAGTGAGCTGCTGTATGCGCAGGCGCAAGTCGGACAGGTTGCGCGTCAAGGTAGCGACGGCAGCGTCGGCCCGCACGGAACGGGCGCGCGCCTCTTCGGCCAGCAATTGCTGCGCGCGCAACTGTTTGCCGATATTCTCGATTTCCTGCTGGCGGCCCAGCATGCCTTCCTGCTCCGAATCGGCCGCATAGAAGCGCACGCTGGTAGCCGTGACCACGTGGCCGGCGCGCGTGACGAAATAGCCACCCGGCGGCAATTTACTACGTTCGGCCAGCGCTTCGGCCGCGTCTTCCACGGCGTAGGCGTTGTACAGCCAATCCTGCAGCAAGCCGCGCAAGCCCGGATCATTGAGTTTGAGCAAGTTCAGGAAAGGCTTCAGGCCCGGCACTTCCGGTTGCGGCAGCGGCGCCACGGTCGACGGCGCATACAGGGCCAATTTGGCTGGTGGCGCATCGGCAAAGAAGGCCTTGGCCCAGTCAATGTTCGACAGTTGCAAGGCCGACGTGCGCTCGCGCAGGATCGATTCCATGGCAGCTTCCCAGCCCGCTTCGATCTGCAGCTTTTGCCATAAACGGGGCAAGGTGTCGAGCTCGTGCTTTTTCAGCCACGGCTGGACCTTGCCCTGGGTTTGTACGCGTTCCTGCAACTGTTTCAAAGCGGAAAGACGCGCTTCCAGCTGGGCGTTGGCGGCCGTCTCGGCATTCACCTGCGCCTGGGCTTCGGCCCGTTCCTGCTCCAGCTTCGGCTGCTGCTCCAGCGCTTCTTCCAGGTAAAAGCCCTGCTCTTCCAGGGTTTGCTGCTTTTCTTCCAGCTGCAGTTTCAGGTTTTCCAGGTGGCTGCTGTCGGGCAGGCTGAGGCTGTTCTTTTCCTGCTGCAGGCGCTCGCGGCGCGTGAGCAAGCTGGCCAGGATGTTCGAAGCGTTGCGCTGGTGCGCCGATTCCAGTTCCAGCTGCTGCTGGGCCTGCATGATCCGCGCCCGCGATTCCGTGCTCTTGTTTTGCGCGGCGCGCCAGGCGGCATCGAGCTCGGGCAATTGCTCGCCCTTCTGCTCGGCCATCATTTGCGACTGTTCCACCTTGGCGGCCAGTTCCTCGAGATGGAATTCCGCCTCTTCGATCTGCTCCTGGTATTCGGCGCCCTGGCTGTTCCACTGGTCGCGCTGGGCCGTCAGGGTGGCCAGCTGCGCCTGCAGGCGGGCGCGCGATTCGATGACGAATTTGATCTGTGCTTCCAGGCTGCCGATTTCCGCATTCGTCTGGTACAGATGGCCTTGCGCCGTATGCAGGCGGTCGCCCACGGCAAAGTGCGCCTGGCGCATCTGCTCAAGGGTCAGTTCCACATTGCGCAGCTTGGCCGTCTGCTCTTCCAGGTCCGTCTGCGCCTGTTCCACTTCGCGGAAATAGCGTGTCTGCTCGTTTTGCGCCTCGTTCTTGCGCAACAGCCACAACAGTTTCTGTTTTTCTTCCTGGTCCGCCTGCAAGGCGTGGAAACGGGTGGCCACGGCCGCCTGTGCTTCCAGCTTTTCCAAATTGGCATTGAGTTCGCGCAAGATGTCTTCCACGCGCAGCAAATTCTCGCGCGTATCCTGCAGGCGGTTTTCCGTTTCGCGGCGGCGTTCCTTGTATTTCGATACGCCGGCAGCTTCCTCGAGGAAGACGCGCAATTCTTCCGGGCGCGATTCGATGATGCGCGAAATCATGCCTTGGCCGATGATGGCGTAGGCGCGCGGACCGAGGCCCGTGCCAAGGAAAATATCCTGGATGTCGCGCCGGCGCACGGGCTGGCCATTGATGTAATAGGTGGACGTGCCGTCGCGCGTCAGGGTGCGCTTGACGGCGATCTCGGCGTACTGGCCCCACTGGCCGGACGCCTTGCCATCGTTATTGTCGAACACCAGTTCCACGGAAGCGCGCCCGGCAGGCTTGCGGTGGGTGGAACCGTTGAAAATGACGTCCTGCATCGATTCGCCGCGCAATTCCGACGCTTTCGATTCGCCCAGCACCCAGCGCACGGCGTCGATGATGTTCGACTTGCCGCAGCCATTCGGCCCGACCACGCCCACGAGCTGGCCTGGCACCTGGAAATTGGTGGGATCGACGAAAGACTTAAATCCCGACAACTTGATGGAAGAGAGACGCACGTGTTTTAGAGTTCCTGGCCTATGCTGGCGGTTATATTATGGGTGAACCCGGTTCATATTCAGTTCAGATGCAGCATCACGATGGCTGCCTGGCCATTCAACGCAAAAAAGTGGTTCATCATACCATTTCCTGATGCTTTTCTGGCCAAAAAACCGTAGCGCCAGGCGCCAGTTGTCAGCAGATCACCGGGCAGGACGGCCATCCTGCGCCAGTTTCCAGTCTGCACGAGAAAAAACGCGCTCATGGCCGGACAGCACCATGGCCAGTTTTTGCAGCCACTGCTCGGTCGGCATGGGTTCGGCCTTGAAGCTGAGCACCACCATCAGCACGAGGCTGGCCAGGGCCAGCGCATGGCTGACGGCGAAATTGACTGCGCCACGGGCATTCCACATGAAGCCCAGCGCCAGCGCCAGGCCCAGCACGCAGCCGCTGACGGCTTCCGACACGCTGTGCGCATGCACGACCACGCGGGAAATGGCCACCAGCACGGCAAAGGCTACGCCGACGAGCACGCCGGCATGGCGCCAGCGCGGTTCGGCCCGCTGTAGCAGCACATACATCAGCACGGGAAACATGGCGCCGGCGCGCATGGCGTGGCCGCTGAAACCAGTGAAGTCGAGAGTGCTGCTTCCCACGCCCCAGCTCATGAACGCCAGCTTCGACAGCACCACGAGGGCCAGGCCGCCGCCGTACCACAGGCTCCAGCTGAGCACCAAACGCCACTGGCGCGACACGAGCAGCCACAGGGCAATCGCCACGCCAGCCGGCCCCATCACGGACATGTCGGCCGCAAAAGAAATCCCATTCCACCAATTCATCGTGCATGCGCTTATTTCATGATCAGCGTGCACTATGCCACGACTCTGCCCTGTTCCGCGCGGCTTTTGCTGTGCTGCAGCGAAGAATTACATTCCATTACAAAATTTCTACGCAAAACCATTCGCTTGGCCAGCGCGGCAGGGGCCTCAGATATTCGTCAGGCGCTTGCCCTTGGGCGGCGCAAAGTCGCGGATCGATTCGATCAGGCCCACGTCCAGCGCCTGGTCGGCCGTCAGGTGCAGGTCGGAATACGCGTGCACCTGCCACTGCTCTTCCGTCAGGTTGACGTGGCCGCGCAGGATGCGTTCCGTGCGCATGTCGTCGGCGCGCAAGCCCTCGACGATGATGCTGAGCGCATCGGGGCGCGAACCGGGTGACGCTGTCGCATGCGACTTGTGCACCATGAAGCGGGCCGTGTCGCTGGCGTGGCGGCGGCGCCCTGCCAGGAACAGGGTGACGGCGATGGACGCCACAGCGCCCGCGTTATAGGTGATGATGTCGAGCGGCAACTTGCTGAGGAAGTTGTACAGACAGATGCCGTCGCTGACATAGCCGCCGTTGGACTGTATCAAGATGTGCGCAGTGGTGAGCTTGTCTTCCGTGATGTCGGCCACGGCGTTGAAGACGCGCCGCACCATATCGCTGTTGACGTCGCCCGAGAGGGTAAAGTAACCGTGCTGCTCGGTGTTGTTTTGCGTCTCGCTTTGTGTAGTGTTCATGGCAGGCACCCGCAAGAAAGCCAGGATTTCATCATAGCGCATTCCCGCGCGGCCGGGCGCCCTTTTGCACCGGGCCAGCGCCCCTCCCAGCCCCGCAAACCGGGGCTTTTGCTGCAATTTGGCAACGTCTTTTCAGATTGACAGAAACACCCTGCTGGCATATATTCCTCCCACTTGATCGGGAGAGGGCAACCCAGCGTTGCCGCCGAAGGGGCACTACCCAAAAACTCTCAGGCAAAAGGACCGATCAGGCGGACTGAAGTTGTTGCTTTGGCGACACTACAGCTCAACTCTGGAGAGCGGCCGCGGCTATTGCCGGCGGCCCACCGAAGGGGCGCACGGGGCAAGCCCCCGTAATCTCTCAGGTACAAAGGACAGGGGGGTCAGTGTTCACGCCGGAAAGCCGTGTTTGGCTCCGTGTGTTCTGTTAACTTCCCCCTTTACCTTCGTCCCGAGGAATCCATGACGCTCAAAGCGACCCCACTCAACAACGCCCACCGTGCCCTCGGCGCCCGCATGGTCGATTTCGGCGGCTGGGACATGCCTGTCAACTACGGCTCGCAAATCGAAGAACACAACGCCGTGCGCGGCGACGCCGGCATGTTCGACGTGTCCCACATGTGCGTGGTCGATATCGAAGGACCGAACGTGCGCGCCTTCCTGCGCGGCTTGCTGGCCAATAACGTCGACAAGCTGCAAGTGTCGGGCAAGGCCCTGTACTCGTGCATGTTGAATCCTGAGGGCACCGTCATCGATGACCTGATCGTCTACTTCTTCAATGAAAACTGGTTCCGCCTCGTCGTCAACGCGGGCACGGCTGAAAAAGACGTGGCCTGGATGCAGCAGCAAAACACCGCCACCAACAGCGGCCTGACGATCACCCAGCGCCGCGACGGCAATGACGCCATGGCCCTGGTAGCCGTGCAAGGCCCGAATGCGCGCGCCAAGGTATGGCAAGTGCTGCCGGAAACGCAAGCCGCGTCCGAAGCCATCAAGCCATTCAACGTCGTCATCGTCAAGGACACGGCGTTTGGCGAAGTCATGCTGGCGCGTACCGGCTACACGGGCGAAGACGGTTTTGAAATCGGCGTGGCCGCGACCCAGGTGGAAGCGCTGTGGAACGCATTGATCGCCGCTGGCGTCAAGCCGGCCGGCCTCGGTGCGCGCGACACCCTGCGCCTGGAAGCGGGCATGAATCTGTACGGCCAGGACATGGACGAAACCGTCAACCCGCTCGACGCGGGCCTGGCGTGGACCATCGACCTGGTCAGCGAGCGCGACTTCATCGGCAAGGCCGCCCTGCTGGCCAAAGGCCAGAACGCGCAATTCGTCGGTCTGATCCTGCGTGAAAAAGGCGGCGTGCTGCGCGCCCACCAGAAAGTCATCATCGCCGGCAGCGACGCCACGGGCGAAATCACGAGCGGCACCTTCAGCCCGACCATGCAGGAAGCGATTGCCCTGGCGCGCGTGCCCAACGGCGTCAACGTGGGCGACACTGTGCACGTGGAAATCCGCGGCAAGCAATTGGCCGCTTCTGTTGTCAAGCTGCCTTTCGTGCGTAACGGTAAAATCCTGGCTGCGTAAGCGTATTTATAGAGCCGCCCGCAAGACCGAACAATCATAATCAATAACGAACACTTACCATCTGGAGCCACACATGAACATTCCTGCAGACCTGAAGTACACCGCTTCCCACGAATGGGTACGCCTGGAAGCCGACGGCACGATCACCGTCGGCATCACCGAATACGCGCAGGATGCACTGGGCGACATCGTCTTCGTCGAACTGCCTGACGTCGGCGCCACCTTCACCGCCGGCGACGACGCCGCCGTGGTGGAATCGGTCAAGGCAGCAAGCGACATCTATGCGCCGCTGTCGGGCGAAGTCGTGGCCATCAACGACGACGTCGTCAACTCGCCTGAATCGATCAACGCCGACGCCTACGCCAACTGGCTGTTCAAGATCAAGCCAGCCGACGTGTCGGCCCTGGACGGCTTGCTCGACGCTGCCGCCTATGGCGCCACCACCAGCGCGTAATCGCGTTTGACTCACGGGCCGCGTTTGCGGCCCGTTTGCATTTAATTTTGTAGCTATGCCCCGGCGCCGCGCCCGCGCGCCGCATCCCGGTTTTTCAGTCTTTTTTGGCCTCTATATCATGACCCGCACCAGCCTGACCCAACTCGAAGCACGCGATGCCTTCATCGCCCGCCACATCGGCCCTTCCGCCACCGAACAGCAAGCCATGCTGGCGACCCTCGGCTATCCATCGCGCGCCGCGCTGATCGACGCCTTGGTGCCTGCCAACATCCGCAACAAGGGCGCCCTGCCCCTGGGCGCGTACTCGCAGCCGATGCCGGAACAGGAAGCGCTGTCGCGCCTGAAAGCCATCGCCGGCAAGAACCAGGTACTGAAATCCCTGATCGGCCAGGGCTACTACAACACGTTCACCCCTGGCGTCGTGCTGCGCAACATCTTTGAAAACCCGGCCTGGTACACGGCGTACACGCCTTACCAGCCAGAGATTTCGCAAGGCCGCCTGGAAGCGATTTTGAACTTCCAGCAAGTGATCACGGACCTGACCGGCATGGGCATCTCGAACGCCTCGATGCTGGACGAAGGCACGGCCGCCGCCGAAGCGATGACCCTGATCCAGCGCGTGGGCAAGTCGAAATCGAACGTGCTGTACGTCGCCAACGACGTGCTGCCGCAAACCCTGGAAGTGGTGCAGACGCGCGCCCAGCCGATCGGCATCGAGGTGCGTACGTTCGACCCGGCTGAAATCGAGTCGCTGGACGCCTGCTTCGGCGTGCTGCTGCAATACCCTGGCGTGAACGGTGTCGTGCGCGACTACCGCGCCGGCGTGGAAAAACTGCATGCGAATGGCGCCATGGTCATCGTCGCGGCCGACCTGCTGGCCCTGACCATGCTCACGCCACCGGGCGAATGGGGCGCCGACGTCGTCGTCGGCAACAGCCAGCGCTTCGGCGTGCCGCTCGGTTTCGGCGGCCCGCACGCAGGGTACCTGTCCACGCGCGATGAATTCAAGCGCAATATGTCGGGCCGCCTGGTGGGCGTGACCGTCGATGCGCAAGGCAACAAGGCCTATCGTCTGGCCCTGCAAACGCGCGAACAGCATATCCGCCGCGAAAAAGCCACCTCGAACATCTGCACGGCGCAAGTGCTGCTGGCCGTGATGGCCTCGATGTACGCCGTCTACCACGGCCCCGCCGGTCTGCTGCAGATCGCCCAGCGCGTGCACCGCTTTACGGGCGTGCTGGCCGCCAACCTGAAGACCCTCGGCTATGGCGTCGTCAACGCGAGCTACTTCGACACCCTGACCATCAACGTGGCCGATGCGGCGCAGCTGCACGCGACGGCCATGCACCACGGCGTCAACCTGCGCAAGATCGACAACACCCACGTCGGCGTGTCGCTCGACGAAACCACCACGCGCGACGATATCGCGCTGCTGTGGAAAGTGTTCGCACACGGCCTGGCCAACGCGCCTGCCGCGCCGGACCTGGACGCCGTTGAAGCAACTGTGACCAGCGCGCTGCCGGCCAACCTGGCGCGCGAAAGCGCCTACCTGACCCACCCCGTCTTCAACAGCTACCATTCGGAACACGAAATGCTGCGCTACCTGCGCAGCCTGGCCGACAAGGACCTGGCGCTGGACCGCACCATGATCCCGCTCGGTTCGTGCACGATGAAGCTGAACGCCACGTCGGAAATGATTCCCGTCACCTGGCCCGAGTTCTCGAACATCCACCCGTTCGCACCGGACGCGCAAACGGTCGGCTACCGCGAAATGATCGCGCAGCTGGAAGAGATGCTGTGCGCACTGACCGGCTACGCGGCCGTCTCGCTGCAGCCGAACGCCGGCTCGCAAGGAGAATACGCGGGTCTGCTGGTGATCAAGGCGTATCACGAATCGCGCGGCGAAGGCCACCGCAACATTTGCCTGATTCCGTCGTCGGCGCACGGCACCAACCCCGCATCGGCCAACATGGTCGGCATGCAGGTCGTCGTCACCAGCTGCGACGCCAACGGCAACGTGGATCTGGCCGACCTGAAAGCGAAAGCGGAAAAGCACAGTGCCAACCTGGCTTGCGTAATGGTCACCTACCCGTCCACCCACGGCGTGTTTGAAGAAGGCATCCAGGAACTGTGCGAAATCATCCACGCGCACGGCGGCCAGGTCTACATCGACGGCGCCAACATGAACGCGCTGGTCGGCGTGGCCGCTCCCGGCTCGTTCGGCGGCGACGTATCGCACCTGAACCTGCACAAGACCTTCTGCATCCCGCACGGCGGTGGCGGACCAGGCGTCGGCCCGATCGGCGTCGGCACCCACCTGGCGAAATTCCTGCCGAACCAGCGTTCGTCGGGCTACCAGCGCGACGCTGCCGGCATTGGCGCCGTCAGCGCCGCGCCATTCGGCTCGGCCAGCATCCTGCCGATTTCGTGGATGTACATCGCCATGATGGGCGCGGAAGGCTTGACGGCTGCCACCGAGACGGCAATCCTGGCGGCGAACTACATCGCGCGCCGCCTGGCACCGCACTACCCCGTGCTGTATTCGGGCCACGACGGCCTGGTCGCGCACGAGTGCATCCTGGACCTGCGCCCGATCACGGACGCCACCGGCATCAGCAACGAAGACGTGGCCAAGCGTTTGATGGACTTCGGTTTCCATGCGCCGACCATGAGCTTCCCCGTGCCGGGCACCTTGATGATCGAGCCGACGGAAAGCGAATCGAAAGTGGAGATCGACCGCTTCATCGACGCCATGATCGCCATCCGCGCGGAAATCGCCAAGGTCGCCAGCGGTGAATTCGACCACGACGACAACCCTTTGAGGAACGCGCCGCACACGGCACAAGTCTTGATGTCGGACAGCTGGGACCGCAAGTACAGCCGTGAGATCGCTGCCTACCCGGTTGCTTCCCTGCGCCAGCGCAAATACTGGCCGCCGGTCGGCCGCGCCGACAACGTGTACGGCGACCGCAACCTGTTCTGCGGCTGCGCACCGATCAGTTCGTACGAAGAAGAGTAAGCGCCACGCGTCCGCTTCGGCGGGCGTGCCAGCGACAGGAAGGCAGGCCACGTGGCCTGCCTTTTTTCATCGTAGGTCGGATTAGCGGAGCGGAATCCGACATCACCATATACGCCAACCATGTTGTCGGATTACGGCCCTTCGGGCCTAATCCGACCTACGCGACCTACAACGCCAGCAAGACCGCGCCCGGCAGCCCCAGCACGGTGCCCAGGACCGTCAGACACACGACATCGCGCCGCTCGCAGCGGGCGCGGTGCGAACTCCAGGCGGCAAACAGCAGCGCGACAGCCACGCCGCTGAGCGAAATTCCCACTTCCGTCATGCCAGCCCTCCCGTCATCGTTTCTTTCTTCATCGTTCCCGTCCTTTTTATTGATTGAACAAGCTACCTACCGGTAGGCAGTAAGTGTACAATAAAAAACACGGCGGCGTCCATGCCCCGTTTTTTTCACGATATGAAGGAAGCGCAATGCAGCAGCAAACCACAATCCCCGCCGCCAGTCTCGGGCTGGCGGCTTCCCTGGCCCTCGTGGCCGTGCTCGGCCCGGCCGGCATCGACATGTACCTGGCCTCGATGCCGGCCATGGCGCGCGAACTGCACACCTCGTATCCGAATGTGCAACTGAGCCTGACCGTTTTCCTGCTGGCCCTGGGTGGCGGACAGCTGCTGTGCGGGCCGCTCACCGACATGCTGGGCCGGCGCCGGCCGCTCCTGGCCGGCATCGCCGTCTACATCGTGGCGGCCGTGTGGGCGTCGCAGGCGGATCAGTTGAGCACCCTGCTGCTGGCGCGCACCTTGCAGGGCCTGGGTGCGGCGCTGACCCTGGTCGTGGTGATGAGCATGGTGCGCGACGTGGCCGACGGGGTCAAAGCGGCGCAGCTGTTTGCCCTCCTGATGACCATCGTTGGCCTGGCGCCCGTGCTGGCGCCGGCCGTGGGCGGCTTGCTCGACGCGCACTACGGCTGGCGCGCCGTGATGCTGGCCCTGGCCGCGCTGGGCGCCTTGACCCTGCTCAACAGCGCGCTGTTCCTGCCGGAAACCTTGCCGCCTGCCCGCCGCGTTTCGCCACGCGGCATGCACCGCACCTATGCGCGCATCGCGCTGGACCGCGCCTTCCTGCTGCCCGCGCTGGCCCTGTCCGCCACTTTCTTTTTCCTGTTCGCGTATATCGGCGGCGCATCGCTCGTGTACCAGCGCGACTTCGGCCTGTCCGCCGGCAGTTTCGGCCTCGTCTTTGGCGCGACGGGCGTGGCCGTGCTGCTGGGGGCCATGGCCAGCGCCCGCCTGGTGGAAAGGCACGGCGTGGCGCGCCTGAGCGTGGCGGGCAGCGTCGCCATGCTGGGCGGCGCGGGACTGGCCATGCTCGGTGCCTGGGCAGGAGCGGGCATCGCGGCCGTCGTGCCGGGCATGTTCGTGGCCCTGTTCGGCCTGGGCATCACGGAAGCGGCACTGATGGCCATGACCATGGGCTCGCAACGCAAAGCGCTCGGCTCCACGGCCGCCCTCCTGGGCGCCATCCAGATGAGCTTGTCGTCCCTGGCCACGCCGCTGGCGGCCAGCCTGTCCGAATGGGGGCCGCTGCCCTGGCTGCTGTTCTTGACCGTGGCCGGCCTGCTGGTATCATGGCTGACCCTGGCCACTGCGCGCATCCATCCGGTCCATGCCAGCAGCCTGGGAGCGCACTGACGCCTCACTCACACTCACCCCAATGATGAAAAAACGCTCGGCCTCGGCCGATAACATCTGCGCCGTCGCCGTCGTGCACTTTTCCGAGCACGGCTACGACGCTTCGTCCCTCAGCGACATCGCCGAACAGGCGGGCATGCGCAAGGCTTCGCTGTATTCGCACTTCGCCGGCAAGGACGCCCTGTTTCTCGACGTGTTTGCCGACGCGCTGGCCGAGGAACAAGCGTTCATGGATGGCTGCTTCGCCGACGAGGCGGCGCTGGCCGCGCCCGGCGGCCAGCTGGCCGGCGCCCTGTATTGCGACCGCATGGCGCAGCGCTACGCGGAGTCGGCCCATCTGCGCTTCTTGCTGCGCACGGCATATTTGCCGCCTGCAACCCTGCGCATCGAAGTCGGCACGGGCTACGAAGCCTTGCTGGCGCAATTGCAGCAGCATTACGTGGCCAGCCTGGGCCGGCTGGCCCCCGCCCTGCCGCAGCAACGCATCGACCTGTATGCGCAAGCCTACCTGGGCATCGTCGACAGCCTGCACGTGGAACTGATCTACGCGGGCGGCGCCGCGCTGCAGCAGCGTCACGCGGCGTTATGGCAAATATTGTCCGATTCGCTGGCGATGGCGCAAACCAAGATATAAGTTGTACGGAGAAAATTTAGTGCAAATAAATTAAATAGACGATGATTTAGAAAACTCCTATCGACTTCCACTTGTCTAAGGTATTTTGTTGCTCTAATGTGCTGGCTATATAGCGACAGGGTGCCAGTTTTTCAGGTAGCGCTAAAAGCATATTGCTTTGCAAGCAGCTCTACCATGACAACACTAACGACAGGACGAGGTTACCTATGAAAATTAGTGATTTTATTCATCGCTACCCTACTGAACTTGGCCTCAGAACAGATGGAATTTGTCGCGTCAGAACTTTTGTCGATGAACAATTAAATCTGTCCGCGCTGCTAACAGACCTTGATGATAAGAATACCGCCGCATCAATAACAAATGCTATCGAGACAGTATGCGGCTCACTCGTCACAAAAGGAATTGTGCCAAATCAATGCCGTTTCGTAGAGCACTATGAAGCCGATAGCTTGGGGAGCGACAAATTTGATTTAGTCACGTTTACTGAGTCTGGAGTCCCAAAGTGGAAGTCCATTACGCGGGCCAACCTTGAGACTCTAATCGCCTGCGACAAAAGAGAACTAGATACGAAAACTCGAGACGAACCACGCCTACTCAATGAAATTGATCGCTTACGAAATGAAATCGATCCTTTTCTTGATTCCCCATGGCTTGAGTCGCCAGCAGTCACTAAAAGACGTAATGACATCGAATCACGCATGATCAGCAAAAAAATGATCGTTGATCTCGTGGCGCGGGGATCAGGTGAACAAGAACTTCAAAGTATCCTTAAGCAAGACCTCTCAATCTTCGCCGAGGTCTACGCGCAACCAAAGGACGAGTACATTTGTTTTTCCGAATTCCCAGTAGCGGAGGGAGCGGTTGATTTTGCCATTTTTTCAGGCCGGTCTCGAATGGACGTCACACTGTTTGAGATAAAGGGAGCAGAGTTCGATTTGGTAAATAAAGGGCACTACGACAAATTCTCCGCCAAAATTGACATTGCTATTGACCAGATCAGGAAACGGTCAAGACATATCATTGATAACATACAGGAATTCAGGGTGCACACTCATCAAACCCGTCAAAGTGTTGAAGATGGAAAGCTACTTCACAACTCTCTGCTGGGACCTGCCGGGTCGCTTGAAGTTGATCCAGATAAGGACATCAACATACGATTTGTCGTCATAGGAGGGAGAACTCGAGACGATCTCGAGGAAAGCAGAAAGCGCCATGATGTGGAGCGAAGTACTCATCCACCTATACGAGTGGAGTCTTGGGACACTTGGCTGAGAAAAATTAGACGAGAGTAAGAGAATACCCTCCGTTTGCGAGGCACGACATAGCCAACGAAACCCCAAACAACAGCGCGCATGCACTTGCGCGCCTCCTTGACATAGTCCAGTGCTACGCCCTGACAATGGCTAAGCAAGTAAATTCAATTACACATTTCGAGTGCATTTCCACCACCAACATTACACTTTGGAAACCTAAGATTTCTTCAGTTGACACCTGGTCAGCCCATCCATAATATGCCCTCATTATTCATTTACGGAGTCCCACGTGGGTACTTGTTCTAGTGACAGTAGCCGATCTTGTATCGGTGATTGCCTCGGCAGCTAAACAGCAAGCAACGCGGAACTCTCTTTCCTCCGTGCCTTGCTGAGCAAGGTGCGGTGTCTCGCGCGGCCAGTCCGGCTGCGCGCCTCCTCCCTCTTTCCGATCGCGACCGGCTACTGACCCGGATTGCCCGCCTGCGTCATGGTTCGCCATGTTGCGTCGGCGGCACGCAAGTCTTGCCTGCGGCTGCGCCGCCCGTCAACACCTCGCCGTGAAAGGAAGAGCCATGAATCTCTTCACCCGCTTATTCGAATCGTTCCTGCGCAAGCGCCATACGGCCGGCCATTTCCGCCGCCGTGCCATGCCGCTGGAAAACAGCACGGCCCGTCCCGTGCCCGACCACCTGGCGCGCCAGCTGCTGGCGGCCGCCCATGAAGACCTCGACAGCGCGCTGAACCGCCTGCACACGCGCCTGGAAGGCTTGCGCGATGCCGAGGCGCAAGTCATCGGCGCGCAAACGGGGCCGAACGAAGTCGAGCATGAAAAGCCGCTGGCCTGGTACCAGCATCTGTGGCTGTGCTACAAGAATCCGTTCAACCTGCTGCTCACCGTGCTGGCCATCGTTTCCTACCTGACGGAAGACCCGAAGGCGACCATCGTCATCGGCACCATGGTGATTCTCTCGACCCTGCTGCGCTTCGTGCAGGAAGGCCGCTCGAACCGGGCCGCCGAGCGCCTGAAAGCCATGGTCAGCAATACGGCCACCGTGCTGCGCAATGGCCAGCAGATCGAACTGCCGATCCGCCAGCTGGTGCAGGGCGACATCATCGTGCTGTCGGCCGGCGACATGATCCCCGCCGATTGCCGTCTGCTTTCAGCAAAGGACCTGTTCGTCAGCCAGGCCGCCATGACGGGCGAATCCTTGCCGGTGGAAAAGATGGCCGAACTGGCCGACAGCAATGGCAAAGATCCGATGGACCTGGCCAATTTGCTGTTCATGGGCACGAACGTGATTTCGGGCGCCGCCACGGCGCTGGTCCTGGCCACGGGCAACCGCACCTATTTCGGCACCATCGCCACGCGAGTGACGGCCACCGAGCGCACGCCGACGGCGTTTGAAGCGGGCGTGAACAGCGTCAGCTGGCTCTTGATCCGCTTCGCCCTCGTGATGGCGCCGCTCGTGTTCCTCATCAATGGCTGGACCAAGGGCGACTGGATGGAAGCGTTCCTGTTTGCCCTATCTGTCGCTGTCGGCCTGACGCCGGAAATGCTGCCCATGATCGTCACCAGCACCCTGGCCAAGGGCGCCGTGAAACTGTCGAAAAAGAAAGTCGTCGTGAAACGCCTGGACGCGATCCAGAACTTCGGCGCCATGGATGTGCTGTGCACGGACAAGACAGGCACCTTGACGCAGGACAAGATCGTGCTTGAGCGTCATACGGACGTCTTCGGCCAGCCATCCGATGAAGTGTTGCAATTTGCCTATTTGAACAGCCACTACCAGACGGGCCTCAAAAACCTGCTCGACCGCGCCGTGCTCGACCATGTGGAATTGCAGACGGAAATGCAGCTGGCACGCGATTACGTGAAAGTCGATGAAATCCCGTTCGATTTCGTGCGCCGCCGCATGTCTGTCGTCGTCTCCGAACGCAACGATCACCATGAACTGATCTGCAAGGGCGCCGTCGAGGAAATCCTCGCCGCCTGCAGCCATCTGCGCCTCGGTGGCGTCAGCATTCCGCTCGATCCTGCGCTGCTGGAAAAGGTGCTGGAAACCACGCATGGCCTCAACGCGGAAGGCTTGCGCGTCGTGGCCGTGGCCGTCAAGGAAGTGCCGCCGCATAAAACCGCGTATGGCGTGGCCGATGAAACGGCGCTGACCCTGATCGGCTACGTGGCCTTCCTCGATCCGCCGAAGGAATCGACGGCGCCCGCCCTGCGCGCACTGGCAGAACACGGCGTCACCGTGAAAGTGTTGACGGGCGACAACCACCTCGTGACGGCGAAGATTTGCCGCGAAGTGGGCCTGGCCGTGCATGGCGTGCTGCAAGGCCCGCAACTGGACGACATGGACGATGCCACCCTGGCCAAGGCAGCCGAAGACAATACCGTGTTTGCCAAGCTCAGCCCGCTGCACAAGGAACGCCTCGTGCGCGCCCTGCGCGGCAATGGCCATATCGTCGGCTTCATGGGCGACGGCATCAACGACGCGCCCGCCCTGCGCGCGGCCGACATCGGCATTTCCGTCGATTCGGCCGTCGATATCGCCAAGGAAGCGGCCGACATCATCTTGCTGGAAAAAAGCCTGATGGTGCTGGAAGAAGGCGTGCTGGAAGGCCGGCGCACCTTCAGCAACATGCTCAAATACATCCGCATGACGGCCAGCTCGAACTTCGGCAATGTGTTTTCCGTGCTGGTGGCCAGCGCCTTCTTACCGTTTTTGCCCATGCTGCCGCTGCACTTGCTGGTGCAAAACCTGCTGTACGACGTGTCGCAGATCGCCATCCCGTTCGACAATGTCGACGCCGAACTGATCCAGCAGCCGCTGAGCTGGAACCCGCGCGACATCGGCCGCTTCATGGTGTTCTTCGGCCCCATCAGCTCGATTTTCGACATCAGCACGTTTATCCTGATGTGGCATGTGTTCGGCGCCAATACGCCCGAGCAGCAGACGCTGTTCCAGTCCGGCTGGTTCGTCGTGGGGCTGCTGACGCAAACCCTGATCGTGCACCTGATCCGCACGCCCAAGCTGCCCTTCATCGACAGCATCGCGTCCGTGCCCCTGCTGGTGGCGACCACCGCCATCATGGCCGTGGGCGTCTTCCTGCCGATGGGCCCGCTGGCGACTTACTTCAAGCTGCAAGCCTTGCCGCTGGGCTATTTCCCCTGGCTGCTGGGCATCCTCGTCTGTTACACGGTGCTGACGACGTTCATGAAACGCGTGTATCTGCGCAAATTCGGCTGGCAATAGTATGATGAGCCGCTCTTTCTCCTCACAAAGGCACGCATGAGCGGCTCCCCCCTTTCCAAACGTAAGCTCGCCCTGCTGTTGTCGGGTCTCGTGTTTCCCGGCAGCGGGCATTTTGTATTGAAACGCAAGGCGCGCGGCTGCCTCTTCCTCGTGCCGGCCCTGATCGCGCTCGTGATCGTATTGCGCCAGATCATGGCACGTTTGGACCAGGTAATGGCACAGATCGACAATGGCGCCCTGCCACTCGACGTGCAGCTGATCGTGGAAAAAGTCGATGCGCTGTCCACCAATGACGGGCCCGCCATGACGGTGGCCGTGGGTGTCCTGGTGGCGTGCTGGATAGCCAGCCTCATCGACACCTTCCTGATCAAGCCATGACGGAAGAAGCAGCGGCGCGAAAACTGCGCAAGGAAGCCAAGATGCAGGCGCGCCGCGCGCAGCTGGCGCTCAGCCGCCAGGACCACGGCGGCCCGCTGGCCTGGCGCGGCTGGTTCGACGGTTCCGCCCATCCGAACCCGGGCAAGCTGGGCATAGGCGCCCTGCTGCTGGGGCCGAATGGCGAACGCATCGAAGTGAGCGAGGCGGCCGGTTATGGCAGCAGCAGCGACGCGGAATATGCGGCCCTGACGGCCGTGCTGCAAGCGGCACTCAAGGTGCGCCCGCCGCCCGTGCAACTGCTGCTGTATGGCGACAGCCAGGTGGTGATCAATGACGTGCTGGGAACGACGCCGGTGGGCGCCAAGGGACTGGAAACGCAAAGAGCCACCGTAGTGGCCCTGCTGGAACAATTCACTGACGTGAGCTTGCGCTGGATTCCTCGCCACAGGAATGGCGAGGCGGACCGGCTGTCGCAGTTGGCGATTACCGGCTGGGTCGAGAAAGATTAAGCAACGCGGCCGATCCGCAATGCCTCTTGCGGCGCCTTGGCTGCCGGGCGCTTGGCCCCCTTCAAACCGCTGACACTGGCCTGCTGCCCATTCAGCTTGAATACGCTCACCACTTGCGCCAGGTTATGCGCCTGGTGCTGCATCGATTCGGCGGCCGCCGCCGACTCTTCCACCAGGGCCGCATTTTGCTGTGTCACGGCATCCATCTGGCCGATGGCACGGTTGATCTCGTCGATGCCCACGCTTTGCTCGCTGCTCGCCGCCGTGATTTCCGTGATGATGTCGCTCACGCGCTGCACGCTGTCGACGATATCGGTCATGGTCGAACCGGCTTGCGCCACCAGCATGCTGCCCGCATTGACTTGCTCGACCGACGCGCCGATCAGGGTCTTGATTTCCTTCGCGGCCGAAGCGGAACGCTGGGCCAGGTTGCGCACTTCGGAGGCCACGACGGCAAAGCCGCGGCCCTGCTCGCCCGCGCGCGCCGCTTCCACGGCCGCGTTCAGGGCGAGGATATTCGTCTGGAAGGCGATGCCATCGATGACACTAATGATGTCGACGATCTTGTTCGACGAGGCGTTGATCGATTCCATCGTGCCCACCACTTGCGCCACGACTTCGCCACCCTTGACGGCCACTTGCGCCGCCGACGCCGCCAACTGGTTCGCCTGGCGCGCATTGTCCGCATTCTGTTTCACGGTGCTGGTCAGTTCTTCCATCGACGACGCCGTTTCTTCCAGAGAACCTGCCTGCTCTTCCGTGCGGGAAGACAGATCCTGGTTGCCGGCGGCAATTTGCGTCGACGAGGTGGCGATGCTGTCCGTGCCCGTACGCACTTCGCTGACGATGTTGAGCAGGCTCGTGTTCATGTCCTTCAACGCTTGCAGCAATTGCCCGGTTTCATCCTTGGCGCTGGCGTCGATCTGCGCCGTCAAGTCGCCATCGGCCACCTTGCGGGCAATGTCCACGGCCGTGCGCAGGGGACGCACGATGCCCATCGTCAACAACCAGGCGCACACCACGCCAAAGCCCAGCGCCAGCACGGCCAGGGTCAGCAGCAGGTTGCGGCTCGTCTTGGCGACCTCGTCGATCTCGCGCGCGGTTTTATCGATGCTGGCGCGCTGGTGCTGCAGCATGTCGTTGACCACTTTCAAGTATTTCGTCGAGCCGGGCACGAAGACGCCCTTGAAAGCTTGCTCCGCTTCCGCCTCCTGCCCATCCGCCTTCAGCTTCGACACTTGCGCGCGCGAATCGAGGTAGACCTTGCGCTGTTCGCTCACGAGGCGGAACAGTTCCTTTTCTTCCGGGCTGGAAATCAAGGCTTCGATTTTCTTTTGCAATTCGCCCGAGACCACCGACGATTGCTTGGCTTCTTCCGCAAAATACGCGCCCAAGGTCGTGTCGCTGCTGCGCGCGATGGCCGTGGTGCGGCGCACGCCGCTGTCGATCTTGGCGTACCAGTCGGAAATATAGCGTTCCTTCGCCAGCGGCAATTCCATCATGGTGCGCGTGGCCATGGCCACGTCATGCAAGCGCCACACGCTGATGCCCGTGATGAGCATGGAAAACAGCAAAATCACGGCAAAACCCAGGCCGAGGCGCACACCAATACTGACGTTTCTTAACAAATTCATGTGAATATCCTAAAAAAGCGGAACCAGACTATATAAAAGGGGTTGCGGCTGCTCGGGGCAGCCGCGGCTGCCATCAGCGTGTGCCGATGCGCAAGGCGGTTTGCGGCGCCGCCGGGCGTTTGGGCGCCAGCTGGCCGTTCAATTTAAAGACGCTGACGACCTGCGCCAGGTTGTGCGCCTGGTGCTGCATCGATTCGGCGGCCGCCGCCGACTCTTCCACCAAGGCGGCATTTTGCTGTGTCACGGCATCCATCTGGCCGATGGCGCGGTTGATCTCGTCGATGCCCACGCTTTGCTCGCTGCTGGCCGCCGTGATTTCCGTGATGATGTCGCTCACGCGCTGCACGCTGTCGACGATGTCGTTCATGGTCGAACCGGCTTGCGCCACCAGCATGCTGCCCGCG
>NZ_LBCO01000033.1:140009-157093 GCF_000988085.1 Janthinobacterium sp. KBS0711 | reverse complement strand
TTCCACGGCCGCATTCAAGGCCAGGATATTCGTCTGGAAGGCGATGCCGTCGATCACGGAAATGATGTCGACGATCTTGTTCGACGAAGCGTTGATCGATTCCATCGTGCCCACCACTTGCGCCACGACTTCGCCGCCCTTGACGGCCACTTGCGCCGCCGACGCCGCCAACTGGTTGGCCTGGCGCGCATTGTCCGCATTCTGCTTCACGGTGCTGGTCAGTTCTTCCATCGACGACGCCGTTTCTTCCAGCGAACCTGCCTGCTCTTCCGTGCGGGAAGACAGATCCTGGTTGCCGGCGGCAATCTGCGTCGAGGACGTGGCGATGCTGTCCGTGCCGCTGCGCACTTCGCCGACGATGTTGAGCAGGCTCGTGTTCATGTCCTTCAACGCTTGCAGCAATTGCCCGGTTTCATCCTTGGCGCTGGCGTCGATCTGCGCCGTCAAGTCGCCATCGGCCACCTTGCGCGCCACTTCCACGGCCGTGCGCAGGGGGCGCACGATGCCCATCGTCAAGACCCACGCGCAGATGACGCCAAAAGCCAGCGCCAGCGCGGCCAGCACCAGCATCAGGTTGCGGCTGGTATTGGCGACGGCGTCGATCTCGCGCGCCGTTGTGTCGATGCTGGCGCGCTGGTGTTCCAGCAAGTCCAGCACCATCTTCTGGTACTTGGCGGCGGCCGGCACGAAGGTCTTTTCAAACACCTCGTTGGCCGCATCGACCTGCGCTTCGCCCTTCAGCTTGTAGACCTGGTCGCGCGAACCGATGTACACCTTGCGCTGTTCCAGCAAGCCCGCGAACATGGCTTTTTCTTCCGGCTTGTCGATCAGCGCTTCGATTTTCTTTTGCAGTTCGGCCGAGCTGGACGACGAGACTTTCGATTCTTCGGCGAAATAGCCGCTGAGCGAGGTATCGCTGCTGCGGGCAATGGCGATGGTGCGGCGCACGGCGCTGTCGATACGGCCATACCAGTCGGAAATATAGCGTTCCTTCGCCAGCGGCTGCTCCATCATGACGCGCGTGGCGCTGGCCACGTCGTGCAGGCGCCAGACGCTGATGCCCGTAATGAGCATGGAAAACAGCAAGATCACGGCAAAACCGAGTCCGAGGCGGACACCGATGCTGACGTTGCGTAATACATTCATGTGACTATCCTAAAAAGCCCCGACGCCAGCATGCCGAACGGCTGATGACATCCCTTTGGCGCGCACTGGCTGGCTGCGGTATCAAAGCGGGCGTGAAAAAGTGAAACCAAAGTGAAACTGGCGCACGGTTCGGCTGAACCGTGCGCCAGGAAAGGCGCTAGCGTGCGCCTTGTACAAAAAGCAAACAATGCTTGGGGTCAATTATTTCCGATAAACTTGGCCTGCTGGCCTGCAGCAAGACTCAAGCGGCTAGTTTTTCGATCAAGCCCATGTCGGCGCTGGACATCAGCTGGTCGATATCGACCAGGATCAGCATGCGCTCGTCGATGGTGCCCAGGCCGATCACGTATTCCGTGTTGATCGAACGGCCCATGTCCGGCGCCGGCTTGATCTGTTCCGGCATCAGGGTGGTGACGTCGGAGACGCGGTCGACGACCATGCCGACGACGCGGTTGCCGATGTTGAGGATGATGACGACGGTAAACTGGTCATAGCTGGGCGTGCCCAGATTGAACTTGATGCGCATGTCGACGATGGGCACGATGATGCCGCGCAGGTTGACCACGCCCTTGACGAACTCGGGGGCGTTGGCGATGCGGGTCGGCGTTTCATAGCTGCGGATTTCGCTGACTTTCTGGATGTCGATGCCATATTCTTCCTGGCCCAGGGTAAAGGCCAGGTATTCGGCAGCCTTGGCAACGGTTGCGCCAGTGTCGCTGGAATTGGTGTTCATGATAATCCTTTCGTTAACTCGCCTGGGGCGCAGGCCAGGGCGCGCTGCATGCAAGCCCTGGATGTGACGCGCCAAGCACGATGGAATGGCTGCCACTTGTATGTTTTTGCAAATACTTTCTCGCAATTAGCTTATGCTTCTAATTTCCGTGCGGCAATGTTACCCCATGTAAATTTTACATGCACTAAAAAAGAGCATTCGTCTGATTGACGCTTTCCAAAAATACAATTTATGTGGCAAATACGGCACGCCGAAGTGCCGGGCGTCCCGCCGCACGCGGCGGCGTTTTATGCCACACTGGCGGCCCCTGCTTTTTACAACGTTGAACCATGCATTCTTTGCTTTCCCAATGGCAGCCACGCCTGCTGGCGCTGGCCACGGCCGGCCTGGGCGATGACAGCGCCCACGACATCAACCATCTGCACCGTGTCTGGCGCAACGCCAGCGTCCTGCTGCAGGAATATGCGCAACCCGACGCCCTCACGGTGATGGCCGCCTGCTATCTGCACGACCTGGTCAACTTGCCGAAAAACCACCCCGAGCGCCACCTGGCCTCGCGCCAGGCGGCGGCGCTGGCTTGCCGCCAGCTGGCCGAACTGGATTTCCCGGCAGAAAAATTGGCCGGCGTGGCCCACGCCATCGAGACGCACAGCTTTTCCGCCAACCTGCCGCCGCACACGATCGAAGCGCAAATCGTGCAGGATGCCGACCGCATCGACGCGCTGGGCGCCGTGGGACTGGCGCGCCTGTTCTATACGGCCGCGCGCATGGATAGCGCGCTGGCGCATGGCAGCGACCCGCTGGCCGCGCATCGCCCGCTCGACGACAAGGCCTACGCACTCGACCATATCGTCACCAAGCTCGACAAGCTGCCCGGCAAGATGCAGACGGCGGCGGGCCGCGCGCTGGCTGAACAACGGCTGGCCGTGCTGACGGATTTCCGCGCCGCCTTTGCGGACGAATGGGGCGCGGGCGCATAAACCTGGTGGCGATAGCCAGCAGCGCCCATGCTGTCTATAATGCAAGGCTCAGCTATCGCGCCGCGCGCCAGCAGAAAACTGCAGGACGCCGGCGCAATACCAACGCGCCGAAAGCATGCATGTCCGATAAAACCAGCCCCGACAGCCATTCCCCGTCCTCGTCCGCAGCGCCCGCGCGCGCCGGCAACCTCAATTTCATCCTCGTCTGCGTCTTCATCGACATGCTGGGCATCGGCCTGGTGGTGCCCGTGCTGCCCATCCTGATCGGCGACTTTGTCGACGGCAAGGATGCGCAGGCGTTCTGGTACGGCATCATGGCAGCCGTTTTTGGCTTGCTGCAATTCATCTTCATGCCCATGCTGGGCGCCATCAGCGACCGCGTGGGACGCCGTCCCGTACTGCTGTATTCGATGGCCGGCATGGGCGTCAACTTTCTCGCCACGGGCTGGGCGCCCAACCTGGCCTGCCTGTTCATCGGCCGCATCATCGGCGGCGTCTCGTCGGCCAGCATGTCGGTCGCGTCCGCCTACGCCTCCGACATTTCCACGCCCGAGAACCGCGCCAAGAGCTTCGGCAAGATCGGCGCCGCCTTTGGCCTGGGCTTCATTTGCGGTCCCATGCTGGGCGGCCTGCTGGGCGAGATCAATCTGCACCTGCCGTTTTACGTGGCGGCGGGCCTGTCGGCGGCCAATTTCATCTACGGCTATTTCTGCGTGCCCGAGTCGCTGCAGCCGGGTCCGCGCGCGCCCTTCACCCTGGCCCGCATCAACCCGTTTGCCGCCCTGCTGAAACTGGTACGCCGCGTGGAAATCCGCGGCCTGGTGCTGGCCTTCGGCCTGATGACGTTTGCGCAAATGATGCTCAACACCACGTGGGTGCTGTACACGCACTTCCGCTTCGACTGGACGCCGCGCCAGAACGGCATCGCCCTGTTCTGCGTGGGCCTGTGCGCGGCCGTCGTGCAGGCGGGCTTGCTGGGCATACTCATCAAGCGCTTTGGCGAAGTGCGCTTGTCCTTGCTGGGCATGGCGTCGGGCGCCCTCACCTACCTGCTGTACGGCATGGCCACGCAAGGCTGGATGATGTATGCGCTGATCCTGTGCAACTTGCTGGCCTTTGCCGCCGGCCCGGCCCTGCAAGGCATCATCTCGAAGTCATCGAACGCCGGCGAACAGGGGGAACTGATGGGTTCACTGCAATCGATCAGCAGCCTGGGCATCATCATCATGCCTTTGCTCGGCAGCATGATCCTCGGCGAAGTGAGCCATTTGCCGCCGCAGGACTGGCGCATCGGCAGCACCTTCTACCTGTGCGCCATCATGCAAACCCTGGGCATCGTGGTGGCCTGGCGCTACTTCAAGGCGCAACGCCAGGCAAGACTGATGGTTTCCACCACAAAGTAGCCGGCGGCATAATATTGCATTTGAGAAATAAATAGGCGAGAATGGGATAATCAGCGGGGCGTTACCGACGCCCGGCATTCGATGGCAAGCAAGGATGGGTATGACTGACTTTTATTCCAGCGCCTGGCGCCGAGCCATGGCCATGCTGGCGCTGGCGCTGCCGTCCCTGGCCGGCGCGCAATGCTCGCGCGACATCCAGGTGCCCGTTTCCGCCATCGGCGCCAGCGTGGTGATCAATGGCGCCAGCATCGGCGGCATCTATCCCGACTTGCTGCGCAGCATGGGCGCCAAGCTCGGCTGCAATTTCATCTTCACGGCCGTGCCGCGCGCGCGCCTGGAAGCGATGTTCGAGGCGGGCAAGGCCGATATGCTGATACCCGCCAGCAGCACGCCGCGGCGCGACCAGCATGGCCTGTTCATCCCCCTGATGGGCAACCGGCCCCTGCTGATCTCGCTGCAAGGCGCGCGCGCGCCCGTCAACACCATGCAGGAACTGATCGAGCGGCGCGAACTGCGCGTGGCGCTCGTGCGCGGCTACGACTATGGCGTGTCTTACCAGGCGCTGGCGAAGGAACTGAGCAGCCAGGGACGCCTGTTCTACGAAGTCGACGCGCTCTCCGTGGCGCGCCTCATGCAAAGCGGCTTCATCGACGCCACCATCATGAGTCCCACCATCCTGGCCGGCGTGGCGCAAAACGATGCGCGCGTGTATGGCCTGGCAGACCGCCTGCGCCTGGAGGCCTTGCCGGAATTGCCGTGGGGTATGAGCGGCGCCTACCTGTCGCGCAAGTCGCTGACGGCGGAAGACCAGGCCACCTTGCGCGAACTGCTGGAAAAAGCAGGCCGCTCGGGTACCCTGATGGAGGGTTTCCAGCGCCATCATCGCCAGGAACTGTTGTCGCAGAGCATACGCCCCCGCTAAGGCCCGCATGTCCGGTTTCGTCGTCGCCGTCGTCCTGTTTGCCGCCCTGCTGCACGCCAGCTGGAACGCCATCGTCAAGTCGGGCAAGGATACCTTTCTCAGCACAGTGCTCGTCTCCGTCGGCGCGGCCCTGATCTCGCTGGCCGTGTTGCCCTTCGTCGATGCTCCCGCGCCCGCCAGCTGGCCCTATCTGGCCGCCTCGGCCGTGGCGCAGCTGGCCTATTATTCTCTGCTGGCGGCCGCCTACAAGGCCGGCGACATGAGCCATGCCTACCCCCTGATGCGCGGCAGCGCGCCGCTCATCGTGGCGCTGGCCAGCTGGCCGCTGATCGGCGAGCGCCTGTCCGCCATGCAGATGGGCGCTGTCGCCTGCATCTGCGCGGGCATCCTTGGCCTGTATGTTGCCGCGCGCCGGCCCGCCACGCCTGGCGCCACGAAACAAACAGGGCGCGCCACCACCTTTGCGCTGGGCAACGCCTGCGTCATCGCCAGCTATACCCTGATCGACGGCATCGGCGTACGCCTGTCCGGCGCGCCGTCCGCCTACACCATGTGGATTTTCGTCTTGAACGGAACGGGACTGCTGCTGTGGACGGCGTTGCGCCGCCCCGCCGACTTGCTTGCCTATGCGCAAACGCAATGGCGCCTGGCCGCCTTTGGCGGTTTCGGCACCCTCGCTTCGTATGGCCTGGCCCTGTGGGCCATGACGCAGGCGCCCGTGGCCGCCATCGCGGCCCTGCGCGAAACGTCGATTTTGTTCGCCATCGCCATTGCGGCCCTGTTCCTGCGCGAAAAAATCAGCCCCCGCCGCTACCTGTCCATCGCCCTGATCGCGGCGGGGGCCATCCTCATGCGGGCCGGCTAGCGGGCGTCGAGCGGCGCAATCGGCAACTCGATCGCGCTGGCCGCCCCTGCCGCGTGGTACACGCGCTGCGTCGCCTTTTTATAATCGCCAGGCTGGGCCAGGAAGATGTTCGGCACGAAGGTTTGCGGGTTGCGGTCGTACAGCGGGAACCAGCTCGACTGCACTTGCACGGCGATGCGATGGCCGGGCAGGAAGACGTGATTGGCGTTCGGCAAGGCGAAACGGTAGCGTTCAACCTTGCCGGCTGGAATGGCCGTCGGGTGCTCGAAGCTGTCGCGGTAGCGGCCACGGAAGATATCCATCGCCACGCCCAATTGATAGCCGCCCATGGCCGGCTGCGACGGCACTTCGTCCGGATACACGTCGATCAGCTTGACCACCCAGTCGGCATCCGTGCCGCTGGTGGCGGCGAACAGGTTCACCATCGGTGCGCCGGCGATGCGCACGGCCGTCTTCAACGGTTCGGAAACATAGCTGAGCACATCCGTGCGGTCCGCATAGCCGCGCTGGTCGCTGACCAGCCAGGGTTTCCACTGATCGCCATCGCCGAGGCGCACGGGACGCGCCACGAACGGTACGGGCTTGGCCGGATCGGCCACATATTCGTCGGATGCGCCTTCAGCCGCATTCGCAACGCCCGATGGCGCCGCAAAGCCCAGCTTGTAGCCATCCTGCAGGTAGATCGGCGTCAGCTTGGTGTCGCAGGTCTCGCAAGCCAGCGGCCACTGCTGCAGGCGCTGCCACTGGTTCGTGCCGCTCTGGTACGACACTACGGGCGCCGTGTTCGCTTCCGGCGCGCCATCCTTCAGGTATTGATTGAGGAATGGCTGCATGACTTTTTCGCGGAACTGGCGCGCCGTATCGCCGTCAAATTTCAGGGCGCCCAGGGTCGAACCTTCATAGTTGACGCCGCTGTGGCGCCACGGCCCCACCGCCAGGTAATTGAGATTATTGCGCTTGTCGCGCCCTTCCATCGCCGCGTAGGTGGCATAGGCGCCATAGATGTCTTCCTGGTCCCACTGGCCTACCACGTGCATGGTGGGCACGATCAGCGGACGCTTGGCGAGGATCTTGTCGAGCGCCTGTTCCTGCCAGTAACTGTCGTAGGCCGGGTGCTCGAACAGCTTTTTCGTGTACGTCAGCTTGTCGATGCCGAATTTCTTCGCATAGTCGCCAGCCGAGCCGATGCGCAGATACGCTTCGTAATCGTCGTAGACGCCCAGCACGGGCGATTCGGCGCTGCCGCGCACGCTCGTCTGCCACGCCAGGTAAGACAAACTCGGCATGCGGAAGGCGCCGTTATGGAACCAGTCGTCGCCGCGCCAGCCATCGACCATGGCGCTCATGGGAATGGCCACCTTCAGCGCCGGATGCGGGTCGACCAGGGCCATCAGCACCGTATGCCCTTCATACGAGGAGCCCAGCATGCCCACCTTGCCATTACTTTCCGGAATATTCTTCGACAGCCAGTCGATGGTGTCCCACGCATCGGTGACGTTATCGACTTTGGTATTGTTGAGCGGGCCGCGCACGGGACGCGTCATGACGTAATCGCCTTCGGAACCATGCTTGCCGCGCACGTCCTGGAACACGCGGATGTAGCCGTTTTCCACCAGGGTATCGTCGCCCTGCGGCAAGGTGGCCAGCATGCTGGCGCTGGTGGCGCGCTGGGCGCGGCGGGCCGCGTTGTACGGCGTGCGCGTGAGCATGATGGGCGCCCGTTTGGCCTCTTTCGGCACGACGATCACCGTGTACAGCTTGACGCCGTCGCGCATGGGAATCATCACCACGCGTTTGACGTAATCATTGACATCGGGCATGACCAGCTTGGCACCGATATCGGGCGCCATCGGCGGCGTTTGCGCCAGCACGGGTGCAGCAAACAGGGAACTGATAACCAGGGCCAGGCCGGTGAGCCGGACGGGGGACGACACGCGCATACTGTTCTCCAATGGATTCATGCCACGCAAAAGTGGCCGAACGGCAATAATACCCTTAAAGCAAGTTCCGCAGTAGGCCAGTCTCTGACGCAGCGCAGCAGATAAATCGGGGCGCAACTTGACAGAACGCGCCCGAACTGCAACCATAACGCCATGAAATTTATCCCGTCACAACACGCCTGCTTGAATTGGTGGTCCCGCTCACTTTCGCGCGGCCACTGCATAGTGATGTGAATTTGATCCACGCCGCCTCGATCGGTGGCGTAACAGGCTCAGCCTGGATCATCCCCGATGCAGGCGGCTCAAAAGGAAACTTGATGAGCTTGCCTAACACCCCAGATACCCAAGACCAGAACGACGCACCGGCGGCACCGCTGTCGGCCGCCGCCATCGCTTCGCAATCCGTGATCCTGACGGGCGACCGCCCGACCGGTCCCTTGCACTTGGGCCACTACGTGGGCAGTTTGCGCGACCGCGTCAGCTACCAGAACAGCTACAAGCAATTCATCATGCTGGCCGACGCGCAGGCGCTGACGGACAATATGGACGACATCGACAAGGTGCACCGCAATGTCGTCGAAGTGGCGCTCGACTACCTGGCCGTCGGCATCGACCCGAGCAAGACTACCGTGTTCATCCAGTCGCAAATCCCGGAACTGGCCGAGCTGACCTTTTACTACCTGAACATCGTCACCGTGGCGCGCCTCGAGCGCAACCCCACCGTCAAGGAAGAAATCCGCCTGCGCGGCTTCGAGCGCGACATTCCAGCGGGCTTTTTGACCTATCCTGCCAGCCAGGCGGCCGACATCACGGCCTTCAAGGCGGGCGTGGTGCCTGTGGGCGAAGACCAGATCCCGATGATCGAGCAAACGAATGAAATCGTGCGCCGCTTCAACCGCATGTACAACCGCGAAGTATTGATGGAATGCAAGGCGCTGGTACCGGACATCGGCCGCCTGCCCGGCATCGACGGCAAGGCGAAGATGAGCAAGTCGCTGGGCAACACCATCAACCTGGGCGCGACCTCGGCCGAAATCACGGCCGCCGTGAAAAAAGTCTATACCGACCCGCTGCACCTGCGCGTGGAAGACCCGGGCCACTTGGAAGGCAATATCGCGTTTACCTATCTGGACGCGTTTGATCCAGAAAAAGCGGCGCTGGCGGAAATGAAAGCCCATTACGTGCGTGGCGGCCTGGGCGACAGCATCGTCAAGAAACGCCTGGACGTGGTCTTGCAGGAAATGCTGGCGCCGATCCGTGCCCGCCGCGAAGAGTTCGCCAAGGACAAGGGGCAAGTCATCCAGATGCTGAAAGAAGGCACGTTCCGCGCACGCGAAGTGGCGGCCCGCACGGCCGATGAAGTCAAGGCGGCGCTGGGCCTCAACTACTTCTGATCACAGACACTGATAGCAAACTGATGCGCTCAGGCGGAGTCGGGTAAAATCCCGCTTCCGCCTGGGCGCGATGCATTTGTGTCACCGTGGCACCAGCAATCCGTAGAGAAGATAACGCGCCATGACCGATACCCCTATCGAACAGCTGCTGCAGCAGCATTTTTCCATCGATGCGCTACAACAGGCACCCGCGCCCCTGCAGCAGGCGCTGCGCATGCTGGGCGGCTGGCTGGCCGCAGAACGCGACACGCCCTATCCGCACACGCCGTATGCGGAACTGCTGACGCAATTGTCCGACACCTGCCTGCCCGCACATGGCATGGCCGTGGCGGATTTCCTGCAAGAACTCAACACCACCGTGCTGGCCAATACGGCCCAGCTGAACCACCCGCAATACATCGGCCACATGACGCAGGCCCTGCCGTGGATCAGCGTGCTGGCCGAAGCGTTTACAGCCACCTTGAATCAGAACCAGGTCAAGATCGAGACGGCGTACGTGTCGACCCTGATCGAAAAACAGATCCTCGGCTGGCTGCACCGCCAGGTCTACCAGCAGCCCGATCATGTCTACACGCAAGCGATGGCGGCCACCAGCGGCGCGCTGGGCAATGTCGTCAATGGCGGCACCATGGGCAACTTGACGGCCCTGGCCGTGGCGCTGGAGCAGCAACTGCCCGGCACGCGCAAGCGGGGGCTGTTTGCCGCCATGCAGGAATCGGGCTACGCGGGGCTTGCCGTGATCGGCTCGGCCCGCAGTCATTATTCCGTGAAGAAGGCGCTGGCAACCTTGGGCCTCGGTGAAAACGCCTTGCAGCTGGTGGCCGTCGACCGCGACAACCGCATCGACATCGCCGCGCTGGAAGAGACGATTGCCGATTTAAAACTGCGCAAGATCAAGGTCGTCGCCATGATCGGCATCGCCGGCACGACGGAAACAGGCGCCATCGACCCGCTGGCCGCCATGGCGGCCATTGCCGCGCGCGAAAGCATCTGGTTCCATGTGGATGCGGCCTGGGGCGGCGCCCTATTGATCGCGGAACAGTACCGCGCGCTGTATGACGGCATCGCCCTGGCCGACTCCGTCGTCATCGACGGGCACAAGCTGCTATGGGTGCCGATGGCGCAAAGCATGGTGCTGTTCAAGGATAGCGCCAGCCTGAACTTGCTGAAGCACAACGCCAACTACATCTTGCGCGACAACTCGGGCGACCTGGGCCAGACGTCGCTGGAGGGCTCGCGCCGCTTTGACGCCTTGAAGCTGTGGACCTCGTTCAAGGTGCTCGGTGTGTCCGGCTACACGACCTTGCTGCAGCAGGCGGCCACCCTGTCCGGCCAGTTGCAGGATTTGCTGGCCGACCAGCAGGATTTCGAACTCGTCACGCGCTCGGACACCTTCATTCTGACCTACCGCTACGTGCCCGCGCACTTGCGCCAGCGCATGGAGGCCTTGCTGGCCGGCGGCCAGGTGGAGGCCGCCATCGAACTGAACAAGCAGCTGAACACGCTCAACGCCAAGCTGCAAAACCGGCAAAAGGCGCAAGGCCACAGCTTTGTCTCGCGCACGGTACTGGAATCGACGCGCTACCCTGGCCCCACCAACGTGCTGCGCGTAGTCATGACCAACGTCAGGACGCGCCCCCGCCACCTGCGCGCCATACTGGCCGAGCAGCGGGCCATCGGCAAGGCGCTGGTGGCGGAACTGGACTTGTAAGGAACTACCCACCCATCAGCCTTGACTGGATGCATGATGCGCCGGCTTGCCCCTCTTCGCGATTTATTTCTGCACCTGGTCAAATGGCTGCTGATCGCCGCTGCCGTGGCCGTGCTGGCCGGCACGGCTTCGGCCGGCTTCCTGTACGCCCTCGACTGGGCCACGCGCACGCGCCTGGCGCACGCCTGGCTGATCTGGCTGCTGCCCGTGGCGGGCTTTGCCGTCGGCTGGCTGTATTTGCGCTACGGCAACAGTGTCGAAGGCGGCGCGAACCTGCTCATCGATGAAATCCACGATCCGAAAAAAATCATCCCCTTGCGCATGGCGCCGCTGGTGCTGGGCGGCACCCTCATCTCGCATCTGTTTGGCGCCTCCGTCGGGCGCGAAGGCACGGCCGTGCAAATGGGTGGCGCGCTGGCCGACCAGCTCACGCACATGTTTCGCCTGAACAATGAAGACCGCCGCATCATCCTGATGGCCGGCATCAGCGCCGGCTTTGCCTCCGTCTTCGGCACGCCGCTGGCAGGCGCCATCTTCGGCCTGGAAGTACTGGCCATCGGCCGCTTGCGCTACGAAGCCATGCTGCCCTGCCTGGCTGCTGCCGTCATCGCCGACCAGGTGGGCTTGCTGTGGGGAGTCCACCATACGCATTACGCCGTGCCGTTGATCCCCGCCCTCTCCGCCTGGACCTTGTGCGCCATGGTGCTCGCCGGCGTGCTGTTCGGCGTGACGGGCAAACTGTTTGCGCAAGCCACACACGGCTTGAGCGGCCTGATGAAGCGCTGGATCGGCTACGCGCCGCTGCGCCCGCTCATGGGCGGCCTCGTCGTTGCCATTGCCGTGTGGCTGATCGGTACGGACAAGTATATCGGCCTGGGCATCCCCACCATCGTCGACGCGCTGAAAGAACCGCTGCCCGCATACGATTTCCTCGGCAAGATGGCGTTTACCATTGTTTCATTGGGAACGGGTTTCAAGGGCGGCGAAGTGACGCCATTGTTCTTCATCGGCGCGACCCTGGGCAATGCGCTGGGCCCGCTGCTGCACCAGCCCGTCACCCTGCTGGCCGCCATCGGCTTCGTTGCCGTATTTGCGGGCGCGGCCAACACGCCGATCGCGTCGACCCTGATGGCGATGGAACTGTTCGGCGCCGAGATCGGCGTGTACGCGGCCATCGCCTGCGTCGTGGCCTATCTGTTTTCCGGCCACGCGGGTATTTACCGGGCGCAACGCAGCGGGCATGCCAAGCGCACGCCCCGCAAGGACATCGACGCATGACACAGTACATCTAGACCGGCGCGCCATGCTGCCTGAGCTAGAAGGCAAAAGTGTGCTCGACCTGGGCTGCGGCCATGAACAGCCGCCGCTGCTGCAGGATATGGCCTGCCCTGATTGCGCCGTCAGCTGACCACATTACGCGTAAATCGCAAGGTGGACTCGCCCGCATTCACGTAGGCATACGCTTGCGCGCTGCTGAAGACGAAAAAATCGCCCGTGGCCAGTTGCCTGGTTTCCGCCGCCAGCACGAGCTGCAGCTCGCCTTCCAGCACGTAGAGCATTTCACTGAAACCCGCCGGATCGGCTTGCGCATCATAGCGCTCGCCCGGCGCCAGGGTCCACGACCACAGTTCCACCTGGCGGCTGGCGGGCGCCGCGCCCAGCAGCACGGCCTGGCTGGCCTGCGACGCGCTTTGCCACATCAGCACGCGCAGGCTCTCGTGCGGCTGCTGCGGCGGCTGGACCAGGTCGACAAAGGCCACGTTCAAGGCGGCCGCCACATGGTCGAGGTTGGCCAGGCTGATGTTGGTGCTGCCCGCCTCGACACCATTGACCATGCGCCGGCTCAGGCCTGAGCTGCGCGCCAGTTCTTCCTGGCTGAGGCCGGCGGCAAGGCGCAAGCGCCGCAGATTGGTGGCCAGGTGTGCCAGCACGCCACCGGCCTCGACTTGACTGCGCAATATATTGCTCCTATGATGATGGGAAATATTTTGCTCATAGCATAGCGCCCCATGAAAACACACGCAAGTCCCCCGCCTGCCTTTGGCCTGCCCGAACTGGCGCTGATCGCCATCACCTTCATCTGGGGCGGGACGTTTCTCGTCGTGCAACATGCCGTGACGGTCAGCGGCCCGCTGGCCTTCGTGGCCGCCCGCTTTGCCGTGGCCGCCAGTATCGGCGCCCTGATCTGCCGGGGCCAGTTGCGCCATCTGAGCAAGGCCGAATTGCTGACGGGCATGGCCATCGGCGTGAGCATCTTTGGCGGCTACGCGCTGCAAACCTATGGCTTGATGCATATTTCCAGCAGCAAGTCCGCCTTCATCACGGCCTTCTATGTGCCCATCGTGCCGCTGGTGCAATGGCTGGTCTTCAAGCAGCGGCCCCACCCTGCCGTATGGGCGGCCGTCGTGCTGGCGTTCGTCGGCTTGCTGCTGCTCACCGGCACGGACGGCTTGAGCATGGCCTTCGGCACGGGCGAGCTGATCACGGCCGTGGGCGCTATCGCGATTGCACTGGAAATCATCCTCATCAGCCGCGTGTCGCCGCAATTGAACATCCTGCGCGTGACCATCGTGCAGCTGGCCACGGCATCATTGATCGCCCTGCTGCTGATGCCCGTCATGGGCGAAGCGCCACCCGTCCTCAGCAAGACTTTCATCCTCAGCGTACTGGCCCTGGGCTGCGCCAGCGCACTGATCCAATATGTGATGAACTGGGCGCAAAAGCGCATTTCCGCCACCAAGGCCACCTTGATCTATGCGGGCGAACCCGTGTGGGCCGGCGTCATCGGACGTATCGCTGGCGAACGCCTGCCGGCCCTGGCCATCGTGGGCGCGATACTGATCATTTGTGCGGGCATCCTCAGCGAGTGGCGGCCCAAGCGCCTGCGTGCCGATGGCAAGGCCATCGTGCCAGCGGATTAAGCCTCGGTACGCCGCAGCGCCAGCGGCACGGCCCTGGCCCAGCGGTTCGAGGACAGGGAAAACGTCAGCGCGCGCACCTGGTGGTACCAGCCGGCGGGCACGTACAGCATGTCGCCCGGCTCGACGATGCATTCGATCATGGCGGCCTGGCGCGCCAGCGGGAAACGCTCGAAATCGGGCGCTTCCGGGTCGAAAGGCGAGCCGAACAGGATGGCGTTCGCTTCGCTCGGGTAAAGAAAAGCGTCATGGTGCGGCGGCGACAAAAAGATGCGCTTGCGGCCCCACACTTGCGCAAAGATATTGTCGTCGTAATCGCAATGCAAAGGTGTCACCGTGCCGGCCGGCCCCACCCAGAAGCGCGGCGGACCCATCTTGTCGAAATACGTGGGCCAGTGGCACAGGCGGTTCAGTTCGCGCAATTCCAGGTTGCCCAGGTAAGGCGGCAGCGCGTACTTGCCCTCTGCCACCAGGTCCAGGTATTGCCCCATCGACATATCCTGCATGGCGCGGTCGGCCGCAAACGCCGTGTTGATGTAGTCGCCCACCCGCGCGCGCACGGGCACGTGGCTGAACTGCTCGCGCAAGACGTCGGGCAGCAACTGGGATAAGGGCCAGCGCTGCACCAGCCCGCGCATCAGGAATGGCAGGCCCAGCGCGGCGCGCGCGCGGAAGGCGGCCGCGTCCAGCATGGCCAGGCGCGGCACCTCGGTGATGGCGGGCAAGTCACGCGCCGCCTGCTTGATGGCCTCGCGCATGGCGTCGATAGAGGTAACACCGCGCACCTGCGCATCCTTGGCTTCGCGCGCCTGCTTGCGCGCCAGGGCCGCTTCGGGCGAACTGAATTCTGCTGGCGGCCTGGGCGGCAGCGCGCGCGGCAATACGGGGGCTGCCGCAAGCGGAAGCGGCTCTTTTTTTTCTGCAGACATAAACCTTCTTTGCGATCAGGCGTCGCGCGCCATGGCGCGACCATGCGCTATTTTAAGCCAGCAAGGCCCGTTTCAGCACATCGGCCTGCTCGCCTGCCTGGCGCGCCTTGGCTGCATACTCGCTGGCCGTGCCCGGATGCAGCCAGGCTTGGGCCTTGGCTGCCAGGCTCAGGTACAGCTTTTCTTTTTCCTGCAGCGCCCTGACGGCGGCCCACATGGCATCTTCCGCCTTTTCATGCTGCAACTCGCCGAGCGTCTGCGCCGTGAAACTGTGGCCCGTATGGCAGCGAAAACGCTGCGGCTTCTGGCCATGCAGCTCCCACAGTGTGCCTTGGCATTCGGGACAGGTGAACGTCGATGGCGTGGCAATTTTTTCCAGTTGGTCCATATTCCCCACTCCCCGGGCAAAACGGTTTTCCACGGCGATCCACTGGGGCACGGGCGGCAAGGACTGCGCGGCACCGGCTGGCGCTGGCGCGCCGCTGGCCAGCGCCAGCAGGGCCGGGCCGATCTCGGCGCACGGCAGGCGCCAATCCACCCCGGCATAGTCAATTGCGCTTTGCGGCATCGACGGCGCCACCGCCTCCTGCGGCTCCTGCACCAATGCCTTGCCGCCGCAGGCCTTGATGGCCTGCAAGCCTGCAGTGCCATCGTCGAGGTAGCCGCTGAGGATCACGCCCACTACCTTCGGTCCAAAAGCGGCGGCGGCACTGCGAAACAGGGGGTCGATGGCGGGACGCGTATGGTTTTCCTTCGGTCCCCGGGTCAGCTCGACCGTCGCCTGGCCGGCCACGTTGGCAACGAGCATGTGACGGTCGGGCGGCGCCAGCAGGATGCGCCCCGCGCGCACGGGTTCGCGCTCTTCTGCAAAGCGCACGGGCAAGGCGGAGGTCTTGCCGAGGATCTCGGGCAGCACACTGTTGCGCGCCCCCACGTGCATGACGGCCAGGATCGCCGCGGGCAAATTCGCGGGCAAGGCGGCAAAGATAGTGGACAGTGCGCTCACGCCGCCCACCGAGGCCCCCATGACGATCAGCGTTTCCATGCCGGCCCCTTTCGCGCCTGGATCACTGAGCTATTTTGCCGCGTCTAGTAACACGATTCCGTGCGCCGACTAACAGAGCCCCCTAACGTAACGACTTCAGACAGGTGTTTTGAAGATCGGATCCACGATGAACTGCTGCGCCTTGATGCGCAAGGTGCGCTCTTCGTCCAGCTCGGCGCGCGTTTCGCCCAGCTCTTCGCGTTCCGCTTCCAGTTCCAGGCGCGCAGCCGCCAGTTCCGTTTCCACGCGCGTCAGGCTTTCCAGCTTCAGCTGGGCCTGGATCAGTTCCGCACGCGCCGCTTCGGCAGCCTCTTCCAGGCGGGGGATGCCTTCGAGCTTGAATTGCGCCTTGGCCAGATCCATGCGCGCCTGTTCGGCCGCTTCTTCCAGACGCGGCAAGCCTTCCAGGCGCAACTGCGCCTTGGCCAAGTCCGTGCGGGCCTGGTTCGCCACTTGCCGCTCGCGTTCGAGCTCCTCGCGCAAGGTTTCCAGCTCGCCCGCCTGCAGGTCGAGCAGTTCTTGCTGGCGCTCGTTCTCGCTGGCCAGGTCCATCAATTCCTGTTGATTGTCGTTCATCTCGGCTTCATGCGCGCTGTGGCTGGCGCTTAATTCCTGTCCTACATAATCGAGGATGGCTTGCTGCAGCACGGGCGACAGTTCGGCGGCGGCGGCGATCTGGCGCTGCGCACCGGCCTTTCGGCGCTGCAAGAGCTTGCTGATGGTGCCCAGGCAGGCCCCATTGCCCAGCCGTTCGCGCAAGGCGCGCACCGTGATGGCCTGGCCTTCGCCCGCCATCGCTTCCATTGCCGCATTGATCTGTTCCGCGCTTACTTTTGCCATGTCGTGTGCTCTTGAATGTTGCCCAGGGCAATCTTGCCCAGGGGCATTATCTTATGCCAGCGGCGGCAAAGCGTAAAGTATTTCTCAATAGAAATTGCAATTGCACAACGGAACGGTGAGAAAACATGCGGCCCGGGATGTTTTAGTCTTCGAGCAAACCATTTTCCGTGAGCATATCCTGCACCAGCTCCAGGCGCAGCACGGGATTGTCCTGGCTCAGCAGCAATTGCTTTTGCATGGCGCTCAAGGACAGCAGCT
>NZ_LBCO01000033.1:94844-139941 GCF_000988085.1 Janthinobacterium sp. KBS0711 | reverse complement strand
CCCAGCCGCACTCGTCGAGCCGGTATGGCGGCTGCAGGGGCATTTGGTCAGGCGGGATCTTTTGCTCCTGCAAGGTGCGGATCAGGGCGCCGAGCGCGTCGGCCACGTTCTGCTGCTCTTGCGGGATGGGAATGGTTTTATCTGCCGGCAAGGTTTCAACGTGTGCCATCCACAAGCCATGCTTCAGCTGCTCGCTGGAAACGATGTGAAAGCGCTGCATGCCCATGCATTTGATTTGCAGCAAGCCAGACAGGGGCGCGGCCCAGTCGACGATGCGCGCCAGGGTGCCCACGGGCGCCAGGGCTTCCTGCTGGCCCGGCTTGCGCACTTCCGCGCCGTCCAGCAGCTGCACCACGCCAAACGGCTGCTCGCCCATGATGCATTTACGTATCATGTCCAGATAGCGTACCTCGAAGATCTGCAGGGGCAGATAGCCATCGGGATACAGCACCGTATTGAGCGGGAACAAAGGTATCGAGGTCATAGGCGCATGATGGCACGAATGGCATATCCGTGCAGCGCGCCTTGCACCTTCCGATTATTTGTAGAAGCGGCGCTTTTTCGCTCGTTCCGCAGCCTTCGGCGCCAGCACTTTCACGGCCTTTTTCTGGATGGTGCCGCCTGCGGACGTGCCCGGCACGCGGTGTTCCGCCTCGAAGCCGGATTCCTCGTTGCGTCTCAGGGTTTGCCGCGTCAGCGCTTCCACGGCCGACAGCAATTCCACCTCGTCGGCGCAGACGAGCGAGATCGCTTCGCCTGAAGCTCCCGCGCGACCCGTGCGGCCAATGCGGTGGATATAGTCTTCCGCCACGGTCGGCAAGTCGAAATTGACGACGACGGGCAATTGGTCGATGTCGAGGCCACGGGCGGCCACGTCGGTGGCCACCAGTACCTGCACTTCGGCGGATTTGAAACGGGCCAGCGCGCGCAAGCGGTTCGGCTGCGTCTTGTCGCCGTGAATGGAATCGGCACGCACGCCCTGCTCCAGCAAGGTGTTCACCAGCAACTCGACGCCTTTGCGCGTCTTGACGAAGACCAATACCTGGCCCCAGCGCTTTTTCTTCAGCAAGTGCAAGAACAGTTCCGGCTTGCGTTTCTTGTCGCACACGATGACCGATTGCTTGACGGCCTTGACCGTGCTGTTGCGCGCACTCACCTCCACCGAGACGGGATCCTTCAGCATGGTTTTCGCCATGGCGCGGATGGCGTCCGAGAACGTCGCCGAGAACAGCAGGGTCTGGCGCTGCTTGGGCATGGTCATCAGCAATATATCGAGCTCGCGCTCGAAGCCCAGATCCAGCATGCGGTCGGCCTCGTCCAGCACCAGGGTTTGCACCTGTTCGAACTTGACGGCGCCCTGCGTCTGCAAGTCCAGCAAGCGGCCTGGCGTGGCCACCAGCACGTCGAGGCCCTTGCGCAATTTGCTGATCTGCGGCTCGATGGGCACGCCGCCATACGCGACAAAACTGCGCAGTGGCAAGTTGCCGCCATAGCTGCGAAAGCTGGCATAGACTTGCTCGGCCAGTTCGCGCGTGGGCACGAGGACCAGCACGCGCACGCACTGGGGCGCCACCACGCCTTCCAGGGTCAGGCGCTGCAGCAGCGGCACGGCGAAACCGGCCGTCTTGCCCGTGCCCGTCTGGGCGGCGGCCATCAGGTCGCGCCCGGCCAGCACGGCAGGAATCGCTTGCGCCTGCACGGGCGTGGGCTTGGCATAGCCGAGCTCGTCAAGTTTGCGGACCAGGGGATCGATCAGGCCGAGGGAGGAAAACGTCATGGGGAAAGCAATCTTGGCAAAGTAAAAGGTGGCGCGCACGGACGGGCCGTGCGCGCGATTGCCGAGATTATAGGCCAGCGGGGATGCCGGCCGGGGTTTTCAGTATAGAAACAGCGCGCTCAGAACTTCATTTCCAGGGTCGCGCGCGCCTGCGGCGAACTCGGCGAAATGCTGTTGCGGGCTATCGTGCCGCTGGCGTCCGCATACGTGGTGGTGCTTTCGAAGTCTTGCGCCAGCAGGTTCGACACGGCCAGACGCAGCTGGTTCTTTGCATCGAATTTCCACAGCGCATAAATGTCGACGTCGCGCCGCGGCGACGTATAGGCGCTCTGGCGCTCGGTGATGCGCACGGGGCCGCCATTGCGGAAGTTGAAGCTGCCGCCCGTCGTCAGCACGCCGTCGGGCGTCTTGTAGTCGAGACCGAAGTTGCCGCTGACGGGGGTTTGCTGGTCGAGCCGGTTGTTCGGTCCCGGCACCTGGTCCACCTGCGACCAGTTGCGGCTGATACTGGCGCGCAAGTCGATGGCTGGCACGGGCGCGGCCATCACGGCACGCAGCGGGAACTTCGCTTCCAGTTCCAATGTCTGAGTATTGGCACGGCCATCATTGACGGGCGTCGATACCCAGCGGTCATTGATGAACAACAAGCCTTGGCGCGTATAGCCATCGATACGGCGGGCCGAGGCGCGCGCGCTGAGCAAGGCGCCTTCGGCCCAGTAGTGCTCGTACGAAGCGTCGATGCCCAGCGCCAGCTCCGGTTTCAGGTAGGGATTGCCTTCGCGGTCAGGGTCCGTCTGGCTATTGTTGGTCGAAGTATTGCGACGCGGAATCAGACTCGCCGTGGGCTGCGCCTTGTAGGTGCGCGTCAGGGCCAGGCGTACCTGATCGCCCTTGGTGTCAGGCAACTTCCACAGGGTTTGCAGCAGCGGGCTCCACACGCTGGTGCGCTGGTTCACTTCGTCGTAGGTATCGCCCGCGCTGCGCGTGTCGATGCCTTCCCAGCGCACACCCGCATACATCGACCAGCGCGGCGTGATTTCCCATTCATCCTGCACGTACAGGGCCAGGCGCTTGATGGTGGCGTCGAAACCTTCGTCGCTGTTGACGGGCGGACGCGCGCCCAAGGCAGCCAGCGCCGCTTCACGCTGGCGGCGCGTTTCATCGCGCTCCGTGTAGGCGCCGTCCCAGCCCATCGACAGGGCATGGCCGGGCAGCAAGGGCGAGGAATACTTGCCCGTCGAACTGACGCCGTTTTCCGTCGCCTTCACGCCCACCTTGCGTTCGAGCGCCAGGCCGCTGCCATCGACAAAGCCTTGCTGCAGGCTGTCGGACGTATTGCGTGCGGCCGAGGCGCCGATTTTCAGTTCCAGTCTGGCGCCGCCGGCCAGCTTATGCATCCACGTCAGGTCGCTGCGGCCGAAGGCGTTGTGGTTGCTTGAGCTGCCCGTATTGGTGTCGTAGTCTGGGCGCACGCCCTGCTGCGTTTCGGCCCGGCTGAAATTGCGGTGATTCGAGCGCCCGCCATTGAAGAAGAATTGCGCCGTCACATTGTCGCCGTTGGCCAGCACCCAGTTCAGGCGCGGCGACAGGTTGATGCCTTCCGGGCGGCCATCGCCCGTGCCGTTCGTGCGGCGCAACAGGTTTTGCCGGCCGTCGGGCGTATAGCCCAGTTCCAGTCCCGGATTGTCGTAATGGTAGTCGTAGCGGAACAGCGAACCGGCCAGCGAATACGAGAAATTGCCGTCGCGGTCGGACAGCTGCACGTTGACGCTGGGCGAAAAGCTCACGTCGCTGCGCTGCACGCCCAGTTTGAGTTCGCGCTGCGCCGTCTTCACTGCCTTTTTCAGCACCACGTTGATGGTGCCGGCAATCGACTGCGTGCTGTACTCGGCGCTGGCCGCGTGCAAAATTTCGATGCGTTCGATCACGTCCGGCGACAGGGTGTCGAGCGAGAAACCGGCCGGCGCCCGCTCGCCATTGAGCAATATCTGCGTGTAGCCGCTGCCCAGGCCGCGCATGCGGATTTCGCCGCCCGAGCGTCCGGCCGCGCCGGAGACGGTAATGCCGGGCAAGCGCTTGAGCACGTCGGTGACATTCGTGTCGCCATACTTGAGGATTTCCTCGCTGCCGACCACCATCTTGCTGGCCGTATCGTCGCGGCGCGGATCATAGCCGCTGCCCTTGACTTCGACGGTTTGCATGGCCGGGGCGGCAGGCTTTTCAGCCTTCAGCGGCGCAGCGGTGGCAGCAGGGGCAGCGTCGGCTGGCGTTTCGGATTGCTGGGCCTGGGCATTCCAGGCAAGTAAAACGGCGGAACAAAGGACGGTAAGGCGGAGGCAACGGCGTGGCATCATGACCTGGCTGAAAAAAGTTGGCTGAATAAAAATGGCTAAAAGCTAAAAAACAGGCCGCCGTATTGTGCTGCAATTTTTTCCGAGTGGCGCAGTTTCCCGAAAATATTTCTTATAGCAAATTAAATTCGGCGGAGGACTGCGATACGCACCATTGCATACGGCGCATATCATTGCGCGCCACATCGCCGCTATAATGCGTTTTCACCATTGTTCCCATCACCCCGTCAAAGGCTTCCCATCGTGTCTGACCGTCTTGCCGTCCTGCCTCAATATCTGCTACCAAAAGGAGCATTGACCAACTTTGCCGGCCGGATCGCCGGCGCCAAGGGCGGCGCCATGACGACGCGTTTGATCCGCTGGTTCGTCGGCCGCTACAACGTCAACATGGATGAGGCGCTGGACCCGGACATCACGCACTACACGAGCTTCAACGACTTTTTCACGCGCGCGCTGCGCCCCGATGCCCGCCCGCTGGCCCAGGCCGATTACATCTGCCCCGTCGATGGCCGCATCAGCCAGTTCGGCACGATCGACAATGACCAGATCTTCCAGGCCAAGGGTCATAATTTCAGTACCACGGCCCTGGTCGGCGGTGACGCGTCCCTGGCGGCCCAGTTCGAACACGGCAGCTTCGCCAATCTGTACCTGAGTCCGCGCGACTACCACCGCATCCACATGCCGTGCGACGGCCGATTGACGCGCATGATCTATGTGCCCGGTGAATTGTTTTCCGTCAACCCGACGACGGCGCGCGGCATTCCCGGCCTGTTCGCCCGCAACGAGCGCGTCGTCTGCGTATTCGACACGGCCAACGGCCCCTTCGTCATGACCCTGGTCGGCGCCACCATCGTCGGCAGCATGGCCACCGTCTGGCACGGCGTCGTCAACCCGCCCCGCACGGGCCAGGTGCGCGACTGGAGCTATGCGAACGACAATGTCGTGCTGAAACAGGGCGAAGAACTGGGCCGCTTCCTGCTCGGCTCCACCGTCGTCATGCTGTTCCCGAAAGACACCGTGCAATTCAACGCCAACTGGCAGCCGGCCGGCCCCGTGCAGCTGGGCGAAGTCATGGGCAACCTGCCCAAGTAAGCCAACGGGACGCGCGCTACACGGGCGCGTCGGTCTTGTACATTTCTTCCATCAAGTCCAGGAACGCGCGCGTCTTGGCCGGCATCAAACGCCGGCCGGGAAACACGGCCCAGCCCGTGACCAGCGGGAAACTCCACTCCGGCAGCACGCGCACCAATTCCCCCGTCGCCACATAGGCCTTGGCAAAGCGGTCCGTGCTGGCCGCGATGCCCACGCCCGTGCACGCCATGCGCACCAGCAACTCCGGTGAGTTCGCCAGCAGGCGCACGGGCAAATCGCGTTCCCACGTCGTCTTGCCGCGGATCAAAGTCCAGTGCACGAGGCCATGCACTGCGCGGGGCAAACTCAGCAGATCGTGGCCGTACAGATCGTCGGGATGCTCGGGCAAGCCGTGCACGCTCGTGTATTGCGGCGAGGCATACAGTGCCAGGGTGCTGAAGGCCACGCGGCGCGCGGACAGGCTGGCGTCGTCGGGCAGGTTGCCCATGCGGATGGCCAGGTCGAAGTTTTCTTCCAGCAAATCCACCCTGCGCGCCGACAAGTCCAGTTCCAGCGAAATGGCCGGATAGCGGCGCACGAACTCGGCCAGCACCTGGCGCATCAGGGTGTCGCCGAAATCGGCCGGCATGGAAATGCGCAGCAAGCCGCTGGGCCCGGCCTGGCGGTGCTGCGCCAGCGCGCCGGCCGCCTCCGTTTCTTCCACCACCTTGCGCGCATGCTCGAGCAGGCTGGCGCCAAACTCCGTCAGCGCCAGCTTGCGCGTCGTGCGCAGCAGCAATCGTTCGCCCAACTTCGCTTCCAGCAGCGAGATACGGCGCGACAGGGTCGACTTGGGCAAGTCCACGCGCACGGCGGCGCGACTGAAACTGCCGCATTCGACGACTCTGGCAAACAGCAGCAAATCTCCGGGATCGATATCCATACAAGCTCATTGTTCCATTGGTGGGTTAATGTTATCCATTTTAACGTCTTCCGCATGAATTTTGGAATTGCTATAGTTCATCCATCGCAAGACACCTCACAACGGAGAAAACAAGATGAACATCCTGCAAATCAATTCCAGCGCCCGCAGCACCGGGTCCGCCTCGACCCGCCTGGCTGACGCCATCGTTAGCCGCGTACAAGCGGCCAACCCTGGCGCCGCCCTCGTCCGTCGCGACCTGGCTGCCGCACCGCACCCCGTGCTCGACGAGCCGACCCTGCAGGCACTGTTCACGCCAGCGGACAAACGCACGCCGGAACAGGCGGCCCGCATCGCCCTGGACGACGCGCTGATTGCGCAAGTGCAAGCAGCTGACGTGATCGTCATCGGCGCGCCGATGTACAACTTCGGTATCACCGTGCAGCTGAAAAGCTGGTTCGACGCGATTGCCCGCGCCAACGTCACCTTCAAGTACACGGAAAACGGCCCAGTTGGCCTGCTGAGCGGCAAGAAAGTCTACGTGGGCCTGTCCCGCGGCGGCTTGCACCGCGACAGCGCCAACGATAGCCAGGTGCCTTACCTGAACACCATGTTCGGCTTCCTGGGCATGACCGACGTGCAATACGTGTATTCGGAAGGCATGGGCATGGGTCCGGAAGCCGTGGCCAAGGCGCAAGCGCAAGCGGACGCCGAGATCAACGCCATCCTGGTGTAATTCCCAGCAGTGAAAGGGGCGGCGCACTGGCGCCGTCCTGGCCTAGAGGAGAAAGCAATGAGCGATATCACCACCGTCAACAAGCCACGCGCCGTCGAGCGCGTGATCGCCGGCCAGGCCGTCATGGATGGCGCCGGCGTGAAGATCAACCGCGTGCTGACGCAGCAGCTGCAGCGCCGTCTCGACCCGTTTTTGATGCTCGACAACTTTGCCAGCGACAAGCCGAACGACTATATCGCCGGCTTCCCCGAGCATCCGCACCGCGGTTTCGAAACGGTGTCGTACATGATCACGGGACGCATGCGCCACAAGGACAGCGCGGGCAACGAAGGCTTGCTGACGTCGGGCGGCGTGCAATGGATGACGGCCGGCAGCGGCGTGATCCATTCGGAAATGCCGGAGCAGGAAGAAGGCGTGATGGAAGGTTTTCAGCTGTGGCTGAACCTGCCCGCGCGCGACAAGATGCGCACGCCGTGGTACCGCGATTTCGATAGCAGCGAGATCCCCCGCTACACGACGGACGCGGGCGTGGCCGTGCAAGTGATCGCCGGCGAGAGCCATGGCGTGACGGGCGCCGTGCAGCGCGAGTTGACGGAACCGTTGTACCTCGACATCGACTTGCCGGCCGGCGCCAGTTTCGAGCAGCCATTGCCGCCAGGCCATAACGCCTTCATCTACACCTTTCGTGGCGAAGTGCAGGTCGACGGCAAGGCCGTGCCCGCCCTGCGCATGGCGATCTTCAGCAACACGCCGGGCAGCGACGGCGTGCGCATCGAAGCGCCCGAAGGCGGCCGCGTGATCCTCGTCGCCGGCCAGCCCTTGAACGAACCGATTGCGCAGTATGGCCCGTTTGTCATGAATACCCAGGCGGAAGTATTCCAGGCCGTACAGGATTTCCGCGAAGGCAAGTTTGGCGAGACGACGCCGCAGTAAGTCTGTCTCAATAACATTGCTTGCTCCAGGAAAAACCTGCAGCGCCGCAAGGCCTGCAGGTTTTTTTATGCGCCGACTGTTTTGTTGCTTTTCAATTACACTGACGGCAAGATCATTCAACAAAGCATTCCATGCAACCGACGCACACCGAACACGACGCCACCCATTTGCATGCCCACCTGAAAGGCGACGCCAAGCACACCCACTCGTTCGAGGGGCGCAGCCAAAGCATCCTCGCGTGGGCGCTGGGCCTGACCCTGTCGTTTGCCGGCATCGAGGTGGCGGCCGGGTTCCTGTCCAATTCGCTGGCCCTGATTTCCGACGCGGGCCACATGGTCACGGACGCGGCCGCGCTGGGCCTGGCCCTGCTGGCGCAGCTGATCGCGCGCCGCCCGCCGTCGCCGCGCCACTCGTTCGGCTTTGGCCGCGCCGAAGCGCTGGCCGCCTTCGTCAATGGCCTGGCCATGCTGTGCGTCGTAGGCTGGATCTGCTATGAAGCCGTGCTGCGCTTTTCCGCCCCGCAAACCGTGCAAGGCGGCATGGTCTTCATCGTCGCCTTCATCGGCCTTGCCATCAACCTGGTGGTGGCGTGGGTCTTGTCGAAAGACAAGCAAAGCGTCAACACGCGCGCCGCCCTCGTGCACGTGATGGGCGACTTGCTGGGCTCGGTCGCCGCCATCGTCGCCGGCGCCGTGATTTACTTCACGGGCTGGATGCAGATCGACCCGCTGCTGTCCGTGCTGGTGTCGCTGCTGATCCTGAAATCCACGTTCGGGGTATTGAAAGAGTCCTATCACTTCCTGATGGAAGGCGTGCCCATGCACATCGACTACATCCAGGTGGGCGCGGACGTGGAGCAGGTGGACGGCGTGATTTCCGTGCATGACCTGCACGTATGGGACATGTCGCCAGGCCAGCCGGCCCTGATCGGCCACGTGGAAATCGAACACCTCGACCATTGGCCGAAAGTATTGCGGGCGATCAAGAAGATGTTACTGAGTAAGCATGGGATAGACCACATCACTCTGCAGCCGGAGACGGCCACAATGGCGGGACTGCATGCGGGAGACAAAACCCACTAGCAAGGACCGGGGTCAGACCCGCCGGGGCATTGCGTCCCAATGGGGCGCAATGCGATCGCGCAGCGACAGACCCCAAAGTACACTAACTTCTGCGTGCCTCTAACACGCCGCTCACATCCTTGATCACATTCAGCGCCTTCAACAACTGCGCCGTCGAGCTGATCTCGGCCGTAAAGGTCATGCGGGCCTGGCCCTTGGCGCTTTGGGTGTTGACGCCGATGACGTTGATCTTTTCGCGCGAGAAGATTTCGGAGATGTCGCGCAGCAAACCCTGGCGGTCGCCAGCGAGAATAAAGATGTCGACCGGATACACGGTGTCGTGCCCGCCCGTGCTGCCCCATTCCGTGAAGATCACGCGCTCGGGTGACTTGGCGCGCATTTCCTCGAAATTCTTGCAGGTGGCGCGGTGGATCGACACGCCCTTGCCGCGCGTAACAAAACCGACGATGCTGTCCGGCGGCGCCGGCTTGCAACATTTGGCCAGCACCGTCATCAAGCCTTCGGTCCCCACCACCAGCACGCCGGATTTGGCGCCCTGCTCCACGCTGGAAGCGCGGCTTTTGCCGACCAGCACGGCGTCTTCCGGCACCACCACTTCGCCATTGTCGTGCAGCGCCTGCTCCACGTGGCGCAGGCTGAATTCATCCTTGCCCACCGACAGGAACAGCTCGTCGACTTTCGCAAAGCCCAGCTTTTGCGCCAGCGCTTCGAGGTTGACGGCCGTCTTGCCTTCACGCTGCAACGACTTTTCCACCAGCGCGCGGCCGTGGGCCAGGGTTTCCTGCATGTCGATCGCGTGGAACCAGGCGCGGATTTTCGAGCGCGTGCGCGTGCTGACGGCGTAGCCGGCGCTGAGCCAGTCGCGCGACGGTCCGGCCGTGCCTGGCGCGCCCTTGGCCGTGATGATTTCGCAGGTCTGGCCGTTTTTCAGCTGGGTATTCAAGGGCACCATGATGCCGTCGACCTTGGCGCCGCGGCAGCGGTGGCCCACGTCCGTGTGCAGGTGATAGGCAAAGTCGACAGGCGTCGCGCCGACGGGCAATTCCAGCACGCGCGCTTGCGGCGTCATGACGAAGATACGGTCGTCCAGGGTGGCGGATTTGAGCTTTTCCACCCACTCGCGCTGGATTTCTTCCTGGCCCACGACGGCGTCGGCCACTTCCGTTTTCCAGGCCAGCAACTGGCGCAGCCAGGCGATCTTTTCGTCGTACTTCTGGCCGGCAAAATTCGAGCCGCCCTCTTCCTTGTAGCGCCAGTGCGCGGCCACGCCGTATTCGGCAAAGCTGTGCATTTCATTCGTGCGGATTTGCACTTCCAGCGGACGGCCATCCTCGGCCGTCACCACCGTGTGCAGCGACTGGTAACCGTTCGGTTTCGGCCGCGAAATGTAATCGTCGAATTCTTTCGGGATGGGGGTCCAGATATTGTGGACCACGCCCAGCACCGTGTAGCAGGTTTTCACGTCGGCAACGATGACGCGGAAGGCGCGCACGTCGTACAGGGCCGTAAAGTCCAGCTCCTTGCCGCGCATCTTGTTCCAGATGCTGTAAATATGTTTCGGGCGGCCAAATACTTCCGCCTGGATACCAGCCGACGCCAGCTCCGTCTGCAGGCGCAAAATCGCCGAGGCAACGAAGCCCTCGCGCATCATGCGCTTTTCTTCCAGCATTTTGGCGATACGTTTATACGCTTCCGGCTCGATGAAACGGAACGACAAGTCTTCCAGTTCCCACTTCAGCTGCCAGATGCCGAGACGGTTGGCCAGCGGCGCGTACAGGTCCAGGGTTTCCTTGCCGTACTCACACGTCATGTCGTTGAACAGCTTCAAGTCGGCAAAGTAACGCAAGGTCGTCACGCAGGCGGCCAGGCGCACCAGCACGACACGCATGTCGGAAGCCATCGCCAGCAACATCTTGCGCAAGGTTTCCACCTGGGCCACGGCTTGCTGCGCCGCATTCTTGCCGCGCCCGCCAGCGCTGCCGTGCTGCGCCTGGGTCAGCGCGCGCAAGCGGATCAGCTGGCGCACGCCTGTTGCCAGGTCGCACACCTGCTTGCCGAAGCGGGGCTCGATGTCGGCCGCCGTATCGGGTTCCAGCAGGGTCAGCTCGAACATCAGGCCGGCGATGCGCGTTTCCGCATCGCTGCGCAGGAAAGCCAGAGTGGTGGCCACGCCGATGGCGAACTCCAGCGCGGAGCGGCCGGCAAAGGTCTGCTTGTCGCCATACGCTTCGGTGGCATACGCGAGCGCATCCAGCACGCGCGCGCTGTCCGGCGCACTCAAGCCCTCTACCAGTTGTTCCGATGTGGCGCTATTCGGGGCCGAGATGGAAACCATGTATTACCTTATAAACTTGATGACTCAACAGCTTGAAAAACTTAGCGTTCTGCAGCGATGATGACGATTTCAACCAGGCATGCCGGATTGGCCAGTTTCGCTTCCACCGTGGCGCGCGGCGGCGTGTGGCCGGAGGCGACCCAGTCGTCCCACACTTCATTCATGCCGGGGAAATCCTTCATGTCGGCGATGTAGATCTGGCACGACAGGATGCAAGTCTTGTCGCTGCCCGCTTCCATCAGCAGACGGTCGACGTGGCCGAGCACTTCGCGCGTCTGGCCGACGATGCCTTGCGTGGTGTCTTCCGCGATCTGTCCAGCCAGGTAGATGGTGTTGTTGTGTATCGCTACTTCGGAGAGGCGTTTGCCTACGTGCAATCGTGTAATTTCCATGCTTCTTCTTTCGGTTGTTTCAAAATCTGTACAGCGTTACTGATTATTACTTGCCCAGCAAAAACTTGCGGGCAATGGCGATCTGGTCGTCATGGACGAAAGTGGGCGCATGGCCCACGCCGGCGATTTCCACCAGTTCCGCTTTCGGGCCGCGACCCAGCATGCGCGTGGCCGTCTCGTGCGACAGCAAATCGGATTCCGACCCGCGCACCAGCAGAGTCGGGCAGCGCACGGCGTCATACGCGGCCCACAGCATGGCTTCGTCGCTGGCCGCCGATTCCGGCGTGGCCGAGCGGAACGGCATGGCCAGTCCCATATCATAGTGGCGGCGCCAGTGGCCATCCTTATCTTGCCGCAACACATCCACCGCCAGTTTATGCCATTCCGCGTCCGTGTGCGGGCCGAAGCTGGCGGACACGTCGCGCACGAACTTGGCGCCCTGCTCGAACGTCTCGAAACGCAAGTCCTGGCCGATGTAGTCGCCGATGCGCTGCAAGGCTTCGGGCGCCAGGGTCGGGCCGATATCGTTCAGCACCAGCTTGCTGATCGGGCTGTGAGGCAACGACGCCAGGCCCAGGCCGATCAAGCCGCCCATCGAGGTGCCGAACCAGTCCACCGTCTGGCGCTCGCCATTGGCCAACACGCGCGCCAGCAGGGTGACCATGTCGCTCACATATTGCGGCACGCGGTAGAACTGGGGATTGGCCAGCCAGCCCGAGCGCCCGCGGCCCACCACGTCGGGGCAGATCACGCGGTAATCGCTGGCCATGGCACGCGCCAGGTTGTCGAAGTCGTCCGCCACGCGCGTCACGCCATGGGCGCAGACGAGCACGTTCGGATTGTCGGGCGCGCCCCACTCCTTGTACGACATGGTATGCAAGCCTGCGGGAGAGATGCATTGCACGGATTTGATGCTAGCTTCGATCATGCGATTCCTTAGCACGCCTGACAAAACCTGCTGCGCCCCGGTTTGTCAGGTGTTGTATTTGGTAGTAAAAAACAAAGAAACCGGCGATTTGCCGGCTGTCTCGCGCGTGACGCTACGGCAGTGTAGCGCAGCGCGGGCAATGCTCCAAGCGCGCGCCTGAAATGCTGCGCCGCAGCACACTGCTGGCACGCCCGCCATGGCGCAATACCCGATATAGCGAAAATGCATATCTGCGGTTATCCACAATTGAGCCAGCCTGGCAATGCGCGGATGATCGCAGCATCAACCCGCAAGAGGAGACCACTCGTGAAAAAACCATTCTATAAAATCCTGTACGTACAGGTGCTGTTCGCCATCGTGGCCGGCGTGCTGCTGGGCGTGTTCTACCCCGCCAACGCCGTCGACATGAAACCGCTGGGCGACGGCTTTATCAAACTGATCAAGATGATCATCGCTCCCGTGATCTTCTGTACCGTGGTCTCCGGCATCGCGGGCATGCAGGACGTCAAGAAAATCGGCCGAGTGGGCGGCAAGGCGCTCCTGTACTTCGAAGTGGTCTCCACCTTCGCGCTGGCCATCGGCTTGCTGGTTGCTAACATCCTCAAACCGGGCGCCGGCTTCAACGCCGATCCGGCCCACCTGGACGCCAAGTCGATTGCGCAATACACGCACGCCGAAGGCATGTCGACCATCGACTTCCTGATGAACATCATCCCGAAGACTTTCGTCGACGCCTTCGCCAAGGGCGACATCCTGCAAGTACTGTTGATCGCCATCCTGTTCGGCTTCTCGCTGTCCCTGCTGGGCGAGCGCGGCCGTCCCGTTACCAAGCTGATCGACGAGTTGTCGCATGCCATCTTCGGCATGGTCAACATCATCATGAAAGTCGCTCCTGTCGGCGCGTTCGGCGCGATGGCCTTTACCATCGGCAAATACGGCCTGGCTTCGCTGATTCCGCTGGCTAAACTGATGGGTTCGTTCTACCTGACCTGCTTCCTGTTCGTCTTCGTCGTGCTGGGCCTGATCGCCAAGTACACGGGCTTCTCCATCGGCCGCTTTCTGCTGTACATCAAGGAAGAACTGCTGATCGTGCTGGGCACGAGCTCGTCGGAATCGGCCCTGCCGGCCCTGATGAAGAAACTCGAGCGCCTGGGCTGCTCCAAGCCGGTCGTCGGCCTGGTCGTGCCTACCGGCTACTCGTTCAACCTGGACGGCACCAACATCTACATGACCATGGCCGCCCTGTTCGTGGCGCAAGCGACCAACACGGAACTGACCATTTGGCAGGAACTGACCATCCTGGGCGTGGCGATGCTGACCTCGAAAGGCGCGTCCGGCATCACCGGCGCCGGCTTCATTACCCTGGCCGCCACCCTGGCCGTGGTGCCGACGATTCCTGTGGCCGGCATGGCGCTGATCCTGGGCATCGACCGCTTCATGAGCGAATGCCGCGCGCTGACCAATTTCGTCGGCAACGGCGTGGCCACCATCGTCGTGTCGAAATGGGAAAAGGAACTGGACATGGACAAGCTGCATAGCGAACTGGCCCATCCCACCCACCCGACCGACGACGCCTACGTTGCACCAAGCGTAAATATCGTCAAGTAAGCCGTACTCTCCATTGGAAGCCTCGCAGAGCGATCTGCGGGGCTTTTTTCATTGTGCGCGGGCCATATCGCATCATCAACACACAGTAAATCATGCATCAATATTTATCACGATGATCAATGAATGAAAAACCATTACAGTACTGCTTACTTTTCGCCACCAGGCTCCCGCATAATGACATTGCGTTAATGCAAGCCTGACACCGAACCATCTTCACTTTTGAATGGAGTACTCATGTCCCTCTCGCCCGCTTTTTACGCCACCTGGAGCCCACGCCTGCTGGGCCTGCTGCGCATCATCCTCGGCTTTCTCTTCCTGCAACACGGCACGGCCAAGCTGTTCGGCGCGCCGCACGTGGCCATGTTCGACGGCCTGCAATTGTTTTCCGTGATGGGCGCGGCCGGCGTCATCGAGCTGGTCGGCGGTACCTTGCTGCTGGTCGGCCTGTTCACGCGCCCCGTCGCCTTCATCCTGTCGGGCCAGATGGCGGCCGCCTATTTCATGGCGCACGCGCCCGCCGGTTTCCTGCCGATCCTGAACGGCGGCGAAATGGCCGTCATGTACTGCTTCACCTTCCTGTACTTCGCGGCAGCGGGCGCCGGCGCCTACAGCCTGGACGCATTGCGCGGCAAGGCGAGCGCATAAAAAAGGGCGGACATCGCTGTCCGCCCCGCTTCCATACGACGCTACGCCGAGCTTACACGGCGGAAACGTCCAGTTCCGCACCCGTGGCCGCCTGCACCTGCTCCTTGGTCACGCCCGGCGCCAGTTCCACCAGCTTCAAGCCGTTTTCCGTCACGTCGATGACGCCCAGGTCGCTGATGATGACGTCAACCACGCCCACGCCCGTCAGCGGCAAGTCGCACTGTTTCAGCAGCTTGTGCGACGTCGTGCCATCCTTGGCCGTGGCCACGTGTTCCATCAGCACGACAACGCGCTTGACGCCGGCGACAAGGTCCATCGCACCGCCCATGCCCTTGACCATCTTGCCTGGAATCATCCAGTTCGCCAGATCGCCCTTTTCCGACACTTGCATGGCGCCCAGGATGGCCAGATTGATCTTGCCGCCGCGAATCATGCCGAAGGAATCGGCCGAGCTGAAGTAGGCGGCGCCTGGCAAGGCCGTCACCGTCTGCTTGCCAGCGTTGATCAGGTCGGCATCGACTTCCGCGTCAGTGGGGAACGGGCCGATGCCCAGCAAGCCGTTTTCCGACTGCAGGAATACCTCGATGTTCTCCGGCACATAGTTCGCCACCAGGGTCGGCAAGCCGATGCCCAGGTTCACATAAAATCCATCCTGCAATTCCTTTGCCGCGCGCGCGGCCATTTCGTCACGTGTCCAAGCCATAGTAATCTCCGTATTCTGTTTTATGCTTCGGTGCGCACGGTGCGCTGCTCGATGCGTTTTTCCGGGTTCGCGTTGACCACGATGCGGTGCACGAAGATGCTCGGCGTGTGGACCTGGTCCGGGTCGATCTCGCCCACTTCCACCAGTTTTTCCACTTCCACGATGGTGATCTTGCCGGCCATGGCCACGTTCGGGTTGAAATTGCGCGCCGTTTTGCGGTAGACCAAATTGCCGGCACGGTCGGCCATGTAGGCTTTGACCAGCGCCACGTCGGCCACAAGGCTGCGTTCCATCACGTATTGCTCGCCGTCGAATTCACGGATTTCCTTGCCGTCGGCAACGATGGTGCCCACACCCGTCTTGGTGAAGAAGGCGGGAATGCCGGCGCCGCCGGCGCGCAGTTTTTCGGCCAGGGTGCCTTGCGGCGTGAATTCCAGTTCCAGTTCGCCAGCCAGGTACTGGCGTGCGAATTCCTTGTTTTCACCCACGTAGGAGGCGATCATTTTCTTGATCTGGCGCGTGGTCAACAGCTGGCCCAGGCCGAAGCCGTCCACGCCCGCGTTATTCGAAATGGCAGTCAGGCCCGTCACGCCCGAATCGCGCAAGGCGCCGATCAGGGCTTCGGGAATGCCGCACAGGCCGAAGCCGCCGACGGCGATGGTCTGGCCATCTTGGACGATACCGGCCAGCGCCGAGGCGGCGTCAGGATAAACTTTATTCATGGGTGTCCCTCTATCTTTTGTTAAGCTTTGGTCTTGAGTCCATGACTCAGGCAGCGACTCAGCATAAAATACGCGAGTGGAAAGTACAATACCGTAGAACTACCGGCGCCGTGCCGGCAATCCCCCTGTGAGAGTGATACGTATCAGATGAACGCCGCGTCAGCCATCGATTATGAAAGCATCTTCCTGCACGCGCCCGTGGGCATGTGCATGTCGGAAAACCGTATCATGCGTAGCTGCAACGAAGCGCTGGCAGCCATGTTCGGCTATGCGCGCGCCCAGCTGGACGACCAGTCGTTCGAAGTACTCTACCCCACGCACGACGAATTCCTGCGCACCGGTGACCGCATCATCCCCATCATGAACGCCAAGGGCCGCTATTCGGACGAGCGCATCATGCGCCGCAGTAATGGTGAATTGTTCTGGTGCCACGTCACGGGCCACGCCATGCTGCCGAAGGAACCGCTGGGGCCGGGCATCTGGACGTTTGAGGATGTGAGCGAGAAACGTCCCGTGACGGCGGAACTGACCCCGCGCGAGCGCGAAATCGCCGCCCTGCTGGTGGAAGGCAAGACGAGCAAGGTCATCGCCCGCCAAATCGACCTCAGCCCCCGCACGGTGGAAATGCACCGCGCCAAGCTGATGCGCAAGTTCGCCGCGTCGACGTCGTCGGAGCTCGTGCACAAGCTGGTGGGACTGCAGCTGCAGCGCTAGGGCTGCAGCGCAAGCTGACGCCCTAGAAGGTGCTCATGCCGCCATCGGCCGAAATGATGGCGCCATTGATGAAATGCGAATCCTCGCCCGCCAGCAACAGCAGCAGGCCGTCGAGGTCTTCCGGCTTGCCCGGGCGTTTATTCGGCAGCATTTCGATCAGCTTCTTGCCCTGCTCGGTGGCAAAGTAATCTTCATTGATTTCCGTGGAAATGTAGCCGGGGCAGATGGCGTTCGTGTTGATGCCGTACTTGCCCCACTCCACGGCCATGGCGCGCGTCATGTGCACCATGCCCGCCTTGCTCATGCAATACACGCCGATCTGCGGCAATACCTGCAAGCCCGCCATCGAGGCGATATTGATGATGCGGTGCTGTTTCTTCGGGTCGCCCTTGGCGCGCGCGATCATGCGCTTGGCCGTTTGCTGGGCCACGAAGAACGATCCGCGCAGATTGGTGTCCATCACGAACGAGTAATCTTCGGGCGTGACGTCGACCAGGCGTTGCGTGGTGGAGACACCGGAATTGTTGACGAGGATATCGATGGGGCCCGCTTCCGTTTCCGCATGCGCGATGGCCGACTTGATGCTGGCGAAGTCGGTCACGTCGAGCGACACCACGTGCGCGGCGCCGCCGTCCGCTTCGATTTCGGCGCGCAACTCCTTCAGGCGTTCGGTGCGGCGCGACGCCAGCACGACCTGTGCGCCCGCCTGGGCCAGCACTTTTGCAAAGCGCGCGCCGAGGCCGCTCGATGCGCCGGTAATCAGGGCAATCTTGCCCTCGAAATTGACTTCTATGCCCACGAGCTACTCCTGTTTTATTTTAGACAACACTTTACGCCGTGCCTATGGCAATCGGGCAAATTCCCCCGCAGCGCACTCGAGCAAAAGTAAACGCCATCATTACACAAAATGGCCGGATTTAGATTGCGGCGAGGGGCAATGTCACGCAAAATGGCGCCAAAGTTGCAATCCTCGCCAAAAACAAGCACACTCGTGCTTAAATTTCCCCGATGATGCTTTATTCCCTATCCTTGCTACCTAATTGAGTAACTGACAATCGAGACCATGACACAGCCTAATAACTTAGTTGAACAGTACGGACCGCGCGAAACCATGGAGTATGACGTGGTGATCGTCGGCGGTGGCCCCGCAGGCTTGGCCGCGGCGATCCGCCTGAAGCAGCTGGCCGCTGAAAAGAGCCAGGAAGTGTCCGTCTGCGTGCTGGAAAAAGGCGGCGAACTGGGCGCGCATATCCTGTCGGGCGCCATCATGGACCCGAAAGCGCTGACGGAACTGATTCCGAACTGGAAAGAACTGGGTGCGCCCCTGAACACGGAAGTGACGGAAGACCGCATCCTGTTCCTGACCGAAACGAAAGCGTATAAAACGCCAGGCTTCGCCGTGCCGGCCTGCTTTGAAAACCACGGCAACTACATCGTCTCCCTGGGCAATGTGGTGCGCTGGATGGGCCAGCAGGCGGAAAACCTGGGTGTGGAAATCTTCCCGGGCTTCCCTGCCGCGGAAATCCTCTACAACGACGACGGCTCCGTGAAAGGCGTGGCGACCGGCAACATGGGCGTCAAGCGCGATGGCGAACCAGGCCCCGACTTCCAGCTGGGCATGGAATTGCACGCCAAGTACACCCTGTTCGCCGAAGGCGCGCGCGGCCACCTGGGCAAGCAATTGATGGCCAAGTATGACTTGAACGCCGGCAAGGATCCCCAGTCGTACGGCATCGGCATCAAGGAATTGTGGGAAATCGACCCTGCCCAGCACAAGCCTGGCCTGGTGATCCACTCGAGCGGCTGGCCGCTGGACACGAAAACCTACGGCGGCTCCTTCCTGTATCACCTGGAAAACAACCAGGTGATGGTCGGCTACGTGGTCGGACTGAACTACGAAAACCCCTACCTGTCGCCGTACGAGGAATTCCAGCGCTACAAGACGCATCCGGAAATCCGCAAGTTCTTCGAAGGCGGCAAGCGCATTTCGTACGGCGCGCGCGCGATCGCGGCCGGCGGCCTGCAATCGTTGCCGAAACTGGTGTTTGCCGGCGGTGCGCTGATCGGCTGTGATGCGGGTTTCCTGAACATGAGCCGCATCAAGGGCAGCCACGCCGCCATCAAGAGCGGCATGCTGGCGGCGGACGCGGCCTTCGGCGCGCTGGGCGAACAGCGCCAGCACGATGAACTGACGAGCTACCCTGTCGCCTTTGAAAAATCGTGGCTGCATGAAGAGCTGCACGTGGCGCGCAACGTAAAGCCATGGCTGTCGAAAGGCTTGTACCTGGGCAGCCTGATGACGGGCATCGACCAGCTGATCTTCCGCGGCAAGGCGCCGTGGACCCTGCACCATTCGCATGGCGACCACGAATGCCTGAAACCGGCCGCCCAATCGAAAAAGATCGTGTATCCGAAACCTGATGGCAAGTTGACCTTCGACAAGATGTCGTCCGTGTTCATCTCGAACACGAATCACGCGGAAGACCAGCCGATCCACCTGACGTTGAAGAACGCCAGCGTGCCCGTCGACGTCAACCTGGCCACGTATGCGGGTCCGGAAGCGCGTTACTGTCCCGCCGGCGTGTACGAGTTCGTGAAGAACGACGACGGCGCCGAACGCCTGCAGATCAATGCGCAGAACTGCGTGCACTGCAAAACCTGCGACATCAAGGACCCGACGCAAAACATCGTGTGGGTGACACCGGAAGGCGGCGGCGGGCCGAACTATCCGAACATGTAAGCCGGTCGCCCGGCATGCAGCAGCAGCGCTACCGCAGCCGGTAGCGCTGCCCCGCTGCGGCTGCCGTGGGCTTACAGATACTTGTCGCCGGCCAGGCGGCTGCGTATCGTTTTTGCCGGCGTGCCATAACTGACGCACAGATCGGCCACGGGCCGCGTCACCACGGCGCCGGCGCCAATCACGCAATGGCTGCCGATGCGCATGCGCTGCAGCAGCAAGGCGCCCATGCCCAGGGCGCTGCACGTGCCTATGAAGCAGCCGCCGCCCGTCGCAGCGGCAGGCGCCAGGCTGGAAAAGGCCTCCATCACGGAATCGTGATCGAGCGAGGCGCGCGTGTTGACGAGACAACCGTGCCCGACGTCACAGCCGGGATTGATCACCGCCCCCGCCATCACCACGCTGCCCGCGCCGATACGCACGGCCCTGGCGACGCTTGCCTGCGGATGCACGGCGCTGACGAAGGGCAATTGCGGGCACAATGCCGCCACGCGGGCGGTCACGCTTGACCGCACGAAGTTATCGCCGATGGCCACCAGCACTCCTTGCACGGCGAGCTGTTCCACCAGGACCGGCAAATCGGACTCGGCGCCCAGGACGCGATAGCCCGAGGTTTCCTCGCCGACCGTCCGGAATGGGTCGATCAAGCCGGCAATGCGAAAGACCCCCTGCCGTTCGACCACGTCAATGACGACCTTCGCATGGCCCGACGAGCCAATGATCAAAATGTTTTGCATATCCCAGCTGAAAAGTGAACGATATCGGACAGCGGCCGTCCGGCAAGGACGACGCCAATTCACGGGCATCATACCAGCAGCCCGGCGCAAGGCATGCCGCCCATCCGCCTGCAAGGTTTTTAAAACAGCCACTTTTCCCCGCGCTTTGACCAGCCAGCAACACCAAGTTTGCATTGCGACAGCATTCCTGGATAAATTCCACCTGGAAAGTTTCTCAGAAGCACTTTCACCAGTTACAATTCCCTCTGCTAACTATTTCACCTTCCGCCCGCCCATGAACGCAAACGCCCTTCCCGCAGTGCCCCTCGACGCCGAATTGCAGCAGGCAATTACCGAACACCAGGCTGGCCGTTTTGCCGAGGCGGAAGAGCTTTACCTGGCGATTTTGCAGGCGCATCCCTATCACGCCATCGCCAACCACAATATGGGCTTATTGGCGGGACAGGTCGGGCAATACGAGGCCGGCTTGCCGTATCTGCACAAGGCGCTGTCGGTGAACCCCGACGAAGGCCAGTTCTGGCTGTCGTATGCGGATGGCTTGCTCAAGGCGGGCGAACGCGAACAGGCGCTGGAGATCGTCACATCGGCCATCGCGCGCGGTCTCGACAACGAACAGTCGCAAGGCTTGCGCAGCCGCATCGAAACGGCGATCGCCAGCACGCCCACAGCGCAGGAAACGCAGCACGTCATTGAGTTGTATCAAGCCGGCCACCATGCCGAACTGGAAGTGGCCAGCCACGCCCTGACACAGCGCTATCCCGACTCCGACTTTGCCTGGAGCGTGCTGGGCACCGCCCTGCAATTACAGGGCAAGGATGCCTTCGAGGCCCTGCAAAAAACCGTGCAGCTGGCGCCCAACGATGCCGAAGCGCATGGCAACCTCGGTACCGCATGGCAGGAACGGGGTATGTATGCGCAAGCCGTGGCCAGCTATACCCGGGCGCTGGAACTGAATCCGGACTTTGTCGAGGCGCATGGCAACCTGGCGGCAGCGCTGCAGGCGCAAGGCAAGCTGGAACAGGCCGAACAGGCCTACCGTCAAGCGCTGGCGTTGCGTCCCGATTATGCCAAGGGCCACTTCAATCTCGGCAATACATTACAGCTCATGCAGCGCAGCGCCGAAGCCATCGCGTGCTATCAACGCGCGCTGGCCCTGCTGCCGGGCGACGCGGAAATTTATCTGAATCTGGGCAATGCGCAGCTAGACCTGAAACAATGGCAAGCGGCCATCGTCAGCTATCGGGCCGTACTGCAACTGGCGCCACGCACCAAAGCGGCACATGCCAACTTGGCGGCGGCGCTGCATGAGGCCGGAGAATACGAGAGTGCGGTGAAAATTTGCCAGTCTGGCATCATTTTGCATGCGGACGACGCCAAGCTGCACAATAATCTGGGACGCGCGTTTCAGTGGATGGGGAAGGCTGAGGAAGCCATCGCCGCGTATGAACAGGCGATCGCGCTCGATGGCGATTTCCCTCAGGCGCTAAGCAATCTGGGCTTGCTTCAATGCAAACAGAAAAACTACGCGGCAGCCATCGAGTACTGCACGCGTGCGTATCACCTGCAACCAGACGATGGGCCAGCGAGCGCCCAGCTCGCCATCGCCTACGGAGCCGCCGAGGACAGGGACAATGCGCTGAAGTACTTTCAGCAGGCCGTCGATATGGCACCTGAGAACGCTGCGATGCACAAGCATCTGGGCGACTACTACAACAACATCAAGCGCTTCGAGCAAGCTGTCGCGCCATATCGCCAGGCAATTAAATACGAACCAGACAATAGCGAGACGCATAACAACCTCGGGGTCGTTCTACAGGAATTGAAGGCGTACGACGAAGCGATCGCTGCCTACGCGCGCGCGCTGGAATTGAATCCAAAAAACACCTCGGCGCTCATTAATCGGGGATCGACACAGCAGGCGCAGAATCAAATCGAACTGGCCAAGCAGAGTTATCTTGCCGCTCTCGCTATCGACCCCAAATTCGATCGCGCTCACTTTGCGCTCGGCAATTGCCATGTGATCATGAACGAACCCCTGCTGGCCCTCGAGTGCTATCACAAGACGCTGGCAATCAACCCAGACTATCGCGATGCCTACGTCAATATCAGTGCCACTTTCAGCAATATCGGCCGAATAGACGAAGCCATTGAAACGTGCCGCAAGGGGCTGGCCGTTTGCCCGCTGTGGGAAACCCTGTTCAGCAACTACCTGTTCTTGCTGTCGCATAGCGCAAACATTGACGCCGAGACACTGTTTGCCGAACATCAGCGCTTTAGCGACACCTTCGAAAAGCGCGTCGCCAAAATCCCACGCGGGCACGACAATACCCGCGACCCGCTGCGCACCCTGAAGGTAGGCTTCGTGTCAGGCGATCTGCTCAACCATCCGGTACCGCACTTCCTCATCCCGATCCTGGAGAATATCGCCGATGGCGCCCGGTTGTCACTGTATGCCTACCATAACAATCCGCAAAACGACGATATCACGGAGCGCTTGCGGGAAGTCATTCCCCACTGGCGCCAGGTCGAGCACCTGTCCGATCCGGACCTGGGCCAGCTGATCCGCGACGATGGCATCGACATCCTGATCGATTTGTCCGGCCACACGGGCAAGAACCGGCTGCTCATGTTTGCCGCCAAGCCCGCCCCAGTCCAGGCCAGCTGGATCGGCTACCCGCTCACGACGGGACTGCAGGCGATCGATTACTATCTGAGCGATCAGTACTTCACGCCGCCGGACGAATTGGGCAGCCAGTTCTCCGAAAAACTGATGCTGCTCCCCGCCTGCGTGCCATTCCTGCCATCCGAGCTTGCGCCCAGCATTGAGCCGGCGCCCGTATTGGCAAATGGCTATATCACGTTTGGCAGTTTCAACCGCACCAACAAAATCAATCGCCAGGTCATCGCGCGCTGGGCCAGGGTGCTGCGCGCCGTCCCCGATTCCAAAATGATCGTGGCGGCCATGCCGAAATCGGAAGCGCCGCCACAACTGGCTACCTGGTTCGCGGAAGAAGGCATTGCGCCGGAGCGCCTGACCTTCGAAGGACGCACGAGCATGGCCCAATTCATGGCCATCCATCACCGCATCGATATCTGCCTCGACGCCTTCCCGTATTGCGGCAGCACGACGACCCTGCATGCGCTGTGGATGGGCGTGCCCACGCTCACGACGGCAGGTCCCACCATGCCTAGCCGCGCCGGCAACATGATCATGCGCCAGGTCGAACTCGATGACTTCATCGCCACTGACGAAGAGGATTTCGTGCGCAAGAGCGTGTCCATGGCGGCCAACCCCATGTTGCTGGGCGCCTACCGTTTCAGCATGCGGCACCGCCTGGAGCGCTCGATCCTGGGCAAGCCCAAGCTGATCACGGAAGGGCTGGAAAATGGCCTGCGCATGGCCTGGCAACGCTGGTGCGAAGGCTTGCCGCCAGTTTCGTTCGAAGCGCCCGTGGCCGTGCCCAACCCGCCGATCGGATTATGATGAGCAGTCAAAAAAACAAACCCGTCTATGTCACCCAGCCCCTGCTGCCGCCGCTGGAGGATTTCCTGCCGTATCTGGAAACGATCTGGGACAACAAGATCCTGACCAATGGCGGCCCGTTCCACCAGCAGCTCGAGCAGGCGCTGTGCGACTACCTGGGCGTCAAGCATATCTGCCTGTTCGCCAATGGCACGCTGGCATTGATGACGGCCTTGCAGGCGCTGCGCATCAATGGTGAAGTGATCACGACGCCGTACTCGTTTGTCGCCACCGCTCATTCCCTGCTGTGGAACAACATCAAGCCGGTCTTTGCCGACATCGAGCCGCACAGCCTGAACCTCGACCCAACCAAAATCGAGGCGGCCATCACGCCGCAGACCACCGCCATCATGCCCGTGCACTGCTACGGCCGGCCATGCGACATCGAAGCCATCGAGAAAATTGCCGACAACTACAACCTGAAGGTGATCTACGATGCGGCGCATGCGTTTGGCGTACGCCACCGCGGTGGCAGCGTGCTCAATCACGGCGACCTTTCCGTGATCAGCTTTCACGCCACCAAGATCTTCAACACCTTCGAAGGCGGCGCCATCGTCTGCCCCGACGCCAAGACCAAGCAACGCATCGACCACCTGAAAAACTTCGGCTTCGTCGATGAAGTCACGGTCGTGGCCGCCGGCATCAACGGCAAGATGAGCGAGATCAATGCCGCCTTCGGCTTGCTGCAGCTCAAGGGCATTGACGGCGCGCGCCAGAAGCGCAAGGCGATCGATGCGCATTACCGCCAGCAGCTGGCCGGCATCGGTGGCATCACCTGCGTGCAGCAAGGCGATGCCGAGGCCGCCAACAACGCGTATTTCCCCATCCTGGTCGGCCCCGGCTACCCGCTGTCGCGCGACGCCCTGTTCCAGTTGCTGCGCGACCAGGAAATCTACGCGCGCCGCTATTTTTACCCGCTCATCAGCGACTTCCCCATGTACCGAGGCATGCCGTCCGCGGCGCACGCGAACCTGCCCGTGGCGCGGCTGGCGTCGTCGCAAGTGATCTGCCTGCCCATCTATCCCGATCTGGAGATGGCGACCGTGGACGCCATTATCGCCATGATCGCCGCACCCGCACTGCAACAAGAAGTGATACGGAAGATCGCCTGATGCAAATTTCCACCGAAACCAATTTTTCCGGCGTAGCGGAGAACCACCCATGGTCGGCGCAATTCACGGTACTGGGCTACGCGGATGGCGCCATCAGCACCCTGCCCCATCAATTTTTCCGCAACTGGCTGGACCAGGAACCGCAGAGCGGCCACTTTTATATTGGGCGCGGCTCCTGTTTCGGCGTCGGTTCACTGGTGAAATATGACAGCGGACAGCAAAGCCTGTGCGTCGGACGCTATGTGGCCGGTGGCTCGCGCCTGAGTTTCATCCTCAATGGCCAGCATGAAATGCGCACGGTCTCGACGTTCATGCTGTCGATCCTCGGCGATGGCTTGAAAAATACGCCGCCGCCACAGTATGCCGACACGGTGATCAAGAACGATGTGTGGATCGGCGACGAAGCAATGGTGCTGGGCGGCAGCGTGATCGAAAACGGCTGCGTCATCGGCGCCCGCTCGCTGCTGCCACCGAATTTCCGTTCGGAACCCTATGGAATTTATGCGGGTTCGCCAGCGCGCCTGATCCGCTACCGCTTCACGGAAAAAGTCCGTGCCGCGCTGCTGGAGCTGGCCTGGTGGGAAATGCCACTGGAATGGGTACGCAACAATAACGCCATGTTCATGGAAGACCTGTGCGCCGACGAAGCGAAGGCCTTGCTGGTCATCGACATCCTGAAAAGCAGCCGCAAGCTATGGGAGTCGGAACACGGCGGCGTGGCCGATTGAACTTGCACAGCCTATCATTATGGCAATGAAAAATAAATTTCCATACGGCATTTAATAAAGTGGAATGCAGGGTCGCCTTGTACGGGTAGGAGCAGATAAACAGTCGCTCCTACCCGTAACCACCCAATTAGGAATGACACCATGCTGAGCCTTCACACCAACGCTGCCTCCCTGTCGGCACAAAATTCGATCTCGAATACCCAATCCAAACTGTCGACTTCGATGACGCGCCTGAGCACCGGCTTCCGCATCAATTCGGCCATGGACGACGCTGCCGGCCTGCAGATCGCCACCCGCCTGAAAGCACAAACCAGCGGCATGACCGTTGCGATGAACAACACGCAAAACAGCACCTCGCTGTTGCAAACGGCTGAAGGCGCGTTCGCTGAAGTAACCAACATGCTGGTGCGCATGAAAGACTTGGCGACCCAAGCTTCCGATGCTTCGTCGACCGCCGCCGACAAGACCGCCATGCAAGCTGAATACAATGCATTGGGCCAGGAACTGTACAACGTCATGACCAACACCACGTTCGGCGGCACGGCACTGCTGGGCGACGGCAGCGGCGCAGCCAAGGGCACCTTGTCGACTTCGATGACCTTCCAGATCGGCGCGAGCTCGACCGAGAAAATGAGCTTCGACGTGTCGACCAACCTGGCATCGCTGAACACGGCCCTGAGCGGCCTGAGCAAAAACTTCTCGTCGGGTGCTTCGACCGGCGCCAACGAACTGACCAGCACTGCCAACGCCACCATCGGCCTGCTGGCCACCGCCATCGACAGCGTCAGCACCGTGCGTTCGGCACTGGGCGCGACGGCTAACCGCCTGGACCACGTCAACACCAACCTGTCGAACATCGCCACCAACACCAAAGCCGCTACCGGCCGCATCATGGACACCGACTTCGCTACCGAAAGCTCGAACATGACATCGTCGCAAATGCTGCTGCAAGCTGGCACCGCGATGCTGAAACAAAGCAACAGCATGTCCTCGATGGTCATGTCCCTGCTGCAATAATATTGACCCGGCCGCTCGCGGCCAGTCTCTCGAAGCCAGACTCCGGTCTGGCTTTTTTTTCGTGCGCGCCTGGCGCCAGCCTGCCGCAACAGCATCAGGACGAGCCGGTGAACCGACAAACCGCATTTATTTTAAAAAATTTCCTTAAAGCATTTAATTAAGATGGCGGCACGGTCGTCTTGTACTGATAGGAGCAGATAAATCGTCGCTCCTCACCGTAACCACCTAATTAGGAATGACACCATGCTGAGCCTTCACACCAACGCTGCCTCCCTGTCGGCACAAAATTCGATCTCGAATACCCAATCCAAACTGTCGACTTCCATGACGCGCCTGAGCACCGGCTTCCGTATCAACTCGGCAATGGACGATGCTGCCGGCCTGCAAATCGCCACCCGTCTGAAAGCACAAACGAGCGGCATGACCGTTGCGATGAACAACACGCAAAACAGCACCTCGATGCTGCAAACGGCTGAAGGCGCGTTCGCTGAAGTAACCAACATGCTGGTGCGCATGAAAGACTTGGCTACCCAAGCTTCCGATGCTTCGTCGACCGCCGCCGACAAGACCGCCATGCAAGCCGAGTACAACGCATTGGGCCAGGAACTGTACAACGTCATGACCAACACCACGTTCGGCGGCACCAAGCTGCTGGGCAAAGGTAGCGCCGCAGCTGACGGCACGCTGTCGACGTCGATGACGTTCCAGATCGGCGCAAGCTCGACGGAAAAAATGACGTTCGACGTTTCGGGCAACCTGAGCTCGCTGAACGCAGCCCTGACCGGCCTGAGCGCCAACTTCTCGAGCGCCGCCGCGGCAGGCGCCACGGAACTGACGTCCAACGCCAACGCCAATATCGGCCTGCTGGCTACCGCCATCGACAGCGTCAGCACATTGCGTTCGGCACTGGGCGCGACGGCTAACCGTCTGGACCACGTCAACACCAACTTGTCGAACATCGCCACCAACACCAAAGCTGCTACCGGCCGCATCATGGACACCGACTTCGCTACCGAAAGCTCGAACATGACGTCGTCGCAAATGCTGCTGCAAGCTGGTACCGCAATGCTGAAACAAAGCAACAGCATGTCCTCGATGGTCATGTCCCTGCTGCAATAATATTGACCCGGCCGCTCGCTCGCGGCCAGTCTCTCGAAGCCAGACTCCGGTCTGGCTTTTTTTTGCCTGCAGTGCCGGGAATTTCCAGCATATTGAACTAAATTGCCATCATGTTTAACGATGTTGCCGGCATAGTCGCCTATACAAGGTAAACGCCGAACAATCGTCCACTGGAGCCGCCGCGTGCTGAGCATTCATACCAATACTGCCGCACTATCTGCCCAGCGGGCCATGGGCTGGGCGCAGCAAATGCTGTCGACGTCGATGACGCGCCTCTCCACGGGCTTTCGCATCAACTCGGCCATGGACGACGCGGCCGGCTTGCAGATCGCCACCCGGCTGAGCGCCCAGACCAGCGGCATGGCGGTGGCCATGCGCAATACGCAAAACAGTACCTCCCTGCTGCAAACGGCCGAAGGCGCGTTTGGCGAAGTGACCAGCATGCTCGTGCGCATGAAGGACCTGGCCACCCAGGCGGCGGACGCCTCGTCGAACCAGAAGGACCGCGAGGCCATGCAGGGCGAATACGATGCGCTGGGCGCCGAGCTGTACAACGTCATGACGAACACCCGCTACGGCGGCACTTTATTGCTGGGCAACGGCAGCGCCGGCATGGGCACCTTGTCGCAAGCCATGACGTTCCAGATCGGCGCCACCGGCAGCGAGACCATGCAGTTCAGCGTGGCGGGCGACATGGGTGCGCTCAACACTGCGCTGCAGGCGATTTCCGTCAATTTTGCGCCGGGCGCCACAGCCGGCAGCGAATTTGCCAGCAACAGCAGCGCCAACGGCATGATCGACATGCTGGCGGCAGCCGTCGACAAGGTCGGCAGCGTGCGCTCGGCGCTGGGCGCCACCGCGAACCGGCTCGGCCACGTCTACAATAACTTGTCCAATATGGTCACCAACACCAAGGCCGCCATCGGCCGCATCATGGACGTCGATTACGCGGCCGAAAGCGCCAACATGACGTCGGCGCAAATGCTGATGCAAGCGAGTACGGCCATGCTCAAGCAAAGCCAGAGCATGAGCAAGCTGATTCTTTCTTTACTACAATAATTACCGGCAGGACACGATGGCGGATCGGATGAATATGTATCAGCAGGAAGCAATGGCATGGCGATAGACCGCATTGCATCGGGCAACCCGGTGCCCCTGATTACCCAGCGCTTCGACGTCAGCCCCGCTACGCCGATGGTGCCTGGCGTGGTGCAGCCGCTGGTGCCTATCGGCCCCTACATGGCGCCCGCGCCCGACGCCGGCACCCTGCCCGCCCAGCTGCAGCAGAAGGGACAGGACAGCCTGGCATCCCTCATCAAGCCGAATGCCGAGGGTACGGGCGGCGCCTTGCCGCGCGACAGCAGCGCCATGCAGGTCAACCAGCTCTTCTTCACGCGACAGCTGATATGGCAGCCGCCCGACGCGGCGCAGCTGGCCGCCTCGTGGCGCGTGATGGTGCGCACGTATGGCGAACAATATGCGGCACTGCAGGAACAGGCGCGCGGCCAGCACGTGCCGGGCAATTTGTTCATGGCCGAGCAGCAGCCGGCCCTGCTGCGCGAAGGCGCCCGCCCGCCCTTGACGGTCGACAGCGAAGCGTGGCGCTTTGCCGTGTATGGCTGGGGCGGCCAGCGCCTGCTGCTGCGCGTGCTGGCCAGCGACGAAGACGAAGATGCAGCACCGAAACGGCGCGGCAAGGTGGCGCTGCGCGTCGAACTGATCATCATCGGCATCGGCCGGGTCGTGATCCAGATGGAACCGTCCGGCGACGGCGTGCTGCTGGAACTGGCCGCCGAAGAGGAAGCGGCATTGCGCCATTTGCGCCTGGCCCTGCCCGAAATCGCCGACGCCGTACGGCGCGCCGGCCTGCGCCTGGTGCGCTGTCGCCTGAACCGCCAGCTGCATGCGCAGCGCGTGCACGGCAACTACCCGATGCAGGCGGGCGCCGCTTCGCTGTCGCTGCCCCTGTTCCGCGCCATGGCCGAAGTGGCCCTGCTGCTGACACAGCCGGAAGCGGAAGTGGCGGCCGATCCCGATGCGCCGGCAGAGGCGCCCGCGTCCGAGCCGGAGGAAGAAATCATTGTCTCGAAGGAAGTGGCGGCGCCGTTCGGTTACGATTATGGCGACGCGTCGGCGGACGCACAGGAAGAGGATGTATTCATGCTGGCCGGGCCGGCGGAGCCGACGCAGGATTTGCTGCCGCCCATCGACGAGCAGGATTGATGCAGCATAAAAAAACGGCGCTCGAAGCGCCGTTTTTTCATTTTACCCCACCGTGCCGATGATGCTCACTTCACGGTTTTCCGGGATTTCGTTGTACGACAGCACGTGCAGTCCCGGCGCGAACAGGCGCGCATAGCGGGCCAGCAGCGGACGGATCTGCGGCAGTACCAGCAGCAGCGGCGGCGTGGCCTGCTGCTTCATCTGCTCGCGCGCCACCGGCATGTTTACTTGCAGCTGAGACAGCAGATGCGGGTCGATCGGGTAGTTATCGAGGGTCACCTTGCCCGACTGGCGCGCCTGATTCAGAGAGCCGAGCAGCATGTTTTCCAGCTCGCCACCCAGGTTAAATGCCTGCATTTCCATTTTCTGGCCGAACAGGCCGCTGACGATCTGGCGCCGCAGCGCGCAGCGCACTTCGGCCGCCAGCAGGATCGGATCCTTGGTCGTTTCCGAGCTGTCGAGCAAGGTGGTGGCGATGGGCACGATATCCTTCAGCGACACATTTTCCGCCAGCAGGACGCGGAACACGCGCAGCAGCTGCGTGTGCGTCAGCGCCTTGTCCAGCGCGCCGGCCAGTTTCGGCGACAGGGCCGTCAGACGCTCCATCATGTTCGACACGTCTTCGTGGCGGAACAGTTCCGGCAAGTACTCGCGCACCATCTTCGACAAGTGCGTGGCGATCACGCTGGGCGCCTCGATGACCTGGTAGCCGAGGCCCAGCGCATGTGCTTTTTCGCCCGGTTCGATCCACGTGACGGGCATGCCGTAGGCCGGCTCGATGCCGGGAATGCCGTCGAGCTGGCCATACACGTTCGGCGAGGGGATCGCCATCAGGCGGTCGGCCTGCACTTCCGCCTGCGCCACCACAGTGCCAGACAGCACGATCGCGTACTGCGACGGCTTCAGGGCCAGATCGTCGCGCACGCCGATATTCGGCAACAGCAAGCCCATCGATTCGGACAGGCTCTGGCGCACGCCCTTGACGCGCTTGTTCAACGGTTCGCCCTGGGTTTTATCCACCATGCCGACCAATTTATAGCCGAGCATCACCATCAGCGGCTGTACGGCGGGCAATTGCTGCCATTCCAGTTCGGCCGGCTTGTCATCGCGCAAGGCCGCCTCGATGGCCGCCATGCCGGCCGCGTCGGGCCCTTTCACGCGCTTGGTCAGACGCCAGGCCACGAAGGCCAGCACGGCGGCAAAGGTCATGAACATGAACCACGGCATGCCCGGGATCAATGCCAGCGCCACCATCATGCCGGCCGCGCTGTAGATCACCGTTGGCGACGTCAGCACCTGGCCTGCCACTTGCTGTTCGAAATCGCCCGAATCGCTGATACGGGTCACCAGGATGGCGGCCGCGGCCGACAGCAGCAGCGCCGGGATCTGCGCCACCAGGCCATCACCAATGGTCAGCAGTGCGTACTGGCGGAAGGCGTCGCCGAACGACAGGTCGTGCATCAGCGAGCCGATGGCCACGCCGCCGACCATGTTGATGATCAAGATCAAGATACTGGCGACGGCGTCGCCGCGCACGAACTTCGACGCGCCGTCCATGGCGCCGTAGAAATCCGCTTCGGCGGCCACGTCCTTGCGGCGGATCTGGGCTTTTTCCTGGTTGATCAGACCGGCGTTCAGGTCGGCGTCGATCGCCATCTGCTTGCCCGGCAAGGCATCGAGGGTAAAGCGCGCGGACACTTCCGAGATGCGCTCGGCGCCCTTGGTAACGACGGCGAAATTGATGATCATCAAGATCACGAAGACGACGATACCGACGACGAAGTTACCGCCAATGACCACGTTACCAAACGCCTCGATCACCTTACCGGCCGCGTCCGCGCCCGTATGACCGTGCAGCAGCACCACGCGCGTGGACGCCACGTTCAGGGTCAGCCTGAGCATGGTGGTGGCCAGGATCACCGTCGGGAAGACGGAGAAATCGAGCGGCCGCTTGGCCGACACGCTGACGAGGATGACGATCAGTGCCAGCACGATATTGAAAGTGAACAAGATATCGAGCAGCACGGGCGGCAGCGGCAGGATGATCATCGCCAGGATCACCAGCAGGAACAGCGGCGTGGCGAACTTGTGGCGGCGCATTTCGGCAACCAACCGGTTCAGGAAATTCATGAAGGTACTACCTCGCTCAAATGAGATGGCACGACCACCTCGGTGGGAAATGGGGGCTGGGCGGCGCGCTGCCCAGTACGGAATGCTTTCAGCTGCAGTATGTAGTTGAGCACCTGCGACACGGCCTGGTACAGCTGCACGGGAATCTGCTGCTGCACCTGGCTGGTGTTGTAGATGGCGCGCGCCAGCGGCGGCAACTCCAGCGTTTCGATATTGTGTTCCTTCGCCACTTGCCGGATGTACAGCGCCATCTCGTCGACGCCCTTGGCAACGACGAACGGCGCCTCGGCGCGGTCCTGGTCATACTTCAATGCGACGGCGTAATGCTCGGGGTTGACGATCACCACGTCGGCGTCGGGCACCGTCTTGCGCACGCTGCGCCGGCCGATCTGCTGCTGCAGCTGACGGATGCGCTGGCGCACTTCGGGCCGTCCTTCGCTGCTTTTATGTTCTTCCTTGACGTCCTGCTTGCTCATGCGCTGGTTGCGGGCAAAGAAAAATGCCTGCGCCGGCACGTCGATGATGGCAAACAGGACGAAGACGGAAATGAGCGCCATCAGGCCGTCGAGCATCAGCGCCGAGCCATCGAGCATGGCTTGCTGCAGGGGCCTGTGTTGCAAGTCCACGTACTGCGTCAGGCTGGAGCGGCTCACGTGCACGAGCACCATGCCCAGCACGACGGCCTTGGCGATCGACAAGCCGAATTCAAAAGCATGCTTGGGCGCAATCAAACGGCCCAGGTTCTTGGCCGGACTCAGGCGCTCCATCTTCGGCGCCCAGTTCTTCGTGCTGATGACCCAGCCGCCGGGGATCAAGGAACCGAGCACGACGAACAAGGGCACGCAAAACAGCGGCACGATCATCTTGATCAGCAAGCCCACCGACGTGGTAAACGCCATCGACATGGCATTTTCCAGCGCACCCTTGCTGTCGAGCGGCATGAAGGACATCGCGAACAGCTCGCGAAAGCTGACCAGATAACCGGGCAGCAGGTAAATGAAGACCTTCATGCTGATCAGGATGCCCAGCGCCGTCGACAGGTCGCGCGAACGCACCACCTGCCCTTCCTGGCGCGATTTCTTCAGCTTCTGCGCTGACGCCTTTTCTGTTTTGTCGCCCGTGCTGCTATCCGCCATGGGCCACCCGCATCTGTTCGGCGATCATGTCGAGCACACGGTTGGTCATGGCGACATAGTGCTCCGGAATAAAGCGCACGATCTGTATCAGCATCAGCAGGCCGAACATGGTGATCATGGAAAAACCCAGCGAAAACAGGTTCAGCGACGGCGCCACCCGGTTCAGGAAGCCAAAGCCCAGCTGCACCACCATGGTGGAAAAGACGATGGGCAAGGCCAGCAGCATGGCGGCGGCGAAAATCCACGCCACGTTATACGCCACCGTCTGCAGCAGCAGCGGCCCGTAGCCCTGCCCCACGGGCCAGGCCGTGAAACTGGCGCCGATCACGCCCGTCAGCACGAGGTGGCCGTCGATGGCGAAAAACACGATCATGCACAGGATGGTGAGCAGGCCGGAAATCACGTCCGACGAAGTGCCGTTCAGCGGGTCGTTCATGACGGCCATGGAAAAGCCCACCTGGCTCGACACGAGGTAGCCGAGCACCGACATGACGGACATGGCGAAGTGGAAAGCCAGGCCCAGCACGAAGCCGACGATGGCCTGCTCCAGCGTGGCGACGAGGGCGTGCAGGGAAAACGGATCGATCTTCATCAAGTCCTGCGACACGCCCGACGCCTGCATCACGGGCAGCATCAGGATCGCCAGCACCAGCGACAGCAGCACCCGCACGGGGACGGGCACCATGGCGTCGCCGATCACGGGCGAGGCGCTGAGCATGGCCAGGATGCGGCAGAACGGCCACCACACGGCCAGCAGAAACGGCAGCACCTGATTGAAAATCTGATCCATGGCGCGCGGCGCTATCCGACCAGGGTGGCGGCGCGCTGAAAAATGGACACGCAATAATCCATCAGGTAACCGGCCATCCAGCGTCCGGCCAGGATCAGGGCCAGCAGGGTGACCAGCAGGCGCGGCAGGAAACTCATGGTCTGCTCATTGATCGAGGTGGCCGCCTGCACCAGCGCGACCAGCAAGCCCATGAGCAAACCCGGCACGACCAGGATCACCACCAGCAGCATGACGACATGCAATGCTTCAATGATCAGATCGACGGCGACTTCAGGGGTAAACATCGGTCAATAGCCCTGTATGCTGGTAACCAAGGTGTTGACGGTCAGGGTCCAGCCATCGACGAGCACGAACAGCAGCAGCTTGAACGGCAGCGAGATGACGAGCGGCGACAGCATCATCATGCCCATGGCCATCAGCACGGACGCCACCACCAGGTCGATGATGAGGAAGGGGATGAACAGCATGCAGCCGATCTGGAACGCCGTCTTGAGTTCAGACAACACAAACGCGGCCAGCTTGACCGTGAAACTGTGGTCTTGCGGACGCATGCTCGACGGTTCGCCGGCCAGGTGCGCGATCTGCGCCAGCGCGGCCTTGCTCGTCTGCGCCAGCATGAAGCGCGAAATGGGCACTTCGGCAATCTTCAGGGCTTCCTGCATGCCGATCTGGTCGCGGTCGTAAGGCACGAACGCTTCCTTCCACACCTGGTCGCCGATGGGACGCATGACGAGCAAGGTGAGAATCAGGGCGATGCCGGTGACGATACGGTTGGGCAAGCCCTGCTGCAGGCCGAGGGCCTGGCGCAGCAGCGACAGCACGATGACGAAGCGGGTAAAGCTGGTCATCATCATGACCATCACGGGCAGCAGCCCGAGCAGGGTCATGACGACGAGGATCTGCATCTTCACCGACAAGTCGGTCTTCGCGCCCGGCACCACGCCGGATAGCAGGTCCTGCGCGCCGGCGGCGCTGCAGCACAGCATCAGAACAGGGACAGCCAGCGCGGCAGCCAGCGCGCCGCGGCGCCGGCTCAAACCGGGTACCGCCAGCTTCATGCTGTCATCAGGTCGAGATTGAGGCCGTCGAGGTCGATGACTTTCAGGCCATAGTTCTCGCCGGCCACCACCACTTCGGCACGGCCGATCGGCGTGCCGTTGACCTTGATCACCAGCGGTTCGCCGGCCAGCATGTCGAGTTCGATCACGCTTTCCGGGCCGATGGCCATCAATTCTTCCAGCGAGATGCGGGCCGAGCCCACTTCCAGGGTCAGGGTGACGGGAATCTTGCGCATCATCTGCGGAATGTCGCGGCGCGCGCGGGTGCTGGCCACGTCGGAGACGTCGCCCTGGTCGATGATCATGTCATCGCCCAGGTCTTCCAGCAGGGTCTCGCTCTGGTTGGTATCGGTCATATTCATATTATTCGACATCTTCAAATGAGGTTAAACAGAGCTTGCCCTTGTGTTCGGAAACAGCCGCTGTAAATAAACGGGAATCGTCGAGCATGACGTCGGTACGGCTCAGGCTGACGGGAATCACGTCGCCCACGCGCAAGTCAAACAGGGCGCCCAGCTGCACCTGCTTGCTGACAAGGCGGCCTTCCAGGGTTACCTGCAGGCGCGAAGCGAGCGGACGCACGCTGCCGCGCAAGGCCTTCTTCGCTTGCGCGCGCTCGGGCAGCAGGCCGCGCAGCACGTCGGCCATCAGGCGCTTGTCCAGCGAGAACCAGAACTGGCCGCTCTGCCCCGCCTCGACGTCGCTCAGGGCCACGGTGATGATCCAGCTGCCGCGTGCCGGGTGCACGCCGGACTGCACGGCGACCTCGGCATTGGTGTCGATGTCGCTGCTCTTGCCCAGGGTTTGCAGGTTTTTGTGGATGCGGGCAAACAAGCTGCCCACCAACTGTTGTCCGAGCACCACAGCGAGGCGTTCTTCCGTGGCCGTCACGCGCACTTGCGCCGGATCGGGCAGCGGCCCCTTGGCGCCGGCACTACCATAGCGATAGTTCAGCACGCTCAAGAGTATCTGCCGCTCGAGCGCAAAGCCCGGCTGGCCGGCCTGCGTGGAAAAACTCAGCCAGCGGTTCGCGCTGTCCTCGTTCTCGACGCGCGACAAGGTCACGGCATCGATCTGGAAATTACCCCAGTAGCGACGGCTCATGGGCTGGCGCAGGGCCACGGCCAGGTCGTCGCGCAGCTGCGCGCCGAATACATGCAGCAAATGGACAGGACGTCCAAGCAGACAGGAATCGAGGACTTGATGGCGCACAGTTTGATCTGTCTTAGTGGTTATCATGAGGGTCATGTCGTATTGCGGTGGCAGAACAAATTATACGGATCGCCCGAAATTAAATACAGCATCATCTTGCTCTTGCCGACAGGCTTGCAAGCAAACGATTGCGCATCGTATCGCATGCTGGATGACTACGGTGCTGAACAATACATGAAAACGCTAAATATTGCCATGTATCAATATTCCTTGAGGCAATCCTCTCTTTACTTTATAGTTGCCCCGAGGTAAGCTTATAGGGACAAAATAGTGATTTGCAGTGTGCCATTCCGCTTACCTGATTCCGGTTTTTTATGGCAGTTTTCAGTTCTTCTTATTGCCACCAGCAGAAACTTTTATCAGATAAATATTAGTTGTCATGGCCATGTAAATCCTGCCGGCGCGGGTTTGCTGAGTTTGTTTGAGTCTGCTTGAGCGGATGGTGTGGCAACTGATAAAACTGATGGGCCCTGCGGATCGGGCCGGGCAAATCGCATGACATGCAATTCTGCCGGAATGGCAACACCAGTAATTTCTGATTGATACGTCACCGCATATTGAAAGTAGAGGGCAAGATGAGCAACGAACTCGCAGGTCTGATCAAGGCCGATCTGGCAGCACTGAGCAATGACGCGCGCGCCCTGGGCGCCAGCATCATGCCGGCCGCCCAGTTCGGCGCACCGGAGCAATCGGGCTTCTCTTTTGCGCAAAGCATGAAAGACGCCATCGGCAAGGTCAACGGCGATGACCGCATGGCCGCGCAAAAAATGAGCGATGTCGACAGCGGCAAGAGCGACGACATGGTCGGCGCCATGCTGGCCAGCCAGGAAGCGAGCCTGTCCTTCTCCATGTTGATGCAAGTGCGCAACAAAGTCATGGGCGCCGTCGACGAACTCATCAAACTGCCTCTGTAATCTTCACGCCCTGATCCACGCCCAGCCTCCCAGCGAAAGTTACCCCAAGTGATTACCACCATGAAGTCCGCATTTGCGCGCTGGCGCCCTGGCGCCCAGCCCGCCATCCCGCCCGCCCTGCTGAAAAACCTGGTTCCCATCGTCGTGCTGGCCATCGGCATCACCGCCATGGTGACCATGTATGCCTGGCGCGACCAGGCCAACTACAAGCCGGTGTTTGGCGCGCGCGAAAAAGTGGCCGTGACGGACATGATGGCGACACTCGACGCCGAGCACATCCCCTACCGTTTGCATCCGGACAGCGGCCAGGTGCTGGTGCCCGACGCCGTGCTGGGCAAGGTGCGCATGCTGCTCGCCTCGAAAGGCGTGACGGCGCAGCTGCCGGCCGGCCTGGAACTGATGGACAAGAATGACCCGCTGGGCGTCTCCCAATTCGTGCAGGACGTGCGCTTCCGCCGCGGCCTGGAAGGCGAACTGGCGCAAAGCATCATGACGATGGACGCGATCGCTTCGGCGCGCGTCCATCTGTCGATTGCCAAGTCGACGTCGTTTGTCGCCAGCGACGGCGACAAGTCGTCGGCTTCCGTCGTCGTGGCGCTGAAACCGGGCCGCACCCTGGCGCCGGAACAGATCGCCGCCGTCATCAACATGGTGGCCGGCAGCGTCGCCAGCCTGGCGCCCACGCGCGTGAGCCTGGTCGACCAGGGCGGCAACCTGCTGTCCGCGCACGTCGACCTGACGGACGGCTTCGACGCTTCGGCCGCCGGCAATGAAGGCGCGAAACGCTTCCAGGATGAAATCCGCCACAACGTCATGGGCTTGCTGGGTCCCGTCATCGGCGAAGACAACTTCAAGCTCAGCGTGACGGCCGCCGTGAACAACGACCGCGTCGACGAAACGCTGGAAAAATACGGCGAAGCCCCGAAAGTGACGAGCGAGGCGATGCGCGAAGAGCAGGAACGCAACCGCACCGTGGCCGGCATCCCCGGCAGCCTGTCGAACCGTCCGCCAGCGGCCGCCGTGCCGGCACCGGCCGATGCCGCCAGCGCAGCCCCTGCCGATGGCGCGCCGAAGCCGTCCGACGATGGCACGGCCCGCAAGAACGCCACCACGCGCCAGTACGCCTACGACCGCAGCATCACGCAGATCAAGCGCAGCCGTGGCCGCCTGGAAAAACTCAGCGTGGCCGTCGTCCTCAACAGCGCCGCCGCACCGAATCCGAAAACGGGCTGGACCCCTGCCGAACTGGGCAATATCGAAAAAATGCTGCGCAGCGGCCTGGGCATCAACGCCCAGCGCGGCGACAGCCTGAGCCTGACGGCGCTGGCCTTCCCCGCCAAGCCGCCTGTGGCGCAGTGGTGGGAAGAGCGCGATACCGTCGTCGACTTCAGCGGCTGGCTGCTGTACGCCCTGGGCGCCGTGCTCGGCTACTTCCTGATCCTGCGTCCGATGCTGCGCCTGCTGACCTCGCGTCTGGCGCCGCCGCCACTGAAACAGCTCGATCCAGCCCTGGCACTGGGCGGCAGCAACGCCGCCGCCGGCGCCAATGGCGCAGCCGCTGCCGGCGCGCCGGCCTTGGGCGTGAACGGCAGCCCGCTGGCGCTCGAAGGCGAAGCGGCCGCGCCTGGCAACATGCCGGTCGTGCCGCTGCTGGAAAACTATGATTTGCCGCCGCCAGGCTCGGCGGTCGACGTGATGGTCGACCACCTGAAAGTACTGGCGGAAAAAGAACCCGAGCGTGTCGCCGAAGTCGTCAAACAATGGATGCAGAAAAATGGCCGAACTCAACAACAATAATCCCTCCGACGGCGCCGAGTACGAAAGCGTCAGCCTGAATCCCGTGGAACAGGCCGCCATCGTGCTGCTGAGCATCGGCGAAGAACAGGCGGCCAACGTGCTGCGCTGTCTGTCGCGTGAAGAATTGCTGGAAGTCACGCAAGTGATGTCGCGCATGAGCGGCATCAAGGTCGAATCCGTGAAAACGGCCATGCAGACCTTCTTCGACGACTACCGCCAGCAAAGCGGCGTGCACGGCGCCTCGCGCAGCTACCTGAAGCGCTCGCTGGACATGGCGCTGGGCAGCGATATCGCGAACAGCGTGCTGAACAATATTTACGGCGACGCGATCCGTCCAAAAATGGCGCGCCTGCAGTGGGCCTCGCCAAAATGGCTGGCCGAATACATCGTCAACGAGCACGTGCAGATGCAAGCCGTGTTCCTGGCCTTCCTGCCGCCCGCGCTGGCCGGCCAGATCCTCGACGCCCTGCCCGCCGAAGGCCGCGACCTGGTCTTGCTGAACCTGGCGCGCCTGGACGAGATCGACCGCGACCTGCTGGTCGAGCTCGACGAGCTGGTGGGCCGCTGCCTGGGCACGCTCGACACGCAAAGCACCAGCGTGGAAGGCATCCGCCAGGCCGCCGAAATTCTCAACCGCATGCCGGGCAACCGCGCCGCGCTGGTCGAACTGCTGCGCGCGCACGACCCGGACGTCGTCTCGGAAATCGAACTGAGCATGTACGACTTCCTGATCCTGGCCACGCAGAGCGATGTCACGCTCACGCGCATCCTGGAAGACGTGCCGATGGAACAGTGGGCCATCGCCCTCAAGGGCGCGGAACCGGCTATCCGCGACGCCGTGCTGAAAACCATGCCGCGCCGCCAGGCGCAGAGCTTCGAAGACATGATGCGCCGCTCCGGCCCCGTGCCGCTGTCGCGCATCGAACAGACGCGCCAGGAAATCATGGCCACCGTCAAGGGCCTCGCCGATGCGGGCGAGATCGAAGTGCAACTGTTTGCTGAAGCGGTGATCGAATGAAACACTTCCGCTCGTATCGTTTCCCGCCCCTGTCGCAATTCATCGCCGCCGGCCAGCGTGCCTCCAACGAGGACACGGATGGCCAGTGGCAGGCGTCCGTCTCGGAAGGCTTCGAGCAGGGCCAGCGCGACGGCTACGAAGTGGGCCTGGTGCAAGGCCAGCAGGATGGCTACGACACCGGACGCAACGATGGCATGGCGCAGGGCCGCGAAGAAGGCCGCAATGAAACCCTGGTGGCGCTGGACCGCCTGGCCCGCCCCGTCGACGCCATCTTGCGCGACCTGAAAAAAGTGCGCGCCGATTACCGCGAAGCGCAGCGCAAGGAAGTGGTCGACCTGGTGGCCAAGGTGGCGCGCCAGGTGATCCGCGCGGAACTGGCACTGCAGCCGGTGCAATTGCTGGCCCTGGTCGACGAGACCCTGGCCTCGATGCCGCCCACGCGCGAGGAAATCGACGTCTTCCTCAATCCGGAAGAATTGAAACGCATCAGCGAACTCGATCCAAAGCGCGCCAAGCGCTGGAACCTGATCGCCGACGCGCGCCTCGACGCGGGCGAATGCCGCATCAAGGCAGGCGACAATGAAGTCGACGCGGGCTGCCATCAGCGCCTGTCGGCCTGCATGGAACAAGTCAGCAGCCACCTGGCGCTGGCCGCCGAACACGCGGATCAGGGCGCGCCTGCATGATCGCCGACACGCTGCGCAGTTTCGAGATCGGCGACATCCCGGTCGCGACCCCGACCGGCCGCCTGGTCGGCGCTTCCGGCCTGCTGCTGGAAAGCGCCGGCTGCCGTTTGCACACGGGCCAGCGTTGTCAAATTGAAACTGTGAGCGGCGAGTGGCTCGACGCGCAAGTCGTCGGCTTCCGCGAAAAACTCTCTTACCTGATGCCGTTCAAGAAGGCCACGGGACTGACCACCGGCGCGCGCGTCCTGCCCCTGCCCGACAAGGCCAGCCTGCAGATCGGCCCGTCGTGGCTGGGCCGCATGGTGAATGGCCTCGGCGAGCCGATCGACGATCTGGGCCGCCTCGGCGGCGAGCACGTCCTGGAAGTGACGCCACCGAAGATCAATCCCCTGAAGAAACAACCGGTGGTCGAGCCGCTCGACGTGGGCGTGCGCGCCATCAACAGCATGCTGACCCTGGGCAAGGGCCAGCGCGTGGGCCTGATGGCCGGTTCCGGCGTGGGCAAGAGCGTGCTGCTCGGTCTGATCACGCGCCAGACGGTGGCCGATGTCGTCGTCGTCGGCCTGATCGGCGAACGGGGCCGCGAAGTGCGCGAATTCGTGGAAAAGTCGCTCGGCGCCGAAGGTCTCAAGAAGGCCGTGCTGGTGATCGCGCCAGCCGACGAGTCGCCCCTGATGCGCATCATGGCTACCGAACTGTGCCATTCGATCGCCGCGCATTACCGCGACCAGGGCAAGCACGTGCTGCTGCTGGTCGATTCGCTGACGCGCTATGCAATGGCCTTGCGTGAAGTGGCGCTGGCCCTGGGCGAGCCGCCCGCCACGCGCGGCTATCCGCCGTCGGTCTTCTCGAACTTGCCGCAGCTGGTGGAAAGCGCCGGCAACGGCGCCCACCCGGAAGGCAGCATGAGCGCCATCTACACGGTGCTGGCCGAAGGCGATGACCAGCAAGACCCGGTGGTCGACACGGCGCGCGCGATTCTCGACGGCCACATCGTGCTCACGCGCGAACTGGCCGAGCGGGGCCACTACCCCGCCATCGACATCGCCGCCTCGATCAGCCGCTGCATGGCGCAGGTGATCACGCCCACGCACATGCAGGCGTCGCGCGCGCTGAAAGCGTCGATGGCGCGCCATGCGCGCGTGCGCGACCTGATCCCGCTGGGCGCCTATGTGCCCGGCGCCGACCCGATCACCGACCGCGCCGTGCAGCTGCACGCGCCCATCGAAGCCTTCCTGTGCCAGGGCACCAAGGAAGAAGCGCCGATGGGGCCGTGCATCGAACAACTTGAACAGATCATGGCCTAGGAGCATACGTGAGCGACGCGCATACCATCCGCAACCTGACCACCCTGGTCGGCCTGCGCAGCACCGAAGTGGAACGCCTGCAAGGTGAAATGGCGGCGCAGACGGCCGTGCGCGAGCGCTACCAGAAAAACCTGGAGCGCCTGACGGGCCTGTACACGGATAGCGGCCCCAGCGGCGCCCTGCCCCTGGCCCTGTCCGTCAACTGCGGCAACTTCAAGCAGGCCGTCATGCAGATGGCCGACCAGCACCGTACCGATTTGCATTTGCACGAAGCCAACATGGCCGTTTCGCAGCGCGCCCTGAATACGGCCTGGGCCAAGCGCGAGGTGCTGGACCAGGTGCTGACGCAAAAACAAAAGCATGTTGCAAATGAGCAACACCGAGTCGACGCCAAGCGGCAAGACGAGCTGGCGACGCAATTCTGGTTCCGCGGGCAGGTAAAATGAGGTTTGTGTAAGTTTCTTTCAGGAAAACTTCACGAAACGGGAATGGGGGTCGCCTTGTACCGGTATATCCCTTTATTCAGGAGTCTGGCATGGCAAATGTAATTACTGCACCGCAATACGATCCGATCGTCACCGCAAAAAATCTGGCGACCAAGTCGGTAGCGGCGCAACAGGCCGCCCTGGCTGCGCAGACTGCGCTGGCCAGCAATACCTCTAGCGCGCTGGGCAACCTGAAATCGGCCATCTCGGCATTCCAGCTGGCGATGTCGTCCATGACGTCCAGCAAATCCGTGCTGAGCCAGTCCGCCACCTTCAGCAATACCGCGTATGGCACGGGCACGGCCGGCATCAAGGCGGCGCCGGGCAGCTATGCATTCTTTGTCGAACAACTGGCCACGGCCAGCCAGACGTCGTATGGCGGCTTGAGCAGCACCACACCGGCCAACGGCGGCAACATGACCATCCGCCTCGGCGATCCGCTGGCCGCTGTCACCGCCGACAACGCCTTCGACATCGACCTGGCCGCCGCCAACAAGGATGGCGACGCCTACCTGACGCCGCAGGAAATCGCCGCCGCCATCAATGGCAACAGCAAGAACAATGCGAGAGTCACCGCTTCCGTCATCAATATCGGCAACCAGGCGCAACTGGTGCTGACGTCGAATCTGACGGGCGTCGCCAATGCCGTCTCGATCGACACCAACAGCGTGACGGATCCGGGACTGCAGACGGCGCTGAAGAGCGACATCAAAGCCATCGCGGCGCCCAAGGATGCCATCGTCTGGCTGGGCGCCCAGGGCACGGGCACCAAAATTACCCAGGCATCGAATACCTTCACCAACGTGCCCGACGTGAAAATGACGTTCACCAAGGCCATGAGCGCTGGCGAGAGCCCGATCACCGTGACCGTCGGCACCGACAACACGGGCACCATCGCCAATGTGCAAGCCTTCGTCGACGCCTACAACAAGCTGAAAAGCGTGATGGATGGCCTGGCCAGCCCCGGCAATCCGGAAAAGAACATCGCCGCCGGCCTCTTTGCCCACGACTCCGGCCTGAACGCCCTGCGCTCGAGCATGGGCGACGCCCTGCGCCTGAACGTCGACGGCGTATCGCTGGTCGCGTATGGCATTACCGCCCAGCGCGACGGCACGATCAGCCTGAATACGGCAAAACTGACGGCCAAGCTGGCGGACAATCCTGGCGGCCTGGACAAGCTGTTCGGCAATAACAGCCTGTCGGCGCCAGCCGGCGTGCTCGGCGGCCTGGACAAGGTGCTGGGCCAGTGGAGCAATGTCACCAAAGGCCAGATCACCCAACGCCTGGCAGCGACGGACAAGTTGCAGAAAAGCCTGGCCCAGAGCAGCGAGCGCCTGACCAATCAGTACAACACGGCGTACAACCGTTTCCTGGACCAGTTTTCCCGCCTGCAGGTATTGCAGGAGCAAATGACGCGCAATTCCGACATGTTCGATGCCATGTTCGGCAACGACAAATCCTAAGGCGAGCGTGCCTGCCGCACCGCGCCACGTTAACATAGCGAGAAGATAATAATGTTGAACAATGAAGCTTACGGCAGTTACCACGCCGTCAACCTGGACTCCCAGACCGCCCGCGCCACACCGGTCGAACTGGTACTGGTGCTGACGGACGGCCTGCTGGAAGAACTGGCGCGCGCGCGCGGGCACATCGTGGGCAAGCGCTACGAGCAAAAGGCGATCAGCCTGGACAAGTGCACGCAAATCATCAACGGCTTGTCGAGCTCGCTCGATTTCGACAATGGCGGCGAAGTGGTCGTCAACCTGGCGCGCCTGTACGACTATTGCGTGGCGCGCCTGTACACGGCCGGCATCAAGCTCGACCCTACCCTGATCGACGAAGTGACGACCTTGATGACGACCATCAAGCGCGGCTGGGTGGGCGTCCAGGCCAACAATGCCTAGGCGCGCCGCGCTGCAGCAGTTGAGCCGGCAATTGAACGCGGCGCTCGCGCAGCCGGACTGGGCGGCGATGGAACAACTCTCGGCCAGCATGGCGAAAAACATCCCGTTGCTGGCCGAACGGGGCGCATGGAATGCGCAGGAACAAACAGAATTGTTGCATTTGCGCAAAATTCACGCGCAAGCGGTTAAAATTTGCTCTGAGGAAAAAGAACGCCTGGGTCAACACCTGGGTGCATTACAGGCAAATAAGGAAGGTTGGGTCGCCTACGCCGCGCTCGGCGAATACGACTCGGACGGGAATCAAGCATGATCATGAACTTCAACACGGCGCCGGCCGCTCCGGCACGGGCGGCTTCGGCCGCACCTGCACCAGCAGCGGCGCCAGCGCAGCCACAGGCCGCCGCCTTGCCCGGCACGCCCGGCTATGGCAGCAATGGCGCCGCCCCTTCCGCCTTGCCCCTGTTTGCGCAGGTGCTCGATGTGACGGGTGTGGAGACGGCCGACGCCGGCACGCCTGCGTCCGCGCCCGCCAAGGACAGCGATAG
>NZ_LBCO01000033.1:37738-94788 GCF_000988085.1 Janthinobacterium sp. KBS0711 | reverse complement strand
CCCAGCCATGGCCGCCCCCGTCATCGGCTTGCCGGTGACGATGCCGCCGCCAACGGATGCGGCCGCAGCCGAAGCGCGCGCCGCCGCCCAGGCGCAAACACAGACAGCAGCGCAGGCGAACGTGGCGCAAGCCAACCCGGCACTCAACATCAGCCTGCATCCAGCGGCAATCACCATCACGGCACAGGGAACGGCGCAACCGGCAAGCCGCGATACGCGCGAACCGCTGGCCGCCGCCAACCCGGCCGCGCCCGCCAAGGGCAGCGCGCCGGCACAGCCGTTCGAATCGCTGCTGCAGCAAGGCGCGCCGGCAACAGCCGTCGCCGCCCCTGCTGCCGCGCGCGAAGGCGAACGCGGCGCCGCGACGCCGGCCCCAGCCACGCCCAATCCGGGTTTGACGGGCGCCATCGGCAATACGGCTGCGGCGGCGCCATCCGGCGACACCATCAAGCTCAACGGCCCTGCCCAGCAATGGCAGGAACCGCTGCGCGAAGCGCTGGGCGAACGCCTGCAGACGCAGATCGGCCGCAACAGCGAACACGCGACGATCCGCCTCGACCCGCCCATGCTGGGCCGCATTGAAATTTCCATCCGCCATACGGCCGGCGCGCTGCAAGTGAACGTCACGGCGTCGAACTCGGAAGTGTTGCGCCAGTTGCAAGGCATCGGCGAGAACATGCGCAGCGACCTGGCGCAGCGCCAGTACACCGAGGTCGCCGTCAATATCAGCGCCACCCCGCGCAGCCCCGCCGCCCAGGCGTTTGCCGAAGGCGATGCGCGCGGCCAGCGTCAACCGGGCCGCCAGCACGATGATGCCGAACCGGGCCGTGCCCTGTCCGATGGCAGCACTGCCAGTACCACTTACGCCATGCACGAGCGAGAGAGCGCCTGATGAATACGAAAATGAAACTGATCGCCGGCTTTGTCGCCGTGGCCGTGCTGGCCGCCGGCGCGGCTGGCGGCGCCATGTGGTATTTGGCCAAGCCGGTCGCCGGCCATGCCGATGTCGCCGAAGCAAAAGCCCCGCCGCCGCCCGCCACGGGCAAGAAGGCGCGCAAGTTCCTCACGCTCGACAAGGTCATCGTGATGCTGCGCCGCGGCCCCGGCGATGGCGAAACGCATTACCTGTCGGCCGACCTGGTCATCGCCACCACCGAGGAAAAAGAAAAACTGACCAAGGACCACCTGCCGCTGATGCGTTCGATCGCCGTCAGCACCCTGTCGAGCTTTCCGCTGGACAAGGCGCAGACGATGACCGTGGAGCAATATGCCGAGCAGATCAACAAGGCCTTCAACGTCAGCTACGAGCGCGAACAGATGGAAAAACCGTTCACCGAAGTCATGGTCGGCAAGCTGATCATTGAATAAGCCAACACGCCAGCCGACCTAGTGGGAGATCCCTTGGCCTATGTAGAGCAATACCAGGAAGCGTATGGCGCCGGCGAATATGCCGCCGCCAGCGCTTGCGCGGCCGTGCTCAGCGTTGCTGAAGAGCAACAACATCTGGTGGCGTACTCCCCTTTGGTGAAACGCATCGTGCGCCAGCTCAATTCGCAGGTGTCGGGCGCCATCGACCGCGACGACATGGAACAGATCGGCCTAATGGGGCTGCTCGAAGCCTTGCGCCGCTACGGCGTGCCGGACCAGTCTTTCGGCAGCTATGCCAGCCTGCGCATCCGCGGCGCCATCCTCGATGAACTGCGGCGCCAGGACTGGCGTCCGCGCGCCGTGCGCCAGGAAAGCCACCGCCTGCGCGACAGCGTGCGCGCCCTGACCCGCCGCCTGGGGCGCGAGCCGCTGGACGCGGAAATCATGGCCGCCCTGAAGCTGACGCCGGAAGCCTTCCAGGAATACCAGCTGGCGGAAAACGCCGAGCTGATCGCCAGTTTCGACGAAGTGCTGCAGGAAAGCCTGGGACAGGCCGACAGCGCACCGAGCCCGGAAGAGCAATTGATGGTGCGGCGCAGCCTGGAGCAAGCCTTGCGCGCGCTGGACGAACGCGAGCAGCGCGTGATCCAGATGTATTACGAATTCGAACTGAGCTACAAAGAAATAGCCGCCGTGCTGGACCTGAGCGACGCCCGCGTCTGCCAGCTCAACAAGACGGCACTGGGCAAGATGAAAGCCATGCTGCAAGACGCATAAGTTTCACTATCCATCAAATTGACGCAGCACAATGACGCAGAAAGGCAGTTGACATGGTAATTATCGGTATCTTAATCGTGATGGGGTGTGTATTCGGAGGTTTCGCCCTGATGGGCGGCACCGTCCACGCGATCTGGCAACCGGTCGAGCTGATCATCATCATCGGCGCTGCCGTCGGCGCCCTGGTGCTGGGCAACCCCAAGCATGTACTCGGTGAAATGCTGCATCAGATGCGCAAGATCGTCACGCACAAGAAGCAAGGCTCGGAATTCCAGCGCCAGTTGCTGCTGCTGATGTATGAACTGCTGCAAACGGCCGCCGGCGGCCTGAAGGCGCTCGACGCCCACGTCGAGGCGCCGCGCGAAAGCGCCCTGTTCCAGCGCTATCCGCTGGTGCTGGAAGAGCCGAAGCTGCTGGCCTTCATCGTCGATAACTTCCGTTTGATGGCGATGGGCAAGATCAACGCGCATGAACTCGAAGGCGTGCTGGAGCAGGAACTGGAAGCCATCCACGACGAATTGCTGCAACCGTCGAAATCCTTGCACAAGATCGCCGAAGCCATGCCCGGCTTCGGTATTCTGGCCGCCGTGCTCGGCATCGTGATGGCCATGAATTCCGTGGCCGATGGCGCCGATGCGGCGGAAATTTCGGAAAAAGTGGGCGCCGCCATGGTCGGCACCTTCATCGGTATTTTCTTTTGCTACGGCGTGCTCGATCCGATGTGCAACATGATGAAGCAGCTGGTGGGCGAGGAAGGCTCGACCATGGAATGCGTGAAGGTCGTGCTGGTCACGCACGTGGCGGGCAAGCCGCCGCTGCTGGCCATCGATGCGGGCCGCCGTCTGGTGCAGCTGAACATCAAGCCGAGCTTCGCCCAGCTGGAAAGCTGGATCAATGCGCTGGAAGATGGCGGCGCCGAACAAGAGCAAGGCCAAGGCCGGGGAGGCCGCCGTGCTAAAGCCGCATGAGAAACATGAACAGGCCATCATCAAGCGTGCCGGACGCAAGCACGACGACGATGGCCATGGCGGCGCCTGGAAAGTTGCGTTCGCCGACTTTTGCCTGGCCCTGCTGTCGCTGTTCCTCGTGCTGTGGCTGATGGCCGCGCGCGAGCAGCAGGCGATGAAGGAAATCATGATGGATGCGTCGGCCAGCAGCCGCCAGGGCGAAGGCCAGGGCGTCATGCCGGAACAGAGCGGCGGTCCGCGCGGCAGCCTCATCGAACGCTTCCCAATGCCCCGCAAGGGCTCGGGCGACACGCGCACGGAAGGCAAGCAGACGCAGGAAGGCAAGGCCGGCGCCGCGCCGCAAAACCAGACCAAGGTCAGCTACCAGTCGCCGGAAGACTTGCTGTCGCTGTCGCGCGCGCTCGACAAGCTCAGCGATGAAGCGGGACTGAAGAGCAACCTGCAATCCGTGATCACGCCGTACGGCTTGCGCGTCATGTTGCACGATACGGACAAGCAAGGCATGTTCGTGCGCGGCAGCGCCGTACCGACGGACCGTTTCCGCAAGCTGCTGCGCCAGATGGGCCCCGTGTTTGCGCAAATGGAAAACCAGATGCTGATCGTCGGCCACACGGACTCGATGCAATACGCCAATACCGGCTATGAAGGCTTTTCGAACTGGACCCTGTCGGCCAACCGCGCCATGTCGGCGCGCGCGCAATTGCTGATCGGCAGCATGAGTCCGGACAGCGTGCTGCAAGTGGTGGGCATGGCCGACCGCGCGCCGCTGGACGTAAAAAATGCCAGCGCCGGCATCAACCGCCGCATCGAACTGTTAATATTAACGCGTGGCCAGGCCGACAGCATCGCCGCCATGTTCGGCATGGCAGGGCAAAAGCCGCAAGGCGACGAGCTGCAAGTGGGTGAACCGGACTCCGGCACCCTGCAACGCCTGCGCGATAAACTGGGCCTGCCCGCAAAGAAAGATCGGGACGAGCATGCAAATTAAGGGCAAGGGACAACGTATGAAAATCTCCTCCGGCAATACCGGTGCTGCCGTGCGCAGCAGCGCCGTCGCACCTGCCGAGGCGATCGCCGAGAACGCGGGCGCCGCGGGCGCCATGGGTGGCTCGTCGGCCGGGGCGGAACTGCAATCGGCCGTGCTGCAACCGGCCATGGCCGCCCTGCGCGCCATGCCCGAGATCGACCACGAGCGCGTGGCCATGCTGCGCGATGCGCTGGCCAAGGGCGAATTGCCGTTCGATCCATCGAAACTGGCAGGCTTGATCCAGCGTTTCCACGGCGGCGAATCGTGACCGCACCGCGCAAGGGCATCACGCGCCAGGAAGCCGTGCGCCGCGTGCTGCAAGGCATGACGGACGACCGCGCCGGCTATGCCGCCCTGCAAACCTTATTGGAAGAGCAATTCGAGGCTACCCTGCACCACCAGAGCGCCCGGCTGACGGCGCTGGCCGACCAGGTGGTCGCCGCCGTCGAGCCGCTCGATGCGCGCCGCCGGCAACGGGTCAGCCTCGTCACTGCCCTGCTGGGCCCGCAAGGCGATATGGCGCAATTGTTTGCACTGTTGCAAGAAGGCGCGCGTACGACCGCCCAGCGCGACTGGGCCGCGCTGGAACAGATGGTGCTCGAATGCAAGCGCCTGAATACCCGCAACAGCGATTTATTAACAGAGCAGTACAGCATCATGCAGCGCGTGCTGCATGGCGAGGAAGATACGTATGCGCCAGGCTGATTTCCTGACCACCCGCGCCACGGCGGCAACCCCATCGACGACGGCCACATCCGCCGTGCAGAGCAATATGCGCGCCACCGATGCCACCAGCTCCAACGGCAGCTTCAGCAGCGTGTTCCGCCAAGTGCAGGGCGAAGTGGCCCGCTTCATCGAACAGGGCGGCGGCAGCGCCACCAGCCTGAGTCCGCAAGGACGCTCCTACCTGGAGCAGAGCCAGCCCGTGAATGTACTGGGCAGCATCAACCAGAGCGGAGAAATCGGCGAAACGCAGCAGCAATTCCTCGCCTCGATCAAGCCGTGGACGCAAGAAACGGGCGCGCGCCTGGGCGTGGCGCCGGAAATCGTCGCCGCCCACGCGGCGCTGGAATCTGGCTGGGGCCAGCGTCCGCTGCGCCAGGGCACGGGCGCGGACACGAATAATCTGTTCGGCATCAAGGCCGGCGGGAAATGGCAGGGCGACGTGGCCAGCAACGTCACCACCGAATACGAAGCGGGCAGCGGCACGGCCCTGAAGAAAACCGAGCGCTTCCGCAGCTACCCGGACCAGGCCAGCGCCTTCCGCGACTATGCGCAAGTCTTGCTCGACAATCCGCGCTACCGCGCCGCCCTGAACACGGGCGCCGATGCGGGCGCCTTCGCGCAGGGTTTGGCGCGTGGCGGCTATGCCACCGATCCCAACTACGCCGCCAAGCTGACGCAACTGGCGACGCGTCTGCAGCGCACGGCCGCCGCGGACTGATTTTCCTTAACGGCCGGCAATATCGGCCGGTTCCACCACGCCCGCATCGACTACCCTGGCACGTATCACCGTGCCGCTGGTGGCGTTGCGCACGCGAATCACCTCGCCCAGCGCGCCCGGGTCCATCGCTTCGCCGGCCATGCTCACCTCTACCTGTTCCTTGCGCGCCACGATATTGACGGCACTGCCCCGCTTGACCAGCACGGGCGACGCCAGTTGTCCTTGCCGCAGCACTTCGCCGGCACGCAAGCTGCGCCGGCTCGACAGGCCAACGGCGCCGGACAAGGCGGAAATACTGTCCGGCACCATCGTCACGTCGCGCCGCGCCAACGTCACGTCGCCCGATTGCAGCGGCGTATTGGCCGTGACGGGCACGCTGGTGACGGCCACCTGGGCCGTGATGCTGCCGCGCGCCAGCATTTCGTAACGCCATCCGTTGCTTCCAGGACACACCGCGACAAAGCGCATGCGCTGCGCCGAGCGGCTGTCCGCCGTTTCCAGCGCGACGGGCGCCGCGCACGCGGGCACGGGGCGCGCGCTTTTCACGACGGTCACTTGAAACTGCGGTTCCAGCAATCCCGCCGAGGCTGCCTGCTGCGCCAGCTGCTCACGCGCCAACTGTTCCATACGTGAAAATATATTGTCGGCTGGCAATTCTGCGCGACCTGCACTACTATATAGGCTGGCCAATAAAAAGATGCCTGGAAGCAGTATTTGACGACATTGCGCCTTGTTCCACATCACGGAATAGTTCTCAAAGTAAATCATTGCTAACCTTAATCAAAGATACTGAAGCGGCATGACCTTACCATGCGTCAACATGACCAGGCTGGGATTTTACCTCTGCACCACCTATTTTCTGGCCCGAACCGCAAAAAGCACGATCGAATTCAATACAAAGGATGACCATGGGGATTAATTTCAAGGATGCGCTGGGCGTGCACGCCGATGCACTCGCGCTGCGTGCCGACCGTACCCGCGTGTTGGCGGCCAATATCGCCAATGAAAACACGCCCGGCTTCCAGGCCATGGACATGGATTTCGGCAGCGCCCTGCAGCAGTTGCAGGATAACGAAGCGGGCCTGCTGTCGACCGATGACGATGCCAGCGCCCTGTACCGCGTGCCCTACCACCCCAGCCGCGACGGCAATACCGTTGAAATCGGCGTCGAGCAGGCGGCGTTCTCGCAGAATGCCACCGACTTCCAGACCAGCCTCACTTTCGTCAACATGAAACTGAAGGGTCTGTCCAAGGCCATTTCCGGACAATAAGGATCAGCATGAGCTTCCAGGATATTTCCAAGATCGCCGGTTCGGCGATGGCGGCGCAAACCGTGCGCCTCAATACCATCGCCAGCAACCTGGCCAATGCCGATTCCGTTGCCGGTTCCGAAGGCGAAACCTATCGCGCGCGCAAACCCGTGTTTGCGGCCGTGATGGATGGCCCCGGCGCCAGCGGCGCGGGCGGGCGCGTACAGGTGCTCGACGTGGTGCAAAGCGACGAGCCGCTGCGCAAGGTGTACGAACCGGGCCACCCGATGGCCAATGCCGATGGCATGGTGTTCTATCCCAACGTCAACCAGGTTGCCGAGATGACCGACATGATGTCGGCCTCGCGCGCCTTTGAAACCAATGTCGAAGTTCTGGGCCGCATCAAGTCGATGCAGCAATCGCTCCTCAAATTAGGTGAAGCATAATCCATGGAAACCAATCTCTTTACAAATAACACCAGCGGCAGCGGCAGCAACAACAATGCCGTGAAGTCGCAAGGCAATGCCACCCAGGACATGTTCACCAAATTGCTGGTCGCCCAGATCAAGAACCAGGATCCCCTCGCGCCGACCGACCCGAGCCAGTTCGTCAATCAATTGACGCAGCAGGCGCAGACGGAAGCGATGCAGAACCTGGCGTCGCTGACCAGCGCCAATGCCAGCGTGCTGCAATCGATGCAGGTGCTGGCCCTGGGCGCGCAAGTGGGTTCCGAAGTGATGGTCAACAGCGAAACAGTGCAGCTCGACAAGAGCAAGGTCAGCGGCAGCATCGCGCTGGCGGCCAGCACCACCAAGACCACGGTGACCCTGAAAGGCCTGGACGACAAGGAATACAAGATCGAGCTGGGCGCCCAAGGTGCCGGCACCGTGCCGTTCACCATCGATCCAGTGGCCCTGGGCTTGCCTGCCGGTACCTACAGCATGAAGGTCAGCACCAGCGGCGCCGAAAAACCGACGGTCGACATCGCAGGCAAGCTCAACAGCGTGCGCCTGTCGTCCGGCGGCAACATGATCCTGAGCGTGTCGAACCTGGGCGAAGTCAACCCTGGCGCGATCACCGGTTTTAACGGCAAGACGGCCTGATCCGCCCTTCCCTTCGTTTCCAGCACACTAATCTCGTCCTTCACTAAAGGAAGTCAACATGAGTTTCGACATCGCCCTGTCCGGTATCCAGTCCATCAACCAGCAGCTGAACAGCACCAGTAACAATATCGCCAATGCCAGCACCTACGGCTTCAAGAGCAGCCGCGCCAACTTTTCCGCCATGTACGCCGGTTCGCGCGCGACGGGCACGGAAATCGGCTCGCTGACGCAAAGCATGTCGCTCAATGGCGGCGTACTGAACACGGGCCGCGCGCTCGACGCGGCCATCGACGGCCGCGGCTACTTCGTCTCGCGCGATGCGCAAAACACCATGAGCTACAGCCGCGTCGGCATTTTCTCGGCCAGCAACAGTGGCTACCTGGTCGATTCGAACGGCAAGATGGTGCAAGGCTATGCCGCAATCAAGGGCAGCACCACCCTGGGCACCATGGGCGACATGCAGATTCCGACGGGCCAGATTCCCGCCGTGGCGACGACCAAGCTCGCGTATGCCGCCAACATGTCGTCCGAATGGACCATCAAGGCCGTGCCCTTCAGCAAGACCAATGAACTGAGCTACAACAGCGGCAAGTCCTCGATCGTCTACGATTCGCTGGGGGCCAAGCACTCGCTGGGCCAGTACTTCGTCAAGACGGCGACGGGCGTGGACGTCCACTACACCTTCGACAACGCCGATGTGACGCCGGTGACGAGCATGACGTTCGACACGAACGGCAAGCTGGTGACCGGCACGTCCGCCGCGCCAGTGCTGCCGACGCCGGCTGGCGCGGCGCCGCTGTCCGTCGCCATCGACTACACGGGCACCACCCAGTTCGCCGGCGAAGCGACGACCTCGACCGACCGCGCCGACGGCTATGCCTCGGGCACCTACATGGGCGTGGAACTGGCCGAGGACGGATCCGTCGTGGCGAAATACACGAACGGCCAAAAGCAGAGCATCGGCGTGATCGCCCTGGCCACCTTCCCCGATGAAGGCGCGCTGACTGCCGTCAACGATACCAGCTGGGTCACCTCGACCACTTCCGGCACCCCCATGTATGACCGCCCTGGCGTCGGCATGACCGGCAAACTGGTGACGAGCTCGCTGGAACAGTCGAACGTCGACATCACCTCCGAACTGGTGGGCCTGATGACGTCGCAGCGTAACTACCAGGCCAACTCGAAGGTCATCTCGACCGAGAACGCCATGCTGCAATCGCTGATGCAAGCGCTGTAATCCACGAAACGCAAAGGTAAAGAGCAATGGATGCGCTGATTTATACCGCCATGAGCGGGGCCGACCGTGCCCTGCGGGCACAGCAGGTACACGCCAACAACCTGGCCAATATCGAGACGGGCGGCTTCCGCGCCAACCTGGAAGTGTCCACTGCCCAGCCGCTGCAAAACGGCTATGGCTACGACGACCGCCACATGACGCAGACGCAGTCGAGCGCCGTCGGCACGCGCACGGGCGCCATCAAGGAAACGGGACGCGAACTCGACGTGGCCGTCACGGGCCCCGGCTTTCTCGCGGTGCAATGGCAAAACGGCGAAGCCTACACGCGCGCCGGCGCCATGGACCTCGATGAAACGGGCGCGCTGACCATCAACGGCCGGCCCGTGCTGGGCGAAGGCGGCCCCATCACGATTCCCGAGCACACCAGCCTGTCGATCGGCGCCGATGGCACGATTTCCATCCAGGTGCCGGGGACGGCGCAAATGCAGACCGTCGACAAGCTCAAGCTGGTCAACGCGGAAGCGGGCGAGCTGACGAAGAACGAGGCGGGCCTGATCGTGGCGCGCAGCGGCGAAGACTTGCAGGCCGACCCGGCGGTGCGCCTGCGCGACCGCCACCTGGAAGGCAGCAACGTCTCGGCCGTCGAGGAAATGGTCGCCACCATGAGCCTGAACCGCAGTTTCGAAATGCAGATGAAAATTTTCAAGGCCAGCGACGCGATGACTGAGTCCGGCAACCGCCTGCTGGGCGCCTAAGCCCAACGCCAACCAATTACCAGGAGCAAACCATGAATCCAGCAATGTGGATCAGCAAGACCGGCGTGCAGGCACAAGATGCCAAACTGCAAGCCATCGCGAATAACCTGGCCAACGTCAATACCGTTGGCTTCAAGCGCGACCGCGTCGTCTTCGAAGACCTGTTTTACCAGGTCGAGCAGCAGCCGGGCACGCAGCGCGCCGACAATACCCTCTCGCCATCGGGCGTACAGCTGGGTAACGGCACCCACATGGTGGGCACGCAAAAGGTATTTACCACCGGCAGCCTGCAAACGACGAGCCGCGAATTCGACGTCGCCATCACCGGCAACGGCTTCTTGCAAGTGCTGCGCCCGAACGGCGAAGCGGCCTACACGCGCGCCGGCCAGCTGGGCATCAATGAAAACGGCGTGATGGTCAACGCCCAGGGCTTGCCGCTGGTGCCGCAGATCACCGTGCCGAACAATGCCACGGCGATCACCATCGGCGAAAACGGCATGGTCACGGCCACCGTGCCGGGCAATGTCAACGGCACCCAGCTGGGCCAGCTGAACCTGTCCAGCTTCATCAACCCGACGGGCTTGCTGGCACTCGGTGAAAACCTGTTCCAGGAAACGGCATCGAGCGGCACGCCGACGGAAGGCCGTCCCGGCGAAGGCGCCCTGGGCAAGCTGAAACAGTTTGCGCTGGAAGGCTCGAACGTTCAGGTGGTCGAAGAGATGGTCGACATGATCGCTGCCCAGCGCACCTACGAAATGAACACCAAGGTGCTGTCGGCCGCCGACAATATGCTGCAATACCTGGCGCAAGCGGCACGCTGATGACGGTCGCCATGAAAGCCACGGCAGCCATGCTGCTGGTGTTGATGGCCGGTTGCGCCAGCCAGCCGGCCGCGCCGGTGGCGCCCAGCTTTTCCGATACGCCGCTGCCCGTGGCGCCGCGCAGCGCTGCGCGCGGCGGCGTGGGCGGCGGCGTTTTCAATCCCGACGCGGGCCTGGACCTGATCTCGGACAGCCGCGCCTTCCGCGTCGGCGACGTCGTCACGGTGGCCCTGCAGGAAACCACGCAGGCCAGCAAGAAGGCCGGCACCTCGTTCAACAAGGGCTCGTCCGTCGGCGTGAATGCGGCCAACATCCTCGGCAAGACCTTCCCCAAGACCGGCATCGACCTGTCGGCCGACCGCAACTTCGCCGGCGACTCGACCAGCACGCAGCAAAATGCGCTGTCCGGCGCCATCACCGTGATCGTGCAGGAAGTGCTGCCGAACGGCTTGCTGCGCGTGCAGGGCGAAAAAACGCTGACCCTGAACCAGGGCGAGGAATTCGTGCGCCTGCGCGGCTACCTGCGCGCGGCCGACATCGATTCGAACAACCAGGTCTCGTCCTTGCGCATCGCCAATGCACAGATCGCCTATTCCGGCCAGGGCACCCTGGCCGAAGCCAATACACCAGGCTGGCTGACGCGCTTCTTCGTCGGCCCATGGATGCCGTTTTAAGGTGACCTCATGAAATTTCGTTCCGCCCTGCCCCTGGCAGCCATGCTGGCCGTGCTCTCCGGCTTTGCCCTGCCCGCCAGCGCCGCGCAAGTGTTGCGCAACCTGGTCAGCATCGAGGGCGTGCGCGACAATCCGCTGGTCGGCTATGGCCTCGTCGTGGGCCTGAACGGCAGCGGCGACACCACGCAGGTAAAGTTTTCCAGCCAGTCCGTGGTCAACATGCTCAAGCAGTTCGGCGTGAAGATGCCGGACGGCGCCGAAGCGAAAAGCAAGAACGTCGCCACCGTCATGGTCAGCGCCGTATTTCCACCAGGATACCGCCGTGGCCAGGCCATCGACGTCACCGTCTCGTCGCTGGGCGATGCGAAAAGCTTGCGCGGCGGCACCTTGCTGCTGACGCAACTGCGCGCGGCCGACAATGAAACGTATGCGCTGGCGCAAGGCAACGTGGTCGTCGGCGGCTTGAACGCCACCGGCAAGAGCGGCTCGTCCGTCACCGTCAACACACCCACCTCGGGCCGCATTCCCAACGGCGCCAACATCGAGCGCGAAATCCTCAGCGATTTCTCGACCAAGCCGACCGTCACCCTGAACTTGCGCCACCCGCATTTCGAGACGGCCATCAATATCGTCGAAGCCGTCAACCGCCGCTTTGGCGCCGTTGCCACCACGCGCGACGCCACCAGCGTGGAAGTGCTGGCGCCGGAAAACCCGACCCAGCGCGTGGCCTTCATGGCCAAGCTGGAAGCGCTCTCCGTCGATGTGGGCGTCGATACGCCGAAAGTGGTGTTCAATTCGCGCACCGGCACCGTGGTCATCGCCGAAGGCTTGCGCGTGAAGGCCGCCGCCGTCACGCACGGCTCGCTGAAAGTGGTCATTTCGGAAAGCTCGGCAGTGAGCCAGCCGGCGCCATTCGGCCGCGGCCAGACCACCGTCACGCCGCAATCGAAGGTGTCCGTCGACCAGGGCAACGGCAATATGTTCAAATGGCCGGCTGGCGCCAAGCTGCAATCGATTATCGACGTCGTCAACAGCCTGGGCGCCTCGCCCGATGACATCATGGCAATTCTGCAAGCCCTCGACCAGGCCGGGGCCATCGAAGGCGAACTGGTGGTGATCTGATGCTTAATATCAACGACAGCAGCAGCGCCCTGCCTTCGGCGCTCGACGACCGCTCCCCGGCGGCAGCCGCGCCGGCCGATCCCCGCTATGCGGCCAAGGCCACCGAGGCGGCCGTCAAGTTCGAAGCCTTCTTCATCTCGCACATGCTGCGCCAGATGCGCTCGGGCACGCGCGAGATGGCGGGCGAAGACAGCGTCTTCAAGGACCCCGTCAACAGCGACATGCTGGAAATGGCCGACAACCTGGTGGCCGACAAGATGGCCGGCCAGCGCGCTTTCGGCATTGCCGACGCCATCCTGCGCCAGCTGCTGCCGGCGGCCGGCGCCCCCGTGGCGGCCAAAAGCGCTGTCAAGACCGACAATATTGCAGCGCCGCTTAATAAATCCGTCTGAAGCGTCGCCTGTACCAGGTAACAACGATTCAATGCCTGCCCACCCGCACGCGCCACACTCTTCACGAAAGAAACTTGCCCAATGAGCATCATCAGCAATGCATTGTCAGGCAGCATCGCCGCCCAGGCCGCACTCAATGCGGCCAGCCAGAACATCGCCAACCTGCAAACGGCGGGCTACACGCGTCAGGGCGTGCTGTTGTCCTCGCTTGGCGCCGGCGTGGGTGTGCGCTCGGCCGGCAATGGCGTGGAAGTGTCCGCCCTGCTGCGTTTTGCCGATGCCTATAAAAGCCAGCAAATGTGGCGCGCCGCGTCCGACCAGGGCGCCCGTTCGCAGACCCAGCCTTACCTGACCCAGCTCGAGCGCGTGATGGGCGACGATGTCTCCAGCATCAGCAACGGCATCGACGGCTTTTTCGCCGCCCTCAATGCCTCGGCCGTCGACCCGACGTCGACGCCGCTGCGCCAGCAGATCGTCACCTCCGCCGACGCCATGGCGCAGCGCTTCAACAGCATCAGCACCGTCATGAGCAACCAGCTGCTGTCGCTGCAGCAGCAACGCTCAGCGATCGTGCCGCAAGCCAATACCACCCTGGCCAATATCGCCGCGCTGAACCAGCGCATCAGCACCTCCACGGCGTCGGGCACGAATGTGTCGTCGCTGATGGATGCGCGCGACCAGCTGATCGATGGCCTGGCCTCGCAAATGGGCATTGAGGTGCTCGACCAGCCGGACGGCTCGCGCAATGTCTCGCTGAAGTCGGGCCAGCCGCTGGTCATCGGCAGCATGGCCGGCACCCTGAGCAGCAACATGACGAACACCGGTGAACAAATCCTGAGCCTCGATTTCGCCAAATCGTCGTACGTCCTCGATCCGGTGGCCATCGGCGGCCAGATGGGCGGCCTGGGCGAGTTCGAGCAAAATACCCTGAAACCGCTGCAGCAGTCGCTGCAAGACATGGCCACCCAGCTCACCAGCAAGATCAACGCGCAGCTGGCACTGGGTAAAACCATGACCGGCACGGCCGGCGGCCCCCTGCTGGCCTACGCGAATGGCAAGCTGAGCATTACCCCCGGCTTCAACGCCAAGGACCTGGCCCTGTCGCTGACGGGGGCGGCCGGCGACAGCGGCAACCTGCAGAAATTGATCGAGATTAAGAATCAACCGATCACCGTCAGCTGGGTGGGTTCTGTCCTGATGAGCGACGCGGACACGCAGCTGGTCGGCAAGCTGGGCATCTACAGCCAGCAAAACCAGTCCTTGCTGAAGACGGCCAACACGGTGCGCTCGCAAGCGATCGACGACTGGAAATCGACCAGCGGCGTGAACAAGGACGAAGAAGCGATGAGCCTGGTCGAGTTCCAGAATATGTATCAAGCAAACATGAAAGTCATTTCCGTGGCAAATACCTTGTTTGACGCCACTTTGCAAATGATGGGTTAAGGAGAAGATCATGCGTGTCGCCAGTAGCCAGTACCAATCGCTGATCAATATTTCACTTCAGCAAAATCAGGAACGCATCAACTTCCTGACCCAGCAAATGTCGTCGGGCTTGCGCATCCAGCTGCCATCGGACGATCCGATCGGCAACGTGCGCATTTCGCGCCTGACGCGCGAGCAAGCCATGGTCAGCCAGTACAAGGACAATATCGCCACGGTGAAAGTGCGCCTGTTGAAAAACGAAAACTACCTGTCGAGCATGGTCACCGACATGGGCCAGGCGCGCGACCTGCTGGTATGGGCCGCCGACGGCAGCAACACGCCCGGCGACCTGAATGCGATGACGCAATCGCTGACGGCCATGCGCGACAGCGTGCTGTACACGGCGAACCTGAAGGACCAGGAAGGCCGCTACATGTTTTCCGGCACGGCCACCGACCAGCCCGCCATCAAATACGACCCGGCGGCAACCATGGGCTCGCGCTACAGCTACGTCGGAAATACCGATACGCAGACCGTGGTGGTGGGCAATGGCGTGACGCAGGCGGCCAACGTCGACGTGAAGAACCTGGACGTGTGGCTCAACAAGATCGACCAGGTTATCAGCACCCTCAGCGCGCCGGGCGTCAATCCCAACGATCCGGCCGTGCGCGCCATCGTCAGCGACGGCCTCGGCGGCACAGATGATGGCATGGATTTGCTCTCCGGCAAGATCGCCATCTTCGGCGGCGCGCAAAACATCCTCACGACGCTCTCCGGCAACCTGGCCAATGTGTCGCTGTCGAACGACATGGCCCTGTCCGATTTGAAAAAGACCGACATGGGCGCGGCAGCCATTGAACTGACCGGCTACCAGACGGCCCTGCAGGCAACCTATAAAGCCTACGCCAAGGTTGGCACCATTTCCCTGTTTGATCTTCTCTGACCATCATGCAAATCGTTCAGACCTCCTCCTCTTCCGGCGTCAATGCCAAAGGCGCGGGCACCGCCCGCGTCGTCGATGACGCGTCCGCCGCCATCAACGGCAGCGCCAGCGCGCGCAGCGAGGCGCCAGCGGCGAAGAGGTCGACGGCGAGCCTGCAGCGTGGCCTGAGCAACTGGGATCACCAGTTGCAGGGGGAGATTTCCAACGCACAACAAACACTCGACTATCTGGAACGCAGCAGCAGCCAGCTGCAAGCGCTGAAAAGCGAACTGGCGGCCAAGCTGGCCGCGCGCCAGGGCCGCGAAGGGCAAGTCGAGGCCAGAGTACGCCAGTTCAGCAATACCTGGCGCCAGCGCGCCAGCGCCTCGGGCGGCACGCTCGACGCACAGCTCGCCTATACCAGCCCGCAGGCGGCACAGCAGAACTTCAGCATCCGCGGCCTGACCATGGCCAGCCTGCAGGAAGGCCCGCAGGAAGTGCTGGCCTTTTCCGTCGGCGGCGCGAACCAGGCTTTGCGCTCGGTCAATATCGAACCTGGCCTGAGCGCGAATGAAATCGTCTCGCGCTTCGACCGCGCCCTGATGCCATCGGGCATCGGCGTCAAACTGGGCGAGAATGGCGAGCTGGTGTTCAGCACGCCGGAAGCGGCCTGGGCCAACGTGCGCGACAGCCTGTCCGTACGCGGCAGCGGCATCCGCTACCCGACCGGCCAGATGAGCCGCGTGCGCACGGATGCGGAACCGGCCGCCATCGCCCCGGAAGAATGGAGTACCGGCGACGTGGAAGCCCTGCGCGCCACCTTGCAGCAAGTGGTGCAGGCGCTGGCGCAATTGCAGGCGGCGCGCAGTTCCGTCAGCCTGGCCCTGGCGCAAGCGACGGGACGGGTCGCCCGCGCGCAACCGGTGCAAGTGAACGTCAGCATGGATGCCCTGGCGGAAAACTTCACGCAAAAGGCCAGCGAGCCCGGCTATGAATCGCTGCTGGCGATCAGCTCGGCATTGGTCGGCATCAGCCGCGAGCGCGTCGTCGCCCTGCTGGGCCTGGAATAACCGCTTCCCGCGCGTGCGCCGCCCTGGCGCACGCGGCAATAAAAAGGGCGCGCGCCCTGGCTCAGGACGGTGAAAATCCGTAAGATGCTGCTGTCGCTTGCCTGTTCACCACTACGCCGGCGCCTCCCGTCATCCACTTCCGGAGCTCCCTTGATAAAAACCGCCGCCCGGCTGATCAGCTATGCCCTGCTGGGCAAATCCGGCAAGCAGCCCCTCGATATCGCCAAGGTGCGCAAGGTATTGATTTTGCGCAACGACAAGATCGGCGACATGATCGTCACCTCGGCCCTGCTGCGCGAACTGAAAAAAAACTATCCACACTGGCAGATCGACGTGGCCGCCAGCAGCGCCAACCGCGACGTCATCGCCGATAACCCGCATGTGAACGAGATCCTCATCTGGGACAAGCAGCCGCTGCTGCGCGACTTGCGCACCACCATCGCCGACCTGCGCCGACGCCGCTACGACGTCATCTTCAACCCCTACAACCGCTTTTCGATTCCCTTGCTGCTGCGTATCAAATGGCTGGGGGCGCGCTACCTGACGGGCTTTGCCATTCCCAAGTACGGCACCTCGACGGCGAAGCTGGGCATGTTCGACCATACGGTGCCGTGCGACCGCAGCCGCCACATCCTGCACAGCTTTTTCGCCGCCTTCGGGCAATTTGGCCTGCGCGACATCGACATGCGCTATGAACTGTTCGGCGTGGACGCGCACGCGGCACGGGTCGACGCCGCCTGCGACACCCTGCTGCGTACCCATGAAGGCTTGTTCTGCCTCAATTTCCAGGGCAGCAATGCGCAACGCACGGTCAGCGTGGCCGACGCCCAGCGCTGCTGCGCCGCCCTGGCGGCACGCTATCCGCGCCATGCGCTGCTGGTGATCGCCGCGCCGGGCACCGAAGCCCGCGCCGCCGAGATCGTGCAGGGCTCCGGTCATGCCAACGTGATGAGCGCGCCGCCCACCGGCCACATCCTGGAATTGGCGGCCCTGATACGCCGCTGCGAACTGGTCCTGTCGCCCGATACGTCGGTGATTCACATCGCCTCGGCGTATGACAAGAAAATCGTCGGCTACTACATCCGCACCGACAACTACCGCTGGTTTTATCCGGCCAGCCGCCACTACCGCGTCATCCTGGCGCCCGGCCTGACCCTGGCCACCGTCAGCCATGCGGAAACCCTGGACGCCGTGGAACAGTTGATGGACGGCGCCGGCCAGGCGCAGGAGACGCTTCAGGCCGCCGGCTGAGACGCCAGCAGGCGGTCCATCTGCCCCGCCGGCAGCGCGCGCGAAAAGAAATACCCTTGCGCATAGTCGCAGCCGGCGGCGCGCAGCAGGTCGCGCTGCGACGCCGTCTCCACGCCTTCGGCCACGACTTTCAGGCCGAGGCGCTGCGCCAGCGCAATGATCGCTTCGCACAAGCCCTGCCCCGCGCCATCGCCTCCCAGTTCGCCGACCAGCGAACGGTCGAGCTTGAGAAAGTCGATATCGGCCTTCTGGATGCACGCGAGCGACACTTGCCCGCTGCCGAAATCGTCGAGCGCCAGCGCCAGGCCCATGGCACGGAACTGGCGCAGGCGTTCGACCACCTGGCGCGCCTCGTCGAGCAGCACGGCTTCCGTTGTTTCGATGATAATCGCGCCTGGCGCCAGCCCCTGGCGCGCCAGATGCCCGCCCCAGTCCTGGTACAGCGCGGCATCGCAGCGAAATTCCACGGCCGACTTGTTGATGCTGATCTGGAAGGCGGCGCCATGCTCGTCCTGCCACTGCCGCGCCTGCCGCACGACCTGGCGAAACACCCACTCGCCGATATCGATGATCAGGCCGTTCGCCTCGGCAAAGCCGATGAAATCGGCGGGCGCCAGCAAGCCGCGCAGCGGATGGCGCCAGCGCAACAGCGCCTCGGCCCGCTCGATGCTGCCGTCGCACAGGCGGATGATGGGCTGGTAATGCACTTCGAACTGGTCCTGCGCCAGCGCCAGGCGCATCTCGCGCACCGTGCTGCGGCGCAATTCGGCCGCCTGCTGCAAGGCCGGCGTGAAATAGCTGTAGCTGTTGCGCCCCGCACTCTTGGCCGCATACATGGCCTGGTCGGCATGGCGCAGCAAGGTGTCCGGCGACTCGGCGTCGGCCGGATACAGGGCCACGCCCACGCTGGCCGATACTTGCGCCGTGTCGCCGTCAAGCACGAACGGCAGGGCCAGCGCGGCCGTCAGTTCCTGCAGCACGCGCTCGATGCCGCCCAGCTGCCCTACGCCGGCGAGGATGACGGTAAACTCGTCGCCGCCCAGGCGCGCGACCGTATCGGTGCTGCGCACGCGCTCGCTGATGCGCCGCGCCGCCTGGCGCAGCAGCATGTCGCCCTTCTCGTGGCCGAGGCGGTCATTCACCTGCTTGAAATGGTCGAGGTCGATAAACAGCAGCGCCAGGCAAGCACCCTCGCGTTTGGCGTGGGCCGCCTCGTGCTGCAAGCGGTCGAGAAACATGTGGCGGTTCGGCAAGCCCGTCAATTGGTCGAAATTGGCTTGCCGCCAGATGCGCTCGGATGCCGCGCGCTGCGCCGTGATGTCGCTGACCAGCGCCAGCGCGCCCAGGTAGGTGCCGCTGGAATCGAAGATGGGATTGGTGGCCAGGGTGGCCCACAAGGTGCTGCCGTCGCGCCGCAGGAACTTGAATTCGTGGCGCTCGACGATGCCGTCCTGGCGCCGCGCAATGTTGCGCTCGAGGATGGCGCGCCCCTCCTCATCCATGAAGGCTGCAAGCGGCTGGCCCAGCATATCCTCGATCTGGCAGTCGAGCATGTGCGCCATCTTCGGATTGACAAAGCTGGTCAGCGCCTGCGCATCGATTTCCCAGATGCCCTCTTCGGCGCTGTGCACGATGCGCCGGAAGCGCTCTTCGCTGCGTTCGAGCGCGGCCAGCTTGCCCTCGGCCTGTTCCAGCACCAGCCGCAGCGCCTGGCCGTTCGGGTCGGCGCTGCCCAGCAGGCTGACGGGCAAGCCCGCCTCGCGCGCGCCGGGACGCGGCGGGGGCAGTTGCACCTGCAGCTGGATGCGCTCGGGCTCGCTGCTATTGAGCACGCGCTCCACGAACTGTTCGTAATCGCGGCGGAACGCCTCGTGGACATAGGAACGGAACAGCACGTGGCCGGGACGCCCTCGCGCCAGGCCGAACAGCTCGGCCGCCACCAGGTTGACCTGCAGGATCACGCCATCGAGGCCCAGCACGAAATAGGCGACGGGTGCCAGCAGGTATAAATCGTTGAAATAGGCTTGTTCGCGTTCGGCCTTCATCCGTTCAGGACTGAAGACGCCATCGTCAAGCAGGGGCGCGACATGCCGCGCCGCGCCGTCGTGGCCGGGCGGGAAGGAATCCGGAGCAGGTACCGCTTGCGGTGGTGTGTCCATGGCTGTCCTTTGCAGCGCCGCCCTGGCAAACAGGTGGGTGCAGTAGCGAGACTAGCACGCACCACGCGCAGTGTCGAGCCATGCCTGTCACAGATAACGTTTCTGCAACAGGGGCGCTCAGCGGCCCATGCCCATACGGCGCCGGCGCAAGCCGAAATCATGGCCCACCACCAGCAAGGTGCTGGCCACCAGGCTCGACAACCCCACGATCAGCTGGATCAATTTATCGTCAGGCAAGACCCACAAGGACGAGTCCGGCGCCTCGCAGCCCGTGGCCGCGCTGATCAGCGGAGAGACCCAGGCCGCGTCCGGCGTCACGTCGAGCACGACGGCGCCGTCGGCGCTCGTCTGCATATAGATATCGCCCCCTTCGGCCAAGGTGAAGCAGATGCCCACGCCCGTTTCCGTGGCACGGATATTGTCCTGCATGCTGCGGTTATGTTCCTCGATCCACACTTCCACGTCATACGGCGTTTCCAGGTGTTCCCATGGACGGGGGCGGAAACGGGGAGGTTCTTCCCCGCTGGCGGGGGTGTCGGGAACGTCGGGGATGTTGCTGTCTGCTGCGCCTTGCATGCTCGTTGACCTTTTCTGCGGTGATGCGGCGGGACCGGTTGCCCGCCAGCCGCCATTATCCACCGTTCGCGGCGCGCATGGTATTACCCTGCTCAATCCATCAGAAAAACTGACGGCTGTTGACTTTAAAGATCAACATACCTGACTTAAAATGGCCGCCATCTCTTCTTTACAGGCTTTACATGCAAGGCATCAAACGCAAAATCGTCTACGTCACCGCCTTTGAAATCATCGGCATGGCCATTTCCACAGCCTGGCTGACCCTGCTTTCGGGCGAGTCGCCCACCAGCACGGGGCCGCTGGCGATCATGATCACCACCATCGCCGTGATCTGGAATTTGCTCTACAACACGGCATTCGAATACTGGGAAATCCGCCAGGTGTCGCGCACGCGCACCGTGTGGCGCCGCATCCTGCATGCGATCGGCTTCCAGATCACCCTGGTCATTTACCTGATCCCGCTGATCGCCTGGTGGCTTGACATCAGCCTGTGGCAAGCGTTCGTGCTCGATTTCGCGCTGATGCTGATCATCCCGTGCTACAGCTTCATCTTCAACTACTTCTTCGATGGCCTGTTCGGCGTACCCCTGTCGGCGCAGCAGCCGAAGGAAGAGCCAGCGAATGTTCAGGCCGCTTCGCTGAGCAACTGAAGAAAGGACCGCGCCGCCATCCCCAGCGGCCGGTCCTTCATCCACACCAGGTGGATCGGCACGACGAGGCCATTGCCCGTATTCTTGAACGCCACGCAGCGCACCCGCCCCGCCGCCAGCGAATCCTGGATGGCCGAGGCGGCAAAGTTGCCCCAGCCCAGTCCCGCCTCCACCATCGCCAGCGCCATCGGCAAACTGTCCGTGCGCCAATAGGACAGCCCCACCACAGGGCGCGCATCAGCCAGGTCGAGTTCGCGGCTGGCCACGATGATCTGGCGCAAATTCACCAATTCCTCGATATACAGGGGCCGGCCCGCCGCGTCGGGCGGATGCTGGGTGGAGATAATCGCCAGCAAGGCATCGCTGCCCACCAGCTGGAACTGTTCCTCGTGATTGATGCGCCCGCCAGCGAAGGCCATGCAGGCGCTGATGCGGCCACGGTGCAGCATGTCGAGCACGTCGTCCTGCGGCGCCGTCAGCACTTCGATGTCGAGCAGCGGATGGCGCTGCGACAGCGCGCGCACGGCGGCCAGGAAGGGCGTATGGTCGAGCTCGGCTGCGATGCCCAGCGAAATGCGGCTTTCCAGTCCCTGCGACAATTCCTGCACGTGCAGGTGCAATTGCTTCAACTGCTCGGCGATCAGGCGCGCGTGGGGAAGCAGTGCCATGGCGGCCGGCGTGGGCACGGCTTCGCGCGCGCCCCGGTCGAACAGGGCGATGCCCAGTTCCGCCTCGATGTTGGCCATCGCCATGCTGACAGCCGATGGCGCCCGCCGCAAGGCGCGCGCGGCGGCCGAGAACGAACCGCCGTCGACGACGGCCAGGAACAGTTCGATGTTATGGCTGGAGAGTTTCATGGAGAATATGGAAAGTGCGGTGGAAAGTGCGGCACTTTTGCGCGCCAGGGCGGTCAAAAGGAAAAACCATGGGAGGACGCGCATGCGCCATCGACTACCTTACCGCCGCAGCGGCTATGTCTCGGACTTTACCCGCTTTATCGACGGCTATCTGCAAACGCACCCGGAAGTACGGGAAAACCAGCGCCGCGGCTGGCGCATCTGGTGGGAGCGCCCGGCCAAGCTGCATGAACTGGAACTGATCCACGCCGACAGCGTGCCGGAGCCGCCCTACCACTACGACTAAAACGCCTGACAAAACCGTAGCGAGCGGCAGTGATTTGTGGCCGAGAAGCGCAGCTGTGCCATAGCACAGCGAGCATCGCAAGCCGCAAAGCGCACCGCGCAGCAGGTTTGGTCAGGTGTTTAACCTTTCCAGACGCGCTGCAATCCCGTATCAGCGTGAATCCAGCCGCCACGGGGGCCGCTGCGGTAATAAAACCCCACGCCGCCCTGCTTGAAGCTGCGCACGAGCGAACCGAGCACTTCCGCGTTCAGATTCGCCACGCGGATGTCGGCGGCGCGGCCCGAGATGTGCAGCGACTGGCGCGCGGCCGGCACGCCCGCTTCGCGCAGGCGGCTGTTCGACTCGGCCGTGCGGTAGCCCGACAAAATTTCCAGCGGCTGCTCGATGCCGTAGCGGGCCACGAACGCTTGCGTGCCCCACAGGGTTTCCAGCAGTTTCGGGTCGATAGGCGCCGTCTTCTTGCCGTTCACGTCGCGCAGCAAGTGACACAGTTCCTGGTAGGCCGAATCGATGACTTCGCCATCTTTCCAGTACAGCAATTTAGCCTTTTCATTGCTGGCCGGGCGCACCACTTCCAGGGTGCGGGGCTTGAGCCAGAATTCCAGGTCCAGCGCCTGCGCGTCGAAGATGTCGGGAGGCGGTTCCATCTCGGTGATGGCCTGGCGCGACTGCGAGGTGATCGAGCGGTCGACGCTGGCCAGTTGCGTCGGCTGGGGCGGCACGCCCGTACGCGGCGCGTGCGGCTTGGCGCTGGCCGAAGCCGAGGCGGGAGCGGCCGTGCGCGAGGCGCAGCCGATGAGCGGGGTGGCTACCAGGCCCAGCGCGGCCAGGCCCATACCATGATGTAGAAAATTTCTGCGCGATGCCATAGTCAGTCCAATTTAACGATGGGAATACTATAGCGTATTGTGCTGCGAAGAAAAACCCTCAATGCCTATCGTGCCGCCCTCATTTCAGCATCCGGCGCCCTATGCGGCTGCCACACTGGCCGCGACGTCGCGCTTTGCCTGCGCCAGCGCCGTCAAGGGCTTGTCCAATAAATATCCCTGGGCCACGATGGGCAAACCCGTGATGGCGGCGACGCGCTGCAGCGCGGCCAGCGCCGCCGGCGTGTCGAGGCGCTTGAAGATGACGCGAATTTTCGCCGCATGGCACACGGTGACGAAGCTGGAGACGGCCTGCTCGTCGCTGAGGTTGCCCGCGTCAAGCTTGAACGCATGCGGGTGCAGGCGCTCCAGCATACCCGTTGCCTCCTGCACGCTGGCCACGTTGATGGCCAGGCGGAAACCGTTGCGGCGGTAATTGTCGGCCACGTAATTGAGCAGCCAGCCCTGGTTAGTCGTGACCGTCGGCAATTGCAGCACGATGCGCTCGATGGGCAAGCCCAGCGCGTCGAGGATGCGCTGGAAGGCGTGGCCGTGATTGCTGCTGACGGCGCTCAGCAGCCGGTCATGCACGTTCAGGTACAGGTCCGACTGCTCCGCTTCGCTCTGGCGGAAGAAATTGATGGCGTGCAGCATGCGGCACAGCCGGTCCAGCTCCACGGATTCGTCGTCGCTGGCCGCGTGATCGAGCAAACGCCACAGCGACAAGCCCTCGTCCGCCTTCGACACGCTGCGCGCCAGTCCTTCGAACGCCACCAGCTTGCCGCTTTCCAGTTCGCGCAGCGGCTGGAAGGCGCTCGTCATGGTGCAATTGAAAAAGCGTCCCAGCGCCCTGCCCTCCCCGTCGAGCCAGACGCTGGTGCCGGCCTGGGTTTGGTGCGACAGGCGGGCCAGGTAATTTTTCAGGACGGGAAATGGCATACGTGCTCCTTCATCGGGCTGCGCCAGCTGCCCTCATGGGGAAGACGGCGCCAAAGTGTGCAGAGTAAGGCAGCGCCAACCAAAGGAGAACGAATGGTTTCACCATTTGATATGCGCCCAGCACATAAGGGATGCGACGGCCAGCGCATAACCATAGTCGGAAACATTCGTTCCAGCCACCTGCCCCGGCCTTTACTGTGGTCATGTACCGATACCATCAGGAAGGGCCGCCATGTGCCAGTTACTCGCAATGAACAGCAGCAAGCCCGCGGCGCTGGGATTTTCCTTTGCCGGCTTTGCCGAACGGGGCGGGCGCACGGACGAGCACCGCGACGGCTGGGGCATCGCTTATCATTCCAGTAGCGGCTGCACCTTGCTGACGGATCATCTGGCGGCCATCGATTCGCCGCTGGCGGCCCAGGTGCAGCAGCATCCCGTGAAGGCAAAAAACATCGTCGCGCACATCCGCAAGGCGACGCAGGGCCGCATTGCCCCGGAAAACACCCATCCGTTCGCCCGCGAACTGTGGGGCAAGACCTGGTCGTTTGCCCACAATGGCGACTTGAAAACGTGGCGCGCACCGGCCAATGCGCACTACCGCGCCAGCGGCGACACGGACAGCGAACAGGCGTTTTGCCACCTGCTGGCCCGCTTGCGCACGCAGTTTCCCCTCGGTGAACCCGCGCGCGCCGACTTGCGCGCCGCCATCGCCGAGGTCGCCAAGGACATCGCCGCCCACGGCACCTTCAATTTCATCCTGTCGGACGGCGAGCTGCTGTTTGCCCACTGTTCCACGCATTTGCACTATGTGATACGCGAATACCCGTTTTCCGTGGCGCAGCTGATCGACTGCGAGCGCAGCATCGACTTTCGCCAGCACAACCATCTGGACGACCGCATCGCCGTCATCGCCACGCATCCGCTGACGCAAAACGAAAACTGGCTGGCGTTCGCACCCGGCGACCTAAAATTGTTTGCCGGCGGCACCTTGCTACCGGCAAACGATGCTACGCAGCAAGGCGTGTATATCCAGATCAGTTACTGAAGGGATGATGCAAAGGGAGGCAATGGCCCGCCGCCGGATGGGCGGGCTGAGGTATTGACGGGGCGTCAGGCCGAATTGCAGTTGCAAAAGCGTTTGCGCTTGGGGTCGCCACTGGCAATGCCGGCGGCGTCAATCTGCTTCCAGCAAAAAATCGTTTCCACACCGTATGGCGAACGCACATTGCCCGCCTCGATATAGCCCTGCTTGACGAAAAAGGCCTGGCTGCTGGCCGTGCTGTGCAGCTGCAGGGCCTTGATGCCCCACTCGCGCGCCTGCGCTTCCAGCCGCTCCACCAGCGCCTTGCCGGCGCCGCGGCCTTGCGCCTCGGGCAGCAGGTAGCACAGGGCCAGCTTGCCGGCGCGCGTCAGCAAGCCGACGCCGACCACGGCGCCCGCCTCGACTGCGACCAGCGAAAAATTGGTGGGCGACGCGAACCAGCACGCCACCATCTGCGGTGTTTTATTGCCCAGCCAGGCTTCCAGGATGGCCGGATCGTCCCGATGATCGAGGCTGCAGCATTCGACGATGGAGCGTCGTAATACGTTGCACGCCTCGAAAGCGTCGGTCGATGTTGCAATACGAATTTCAAGACTCATGTACGCTCACAAAATATTCCAGTTGCCGATGCAGACGGTTTTACCCCTGTATCGTGCGATTCGACTATACACCAAGCGGCGCATTCGGGTTTTTTGCCGCGCGCCACAGGCCGGTTTTGCCTATGGCGCCATGCTTGCAGACTAAGTGCTGATGCGCATCTTGCCCACGAATGTTTCCAGAAATCGATATCTGTTTTTTAGCGCAAACGGGAATCGAATCTAAGCATATTACGAAAAATTCGTTTCTTTTCCGGCCGGAATTTTAGACTATGTCTATCTATTCTCACAACAAGAGTTCAACATGACCCATTCCAACGCCGTAACGACTGCCGCAGCAACGCTCACCCAACGCTCGCGCCGCTGGTTCCTGGCCAGCGCCCTGGCCGCTTCCGCTGCCGCCATGAGCCTGCCGATGGCCGCCAGTGCCGCCGAACCCGTGGTCTTGCTGAACGCTTCGTACGACGTGATGCGCGAATTGTTCAAGGATGTGAATCCCGCATTTATTGCTGATTGGAAAGCCAAAACGGGCGAAACGATTACCATCAAGCAATCGCACGGCGGCTCGAGCAAGCAGGCGCGCTCCGTGGCCGATGGCCTGGAAGCGTCCGTTGTCACCATGAACCAGGCCAATGACATCGACATCCTCGTCGACCGTGGCCTCGTGGTGGCCGACTGGGCCAAGAAATTCCCGAACAATGCGGCGCCGTTCTATTCGACCATGGTGTACCTGGTACGCAAAGGCAACCCGAAACACATCAAGGATTGGGACGACCTGGCCAAGCCCGGCATCAAGGTCATCGTACCGAACCCGAAAACCTCGGGCAACGGCCGCTACACCTACCTGGCGGCCTGGGGCTATGCCGTGAAAAAAGGCGGCAGCGAAGCGCAGGCGCGCGACCTCGTTACCAAGCTGTTCAAGAACGTACCCGTGCTGGACGGCGGCGGCCGCGGCGCCACCACCACCTTCACGCAACGTGAAATCGGCGACGTGCTGGTGACGTTTGAAAATGAAGTGCAACTGGTGCGCGCTGAATTCGGCGACAACTTTGAAGTGGTGTATCCAAGCATCTCCATCCTGGCCGAGTCGCCGGTGGCCGTCGTCGACAAGGTCGTCGACCGCCGCGGCATCCGCAAGGAAGCCACGGCCTACCTGCAATACCTGTACTCGGAACCGGGCCAGGAACTGGTCGCCAAGCACTACCTGCGCCCCCGTTCGGCCGCAGTCGCCAAGAAATACGCGGCCAGCTTCAAGCCGATCACGCTGTTTACCATCGATGACGTGTTTGGCGGCTGGAAACAAGCGCAAAAGAAACACTTTGACGACGGCGGCGAGTTCGACAAGATTTATCAGAAATAATCTTCGCCGTATCCATAAAAAAACCGGGACATGTCCCGGTTTTTTTATGGCGGTGCGCCTGCCTGCCACTCGAACGCGCTGAACAGGCTGGCAATCTCGCTGCTGCGGTGCGTGCCTGTCTTGGCCAATATGGCCTGGATCTGGCTGCGCACGGTACTGATGCGCACACCCTGGCGCTGGGCGTACGCGGCTGGCTCCATGCCGTCGGCCAGGGCCAGCGCCAGCGACCACTCCGCGCCCGTCAAGCCGCATGGCCGCTCGGCCGCGCCGGGCCAATGCCGCCGCCCGCTCCTGAACAGCGGCCGCAAGGACAGCATGGCCAGACTGGCGCCATCGCCATCTGCCGGGCCGATACGCACGGGCAGCGGCAGGATGCCAATTTCCAGCGCCGGCCGGCCGTCTGCATCGCTCGCATACAAGGGCGCTGGACGGTGGCACGCCATTCCGAGGCAAGCTTGCCGCACGCGCGGCGCCAGTTGCTGTTGCAGCTGGCTCACACACACAGCGACCTTACCGCCGTGCAAGGTGATCACGGCGGCGAGCGGCGACGTGGCGGCCAGCAAGCGCTGCGCCGCCAGGTTCATGAAAACCAGGTGCAGGCAGGCATCGACCAGCAAGATGGCGCGCGGCAAGGCATCGAGCGCCTCCCAGGCCAGCGCGCCATGCGCCTGGGCTTGCTGCGCCGTATCGCGCAGGCGAAACACATTTGGCAGATGCTCGAGCACGCGCTGCAGCTGGCTGTGCGTGTTCGCGTCATACGGGCCCTGGCCGGCGGCGCGGTGCGCGGACAGGATGGTGAGCGCGCCGTTGTCGCGCACGACGCCGCTGCACGAATAGCGCACGCCCGCGCGCAAATAGAAATCCTGAAAATATTCGCTGCGCGCCACCGTCTGCTCGCTGAAATAATCCTGCATCAGATGCATGCGCCCGGGCGGCCCGCGCGTGAGGACCGCATAGCCGGGATCGAGCGCATGGTAGTAGCGCCGGTAGCCATCCTCCCAGGCACTTTGGTCCAGCCCGGTCACATAGCCGCGCGAGGGTACCGCGCCCGTTTCCGCCTTCAGGAAACAGCAAGCGACTTCGCCACCGGCCAGCCGGGCGAACGCGCGCATGGCCACGCTCCACTGCAACGGTTCCAATGCCGCCCGGTAAAAGGCGGCGATGACCGGATCGGCGCCGTCTGTATTCACGCCCCCTCCCAATAGCGCCACATCCTTCATATGAAGGATGTGCACGCGCACCAAGGCAGGCACCATGCTGTCAATGGCGGCGGCCTGCAGCGGCGTCGCCAGCCGATCAATGCAAGCATCAACGTTCAAGGAGCCACATCATGCCTACCATGCCTACCATACCTACCAGCGTTTCCGACAGGACCGCGCCGGCTCGCCTCACCCCTACCTCCTGGCGCCTGGCCGTGAGCAGCGCCGTAATGCTGTCGCTCTCGGCGTGCGCCAATTTCAACACCATTGATCGTACTACGGCACTACCCAAGCAGGCCACTGCGATACATCTGGATGCGCCGCAACGCCTGGCATATGCCGATGCCAAAGGTGTCATTTGTGCCGAGCCCACCCCTGACGCATTGCAAGCCTATATTTCATCGCTGGGCGCATCCGTCAGCTCCGCCAACAACGCAGCTTCGGTATCGAATGCGTTGCAGGCCAATTCGCAAAGTGTCGGCCTGCATTCGCAATCGATCACCTTGATGCGCGAGCATCTGTTCCGTATCTGTGCGTTTGCACAAAACAATTGGCTGTCCGACGGCGATGTCATGATGCTGATGGCACGCTCGCAAGATCTCACACTGGGTGTATTGGCCATCGAACAATTAACCGGTGCGATGATTCCGCGCAAGACAAGCAATATGCCAATGACAGATACGGAGGCCAGCAAACAATTGCAAAGCAAACTCGAACAGGCAAAACTTGACCTCAGCGACAAAAAGGCAACACTCACGCACTTGAGCGACACCGCAGCTGAACCAGGCAAAAGTACCGGCGATCAGCATGACAAGGGGGCGCTCCAGGAAGATCAGACAAAGGACGGCAAGAACAGTTCCGCGCCGGCTGATGTCGTTGCCGCGCGAGCGGCTGTGGTATCCGCCCAGGACAAGGTAGCGTCATTGGAGCGGCAAGTCGAAGCGAGCAAGGTGGGGGCCAGGTTTGTGACCGTGGCAGACGAGAACGGCAATCAACTTTCTCCAGAAGCAGCCGAGCATATCTCCAGGGCCACGCAACATATCGTCGACCAGATCTTGCAGAAAAATCATTTGACTGACATGTGCATCAATATGCTCAACCGTTTCAGTCGCAACAAGGATGTACCCGAAAAATATGAAGACATGATGGGGCGATGCGACCTGGTCCTCAAGAACGCGATAGCGCAGCTACCAGCTGCCTTCTGATGCACGCCTTTCCGCATATCGATATGCGCATCGATTCGTGGTCAAAAGCGCGCGCGGGCCGTACTCTGGCCTTGTCGCGCCGCATGGCGTATTACGGGCACAAAGGAAATATCATGGCTATCTCGGAAGTGAATGTACGCAACCAGTTTCGCGGCAAGATCAAGGAAATCATCTTTGGCCCCGTGGTCTCGGAAGTGGACGTGGAAACGCCGCACGGCATCGTCACGTCGGTAATCACCTCGCGCTCGATCAAGGACCTGGATTTGAAAGTAGGCAGCGAAGTCATCGCGCTGGTCAAGTCGACGGAAGTGTCGATTGCCAAGATCCAGTAAGCGCGCGTTTTTTCTTGCGCACTAATCGCGAAACAGATACGTAAACGTGCGGCTGACGGGCAGCTTTTCCGTGCTGCCGCGCACCAGCACCTGCATGCGTTCGGCGTCGATGCGCTCGGCCGCCTCGATGGCTTTGACGTTGACCATGGTGCCGCGGTGGATTTGCCAGAACTGTTCCGGATCGAGGCCGCTCAGCAAATCCTTGAGCGGCGTGCGCACCAGCGCTTCCGAGCCGGCCAGCACGACGCGCGTGTACTTGGTGTCGGCCTGGAAGAACAACACGTCGTCGATGTCGATCAGGCGAATCTGCTTGCCCACGCTGGCCTTGATCCATTTCAACCTGTCGCGCGGTGCGGCCGGCAAGGCGGCGCGCAGCGACTGCAATAAATTGGCCATGTCGGCCGGCTGGGCGCCGAGCTTGTCGCGCAGGCGGGCCAGCGCCCGCTGCAGGCGCTCGGCCTGCACGGGTTTGAGCAGGTAGTCGACGGCGCCCGCGTCGAACGCATCGACGGCGTACTGGTCGTAGGCCGTGACGAACACCACATGGGCGCGCTTGCCGATGCGCTCGGCCACTTCCAGGCCCGACAGGCCCGGCATGCGGATATCGAGGAAGACCACGTCCGGCTCATGCTCGAGGAAACCGTCCCAGGCATCGTTGCCGTTTTCCGCCACCAGCACGACGTGCGCCTCGGGCCAGGCTTGCGCCAGCAGCATGAGCAGGCGCTCGCGCATCAGGGGTTCGTCTTCGGCGATCAGGATGGTGGGGTTCATGCGGCGGGTGCTTTCAGGCTCGATGCAATTTTAATGGGAAGCAATATTTCAGCGATCACGCCGCCCTCTTCGCCGTCGCGCAGGCTCAGGCTGGCGGACGGATCGGACAGCAACAGCCGGCTACGCACGTTTTCCAGGCCCAGGCCGCCTCCCAGTGCGCCGCCCGTGCCGCTGGCAGGCAAACCCATGCCCGTGTCCTGCACGCGCAGGCGCAGCATGCCGTCCACCCGCAGCGCCGACAGGCGGATCTCGCCGCCGCGCAGCGCTGGTTCAATACCATGCTTGATGGCGTTTTCCGCCAGGGTCAGCAAGATCATGCTGGGTATCGTCGCGTGCGCAAACTCGGCCGGCAAGTCCAGCGCATAGCGCAGGCGCGAGCCCATGCGCGCCTGCATCACGCGCAAATACGCGGCCACCATGTCGAATTCGCTTTGCAAGGGCACTTGCTCGCTGCGCATCTCCGCCAGGCTGGCGCGCAGGAAGGCGATCAGGTCGGCCGTCAATGCGGCGGCCCGGCTGGCGCCTTGCGCTCCCTGCTCGGCCAGCTGCTGCACGGCGCCCAGGGTATTGAACAGGAAATGCGGCTCGATCTGCGCACGCAGCAGGCGCAGCTGCGATTCGCTCAGTTCGCGCGCCAGGCGGTCGCGCTCGGCATCCTGCTGCAGTTGCAGGGTCAGTGCTTCGTACTGCCGGTTGCGCCAGGTGGTGACGATCGCCAGCGGCACCATATAAAACAGGCAAGCGACGAGCAAGGCCGTGCCGCCCACGCGCAGCAAGCGCTCGAAGGCCATGTCCATGGAACCGGTATCGCTCAAGCCGGCCAGCAGCACGCCAACCGCCACCCCGGCCACGCAGGTCGACACGATCAGCAAGAGTTTCTTGAGCCTGTTGCGCACGGAACTGCGGTAATTGAACCACACGCCCACCAGGCCCCACGCCAGCGCAAAACCCAGGCCGTTGCTGAAGATGAGGGCCTTGAGCAATTCGAACCTGGCCGGCAGCAGCAGGTGCAGTGCGACACCGATGGCGCTGAACAACAGCATCAGCTTTCCCGCGGCGATGTAAAAACCGGCGCCACGGTACTTGAGCAGGAAATCGTGCAGCTGCTGGCGCTCGATCGGCGTCAGCTTGACCAGCTTCATGGCGACGTAGCGGCGCACCCGTCCCTGGACCTGCTCCGCCATCTCCGGGTGTTTCAGTACCAGCAACGATTCCTCATCGACGCTGCGGTACCAATCCGTATATTTTTTTAACACGATGCGTTCCCCGTGGTCTGTGATTCAGGCATGAACGCAGTCTACGGCGCCCCTGTTGCGGGGCATAGCGCGGGGCGACGAAGCACGAAGCGGCAGGGATCAACGACGAAGCGCGCGGCGTCCGCCAGGCCCTCGCTGCCAATATTGCTCAAATCATACGAAGTTTCCAAGATGAAATCAATAAATGCGCAACAATTTTCACTACGGCAAGAACAGCCGTTTTTATTTGCCAAATTGGCCGCAACGCCGCCTGTTGCGGGCCTGTACCGTAGACATCGCTTGATCTTTAATGGTATTGTTTAAGCTTGGCAAATATTGCCTCCGAGATACACGCCGCGTCCCCGCGCGGCCCCGTCCCGGATTTGCGCGCAGCGCCCACGATGGCGCCCCAAAACTGCTTTTCCACATACAATCCCATGCTCAAAAAAATGTTCGCCGCGGTGCTGATGACGCTTTCGACAGCGGCCATCGCCGTGCCCTTCGGTTCCCAGTCGATACTGGTGGTCGAAGACGGTACAGGCAAAGTCTTGCTCGAAAAAAATTCCAACGTGGTGGTGCCCATCGCCTCGCTGACCAAACTCATGACAGCCATGGTCGTGCTCGACTCCAAGGCGAACATGCAGGAAGAGATCAGCATCGACCGTGAAGACGTCGACACCTTGAAACACAGCACCTCGCGCGTGCCCGTGGGCGCCACCCTGAGCCGCCACGACGTGCTGCAACTGGCGCTGATGTCGTCCGACAACCGCGCCGCCGCCTCGCTGGCGCGTACCTTCCCCGGCGGCCCGACGGCGTTTGCCGTGGCCGTCAACGCCAAGATCAAGGCCCTGGGCATGCGCCAGACCGTGATCGAAGAGCCGACGGGCTTGTCGCCGAACAACCAGTCGACGGCGGCCGACCTCGTCAAGATGGCCGTGGCCGCCTCGCGCTACCCGGAAATCAGCCGTATCACGACGGATTCGAAGGACATCATCCAGATCAAGGGCCGCGACGTGGAATACCACAACACGAACCGCCTGGTGGGCGCCAAAGGCTGGGACATCGGCCTGTCGAAGACGGGCTACACAAATGAAGCGGGCCGCTGCCTGATCATGCGCATCAAGTCGGCCGGCAAGTTCGCCACCATGATTTTGCTCAACGCGCGCGCCAATTCCGTGCGCGCCATGGACGCCGTCAACATCCGCCGCATGCTGGCGGCCGAGAACGGCATCGAAGAGCCGAAGGTGATGCGCGCCTCGGTCAGCCGGCACAAGAAGGCGCCGGCGAAGCCAAGTAAGCGCCGCCGCGCCCGCTGAGCGCAACTGACCCCGGAACTATTTCGCTTGCCGGTTGGTCATGATGACGCCGGCAATCGTCACCGCCCCGCCCACCAGCATCGAGGCGAGCACCGGCTCGCCCAGCAACACCGCCGCCAGCACGATGCCGAACACGGGCACGAGGTTGTTGAACACGGCTGTGCGCGACGGGCCCAGCGCTTTGACGCCCTCGTAATACCAGACAAAGCCGATCACTGTGCCGAACACGCCCAGGTAGCCGATGGCGGCCCACACTTGCCAGCCGAAACTGCGCCATGGCACGGTGGGAAATTCCACGGCCGCCCCCACCAGCAAAAAGACCAGGCCCCACATCGCCGCATACGTGGTGGCGGCAATCGGGCTCAAGCCCTTCAGCGCGACCCGGCCGATCAGGGTGTAGGCGGCCCAGCTGGAAATGCCGCAAAACATGAAGATCTCGCCGGCGCCGATGCCGCCGCCGTTACCATGCAGCACGCCGGCGAGGTCGCCGCGCGTGATGACGATGGCCGTGCCGCAGAACGCCAGCATGATCCCCAGCCACTTGAAGGAGCCGAGCCGTTCGCGAAACAGCATGGCCGAGGCCAGCGCCGTGACGATGGGATTCAAGGCCACGAACAGGGCCGTGCGCCCGGCCGGCATGCGCGACAGGGCCGCCAGGAAGCACAGGTTATACAGAAAGATGCCCGTCAGGCCCAGCGCGGCCGTCGTCATCAGCTGCTTGCGGTCCAGGCGCGGCAAGCCCCCTTCCAGTTTCCACGCCAGCACAACGAGCAACAGCACGGCCACGCCGAAGCGTCCGCTGGCGGCCGTCATGGGCGGCATCTGCTGCGCCAGCACGCGTCCCGCGATAAAGGTACCGCCCCAGAATAGGGCGACGAAAATGAGTTTGAGATAGACGAGCGGCGATTGCACGGAAGGCAAGGCGGCTGAAGGGATGGCGGTAGTGCGCATGGAAAGTCCTATGATGTCGCTTGTGCAGCGGACGCTGCAGATATATATTAATACTAATATCAACTCATGAAATAATGAGTAAATACTCATACATCAAAGAAACCACACCATGACCTTCACGCAACTGGAAATTTTTACCCTGGTGGCCGAACTGCACGGCTTTTCCGCCGCCGCCGCGCAGCTGGGCATCAGCCAGTCGGCCGTCTCGCACGCCTTGAAGGCGCTGGAAAAGGAGATGGGCGTGGACCTGATCGTGCGCCACCAGGCCTCGGCCGAGCTGACCGACGTGGGCCGCCAGCTGCTCGTGCGCGCGCGCGAAATCCTCGGCTTGTCCGAAGCCATGCGCCAGGAAGCGGCCGACGTGCTGGGCCAGCGCCAGGGCACCCTGCGCATCGGCTCGTTTGGCCCCACCTCGTCCTTGAATCTGTTGCCCGCCATCACGGCGCAATTCCGCCTGCGCTATCCGGGCATCGACCTGCGCATCGACGAAGGCGCCGACCATGAGGTGGTGCAGTGGATACGCGAACGCCGGGTCGACGTGGGCTTCGTCGTGCTGCCCGACGAGCGTTTTGATACGGCGCCGCTGGTGGAAGACCAGATGATGGCGCTGGTGCCGCGCAGCCATGCGCTGGCAAGCGAAAACTCCATCACCCTGGCGCAGCTGTGCGAGGGGCCGTTCATCATGTCCGAGGCGGGCTGCGCCTGCCTGATCGAGCCGCTGTTCGCCAACGCGGGGCTGCAGCCGCAGGTGCCGTACCGCATCAGCCAGGTGATCACCATCCTCGACATGGTCAGCCGCGGCGACGGCGTGTCCATCGTCGCCGAACTGGCCCTGCCGCAGCGCCTGCGCGAACAGTATCCTGAGCTGGTCGCCCTGCCCCTGAATCCGCCCGTCAGCCGCAAGGTGGGCCTGGCCGTGCGCGACCGGCGCCAGAACACGCCGGCCACCAACGCTTTTTTCGAGGTGGCGAAACAGATGGCGCCGACCCTGGCGCCACGGCGCGCCTGGAAACCGGCTTAAAACGTCTCCCACTCCTCGCTGCGCTCCGCCTTGACGGCAGGCGTCCTTGCCGCACTGCTGGCGAGGCGCGGCGCGGCAGGTGCGCGCACCACCGGTTTGACAGAGGCCGGCGCCTGCCCCTCATCGAGCTTGAACACGCCCACCACCTGCGCCAGGGTATTGGCCTGGTCTTGCAGGCTTTCGGCCGCAGCCGCAGCCTCTTCCACCAGGGCCGCGTTCTGCTGCGTCACCTGGTCCATTTGCGCGATCGCCTGGTTCACCTGTTCGATGCCCGAGCTTTGCTCGACGCTGGCGGCCGTGATCTCGCCCATGATGTCGGTGACGCGGCGCACGCTGTCGACGATTTCCTGCATCGTCGCGCCAGCCTCGTCGACGAGGCGCGCGCCCGAATCGACCTTGCTCACCGAATCGTCGATCAGCAGCTTGATTTCCTTGGCCGCCCCAGCGGAGCGCTGCGCCAGGCTGCGCACTTCCGTCGCCACCACGGCAAAGCCCCGTCCCTGCTCACCCGCGCGCGCCGCTTCCACAGCCGCATTGAGGGCGAGGATATTCGTCTGGAAGGCGATGCCGTCGATGACGCTGATGATGTCGACGATCTTCTTCGACGAATCGTTGATCGAGGCCATGGTATCGACCACCTGCGCCACCACTTGCCCGCCCTTGCTGGCCACGCCGGACGCCGATTGCGCCATCTGGTTGGCCTGGCGCGCATTGTCGGCATTTTGCTTGACGGTGCTGGTCAGCTCCTCCATCGAGGCGGCCGTCTCTTCCAGCGAACTGGCTTGCTGCTCCGTGCGCGACGACAGGTCCTGGTTGCCGGCGGCGATTTCCGATGACGATACCTTGACCGACTCGCTGGCCGTGCGAATTTTCACGAGAACGGCGGCGATCTTGTCGATGAAGCGGTTGAAGGCGCCGGCGATCTGCGCCAGTTCATCCACGCCGGAAGCGTCGAGCCGGCGCGTCAAATCGCCCTCGCCCGAGGCGATGTCGTCGAGCGCGTCACGCACCAGTTCCAGGCGCTTGAGCATCTTGAACACCAGCAGCGACAGCAGCAGCGCGGCCAGCCCCGTCAGCAGCGCGGCCGTGACGGTGGCCGTCGTCAGCATCGTCTGCAAGGCTTGCATGGCTTCCTGCTGGTCGAGCACCACGGCCAGCAGCCAGTCGGTGCCCGCCACGCGCGTGACGTACAGCTTGCCGTCGCGGTCGTTCAGGCGCACGGCGTCGCTGGTGCGCGTGCTTTCCAGGCGGTTGACCTGCGCGGCCGACAGCGCCGCATCGAGTTTCGCCACCGGCTGCAGGCTCAGGTCCTTGTTCGCATGGGCGATGATGGTGCCGCTCTGGTCGACGAGGAAGGCAAAACTGTGCGGCGTCGGCTTGATCGCCACCACGTTGGCAATCACCGTATCGAGCAGCACATCCGCGCCCGCCACGCCGACCAATGCCTCTTTCGGCCCGACGGGCGCCGTGAACGACACCACGAGTTTGTGGCTGGCAGCATCCACGTACGGCGGCGTGAGCATCGGCACGCCCGCCTTGACGGTATCCGTGTACCAGGCGCGCGCCGTGGGATCGAAATCGGCCGGACGGCCAGGATGGGTAAATACGGAACGCTTGTCCACGTAGCCGATGAACACTTCCGCGAAATCGCCAGCCTTTTCCGCGATCTGGAAGGCGCGCAGCGGATCGGGCGTCTCAGCCGACATGACGACGGACGCCATGACCTTTTTCTTGCCATCGACCCATTGCGCCAGCACGGCCGACTGGCTTTGCAGCAGCTGCTGCATCTGCTGGTCCGACGACGCCAGCATGCTGCCGCGCGTGGTGACGTAATTGGCGGCCGACAAGGCCAGCATGGACAGGACGACGATGGCCACGCAAATGAGCACCAGCCGCGTGCGAAGGGAAGACAACATGATGGACTCCTCGTTTCGATTTTATTGGCGTGAAACAGTGCTGTTGCACCGCTTTCTCTATGAAAGCATTTTCACACAAAAATCGGAACAAATTTCATCAATATTCGGAATACAACAGATATATTTCCATGTGGAAATCTATCGAGCCCCACCAACCCATCAGCCGATCAGCCCTCTCAAGCCGCTGGCCCGCTGCGTGCGGCGCAGAATCGCGTCGAACAGCACGGCCTGCGTGGGCGAGACGAGGGTAAAGAAGTCGCGCGCGCGCGTAATGCCCGTGTAGACCAGTTCGCGCGCCAGCATGGCGCCGCCTTCCTGCGGCAGCACCAGCACCGTGTGGCGAAATTCCGAGCCCTGCGATTTATGAACGGTCATGGCGAACGCCGTCTCCACGTGGCGCAGGCGCGTGGCCAGCACGCTGCGCACGTTCTCCCCTTCCAGGAAATACACGCGCAATGATCCCGGCCGCGCCGGATCGCGCAAGGTCAACCCGATGTCGCCATTGAACACGCCCGTGCCGTAATCGTTGCGCGTGACCATCACGGGACGGCCCACATACCATTCGCTGCGGCGTATCAAGCCTTCCTTTTCCAGGCGCAGCTCGATGGCCGTGTTCAGGCCGGCCACGCCCCACTCGCCCTCGCGCACGGCGCACAGGATGCGGAATGCTTCAAACGCATGCAGCACGGCGCGCACCCAGTCGTCATGCTGCGCGTACGCGGCCTCGCCGGCAGTCACCAGCGCCAGGTAGGGCTGGTAGCCGCCCGGTGCCTCCGCGCGCCCGCGCAAGGCCAGGCGCAGCACCTCGTCCGGCTGCGCGCTCACGCTCCACCCCAGCTGGCCGCCGCTGTCGCCTGCGAAGCAGGCTTTGGCCAGATCGGGCCTGCCGGCATTCACGGCCAAGGCCAGTTCGCCGATCGGGCCGCTGAAGCGGTGGCTGTGGCGCAGCATTACCGTCTGCTGCGCCAACGCGCCTGCCGCCCCCGCAAAGGCGGGCGGAATGGCCACGCCGCTGGCCGCCTGCGCATACGCGATGGTGGCGTCCGTGTAGCCGCCCGCCTGCGCGTCGTGGCACAAGTCGCCCAGCACGGCGCCCGCTTCCACGGACGCCAATTGATCCTTGTCGCCGAGCAGGATCAAGGTCGCCGTGGGCGGCAAGGCGTCGAGCACGGACGCCATCATTTCCAGGTGCACCATCGACGCTTCATCGACGATCAGCACGTCGACGTCGAGCGGATTGCCCGCGTGGTGGGCAAAGGCGCGCGTATCGGGTCGCGCGCCCAGCAAACTATGCAGGGTGCGCGCCGCGCCCATGCGCCGCGCCAGTTCCAGCAGGGGCAACGCATCGCCCGCCTTGGCCGCCAAACCTTCCAAAGCCTTGTCGATCGACTGCTTCAGCCGCGCGGCCGCCTTGCCGGTCGGCGCGGCCAGCGCGATGCGCAGCTGCTCCGGCTGCGGCGAGACGGCAAACAGCAAGGTCAGCAAACTGGCCACCGTGTAGGTCTTGCCCGTCCCCGGGCCGCCCGTGATGATGGCCACCTTGCCGCGCAGGGCGATGGCGCACGCCACTTTCTGCCAGTCCGGGCCACCGTCCTTGGACGGCTGGTCGAACAGGATATCGAGCCATAGCCGCACCTGCGGCAGCGGCGGATTCGTCAAATCCTGCGCGCGCGCGGCGATTTTTTCGCCCACCAGGGTCTCGTCGCGCCAGTAGCGGCGCAGGTACAGGCGGTCGCCATCGAGCACCAGCGGCTGTTTCACGTCGGGGGCACCAACCTGCCACACCTGCGGCGCGCCGGCCAGCAGCGCGCGCCAGCCAGCGACGCTGCCCGGCAGCGGACCGGAAACGGCCAGCACGCCATGCCACAGCTCTTCGCTCCAGCCCAGCAGCTGCGACGGTTCGCTGGCCAGCTCAAACAGCATCAGGCAGCTGTGCCCCCGCCCTTCCAGCTCGGACAGCACCACGCACGCCACGGCCACGGCCACGGCGGACGCATTCGGCGTCTGTTCGTCCAGGCTGGCGATAAAGCGTGCAAAGGCGGCGCTCAGGCGGCGCAGGTGCCCTGCCTCGGCGAGGCCGTCGACATGGCTGAACAAGGCATCCATCTGCAGGGTATCCAACTGCACGTTATGCTGCATGGTGTTCCGTTTCTTCTAACAGTTGATCGAGGCCGTCCAGCAGTTCCAGTTGCGGCGCCAGCCAGTAGCAGCCATGCGTGTCCGCATTCGCGATGCCGCGCAGGAACAGGAAGATGGCGCCGCCCAGGTGTTCGGCCGGGTCGTAGGCATCGCCAAGACGGCTTTTCAGCAGCCGGTGCAGGGCCAGCATGTAGATCGCGCCCTGGATATCGTAGCGATGCTGCGCCATGCCGGCCGCCAGCGCCTGCGTGTGGTAGGCCGCGTCGTTGGCGCCCAGCGCGTTCGACTTGTAGTCGAGCACCCAGTAGCGGCCATCCCGTTCGATGACCAGGTCGGCAAAGCCTTTCAGCATGCCGTGCAGCTGGCGCCGCGGCAGCACGGGACGCGATGCCCCATCGAGCAGCAAGCGCGTGCACAGCTGGTCGAGCGCCGCCGTGGACAAATGCTCGCTGGGGAACCAGAACTCCATCTCGGACAGTGTGCTGTCCAGCTGCGACAGCGAGGCATCGAGCAGCGGCAGCGGCGTGATGGCGATTTCCCTGAGCCAGGCGATGGCGTCGTCCTGGCGGTGGCCCCAGCCAGCCCGCTCGCAGCGCGCGGCCAGGCGCGTGTTGAAATTATCATCGCGGACGCTGTCAAAACCTTCGCCACCCATCCACTCGAGCTGCTCGTGCAGGAAATTGCCAGGCACGGAACCGCGCGGGAAGCGGTGCCACGGCGCGTCGCCCATGTGCGTCGGCGTGGCCACGGCCACCGCCGTGCCGTCTTCCAGCAAGGTTTCTTCCAGCGCCCGCTGCGGCACGTGCGCGGCCGCCACGGCGCCGATCTGGCGTGTCAGCGAAGTAAAGCTGCCCACCGACCAGTCGCGCTCGAATTCGCCCGCGAACACGGGCGCGGGACGCAACTCGGGCCGCCGCTCCACCCGGTCCAGCACCGTGCAGGCGTCGGGCTGCCCCAAGGTGCTGACGTAGATGGCGTCGCAGCTGCCCGCCACCTGCTGCCAGCGCAGCATCAGCTGGTCGAACGGCAGCTTGTCGCCGCCCGTCAACAGGTAGCCGAGCGCCGATTCGTGCAAGGTATTCTCGCCCGCCTTGCGCGCCGCCTGGGCGGCCACGCCCAGCCACAGAAAGTGGCGCGCCCGCGTCAGCGCCACGTACAGCAGGCGCAAGTCTTCCTCGATGCGCGCCTCTTCCACCGCCGCCATCGCCTCGTCGGACAAGGACAGGTCGAGACGGCGTTCGCCATCGTCGCCCGCATACTCGAAGAAGCTGCGGTTGCGTTTATCCACCTTGCGCGCCGTGACGGCGAACGGCAGATACACGAGCGGATATTCGAGTCCCTTGGACTTGTGCACGGTGATGACCTTCACCAGCTCCGCATCGCTTTCCAGGCGCAGCACGCGCTCGTCGCCGTTTTCGCCTTCGCCTGCGATCTGCTCGGCCAGCCAGCGTATCAGCGCCTGCTCGCCATCGAGCTGGCGGCTGGCCGATTGCAGCAGCTCGGCCAGGTGCAGCAGATTCGTCAAACGCCGCTCGCCTCCCGTCTGCTGCAGCAGCATGGCGGGCAATTGCAATTCGTGGATGAAACGGCGCAGCATGGCCAGCACGCCCTGGCGCTGCCAGATCAGGTGCAGGGCCTTCAGTTGCTCGACCCGGCGCTCCCATTCCAGTTCATCACTCGACAGGCGCGCCAGTTCGCCCAGCGACAGGCCGATGGTGCGCGTGGCAAAGGCGGCGCGCGCCAGCCCCCCGTCGAGGGGATTGGCCAGCGCAGCCAGCCAGCGCAGCACGTCTTGCGCTTCCTCGCTGTCGATGACGGAATCCTTGTCGGACAGGTAGACGCTGGCAACCCGGCGGCGCGCCAGCGCGCGGCGGATGGCCGCCGCCTCCTTGCGGTCGCGCACGAGGATGGCGATATCGGCCGGCTGCAAGCGCGCAAACCCGTCGGGGCCCGTAAAACCGGCCTGCGCATCGCCCAGCATGGCGACGATATGTTCGGCGCAATGCTGCGCGAAATACTCGCGGTAGCTGTCCCCGCGCAGCGCTTCATCACTGGCGCAGGCGGCCAGCAGGGCCGGCAACGGGCCGCCGGCGTTCACCAGGTGCTCGGCGCGGCCCTTGGCGTCGACGGCCTCGAACGGCAGCGGATTCTCGCCGTTTTGCCGGTAGCGGAAGGCCCCAAGCGGCACCTCGTCGCGCTCCGCGTGCAGGAACAGCTGGTTGACGGCCGCCACCAAGGGCGCCGTCGAGCGGTAGTTGGTGCCCAGCTGATAGTGGCGCCCGGTGGTGGCGCGCCGCGCCGCCAGGTAGCTCTGGATGTCGGCGCCGCGAAAGCCGTAGATCGACTGTTTCGGGTCGCCGATCAGGAACAGGCCCAGCGCCGGGTCGTTGTCGGCGATGCGGTACAGCAGGTTGAAAATCTGGTACTGGGCCGGCGCCGTATCCTGGAATTCATCGACCATGGCCAGCGGATACTGGTCGATGATGCGCTGGCGCAGGGCCACTCCATTTTCGCCGGCCAGCGCGTCGTGCAAGCGCTGCAGCATGTCGGCAAAGCCGAACTGGCGCGACTGGCGCTTCAACTGGTCCATGCGCCGCGCGATGGCCGCCGCCGCATGCAGATGCAGCTTGTGCGCCAGCGGCGTGATACCCGCCAGGGCGATCCCCAGCGCCTCCGTATGCTCGAAGCACTCGGGCACCTGGGCCGTGAAACTCTTGGCAAACCCATCCTCGATGCCGAACGGCGTCAGGCGCTCCCACGCCTTGGCCGTGATGGCCGGCAGCAGCAACAGGGGATCCTGCGCCCAGCGGCGCAAGCCATCGAACCACTTCGCCAGGTTTTCCGGCCTCATCTTGACGCCGTTAAAACACTTGGGATTGGCGGCGCGGTGGTCGTTGATCCACACGGCCATCTGGTCCACGCGCTCGACCCAGCCCGCCTTCAGGGTGGCCAGCTGCGCGGCCAGGGCCCGCTGTTCGCGCGCGATCAGTGCCGACAACGCTTCCTCGTCCGCCATGCGCATGATGTCGGCGCGGCGCGCCAGCTCGCGCGCGCCTTTCTTCAGCGCGCCGACGTCGGGCCAGCAGGCCAGCAGCACGTCAAGCGCCTGCGGCGGCAAGGGATAGACTTGCTGGCGCCAGTAATCGTGGGCCGCATCCTCGAACAGGGCTTGCTCGTCGCTGACCAGCTCCTCGTCGAACAGGCTGCCGCTGTCGAACGCGTGCTCGCGCAGCATGCGCTGGCACCAGGCGTCGATGGTGAAAATGGCCGCTTCATCCATCGTCTCGGCGGCCAGCATCAGCCGGTGCGCGGCCTTTTGCCGCTCGCTCTCGTCAGGATAGGATTCGAGCAAGGCGTCGAGAAACGGGTCGCTGCCGCCGGATTCAATGCCAAATTCGTGACGAAAATAAGCGGCCGCCTCGATCAGGCGCTCGCGCACGCGATTCGACAATTCGCGCGTGGCGGCGCGGGTAAATGTCATCACGAGGATGTCGGCCGGCAGCAGCGGACGCGTAAAGCGGCTGTCGTCGTCGCCATGCCCCAGCACGAGCCGCACGTACAGCGCGGCAATGGTCCAGGTTTTACCCGTACCGGCCGACGCTTCGATCAGGCGCGAGCCATGCAGCGGGAACGCCAGGGGGTTGAGCAAATGGCTCGTCATTGTTCTTCTCCCGCATCATCATCGGGCGCGCTGATCGGGTCGATCGTGATGTGCTGTTGCAGCCAGTCGGCCAGCGGACCATACAGCTCGCGCGTGCAGTCTTCCCACGCTTCCTCCGCAGCCAAAGCAGAAAACTCGGGCCACAGGCGGGCCAAACACAGTTCCGCGCGCTCGCCAGTCATGTCGAAGCCACCGTCATACACGGTGCGCGGGTCGCCCTGCTGCACCAGCGCCAGGCCCGTCTTGCAGGCCGTGGGCAGCGGATGGTTCATGCCTTCGCGCCACAGCACCAGCAAGGTGGCCAGCGCGTCGCGCGACGTGACCGGATCGAGCGGTGCCATGCTGACGATGGCGTCGCGCGCCACCAGGTAGCCGGTGACGGGGAAACCGAGGGCGGCGGCGGCCAGCTGGCGCAACCACATCAGCATCAGCTTGTCGCCGCGCGCCAGGCCGCCCTTGTCCGTCACCTTCGAGGATATCTGCATCAGCCAGGCCGTGTCCTGCCCGTTGCTGCACAATCTGTCGAGCCAATCGTCGATCTGCACCTCGCCAAACGGCAAGTTGATGGCGCGCTTGTCGGCCGCGTACGGGAACGAGGCGCGCAGCGACAACCACGCGCTGCGCACGGGCACGAGCGCCTCGACCAGCTGCGCCTGCACTTGCCGGCCGATCAGGCCGATGGGCAGCACGCCTTCGCGCGCCAGCTTTTCCGCGCGTGCTTCCAGGCTGGCGCGCACGTCGTCCAAGGCTTCCACCGCGCCGCCATCGTCCAGCATGGTGTCTTCCAGCAGATAGCGCTCGAGCGCATTCAGGCCGAACGGCTCTTCATCCTCGCCCAGCATGGCCGCGTCGGCGAAATGCACGCTCAAGCGGCGGCGGAAAAAGTACTTGACGGGCTGGCGCAAGAAGCTGGCCAGTTCGCCCAGTTTCAAGCGCGTACCGGGATCGAGTTCGTAGGGCCCCAGCGCCAGTTCCTCGGCCTGTGCATCCGCATCGGCATGCGCGATGCGCCATTCGCGCGCATAGGTCAGCAAGCCATCGGCCTCGAAATAGCGGCGGCTGAACGGCTGCAGCGCGTGCTCGGTCGTCAGGGAGACCAGGTGGCGGTCCAGCGACCAGCCGGCCGCCAGGTAGTCGCGCAGCTGCGACACGAGCACGGACGGCGGCTGCTCGGAATTGTCGCGCACATTGCGCCCCACCCAGCTCACATACAATTTGTCGCGCGCGGCCAGCAAGGCTTCGAGCATCAGGTAGCGGTCATCGTCGCGGCGCGAGCGGTCGCCCGGGCGCGCCATGCCGGGCAGCGCCAGCAAGTCGAAATCGGCCTTCTGCGCGCGGCGCGGGAAATCGCCATCGTTCATGCCCAGCAGGCATACGACGCGGAACGGCACGGCGCGCATCGGCATCAGGGTGCAGAACGTGACGCCGCCGGAGACGAATTGATGGTTCAGGGTCGGTTCGTCCAGCGCGCCCAGCCACGCCACGCGCAGCACGGACAACGGCACCGACTCGACAAAGCCAGCATGCTCGCAGGTTTCCAGCCAGCCCTGCAAGGCGCCTTCCAGCTGCGCCAGGGTCAGGCGGTCGCCCTCGTCGTCGGCGTCAAAGAAGGCGGCCAGCAGCGCGCGCGCCTGCACGCCCCACTCGGCCGGCGTGCGCGCGCCGGCCAGCACGGTACGCCAGTGCAGCAGCGCCTCGACCAGCTGCGCCAGCGAGCCCGCCAGCGCCGCATCGAGGCCGCCCACTTCCGCATATGGCTCGATGCCGCCAAAGCTGGCGCCACTGCCGCTGGCATAGCCGAGCAGCATGCGCCGCACGCCAAAGATCCACGCATTCTGTTCGCCGGCCGCGCCCAGCCCCAGGCCGCTGCGGTGATGCTGGTCCAGGCCCCAGCGCACGCCCGCCCCTTCGATCCAGGCGCCCAGGGTGGCCAGGTCGTCCGGCTGCAAGCCGAAGCGGGTGGCCAGCGCCGGCACGTCGAGCAGGTCGCGCACTTCGCTCTGGCGGCAGCGCTGCTGCGGCAGTTGCAGCAGCCACTCGAGCGCGACGAGCAGCGGGTTCACGCTGCGGTCCTTCACGTCGCCGATCTCGAACGGGATGAAACGCTCGTCGTTGCGCCGGTACTGGCCGAAGACGGCGTGGATGGCGGCCGTGAAGGTATCGATATCAGGCACCATCACCACCACGTCGCGCGGACGCAAGAGCGTCTCGGCGCTGTGCGCGAACATGGCCAGCAGCTGGTCGTGCAGCACTTCCACTTCGCGCTGCACGCTGTGCGCCACGTGAAATTCGATCGAGCGGTCGGCCGCGTCGGGCGGCACCTGTTCATGCTCGGCCAGCGGACGCAGTTCGCGGATGGCCACCTGCACCTGCTGCAGCAGGGTCTCGCCCACCTCCTCGCCAAACAGGTCGATGCGCAGGCTGTCGTCGCGCCCTTCCGCTTGCGCGTGTTCGTCGAATTCGTCGAGCATGCGGATGAAGTCGCGCCCTTGCCTGCCCCAGCTGGCCAGCAGCGGGTGGCTGTGCGCATGCAGTTCTTCCAGCGGAATTTGCGCCAGGTCGGTGCCGTTGCGCTGGCGCTGGCGCTTGTTTTCCGCGCGCAGCAAGTCGCGCCCGTCGATAATGTCGCCCCAGTAGAACTGGCACGGATTGGGAACGGCCAGCACCACCTGCGTGTGGCGCGCCAGCGCGGCCAGCGCCTGCAAGGTCTGGTACGGCAAGGCCGACACGCCAAACAGCACCACCCTACGCGGCAGCTTGCCAGCCGGCGCATCGCCGGCGGCAATCGCCGCCAGGAAGGCATCGTGGATGTCGGCGCGGCCCGTGTCGCGCTCGACATCCTCGACGTCGGCCGCCACGGCGCGCCACAACTGCGCCTGCCAGCGCTGGTCTTCCTTCAAAACGATGGATTCACCACGCGCCGTGCGCAACTGGTCGCGCCCCGCCGCCCAGTCGGCCAGCCAGTCGGCGCGGTAGACCTGGTACTGGTCGAACAGGTCGGCCAGGCGCTCGGCCAGCTGCAGCCGACGTTCGCAATCGCCATCGGCCAGGAAGTAGCGCAGCGGCGCGAACACGGGGTCGGCCAGCAGCGACGGTAACAGACGCATCAGACGCCACGTCAGCGGGGACTTGTCGAACGGCGACACGCGCGGGACTCTGTCGCGCCCCAGCATGCCCCGGTAGCTTTCCCACAGCAGGCGCGCCGGCAGCGCGATGCGCGTGGCGGCGCATACGCCCATCTCCTCGGCCAGGGCAATCTTCAGCCATTCGGCCACGCCGTTCGACTGCACCAGGAAGATATCCGTTTCCAGCGGCGCCAGCGGATGCTGGCGCAGCCACTGGAAGACGGCGGCGCGCAGCTGTTCCAGCTGGTTGCCGTGCAGGATAAGGAGGCCGGGCGTGACGGGTGTATGCATGCTGATCCGATGGGTTGCCGCGTCTCCGGCCGGGTGGCCAGAGACGTCAAACGCCTATTATCGCCGCTGCGTGCGTCAGGGGGCGTCGCTGGCGGCAAATTCCATGGAAATTTGTTCCGCCACCTGCGCCAGCGCCGGCCTCAGGGCCGCCAGCAAGGCGCGCGCCTGCTGCAGATCGCCGCCCAGGCGCAAGCCTTCGATCGACGTGCACAGACCCGCAAAGGCATGGGCGCCCACGGCCAGCGCCGACGATTTGCTGCGGTGCCCCAGGTCGGCCAGGCGCCCCAGGTCTTCCAGCGCCATGGCTTGCTCCATTTCGGCGATGCCGTCGCGCGCCGTGTCGAGGAACAACTGGGTGTATTTGCGCATCTTCACGGCGTCATTGCTGAACGTGAGGGCCAGGGTGGCCAGGTCGAGGATGGCCGTATCGCGCAACTCCGGCGCGGCGCCCGGTGGCGTCGCTTTCGGCGCCGCCAGCCTGTCGCTTGCGCGCGCTTGGCCCATGCTGCCGACGCCGCCAATACCCCCACGTAAGCGGAACCATTTCGCCAGCAGGTGAAACAGCAGATTCGGGGCGATCGGCTTGGTCACGAATTCATCCATGCCAGCCTCCAGGCAACGCGCGCGGTCTTCGCTGCCCGCATTGGCCGTCATGGCGATCACCAGCAAGCCAGTGAGTTTCGGGTCGGCGCGGATGCGGCGCGTCGTCTCGAAGCCGTCCATCTCCGGCATCTGCACGTCCATCAGCACGCAGTCGTAGCGCTGGCGGGCCAGCAATTCCAGCGCCTCGCGGCCATTGCCGGCGACGCAGACGGTGGCGCCGGCGTCTTCCAGCAATTCGCAGCCCACCTGCTGGCTGAAGACGTTATCTTCCACCAGCAGGATGGACGCGCCGCGTATCACGCCCAATACTTCCGGCTCGACTTCGGCGATGCGCTCGTCGGCCGCCTGCGCGCTTTTCTCCAGGCGCGCCGTAAACCAGAAGGTGCTGCCCAGGCCCGGCTGGCTGTACACGCCCACCTTGCCGCCCATGAGCTCCACCAGTTGCTTGCTGATCACCAGTCCCAGGCCGCTGCCGCCATACTTGCGCGTGGTCGACGGGTCGGCCTGGTGGAAGGAGCGGAACAGCTGCGCCACCTCTTCCTGATTCATGCCGATGCCCCGGTCCTGCACCTCGAAGCGCAGCATGGCGTAGCTGCCGCGTTCCTCGGACTGGCGCACGCGCACGAAGATGCTGCCATTGTCGGAAAACTTGATGGCGTTGCTGGTCAGGTTCAGCAAGACCTGCTCCAGGCGCAGCGGGTCGCCGCGCCAGCGCTGCGGCAGCTCCGGCGCGATATCGAACTGCAGCGCCAGGCCCTTGACGGCGGCCGCGTCGCCCAGCTGGCTGGCAACGTTCGCCAGCAGGGTGTCGAGGCGGAAGTCCAGCACTTCCAGTTCCAGCTTGCCCGCCTCGATCTTGGAAAAATCGAGGATATCGTTGATCAGGCCCAGCAAGTGCTGGCCCGAATGGTAGATTTTTTGCAGGTAGTCGCGCTGGCGCGCGTCGGCCACGGATTTGAGCGCCAGGTGCGCCATGCCGATGATGCTGTTCATCGGCGTGCGGATTTCATGGCTCATGTTCGACAGGAAGTCGCTCTTGGCCTGGCTGGCCGCGTCGGCCTGCTCTTTCAGGCGGTGCAATTCCGTCACGTCGGTGGACAGGCCGATCAGGCCCGTGACGGGACCGGGCAAGCCCAGCGGCACCTTCACGCTCCACAGGTGATGCACCTGGCCCTGCGCATCGACGAAGCGCTCCTCGCCGACGAACTTGGCGCCGCTGTCGAAGACCTGGCGCTCCGTCAGCTGCGCGGCGGCGGCCGCATCGCCCAGCATCAACTCGCCATCCTGGCGGCCGATCAGCTGCTCCGCCGGACGGCCCAGGATGGTGGCCGTGCGCGCATTCACGTAGCGGTAGCGCAAGTCGGCATCCTTCATGTAGACGTAGGCGTCGACGCTGTCGAGCACCGTATCGAGCAGGGTGCGCTGCGCCACCGCGTTGCGGCGCGAACGGTACAAGGTAAAGATGTAGCCATAAATGAGCAGGGTGCCGGCCACGCCGACGGCCAGCGCCAGCCATGGGAAATAGCGGTCGAAGGGGCTGTACAGCTCCGCCTTGCGCACACGGAAATGGGCCTTCCACAGGCCGCCCTGGTACGCGACGGGCAGCACCTGGTCGAAATAGTCGGCATCGCTGCCCGGTTGCGGCGGCGCCGCCGCCAGGTCGCCGTCATCATTGAACAGCAGCCGGTCCTGCGGCGTGATGGACAGGGTCCCGCTGGCCGTCAACGGGTCGGCCGCGCTGTACAGGGTCAGGTGCAGCGGCTCCAGGGCGCTGCGTTCGAGCGCGCTGTGCACCAGCTGCGCCACGCCAAAGCCGATGCCGACGGAACCCTGGTAGGCGGCGCGGCGCTCGGCCACGCTGCCTTGCGGCATGCCATTGCGGTACACGGGCAGGCGCATGCCCAGGCCCACGTGCGCGGGCGGCCCCTTGATCATGATCACCTGCCCCGACGCGCTGACCTGGCCGCTGTCGCGCGCCTGCGCCAGCGATTGCGCCACCAGCGGGTTGGCGCCGATATCGACACCCATGCGTTCGGCCAGCAGGGAATCGGGTTCCAGGTAAGTGAGCACCGTGTATTCAGGCCGCTCCCCCGCGGGCCGGATGGTGAAAGCGGGATAGCCGCGCGGCGCCAGGCTGGTATCACGGCGCACGGCCTCGATGAAAGCGGCCCGCTGCGTGGACGGCACGGCCGCCGCGTAGTTGACCGATTCGATGGCCGGGAACTGTCGCACGATATCGAGGCCGGTCACGTAATCGTGGAACTGGCGCCGCGTCAGGTGCTCGCTGGTGCGAAACAGGGCTTCGAGTCCCCGCAGCAGGTCGGAATAGCTTTTTACGCGCGTGATCAGGCTGTGCTGGGCGCTATGCGTGAGATTGTCGAAACGCTGTTCGGCGTCGTCATTGACCGTGCGCGCCGCGCCCGCATACAAGGCGCCGCCCACCGCCAGGGCCAGCAGCAGGCCGCCCGCCCATATCCTGATACCTGATCCCGCCCCGCCCTTGCTCAAAGTGTGCATTGTCGATCGCTTATTCCGGTTTCCTCGAATGGGCGGCGCCGCGGCCGCCCAGCAAGTACGAGGATACTATCAAAGCTCATGCCCGACGCGCTTGTGCAAGAAAAAAAGCGCGCAGGGTGGTTGCTGTGGAAAACACCTGGCGCTCAAGCTTCCCGCAACGCTCCAGCCTGCAATGTGCTTGCGCCATGGTCATCCCAGGCGTCGGCGCAGCGCACCACGTCGCCCACGACGATGATGCTGGGACTGCCGAGGCCGCTGGTCTGCAGATCGTCCGGCAAGCGCTGCAAGGTGCTCAGCAACTGGCGCTGGGTGGCCAGACTGGCCGATTGCACCACGGCCACAGGCGTGCCGGGTGCCATGCCGCCGGCCAGCAAGCCGGCCTGGATCGTCGCCACCCTGGCCACGCCCATGTAGATGACGAGCGTCAAGCCGCTTTGCGCCAGGGCCGACCAGTTCGGCTCGGACGCGGCATCCTTGCCGTGGCCCGTGACGAAGATGGCGCCCTGGCTCCAGCCGCGGTGCGTGAGCGGCACGCCAATGGACGATGGCGCGGCCAGGCCGCTGCTGATGCCCGGGATCACTTCGACGGCCACGCCATGGCTGCGCAGGTAGGCGCGCTCTTCGCCGCCCCGTCCGAACAGATACGGGTCGCCCCCCTTCAGGCGCACCACGTGCAGGCCCGCGCGCGCCTCGGCCAGCATCAGGCGCTCGATGAACGCTTGCGGCGTGGAAGCGCAACCGCCCCGCTTGCCCACCTCGACCACGCGCACGCCTGGTGCCGCATGGGCGAGGATGGCCGGGTTGACGAGGTCGTCGATCAGCACCACGTCGGCCCGCGCGATGGCCTTCACGGCCTTGAGGGTCAGCAGGTCCGGGTCGCCGGGACCGGCGCCGACCAGGGTCACGCTACCACATTGCGTCATGATGCACTCTCCAATCAGAAAAAATGGCCGATGGCAAACGATGCCGCGTACGCTTCCGGCGCGCTGCCGTCCCACACGACGCCGTCGCACAGGGTCGAGCTGCGCATGGGTGCTTTTGGTACGGGCGTGGCAGTCATCTCCGCCGCCTGGCGGTACAGGTCGATGCGGTTGACTTGCCTTGCTACCGCCAGGTAATCGGGTTCGTCGCGCAGCAAGCCCCAGCGCCGGTGCTGGGTCATGAACCACATGCCGTCGGACAAATACGGGAAATTGACGGCGCCATCGCCGTAAAATTTCAAGCCGTGCGCCTCGTCCCAGGTCTTGCCCAGGCCATCCTGGTAATGGCCGAGGATGCGGGGCGCCAGGGTTTCCTGCGGCGTATGCAGGTAAGCGGGCTCGGCCAATGTGGCCGCCATGGCCAGCCGGTTGCTGTCGCTGGCGTCGATCCAGCGTCCCGCCTCGAGCACGGCGGCGATCAGGGCGCGGCAGCTGTTCGGATGCTGCTGCGCAAATACGGCGCTGGTGCCCAGCACCTTGCCCGGATGGTCGGGCCAGATGGCGCCGCTGGTGGTGGCCGTCACGCCCACGCCATCGACGATGGCCTTGTAGCCCCACGGTTCGCCGGCGCAAAAGCCATCCATCTGGCCCGCGCGCAAGGCGGCCACCATCTGCGACGGCGGCACCGTCATCACGCGCGCGTCGCGCAGCGGATCGATGCCATGCGCAGCCAGCCAGTATTGCAGCAGCATCGCGTGGTTGCCGGTAGGGAAAGTATGCGCAAACGCAAATGGCCGCGCCGCGCCGCGCATGTGCCGTGCCAAGGTGGGGCCATCGTGGGCGCCCTCGCGCGCCAGCGCCGCCGACAAGGTCACGGCCTGGCCGCTGTGATTGAGGTTCATCAGCACGGCCATGTCGTGCTGTTGCCCGCCGATGCCCATCTGCACGCCATACACGAGACCGTACAACACGTGGGCAGCGTCGAGTTCGCCGCTATTCAATTTGTCGCGCACGCCTGCCCACGACATCTCCCGGCTCAGTTCGATCTTGATGCCGTATTTTTCATCGAGACCCAGTTTCGAGGCCATCACCAGCGAGGCGCAATCGGTCAGCGGCAGATAGCCGATGCGTATCGTCTGTTTTTCCGGATGCAGGGACCGCATCGCGTGGGCGCTGCTTGCCGCCGGGCTACCCGTTTGCTCTGTCATACTTGATTCCTTTGCCTGACCTTGCTGGCAACATTGCACCAATACAGTGCACTGCACCACAATATGTCATAAAAACACGTCATAAAATTGGCATACCGGCTCATCCCAGCAAATCTTCCACGTCGAGGATGCGCTGGGCGATGTCCGCCAGTTTGAGTTTCTTGTTCATGGCCATGCTGCGCAAGCGCTGGTAAGCCTGCTCTTCCGTCAAGCCGTGATGCGTCATCAACAGGCCCTTGGCCCGCTCGATCACCTTGCGTTCCTGCAGCTTGTGCCGCGTGTCGAGCAATTCGGCGCGCAACTTTTCTTCCTGGCGAAAGCGCGCGAGGGCCACGTTCAGCACGGGCTGGATGCGCTCGGCATGCAGGCCGGCCACGATATAGGCGGAGACGCCGGCCGCCATGGCCGCGTCGATGCTGGCCGTGGCGCCGTCTTCGGTAAACAATACGATGGGGCGGCGCTCGTCGCGCGTGGCGATGACGATGTGCTCGAGCACGTCGCGCGCGTCCGATTCGGCATCGATGATGATGAGGTCAGGCTGCAGTTGCGCGATGCGCTCGGGAAGGTAGAGGTCGGCTGGCAGCGAGGCGACGATGTCGAAGCCCGATTCCAGCAAGCCGATGCGCAAGGCATTGCCGCGCTGCACCTGGGCAGCCAAGGCCGCATTCTCGTGCACGCCGTGCTCGACAATGGTGTTGACGACAACGATGCGCAAAGGCTGGGTACGGCTGGACGTCATGGGAGCGATCTGCAATGGCTAAACACAACAATTGCAGTAAGCAAGAAGCGAACCAGCCGGGTTTACACGGTACTTTACTTCAGAGTCGGCATGGCAAACTCGGCGCCTGCCGCCGTCGATGCCGGCCAGCGCTGCGTGACGGCCTTCTGTTTCGTGTAGAAACGCACGGATTCCGGACCGTGCGCATGGTGGTCGCCAAACAGGCTGCGCTTCCAGCCGCCGAAGCTGTGGAAGGCCATCGGCACGGGGATTGGCACGTTCACGCCCACCATCCCCACCTGCACCCGGTGCGTATATTCGCGCGCCGTGTTGCCGTCGCGCGTGTAGATCGCCGTGCCGTTGCCATATTCATGCGCATTGACGAGGTCCAGCGCCGTCGTGAAGTCCGGCACGCGCACGATACAGAGGACGGGCCCGAAGATTTCCTCCTTGTAGATCGTCATTTCCGGCGTCACATTGTCGAACAGGCTGCCGCCAAGGAAAAAGCCGTTTTCGTGGCCGGGCAAGACGAAACCGCGCCCGTCGGCCACCAGCTTGGCGCCCTCGTCCACACCCTTGGCGATATAGCCGGCAATTTTGTCCTTGTGCACTTGCGTGACCACCGGACCCATTTCCGCTTGTAAATCCATGCCCTGCGTGATTTTCAGGGCGGCAATGCGCGGCACCAAGGCTTCCACCAGCTGGTCCGCCACATTGCCCACCGCCACGACGACAGAAATAGCCATGCAGCGCTCGCCGGCCGAGCCAAACGCCGCGCCCATCAGGGCATCCACGGTTTGCGGGATATCCGCGTCCGGCATGACGACCATGTGGTTTTTGGCGCCTCCGAGCGCCTGCACGCGCTTGCCTTGCGCGCAGCCGGTGGCATAGATGTATTCGGCAATCGGCGTGGAACCGACGAAACTGACGGCGCGCACGTCCGGGTGGTGCAGCAAGCCATCCACGGCTTCCTTGTCACCCTGCAGCACATTGAAGACGCCGTCCGGCAAGCCCGCCTCCGTCAGCAATTGCGCCAGCAGCAGGCTGGCCGACGGATCGCGCTCGGACGGTTTCAGCACGAACGTATTGCCGCAGGCAATGGCCATCGGGAACATCCACATCGGCACCATGACGGGGAAGTTGAATGGCGTGATGCCGACGCACACGCCGAGCGCCTGGCGAATCGACCAGGCATCGATGCCGCCGGCTACCTGTTCGCTATACTCTCCCTTCATCATTTGCGGGATGCCGCAGGCGAACTCCACCACTTCGATGCCGCGCGTGACTTCCCCTTTGGCATCCGTAAAGACTTTGCCGTGTTCATGCGTGATCAGCTCGGCCAGTTTGTCGGCGTTTTGCTCGAGTAACTCCTTGAACTTGAACATGACCCGGGCGCGGCGCAGCGGCGAGGTTTGCGACCAGGCGGGAAAGGCAGCATGGGCTGCCGCCACGGCCGCATTCAGCTCGGACGGCGTCGCCAACGACACCTTGGCCGTGACGGCGCCCGTGGCGGGATTGAAGACGTCGCTCGTGCGCTCGGCGCGCGAAGCCATGGGGTTGCCACCAATAAAGTGGCCGATCTGTTGCGTTGTCATTGCTTGTCCTTGGTTATTTCGTCATCAGCCAGTCATGGGCTGGATCATTTTTAAAATGCCAGACCCGCTTGGGGCCGGCCATCACGTTCAGGTAATAGCCATCGTAGCCATACGGCACGGTCACGGGATGGTAGCCGCGCGGCACCATCACCACGTCGTGGTTTTCCACGGCCATGGCTTCATCGATACTGCGGTCGTCCGTATAGACTCGTTGGTAGGCAAAGCCCTGTTCGGGGTTGAGGCGGTGGTAATAGGTTTCCTCGAGCGAACTTTCGGTCGGAATATTGTCGTCATCGTGCTTGTGCGGCGGATAGCTCGAGGAATGGCCCGATGGCGTGACCACCTCGACCACCAGCAAGCCATCGGCTTCTTCCGTCTGCGGCAGGATGTCGCACACATAGCGCGTGTTGGCGCCCTTGCCGCGCACGGAACGCGTCATAGTGGCGGGATCGATCAGGCGCGCCGGACGGTGGGTCGTGGCCGGCGCGCTGCACAGGGCGACCTCGGCATTGCTCACGGCCGTGATGCCGACCGTGGTTGCTATTGGGGCATACACGGCGTACGGCGAACAGTCCTCGAAGACGCTTTGGCGGTTACCAATCTCGCGCCAAGCCTGTTCGCCGGCCTGCACAGTGACTGTGCCCGTCAGCACGACGATGCACAGCTCGCGCTTGCCCGTGTCCAGTTGCAAGGACTCGCCCGCTGGAAGACGGTGCGCGGCGAAACCGACATGCGTCCAGCCGGCCGATTCCGGTGTCACCTCGACGATAGTGGAACCCGGCCGGGCCTTGACGAGCAGCGGGCTCATGCCGCCTCCCGTTTCATGCGCGGGATGGCCTCGACGAGCTTGGCCAGGTAATCGTGGCCCATCTTCGCGTATGCGTAGCTGGGGGCCACGGCCGGGTCCTGCTCCGCTTCCACCACCAGCCAGCCCTCATAGCCGTGCAGGTACAGTCGCGTGAGGATGGCAGGAAAATCGATGCTGCCGTCGCCAGGCACGCTGAAGGCGCCATTGATGACGGCCTGCAGGAAACTCCAGTGGCCGTTGCGGGCCAGTTTCACGACGTTGGGGCGCACGTCCTTGCAATGCACGTGGCAAATCCTGTCGATATGCTTGTTGAGCACCGCCAGCGCGTCGCCGCCGGCAAACGTGATGTGGCCCGTGTCGAACAGCAAGCCCACTTCGGATCCCGTCAAGGCCATCAACTGGTCCACGTCGGCCGGCGTTTCCACATAGGCGCCCATGTGATGGTGATACGCGAGGCGCACGCCGTGCGCCAGCAGATGGGCGGCAAAGGCCGTCAATTTGTTGGCGTATTCCTGCCATTGCTGCTGCGACTGGAAACGCGGGCGTTTATACAGCGGGCGCGCTTCCCCCTGGATGGCGTCGGCCACTTCGCCGTAGACCATGACGGTGGCGCCGCTGTCGGCCAGCAAGCGCAAGTGCGATGCCACGGCAGCGATTTCCTCTTCCACGGAGCGCTGCGCCAGCCGTCCCGAATACCATCCGGAAACACAGGCAAGTTGGTATTTCCCCAGCACGGCGTTCAGGGCCGGGGCATTTTTCGGAAACTTGTTGCCCAGCTCAAAACCCACGTAGCCGATCTCGGCGCCTTCCTTGAGGGCCGTTTCCAAAGGCGTTTCGCCGCCCAGGCTGGGTAAATCGTCGTTCATCCACGAGATCGGGTTGATGCCGATCTTCACATTCCATGTCGGTGCGTTCATTGTTGTTGTCCTTGGCGGTCAAGTTCATAACGGGCGCGCGCAGCTTGCACGGCTGGCTGGGTGGAAACCTCTGGCACGGCCACCTCCCACCAGCAACCGCCCTCTTCGGTCGTGCGCGTGTCGTCTGTATCGATGCAGATCAAGTACGTGCGGGAAGCGGCGCGGGCGCGCAGCATCGCCTGTTCCAGCTCGGCAATCGAGGCCACGTGCTCGGACAGCGCGCCCAAGGATTGCGCATGCAGGGCAAAGTCGATGTGCGGGGCGCTATCGGGCAACATATTGTTGAACGAAGGATTGCCGCACGCCTGCTGCAGGCGGTTGATGCAACCGTAACCGCGGTTGTCGAGCACGACGATGATGAGTTTTTTATCGAGCATGACGGAGGTGGCGATTTCCGAATTCATCATCAGATAGCTGCCGTCACCCACCATGACGATCACTTCCGATTTCGGCTTGGCCATCTTGACGCCAAGGCCGCCGGCGATCTCGTAACCCATGCACGAGTAGCCGTATTCCATGTGATAGCCGCCCGGCGTCGACGTGCGCCAAAGTTTATGCAGCTCGGCCGGCAGAGTCCCCGCCGCGCAGACGACGATGTCGTTGCCGGTCGAGTCCGGTGACGAGCGCTGCACGGCGCCGATGACTTCGCCGTCGTACGGCAAGCCGGCCACGTCGCGCCGGCCCGTGATGCTTTTGACCGTCTCGCGCCACGCGTTCCCTGCCTGCTGCGCCCGGTCCATCCACTGGCCCGCGCTATTCCAGCTGCCCAGCAGCCGCGACAGGCCTTGCAAGCCCAAGGTCGCGTCCGCCTGCACACCGAGGCCACGGCGTTTCAGCGCGTCAAAGCTGTTGACGTTCAGGCTGACCAATTGCGCCTGCGCAAACAGGGAGTTCGACCCGGTGGTGAAATCCTGCAGGCGCGTGCCGATGGCCAGCACCACGTCCGCGTCCGCCGCCAGGGCATTCGCCGCAGGCGAGCCCGTCACGCCGATGGCGCCCAGCTGCAAAGGGTGGTCCCATGGCAAGGCACTTTTTCCGGCCTGGGTTTCCGCCACGGGAATGCCATGGCGCTCGGCAAACGCCTGCAGGGCGGCGCTGGCCTTGCCATACAGCACGCCGCCACCGGCGACGATCAGCGGCTGCTTCGCGTTTTTCAACAGCAGCGCCGCCTCTTCCAGTTCCTGCTCGACAGGCGGCAAGGCGCGGAAACGCACAATGCGCGGTTCAAAAAAATCGACCGGATAGTCATACGCCATCGTCTGCACGTCTTGCGGCAGGGACAAGGTGACGGGACCGCAAGCAGCCGGGTCCGTCAAGGCGGCAATGGCGCGCGGCAAGGCCGTCAGCAATTGCTCCGGATACACGATGCGGTCGAAATAGCGCGACAGCGGCTTGAACGCATCGTTGACGGAAACGCTGCCATCCGTGGCATCTTCCAGCTGCTGCAGCACCGGGTCCGGCGCGCGCGAGACGAACACGTCGCCGGGCAACAGCAATACGGGCAAGCGGTTGACGTGGGCCAGGGCGGCGGCCGTCAGCAAGTTGGTGGCGCCCGGGCCGATGGAGCTGGTGACGGCCATCATGCGCCGGCGCATGTGGGCTTTGGCATAGGCAATCGCCGAATGCGCCATCGCCTGTTCATTGTGGGCGCGGTAGGTGGGGAACACA
>NZ_LBCO01000033.1:35953-37728 GCF_000988085.1 Janthinobacterium sp. KBS0711 | reverse complement strand
AACGCATCGTTGACGGAAACGCTGCCATCCGTGCCATCTTCCAGCTGCTGCAGCACGGGATCGGGCGCGCGCGAGACGAACACGTCGCCCGGCAACAGCAATACGGGCAAGCGGTTCACGTGCGCCAGGGCGGCGGCCGTCAGCAAGTTGGTGGCGCCCGGGCCGATGGAACTGGTGACGGCCATCATGCGCCGGCGCATGTGGGCTTTCGCGTAAGCGATGGCCGAATGCGCCATCGCCTGTTCATTGTGGGCGCGGTAGGTGGGGAACACCTCCTTGTACTGGTACAGCGCTTCGCCGATGCCGGCGACATTGCCGTGGCCAAAGATGGCGAAGGCGCCGCCGAACAAAGGTTCGCCCTCTTCCGTATGCAGAGCGGCCAGGTAGCGCACCAGGGCTTGGGCCATCGTCAAACGAATCGTCTTATTTTGTGTAGTCATGCCGCACGCTCCAGACGGTTGCGTGTACGCTGCCACAAGCCAATGAGCTGCTCGAAGTTGGCGCGCACGGCGGCGATCAGGCCTGCATCGTCGAGTTCGCCGGCCAGCCAGCCGCGACTCGGTTCCTGGAAGATGGTGCGGCCCACCATGAAGCCGCGGCAGGTCGTACTGGCACTGGCTTGCTCAAAACTGGCGGCCAGGGCGGCAATCGGCGCATTCAAACCCAGCAGGACGACACCACGGCAATACGGATCGCGCTCGTGTACGAGGGCATCGATGGCTTGCCATTGCTGGGCTGACATGCTTTCCAGCTTCCACCATTCGGGATAGATGCCCAGATTATAGAGGCGTTTCACGGCGCGATAGACGGTATCGTCGTGCTGCGGCAAGGACTTGGCAGGGATAATTTCCAGCAGCAACTCATGCCCCGTGATTTGCGCTGCATCATACAGGCCCTTGATCTGCGCTTCCTGCTCCAGGCGGTTTTCCGGCATATCGTCCGGGTGCAGTTGCACCAGGCACTTGATCACGTGTTCCTTGGGCCACTGCGTCAAGCGCGAAGCGAGCGAGCGGCCCCAGTCGAACTGCAGGGGATTCGAGCCCGGCATCTCGACGGGACGGCCGATCCACCAGCCGCGCCCTGTTGCATCGTTGAGCGCATCGGCGCCATAGCGGTCATCGATCAGCACGCCCGTGCCGCCCTGCAAGCCACGCGCAGCTTCCGTCTCGCCCACGGCTTGCACGAACAGTTGCTTGAGCTGTGAAATTCGCGCTTCATCGCTGAAGCCCTGCTGGGCCAGTTCAAAGAATTGCGTGCGATGGTCAAAGGCAAATACGCACAGCTCGTTCCACTCTTTGCGCGCGACCGTCGTGCGGTGCAAACGCGCCAGGGTGGCGTCCTGGTCCGGCTGCGTCAGTTTGACTGCATTGGCGAGAAAATAATCGAGCTCGACGGGCGACGGCATGGCCGGCGCGCAGCCATGGCGCGACACGACGAGGGCGCCGCAGCCATTCGCGTAGCGGCAGCATGCTTCGTAATCCTCGCCGCGCAACCAGCCTTTCAGGAAGCCAGAGATAAAAGCGTCGCCCGCGCCCAGCACGTTCAGCACTTCCACGCGCACGCCTTGATAGTTGAATGCTTCATCGAGACTGGCCGGTATGGCCGCCTCGATCACGGCGCAACCGAGCGGCCCGCGCTTGACGACGAGAGTGGCGCCGCTCACCGAACGTACGGCGCGCAAACTGGCCATGATGTCCGCGCCTCCGCCGGCGATCATGAATTCCTCTTCCGTACCGACGATCAAGTCGAATTGCGGCAGGATGCTTTGCAGATGC
>NZ_LBCO01000033.1:35417-35829 GCF_000988085.1 Janthinobacterium sp. KBS0711 | reverse complement strand
CACCTTGTTGGCGCGGGCCAGCTTGAGCGCCTGCGTGCTGACGGCGTGCATGGCGCTGGTAGAGAAATGCGTGCCGGTGATCAACAACGCCTTGCTCGACGCGATGAAGGCCGCATTCACCGACGCGGCGTCGATGGCCATGTCGGCGCAATTTTCACGGTAGAAAATCAGCGGGAAGGTGTTCTTGTCCTTGATGCCCAGCATCACCAACGCCGTGAGACGGTCGCGGTCGACGTCCACGTGGCTGACGTCGCAACCCTCCTTGGCCAAAGTGTCGGTGAGGAAACGGCCCATGTGGTCGTCGCCCACTTTCGACAGCATGGCGGACTTCAAGCCCAACCGGGCCGTGCCGAAGGCGATGTTCGCCGACGAGCCGCCCAGGTATTTGGCGAAACTGGTGGCGTCTTCCAGG
>NZ_LBCO01000033.1:25740-35407 GCF_000988085.1 Janthinobacterium sp. KBS0711 | reverse complement strand
GCCGATCTGCTGCGCGTACAGGTCCACGGCCAGGCGGCCCAGGCAGATCACGTCAAGCGCGCGGCCTTGGGAAAATTCAGTCGTATTCTTCATCACATGCTTTCCTTATGACAGTTCCACGATGCGCTGCTCGCGCCACGACACAGTGGCCGCTTCGGCCAGTTCCAGCGCTTTCAAGCCATCGTGGACGGTGGTGCGCAGGGGTGCGCCGTGGGCAAAGGCATCGAAAAAATGCGCCATTTCGCTGGCGTAGGCGGCGCGGTAGCGTTCCAGGAAAAAATCTTCCGGCTTGTCCACGCTGACGTTCACCGAGCCATAGGCCGTCACTTCCGTCGGCTTGTGGTTGCCAGCCTGCAGCATGCCGGCGCTGCCCAGCACTTCGAAGCGCTGGTCGTAGCCATAGGCGGCGCGGCGCGTCGTGTTGATCTGGCACAAGCGGCCTTTTACCGTGCGGATGGTCACGGCCGTGCAATCGAGGTCGCCCGCCGCGCCGATGGCGGGGTCGACCAGGCAGCTGCCCGTCGCGTGCACGCTGACGGCTTCATCGTCGAGTATCCAGCGGAAGATGTCGAAATCGTGGATCAGCATATCCTTGAAAATACCGCCCGACACCTGGATGTAGCTGACGGGTGGCGGCCCCGGATCGCGGCTGGTGACGATGAGCAACTCCGGCGTGCCGATCTCGCCGGCTGCGATGCGCTGCTTGACGGCGGCAAACGTGGGGTCGTAGCGGCGCTGGAAGCCGATCATGCACAGCACGCCCGCATCGTTGACGGCAGCGGCGGCGGCGCGTGCGCGCTCGAGGGTCAGGTCGACGGGTTTTTCGCAAAAGATGGCCTTGCCGGCGGCCGCCGCGCGCACGATCAGGTCCGCATGCGTATCCGTGCTCGACGCGATCAGCACAGCCTTGACTTCAGGGTCGGCCAGCACGGTTTCCACGCTGGCGACGCTGGCGCCATGCAGGGCCGCCACTTCCGCCGCCGCGCCCGCATGCACGTCGACCACGTATTTCAGGCGCACGCCAGGCTGGCGTACCAGATTGCCGGCGTGAATGCGGCCGATGCGCCCGGCGCCGAACAATGCCACTTGAATCATTTCCATCTCCTTGATAGTCGGGAATACGCTGCCCGAAAATGCACACGTGTGCAAATCCGGGCAAAAAAGTTAAAACAGGTGGATGACGCCCAGCATTACACCGCTGAGCTTGGCACCCTTCTTGGTGGCCGCGAAGGCATTGCCGCCAAACGTGTAGTTGGCGTTCTTGTCGTTATTCGTCTGCGTGTAGTAAGCGTAGACGGTGCTGCGCTTGGACAGGTAATGCTCGTAGCCCAGGGTCGCCTGCTTGGCGCCGCTGTCGTCGCCGCGCACGAGGGTGGTCGCCTTGATGGTCACGCTGCTGCCGTTGGGCGCGCTGCCCGACACATCGCCTGCCACGCCGAAACGGCCGATGAAGGAACCGCCGCCCGCCTTGTAGGCGCCCGTGATGGTGAAGTAGTCGCGCTGCAAGTCGCCACCAGCCACGTCATACACCATGCGGTTCCAGGCCACGCCCACGTCGCCGCCGCCGAAGTTGTAATTGCCCACGGCGCGGAACATTTTTTCGCTAAAGCCGGGACGCAAGTCCTTGTGCTTTTCATAGCCGACGGCACCCTTGATGGGGCCGTTCACGTATTGCACGATGCCCGAATAGATGCGGTCGCCGTTCGATGCCTCGTTTTCACTGGCGCGGTAAATCGTCGCGCTGAAACCTTGCAGCACGGGCGTGCGGTAGCTGACGGCGTTCGAGCTGCGGCGGTTGAAGCCTTCGCCGCCCAGTTGCGAAATGTTGGCGTCATCCTGGATGCCTTCGCCCACGAAACGGTTGGTGTAGCCGTTGATCTGGCGAATCGGCGTGGCGAAGCGGCCCAGCGCGATGCGGCCATAGGCGGGGTTTTCCAGCCCGACAAAAGTATCCTTGCTGTTGATGGCGCCTGTGCCATCGTCGAGCTTGGCATTGCCCTCGATCTGGAAGAAGGCAGTGTTGCCATTGCCCAAGTCTTCTCTTCCGCGAAAACCGATCTTCGAGGAATTGTCCGATACGCGCGATACCGATTCGCCGTTCGGCGCCGTGGCTGAGCTCGACGTCTCGATACGGTCGAAGCCCGCATGGATGCGGCCGTACACGACGACGCTCGATTCGGCCAGCACGCAGCCTGGCGCGGCCAGCAACAATACGGCGGCGATCTTGTTCAACTGCATGGTGCTCTTTTTCATCCCGTTTTTCATTTTGTCTCCTGCTTGTTTTTATGGTGGTGGATTACTCATGATGCTCAACAGCGTGTTGCCACTACATGCGTCCCTCGCCGGACGCCCGCCCTCCTTTCCAGTCCATGTGTTCAGGCACAGCGCGGCAAGGCCAGCGCCGCCAGTTGCGGATACAAACGGGGACCGCCCACGAGGATGGGGTTGCCCTTTTCCAGGCCGTTATCGGCCAGAAAATCATTGCAACGCCCGCCCGCCTCGTTGACGAGCACGATGCCGGCCAGGCAATCCCAGGAATTGATGTGCGGTTCGAAATAGCCGATCAAACGCCCGGCCGCCACATAGGCGATCATCAAGGCGCCCGAACCGTTGCGGATGAACATGCCGCCCTCTTCCAGCACGTCGAGCAAGAAGGGCAGGAAAGTGCCGGTACCCACGCGGTGCGAAAAGCCCACGCCCAGCACGCCGCCCTGCAAGCTGGCCACGTCGTTGACGCGCAGCCGCGTTTCGCCGGCCTTCCCCGCCACATGCGCGCCCTGCCCCTGGCAGGCGTGGAACAGCTCGTCCGCATTCGGGTCGTACACGGCGCCGATGGCGGGCTTGCCGTCGACCAGCACGCCGATCGACACGCACCAGGCCAGCATGCCGTTGACGAAACAGGCCGTGCCGTCGATGGGATCGATGACCCACACGCAGCGCGCATCGGAGGCCCCGCCGCCCCGCTCCTCGCCCACCACGGCGTCCGCCGGGAAGCGCTCGGCAATCTGCGCGCGCAGGAAATCCTCCACCATGCGGTCGGCGATGCTGACCATGTCCTGCAAGCCCTTTTCCTCGATCACCAGTTCCGTGCGGCGCTGGAACATGCCCAGCGCAATCTCGCCCGCCTGGCGGATGATGTGCCGGGCGTAGGCATAGCGTTCCAGGGTCGCCGCGTCGGCCAGTACCGCTGCCTGTGTCATATCTGTCATGCTTGTCCTCCAATGATGGCTGCGCCATGTTCGTGTACGGTCATGGCGACCGACGTGCCTTGCGTGAAAACCTGGCTCAAGTCGTGCGAGACGGCAAACAGTTCGCCGACCGGCGTATCGAGCGTGTATTGCATTTCGCGTCCCAGGTAGGTGGCGCGGGCCACGCGCACCACCATGGCGCTGTCGGGCTGCGCGGGCGACAGCAGGATCGCTTCCGGACGCACGGCGAAACTCGCTTCGCCGCTGCGCTGGCTGCGGCATGGCAGGCGCAGCCGCAGCTTGCCCATGACGCAGACGGCCTTGCCGTCGGCTACCGATTCGATCACGCCATCGACGATGTTCGCGTTGCAGATGAAGTCGGCGACGAACTTGTCGGCCGGCGATTCGAACAGCTCATGCGGCGTGCCTTTTTGCGCGATCACTTGCCGGTTCATGACGATGATCTGGTCGGAAATGGCCAGCGCCTCTTCTTGGTCATGCGTGACGTACACGGCTGTGAGACCCAGCTTGACCTGGATGTCACGGATCTCGTCGCGCACGCGGCGGCGCAGTTTCGTGTCGAGGTTCGACAGCGGCTCGTCCAGCAGCAGCACCTTGGGCTGCAGCACCAGCGAACGGGCCACGGCCACCCGCTGCTGCTGGCCGCCCGACAACTCGTTCGGGAAACGCGCGGCAAAGTCGGCCAGGCCCACCAGGCGCAAGCTTTCCTGCGCCCGTTCCACGGCGCGCGGCTTGGTCTCGCCGGAGACGATGAGGCCGTAGCACACGTTGTCGAGCACCGTCATGTGCGGGAACAGCGCGTACGACTGGAACACCATGCTGACGTCGCGCTCGGCGGCGGACGTCAAGGTGACGTCCTCGCCGGCCAGCAGGATGCGCCCGGCGCTGACGCGCTCCAGGCCCGCGATCAGCCGCAAGGTCGAGGTCTTGCCGCAGCCGCTGGGGCCCAGCAGGGTGACCATGGTGCGCGGGGTGATCGTGAACGACACGTCGTTCACGGCCAGGGCCTTGCCGTAGCGCTTGGTAACGCCGTCGAATTCCAGCGCGGCGATAGCTGTTTCATGGGTAGTAAAGTGGTTCATGCGTAGCTCTTTTCCAGGTTGGGAACGGCAGCCGGCAGCGTTTTCTCGGCGCTGACGCGGCGAAGGCGGCGCTTGCCGACCAGCAAATGAATCAATTGGATGCACAGCAGGATGATGACGATCAGCACCGTGGCGTAGGCAATCGCCGTACCGTAGTTACCGTTCGACACCAGGCCGATGATGTAGGACGTGGCCATGTCGTAATCGGCGCTGACAAGGAAGACGACGGCCGAGATCGACGTAATCGAGCGCACGAAGCCATACACGAGGGCCGAGGCGATGGCCGGGCGCAGCAGCGGCAGGATGACCTTGCGCATGGTGGTCCAGCTGCTGGCGCCCAGGGTGATCGACGCTTCATCCAGGCTGCCGTCGAGCTGGCGCATGGCGGCGATGCCCGTGCGCAATCCCATCGGCATGTTGCGGAAGACAAAGCACAGAATCAAAATCGTGGCCGTGCCCGTCAACTCGATGGGCGCCGAGTTGAACGCGAGAATGTAGCTGATGCCGATGACGGTGCCGGGAATGGCAAAGCTGAGCATGGTGCCGAACTCGAACGCGCTTTTCAGGGCGAATTGCTGGCGCACCAGCAGCCAGGCCGACAGGATGCCGACAAAGGCCGTCAATGGCGCCGCGATGGCCGAAATCGTCAAGGTCGTGAACAGCGACGGCCAGGCCTGGCCCGTCCAGTGCCAGCCGGAAGCGCCCGCAGTGATGCCGAAGGCGTCGATGTAATGGCGCAAGGTAAAGGCATTGTCCTGGCCCCAGTTATTCACGAAGCCGCCCGCCACCACCGTACCGTAGATCAGGGCCGTGAAGGCGAACCATGGCAGGGCGATGGTCCACAAGGTGGTTTTCAGGCGCGGGTTGAGCGAGGCGTGGCCGCCATGGTCGGCCTTGCCCGTCACCGTCACATACGATTTCTTGCCGAGCCACAGGTTCTGGATGAAGAAGGCGCCCACGGCAAACGTCAGCAGCACAATGGCCAAAGTCGCCGCGCGGCCCTGGTCGTTCGAGGCGCCCACCACGGAAAAGAAGATTTCCGTCGACAGCACGTGGAAGTTGCCGCCCAAGACCATCGGGTTGCCGAAGTCGGCCATGCTTTCGATAAAGCACAGCAAGAAGGCATTGGCGATGCCGGGACGCATCAGCGGCAGCGACACCTTGACGAAGGTTTGCCAGCTGCTGGCGCCCAGGGTGCCCGACGCTTCTTCCAGCGACGGACTGACGCCTTCCACCACACCAATTAATGTCATGAAGGCAATCGGCGCGAAGGCCAGCATCTGCGACAGCCACACGCCCGTCATGCCGTACAGCCAGCGGCTTTGCTCGATGCCAAACAGCTCACCGACGAGGCCCGTGATGGCGCCGTTGCGGCCGAACAGCAGGATCAGGGCCAGGCCCAGCACGAAGGGCGGCGTGACGATCGGCAAGATGGTGATGGCGCGCATGGGACGTACCCAGCGGCCATTGGTGCGCGTCACCAGCAGGGCAAAGACGAGGCCGAGGAAGGTGGCCGACACGCCCGTCAGCAAGGCCAGCGCCAGGGTATTCCAGGCCACGCCGCAGCGGCCGGGACCGGACACGCAATTGAGGCTCCAGATGCCGGGGTCGGCCAGGCGGCGCGCCAGGGCGGCGGCACCCGTGCCGCCATCATCCATGGGCTGGCCGGCGCTGACGAGGATCAGCGCGACGGGGAACAGCACGAACAGGGAAATGAGGCAAATGATGAGGCCGATGGCGCCGGCCACGAAGGCGTCGCCACGGCATACGCCACAGGCGGCGGCGCCCGACGTGAGGAGGAACAGCAGGCACAGCGCCAGCAGCAGCGCGCCAAAGCCCAGGCCCGTGCCGGCGGCCAGCGGTCCCCAGCCCAGCCATGCCAGCCACAGCAGGCCGGCGCCGCCGATGGCGATCTGGCCCAGGCCCAGGGTCTTGCGGTGGGGATTGCCGGCCACCAGCGCGGCGCTGGCGGCGATCAGGGCGAAGAACACGCCCAGCGGCCAGGCGCCGAACGACAGTACGTGCAGCACGGCCGGTGCGCCACGGTCACTGAAGAACTGGCCGTCGCGCAGCCATTCGCCGGCGAACAGTCCCGCTTCCTGCTGCTGCCAGGGCAACAGGCACAACGCTGCCAGGGCAAGCAGCAGCCAGCCGTAAAATATCTTTTTCATGAGGTCTCTATCCAGCTAAGTAGGCCCGCCGGTATGGCCGTTGCGGCATGCGGCAGGCTCGGTACGATGACAGTCTTTACGCGTTAATTGCCGGCCGAGTAGATCTGCGTGGTCCACCGTTGCAGCAGGCGCTTGCGTGTGTCCGAGGCGCCATACTTGGCGAAGTCGTAGTTGATGGTCTTGATGTTTTCCAGGCGCGGCGAGGCGGCGGGAATGGTGGCGGCCACGTTCGACGGGATCTGGAAGGCCAGCGCTTTCACGGCTTCGCTCTGCACGTCGGGACGCAGGGCGAACTCATAGAATTTTTTCGCCTGCTCCATGTTTTTCGCGCCCTTGACGATGCTCATCGAGCCGATCTCGTAGCCCGTGCCTTCGCAGGGCGGCAAGACTTTCACGGGAAAGCCAGCCACGGTCAGTTTCATCAGGTCATGCATGAAGCCGATGGCCACGCCCGCTTCGCCACGGCCCACGTCCTCGCCGGGCGCCACGCCCGCGTTCGGATACTTGCTGACGTTCTGGCCCATCTTGGCAAGGAAATCGAACGCTTCCTCTTCCCCCATCAGCTGCACCACGGTGGCCAGCGCGTTATAGGCGGCGCCCGAGGAGTTCGGATTGGCCATCTCGATCTCGCCCTTGTAGGCGGGCTTGACGAGGTCTTTCCAGCATTGGGGCGGCGGCAGGTTTTTCTTCTTCAGCACGTTTTCGTTGTAGGCCAGGCCCAGGATGCCGATATAGATGCCGACGGTGCGGTACTTGGCCGTCTCGGCCTGCTTGAGCGCCCACGGCTGCAGCTTGGGCAGGGTCGGCGACTTGTATTCTTCCGTATAGCCTTCGGCGGCCGCCTGCAGGTGCGGGTCGCCCGTGCCGCCCCACCAGATGTCCGATTTCGGGTTCGACGCTTCGGCGCGGATCTTCGCGTAGGCTTCCCCTGCGCTCTTCCTGATCATCGACACCTTGATCTTGCTTTCCGCCTCGAAGCGGTTCTTCATCAGCTGGCACCATTCCATGTCGGCCGAGCACAGCACGGACAGGCGTTCCTCGGCGGCCATGGCCGTCATCGGCAGGGCCAGGCTTATAGCAATCGCAACATTGCGCATCTTCATCGTCTCACTCCAAGTTTGTTGTCGTTGGGGTACTTCAGACCGCACCGCTATCTTGCGGTGTCACTGTCCCGGATGTGCTTTCCAGGGGTTTGCACTGCATTGCACACGTGTGCACACCTTACCACCAGCCGATTTTGACTGTCAACAAGAATCTCGGCAGGCGTGCGGCGTGGTGTTTTACCGACAAAAAAAAGCCGCCAGCTGTGCAGCTGGCGGCTTTCGGGGGATTCAGCTAACGCGGGCGGTTTATTCCCACGCTTCCTTGCCCGTGCGTGGCTTGCCCACCATCAGCAGCGCGCCCAGGGTCAGTACGGCTGCCAGCGACAGGTAATAGCCCACGTATTGCAAACCGTAGTTGGTCGCCAGCCAGGTGGCGATGTACGGCGCCAGCGAGGCACCGAGGATGCCGGCCAGGTTGAACGTCAGCGAAGCGCCCGTATAGCGCACTTCCGGCGGGAACAGCTCGGACAACATGGTGCCCAGCGGTCCGTAGGTCATGCCCATCAGGCCCAGGCCGACGGCCATGAAGACGGTCACTTCCCACGTCACGCCCGAACCGAACATCGGTGCGAGCACGAGGCCGAAGATGGCGATGGCGACGGAGACCCAGATCAGGGTGGCGCGGCGGCCACGGCGGTCAGCCAGCACGGCCGAGAATGGAATCGTCAGGGCAAAGAACAGCACGGCAAACAGCTGCACGATGAGGAATTCCTTGCGCGTGAAGCCCAGCTTGGTCGTGCCCCAGCTCAGCGCGAACACCGTCATCAGGTAGAACAGCACGAAGGTGGCCAGGGCGATGATGGTGCCCAGGAACAGCATGCGGCCATGCTGGCGGAACACGGTGGCGACCGGCAGCTTGACGACTTCGTTCTTGTCGATGACTTTCTGGAAGTCCGGCGTTTCCGTGATCTTCAGACGCACGTACAGGCCGACGATGACCAGCAGCGCGCTGGCCAGGAACGGGATGCGCCAGCCGTAGCTGAAGAACTGCTCATCGGTCATGGTTTCGCTGAGCAGCAGGAAGATGCCGCCCGACAAGAAGAAGCCGATCGGCGCACCCAACTGGGGGAACATGCCGTACCAGGCGCGTTTGCCCGGTGGCGCGTTTTCCGTGGCCAGCAGCACCGCGCCGCCCCACTCGCCGCCCAGGCCCAGGCCCTGGCCGAAACGGCACAGCGCCAGCAGTAGCGGCGCCAGAGTGCCGATGGCGGCATACGTCGGCAGCAAGCCGATGATGACGGTGGAGATACCCATGGTCAGCAAGGCTGCCACCAGGGTGGCCTTGCGGCCGATGCGGTCGCCGAAGTGGCCGAACACGGCCGAACCGATGGGGCGGGCGAAGAAGGCGATGGCGAACGTGGCCAGCGACTGCAGCACCGCAGCCGACGGGTCGCCGGCGGGGAAGAACAGTTTCGGGAACACCAGCACGGCGGCGGTGGCGTAGATATAAAAGTCGAAGAACTCGATGGTGGTGCCGATCAGGCTGGCGAACAGCACCGTGCCGGGGGAATTTTTCTTAGGGGGGGTGCTCATTTACTGCGCTCCTTGGGGAGGGTGTCTAAAGGCCATTCTCTGGATGTTTTTTCAGGCAGCAGCACAGCACGTTGTCTAGGCGCGCGGTTCACATATCATAGCTGTGCTCGGGCGTAATTGCTGCGAAATTGCTATTAAATTCGCAAACAAATTCCACGCTGCAACACGCCGTTGTTAACGGCAGACAACGGTGTACCAACGCGCGCTATCGCGCCCCGATCAGTGCTGATTTAGAGAAACAACGGTCGTGCGCCATCCGGTTACCCGGGGCACGGCAGGAAAGGCGTCAGGGGATGGGCGACGTGTATCAGGCCCGGCGTATCGCCAGGCATTCCGTACCAGACCCGCGCGTCGGCATCGCGGCATCGGTCATTTGTGGTGAATCCTTGCCTGCGGCCCCTCCGGGTGGAGCGGGCCGGCGATGATCGCGCTGCATCCCTAAGGATGCGGTTGATCTTGCTGTAAGCGGCTTATGATACGCGCAGTGGTGCGGTGCGGCAAGAAGTTGTGATGGAGCATGTGCGGTGGTGTCGGCTTACGCTGCGCTAAGCCGACCTACGCCGACCTAG
>NZ_LBCO01000033.1:24378-25730 GCF_000988085.1 Janthinobacterium sp. KBS0711 | reverse complement strand
TTATTTTGTGTAGTCATGCCGCACGCTCCAGACGGTTGCGTGTACGCTGCCACAGGCCAATGAGCTGCTCGAAGTTGGCGCGCACGGCGGCGATCAGGCCTGCATCGTCAAGTTCGCCCGCCAGCCAGCGGCGACTCGGTTCCTGGAAGATGGTGCGGCCCACCATGAAACCGCGGCACGTCGTACTGGCACTGGCTTGCTCGAAACTGGCGGCCAGGGCGGCGATCGGCGCATTCAAACCCAGCAGGACGACACCACGGCAATACGGATCGCGCTCATGCACGAGGGCATCGATGGCTTGCCATTGCTGGGCTGACATGCTTTCCAGCTTCCACCATTCGGGATAGATGCCCAGGTTGTACAGGCGCTTGACGGCACGTAACACCGTATCGTCGCCCTGCGGCAAGGCTTCCGAGGGTATGACTTCGAGCAACAATTCGTGACCGCTCACTTGCGCCGCGTCGTACAGGGCCTTGATTTGCGCTTCCTGTTCCAGCCGGTTTTCCACGGCGTCGTCCGGATGCAGCTGCACCAGGCACTTGATCACGTGTTCCTTGGGCCAGCTCAGCAGGTGCGAGCCGATGGAACGGCCCCAGTCGAATTGCAGCGGATTCGATCCCGGCAATTCCACGGGACGGCCTATCCACCAGCCGCGTCCCGTCGCATCGTTGAGCGCATCGACGCCATAGCGGCCATCAATCAGCACGCCCGTCTTGCCGGCCAGCTGCAAGGCCGTTTCCGTCTGCGCCACGGCTTGCACCATCAATTGTTTCAGGGCCGCGATGGCCGCTTCGGGCGCGCCCGTCTGCTGCGCCAGCTCAAAAAATTGCGTGCGATGGTCAAAGGCAAATACGCACAGCTCGTTCCACTCTTTGCGCGCGACCGTCGTGCGATGCAAGCGGGACAAGGTCGCGTCCTGGTCCGGTTGCGTCAGCTTGGCCGCATTGGCGAGGAAATAGTCAAGCTCGACGAGCGATGGCATGGCCGGCGCGCAGCCGTGGCGCGACACGACGAGGGCGCCGCAGCCATTCGCATAGCGGCAGCACGCTTCGTAATCCTCGCCGCGCAGCCAGCCTTTCAGGAAGCCCGACAGAAACGCGTCGCCCGCGCCCAGCACGTTCAACACTTCCACGCGCAAGCCGCGGTAGTTATATGCATCATCGAGGCTGTGCGGCACCACATTGTCGATGACGGCGCTGCCCAGAGGGCCCCGCTTGACAACGAGGGTAGCCAGGGTGGCGGCCCGCACGGCGCGCAAGCTGGCCATGATATCCGCGCCGCCGCCGGCGATCATGAATTCTTCTTCCGTGCCGACGATCAAGTCGAATTGCGGCAGGATGCTTTGCAGATGT
>NZ_LBCO01000033.1:23858-24270 GCF_000988085.1 Janthinobacterium sp. KBS0711 | reverse complement strand
CACCTTGTTGGCGCGGGCCAGCTTGAGCGCCTGCGTGCTGACGGCGTGCATGGCAGCCGTGGAAAAATGCGTGCCGGTGATCAACAACGCCTTGCTCGACGCAATGAAAGCCGCATCCACCGACGAGGCGTCGATGGCCATGTCGGCGCAATTTTCACGGTAGAAAATCAGCGGGAAGGTGTTCTTGTCCTTGATGCCCAGCATCACCAAAGCCGTGAGACGGTCGCGGTCGACGCCCACGTGGCTGACGTCGCAGCCCTCCTTCGACAGGGTCTCGGTGAGGAAACGGCCCATGTGGTCGTCGCCCACTTTCGACAGCATGGCGGACTTCAAGCCCAGCCGGGCCGTGCCGAAGGCGATATTCGCCGACGAACCGCCCAGGTATTTGGCAAAGCTCGTTGCGTCTTCTAGC
>NZ_LBCO01000033.1:0-23848 GCF_000988085.1 Janthinobacterium sp. KBS0711 | reverse complement strand
GCCGATCTGCTGCGCGTACAGGTCCACGGCCAGGCGGCCCAGGCAGATCACGTCCAGCGCCCGGCCCTGGGCAAATTGTGTGGAATTATTCATGGCTATCCTTAAATCGTGACACCGTCGAGTTCACTCATCAGCGTTTGCATTTCCGCGCCGCCTGCCATCATGTCCAGCAAGGCATCCTTGCTCACCGTATCCTTGGTGAAGGTGCCCAGCGACTTGCCCCGATTCAACAACGTGAACGAGTCGCCCACCGGATACGCATGGTGCACATTATGCGTAATAAAGATTACGGAAATGCCCCGCTCGCGCGCCTTGTAAATCAGTTTCAACACATTGAACGATTGCTTGACGCCCAGGGCGGCCGTCGGCTCGTCGAGGATCAGCACCCTGGCGCCGAAGTGGATGGCGCGGGCGATGGCCAGGCATTGCTTCTCGCCGCCCGACATGGTGCCGATGGCCTGGTGCGGGTCGCGCACCATGATGCCCATCTCGGCCAGCTTGGCGCGCGCCGTCTCGGCCGCATAATCAATATCCATCACGGGTACCAGGCCCAGCAGCTTTTTCATCGGCTCGCGGCCCATGAAAAAATTGCGCGCCACGGACAGCAGCGGCACCAGCGCCAGATCCTGGTAGACGGTGGCCACGCCCATGTCCAGCGCTTCGCTGGGCGAATTGAAGACGACGGGCTTGCCATCGACCAGGTATTGGCCATCGGTGGGCTTGTGCACGCCCGCCAGGGTCTTGATCAGGGTCGACTTGCCGGCGCCGTTGTCGCCCAGCAAACAGTGCACTTCGCCTTCCTTCAACCGCATGGTGATGTTTTGCAAGGCCAGCACGGAGCCGAAACGCTTGCTGACATTTTCCAGGGCAAGAATATGCTCGCTCATGATTTATCTCGCTTCCGTGACGCGTGAGCGTACAAAGTTATTGAACAGCACCGCGATCAGCAGCATCACGCCGAGAAACACGCGGAACCAGTCCGAATTGATGTTGGTATAAGTGATGCCGATCTGCACCACGCCGAAGATCAGCGCGCCGAAGCAGGCGCCGACGACGGAACCGTAGCCGCCCGTCAACAAGGCGCCGCCGATGACGGCCGCGATGATGGCTTCGAATTCCTTTTGCATGCCGCGGTCGGCGGCAGCCGAACCCACGTCGCATACTTGCAAGGTGGCAAACAGGCAGGCGCAGAAGGCCGTGAAGACGAACAGCGAAATTTTCACCTTGCGCACCGGCACGCCCACATTCTTGGCCGCGTTGGCGTCGCCGCCCACGGCAAACATCCAGTTGCCGAAGCGGGTACGCGACAAGACAAACGCGGCGCTGGCGGCCAGCACCAGCCACCAGGCGATGACTTTCGGAATGCCCTTGACCAGCGGCGAGCCGTCGTCGAGCACGGCGATCCAGCCATGCGCGCCCATCCATTGGAACAGGCCAGTGGCCACGTTGCCGTGGAACAGCAGGCTGGCCAGCCAGTCCTGCGCCGCCAGGTCGCCCACGCCGCTGACGATGGTGCGGTTGGCGAACATGATCGATAGGGCCAGGGTCAGGCCGCGCAGGATGAACAGGAAGGCCAGAGTGACGATGAACGATGGCAAGCGCGTCTTGATGACGATGTAGCCGTTGAGCCAGCCCAGCGCCATGGAACCGGCGAAGGCGAAAATAATGGCGGCCCACAGTGGCCAGTGGAAATAAATCGTCGGAATGGCGATCATCATGCCGGCAAAGCCGATCATGGAGCCGATCGACAGGTCGAATTCACCGGCGATCATCAACAGGCAGGCGCCGATGGCGATGATGCCCAGGTAGGACGCCACTTGCATCCAGTTGACGACGCCATCGAGGTTGAACATGCCGGAGTCGCCGGCCGTGATGACGAAGAAGGCAAACACGAGCACCGCGCCGGAAATCGAGGCGAACTCGGGGCGGCCAAAAAACCGTTTGACCCAGCTGGTCGTGCCCACGCGCTCGTCGGCGGCGGCAACTGGCTTGCTGGAGGCGCCGGGAGGCGGAGGAGGATTCATGCCGGGGCTGGCCAGGCTGGATTTGAGCGCAGTCATACAAAGTCCTTTCAGTGTTACTTGATGCAATTACTTATCACCAGCATCGCTGGCGCCAGGCGTGTCCCTCCCATGCGCCGCCCGCGGGAAGCGGTGCGGCGCTGGGCAAACCCGGTGGCGACTGTGTGGATTAGCGGTATTGGCCCGCGTATTTTTCGACCTTGGAAATGTTTTCCTTGGTCACGAAACCGGGGCCGGAGCTGATGTGGCGTGGACCGTAGATCGGGGTCAGGCCGTATTCCGCCAGGCGCGCCTGGTATTTCGGATTGGCGATCAGGATTTCCTTGACCTTGGCCAGGTCAGTGATCTTTTGCTGTTTCATGATGGCCATCACGGCGACAGGAATGTAGCCTTGCAGGTAGGGCTGCTGGTCGATGGCGAACTGGATGCTGCCATCCTTGATGCCCTTGGCGATTTCTTCCGACAAGTCGAAGCTGGCGAAGTACATCTTGCCTTTCAGGCCCAGCTTCTCGACGGCGCGCATGGCGGCCGGCGCCGAGTCCGGTCCCAGCGCCAGCACGGCCTGGGTCTTGGGATTGCTGCGCAGATAGGCGCTGACCTTGCTTTCGATGACGCCAGGGTCGACGCCATTGGTGTCGAGCGTGGACGATTTGAAGTCGACGCCGAGCGCGTCGGCAAAACCGCGGCAGCGTTCGAACGACGACGCATTCATCGCATAGTGATTCACGCACACGAACGACTTGATGCCCGCTTCCTTGGCACGCTTGCCGGCGCCCAGGCCCGCGTCATATTCGGGCTGGCCCACGTGCATGATGGCTTTCAACTGTTCGCTTTGCGCGATGGTGCCCGAATTGATGGTCACGAGCATGATTTTCTTGGCCACTACCGTACCCAGCGGTTTTTGCAGCACGCTGAAGTCGGCGATGTCGGCGATCAAGCCATCGTAATTGCGCGCGGCCGACTGCTCGATCAGGCGCGCCATGTCGGCCAGGTCGCCATTCGGCGGATTGCGGTAGTCGACGGACACGTTGAAATCTTCACCGGCTTGCTTGATGGCGTTCTTGATGGTGTTCCACCAGGAATCGGAGTCCGGCGCGTGGCTGACCATGACGAATTTCTCGCCGGCAGCATGGCTGGCGCCCGTGCTCAAACCCAGGCTCAGTCCCAGGCTGGCGATGGCCAGGCACTTCATCAAACCCTTGCTTTTATTGCTATGCATGAATGTCTCCTAGACGGATTAATTTTTATAGTTGCGAGCTTTTATGAAGGGTGTCACCGGCCTGGCCTTGCGGCACACGAACCGATGCACTGCGCACAGCTTAGGCCACAAAAAAGACAAATGCAATAAAATTTTCAAAATAAATTTAAATAGAAATTCATTTCTATTTTCAAGATTCCCTCCTATAATTCTCGCCAGAACCAGCCGCACGGAGACAGCGGCCCAGCAAGCACACCAAGGAAAACATCATGGCAGCCACCGCCCCCATCGAACAGCTGATGCAGCACATTGCCGCCGAGTACGACAACCTGTCGCGCCAGCTGAAAGTCATCGCCCAATACATTGAAAAGCACCGGGCCAGCCTGATGCTTGAGCGCATCAGCGACATCGCCGCTGCCTGCGACGTGCAGCCGTCCGCCATCGTGCGTTTCGCGCAGCGCTTCGGTTACACGGGCTTTTCCGAAATGCAAGACGTGTTCCGCCAGGCTTATACGGACCAGGCCGGCGCCACCCCGGACTACCAGCAGCGCATCCGCAAGCTCATTTCCACGCGCGACGCCGCGCTCAGCGCAGGCGACCTGACGCGCGAATTCGTCGGCGCCAGCCGCGCCGGTCTCGACGACCTGGCAGCCGGACTCGACGACGCCCAGCTGGAAGCGGCCGTCAACCTGCTGCTGAAAGCGGAAAATATCTATGTGATCGGCGTGCGCCGGTCCTTTCCGATCGCCTCCTACATCGCCTACGCGCTCGAACACACGGACAAGCGCGTGCACCTGATTAGCGGACTGGGCGGCATGCACCGCGAACAGATGCGCAGCGTGCGCGAACGCGATGTGGCGATCGCCATCAGTTTCTCGCCTTACGGCAAGGAAACCCAGCAGTGCATCAAGGCGGCGCAAGACAAGGGCGCCAAGGTCCTCGTGATTACCGACAGCAAGCTGGCCCCGCTCGCGCGGGCTGCCGACGCGCTGCTCACCGTCACCGAGGGCAGCGCCTTCGCCTTCCGCTCGCTGACCAGCACCATCTGCCTGTGCCAGGCGCTGTTCATTGCGCTGGCATACAAATTAGAGCTCGACATCGAAGAAATCCACACCCCAGGAGAACATGATGATTGAAGTAGCGTTGTTCGGCGCCGGACGCATCGGCAAAATCCACGCGGCCAACCTGGCCGCCCAACCCGGCGTGCAGTTCAAGTACGTGGTCGACGTCAACCAGGAAGCGGCCGCCGCGCTGGCAGGCCTGCACGGCGGCAGCAGCGCCACGGTCGAGGCGGCATTGGCCGACCCGGCCATCAAGGCCGTCGTCATTGCGTCCAGCACGGACACGCACGCGGATCTGATCCTGCGCTCGGCCGCCGCCGGCAAGGCCATCTTTTGCGAAAAACCCGTCGATTTGACCATCGACCGGGCGCGCGCCTGCGCGGCCGCCGTCAAGGAAGCCAAGGTGCTGTGCATGCTGGGCTTCCAGCGCCGCTACGACCCCACCTTCAATGCCGTCAAGACACGTATCGCAGCGGGCGAAATCGGCACGCCGGAAGTGCTGATCGTCACCAGTCGCGATCCTGGCCCGCCACCAGTCAGCTACATCAAGGTATCGGGCGGCATCTTCAAGGATATGCTGATCCACGATTTCGACATCTTCCGCTGGATACTCGACGATGAAGCCGTCAGCGTGCACGCGACGGGCAGCTGCCTCGTCGACCCCGCCATCGGCGAGGCCGGCGACCTGGACACGGCCGTCGTCACCATCCGCACGGCCAAGGGACGCTTGTGCCAGATCAATGCCTCGCGCCGCGCCGCCTACGGCTACGACCAGCGTTTTGAGGTGCTGGGCAACGCCGGCATGCTGCAGGCGGGCAACCACAAACCGACGGAAGTGACGGCCTATGGCCCGGTGAACGTCAGCGTGGACAAGCCGGAAGATTTTTTCCTGGAACGTTACCGCGTGGCCTACGCGCAGGAAATGGCGCACTTTTTTGACGCCCTCACCCACGGCACGCCGCTGCGCACGACCGTCCATGATGGCTTGAAGGCACTGGAACTGGCCGAAGCAGCCACCCTGTCGTGGCGCGAGGGGCGTGTCGTGACCCTGGCGTCGTAACTTTATAAACAACAATAAAAATCTGGAGACACCATGTCATCCCCAACATTAAAAGTCGGCATCGTCGGCCTGGGCCGGCTGGGCCAGCGCCATGCCATCAACCTGGCGCAGCGCGTGCCGAATGCCGAAGTCGTGGCCGCCTGCAGCCCCGTTCCAGCCGAACTGGACTGGGCCGCCAGCACGCTGGGCATCACTACCGGCTATGCCGATTACGACGCCCTGCTGGCCCACCCGGGCCTGGATGCCGTCTTCCTCGTCACGCCCACCTCGCTGCATGCGGACCAGATCATCGCCGCCCTGCGCGCCGGCAAGCACGTGTTTTGCGAAAAGCCGCTGTCCCTCGACCTGGCCGACTGCCTGAAGGTGGAAGCGGAAGCGACGCGCCACCCGCAACTGACCATCATGATCGGCTTCGTGCGCCGTTTCGACGCCAGCTACCATGACGCCCAGCAAAAGATCGCCCAGGGACGCATCGGCAAGCCGTATCTGGTGCGTTCGCAAACCTGCGACCAGAACGACCCCAGCGGCGCCTTCATGCGCTTCGCCCCCACCAGCGGCGGCATCTTCCTCGATTGCAGCGTGCACGATATCGACCTGGCGCGCTGGCTGCTGGGCAATCCCGTGCCCAAACGCGTGTATGCGAGCGGCACCAACGCCATCCATAAGGGCTTGCAGGCGTTCGGCGACGTCGACAACGGCCTGGCGACGGTCGAATTTTCCGATGGCAGCATGGCCAGCTTCATGGCCTCGCGCACCATGGCGCATGGCCATGAAACCCTGACGGAAGTGTTCGGCACGGGCGGCCGCCTGGCCGTGGGCAGCAATCCGCGCCTGAACCGGGTGGAAATTTCAGATGCGCATGGCGTACGCAATGAGTGCACGCCCGACTTCTATGCCCGCTTCGCCGACGCCTTTTTGATCGAGGCGCAGGAATTCACGGATGCGGCACTGGGCCGGCGCACCTTGTCATTGACCTTGCACGACGCAACAGAAGCGACGCGCATCGGCCTGGCCATGACGCAAGCGATGCGCGAGGCACGGCCCGTGGAGTTTTAATCCCAAAGCAGGGACTCAGGCGGCCGGTGCGGGAAATGGACGTTCGGGCTGCCTGGGTTCCACGGCCAGCCGCAAGCCCATGGCATCGAGGATGGCCGTCAAGGTGCTCAGGGAGGGATTGCCATCGGGCGACAAGGTGCGGTACAGCTGGGTAGGATTGAGTTTGGCCGCCTGCGCCACGGCGGGCACGCCGCCAAAGGCGCGCGTCAGCTGGCGCAGCACGCTCAGCAGTTCGCCGTGGTCGCCATCGACGAGGATATTGTTGATCAGTTCAAGGGCGAAGGCGGGATCATCGCGGTACAGTTCGGCCATCGCTTCGTCATGCGAGCGGTCTCTCGGTGGTTTGCGGATGTCCTCGTTCATGTCCTCTCTCCTTCCAGTCGTGCCAGCAGGCACAGGCGTATTCGATATCTTTCGACTGCGTGCGCTTGTCTCCACCGCACAATAATAAAATGATCTGCTCGCCGGCAATGGCATAGTAGATACGGTAGCCAGGCCCCACATCGATGCGCAATTCCCACACGCCGTCGTGGCAAAATTTATGATCGCCAAAATTACCGGGCATCATGCGCAGCACACGTCGCACGATGGCCACCCTGGCCGTATTATCGCGCTGGCGTTTCAGCCATTCCGTATATAAATCCCTGCCCGATGATGTCAGGTAGTGCCGGATCTCGTACATCATATTCGTCCATAAACGAAGAAAGATCAAGGGGAAAATCACGTGTACGCATAAAAAAGAAGACCACGCCATCTTGCTACCAAACCCGCATGCGCAGGCCGCAAATGCAGAGGTCACTGATGTACATCAAGATGCGTTTTTCTAATTGTTATAGAGAAATGATGTCGTGTGTGCGCGCCGTATCCGCATGCCGATGCGCTATACAATAAGCGCCTGCCCAACCGCACAAACCAGGCCGCCATGACGAACAACGACAGCAACTCTCCTACTCTCGCCGACGTGGCCGAACGCTACGTCAGACTGGTCCTGGCCATGGGCCAGCACGATGCCTCGTATGTGGACGCCTATTACGGCCCGCCCGCATGGCAACAGGAAGCGCTAGAACAGCAACTGAGTTTGAGCGGCATCAAGACCGAAACGGACGAGGCGCTGGCCCTGCTGGCCGACGCGCCCTGCCTGCGCGCCGTCAACCTGCGCAAGCAATTGCAAGCCGTGCTGGCGCGCGCGGAGATGCTGCAGGGATCGCGCTTTGATTTCGATACGGAAAGCGCACGCCTGTACGACGCCGTCTCGCCCCATCACAGCCGCGCGTACTACGCAGCACTGGTGGCGCAAATCGACGCCCTGCTGCCTGGCGACGGCACGGTCAGCGACAGGGTCAACGCCTTGCGCGCGCAACTCATCATTCCCGCCGACAAGCTGTACGCCGTCATGGATGCGGCCATCCGCGCGGGCCGCGAGCGTACCTTGCAGTACATCGTCCTGCCCGAAGGCGAAGATTTCATATTGGAATTTGTCACCGACAAGCCGTGGAGCGGCTACAACTGGTACAAGGGCAACTACCAGAGCGTGATCCAGATCAATACGGACTTGCCCGTGTACATCGATCGCGCCGTCGATCTCGGCTGCCACGAAGCGTATCCGGGCCACCACGTCTACAACGTGCTGCTCGAGCGCGACCTGGTGCGAGGCAAGGGCTGGATGGAGTACTGCATCTATCCGCTGTATTCGCCGCAATCCCTGATCGCCGAAGGCACGGCCAATTACGGCATCGAACTGAGTTTTACGGATGAAGAACGGCTGGCTTTCGAACAGCAGGTGCTGTACCCGCTGGCCGGCCTCGATCCGGCGCTGGCACCCCGCTATGCGCAACTCAACGCGCTGCTGGCCAAACTCGGCTATGCCGACAACGACATCGCGCGCCAGTACCTCGAAGGCAGCCTGAACCGCGAAGAAGCGCTGGAATGGCTGGTCAACGTGCGCCTGTACCCGGCCGAGAAATCCGCGCAGCGCCTGCAGTTCTACGACGCCATGGGCGCCTACGTCATCAATTACAACTTGGGACAGGACATGGCGAAAGCCTATGTCGAGCGCCAGGGCGCGACGCGGGCCGAGCACTGGGCCGCCTTCCGCGACCTGATGTCTTCGCCGCGCGTGCCCAGCGCACTGCTGGCCGGGCAAAGCTGACGTCGCTCACTGGGCCGGCAGGCGGATGGTCGCTTCCAGGCCGCCGTCACGGTGGTTCGCCAGGGTCAGCTCGCCACCGTGGGCCTGGATGATGCTGCGCGCGATACCAAGCCCCAATCCCATGCCATGCGCGTTTTGTTCACGGCCATGTTCCAGGCGCACATAGGGCTGGAACAGGCTGGCGAACGCCTCTTCGGCCACGCCGGGGCCGTCATCGCGTATGCGGATGACCACGTTGGCGCCCTCGCGGCACGCCGACAAATGGGCCGTCTTGCCGTAAAACAGGGCATTGTCGAGCAAGTTGCCGATGGCGCGCTTCAGGGCCAGGGGCTTGGCCTTCACGCTCAGGTCCGTTTCCACGTAATGCACTTCATGGCCGGCCAGCTGGGTCCCGCGTACCATGCGCTGCAGCAAAGGGTCCAGGCGCACCTCGGTGGCGTTTTCATGGATATCGCTATCCTTCACGCATTGCAGCGCCCCCTTAACCATCATGTCCAGCTCATCAAGGTCATCATGGAATTCGTTGCGCTGCACATCGTCGTCGAGCAATTCCGTGCGCAATTTCAGGCGGGTGATGGGCGTGCGCAAGTCGTGCGAAATCGAGACGAACAGCCGTTCGCGGTCTTCCAGGTAGCGCTGGATGCGTTCGCGCATGCCGCTGAAGGCGCGCGCCGTCTGCACGAACTCGCGGCTGCCCGTCTGCGGCAGGGGCGGCGGCGTCTCGCCACGGCCAAACGCTTCGGCCGCGTCCGACAGGGCCGCCAGCGGCCGTGTGGTCCAGCGTACGACGAGGATGGACAGCAGCAGCACGGCCGCCAGCGACAACGCTTGCAGCAATACCCGGTCAAGTGTCCACGGATTACTGCTTTGCAAGAAATACGGATTGGGCATCAGTGCCGCCAGGTACAGCCAGTTGCCCGGCTCCAGCTCGGCCTGGATGACGAGGACGGGCGCGGGATTCGGTTTCAGCAGCAAGATGTGCTGCACCCAGTTTTCCGGCAAGTCGCCGATGTGCGCGCCGCTGTCGGCCACCACCAGGTCGCTCGGCCAGGCGAAGCCCACGCGGTACCCGGCCAGCTGCGGCAAGTCGCTCTTCAGCGCCGCCCCCACCGTGGCCACCACCGTATCGGCCAGCGCGTGCGGGGCGATTTCGCGGATGGCCAGCGGCCCCTGGTTGACGTTGACAAAGAAACGCGTGCCGCCCATTTCGCGAAATTGCTGGATCAGGATGGGGCGGTAATTGGCCGGCAAGCTGAGGAAGAAACGGATGGTGCTGGCGGCGCTGCGGGCCAGGTGCTGCGACGCCATGCGCGCCTCCACGGCCGAATCGCGGCGCAGCTGCGTGGCCCAGATCAGGTTGCCCACCAGTTGCGTGGCCAGCACGCCGGCCACCATCACCACGGACAGGCGGCCCAGCAGCGATGGCGGCAACAGGCGCTCGAGCAGCCGGCGCGCGCCCCGCTCAGGCATGTCCACTGCTCACGTCGGCCGAAAACACATAACCGGCGCCGCGCACCGTCTTGATCAGCATGGGCTGCTTGCCATCGTCCTTCAGGCGCAGCCGCAGCCGGCTCACCTGCACATCAAGCGAGCGGTCGAGCGGCCCCGCGTCGCGCCCCCGCGTCTGTTCGCACAGCACGCTGCGGTCGAGGATATCGCCCGGATGCTCAACAAAGTAGCGCAGCAGCTGGAAATCGAGGCCTGTCAGCTGCAGCGCTTCGCCATCGGCATCCGTCACCGTGCGCTCGAGCGTGTCGAGGGTGAAACCGACGAAGCGGTAATAGCGGGGCGGCGCGGCGGCGTCGATGCCCGTGCGGCGGTGGATGGCTTTGATGCGCGCCAGCAATTCGCGCGGGCTGTAGGGCTTGGCGATGTAGTCGTCGGCGCCCAGTTCCAGCCCCACCACCCGGTCCGTCTCGTCGGAGCTGGCCGTCAACATGATGATGGGCACGTTCGAGCGGGCGCGCACCACCTTGCACAGGGCAAAGCCATCCGTATCGGGCAGCATCACGTCGAGGATCACCAGCGACAGGCTGTCGACGTGGCGGTGGAATTCGGCCAGGAAGGTGGCGCCATCGTGCGCCAGGCCCACCTCGTACTGGTTCTTTTCCAGGTAGGCCTTCAACAGCATGCGGGTCTTTTGATCGTCGTCAACGACCAGGATTTTGCGTGACATGGTCTCGTCCTTTTTTATTCAGCGCCTGCAACATGCTGCCGATGCGGCGCTGGGCGTCGACCGCGCTGATCGTCTCGTCCAGGAAATAACGGTGCACCTCGGCGATGATGGCGTCCTTGCTGGTTTCATCGGTGGCCATGCGGTGCACGAGGCTGGGTGCCTGGAACGCGGCGCCGCGCGCGAATGCCTGCGCCGAGGCGCGCCCGCAGCTGTCCAGGCGCGACAGGTCGGCCTGGCGCAAGGCGGGAATCGAACCCTTCACCTGGCTGTACTCGAGCTGCACGGGCAGCGAAGCGACCACCTGCGCCAGCTTTTCCTGCGCGCCCTGGTGCGTGTAATCGGAGGCGAACATGGCCAGCGTATCGATGCTGTACAGGTGGTAGTCGCCCGTGTCGGGCGCGGCGACACAGCCGAACACTTCGTCCGTGGCGCGGCCCCAGGCGTTCAGCTCGCCCTTCGCCCAGTCGCCCATGATGTACATGGCCGCCTCGCCATCGCCCACCTGGCGCGCCATTTCGGGCCAGCCCTGTTCGCGCAACGGCGTGCCCATCCATTGCTTCAGGGACCTCAAGCGCTGCAAGGCGTGGCGCAGGCGCGGGTCCGCATACGCCTCGGCTTTCTTCTCGACAAACAGGGCGCGGTAATACGCGGGTCCCGATTCGGCCAGCACCAGCGTTTCAAACAGGGTGGCCACCTGCCACGCTTCGCTGCTTTGCGCCAGCGGCGTGATGCCGGCCTGGCGCAGCTTGCCGGCCACGCGCTCGAAGTCGCTCCAGCTGCGCGGCACGGCCAGGCCCAGGCGCTGGAAGATCTTGCGGTTGTAAAACAGGGTATTGATGCGGTGGATGCCGGCAGGAACGCCCATCGTATGGCCGCGGTTTTGCAGCAAGCCCCATACGGTGGGATACATGGTGGCGCGCCAGTTGTTGCTGGCGGCGACGCTGTCGAGCTGCAGCAGCAAACCCAGGTCGCTCCACTCGCCCAGGGTATAGCCGATCAGCTGCATGACTTCCGGCGATTTGCCGGCCAGCACACGGCTCTTCAAGACCTTGCCCGCGCCGACGCCCGCGCCGCCCGCGATGCCCGCGTCGCGCCATTCGACGCCTTCCTGCGCCAGGCGCGCCACCAGCACGTCGGCGGCGCGGCGCTCGCCGATCGAGGTCCACCAATGCAGTACTTGCAGCGCTTCGGCCCGCGCCGGCACGCTGCTACACAGGAGGGCCAGCAGCGCCAGCGCCGCCACGCCGCGACGGCGGGCGGCCCCGGCATGGCGGTCGGCGGTGCTGCGCGGCGGCGTCTTCAATCCTGTCCCCTTTTTCTTGTCGCGACAAACTATAGCCCAACTACAAAACAGCAGGTTGGTAATTTAGACCCCTGATTTGTAAAGAAACGTGAGCTTTTGTTGCACTACCTTGCGCAGCGCACAAGGGGCGCCACGCGCCGGACGCCCCGCGTGGCGCGCCACGGCAGCGGACATCGGTAAGGAAAGGTAAGCAAGCGCGCCTGCGAATTTCAATATTATTCTTTTAAATCAAAGAGATAAGAAAAATTTCCGGCGCAATGCCGGGTGCTGGCGTCACATTTCCCCCGATGCTACTGTCCGCCAACTGCAGCGTAACAGGCAGCCAAACAAGACCAACACCAACAAGGAGACGACATGCAACTGCATGCAAAAGGCGGCGCGGCCGCGCGCAACACATTGCTGGCCCTGCTGCTAGCCAGCGGCACGGCACAGGCGGGCACGCTCACCATCGAAAGCTGGCGCGTGGATGACAAGACCCTGTGGGAAACGGTGCTCATTCCCGCCTTCCAGAAAAAACATCCTGGCATCGAGATCAAGTTCTCGCCCACCGCCCCCACGGAATATGATTCCACCCTGAACGCGCGCCTGAGCGGCGGCACGGCCGGCGACTTGCTGGCCTGCCGCCCGTTCGACGTCTCGCTGGCCCTGTACAAGCGGGGCCAGCTGGAAAAGCTCGACGGCAAGGCCGGCATGGACAACTTCCCCGCCTCGGCCAAGGTGGCGTGGCAGACGGACGACGGCAAGGACACCTTCTGCATGCCGATCGCGTCCGTCATGCATGGCTTCCTGTACAACAAAAAAATCTTCCGCGAACTGAAACTGCAGCCGCCCGCCACGGAAGAGGAATTCTTCAAGGTGCTGGAAACGGTCAAGAAGAGCGGCAAATATGCGCCCTTGGCCCTGGGCACGGCCGACCAATGGGAAGCGAACCAGGTGGTATTTACCAGCATCGGCGCCAATTACTGGAAGGGTGAAGAGGGCCGCAAGGCGCTGATCGCCGGCAAGGCCAAATTTACCGACCCGCAATTCGTCGCCGCCTGGGAATATGAGGCCCGCCTGGGCAGCTACCTGTCCAAGGGTGCCAGCGCGCAAACCTATGGCGACAGCCAGAACCAGTTCGCGCTGGGCAAGGCCGCCATCTACCCGTCCGGCTCCTGGGACATCGCCTACTTCAAGCAAGACCCGGAACTGGAACTGGGCGCCTTCAACCCGCCCGTGCGCAAGGCCGGTGACAAGTGCTATATCTCGGACCACACGGACATCGGCATGAGCGTCAACAAGAAGTCAAAGAACAAGGAAGACGCCTACAAATTCCTCGCCTGGCTCGGTTCGCAGGAATTCGCCGACATCTACACCAACAAGGTGACGGGCTTCTTTTCGCTGTCGAATCATTTGATCTCCATCAAGGACCCGCTGGCCAAGCAAATGAACGGCTGGCGCGCCAGTTGCGCCTCGACCATCCGCCTGAATGCGCAAATCCTCAACCGTGGCGAGCCGAGCATGGAAAACGAGCTGTGGAACGTCAATGCCCAGGTCTTAAACGGCAAGCTGGCGCCGAAAGACGCGGCGCGCCAGATCCAGTCCGGCTTTGCCAAGTGGTACAAGCCGCAACAGCAATAAATCCCCCTACCCTCCCCGCGCAACCGGCCTGAGCAGTGCGATGCGGCAGCCGGTGGCACGGTTTTGCCGGCGGCCCCGCCGCCGGTGCTTTTCTTCGTCTGGAGTTTCGCCGTGAAAAAAGCTTTCCCATGGCACGTCCTCGTGTTCCTGGCCCCGGCGCTGGTCATTTACTCGCTGTTCAGCGCCCTGCCCCTGGCCGATACCCTGCGCCTGGGCCTGTACACGACCGATGAGAGCGGCCAGCACCATTTTGCCGGCCTGGCCAACTACGCCACCATTCTGTTCGACCCGCAATGGTCGCAAAGTTTCTGGAATGCGATGTGGAACAACTGCAAGTTCTTCCTCATCCACATGCTGCTGCAAAATCCCATCGGCCTGCTGCTGGCCACCCTCTTCAGCCTCAAGGGTTTGAAGGGCGAGCGCAGCTACCGTACCCTGATCTTCCTGCCGACCCTGCTGTCCGTCGTCATCATCGGCTTCATCTGGCAGCTGATCCTGTCGCCGCTGTGGGGCGTGGGCCAGTCGCTGATGGATGGCGTAGGCATCGGCACTTACTTCGCGCCTTGGCTGGGCCAGGAATCGACGGCCCTGCTGACCATCGCCCTCATTTCTGTTTGGCAATACATCGGCATCCCCATGATGCTGATCTATGCGGCCCTGCTGGCCGTGCCCGAGGAAATCATCGAGGCGGCCCACGCGGAAGGGGCCAGCGCCATGCGCATCTTCTGGCAAATCAAGCTGCCGCTGATCTGGCCCACCCTGGGGCTGGTGACCATCCTCACCTTCGTCGCCAACTTCAACGCCTTCGACCTCGTGTATTCCGTGAAAGGCGCGCTGGCGGGACCGAACTACGCCACCGACATCCTCGGCACCTTCTTTTACCGCACCTTCTTCGGTTACCAGGCCCAGTTGGGCAGCCCCACCATGGGCGCCGCCGTGGCCACCATGATGTTCCTCGTGATCCTCGTGGGCGTGGGCGTGTATTTCTTTTTCGTGCAGCGCAAGCTGACACGCTACGAACTGTAAGGGCCGCCATGCGCAACGTTTCCACCCGCCCCCTGGGCCGCGCCGCCGTGCATGCGATCCTGGCCGGCTACACCATCATCGCCCTGTTCCCCATCGTCTTGATCCTGATCAACTCGGTCAAGACGCGGGCCGCCATCTTCGACAATCCGCTGGCCTTGCCCACGCCCTCGACCTTTTCGCTCGTGGGCTTTCACAAGGTGCTGGCCAATTCGGACTTCCTGCTGTACTTCGGCAACAGCCTGTTCGTCACCCTGCTGTCGCTGCTGCTGATCGTGCTGTTCGGCGCCATGGCGGCCTGGGCCTTGTCCGAGTACACGTTTACGGGCAACCGCCTGCTGACCCTGTACCTGGCGCTGGGCATCATGATCCCCATCCGCCTGGGCACGGTCTCCATCCTGGAACTGGTGGTGCGGCTCGACCTGATCAACACCTTGACGGCGCTGGTGCTCGTATACACGGCGCAGGGCCTGCCGCTGGCCGTGATGATTTTGTCCGAATTCGTGCGCCAGGTGCCGCGTGAACTGAAGGATGCGGCGCGCTGCGACGGCGTGGGCGAATTCGCCATCTTCTTCCAGGTGATCCTGCCCCTGATCCGCCCCGCCATCGCCACGGTCGCCGTGTTCACCATGATTCCCGCCTGGAACGACCTGTGGTTCCCGCTGATCCTGGCGCCATCGGACCGCACCAAGACCGTCACCCTGGGCGTGCAGCAATTCATCGGGCAATACGTGACGGACTGGAACTCCGTGCTGGCGGCGCTGTCGCTGGCCGTCATTCCCGTGCTCGTGATGTACGTCATTTTCTCTCGTCAACTGATCCGCGGCCTGACGTCCGGCGCGGTCAAATAATAGGTGCGCCATGGCCCATGTAAGCCTGCAACAACTGACCAAATCCTACGACGGCCGCCACAATGTGCTGGCCGGCATCGACCTCGACATCCGCGACGGCGAATTCGTCGTGCTGGTGGGCCCTTCCGGCTGCGGCAAATCGACCTTGCTGCGCATGTTGTGCGGCCTGGAAAGCATTTCGCAAGGCACCTTGTCCATCGGCGGCAAGGTCGTCAACGACTTGCCGCCGGCCGAACGGGGCATCGCCATGGTCTTCCAGAGCTATGCGCTGTATCCGCACATGAGCGTGTATCGCAACATGGCGTTCGGCCTGAAGATCGCCGGCGCCAGCAAGGACGCCATCGCCCGGCGCGTGCGCCACGCGGCCGCCATCCTGAAGATCGACCACTTGCTGGAACGCCTGCCGCGCGAACTGTCGGGCGGCCAGCGCCAGAGGGTGGCCATCGGCCGCGCCATCGTGCGCGAACCGCAGCTGTTCCTGTTCGACGAGCCCCTGTCGAACCTCGACGCGGCCCTGCGCGTGCAGACGCGGCTGGAAATTGCCAAGCTGCACCGCCAGTTGAACGCCACCATCGTGTATGTGACGCACGACCAGGTCGAGGCGATGACCCTGGGCGACAAGATCGTCGTCATGCATGGCGGCCATATCCAGCAGGCGGGCACGCCTTTGGAACTGTACCAGCAGCCGGCCAACCGCTTCGTGGCCGGCTTCATCGGCGCGCCGATGATGAATTTCTTCGAAGGCAAGGTCATCGCCGCGCAGGACGATGGCGTGCGCGTGGCGCTGGCCAGCGGCCAGGAAATCACGGCCCTCGTCGATCCGGCCGGCCTGCTGCCGGGCGACGCCGTCACGGTGGGCCTGCGGGCAGAGCACATCCTGGAAAACGGCGACGGCAGCGCCCGCTTCCAGGGCGTCGTCAGCCTGGTGGAACACCTGGGCGAAGCCAACTTCATTTACCTGGCGCTGGACAACGGCCAGGAACTGGTGATACGCGGCGACGGCAACAACCGCGTGCCGCTGGGACAGCCATTCACGGTCTCGGCCGCCAGCAGCGCCTTTCATTTGTTCGATGCGCAAGGCGTGGCGCGCACGCGGCGCCAGCCCGGCAACCTGATTTCATCGAAACAGATATTGGCCGCCTGAGCTTCCCGCCCAGGCAGCCCCCCGATTGGATCGGCAGCGATCCGGTACGACGTGCCCAAGCACGCATTTTGATAACGACAAGGAGACTCCATGCAACACCCGAACAAGACCTCGCTGGCCCTGGCTTGCGCCATGCTGCTGGCCTGCGGCGCCGCCCACGCCAGCGATGCCGAAGGCGAATACCACGGCTACTTCCGCGCCGGCCTCGGCTCGAGCACGGACAGCCGCGGCCCGCAAAGCTGCTACGGCCTGGGCGGCAACACCATGCGCTACCGGCTCGGCAACGAGTGCGACACCTATGGCGAGTTCGAATACCAGAAGGAAATGGCCAAGTCGCCCAATGGCGTCAGCTTCGTCGGCCATATCATGGTGGCCGCCTATACGCCCAGTTCCGCCGTCAGCGATTCGGACCTGAGCATGTCGAAGATGTACGTGGAAGCGAAAAACATCGAAATCCTCAACGGCGGCACGGCCTGGATCGGCAAGCGCTACTACATGCGTCCCGACATCCACATGTTGGACTTGCAATACATCAATATGAACGGCACGGGCGGCGGCATCGATCAGTACAAGCTGGGACCGGGCCGCATCAGCTATGGCTTCTTCAAGGATAACGACAAGCCCGGCAACTCGGCCATCCGGCAAAACCTCGTCTACCAGGGCATCCCCATCAACCAGGATGGCACGCTGGAAGTGCTGACCACCCTGATCACGCCCGACAAGAAGGACAGCACCTCGCACAGCGGCTGGCAAGCCACCGTGCTGCACAAGCAGGATAAAGTATGGGGCGGCGCCAACACCTTCGGCATCCAGTACGGCGTCGGGCCGGGCACGGGCGCCGGCGGCCAGTGCTGCGACCGCATGGGCACGACGGGCTCGATCCGCAACGGCAGCGACGTCACGCGCTTGCGCATCTTCAATTCACTGTGGATACAGCCGACGCCGGAATGGAGCGCGGAAATGATCGCCATCGTGCAGCGAGACAAGTCCGACGCCACGGGCGGCAGCTCGACCTGGACCTCCCTGGGCGTGCGCCCCGTGTATGCCGTCAACGACAACTTCAAGCTGCAGTTCGAGCTGGGCACGGACCGCGTGACCTCGCCCACGGGCGGCGCCGCGCAGCGCCTGACCAAGCTGACCTTCGCCCCTACCCTGACGGCGGGCAAGGGTTACTGGTCGCGCCCCGAGCTGCGCGCCTTCGTCACCTACGGCAAATGGAACGATGCCGCCACGGCCGCCGTCAACAAGGCCAATGAATCGGGCCCCGTGTACGGCAACGCCACCAGCGGCACCTCGTTCGGCCTGCAAGTGGAGACGTGGTTTTAAGAAGCTGTCTTGATATGGCGCAGTGCATGCGCCTGTCGGACTGCGCGAAATCGCGTGCCGCGCTATGCTGCACGCCATACCGCTCACTTCGGAGGTCGCATGCACGCCGCATTTCCCCGGGCCGCCGCCGCACTGGCCCTCGCTTTCGCCAGCATGGCGGCGGCCCGCGACGCCGTCGTCGCGCCGGCACAGGTCCTGAGCGCGCGCCAGCAGGCGCTGATGGCCACCGTCGTGGGCAGCGCCGCCCATCCGCGCATCCTGCAGGTGCGCCTCGATGAATTGCATCCGACCCAGCCGGCCATCGGCTACGACCAGGTGTATTACAAGCTGGGACGCTATGCGGCCGAAGAAAAACACATCGCCGACATCGCCAAGCCAAAGAAATTCGCCGACCTGTGCGAAGCCAATGGCCAGGGCGACGTCTTGCCCAACACGGCCAATGTGCCCGGCACCACGCTCAGCGCACCACCGGCCGGCTACCGCTGCAAGGCGGCTGTGGGCAGCCGTCCGGGCGACATGAAGACCGTCGTCATCGGCCCGCGCGGCATCGTGTATCTGACCGATGGCCACCACACGTTTTCCACCTTCCGCGATGCCGACGGCGGGCGCAATCATCAATTGCAGGTCTGGGTCAAGGTCAGCGACAATTTCAGCGCACTGGGCGAAGCGGCATTCTGGACGCGCATGCGCGCGGAAAACAAGGTGTGGCTGAAAAATGGCCGCAACCAGGCCATCACGCCACAACAGCTACCGTCCGCCATCGGCCTGGATTCCCTGGACGACGACCCGTACCGCTCGCTCGTCTACTTTACGCGCGGGATCGGCTACGAGCCGCCGGAGCACGCCACGGAATTTCTCGAGTTTTACTGGGCCGACTGGTTGCGCGGAGTTCCCTCTCTGGACCTGGCGCGCGTCGACCTGCGCGATGCCACCGCGTATGCGAATGCGATCCTGCTGGCCGCGCAGGCGATGGTGGCGCTGCGGCCAGACGATATCGTCAGCGGCGGAAAGAGCGCGCGCGAACTGGGCGCCCTGCGGGAAGTCAACCGGGAAGAATTCGATGAGCTGATCGACGACAAGGGCAAGCTGCGCCACGCCATCGCGTACAAGAAATCGTTGGCGCAATAAGCGCGGCGGCGTAAACGACAACGGCCCGCCTGTCATGCGACAAGCGGGCCGTTTTCTGTTGCAGGTGCAGCTTAGGCGATGCGCTCGCCGTTGGCCGGATCGAACATGGCCGCTTTCGACAGGTTGAACGACAGCTGCATGGTCTGCCCCGGCAGCACGGCTTCGCGCGGGTGCGTGCGGCACGTCACGGCCGCGCCGTTCAAACGCGTCGTCAGCAAGGTGTCGGGGCCGGTCGGCTCGACCAGGTCGATCAGGCAGCCGAGTTCCTGGCCCACGTCGCCGTGCGCGCTGCTCATGTCCGTGATCTGCTCCGGGCGCACGCCCAGGATCACGTCGCGGCCCGCATAGCTGCGCAGCTTGTCGGCCGCGAACGGCAAGGCCAGGCGCAAGCTCTTGCCCGCGTTCTCGATGGCGACAAACACCTCGTTGCCTTCGATGACAGGCTTGACGGTGATGAAGTTCATCGACGGCGAGCCGATGAAGCCGGCCACGAACAGGTTGGCCGGATTGTCGTAGATTTCCTGCGGCGTGCCCAATTGCTGCACCACCCCGTCCTTCATGACGGCGATCAGGTCGCCCATCGTCATCGCCTCGATCTGGTCATGCGTGACGTAGACGATGGTGGCCTTCAGGCGCTGGTGCAGCAGCTTGATCTCGGCGCGCATTTCCACGCGCAGCTTGGCGTCCAGGTTCGACAGCGGTTCGTCGAACAGGAACAGCGACGGCTTGCGCGAAATGGCGCGGCCCATGGCCACGCGCTGGCGCTGGCCGCCCGACAGCTGCGCCGGACGGCGGTCCAGCAAATGCGTGATCTGCAGGGTTTCGGCGACGCGGGCGACGATTTCCTCCTGCTCCGCCTTCGGCACTTTTTTCACATTCAGGCCGAACGCGATGTTTTCGCGCACCGTCATCGACGGGTACAGCGCGTAGGACTGGAACACCATGGCGATGTCGCGATCCTTCGGCGGCAGGTCGTTGACGACCTTGCCGTCGATGAGGATTTCGCCGGACGTGACGCTTTCCAGGCCGGCCACCATGTTGAGCAAGGTCGACTTGCCGGAGCCGGAGCCGCCGACGAGGATCAGGAACTGGCCGTCCTTGATCTCGATGTCGATGCCCTTGAGGACTTCGACGCCATTCGTGTAAACCTTGCGGATGCTGCGTATCGATAAACTGGACATATTCTTTCCTTAACCTTTGACTGCGCCTGCGGTCAGACCGCGCACAAAATAACGGCCTGCGACCAGATAGACCAGCAGGGTCGGCAGCGCGGCAATCACCGCGGCGGCCATGTTGACGTTGTATTCCTTCACGCCCGTGGACGTGTTGACCAGGTTGTTCAAGCCCACCGTGATCGGCTGCGAATCGCCGCTGGCGAACACGATGCCGAACAGGAAGTCGTTCCAGATCTGCGTGAATTGCCAGATGATGCAGACGACGAAAATCGGACCCGAAATCGGCAGCACGATCTTGCGGAAGATCAGGAAGAAGCCGGCGCCGTCGATGCGCGCCGCCTTGATCAGTTCTTCCGGCACACCGATATAGTAGTTACGGAAGAACAGGGTCGTGAAGGCCGTGCCATACACCACGTGCACGAAGACGAGGCCCGTGGTGGTATTGGCCAGGCCGAATTCGCCCAGCAGGCGCGCCATCGGCAGGATCACCACCTGGAAGGGAATGAAGCAGCCCACCAGCAAGGCGGCAAACAGGATTTCCGAACCGCGGAAGCGCCAGTGCGCGAACACATAGCCGTTGAAGGCGCCCAGGAAGGTCGAGATCAGCACGGCGGGAATCACCATCTTGATCGAGTTCCAGAAGAACGGCTGCATGCCGTCACAGGTAACGCCCGTGCACGCCGAAGACCAGGCCTTGGACCAGGAATCGAACTGCCACACGTGCGGCAAGGCCAGCAGGTTACCGCTGCGGATCTCGTCGAGCGACTTGAACGACGTCGACAGGGTCACGTACAGGGGCACGATGTAGTACACCGCAAACAGAATCAGCAGCAGGTATACCACGACCCGTCCGAGGGTGAGGCGATTATTTCGTGTAGGTGTCATCTCATCGCCTTTGCGCTGCGCGTTTCCAGGTACATCAGCGGCACGAGCACGGCCACGATGGTGGCCAGCATCATCATTGCCGATGCCGAGCCCAGGCCCAGCTGGCCGCGGGTGAAGGAAAACTGGTACATGAAGATGGCCGGCACGGACGAGGAGTTGCCAGGTCCGCCAGCCGTCAGTGCGATGACCAGGTCGAAGCTCTTGATGGCGATATGCGCAAGGATCAGCAGCACGCTGAAGAACACGGGACGCATGGCGGGAATCACGATGCGCCAGTAGATCGTCGGCAAGGATGCGCCGTCGACTTGCGCCGCCTTGATGATCTCGTCATCGATGCCGCGCAGGCCGGCCAGGAACAGGGCCATGACAAAGCCGGACGACTGCCATACGCCGGCGATCACCACCGTGTAGATGGCCATGTCGGAGTTCACCAGCCAGTCGAAGGTAAACGAGGTCCAGCCCCAGTCGTGCATGACCTTTTCCAGGCCCAGGCTGGGATTGAGCATCCATTTCCAGGCCGTGCCGGTGACGATGAAGGACAGCGCCATCGGATACAGGTAGATGGCGCGCAACGCGCCTTCGGCGCGGATTTTCTGGTCCAGCAGGATGGCCAGGAACAGGCCGATGGCGATGCTGCAACCGATGAACAGGACACCGAAGATGCCGAGGTTCTTGAGCGAGGTCCACCAGCGCTCGTTGTCGAACAGCTCGACGTATTGCACCAGGCCGGCGAACTCGTAGTTCGGCATCAGCCGCGATTCGGTCAGCGACAGCCAACCGGTCAAAAAGATAAAACCATAGACGAATACCAGGCTGGCGATGAGCGTGGGGCCCAACACCATCTGCGGTATCCATCGGTCGAATTGCTTGCGTATGGACATAGGAGAGCCGTAGAGAGAACTGCGTGTGGCGCCGGCCTGGTCGAAGCCAGGGCGGACGCCTGCGATGCATGCAATGCAGCGGGCGCCGGCTAGCGTGCCGGCGCCGTCGTGATTACTTCACTTTTGCCGCTTTGGCCAGGGCTGCAACCGCATCTTTCGAGCTCATGTTGGTGTTCATGAACTTGGCAATGACGTCGGTCACGGCGCCTTGCGTGGCCGATGGCAGCGCCATGCCGTGGGCGAACGACGGCACCAGGCCGCCGGTCTTGTTGGTGGCGTCCATGTCTTCCATCGATTTCAGGGCGCAAGCGTCAAACTTGTCCTTCGATACGCCGGAACGCACAGGGATGGAACCCTTGTTCAAGTTGAAGATCGACTGGAACTTCGGATTCATGATGGCGTTGGCCAGGGCGATCTGCCCTTTCTTCGCATTCGCATCCTTTTGCGTGAACATGGCAAACGAATCGATGTTGAATGTGTAAGCCTTGTCCGTGCCAGGAGCGGCCACGCACAGGTAGTCCTTGCCCGGCACCTTGCCTGCAGCCGTGAACTCGCCCTTGGCCCAGTCGCCCATGAACTGGAAGCCGGCCTTGTTGTTGATGACCATGGCGGTGGCCAGGTTCCAGTCGCGGCCTGCCGCATCCTTGTCGATGTAGGTCTTGACCTTGCCCAGGGTGTCGAACACCTTGAGCATGGTCGGGCCGGTCAATTCCTTCTGGTCCAGCTTGAGGATGGCTTTCTTGTAGAACTCCGTGCCGCCCACGCCCAGCGCGACGGATTCAAACACGGTGGCGTCCTGCCAAGGCTGGCCGCCGTGGGCGATCGCGATGCCGCCCGATTTCTTGATTTTCTCGGCCGCGTCGAAGAACGCATCCCAGGTGGTCGGGGTGGTGGCCACGCCGGCTTTTTTCAGCACTTCCGGATTGACCCACATCCAGTTGACGCGGTGGACGTTGACGGGAGCGGCAACGTAGTGGCCCTTGTACTTCATGATGTCGGCGACGACTTTCGGCAGCACGGCATCCCATTTGCCTGGAATGGCGGCATCATCGATATTGGCCAGTACGCCTTCAGCGCCCCACTCCTGGATCGATGGGCCCTTGATCTGGGCGGCCGTCGGCGGGTTGCCGGAAATGACGCGGGTTTTCAGCGCGGTCGCGGCGTTTTCGCCAGCGCCACCGGCCACGGCGAAGTCTTTCCAGCCGAAGCCGCTTTCTTTCACGATTTGCTGCAACTGGCCCACGGACTTCGCTTCGCCGCCGGAGGTCCAGTAGTGCAACACTTCCACGTCGGTCGCAAAGGCGCTGCCAGCGAATGCCAGGGTGGTCAATGCGGCCAGTTGGGTAATCTTGAATTTCAGTTTCATCTCCACATTCCTTTTTTGATCAAGCTTTTAGGGGGCTTCGGCATACGGGGGCCGAAAAAGGTGAAATCTGCGCCTGTACCGGCGCTCTTGTGCTCAGACCCGCTTGCAAACGGGCATCATCTTGGTGTAAAGACGGCGCCGTGATCCATGACATGACTACATTGCATTTATATCACGGGACGGCGCCAAAAACGCATCCGCGAAGGATGCGCCAGGTTGAACTTGACTTACAACGCCTGCAAACTTAGAACCAGGTTTCTACCTGGAAACCGTAGGACGTGCCGCTGGTATTGTTGTTATAGATCGGGCCGCCGTTGTTCGACGCATTGACCGAGGCGGTAGCCGCATCGTTCCATTTGCCGTAGGTCACGAAAGCGCGCAGTTCAGGACGCGACCACAGGCCAGGACCGGCGGAGATCGTCGGT
>NZ_LBCO01000032.1:0-204 GCF_000988085.1 Janthinobacterium sp. KBS0711 | reverse complement strand
TGTGGCAGCGTACACGCAACCGTCTGGAGCGTGCGGCATGACTACACAAAATAAGACGATTCGTTTGACGATGGCCCAAGCCCTGGTGCGCTACCTGGCCGCTCTGCATACGGAAGAGGGCGAACCTTTGTTCGGCGGCGCCTTCGCCATCTTTGGCCACGGCAATGTCGCCGGCATCGGCGAAGCGCTGTACCAGTACAAGGA
>NZ_LBCO01000031.1:0-235 GCF_000988085.1 Janthinobacterium sp. KBS0711 | reverse complement strand
CACCGTGTTGATAACGCGGGGGTCGTTGGTTCGAGTCCAACCAGCCCTACCAGTCATACCTAGGGGGATTAGCTCAGCTGGGAGAGCACCTGCTTTGCAAGCAGGGGGTCGTCGGTTCGATCCCGTCATCCTCCACCAAAGTTTTACTCGAAAGTGCAAACGTAAGCCGGTCAGTGACTCAGGTTTAGGTTTGATCTTTTAGCGATCAAAGCTGTTTCGTTCTTTAACAATCTGG
>NZ_LBCO01000030.1:0-1441 GCF_000988085.1 Janthinobacterium sp. KBS0711 | reverse complement strand
CAACGATGCGTTCAAGCCGCTGTCGCGCTATTTCGACCGCATCGTGTATCCGGAACAATTGCTGACGGCCTTGCCGCGCGCCATTGCCGCCTTGACGGACCCGGCCGCTTGCGGTCCCGTCACCTTGTCCTTGCCGCAAGACGTACAAACGATGGCGTATGACTATCCGGTCGATTTCTTTGAACCGCGCATCGTGCGTTTCCGCGCCTTGCCGCCTGTCGAGCAGGAACTGGAAGAGGCGGCGCTGCTGTTGAAAAACGCGAAGCAGCCGCTGATACTGGCCGGTGGCGGCGTGCTGTATGGCCAGGCCAGCGCCGCCTTGCAGGCGTTTGCCGAACGCCATGGCATTCCCGTGGCGGAAACCCAGGCCGGCAAAAGTTCTCTGCCATGGGATCATCCACTGCAGCTGGGCGCCATCGGCGTGACGGGCTCGCCTGCGGCGAACAGCCTGGCGGCGGAGGCGGACGTGGTGCTGGCCATCGGCACGCGCCTGCAGGATTTCACGACGGGGTCCAACTCCCTGTTTGCGCAGGCGCAATTGGTCAGCCTGAACGTCAACCGTTTTGACGCGCTGAAACGCCGTGGCCTCGGTGTGCAGGCGGACGCGACCTTGGGCTTGCAAGGCCTGTCGCGGCTGCTGGGCAGCTGGAATAGCGCGGGCCAGTGGATGGACCGGGCACAGCAGGCGGGCCACGCCTGGCGCGAGACGGTCAAAAGTATCACTGGCAAGCGCGACGTGGCCGGCTTGCCGTACGACGGCGAAGTCATCGGCGCCGTGCAACGCTCGTCACCGGATTCCACCGGCAACGACATTGTCGTTTGCGCGGCGGGCACCTTGCCGGCCGAGCTGCATAAACTGTGGCGTACCAGTACGCCGGGCGGCTACCACATGGAATACGGCTACTCGTGCATGGGCTATGAAATCGCCGGCGGCCTCGGCGTCAAGATGGCCAAGCCGAAATCGGAAGTCATCGTCATGGTGGGTGACGGCAGCTATCTGATGATGAATTCGGAAATCGCCACCTCCGTCATGCTCGATAAAAAACTCATCATCGTCGTGCTCGACAACCGCGGTTACGGTTGCATCAACCGCCTGCAACAGGCCTGCGGCAATCCTTCGTTCAACAATATGTTGCCCGACAGCGCCCCGCACATCGACTTTGCCCTGCATGCGCAATCGCTGGGCGCGCTGTCCGAGCACGTGGACTCGATTGCCGAGCTGGAACAGGCGATGCTGCGCGCCCGCGCCGCTTCCCGCACGTACTTGATCTGCATCGATACAGACGACACGCGCACGACCGAAGAGGGCGGTTGCTGGTGGGAAGTGGCCGTGCCCGAGGTCTCCACCCAGCCAGCCGTGCAAGCCGCGCGCGCCCGTTATGAACTCGACCGCCAAGGACAACAACAATGAACGCACCGACATGGAATGTGAAGATCGGCA
>NZ_LBCO01000029.1:135428-166396 GCF_000988085.1 Janthinobacterium sp. KBS0711 | reverse complement strand
GCCGTTCAGGAAATCGAGTCCCTGCGCTTCGACATAGGCTTTGACGATGCCCAGCTTGTTGTCGCCGAAATCCGAGTTTGGCGCGTAGGCGTTGACCCAGATGGTGGCCAGGTAGTTCACGCCGCCGGACTTGGCAACAGACTTGGTGTAGCCGAATTCCGTGTAGGCGTCGCACTCATTGCCCAGACGATATTTCATGGTGTTGCCGCCGAGGCCGAAGCAGCCCTGCGAACCGCCGTCGCCCGAGGTATTGCTGCCGGCGCCAGCGCGCAGGTAGCCGTGGAAGCCTTCGGAGTCGGATGGGTACATGGGGTCGGCCATGGCGGAAGCGCTGGCGATGGCCAGGAGCAGGGCAGGTAAAGTTTTCAATGCAGTGCGATTCATGCGGTCTCCAGAAGAATGTTGGTGGTAGCGGTGACGCCCCGGAAGGTGGTCGCCGCACACGGTCTAATGCCGAAAACCAAGTCTAGCAGCGCTTTTTTAACCACCCTGATACAAAACGTGCAAGTACTGATACTTTCTTTCAGAGTGTTGTTTTTGCCACATATCGATACTCTTGCGCATGGCAGGCTTGCAAAGGAGTATCGAATTGCGGTTTTGGAGTATCAGAAAGTATCAAAGTCCGGTGCTACATTGTGGTCGTGGTGCTAAGTACCTGAGCATTGCCAACGACAAAAAACACTGGAGACACACAATGAAACGTTCCGCCATTGCCGCGCTGTGCGCCGGCGCTTTCTGCTTCGCTTCGTCCGCTTTTGCCGCCACCGACCTGGTCATCGCGACCGTCAACAACGGCCACATGATCGAAATGCAAAAGCTCAGCAAGTTCTTCGAGCAAGCCAATCCCGACATCAAGCTCAAATGGGTGACCCTGGAAGAGGGCGTCTTGCGTCAGCGCATGACCACCGATATCGCCACCAAGGGCGGCCAGTTCGACGTGATGACCATCGGCCTGTATGAAACACCCATCTGGGGCAAGAAAAACTGGCTGATCCCCATCAAGCCGGACGCCAAATACGATATCGACGACTTGCTGCCGGCCATCCGCGAAGGCTTGTCCGGCGACGGCAAGCTGTACGCGTCGCCGTTCTACGGTGAAAGCTCGATGATCATGTACCGCAGCGACCTCGTCAAAAAAGCGGGCGTGACGATCGAGGACCGCCCGTCCTGGAACCAGTTGCGCGACGTGGCGGCCAAGCTGCACGATCCGGCCAACGGCGTGTACGGCATCTGCCTGCGCGGTAAGCCGGGCTGGGGCGACAACATGGCCTTGATCACCACCATGGCCAATTCCTACGGCGGCCAGCTGTTCGACATGAAATGGAAGCCGCAATTTACCAGCAAGCCGTGGAAGGACGCCGTCAACATGTACGTCGACCTGATGAAGAAATACGGCCCGCCGGGCGCGGCCGCCAACAGCTTCAATGAAAACCTGGCCCTGTTTAACCAGGGCAAGTGCGGCATCTGGATCGACGCGACGATTGCCGCCTCCTTCATCACGGACCCCAAGCAAAGCAAGGTGGCCGACAAGGTGGCGTTCGCCCAGTCGCCCGTCGGCGTGACGGAGCGGGGCGCCAACTGGCTGTGGATCTGGTCGCTGGCGATTCCAGCCAGCTCCAAGCACCCGAACGAAGCGCAACGCTTCATCAACTGGGCCACATCGCCCGACTATGTAAAACTGGTGGCCAAGGAAACGAGCTGGGCCAACGTGCCGACAGGCACGCGCAAGTCGACGTATGCGAGCCCCGAGTTCCAGAAAGTGGCGAAATTTGCCGCCGCCGAAGGCAAGGCCCTGGCCACCACGCGCGCCGTGCAAAGCACCTTGCCGCCATCGCCGTACGTGGGAGTGCAATTCGCATCGATTCCCGAATTCCAGGTAATCGGCGTGGCAGCGGGCCAGCAGATGGCGGCAGCATTGCTGGGCAAGGTGACGGTGGACCAGGCGCTGGAGTTGTCGCAGCAGACGGCGGAAAGAGAAATGCGCAAGGGCGGCTACTACAAATAACGCAGCGTCCTTATCGAGTAGTTTGCTTACCCCAACGGCGTAAAGCAGGGGTCAGACCCGCCGGGTCTGACCCCAGATTTCACCTTGCCTCAAGAGAATCCTATGAAACGCATTATCCCCCGGACTTTGCTGACGCCGGCCGTGGTCGCCGTCTCCGTCATTTCCGTGATCCCGCTGCTGATCACCCTGTATTACGCGTTCGTGCGCTATTCCATGCTCGATCCGAGCGGCCATCCTTTCCATGGCCTGGCCAATTTTCACTTTTTCTTTACCGATGCTTCGTTCCTGCCGGCCTTGCAGAACACGTTTACCCTGCTGTTTTCCGTGATGCTGGTCACGGTGGTGCTGGGCACGGCGCTGGGGCTGCTGATCAATGAGGCCTTCCCGGGGCGCGCCGTCGTGCGCGTGCTGTTGATTTCGCCTTTCCTCATCATGCCGGCCGTGAATGCCCTGATGTGGAAGAACATGCTGCTCAATCCGATCTACGGCCTGTTCGCGCAAATCAGTCTGTTCCTTGGCGCCACGCCCGTCGACTGGCTGTCGGCGCATCCCCTGTTTTCCATCATCATGATGGTTTCGTGGCAATGGCTGCCGTTTGCCTGCCTGATCTTCATGACGGCCCTGCAATCGATGGACCGCGAGCAGCTGGAAGCGGCGCGTATGGATGGCGCCACCTATCTGCAGCAGCTGCGCTACCTCTACATTCCCCACCTGGGCCGCGCCGTCTCGGTGGTGCTGATGATCGAGATGATCTTTTTGCTGTCGATCTTTGCGGAAATTTTTACCACCACGGGCGGCGGTCCCGGCTTCGACACGACCACCATCACCTTCATGATCTATCAGCAGGCACTGCTGTCGTATGACGTGGGAGCGGCCTCGGCCGGCGCCCTGTTCGCCGTGCTCATCGCCAACATCGCCGCCTTCTTCCTGATGCGCGTCATCGGCAAGAACCTGTCGAAATAAGGAGACCTTGATGCATAGCAAACTCAATTTGTATAGCCGCACGGCCGCCGCCTGGCTGTTCGCGCTGCTGCTGTTCTTTCCCATCTTCTGGCTGGGCCTGATGGCTTTCAAGACGGAAGGGCAGGCCATTTCCACGCCGCCGCTGCTGTTTTTCACGCCGACCCTGGACAGCTTCCGCGAAGTGCTGGCGCGCGACAACTACTTCGGCTACGCGTGGAACTCGCTGTTTACCAGCGTACTCTCGACGGCCATCGGCCTGTTGATCGCCATCCCGGCCGCCTATTCGATGGCTTTCTTTCCCACGGGCGGCACCATCGGCTTGCTGAAATTCATGCTCAGCTCGCGCTACATGCCCGGCGTGGGCGCCCTGATGCCGATCTATATCTGCTACCAGTACTTCGGCCTGCTCGACACGCGCATCGGCCTGACCATCATGTTCATGCTGATGAATTTGCCCATCATGATCTGGCTGCTGTACACGAGCATGAAGGAGCTGCCGCGTGAAATCCTCGAAGCGTCGCGCATGGATGGCGCCACCGTGTGGGATGAGTTCCGCCACGTCGTGCTGCCTTTGTCCGTGGGCGGCATCGCGTCCACGGCGCTGGTCTGCATGGTGTGGTCGTGGAATGAATCGTTCTGGTCGCTGAACCTGGGCGCGTCCAACGCGGGCACCCTGGCCTGGCTCATCGCCTCGTATTCCAGCCCGGAAGGCTTGTTCTGGGCGAAATTGTCGGCCGCTTCCCTGATGGCGATTGCGCCCATCATGGCGCTGGGCTGGTTCTGCCAGAAGCAACTCGTGCAAGGCATGACTTTCGGCGCAGTCAAATAAACTACAGAATAGAGACACACATCATGGCTTACCTTCAACTGAGCAATATCGAAAAATTCTTTGGCGAGCACCGCGCCATCAAGGGCATCGACCTGGAGATCAAACAGGGCGAGTTCGTCGTCTTCGTCGGGCCGTCTGGCTGCGGCAAGTCCACCCTGCTGCGCCTGATCGCGGGCCTGGAGCCGACCGACGGCGGCAAGCTGTCGCTCGACGGGCGCGACATCACGGCCTTGCCATCGTCGAAGCGCGACCTGGCCATGGTCTTTCAATCGTATGCGCTGTATCCGCACATGACGGTGTTCCAGAACATGTCGTTCGCGCTGAAACTGGCTGGCGTCGATCCCGCCATCATCCGCGAGAAAGTCGACAAGGCGGCCGCCATCCTCGACCTGGGGAAATACCTGGAGCGTACGCCGAAGGAGCTGTCGGGCGGCCAGCGTCAACGTGTGGCCATCGGGCGCGCCATCGTGCGCGACCCGAAAGTGTTCCTGTTCGATGAACCGCTGTCGAATCTCGATGCGGCCTTGCGCGTGCAGACACGCATCGAGATCGCCAAGCTGCACCGCGAACTGGGCGCCACCACCATCTATGTCACGCATGACCAGGTCGAAGCGATGACCCTGGCCGACAGGGTGGTGGTGCTGCGCGACGGGCAGATCGAGCAGCATGGCTCGCCATTGGAACTGTATGACCGTCCCGCCAACCGCTTTGTCGCGCAATTCATCGGCACACCCAGCATGAACGTGGTGCCGGCCGATGCGGCGCCGCAGCTGCTGGCGCAGGCGGGCGGCGCGGCGCAGGCGGATGGCTTTGTCGGTATCCGCCCGGAACACGTGCACTTGGGCGCGGCGCAGCCGGGCAGCGTGCCCGTCACCGTCGACCTGGTGGAGTCCTTGGGCGTGGAAACCCTGACCTATGTGCGCTTGCCGAACAATGTGCAGGTGGTGTCGCGCGGCGCCGAGCGCAGCAGCCTGCAGCCGGGCCAGCAGACGCATTTGACGTTCGAGCCGGGCTTCGTCCATTATTTTGACCGCGCCGGCAAGACCTATGCCGCCGCCAAGGGAGTTTGAAATGAGCGCCATTGAACTGAAACAGGCGAACCTGGCCAAGCTGCCGGCCACCGTTACCGTGCCCGCGTACGTGCGCGAGACGCTCGTGCCCAGCATCGTGCACATCGGCGTGGGCGGTTTTTTCCGCGCCCACCAGGCCGTCTACCTCGATGATTTGCTGGCCTTGCCCGGCAACGTGGAATGGGGATACTGTGGCGTGGGCTTGCTGGCGCATGACGCGGCCATGCGCGACGCCATGCAGTCGCAGGATGGCTTGTACACGGTGGTCGAGCGCAGCGCGGCGGGCGACTCCGCCCGCATCATCGGCTGCATCGGCGACTACCTGTATGCGCTCGACGACCCGCAAGCCGTGCTGGAAAAACTGGCCGACCCCGGCACGCGCATCGTCGCGCTGACCATCACCGAGGGCGGCTATTACGTGAACCAGGGCACGGGCGAATTCGATGCGGCTCACCCCGACATCGTGCATGAACTGGCGCATCCGGAATCGCCGCGCTGTTCGTTCGGCTACCTGGCCGCCGCGCTGGCCTTGCGCCACCAACGTGGCCTGGCGCCGTTTACCATCATGTCCTGCGATAACCTGCAAAACAATGGCGACGTCACGCGCAAGATGCTGCTGGCCTTTGTCGCCCTGCGCGATCTCGAGCTGGCGCGCTGGCTGGCCACCGATGGCAGCTTCCCCAACAGCATGGTCGACCGCATTACGCCAGCCACCACGGATGAACACCGGGCGCTCGTGCGCGACAGCTTCGGCATCGTCGATGCTTGGCCCGTCGTGTGCGAGCCGTTCCGCCAGTGGGTCATCGAAGATGAATTCCCGCAGGGTCGGCCGGCCTGGGAAAAGGTGGGCGCGCAGATGACGCACGACGTGCTGCCGTATGAAAAGATGAAGCTGCGCCTCTTGAATGCCAGCCACCAGGCCCTGTGCTACATCGGCATGCAGCTCGGTTACACGTTTGCGCACGAAGCGATGGGCGATCCTGGCATCCGCGCACTGGTGCGGCGCATGATGGATGACGAGGTCACCCCGCTGCTGGACGAAGTGGAAGGCGTCGACCTGGCCAGTTATAAAGATACCCTGATCGAGCGCTTCTCGAATCCGGCCGTGCGTGACCAGTTGGCGCGCATCGGCACGGAGGGCTCGGCGCGCATCCCGAAATTCGTGCTGCCGTCCGTGCGCGAAGCGCTGGCGCAGGGCGGCGCCATCAAGCTGCTGGCCTTTACCGTGGCCTGCTGGTTCCGCTACCTGGAGGGCCATGACGAGCAGGGGCGCGAGATGCCCCTGAACGACCCGTATGCGGCGCGCCTGCGCGCGCTGGCGCTGCAGGGCGGGGCGGACGCTACGGCGCTGCTGTCCCTGCGGGAGCTGTTCGGCGACTTGAGCGACACGCCAGCGTTCACGCAAGCGGTGGAGCAAGCACTGGCCAGCCTGTACGGGCTGGGCGCGCGCGGAGCGCTGGAACAGATCGTGACCTGACGGGGAGGGCGCGCCATGCCACGCAAAGCCGATGCCTCACTGCCGCAGATGGAGCTGGAACAGCAGCGCGACGCCACGCCCGGCTTCGAGCCAAAAGGCAGTTTCGGCTTCATCCGCTACCTCGAGCACGGCTTTCCGAATGCGCTGGTGCGCTGGCATTATCACGACGAGTACGAGCTGCACCTGATCGTCGAGAGCAGCGGCAAGGTCTTCGTCGGCGACTATATCGGCCAGTTCACGCCCGGCCACCTGGTGCTGACGGGGCCGCGCGTGCCGCACAACTGGGTCTCGCTCGACACGCCGCCCGAAGGCGTGGCCCTGCGCGACATGGTGGTCCAGTTTTCGCATGCGCCGCTGGCGTCGATGGCCGCCGCCATTCCCGAATTGAAGGATGTTTTTCCGTTGCTGCAGCGCGCCCTGCACGGCGTGGAATTCTTTGGCGTCAGCGAACAGTCGTTGCGGCGCTTCCGGCGCATCCGCGACAGCAGCGGCCTGCCGCGCTTCATCGAATTTCTGACCCTGCTGGGCGAGCTGGCGCAGACCAGCGACTACCAGCTGCTGTCGACGGTGCCGATGCAGTCAAGCGACGACGACGTGGCGCTGGCGCGCATCAGTTCCGCCATCAACTACATCGTGCACAATTACAGCAGTCAGTTCTCGCTGAAGCAGCTGGCCGAGCAGGTGGACATGCCCGAGCGGACGTTTTCGCGCTTCTTTCGCAGCGCCACGGGCAACAGCTTCACGGACTTCGTCAACCGCCTGCGCATCAACAAGGCGTGCCAGCTGCTGATGGAGACGGAGCGCTACGTCAGTAACATCTGCTACGAGGCGGGATTCAATAACGTGGCCAATTTCAACCGGCGCTTCCTCGAATTGAAGGGCATGACGCCTAAGGAATTTCGCCAGCAGGCGCTGGGCCGCTTTGGCGAGTGACGCTTTTTGAGGTACATTGGATGGCACAGGCGGGGACAGCCTGGGAGAGACAAGCATGGAATACCGATGGCAGAAGGACAGCGAGCGCAAGGCGCCCGAACTGGAACGCGAAAGCTACGACGGCATCATCAATTACCTGGAACATGGCTATCCCAGCTCGCGCGTACGCTGGCACTGCCATGAAGAGTATGAGCTGCACCTGATCGTCGCCACCAGCGGACGCTTGTTCGTGGGCGACTATATCGGCGAATTCTCACCGGGCCACCTGGTGCTGACGGGGCCGCGATTGCCGCATAACTGGATATCCAACGTGATGCCGGAAGGCGGCGTGGCCCTGCGCGACATGATCGTGCAATTCGCCCACGCACCGCTGGCGGGCGCCGCGCGCGTGATTCCCGAATTGCGCGAGCTGCTGCCGCTGCTCGAGCGCTCCAGCTATGGCGTGGAGTTTTTCGACATGGGTCACGAGGCCGAGCAGCATCTGGCGCGCATCCGCGCCACGCACGGCGCCGAGCGCTTCGCCGAATTCGTGCAATTAATGAGCAAGCTGGCGCGCACGGCCAATTACCGCTTGCTGTCGAGCGCCTCCCTGCGCTCGTATGACGATGACGCCACCCTGGCCAAGGTCAATGCCGTCCTCAATTACATCACGGACAATTACCGCGAGCCGATTTCGGCGGAAATGCTGGCCGAGCAGGTGGGCATGTCGCTGAGTAAATTCTCGCGCTTCTTCCGCAAGGCGACGGGCAACAGCTTCACGGATTTCATGAACCGCCTGCGCATCAACAAGGCTTGCCAGCTGCTGATGGATACGGATCAATATGTATCCAACGTCTGCTACGACGTGGGTTTCCAGAACGTGGCCAACTTCAACCGCCGCTTCCTGCAGGTGAAGGGCGTCACGCCGAAGGAATTCCGGCGCCAGGCCGATGGACGCTTTGGCGGCATCGGCGGGCCTGTTGCGGATACGCCACCGCCGTAACGGCTGTCATGGGCTTGTCACTTTGAACAGTTATCCTCCACGGCTTCAACCCCACCCTAGCCGAGGAATGCATGAAGACTGCCGTAACGTCCACCCCGAAACTGACCCTGCTGGCCATCGCCGCCGGCCTGGCCCTGGCCGCCTGTGGCGGCAGCGACAGCCACAATGAGCCGGCCAAGCCCGTGGCGCAGACGGGCGTGTTCCTCGACGGCGCGGTGGAAGGCCTCGATTACGTGGCTGGCAGCGCGGCCAAGGCCAGCACCAATGCCAAGGGCGAATTCATTTGCAACCCGGGCGATACGGTCGCCTTCAGCGTGGGCGGCCTGGCCCTGGGCTCGGCGCCATGCAGCGCCGTCGTCACGCCGCTGGCACTGGCCGCCAGCACCAACGTGGCGGACGACAAGGTCGTCAACCGCCTGCTGGCGCTGCAATTGCTGGACGAGGACAGCGATCCGTCGAACGGCATCAAATTGACGGCGGAAGTGAAGGCCGCGCTGGCCGGCAAGACCTTGGACTTTGCCGCCGTCCCGGCCGTCTTCAACGCGGCCCTGTCCGCGCATTTGACTGCCGTGGGCGCGAAGTTCGCCGGCCGCACGGTCGATGCGGAACGCCGCGCCCTCGTGCGCGAGCATTTCGAAGACACGCTGGCCTCGAAAGCGGGCGCGCCCGTCAACGAGGCGCTGACGCAAGCCAATCCCGTCGGCGAAGTAAAAGTGACGGTGACGCGCTACCAGATCCAGGCGGACAGCAAGTTCTACGTGCCGTACGAAGGCGCCAACGCCAAGATCAAAGGCGAATTCCCGAACGGCTTTTTGCCATCGTACGGTTCGGGCCTGGCCTACAAGGGCAAGAATGCCAACGGCGACCTGGAATTCTATGGCTTGACGGACCGCGGCCCGAACGGCGACGGCCCGCTCGTGCCCGATCCATCGGGCAAGGGCACCATCGGCAGCAAGATATTCCCGTCGCCGAGCTTCACGCCTTCGTTCGGTGTGCTCACGGTGGGCAAGAACGGCGCCGTCCTGAGTTCGTCGACGCCGATCAAGGTATCGGCCACCGTCAACAGTTCGGGCTTGCCCGTGCCAGTGGGCGCCGTCGGCAATTCGGCCGAGATTCCCGTCATGGATGCGATGAAGTTCGACGCGGCAGGCAAGGCTGTCTTCAATGCGGGCGGCCTCGATTCGGAAGCCATCGTCGTCGATACCAAGCGCAACGCGCTGTGGGTGTCCGACGAATACGGTCCGTTCATCGTCAAGATCGACGCGGCCACGGGCATCATCCAGGCCAAGTACGAGCCGGGCAAGGGCTTGCCGGCGCTGTTCGCCAAGCGCCGCGCGAACCGCGGCATGGAAGGCATGACGCTCGATACGAGCAGCGACAAGCTGTATGCGTTCCTGCAAAGCCCCCTGTCCGACGGCAGCGCACCATATTCGGTGACGAAGAAGAATGAACAGGTCGAGCGCTTCGCCCGCTTCACGCGTTGGATCGAATTCGACCCGACGACGGGCACCAGCGGCAAGATGTATGCGTATCCCCTGAATGCGGCCGACTACCAGGATGGCCGCACGGGCAACGCCAAGCTGGGCGACATGGTGGCGCTGGGCGGCGGCAAATTCCTCGTCATCGAGCAGGGCGCCGCGCCGTCGGGCAAGGTGTTCAATAAACTGATGCTGGTTGAACTGAAGGGCGCCACCGATATTGCGGCCGCCGCCTTCAACGCGACGACGTCGGACCTGGAAAAAAGCAGCATGGGCGGCGTGGCCGTCAATGGCGCCGACTGGGCCACCGTCACGCCGCTGAAGAAAACCCTGCTGCTGGACTTGAACGCCATCGGCTGGGCGGCGGAAAAGGCCGAGGGCCTGACCCTGATCGACGACTCCACCATCGCGCTGGCCAACGACAATGACTTCGGCCTGAAAACCAAGGTCTTTGACGCGAACGGCGTGGAAGTCGATGGCGCCGACGTGACCAAGTGCACGGTCGATGCGAACGGCACCATCGTTACCAGCAGCACCGCCGGTTGCAACGCCGCCAACACCATCCGCGTGGCGCGCGGCGACGACCGCGAGCGTCCAAGCCGCTTGTGGATCGTGAAGTTTGCCAAGGCGCTTAATACGTATTGATGTAGTTTGACGGACGTAAAAAAGCCGCAGGCGTGAGCTGTGCGGCTAGCGTAGAGCTGGGGTCAGACCCGCCGGGTCTGACCCCTGATTTTGCTTTATTGGTTATTTTTTCGTGTAGGTATTCAACCAATCGAGCACCGTGTGATGCCACAGCAGCGAATTGGCCGGTTTCAGTACCCAGTGGTTCTCGTCCGGGAAGACCAGCAGCTTGCTCGGGATGCCCTGGCGCTGCAGCGCCGTGAAGGTGCCCAGGCCTTGTGCTGTGGGGATGCGGAAATCGAGGTCGCCCTGGACCACCAGCATCGGCGTCTTCCAGTTTTTCACGAAGTTGACGGGATTGAACTGCTCGTGCTTGGCCGGCGCGTCGTAGTAGGGGCCGCCGTTTTCCCATTCCGTGAACCACAGTTCTTCCGTCGCGTAAGCCATGCCGCGGTTGTCGAACACGCCGTCGTGGTTGACCAGGCACTTGAAGCCGTCCGGCCAGTTACCGGCGATCCAGTTCATCATGTAGCCGCCGTACGAGGCGCCCAGCGCGCAGCTGCGCTCGCGGTCCAGCCACGGGAATTTCTTGGTGGCGGCTTCCAGGCCCTTCTGCAAGTCGACCAGCGGCTTGCCGCCCCAGTCGCCGCTGATGGAGTCCGTGAACTTCTGGCCATAGCCGGTCGAACCGTGGAAGTCGATGAAGACGGTGGCGTAGCCTGCGCCCGCATACACTTGCGGATTCCAGCGGTAGCTCCAGCTGTTGCCGAAGCTGCCTTGCGGGCCGCCGTGAACGAGGAAAGCGATTGGATATTTTTCGCCGGCCTTGGCATTCCACGGTTTCATGACGTGGCCGTAGACGGTCTCGCCATTCGCGCCGGCGAACGAAAACTGTTCATATTCGCCGAAGCTCACGTCGGCCAGGGCTGCCGCGTTCTGCTTCGTCAGCTGCACCATTGGCGCGTTTTCCGACTTCGCGTCAAGCTTGCGCGTGTACAGCTGCGCGCCCGAGGCCAGGTTGGCTTGCGCCAGCACGATGGTGTTGCCGCGCACATCGAAGTCACCCACGGCGCCTTTGCCCGTCAGCGCAGCGACCTTGCCGCTGGCCGCGTCGATGTGGAACAGACGGTGCTGGCCCACGTCATCGGCGGAAACGAGGAAAGCCTTGCCGTCCGGCGTCCAGCGGAAGTCGGCCACGGAGCGGTCCCAGTCGTCGGCCACGGTGCGCTTCTTGCCGGTGGCGACATCCATCAGCACCAAATGAAAGCGGTCCGCTTCGAAGCCCGGCTTGGTCATGGCGACATAGGCGAGGGTGCGGCCATCGGGCGAGTAGGTGGCTTTCGCGTCCCAGGCTGGATTGTCGGCCGTGAGATTGCGCGGCGCCTGGCCGCCGCCGGCGGGAATCGTGTAGACGTCGAAGTTGGTCGACCACGATTCCGTGCGGCCGGCCACGCGCACGGAGAAGGCCACGGTCTTGCCGTCCGGGCTGAAATGGTATTCGCCGTTGTCGCCGAACGGTTTTGAAGGCGCGTCGCCGTCGAGGGTGCCGCTCAGGCTCACGGGCGCGGCGCTGACCTTGCCGGTGGCATCGATCGGCGCCGAGTACAGCGCGTTGCGGCGGCCGTCGGCCCAGGTATCCCAGTGGCGCACGAACATCTGGTCGTAGACCATGCCGCTCGCCTTGTTCTTGGCTTTGTCATCGAGGCGCTTTTTCGTGCAGGCGATGTCCGCGCAATCGAGGAAGACGCTCATGCTGAAGGCCAGGCGATCGCCCTGCGGCGACAAACGGTAGGTGTCGACGTCCAGCGCCAGGTCGGTGACCTTGGCCGCTTCGCCGCCGTTCAGGGGCAGTTGCCACACTTGCGAGGAGCCGGAACGGCCAGACAGGAAGTAGATGGCGTCGCCGTTTGGCGACCATTGCGGGTCGCTGGCGCTGGCGTCGCCGCGCGTGAGCTGGCGCGGCGCCGCGTTCGGCGCGCGCAGGTCGATCATCCACAGCTGCGTGTTGCCGCGGTTTTTGTCCAGGTTGGTGGTGCGCACCGTGTAGACGACGCGCGTGGCGTCCGGCGACAGCACGGGGCTGCCCACGCGTTCCATGGCCACCATGTCTTCCACGGTGAAACCGCGCGGCGCGGCCAATGCCGGCACGGCGGCGGTGGTGGCCATGGCGGCACTGAATGCTCCCAAGAGCAGCAGACGTAAACTCATTCAAACTCCCGTTTTATATTGCGACGTTATCGATATGGTATTGACGTGGCCGGCTGTACCGCCGGCAGCCCGACATCATAGCAATAAAGACGCGCCTGCTGCGGGAGTTGACCGCCGGTTAGCCGGCCTGCAGTGCCAGTTGGTCGAGCGCCAGGTGCCCGAGGAAACCGCCCCGGCTGGTGGCCGGCAAGCCGTCTTCGATGGCGTGGGCAAAGCGGATGCCGGGGTCTAGTTCCAGCGCCGCCAGCACGCGCGCCGTGTTCGGATAATCGGCCAGGCTGGCCAGCTGCAGCGGTTCGGCCCAACGCGCCGTGGCGGCCAGGTAGGCGTCGGCGATGGTCGGTGCCGTGTCCGATACGAGCCAGGCGCGGCCCTCGAGCAGGTGCTCCAGGTGGGCCAGGCTTTTGTTCACTTTCTCGACGGCCATCTCGCGCCAGACGGCCGCGCGCGCATCTTCCGGTGCCGCGCGCGCGGCCTGGAAGGCGGGCATGAAGGCCGCGTGAAACGTCGTGTGCAAAAAGGACAGCACGCTGTTGAGGCGGTCGTAGTCTGGCGTGCCTTGTGCAAAGCCCAGGCTGCTGCCTGGCGCGCGGGCGGCCAGGTGCAGCAGGATCGCCATGCTTTCCAGCAGCGGTGCGCCCGTGTGCGTAAGCAGGGCCGGCGTCTGGCTCAGGGGATTGATGGCGAGAAAGGCCGGATGCTGCTTGCTGGCCGGGTCGCGCGCTTCCACGCGGGCCAGACGATACGGCAAGCCGCTCCATTCGAGGGCGGCGATGGCGGCAAACGAGCAGCCGAACGGCACGCTGTAGATCAGGGTGGTTTCCAAGTCAAACTCCGATGAGGTGAGGGAAGAGCAGTCTAATCGCGATGGTTACTATTTGGAAGAAGGCAGAATAATGTGGTATAGCTACATTTTTTATACCAGATTGGAAGCGAACCATGAAAGACAATGTCTCCGGCTGCGCCGTGGAAGAAGCGATGCGCTTGCTGGGCGGGCGCTGGCGGGTGGTGCTGCTCAGCTATCTGATGGCGGGGCCGAAGCGCTTCAGCGAAATCCGCCGCGCCGTGCCGAATATCTCGCAGCGCATGCTGACCCTGGACTTGCGCGCGCTGGAAGAAGCGGGCTTGCTGACGCGCACGATCTACGCGGAAGTGCCCGTCAAGGTGGAATACCGGCTGACGGATGAGGGCTTGCGTCTGCGCGAACTGGTCGAGATGCTGCGGGCCATCGGCTTGCGCCTGCGCGGACAGGCGGACGCGGGCGGGGCCTTTCTCGCGCCCGATGCCGCAGATAATTCTCTATAGAAACAGCTGTTTTTATGCAAAGTGCTAGACTGCCGGCCTTAGCTCACTACACTCGATACCCATGCGCCTGACTTCCATCGCCCTGACCGCCGCCGCCCTGTTCGCCGCCTTGCCGGCCCAGGCCGCCACCATGCCGACACTCGAGCAAATCCACACCGCCGTGCAGGCGGGCGTGGCCAAGACACAAGCGAAGACGCAGTCGAGCATGCCGTTCGTCATCAAGGTCACCAGCCTGGCCGGCTGCCAGGAGTCGCAGGAAGTGCCGGGCGAAGTGGTGTGCCTGGTGGGCATGAGCGCCGGCATGCGCGATGCCTTTAATGTGCTGCCCCTGCGTAAAGAAGGCGATGCCTGGGTCGGCGTCGAGCGCAAGAACGCCAAGTTCGCGGGACCGTCGCCGGCCGAGGCGCAAGCGATGATACGCGCGTGGGCCAAGGAAGAAGTGGCGCGCAATCCGGAAGCGGCCAAGGACGTGCAGATGCAGGAAGCGCAGAGCACCATGCAGGTCAAGGCGGTCAACGAATGCGACGTCAAGCGCAAGACGGGCTACCTCGTGTGCGATACGGAATTGAGCGTGCCGAGCCGCCCGGAAGCCATCAAGACGGAACTAACCTTCATGCTCGAGAATGGCAACTGGCGCTACGTGCCCCGTTAGACGTCTTTCCGCCGGGACAGCCACGCTGTTCCGGCATCATTCCTGCCATCCCCCGCGGCCACGCCGCCGTCTGCAATATTTGCAGATCCACAAGGCAATCTCATCCGTGAAAATTGCCGATTTAAATTAATAATTAAATATTAAAATTAATGTATCGATGCGGACTGCCGCCGGCTTCCTGCCGTGCCGCATTTGACCACTTCCCCGTGCCCGCAAGGGCTACAGCCAAGGATCCGACCATGCGACTCAATCTTCCCGTCAGCGATACCGAGATCAACCTGAGCGATACCGAGACCATCGTCTCGACTACCGACTTGCAAGGCAATATCACCTATGCCAACCCGTATTTCATCGCCGTCAGCGGTTACAGCGCGGAAGAATTGATCGGTGCGCCGCAAAACATCCTGCGTCATCCGGACATGCCGGTCGAAGCGTTTGCCGATTTCTGGGCCACCATCCGCTCGGGCCGTTCGTGGAGCGGCATGGTGAAAAACCGCTGCAAGAATGGCGATTACTACTGGGTGCTGGCGAACGTCACGCCGGTGGTCGAGGATGGCGTGGCCGTCGGCTACATGTCCGTGCGCACCAAGCCCACGCGCCAGCAGGTGGCGCAGGCGTCCGCCCTGTACGCGCGCATCAAGGCGGGGCGGGCCGATGGCATTGTCATCAGCCAGGGCGCGGCCGTGCGCACGGGCTGGCTGGCCAGGCTGGCGAGCTTGCGCGACCTGCCGCTGGGCAAGCGCATCGGCTGGAATCTGGGCTTGCTGAGCCTGGTATTGCTGCTGCAACTGGCGTGGAATACGGGTGTGCTGCCGGCCGGCGCGGGCGGCTGGCTGACGGGCCTGTCCGTGCTGGCCTTGGGCGCAACCCTGTATTTCTGGCACAGCTTGCACCGCGCCGTGCTGCAACCGTTGCAGCAGGCGCGCCAGGCCTGCGACGTGATGGCGGGCGGCGACCTGACGGGCGAACTCGACACGACACGGCGCGACGAGATGGGGCAGCTGCTGCGTTCCTTGCGCCAGCTGCGCGTGAATTTGCACTCCATCGTTGGCGACGTGCGCGGCAATTTCCTGCGCATCAGCATGGCCAGCCAGGAAATCGCCGCCGGCAATATGGACTTGTCGGGCCGCACGGAAGCGCAGGCGTCGGCCCTGCAGCAGACGGCGTCGAGCATGGAGCAGCTGGCGGCCACGGTGCAGCAAAACAGCGGCAACGCCGTGCAAGCGAGCGACATGGCGGGCAAGGTCCACGGCCTAGCCGGGCGCGGTGGCGAACTCGTCGGCCAGATGGTGAGCATGATGGCGGACATTAACGCTTCATCGAAGAAGATCGGCGACATTACGGGCATTATCGAAGGCATCGCCTTCCAGACGAATATCCTCGCCTTGAACGCGGCCGTGGAAGCGGCGCGCGCGGGCGACCAGGGTCGCGGCTTTGCCGTCGTGGCGGGCGAAGTGCGCAGCCTGGCCCATCGCAGCGCGGCCGCCGCCACGGAAATCAAGCAATTGATCACGGCATCGCTGGAGCAGGTGCAGGCGGGCGCGAAGCTGGCGCAGCAGGCGGGCGCCAGCAGCGCCGAGATGCTGGGCGCCGTGCAGGGCGTGCACGGCATCATGGAAGAGATCGCCTCGGCTTCGCGCGAGCAAAGCCACGGCATCGGTCAAGTGAATATGGCCGTCACGCAAATGGATGAAGTGACGCAGCAGAACGCGGCGCTGGTTGAGGAATCGGCGGCGGCATCCGCTTCGCTGCAAGACCAGACCTTGCAGCTGGAGCAGGCGATGGCCCTGTTCAAGCTGGAACGGCGCAGGGGCGGCCAAGCTGCTCCTCTGCGCGCGCCCGAGCGCCGCCGAGCTACAGCAGGCGCTCTGACAGCGCCTTGAAGGCAACCTTGGGCACGAGAAAGGCGAACGGTGTTGACAGGGGCGGCAGCTGGCCCAGCAAGCCGCAGTCGGCGCGCAAGGCTGTCAGCGCCTGCACTTGACCCACATCGACGGGCAAATCGATTTCGCCAAAGACCAGCTTGCCGTTACGCGGCACGTGCGCGATAGCCGCATCCTGGCAGGCGAGGAAGGCGACGGCATCGCGCCAGTTGCCGAACAGTTGCTGCCAGTCGGCATCGAGGCCATGCTCCGCCGTGATGTCCGCCTGCACGTCGAGCAGCGGGGCGCTGCCGGCGCCGGGCGTGATCGCGCAGCGCGCCTGCGTGGCCGTGACTTCCAGCGTCATGTTGTCGGCCAGGTGGGTCGGCAGGATGTCGCTGAACAGCCGCGTGCCCAACGCATGGGGCAAGCTGTCCATGATATTTTTCAAGAAATACACGCAGGGCACGGCCGGCGCGCCCGCTGGCGTATGGTCGAGGTACAAGCGCCAGTTGCTCTGCAGCGGAGATGGCAGCAGCTTGCGCAACGGACCGAGCAGGGCCGGGCCGAAATGCCCGTGGCGGTAGGTCAGCACCGTGAATGGCGTCTTGCCATCGCGCTGCCACAGAACCACGCCGGCCGGCAGCAAGCGCTGCGCGGCAGCGGCGTCGACCAGCCAGCTCACGTAGACGACGTCGCGCACGTCGCTGTGCAAAGTGAGGAAGGGCAGGCGCGACATGACGGCCTGGCGCACCGTGGCAAAGTGCGTGCAATTGGCGAGCGCGGCAAACAGTCGCCCCGGCCAGCCCGCACGCGGGTGGCGGTAAGTGTTGTCTTGCAATTGGGAACTTTCGGGAAAGGCGCAGGAAGGTTGATATGCTAACGCTGCAACGTCCGTCCACATCATCGCGAGCGGCAGCGATGTGTGGCCGAGACGCGCAGCTGTGCTAGAGCACAGCGAGCATCGCAGGCCGCACAGGGCGCCGCGCAGCCGATGTGGGCGGGCGTCACTATTACTGCATGTGCCAGCCGTGGCTGACGACGATGGACTGGCCGCTCAATGCCGTCGACGGGAATGCCGCCAGGAAGACGGCCGTTTGCGCCACGTCTTGCGTGGTGGTGAATTCGCCGTCGATGGTGTCTTTCAGCATCACTTTCTTGATCACGTCTTCTTCGCTGATGTTCAGCTGGGCCGCCTGTTCGGGGATTTGCTTGTCGACCAGCGGCGTACGCACGAAGCCCGGGCAGATGACGTTGGCGCGGATGCCGTCTTTCGCGCCTTCCTTGGCCACCACCTTGGCCAGGCCCAGCAAACCGTGCTTGGCGGCCACGTAGGCGCTCTTGAACGGCGAGCCTTCGTGCGAATGCACGGAGCCCATGTAGATGATGGCGCCGCCGCGGCCCGCCTTGATCATTTCGCGCATGCAGGCGCGCGTGGTGAGGAAGGCGCCGTCCATGTGAATGGCCAGCATCTTTTTCCACTGATCGAACGGGTAGTCGACGACGGGGCTGATGATCTGGATGCCCGCATTGCTGATCAGGATATCGATGCCGCCGAAGTGGGCCACGGCATCGGCCACGCCCTTGTCGACCTGTTCTTCGCTCGAGACATCCATGGCGACGGCAAACGCCTGGCCGCCCGACTGCTTGATTTCCTCGGCCGTCTTGCTGGCCGCTTCCAGGACCAGGTCGGCGATGACGACCTTGGCGCCCTGTTTTGCGTATTCGATGGCCATTTCCTTGCCGATGCCACTGGCGGCGCCGGTAATCAGTGCGACTTTGTCTTTGAGTTGCATATTAATCCTTTGCATTGCGGGTTGGAGTGATCGTGGAAAACCTGACTATGCCAGTATAGCGAGAAAACACGGTGTGCATGCCCCGCGCACGTCTATGGGGCTTGCTGCCTGTCAAGGATTTCCTGTAGCCGCCAGGCGCCAGGATTGGTGCCCGCCCACGTGCGAAACGCGTGATTGAACGCGCTTTGTTCCTGGTAGCCGAGCAGGAAGGCGATGTCGACCAGCGACAAATCCGGCTCGCGCAGATAGTCGCGCGCCAGGCCGTACCTGGCCTGGTCCAGCAGGGTCTGGAAGCTGGTGCCCGCGTCGGCCAGCTTGCGCTGCAAGGTGCGCGGCGTCACGGCGAGGGCGGCGGCAACGGTGGCCAGCCGCGCCGAGCCATGGCGCAAGCCTGCCACGATGGCCGCGTGCACTTGCGCGTCGATGGCGCCGCCAGTGTCCGTTTCAGCTTCGCGCTGCGCCAGCAACTGTTCCGCATGCTGGCACAGCACAGGGTACAGGCTGACGTCGGCGTTCGGTACGGGCCAGTCCAGCAATTGCGCGTCGAAAGTGGCCGTGTTCGCGCCCGCGCCAAAGGCGGGCAGGCTGCCCAGCACGCGCACGTATTCGTCGCGGTGGGCCGCGTGGCGCAGCAGCTCGCCGCCGCCATCGTGGGTGAATGCCAGCCGGGCCGGCGGCAGCGGCATGCCGGCCAGCCAGTCGCCGCTGACACGGATGCCGGCAAAGACGCTGTCGACCAGGTGCCGGCTGGCGCCCGGGTAGTTGCTGGTCCAGCGGTAATGCGCGACGGCGCCATCGCGCTGCAGGGCCGACTGGCCCAGGTCGTGCGCCAGCCGTTCATAGCGGGCAGTCTGTTCCAGTACCTGACCCACGTTGCTGCAACTGAGCAGTATCAAGCCATACGCGCTGTACGTGCCCATGCGCACCCGCTGGCCCACATGCAGGCCGAAATGCGCATCGCCCGCCAGCAGCGCGCCCGCATCGAGCAGGCGCACGTAGTCGCGCGCGGCAAGGTTGGGCGCGGAGGCCTCCAGGCTGTGCGGCGCCACGCCGGCCGCTTGCGCCAGGGTGGCTGCTGCGATGCCATGCGCGCCGGCCGCTTCCAGCAGCGGCAGCAGGTAGGCGCCGGCGACCCGGCCTTCAGTGCTTGTCATGATGGAACAATGCGATTGTCATGAAAAACCAATACCCTTCGTCTGTGGCGGAATATGCTATTGATCTAGCAAGAAAATCAGGCAGGAACAGTATAGCAAGCCGCCGTGGCGCGCAACTGGCCGAATACAGGGGATGTCGATGCAACGCTGGAATGGCTGGGGAGACGAGAGCATCACGTATGCGCTGAGCGGGGACGCACTGGCGTTTCTGCGCGAGCGCCTGGGGCCGGGCAGCGGCATCGTCGATGCCACCTTCGACGACGCCTGCGCGCGGGTGCCCGCTTCGCGCCTGGCGCCACATCCGCTGATCGACACCCAGCCCGCCACGCGCGTGCGCCATGCGCTCGGCCAAAGCCTGCCCGACTGGTTCAAATTGCGTCATGGCCGCATCGGCGCCGTGCCCGACGGCGTGGCCTTTCCCGACAGCGCGCTGCAGGTGCGCCAGCTGCTCGCGTATGCGCGCCAGGCCTGCGTGGCCGTCATCCCGCATGGCGGCGGCACCAGCGTGGCCGGGCATTTGACGGTGGCGGCGGGGCCGCGTCCCGTGCTGTCGGTCAGTCTCGCACGCCTGTGCGCGCTGGGCCACCTGGACCGCGAAGCGCAGCTGGCCACGTTCGGCGCGGGCGTGTATGGCCCCGACCTGGAAGCGCAGCTGCGCGCGCAGGGCTATACTCTTGGCCACTATCCGCAGTCGTTCGAGTATTCGACCCTGGGCGGCTGGATCGCCACGCGCTCGTCGGGCCAGCAATCGTTGCGCTATGGCCGTATCGAGCAGCTGTTCGCGGGCGGCGAAGTGGAAACGCCGGCCGGCACCTTGCGCATCCCCACGTTTCCCGCTTCTGCGGCCGGCATCGACCTGCGCGAAATGGTGCTCGGCTCCGAAGGGCGGCTGGGCATCCTGACGCAGGCGACGGTGCGCGTCTCGCCGCTGCCGCCCTACGAGGCGTTCCACGCCGTGTTCTTTGCAGACTGGGGCCAGGCGCAGACGGCCGTGCGGGCGCTGGCCCAATCGCGCCTGCCCCTGTGCATGTTGCGCCTGTCGAACGCGGTCGAAACGCAAACCATGCTGACCCTGGCCGGGCACAAGAAACTGGTGGGACTGCTGGAACGCTATTTGTCGCTGCGCGGCTGCGGCGACGGCAAGTGCATGCTGATGCTGGGCGTCAGCGGAGAAGCCGGCCCTGCGCGCGCGGCCCTGCGCGGCGCGCTGGCGCTGGCGCGGCGGCATGGGGGCGTGCATGTGGGGCGGCACATGGGCGACAAGTGGAAGCAGGGGCGTTTTCGCAACGTCTACCTGCGCAATGGCGCGTGGGAGCATGGCTATGTGATCGACACGGTGGAAACGGCCGTCGACTGGCCCCGCGTGGCCCCGATGATGGCGGCGCTCGAGCAGGCGGGCGCCAATGCGCTGGCCGCGCATGGCGAGCAGGTGCACGCATACACGCATCTGTCGCACGTGTACGCGCAGGGCGCCAGCGTCTACACCACTTATGTTTATCGGCTGGCGTCCACCTTTGAAGAAAACATGGCGCGCTGGCGCAGCCTGAAAAACGCTGCCAGCGCCGCCATTGTCGCCAACGGCGGCACCATCAGCCACCAGCACGGCGTGGGCACGGACCACGCGCCGTGGCTGGCGGCCGAAAAGGGAGAGCTGGGCATCGCCGCCATGCGCGCGCTGCTCCGGCAGTTCGATCCGCAGGGCATGATGAATCCGGGCAAACTGCTGCCTGACGCGGGCAGCGGATTGTGAACAGGGACGATTTGCCCGGCCTCCTGGCGCGCAAGTGGGACGTGCTGATCGTCGGCGGCGGCATCACAGGCGCCGGCATCTTGCTCGAAGCGGCGCGGCGCGGTTTGACGGCGCTGCTGGTGGAGCAGCGCGATTTCGCCTGGGGCACGTCGAGCCGCTCCTCGAAGCTCGTGCATGGCGGCTTGCGCTATTTGAAGCAGGGCCAGTTCGCGCTGACGCGCGAATCGGTGCACGAGCGGGTAGCCTTGCTGACGGATGCGGCCGGGCTGGTCGAGCCGCAAGGCTTTGCCTTTGGCGACTATACGGGCAGGAAGCCGGGACGGCGCCAGTTCATGCTGGGCCTGGCCATCTACGACATGATGGCGGGCCGGCGCGCGCGCCGCTATGTCGATGCGGCGGATTTTGCCATGCTGGCGCCGCACATCCGGCGCGACGATCTGCAGGGCGGCATGCTGTACCAGGATGCCAAGACGGACGACGCGCGCCTGGTGCTGCGCGTGCTGCAGGAAGCGCGCCGCCATGGCGGCGTGGCAGTCAATTACCTGGGCGTGGCGTCCTTGCTGCACGACGGTGGCAAGGTCGCCGGCGCCACCTTGACCGATGCGCTCGATGGCAGGGCATTCACCGTGCGTGCGCGCCTGGTGATCAGCGCCACGGGCGCCTGGGCAGACGCCCTGCGCGGGCAGGTCGGAGAAACGCCGAAACTGCGGCCCCTGCGCGGCAGCCATCTGCTGCTGCCTGCCTGGCGGCTGCCGCTGGCGCAAGCCGTCAGCCTGATGCACCCGCATGATGGCCGCCCCGTGTTTGCGTATCCGTGGGAGGGCGTGACCCTGGTGGGCACCACCGATGTCGACCACGGCGCCAGCCTGGACGTGGAGCCGGCCATCACGCGCGGCGAACTCGCTTATCTGCTGGCCGCCTTGCAGTGGCAGTTCCCGCAGCTGGCGCTGGGCGAGGGCGACGTGCTGGCCACGTTTGCCGGCGTGCGTCCCGTGATCGGCAGCGGCCAGCTTGACCCGTCGAAGGAAGCGCGCGAACATGCGCTATGGTTGGAAAACGGCTTGCTGACGGTGGCAGGCGGCAAGCTGACGACGTTTCGCGTGATCGCCCTCGACGCATTGCGCCGTGCCGCGCCGCTGCTGCCGGGCTGGCACGCGGATTTGCGCCCCTTGCCGATTTTCGACGCCGTGCCACCCTTGTCGGGCAAGGCCCTGGCGCTTGATGCCGAACAGCGCGAACGGCTGCTGGGCCGTCATGGCGCGGCCGCGCAAGCGCTGTGCGATGCGGCGCACGATGGCGAACTGGCGCCGATTCCCGGCACGCAGACCCTGTGGGCGCAGCTGCGCTGGGGCGCGCGCATGGAAGACGTGCAGTACCTGGACGACTTGCTGTTGCGGCGCACGCGCCTCGGTTTGCAGCTGGCCGGCGGCGCGCTTGCTATCATGCCGCGCCTGCGCGCCATCTGCCAGCGCGAACTGGGATGGGACGACGCGCGCTGGGAGGCAGAGCAGCAGCGCTACCTGGCCCTGTGGCGCCGCCATTACAGCGTGCCGCAAGGCGAATGAAGCAACTATAAAAAAGGAGAGCATCATCGAGACCATCCTGTTTGGCCAGCCCTTGGACCTGGGCGACGCGCGCATCACCTACGACAGCCTGTCGCCGCTGGACTTGCGCCAGAGCGTGGACGTCCTTGTCGACGACCTGGGCGAAGACCTGCTGCAAATCACGTGCGCGAATGGCGACATCGTCGACGTGGGCTGGTATCCGGCCTGGAACGAACAGGGACGCTTGCGCGTGGTGGCAGTGCGGGGACAGGACTGGGAGGCGCCCGTGTTCAGCGCCCGGCCGGACAAGGATCCGCAGGCGCTGCTGCAGGCGCTGCGCGCCGCGCTGGCCAGCCTGGGCTGAGGCCATGGCCAGCGCAGCCGGCCCCGGGCCGTACATTCTTGCCATCGACAATGGCACGCAAAGCGTGCGCGCACTGCTGTTTGACCGGGATGGCAATCTGGCGGCGAAGGCGCAAGTGTTCCTCGAGGCGTACTATTCCGATTACCCCGGCTGGGCCGAGCATGACGCGGACGGCTACTGGCAAGCCGTGTGCGCAGCGTGCCAGCAGCTGTGGCGCAGCACCGTCATTGAAAAATCGTCGGTCGCAGGCGTGGCCGTGACGACCCAGCGCGGCACGGTCGTCAACGTGGATGAACACGGCGTACCGTTGCGGCCTGCCATCACGTGGCTGGACCAGCGCAGCACGCGCGACATCCCCCAGTTGGCGCCATGGTGGCGCGCCGTTTTCCGCGCCACGCGCCTCGACGGCACGATTAGATACTTCCGCCGCGAAGCCGAGATCAACTGGATCAGCGCGCACCAGCCCGACATCTGGCGCCGCACGCACAAATTCCTGCTGCTGTCGGGCTTTTTGAACCACCGCCTTTGCGGGCGCTACGTCGATTCGACGGGTTCGCAAGTGGCGTACATCCCGTTCGACTACAAGCGCCACGCTTGGGCCGGGCGCTTCGACTGGAAGTGGCAGGCGCTGGCAATTCAACGCTCGATGCTGCCGGAACTGGTGGCGCCGGGCACGCGCATGGGTGCCATCACGGCATCGGCCGCCGCGGCGACGGGCATCCCGGAGGGCACGCCCCTGCTGGCGGCCGCCGCCGACAAGGCGTGCGAAGTGCTGGGTGCCGGTTGCGTCGAACCGCACGTGGCCTGTCTGAGTTACGGCACCACGGCCACCATCAATACGACCAACCGCAAGTACGTGGAAGTGACGCGCTTCATTCCGCCGTATCCGGCCGCCATGCCGGGCGCCTACAGCACGGAAGTGCAGATATTCCGCGGCTACTGGATGGTCAACTGGTTCAAGGAGCAGTTCGGCGACCGCGAACGGGCGGCGGCGGCCGAAGATGGCACGGGCTTGTCCGCCGAAGCCTTGTTCGACCGCCTGGTCGACGCCGTGCCGCCCGGCTCCATGGGCCTGATGCTGCAGCCGTACTGGAGTCCAGGCATCAAGGTGCCGGGGCCGGAAGCGAAGGGCGCCATGATCGGCTTTGGCGACGTGCACACGCGCGCCCACATCTATCGCGCCATCCTCGAAGGGCTCGCGTATGCGCTGCGCGAAGGCAAGGAGCGCATCGAGCGGCGCAGCGGCATTGCGATTTCGGAGCTGCGCATCGCGGGCGGCGGTTCGCAAAGCGACGCCGCCATGCAGCTGACGGCCGACATCTTCGGCCTGCCTGCCGCGCGCGCCCACGTGTATGAAAGCTCGGGCCTGGGCGCGGCCATCGCCGCCAGCGTGGGCCTGGGCTGGCATGCGGATTTCCCCGCCGCCGTGCAGGCGATGACGCGCAAGGGCACGGTCTTCCAGCCGCATCCCGAGCACCGCAAGATCTACGAGCAGCTGTACCGGCGCGTGTACCAGAAAATGTATGCGCGGCTGCAGCCGCTGTACCGCGAGATTGCCGATATCACCGGCTATCCGGAATAGCTAGTCATTAAATCGTATTGCGAATCATTCGCATCCAATATATGATGTGTTCCGCATTTCACTAAGGCAACTTATCCCTGTGACTGCAGTGCGCCGCCGGCCATGCGCCGGTGGCGTGTCCGCGCGGGCAGAGTTCCGCCGCAACGCTTCCTTCAACGCCGCCGCTTGATCGTGCACCGCTGTCCTCTGCCCCTGCATTTTTTCATTCCACAAGCATCGAGCAGCAAGCAAACCCAGGCAAGGATAGCGATGAAGAGCAGCAGCAAACATGGATTGACCCCGCTGGCCGCCGCGCTGGCGCTGGCATTGGGTGGCGCGCACGGCCACGCGTGGGCGGCGGCGATGGCCGACAAGGCCGAGAAGGCCGATGCCGTGCAGATGCCCGCCATCAGTGTGTTCGGCGACGCCATCAGCGCCGGCACGGCCGGCCGTTCGTACATCAACAGCGCCGACATCGAACGCCAGCAGGCCGACAATGTCGCGTCCTTGCTCGACACCTTGCCCGGCGTGGACTTGGCAGGCACGGCTCGTCCCAGCGGCCAGAGCCTCAATATCTGGGGCTTCAATAAAGTGCAGGACGTGAAAGTCATCCTTGACGGCGTACCGAAGGGCTTCGAGAAATACCGCCAGGGTTCCATCTTCATCGAGCCGGAACTGATCAAGCAGATCGAAGTGAACAAGGGCGCGCATACGAGCTTGTACGGCAATGGCGGTTTCGGTGGCGTCATCACGGTCGAGACCAAGGATGCGCAGGACTTGCTGGAAGGCGGCGAGAAAGTGGGCGCCATGCTGAAGTACTCGCGCCACTCGAACAATGGGGAAAACGACGCCACCGTGGCCGTCTATGGCCGCACGGAAGATGGCCGCTTCGATGCGATGGCCTTTACGACGCAGCGCAAGTCCGACGATTTGCGCAAGCCCGATGGCAAGCCATTCCGCTTTTCCGCCATCGATGCGCCATCGAGCCTGGCCAAGCTGAATATCCGGTTGACGCCGGAGCAGCTCTTGACCCTGACGGCCATGAAGAGCGGCAGTTCGGGCTGGGGGCCGTTCGCCGCCATGGGCGAGGACGTGCCCACGCCGACCGAGGCGGAAATCAAAAAATACGGACTGGAAGAAGCGTGGCAGCGCAAGGCCGTGTACCGCGACCAGGACGACGATACGTATTCCGTGAAGTGGCAGTACGCGCCGCAGAACAATCCGTGGATCAAGCTGACGGCCAGCGCAGGCTATTCGCACACGGACCAGCATGACAAGCGCTTGCCCTCCGCTTCGCTCGGTTCCTACCTGGGCTCCCTGGGCAACGAGAGCTGGGCCTCGTACGTGGACCGCATCGCCGAAGTGCGCAACGAAAGCGTGTTTACGACGGGCGCCGTGTCGCACGTGCTGCTGACGGGACTGCAATGGCACAAGAACGTGCGCGACACCTTGATGTACTATCCGTCGTCGACGGCGCTGAAGGACCCCAGCTACAACTATGGCTACTTCCAGCCCTACTACATGCCGGCCGGGCGCCAGGAAACCACGGGCCTGTATCTGCAGGATGCGATGACGTATGGCGACGTGACGGTGACGGCGGCGCTGCGCCACGACCGAGTCGTTTCCGAGGGCGTGCCGAACAAGGCGTCGCGTTACAACAGCCCGTTGGCGGCGGCTGGCCACGACTTCAGCGAAAAGGCGCACGAAGACTGGTCGCCCCGCCTGGGCCTGTTCTGGAAGGCATCCAGCACGCTGGCATTGTTCGGCGACTTGAGCCGCACCTGGCGCGCGCCGACGATCGACGAGATGTATTCGAATGAATACTATGTGTCGTCCAGGCTCGGTTCATCGACGCCGGGCACCAGCCGCGACCTGGCCGTCGAGCGCGTGACGGCCGTGCGTACGGGCGTCATGCTGCACCGTCAGAACGTGTTCATGGAGCGCGACGACGTGCAGCTGCGCCTGACGGCGTACCGGAACCGCGTCAGCGACAATATCGGTCCGCGCCTGGGTATCCTGATCGAAGGCTATGTGCCGGGATCGGGCAAGGTGCCGCCGGCCCTGTCGTCTTACCGCAACCTGGCCGGCTTCCGCACGCAGGGCGTGGAAGTCGAGTCCTATTACAATTCGCCGCGCCTGTTTGCCAGCGCCTCGCTGTCGAAGCAGCGCGGCACGCGCACCGGTTCCCAGCGCGACCCGTGGGGCCAGGACGAACCCGTGTCGACCATCGCACCCGATAAATTGATGGCGGGCCTGGGCTGGCGCATGCCCGACCTTGGGGCCAGCATGGGCTGGCAGGGCCGCTTCGTGGCGAAGCAGGAGCGCGTCCTGCCGGTGGGGAATGTGTACCGCTTGCCGCCATCGAAAGGCTATGCGCTGCACACTTTGTTCGCGTCGTGGAATGGCCGGCAGGGCGTGTGGCGCGGCACGGAAGTGCGGCTGACGGTGGACAACGTCTTCAACCGTATTTACATGCCCTACTTGAGTGAAGCGGTTACCGGCGTGGGGAGGAATGCGAAGTTGAGCGTGTCGCGTAAGTTTTGATTAGTTTTAAGAATGGCGGGCCGGAGACGCGGGCCTGAGAAAATGCCGATGGCGGCGTTGCAGCTTCCTTGCCGTACTGGCTATTGTCTGCGTCGCTGCGCCTTGCCCTCGACATTTTTCAGGCTCGCTTGGCCCGGAGTGCCTTTTTTTGTGACTTGGGCCTACTCTTTGTTTGCCGCATGTCTTGCTAAGCTTTAACGCAGTACGATCGCCTTGACCGTCTCCCAGGCCGTGCTGCCCGAGTGCGTGGCGCGGACCTGGTTGCGGCCCGCTTCCTTGGCCACGTACAGGGCGCGGTCGGCGGCGACGAACAGGGCTTCGCGGTCGTCCAGCTGGTGCGGGCGGATGGTGGCCACGCCGATGCTGACGGTGATCCATGGCGAGGTGCTTGATCGCGGGTGCGGCAGCTGCAGCGCTTCGATGCTGGCGCGGATGGCCTCGGCCAGGTGCAGGGCGTTGCCGGCATCCGTGTCGGCAAACAGCAGGACGAATTCCTCGCCGCCGTAGCGGGCCGCCAGGTCGCCGGAGTGGCTGGCATGCGCATCGATGGCTTGCGCCACCTGCTGCAGGCAGATGTCGCCGGCCGGGTGGCCCAGGCTGTCGTTGTACAGCTTGAAATGGTCGACGTCGAGCACCACCAGCGACAGGGCGCCGCCGCCGCGCACGGCGCGCTGCCACTCTTTTTCAAGGAAGCTGTCGAAATGCCGGCGGTTGGCGATCTGCGTCAGCGGGTCGAGATAGGCGGCGCGCTGCAGCGCGTCTTCCGACTGCTTGTGGTGCGTGATGTCGTGCAGCAGGCCGATATACAGGGGCTGGCGCAGATACATGGGCGTCAGGGTCAGGTCCATGCTCAACGCTGCGCCATTGCGGTGGCGGATCGCCACTTCGCGCGTGCCGTGGTTGTGCGCTTTTTCCGGATTGGCCGCGTGCATGGCGAAATAATCGAGGTATTCCTGCGTCACGAGGGGACTGAGCAGCTCGCCGATGAAGCGCCCGGCCAGTTCGTTTTCGCGGTAACCCAGGTACTGGTCGCAGGCCGGATTGGTGTACTGGATGCGGCCATCTGCCTCGATGATCAGCAAGCCCTCGGCCATGTTGTTGACGATGGTGCGCAGGCGCTCGGCCTGTTCCTGCTGGGTTTCATTGTTGCTGCGGATTTGCAGCTGGGCGCGCACGCGCGCGCACACTTCGGCCATGCGCAGCGGCTTGCTGATGTAATCGACGGCGCCGCAGTCGAAGCCGGCCACCACGTCTTCCGTTTCCGTCTTGGCGCTCATGAAGATGACGGGGATGCGCTGCGTCAGCGGATGCTGCTTGAGGCGGCGGCACGTTTCGATGCCGTCCATGTCCGGCATCAGCACGTCGAGCAGGATCAGGTCGGGATGGGCGCGCTGGGCGATCGCCAGCGCCCGTTCGCCGGACGTGGCCACATAGGTTTGATAACCCTGTTCGCTCATCAGCTTGCGCAGCAGCTCAAGGTTGGCCGGCGCATCGTCGACAATCAAAATAGCGGCCTCACGCCGCTGGGAATGCTCCACACTGCCTGGACTCATTGCTTCCGGCCTTCTCGATGTACTTTGCGCTGCCTGCGTTTGCTGCATATTCGGTGATGCTGACCGGGGTCAAATCTGATACAGCGGTCAAATCATACCGCCTCGCCATTTTTTTGGGTGAAAAAATCGATGTTGCGCGAGCAATGAAAGTATTATTTTTATGATATTTTTAAAAATAAATACACGCAATTGCTATCATGAAAGCGGTTTTTAGGCGGAAAAGACGCGTGCCCGTTGGTGCGGGGGCAGCAGGGGACACGCCCCGCGGCAAGCGGGGCGTGGAGAGTGCGATTACATTTTTGCGGCGATCAGTTTGCCCAGGATGGCGATGCCCTCGCGGATGCGTTCCGGCGGCACCGTCACGAACGACAGGCGCAGGGTGTGCGTGTCGGGCGTGTTGGCGTAGAACGGCGCGCCCGGTACGAAGGCGACCTTGTTGGCGATGGCTTCATCGAGCAGTTTCATCGCATCGATGTGTTTCGGCAGGGTGACCCAGATGAACATGCCGCCTTCCGGCTTCGTCCACGTGACGCCGGCCGGGAAGTGTTCTTCCAGCGCCGACAGCATGGCCTGGCACTGGTTGCCGTACAGGCTGCGGATGCTGGGGATGTGCCGGTCCAGGAAGCCATCCTTGATCACTTCATGTACCACCATCTGCGTCAGCTGCGAGGTGTGCAGGTCGGCCGCCTGCTTGGCCAGTTCCAGGCGGCGCACGAGCGGCATCGGCGCCACCACGTAGCCGAGGCGGATGCCGGGCGTGAGCACTTTCGAGAACGAACCCATGTAGATCACGCCGTCCGGATTCATGTTGATCATCTTCGGATACGGCTCGCCACTGTAGCTGAGGGCACCGTACGGATCATCCTCGATCAGCGGCAGGCCGTGGCGAGCGCAGGTTTCCACCAGTTCCACGCGGCGCGCCACGGACAGGCTGCGGCCCGTCGGGTTCTGGAAGTTCGGCAGCGCGTACAAGAGGCGCGCGCCATCGGCGACAGGGTTGATGGACGACGGCACCAGGCCTTCGTCATCGGTATCGACGGAAACGAATTCGGGACGGTAGACGGAGAATGCCTGCAGGGCGCCCAGGTAGCTGGGGGTTTCCACCAGTACCTTGCTGCCTTCGTCGATCAGGACCTTGCCCAGCAAGTCCAGCGCCTGCTGCGAGCCGGACGTCATCAGCACCTGTTCCGGCAGGATGGTGCTGCCATTGCTCGACAGCGAGTCGGCGATCCACTGGCGCAGCGGCAGGTAGCCGTCGGTCGGGCCGTATTGCAGGGCCACCTTGCCATTGTTCGACAGGACCTTGTCGAACGCGGTCTTCATTTCTTCCACGGGGAAGGTGGCGGGCGAGGGCAGGCCGCCGGCAAACGAGATGATCTCGGGACGCTGCGTGATCTTCAGGATTTCGCGGATGAACGAGCTTTGCAGCTGTTCCGCGCGTTCGGCAAAGCGCCATTGGATCGGATTCGGATTTTCAATTTTCATACGAGTCTCACAGAAGATGCCGAGCTGCGCCGGCTGGATTTGTTGGCCCGCTTGTGGCGGTGCTTGCGCAAGCGGCACCGGATAGGCGCCGCCATGATGCTGCCGTATTGTACGGCTTGCACGCCGCCGTGCCCATGCGCACGCGTAACGGCGTTGCAAATGGGCGTCAGCGAGCCTTACTTCAGCTTGCGCCCGATGGCCACCACGGCGATCACGGCGCCGGCAAACAGCAGGCTTTCGCCCGTCAATGGCTCATTCAGCAGCACGGCCGCGCCCAGCAAGGTGAGGAAGGGCTGCAGCAGCTGCGTCTGTCCCACGCGCGCCACGCCGCCCAGCGCCATGCCCCGGTACCAGAAAAAGAAGCCGATAAACATGGAAAACACGGAGATATAGGCAAAGCCCAGCCAGGCCGCGCCGCTGGCCTGCGCCATCAGCGCGCGCTGCGGCCAGGCATTCCACAGCACCACGGGCAAGACAAAAGGCACGGCCAGCAGCAGCGCCCAGGAAATCACGTGCTGGCCCGGCATGGCTTGCGCCAGGCGTCCGCCTTCCGCGTAGCCGAGTGCGGCCAGCAGCACGGCGGCAAAGATCAGCCAGTCGGCCACGTGGAAGCTGCCGCCGCCCTGGCGCAGCGCGAACGCCACCACCAGTGCCGTGCCGAGCAGCGCCATCAGCCAGAATCCCGGGGAAGGGCGTTCCTTGCCGCGCAGTACGGCAAACACGGCGGTGGCCAGCGGCAAGATGCCCACCAGCACGGCGCCGTGCGAGGCAGGCAGGCTGCGCATGGCGACCGACGTCAGCCAGGGAAAACCCAGCACGCAGCCCAGCG
>NZ_LBCO01000029.1:88706-135393 GCF_000988085.1 Janthinobacterium sp. KBS0711 | reverse complement strand
GGGCCAGCGGCAGCCATTGTTCACGGCGCGGCAGGGGCGCGCGCTGCTGCCACAGCCACAGGCCGGCCAGGCAAGCGGCGACCAAGGCGCGGCCCAGGGCGACAAAGGTGGGATCGAGTTCGGCCACGGCCAGGCGCGTAAAAGGCAGGGTCAGGCTGAAGAGGGCGACGGCGATCAAGCCCAGCAGCAGGCCTTTGCGGTCGGCGCCGAGGCGGGGAGGGTGGCTGGCGGGGGCGGTACTGGTGGTCATGGCATGGGTTTCCTGGTACTGGCGGTAATGGAGGTGCGGGATGTGCGGCAGGCGTGGATTAATTCCTGCCGTACTGCTATCCTAGGGCTCAATAGCAGTACAGTACAAATACACTTTCACGCATAATTTCACATACTGTGATGGTCATATGAGCAATACACTCCCTTTGCTGTCGCGCGCCTCGGGCGAAACCCTGATCGACCAGATCGCGCGTTCGCTGGTGGCGCGCATCGACGACAAGCTGCTGCGCGGCGGCGCGCGCATGCCGTCGATCCGCCAGTGCGCGGCCGGCCTGGACGTGTCGTGCGCCACGGTGGTGGCCAGCTACGACAAGCTGGTGGCGCGCGGCTACCTGGAATCGCGGCGCGGCGCCGGCTTTTTCGTGCGCGAGCGCTCGCCCCTGAACACGCCGGCGCCGCCCGCTGGCGCGCAGGAAGCAGCGGCGCAGCCGATGGACGTGGTGTGGCTGATCCGTAACATGTTCCGCCAGACGCCGGCCATCCCCGCGCCCGGCATCGGCATGCTGCCCGCCGAGTGGCTCGATGGCGACCTGGTGGCGCGCGCCTTGCGCGACGTCAGCCGCCAGCCCGGCAGTTTGCTGCTGGGCTACGGCACGCCGCAGGGCTTCCTGCCGCTGCGCCAGCAGTTGCAGCTGAAGCTGGCGGGGCTGGAAATCGCCTGCCCGCCCGAGCAGATCGTCACCACGGTGGGCGTGATGCAGGCGCTGGACCTGGTGGCGCGCGAGTTTGCCCTCCCCGGCGAAACCATTTTCGTCGACGATCCCGCGTACTGGCTGATGTTCGGCGCCTTTGCGGCCATGGGCATGAATGTCATCGGCATCCCGCGCCTCGGCGACGGCCCCGATATCGCCGTGCTGGCCGAGCTGGCGGCCCTGCACCGTCCCAAGCTGTATGTGATCAACTCGGTGCTGCACAACCCCAGCTCGACGTCGCTGTCGGCGGCCAAGGCGTTCCAGGTGCTGCGCCTGGCCGAACAGCACGATTTCCTCATCGTCGAGGATGACATCTATTGCGACATGCACCCGGGTGGCGCGGTGCAGCCGGCCACGCGCCTGGCCGCGCTGGACCAGCTGCGCCGCGTGATTTACCTGGGCGGCTTTTCCAAGAGCCTGGCGGCGAACCTGCGCGTGGGCTTCATCGCCACCTCGCCTGAGCGGGCGCAGCGCCTGGCCGACCGCAAGATGCTGGCCACCCTGACCACCAGCGACATCGGCGAGCGCGTCGTGTATAAGATCCTGTCGCAGGGGCTGTACCGCAAACATGCGGAGCGCTTGCGCGCGCGGCTCGACAAGGTGCGCGAAGGTACGTACCGCAAGGTCGAACGGGCGGGCTTGCGCTTCGATCCCGCGCCGGCCGGCATGTTCGTGTGGGCCGATGCGGGCTGCGACACGAATATATTGGCCGAGAAGGCGCTGGCCGAGGGGCTGGTGCTGGCGCCGGGCAGCCTGTTTTCGCCGCGCCAGCTGCCATCGACCCGCATGCGCCTGAACCTGGCCACGGTGCAGGACGAGCGGGTATGGGCGTTTTTCGAGCGCACGCTGGGCTAACACAGCACATTTTCCGGGTGCTCTTGAAATCGCTTGTACCATCCCCAACTCCGTAGAATCCGTCCCATCCACAAGACTATGAGGTAAAAATGGCTGTCTCCGAAAAGCAAACCCTGGGTTTTCAGACCGAAGTGAAGCAAATGCTGCACCTGATGATCCATTCCCTGTACTCGAACAAGGAAATCTTCCTGCGCGAATTGATCTCGAACGCGTCCGACGCGGCCGACAAATTGCGCTTTGAAGCGATCGATAACGACGCCCTGTACGGCAACGATCACGAATTGAAGATCAAGGTCAGCTTCGACAAGGATGCGCGCACCATCACCATTTCCGACAACGGCATCGGCATGACCCGCGACGAGGCGATCTCGCACCTGGGCACCATCGCCAAGTCGGGCACCAAGGAATTCTTCGGTAAACTCTCCGGCGACCAGCAGCAGGACGCCGCCCTGATCGGCCAGTTCGGCGTGGGCTTCTATTCCGGCTTCATCGTCGCCGACAAGATCACCGTCGAAACGCGCCGCGCCGGCGCGGACGCCTCCGAAGGCGTGCGCTGGGAGTCGGCCGGCGAAGGCGATTACAGCATCGAGAACATCGAAAAAACGGGTCGTGGCACGGACATCATCCTGCACCTGCGCGAAGGCGAGGACGAATTGCTGTCGAGCTGGAAGATCAAGTCCATCATCCGCAAATACTCGGACCATATCTCGCTGCCGATCGTGATGCAGAAGGAAGAGTGGGACGACGAGAAAAAAGAAACCGTCCTGAAAGACGAATTCGAAACCGTCAACCAGGCCAGCGCCCTGTGGGCCCGCAACAAGGCCGACATTACGCCGGAACAGTACGACGAATTCTACAAGCACGTATCGCACGACTTCCAGTCGCCGCTCACGCACACGCATAACCGCGTGGAAGGCCGCAGCGAATACACGCAGCTGCTGTACATCCCGGCCAAGGCGCCGTTCGACATGTGGGACCGCAACAAGCGCGGCGGCATCAAACTGTACGTCAAGCGCGTCTTCATCATGGACGATGCCGAGCAGCTGATGCCGACGTACCTGCGCTTCGTGCGCGGGGTGATCGACTCGGCCGACCTGCCGCTGAACGTGTCGCGTGAAATCCTGCAGGAGTCGCGCGACGTCAAGGTGATCCGCGAAGGTTCGACCAAGCGCGTGCTGGGCATGCTGGAAGAACTGGCGAACGCGGACGAGCAGGACAAGAAGGACAAGTACGCCGTCTTCTGGAAGGAATTCGGCCAGGTGCTGAAAGAAGGCATCGGCGAAGACGCGGCCAACAAGGAACGCCTGGCCAAGCTGCTGCGCTTTGCATCGACGGCCAACGACAGCGACGAGCAAATCACGTCGTTCGCCGACTACGTGGCGCGCATGAAGGAAGGGCAGGACAAGATCTATTACGTCACGGCCGACAACTACGCCGCAGCGAAAAACAGCCCGCACCTGGAAATCTTCCGCAAGAAAGGCGTCGAAGTGCTGCTGCTGACGGACCGTGTCGATGAATGGATGCTGTCGTTTATTCAGGACTTCGAAGGCAAGGAACTGGTTTCCGTCGCCAAGGGCGGCCTGGACCTGGGCGCGCTGGAAGACGAAGCGGAAAAGAAAGAGCACGAAGAAACGGAAACCTCGTACGCCGACCTGGTGGGCAAGATGAAGACCGTGCTGGCCGACAAGGCCAAGGACGTGCGCGTCACGTTCCGCCTGACCGATTCGCCAGCCTGCCTGGTGGCCGATGAAAACGAATTGTCGGGCAACCTGCTGCGCATGCTCAAAGCTGCTGGCCAGAGCGCGCCGGAATCGAAGCCGATTTTGGAAATCAATCCGAACCACCCGCTGGTGACGCGACTGAAATACGAAGATGCCGAAGGCGGCAAATTCGGCGACTGGGCCAACATCCTGTTCGACCAGGCCATGCTGGCCGAAGGCGGCTCGCTGGCCGACCCGGCCAGTTTCGTGAAACGCCTCAACGAATTGCTGCTCAATTCGGCGAAGTAATTCCTTTGCCGTGGTACGTAGGTCGGATTAGCGCAGCGTAATCCGACACCGCGGCTGATGCATCCAGGCCGGCCCTTTCCTCGTGAAAGGGCCGGCTTTTTTCATGGCCGATGTTCAGCGCCGCATGCGCATGCCTCAAGCCCTGAGTGCAGCGACTTCAGGCATAATTGCCCCTTGTTGAATTTAATCCGTCAATGGCCGGCATGGCCGTTGGTGCAGGAGCCTGTCATGTCAGTGAGTACCCGCGACGCCCTTTTGAAAAGCGCAGAGATCCACCTGCGTTCGAAAGGCTACGCCGCTTTCAGTTATGCCGATTTGTCGGAAGAAATCGGCATACGCAAGGCCAGTATCCACCATCATTTCCCCACCAAGGAAAATCTCGGCGTGGCCTTGATCACGCAATATATCGAGGTGTTTACGGAAAAGCTGCAGGCGATCGATGCGGCGCATGCCGATCCGGTCGAACGCCTGCGCGAGTTCGGCGGGCTGTTCCTGGCCAGCGCCAACGACCATTTGCTGCCGCTGTGCGGCGCGCTCGCGGCCGAAATGGCGGCGCTGCCCGAATCGCTGCAGGCCCTGGGCAGGCAGCTGATGGCGCAGCAGCTGGACTGGATGGAAAACAATCTCGTGCAGGCGGCGCAGCTGCATGGCTGGACCTTGCGGAAAGCGCCGAAGGATTATGCCTTCATGCTGCTCAGCGCACTGGAAGGCGCCAGCTTTATCGGCTGGGCCCTGGGGCCTTCGACCGATCCGCTGGCCGCGTTCCATTACATGCTCGACAATCTGGCGTAGCGCGGCCAGCCCGCTCAGGAAAACAGGGCCGGTTTGGCGATCATGAGCGCGCAGATGGTCAAAAACACGGCCAGCTTGATGCACAGCCAGATTCCCAGTCTGGCGCCCGCCTGCGCGTATCCCTGTTCCACCTTCTCTTCCATCTTGTCCGCCCAAAAATGATCGATGGCTTGCGCGCCGATAAAAAGCGCGAGGGACAGCCGCATCCAGCCCATGTGCAGCCAGGCCCATTCTTGCAGATACAACAGGACCAGCCCGCCAATAAGCAGTATCCAGCCTGCGACGCCGATCTGCTGATGGAGTTTGTGTAATGTAGCGCGGCCGGCGGGCTCGCGCATCAGGTTCAGCAGGCGCGGCGTCAGCATCATCGGGCCGATGAAGGCGATGGCGGCGACAATGTGCAATATCAGCAGGAATGTATAGGTGTGCATGGCGTTCTCGTATCGGCAGGGACGGTTGTTTGCGGAACGTTTAGAATAAGTTTTACTACCCACTTTCGCTACTCGCATTCATGGCAAAAACCGCAGCACATGGAGAACCCCGCAAGCGGCCGTCCCAGGCCCGGTCGGTCGCCGCCGTCGCGGCGATGGTGGAGGCGGCTGCTCGCATTATCGAAGTGCGGGGATGGACCGCGTTGACGACGAATCACGTTGCCGAGCTGTCCGGCGTCAGCATCGGCTCCCTGTACCAGTACTTCCCGTCGAAAGAGGCGCTGCTGGCCGAACTGGTGCGCCGCGAACGGGCGATGCTGCTGCACGACGTGGGCCTAGCCATGGCGCTGGAGGGAGAATTGCCGTTCGCGATACAGCAAGGCGTGATGGCCGGCCTGGCGCACCAGTTCAGGCGCCCGGCGCTTGCCCTCGCGCTGGAATCGGCGCCGTCGTCGCCATCCTTGCAGCGTGAGGACGAGGCCTTGCGGCAGGCGCTTGCCGACCAGCTCGCGGGGCTGCTGGCGCGTCATGGCGTCGCCGATCCTGATATGGCCGCCGCCGACGTGATTGCGCTATGCCGCGGCATCATCGACGCCGCGGCGCTGCGGGGAGAAACGGATATGGCGTCGCTTGCACGGCGCCTGGGACGCGCGGTTCACGGCTATCTGGATGCAAGGGGACCGGCCAGGGAAGCTGCCGCCAGCGCTTAAGGGAGGATGCAGCCGTCCAGGCCACACATCTCCCCATCCGATGCGGCCAGGTCCTCCTGGGAGCGGGCATGCATTTTTTCCAGCGTCTGCAGGAACACCTCTTGCGGCTGCGCACCGGAAATGTGTGTCCCATTGCCGAAAACGAAGAGCGGCACGCCGGAAGCGATGCGCGAGGCGCTGCGCTCATCGTCCTGCACCTGCTGGCGCAATTGCGGTGTCGACCACGCGCGCTGCACCGCCTCGGCAGGCACGCCCGCCTGGGCCGCGAGCAGGGCGAGGGAATCGCGGTCGAACAGCGACTTGCCGTGCGAAATGCTCTGCGCATACAGCACTTCGGTCAGGCGCTGCTGCAATGCCGCGTCGCCGGCGGCCTTGACGAGCATGTGCGCATCCATGGTGTCTCCAAACAGCATGGTGTCGAAGCGGTAGTCCAGGCCTTCCGCCGCCCCATGCGACTGCACCGAGTACAACATGCCCTCGGCGGCCAGCGGATCGCGAAATTTTTTCAGCAAGGCTGCCTTGATCGGTTCGGCCTGATGGTTCGGCGCGATGCGGTAAGCGCGCAGCCTGACCTGCACGGCGTCCTTGTGTTCGAAAGCGGCAAGGGCCTTCTCGAAACGGTGCTTGGCAATCCAGCACCAGGGGCAGACGAAATCGGACCAGATGTCGACGACCAGCGTTTGTGTGTTGTTTTTCATGGTTGTTCCTTGAATGGCCGGCCCGGCGTGCACGCGTGCCAGGCCGGCTGGTGCGGCGGTATCAAGCCTTGTCGAATGCGTCCAGCACGTGGGTGCTGTAGACAAGCGCGGCACCGGCATTGAGATTGATCGCCACGCCGAGTGCTTCGCCAATTTCTTCCACGGTCACGCCCAGCTTCTTGGCGGCGGCCGCGTGGAAGGCGATGCAGCCGTCGCAGCGCGTGGTGACGGCCACTGCCAGCGAGATCAGCTCGCGCGTCTTCGCATCGAGATGGTTGGTCTTGTCGCCGGCGCCGCCCAATGCGGCGATGCCTTTCATGGTGTCGGGCGTCAATGCGTTCAGTTGTATCGCACGTGTGTTGATATCTTGCCGAGCTTGTTTCCAGTCTTCCATGATTTCCTCGCTATATAGGCGCTTGCGCGCGGGTTGGTGGTTCGATGATTCCCGGGAGGGGTATCAAGCCTCGATAATTTCCAGGGCGGGCAGCATGCGGATGGCCTTCGAGAAATTGGCCAGGTTGACCGACGTCTTGGTCACGGCCTGGTGCAGCGCTTCGACGCGCTCGCGCGAAGCATCCGTGCGCAGCCGCACCACGTAGCTGACTTCGTCGTAACCGGGATTGACGTTCTCGTCCAGGCCGAGGAAGCCGCGCAAGTCCAGCTTGCCGTCCGTTTCGATTTCCAGGCTGTGCACGGTGATGCCCATGGCCGCCGCATTGGCCGCGTAACCGACTGACAGGCAGGCGTTGAGTGCGGCCATCAGCAGCTCTTGCGGATTGGGCGCCGTGTTTTGGCCCAGCAATTCATGCGGTTCGTCGGAGGCGATCTCGAAATGGCGCGCATGCTCTTCACCACCGAGCACATAGTGGCTGACGGTGGCCACGCTGCGCGTCTGATGTTGCCACCGGGTCTTGACGTTGAAACGCGCTTCGCCCTTGTCGGGATGGCCTGCCACGCCCTGGGCGAATTGCTGCAATGCTGCCACGTTGATGCCATTGAGCATGTTGGCGCCGGCCGCCGCGCCATAGGCGGGATAGTCGGTGTAGCCATGGGACAGGGGACCGCTGGCGCCGTAATAGGTCGAGCGGTCGCTGTCGGCCAGCGGCCAGTTGTTTTGCATGCGCTCCACCAGATCCGGGTTGGAGATGAACGGCATGCCGAAGGCGATCAGATCGAGGTCGCCTTTTTCCAGTTCGCTGCGCGCCAGTTCCTGCGTGAAGCCGCCCGCGCCGATCAGGGTGCCGTGGTAGTCCTGGCGGAATTGCGCGCCAAAGCCGGGCGGCACTTGCGCCGCCGTGATGGTCGGCTGGTAGTTCAGGTGCACATAGGCTAGCTTCCTCGTATCGAGCGCCTGCGCCACGCTGCGCCACACCTGCGCTTCATCGGCATAGGCGCGCATGTCGTACAGGCGGCCGAACGGCGAGACGCGCACGCCGACCTTGCCGCTGCCGATGGCGGCCGACAGGGCGTCTATGGTCTCGAGCAAAAAGCGCTGGCGGTTGGCGATGCTGCCGCCGTACTGGTCGGTGCGCGTATTGACGGCGCCGCTGAGGAACTGGTCGAACAGGAAGCCGTTGGCTGCCATGATTTCAACGCCGTCGAAGCCTGCGGCCATGGCCACCTGCGCCGCATGCACGAAGTCGGCGGTGACGCGCGCGATCTCGTCGACGGTCAGCGCGCGCGGCACGCTGGGCAGCACCGGCCCCGCCTTGCCCGCTTCGATCCAGGCGTAGACGGTGGTGTTCTCGGCCGCCACGTCGCTGGGTCCCACGGGTGCCGCGTTGCCAGGCTGGATAGACACGTGCGACATGCGGCCCACGTGCCACAGCTGGGCGAAGATCTTGCCGCCTTTGGCATGCACGGCATCGGTGACCTGGCGCCACCCCTGGCCCTGTATGTCGCTATGGATGCCCGGCGTGTACAGATAGCCGCGGCCCTCATCGGAGACAGGCAAGCCTTCGGTGACGATCAGGCCGGCCGAGGCGCGCTGGGCGTAATACACGGCGGTGAGCGCGTCGGGATTGTTTTCGAGCGTGCGCGTGCGCGTCATCGGCGCCATGACGACGCGGTTGGACAGGGAAATGCCGGACAGGTCATAAGGGGTGAACAGTTGATGCATGTGATGCCTCGCAAAGAGTCGAATGCGCCGTGGCGCGAAAGGATTGCCGGCTGAAATACCCGGCTTGAAATAAGTCTACCATCTAGTAGGTAGGCAAGTCAATCGATGACATCGGCAGCAAAATCGCTATGATGCGGCTTTGCACGGGACGATACGGATGATTGCCATGAAGAGGCGCCTGATGGCGGGCCTGGGCGCGCACGCGCTGGGCTGCCTGCTGTTTATTGTGTTGAGCTGGCTGGGATTTTTCCTGTACACGCAGCTGTTCGGCAGCCTGGGCTCGCGCGGCGTGGCCGGCGGCCTGGCCCTGCTGCTCGTATTTTACGTGTATGCGGGTACGAATCTGCTGCTGGCGCTGCTACCGCCTGGCTGGTGGAAGCCTGCGCTGTGCGGCTTGCTGGGTGCGGCCGTGCTGGCGTATTTGCTGCCCCAGCATCCGCTGCGGGCGATTTACTTCAGCGTACTGGCGGGCGGCTTGAGCTGGTTGGCCGTGCTGGCCAGCGCGCGTTTAACTGGACACTTAGTTGAGCGCCTGCGCGGTTGACAGGCCCGTAATAAAAGCGGCGACGGCGACGGCGGCCGCTTCTGGCGCCGCCTGCAGCAGCATGTGCGGCGCGGCGATGTCAATCACTTGCGCGCCCGCTGCCTGCCGCAGTATCTGCATGGCGTTCGCCGGCGGCACCAGGCGGTCATGTCGGGCACGCAGATAAAGCACGGGCAGGCTGCCGCGCGCGAAGCTGCGCGAGGCGTCGTTTTCCAGCACGGCGCGCAGGCGCTGGCGCAGCACGCTGGGCGGCACCTGCACCAGCGCCGCGGCCAGTTCCGCCTGCAGTTGCGGCGTGGAGTGGGGCGCCAGCAGCGCCTGGCGCAGGGCGAAGCCAGGCATGGCGCCAAAGGGCACGAGGCCCAGCAGGTGGCGCAGCGGCGCCAGCATCGGGCGCGGATTGCGCACGAATGAACAGCACAGGACCAGCGCGCGCATGCCGGGCGGCGGATCGGCGCGCAGGGCGGCCCCCAGCGGCCCTGAAAACGATTCGGCCAGCACGACGAACGGGCGGTCCTGCGGCAAGCGCTCGCGCACGTATGCTTCCAGCGCCGCATAGTCGAGCGGCGCGGCCGGATAGGCGATGGCCAAGGTGGCGATGGCGGTCTGCTTGCGCAAGGCGGCGTCAAAATGGTGGAATAGACTGGCCGTGCCATCCATGCCGGGCAGGAGGACAAGCAGGGGCGAGGCGTGGGTTGGTGTCGTCATTGCGGCCATCATAACAGCCGCGCCGGTACACGCGCCGTCCGCCAGCCGCAGGGCATGGGGGCTGGCGCCATGCTAGAATCGCCGGCGCGCCATGCGTGGCCGCAAGAGCGGTCAAATCCCCGACAGACAGAATCATGCATATCATTTTTTCGAATTACCGCACCCTGGGCGGCGCCTTGCTGGCAGCGGCCTGCATCCTTTCCCAGCCCGCCCGCGCCACGGCGGCGCCCTTGGCGCCGGCCGGGAAAAGCCTGTCGTCCTTGCTGGCCGGCGGTCCCTTGCCGCGCCTGAGCGAAGACCCGCAAGTGCGCGCGGCCCTGTTCGATTTCTTCGGTTACGCGCGCGGCAGCTACACGGAAGACGATGAGCTGCTGCTGGCGCAGGCGCTCGAAGCGATCAGCGAAAAGCGCGATGCCACGCGCACCGTGCTGGCCGACGGCCGCCAGTTGCTGGCGTCGATGAATGACCGCAAGCAGGGCCGCGAACGCGGTGCCATGCTGCTCGACAAGCGCGGCGCCATCCTCGCCTTTGGCCTCGTCAACGGGCATTGCCACCTGGAGGGGCAGCCGCTGGCGAAGGTCTGCAATCCCGATCCGAATGCGGTGCTGACGGTATTCCACCGCAAGGGCATGCTGGTCGGCGATGCGGCGCCCTTGCTGGCCTGGGCCCGGCAATTGCCGCCCATGCTGGCGCTGATCGCGGGCGACAAGGAAGCGGGCGCCGATGGACAAAAGATCGCCACGGTCGAATATGTGCTGGCGCAGCCGGCCTTGCCGGGCTGGAACCGCGCCCAGCTGCCGCCCGCGTATCCGCCGGCGCTGCTGCCGCTGCTGCTCGATAAATCGACGGTGCTGACGTCGGCCGGCGCGGGCGTGTTTGCCTATCCGCTCACCTTGAAGGGCAAGAAACAGAACAATGTGCTCGACCATGCGGAAGGCCGCCCGCCGCGCGACCTGGAAGTGGCGCTGCGCAGCTATGCCAGCTTCGACACGGTGGTCGAGCGCTACCGCCAGCTGGCCAAGGGCGCCCGGCTGCAGCGCAACGAGCGCACGGCCTACCTCGATGGCGACATGGGGCAGGGCAGCTACCGCGTCTACATCCGCAACACGGGCGCCGATGGCGTGATGATCGACGTGGCGCTGTGGCAGCGCAAGCTGGCCGCCAGCCGCTGAACTTAGTTAGGGCGCGCCTGCTCGTAGCCCAGTTGCGCCAGCTGCGCGGCGATGGCGTCGTCGCGGGTTTTTTTGCCCGTGCGCAGGCGCGCATGCGTGAGGGACGGGGGCAAGCCATGCGCCAGCAAGGCGTCGATGTCGAGCATGGTCTCGGACGCCGACAGCTGGCGCAGGGCGGGCAAGGCGGCGAGGCCGGGCAGGCTGTCGAGCGTCTTGCAGGTGTGCAGACGCAGGCGTTCAAGCACGGGATTGGGCCCCAGCGCGATCTGCCGCAGCTTGATCTGGTCTTCCACCCATAGCGCCTGCAGCAGCGGGAAGCGGCCGATGTCGCCCAGGGTTTCCAGGCCGCGCACGCGTATCACTTCCAGTTTCCGCAACAGCGGCGCCTCGATGTGCGCGAGCGATTCGCGCCCGCCCAGCTGCAACAGCAGCTTGTCCAGGCGTGCCATCTCCGAGATGAAATCGAGCGGCACCTTGTTCTTGATGCGGTACAGCGACAGCTCGTGCAGCGCCGGCAGGCAGGCCACGGTGTCGATATGCTGGTCGTGGCCTTCGATGACCAGGCTGGCCAGGTGCGCATAGTGGCGCAGGGGCGCCAGGTCGATATTGTTTTTGGCCGACTCGCCCAGGTGCAGGTATTCGAGGCCGCGCAAATTATCCAGCTGCAGGATGTCGGCCTGCGCCAGCTTGTACACGCCCAGGCTCAGGCGCTTCAGGTGGCGCAGCTCGCCCAGTGCTTCCAGGTGGATGGCTTGCCAGTGGCAGTCGATGGACAGGCTGGCCACATGCGGCAGCGCGCGCAGGATGCGGGCATCGAACACCCTCGGGTCGTAACCGTAGATGCGGATGGTCAGCGCCGTGCCGCAGGTGGCGGCCAGGGCGTCGAGGTCGGCCAGCAGCGGTTCCGGCTCGCCCAGGGTATCGAACTGCACCAGCACCTGCTGGCCGCCCGCGATGGCGGCGCGGATCGCCCTGGCGTCGATGCGCCCGGGGTTCTGGATGCACTGCGGCTGTCTTGCTTGCGTCATGGTCACAGTCCTATCGGGTAGTCGACTTTCCTGGGCGGAGGGCAGCCTTCCGGCCCCGGAAACGTCTGCTTGCCCGTGTCGTCGTAGCGCTTGCCGCACTCGACGAGCACGCGCTTGCGGAAGGTGTAGATGCTGGCCACCTTGCCGTTCGGGTGGTAGCAGATATTGTCGCCGTCGCGGTCGGCCGAAGCGTAGCTGATCATGGTCTCGCCGTTGACCGTGCGCGTGCTGTGGCCGCTGCGCGGCTCCGTGCATTTGAGCTGGCCGCTTTCGTAATAGAGGTTCAAGACGGAGGTGTCGGCGGCGCGGTCGACCAGCAGTTCATCCTTGCGCTTGCCGTTCGGGTAGTTCGAATAGCCTTCCTGGCGCTGGCCGTACTGGAAGGCGTAGTAATACTGCGGCTTGCCGTCCGGGTAGTACATGTGGTGGTACTCGCACACGTCGTCGCGCGTGCTGCCGTATTCCCTGAAGGTGCAGCGGTGGATGTCGTTGAGCAGCTGGCCGTCCTCATAGTATTCGCGCAGGTGCGTGAGCAGGCGGCCCTGGTCGATGACGGCCAGGCGTTCCCGCTTGCCGCTCGGGTAGTAGCGCGCGTCCAGGCCCTGCTTCTTGCCCATCTCCCACAAGGTGTCGAGGCGCAGGATCTTGCCGCTGTCGTCGAACGCCTGTTCGCGCCCATCGAGCTGGCCGTTGCGGTAGGTGGCCGTGTAGACCACGTATTCCTTGCCGGCCGGGCCCAGATAGCGCGTGCGGCTGCCTTCGAGCACGCCGGCCTGGTAATGGTCGCGCAGGCGCAGCGCGCCCTGCGCATCCGTGTCGATCGCTTCGCCCTGTTTTTTGCCTTGCACGAAAGTGACGCGTTGCGTGGCCTTGTCCTTGAGCTTGAGCTTCCACGGCCCGTCGCGCAAGCCTTCGATGAAGCTGCCGTCGCCGTCTTCCGTGATCCACGCGCCATGGCGCGAGCCGTTCACGTAGTTGCCGCGCGTTTGCAGCTTGCCGCCCATGCTGCGTTCGTGTGGGCCGTTCAGTTGGCCGCCCGCGTAGGTGTCAAAGCCCGTCACTTCCTCTGCATCGGCATAGTTGACGACCGTCCAGCGGCCTTCGCGCTTGCCGGCCCGGTACATGCCGCTCTCGCTCTGTCTGGGGTAATTGAAGGACCACAGGCCTTCTTGCAGACCGTCGACGAAATGGCCCTTTTCGCTGCCTTCGTGCATGCCGTCGCGCACCCACAGGCCCTGGCGCTTGCCTTTCGCGTACTGGCCCCGCTCGACCACCGAGCCGTCGTCCCAGGCCAGGCTGTAGATGACGGAAGGGCCTTCCTGGCTGCCCGTGAACTGCTTCGGCGCCGTTTCCCACGTTACTTGCCACAGGCGGTAATTGCGCAGGATGCCGGCGCCCGCATCGCTGTACAGGGTGTAGCTGGCGGTGAGAAAACGCTCGCCTTTCTTCTCGAAGGTTTTCTTGTAGGTGATGGCGTCCTGGCTGCCAGCCTCCACGGGCTTGCCCTCGTCGCTGTAGTAGCCGACGACGGTGCCCTGGGTATGGTCGATGGCGTCGAAGTCCGCATTGCCGCTCTTGCCGCGCGCGACGCTGTAGTCCATCGGCGCCAGCTTGGCCAGCGCCGCCTTGACCTGGCCCGCGTTGGGCGCGGCGCTTTGCGCCACGATGCGGTTCAACGCCGGCTGCAAGCCGTCCAGGCGCCGGTACCTGCCGGAACTGCGGTGGTAGCGGTAGGCGCGCAAGCCGTTCTTGCCGTCCTGGCGGAACAGCACCAGCATGGTTTGCACGCTGTCGTCCGACTCCTTGTCCAGCGAGGCGTAGAAGACGGAACGGATGACGGCGTTGCCGAACTGGTCGAGCAAAATGGGTTTCGAGGTGCCGCTCTTGCACTCGCAGTAATAGCCGTTGACGCCCTCTTTTTCCTTGAGAAAGGCGATGTCGAAGCCGCTGTCCTGCGAGGCGGTGATGGCGGGATGGGCGAGGCTCTTGCCTTCGTAGAAGGGCGCGCCGTGGGCAAAGGCGGAGCAGAGCAGCAAGGGCAGAAGCAGACGTTTCATCGTGAGGCTGGCGCCGGGGCGCCGCAATGGAAAGGCCACGATTCTGCCTGCGTTCTTACTTGTGGGCAAATGGGCGCGCGTCTATCGTGTGCGCGCCCCGGTTTACGGCTGGTGCGCGGCGCAGAAGTCCAGCAGCAGCTGTTCGCCGTCCGGCCACGGGCCGTAGCCGGCGTCGCCGTTGATATGGCCGGCGTCGCCGATCATGGTGAAATCGCTGCCCCAGGCGGCGGCAAACGCGCGTGCCCGCGCGAAGCTGACGTAGGGATCATCGCCGCTGGCCACTACCAGGCTGGGAAACGGCAAGGCTTGCAGCGGCATCGGCGCAAAGCCCGTCGTGCCGGTGGGGTAGGAGGGCGCTTCCACATCGCTGGGAGCGACGAGGAAAGCGCCGGCGATCTTGTGCGGCGAGCCGCTGGCCGCCCAATGGGCCACCAGCGTGCAGGCCAGGCTGTGCGCCGCCAGCACGGGCGGGCGCTCGCAGGCGGCGATGGCGCGGTCGAGCTCCGCCACCCATTCGTCCTTGTCCGGCGTCTGCCATTCCCGGTGCGGCACGCGCGACCATTGCGGATGCCGCGCTTCCCAATGGGTTTGCCAATGCTGCGGCCCGGAATTCCACAGGCCGGCCAGGGTCAGGACCAGAGGCGACATCATTTCTCCTTTTGAAATTGAAATCAGAGCTCCGTGCGTAAGGCAAAGAGCTCGGGGAACAATACCACGTCGAGCATCTTGCGCAAATAGCTGACGCCCGCCGTGCCGCCCGTGCCCGTCTTGAAGCCGATGATGCGTTCCACCGTCGTCACGTGGCGGAAGCGCCAGAAGCGGAAGGCCGTTTCCAGGTCGACCAGCTTTTCGGCCAGCTCGTACAAGGCCCAGTGTTTCGACGGGTCGCGGTAGACTTCCAGCCACGCCGCCTTGACGGAGGCGTCGGCGCTGGTCGGCAGGGTCCAGTCGGCGTTCAGGCGCTCGGGGGAGATAGGCAAGCCGCTGCGCGCCAGCAGCTTGATGGCCTCGTCGTAGACGGATGGCGTGCGCAGGGCGGCGTCGAGCACCTTGTAGGTTTCCGGGGCCGTCGTGTGCACGTTGAGCAGGGCGGCGTTCTTGTTCCCCAAAATGAATTCGATTTCGCGGTACTGGAAGGACTGGAAGCCGGAAGAGGCGCCCAGGTAGGGACGGATGGCCGTGTATTCGGGCGGCGTCATGGTGGCCAGCACGTCCCAGGCGTGCACCAGCTGGTCCATGATGCGCGCCACGCGGGCCAGCATTTTAAAGGCGGGCGCCAGGTCGCCGCTTTGCAGGTTGGCGCGCACGGCGTGCATTTCGTGCAGCATCAGCTTCATCCACAATTCGCTCGTCTGGTGCTGCACGATGAACAGCATCTCGTTGTGGTTCGGCGACAGCGGATGCTGGGCCGTGAGGATGCGGTCCAGCGCCAGGTAATTGCCGTAGCTCATGGATTCACTGAAATCCATCTGCGCGCCATGCCATTCGGTGCCTTGCTGGGCGCCGGCATGCATGGGGCAGCCGCTCGTGTTTTCCTTGTTCATATTCTTGTCGTCGCTCATGGGGTGATTCAGGTGACGGCATCGCGCTTGGCGGCGATGTCGTAGGCTTGGGTGTCGAGGATGTCGCGCAGGATTTCCACGGCATCCCACACGTCGGCAAAGCTCGTGTACAGCGGCGTGAAGCCGAAGCGCATGATGGCCGGTTCGCGGTAGTCGCCGATCACGCCGCGCGCGATCAGCGCCTGCATGACGGCATAGCCATGCGGGTGCGTGAAGCTGACCTGGCTGCCGCGGCGCGCATGCTCGCGCGGCGTGACGAGGCCCAGCGGATGGCTGGCGCAGCGCTGCTCCACCAGCGCGATGAACAGATCCGTCAGGGCCAGCGACTTGCGCCGGATGGCTTCCATGCTCGTTTGCGCAAAGATATCGAGGCCGCATTCGACGAGGGCCAGCGAGAGTATCGGCTGCGTGCCGCACAGGGCGCGGGCGATGCCGTCTGCCGGCGCGAAGCCCGGGTCCATGGCGAACGGCGTGGCGTGGCCCCACCAGCCCGACAAGGGCTGGCGGAAGCGCGCCTGGTGTTTTTCCGGCACCCAGATGAAGGCGGGCGAACCAGGACCGCCATTCAGGTATTTGTAGGTGCAGCCGACGGCCAGGTCGGCGCCGGCGCCGTTCAGGTCCAGCGGCACGGCGCCGGCCGAATGGGCCAGGTCCCACAGCGCCAGCACGCCCTGCGCATGGCAATGGCTGCTGATGGCGGCCATGTCGTGCTGGTAGCCGGTGCGGTAGTTCACGTGCGTGAGCATGGCGACGGCGCAATCGGCATCGATGGCTTGCGCCAGTTCTTCGGGACTGTCGACCAGGCGCAGCTGGTAGCCGCGGTCGAGCCAGGCGGCCAGGCCTTGCGCCATGTACAGGTCGGTGGGGAAATTGCTGCGTTCACTGACGATGATGCGCCGCGCCGCATGCGCGGGTTCGCTGGCCTGCATCTGCAGGGCGGCGGCCAGGGCCTTGAACAGGTTGACGGAGGTGGTGTCGGTAATCACCACTTCGCCCGTGCCGGCGCCCAGCAGCGGGGCCAGGCGGTCGCCCAGGCGCTTGGGCAGGTCGAACCAGCCGGCCGTATTCCAGCTGCGGATCAGGTCCGTGCCCCATTCGGCCGTGATGACGTGCTGGGCGCGGGCCAGGGCCGCTGTCGGCCGCGCACCCAGGGAATTGCCGTCGAGGTAAATCACGCCTTGCGGCAAGTCGAATTGCTGGCGCAATGGCGCCAGGGGATCGTCGAGGTCGCGCGCGCTGCAGTCATGTCGAGAAATCATGGTGGCTTTCATATTGATACTTGGCTCAATGGCACGATATTGCTTGAAGCTTAAAGTATTGTGCGGGAGCAGGCAGTGTAGCAAATCCATGCCGAAAAGCGGAATTTCCGCGCTGGATGAAGCGCGGAAAGTGCCGTCGTGCGGGGCGTCAACGAAAAAAATCACGATTTTTAAAAATATTTTCAAATAACCCTAAAGTTTTCCCAAGGGCCGCCGTCAACAATTACATGAACGGTGTCAAACCGGCCGAAAAAGAATGCGGGGTTTTTGAAATATTTTTCAAAAAAGCCCTAAAGTTCCTGCCAGAGCAGCCGTTATCTAGGTAGACAGGCTTGATTCCAATCAAGTTGTTGTAAAAAAGTGATATTTTTTACAGGCCCAAAGTTGGCTAAATCCGGCATGGAGCCAACCACCCACATCCGCGCCGTTACTGGCGTGCGACCATGATCGAGCAGTGTTTGTCAGACAAACACCTACGATCCTATCCGCTATTCCCCGACCAAAAATACAGCGCTGCGCCTCTGTTGCGTTTAATGTTGCTCCTGCAGAATGTATCTCACTGGCAACAAACAATGCCAGCTGAATTCAACGGATTGAGGAGATGGAAATGACTGCTAACGACATGATGGCTGAGATTCGCGACGCTAACCTGAGCTACCTGATGCTGGCCCAGCAAATGATTCGTGCGGACAAGGTAACGGCCATCTTCCGTTTGGGCATCGCCGCCGACATCGCCGAACTGATCGAAGGCATGAGCAATGCGCAGATCCTCAAGCTTGCTGGCGGCAACATGATGCTGGCCCGCTTCCGCTTCGACGACAGCGCCATCCTGGGCATGTTGACGAACTACAATAAAGACCGTTCGCTGGCCCAGTCGCATGCCGCCATTCTCATGGCAGGCCAGGGCGTCGAAGAAATCGCTTGATACAGCAAGCTTTCAGTCAGTAGCAGTTAGTCAGTATCAGTCAGTCGCGGAGTACACAGCATGGCCAAGAAAAGTGTCGTATCGGAAGCGCAGGAAATCCAGCTGGCCATCGAATTGATACAGCTGGGTGCGCGTTTGCAACTGCTGGAGACGGAAGTCTCGCTGTCGCGCGAACGCCTGCTGAATCTGTACAAGGAATTGAAGGGCGTCTCGCCGCCCAAGGGCATGCTGCCGTTTTCCACCGACTGGTTCCTCACCTGGCAACCGAATATCCATTCCTCGCTGTTCATCAATATCCACAAATTCCTCGTCGAGCACGCCGGCGCCACGGGCATCGAAGCCGTGATGAAGGCCTATAAACTGTATCTGGAACAGATGCCGCCCGAAGCGGGCGAAGAGCCGCTGCTGTCGCTGACGCGGGCCTGGACCTTGGTGCGCTTTTTCAGCAGCAAGATGCTGGACATGGCGCCCTGCGGCAAGTGCGGCGGCAAGTTCGTCGTCAACTGCCTCGACCTGAACGCCGATTATGTGTGCGGCCTGTGCCACATGCCTTCGCGGGCCGGCAAGACCAGGAAGGCGCGCGATGAAGCGGCCGCTGGTGCATCGCCGGGTGTTGCCGCCTGATACTGCCCGAATTACTGTCCCAATATAGCCTCAGTAAAAACCGGAGCGGTCGCCAGACCGGACTCCGGTTTTTTTATGGTGCTTTCGCTTACACTGGCGTTTTCCTCCTTTAACTTGCCCATGCTGCAACAAATCCTGCGCGCGCCCGCGCTCAAGGCCATCCTGATCCAGGTGCTGGCCTTTCCCTTGATGTTGCTATTGGTATATGGCCTGGCGCGTGCCGGCGTAGCCATGTCGCTGCCTGCCGTGGCGCTGGTGCAGGGCGTGCTGGCGGCGTTTATTACCTGGCGGGCGGGACTGGCGCGCTGGTGGTGCGCCATCGGCCTGCTGTTTGCGCCCGCCTTGCTGGCGGCCAGCCTGCTCGATTTGCCCCCGGCCGTGTTCCTGGCGACTTTTGTTTTCCTGTTGAGCCTGTATTGGTCCACGTTTCGCACGCAAGTGCCGTTTTACCCTTCGGGGCCGAAGGTGTGGCAGGCCGTGGCCGAGCTGATCGCGGACCGTCCCGGCGTGCGGCTGGTCGATATCGGCAGCGGCCTGGGCGGCCTGGTGCTGGACCTGGCGCGGCGCCGGCCCGACGGGCAGTTTTCCGGCATCGAACTGGCGCCGCTGCCGTGGCTGGCAAGCCACTTGCGGGCGAGGCTGGCGGGCAGCCGCGCGCGCTTCCTGCGCGGCGACTATGAAGCGCTCGACTTCGGCCGCTACGATGCCGTGTTCGCTTACCTGTCGCCGGCGGCGATGGCGGCCCTGTGGAGCAAGGCGGAAAGGGAAATGTTGCCCGGTAGCATGCTTCTTAGTTACGAATTCCACATCGCGGCACGCGAGCCCGATAAGACCATCGCCGCCACAGAGGGTGGTCCTTTGCTTTACATATGGTGCTTTTAAGCAATTGTCTGCGTTATTTGCTTGCCCGTGGGGCAATCTCACGTTATTGTAGTTCCACACGGCATTTTCTCGGAATTGCATTGAAAATCAACACATTTCAATTAACTTCCGGTTGCTTTTTTGCCGCAGTCTCCGCCGGTGGCGCAGCCGCCAGAAGACAGGAACAGGTTTGAACATGCCGGGCACACAGCCCCGGCCATTATTGGGAGTCAGGGCACTTGTTAGTCATAATCGGATACATCATCGTCTGCGCCTCGGTCTTTGGCGGCTTCGCAATGGCCGGCGGCCATCTGGCGGCGCTGTTCCAGCCGCTGGAGTTGCTGATGATCGGCGGCGCCGCCCTGGGCGCCTTCCTTGTTGGTAACAATAACAAGGCCATCAAGGCGACGATCGCCGCCTTGCCGAGCCTGTTCAAGGGTTCGCGCTATACCAAAGAGCTGTACATGGAACTGATGTCCTTGCTGTTCGAAGTGCTCAGCAAGGTGCGCAAGGAAGGCTTGATGTCGATCGAAGGCGATATCGACAAGCCGGAAGAAAGCCCCCTGTTTTCGAAATACCCGGCCGTGCTGGCCGACCACCACATCGTCGAATTCATGACCGACTACCTGCGCCTGATGGTGTCGGGCAATATGGATGCGTTCCAGATCGAAAATCTGATGGACAATGAAATCGAGACGCACCATCACGAAGGCGCCGTGCCGGCCCACGTGATCGCCAAGGTGGGCGATGGCTTGCCCGCGTTCGGTATCGTTGCCGCCGTGATGGGCGTGGTGCACACGATGGAGTCGGTGGGCATTCCGCCGGCCGAGCTGGGCATGCTGATCGCGCACGCGCTGGTCGGCACCTTCCTCGGCATCTTGCTGGCCTACGGTTTCGTCGGTCCGCTGGCCAGCCTGCTCGAGCAGAAGCTGGAAGAGTCGAGCAAGATGTTCCAGTGCGTGAAAGTGACCCTGCTGGCCAGCCTGAACGGCTATGCGCCGGCGCTGGCCGTGGAGTTCGGCCGCAAGGTGCTGTTCTCGACCGAGCGCCCGACGTTCAACGAGCTGGAAGACCACATCAAGAAATCGAAAACGAAGTAAGCAGTGAATACACGCTTGGACACCATGAGTCATTTGCAGCACACGGAAGGGGGACGCCATGGCCGATGAAGGCATGCGCCCGATTATCGTCAAGCGTATCAAGAAGACGGCTGGCGGGCACCATGGCGGGGCGTGGAAGATCGCCTATGCCGACTTTGTCACGGCCATGATGGCCTTCTTCCTGCTGATGTGGCTGTTGGGCTCCACCTCGAAGGGCGACTTGAACGGCATTTCCGAATTCTTCAAGACGCCCTTGAAAGTGGCCATGGCGGGCGGCTCCGGCAGCGGCGAGAGCAATTCCGTGATCCAGGGCGGCGGCCAGGACCTGTCGCGCCAGGATGGGCAAGTACGCAAGGCGCAGGAAGAGCAGCAGCGCAAATCGTTCGACCTCAATTCCGCCAAGGCCGCGCTCGAACGCGAGGAAGGCAAGCGCCTGCAGGCGCTCAAGGCGCGCATCGAAGCGACCATCGACGCCAATCCCCTGCTGAAAAAATACAAGAACCAGTTGCTGCTCGATATCACCAGCGAAGGCTTGCGCATCCAGATCGTCGACGAGCAGAACCGTCCGATGTTTGCGCTCGCCAATGCGAATCTGCAACCGTACACCAAGGAAATCCTGCACGCGATCGGCTCCGTGCTCAATGAAGTGCCGAACCGCATCGGCCTGTCCGGCCATACGGATTCGACGCCCTACATGAGCGATGCCGGCTACAGCAACTGGGAATTGTCGGCCGACCGCGCGAATGCGTCGCGGCGCGAACTGGTGATCGGCGGCATGAAGGAAGAAAAAGTCTTGCGCGTGGTGGGGCTGGGTTCGGCCGCCCACCTGGACAAGCTCGACCCCTTCAATCCGATCAACCGGCGCATCAGCATCATCGTCATGAACAAACGCACGGAAGAAAATGTCCTGCGCGATGGTTCGGCGATCGAGCTGCCGGTGACCGATGCCGCTTCCGCCGCTGTCGCTTCAGGGCTGGCGGCCGGTGCGCCGCCCGCGGCGGCGCCAGTCCCCGCCCCGGCAGCGGCGAAAAAATAACACGCAAGTCTGTCGACGCGTGGTGTATTGAAACAATGAGACCTTTATGACAAGAAAGAAAATACTTGGCTCGCATGTAAAGCGCCTGCTGTCTGGCGTGTCGGACCATGGCCGCAAGCACTTGACGGAGGTGGAAACCGACCTGGTGCAGACCGGCATCTTGCTGGAAGAGGCGATCGAGAAGCTGTCCTTCAATTTCATGGCGATACACGCAGCCGTCGCTGCGCAGCAAGACACCATCGCGTTGCTGCTCGACGGCGGTATTCCGGCCGAGCAGCAACGGGAAAAACTGCTGGCGTTGCAGGATGAGGTGGGGGGCTATGTGAATGCCGCCATCACCAGCCTGCAGTTCCAGGACATGACCAGCCAGCTGATCGAGCGCACCTTGAAGCGCGTGACGGGCTTGCGCGAGTTCCTCGGGACCCTGGGCGAGCATGGCGCGGAAATGTTGCCGGAGAGCGACAATGAAGAAATTGTCGCCTTGCTGGGTCGGGTCAGCATGGCGCTGGCGATTCAAAGCCTGGAGTTGCGCAGCGTGCTGCGCAAGGCTGTCAGTCAACAGCATTTGGAAAGTGGCGACATCGAGCTGTTCTAGCATGCCAGTGCGGAGCGCTTGTGGTTGCATGGATTGATTAATCAAATACTCGGGCAGGATGCCCGGAATAAGTGGGAGCAAAGATGGCCAAAACGATACTTGCAGTGGACGATTCCAGCTCATTGCGCCAGATGGTGGCGTTCAGCCTGAAAGCCGCCGGTTACCAGGTGGTGGAGGCCGTCGACGGCCAGGACGGACTGGAAAAAGCCAAGCTGCAAACCGTGGACCTGGTATTGACGGACCAGAACATGCCGCGCATGGATGGCCTGGAACTGATCAAGCTGCTGCGCGAGCTGCCGACCTACCAGAAGGTGCCCATCCTGATGCTGACGACGGAGTCGTCGGACGAGATGAAGTCGAAGGGACGTGCCGCCGGCGCCAATGGCTGGCTGGTCAAGCCGTTCGATCCGCAACGCCTGATCGAAGTGGTCAAGAAGGTGATCGGCTGATGCCAGCCGCGCAGTGCAATGATGCAATTGACGGAGTCACCCTATGACCATCGATATTAGCCAGTTTTTTCAGGTCTTTTTCGATGAGGCCGAAGAACTGCTGGCTGAAAAAGAACGGCTGCTGCTGGCCGTCGATATTGCGGCGCCCGACGCCGAAGACCTGAACGCCATTTTCCGTACCGCTCATTCGATCAAGGGCGGCGCATCGACGTTCGGCCTCTCCGACATGAGCGAGGTGACGCACATCCTCGAGTCGCTGCTCGACCGCATCCGCCAGGGCCAGATGGCCCTGACGGCGGAACACGTCGACGCCTTCTTGGCGGCCAAGGATATCCTCAAGATGCAGCTCGACGGCCATCGCCTCGGCAGCGCCGTCGACCAGGATGCCGTGGCCAATGTGCGCATGATGCTGCAGTCGTTTTCGCATGACGTGCCCGTGGCTGCGCTCACGCCCGTCGCACCAGCCTTCCATACGGCGGAAAAGGCGGCCGTCAGCCATGCCGGCGGCCATCGCATCCGCCTGGAACTGCCAGCCATGGAGCCGCGCGAAGTCGATGCGCTGGCGGCCGAACTGGGCTTGCTGGGCGACGTCGCCGTGTCCGCCTTGCCCGACGCGCGCAAGGTGCTGGAAGTGACGACGCATGAAAGCCTGGACGATATCCTGGCCATCTGCTCGTTCGTGCTCAATCCGGACGACATGGTGATCACGCAGGCGCCGCCGCTGGCGCCAGGCGAAGCGGAAGCGGCCCGCGCGGCGCAGGAAAAGGCGCAGGGCTACGGTTTCTTCGACCCGCTGCCAGGCGCGCCTGCGGCGCAGGGCGCGACGGACCCCGGCTATGGCTTCTTCCAGCCGCTCGAGGACATCCGCGCCGCCGCCGGCGTGCAGAGTGACGCCGAACAGGGCTATGGTTTCTTCCAGCCCCTCGAACAGATACGCGCCGACGCGGCCAAGGCGGGCAACGCCAGCGCTGCCGCCGCGCCTGCCGTGGCCAGCGCCGTGGCCGAAGCGGAGCAGGAAAAGAAACCGGCCAAGAAAGAAGGCGACAAGGCCGGCGCCGAATCGTCGTCGATCCGCGTCTCGATCGAAAAAGTCGACCAGCTGATCAACCTGGTGGGCGAACTGGTGATCACGCAGGCGATGATCGAGCAGCGCGCCAGCGCGCTCGACCCGATGCTGCATGAAAAGCTGCTCGACAGCGTCAGCCACCTGACGCGCAATACGCGCGACTTGCAGGAAGCGGTGATGTCGATCCGCATGATGCCGATGGATTTCGTCTTTTCGCGCTTCCCGCGCATGGTGCGCGACCTGGCCACCAAGTTGGGCAAGAAGGTCGATTTCATCACCAATGGCGCCGCCACGGAACTGGACAAGGGCCTCATCGAGCGCATCGTCGATCCGCTCACGCACCTGGTGCGCAACAGCATCGACCATGGCGTGGAAATGCCGGCCGCCCGCGTGGCCGCCGGCAAGACCGAGGCCGGCCGGCTGTTCCTCTCGGCCAGCCACCAGGGTGGCAACATCATCATCGAAGTATCCGATGACGGCGCGGGCTTGAACCGCGAGCGCATCCTGGCCAAGGCCGCGCAGCAGGGCCTGGACGTATCCGAGACGATGAGCGACGCCGACGTGTGGCAGCTGATTTTCGCGCCCGGCTTTTCCACCGCCGAAGCCGTTACCGACGTGTCGGGCCGCGGCGTGGGCATGGATGTCGTCAAGCGCAATATCAGCGCCATGGGCGGCGTCGTCGACATCCGTTCCGCGAAAGGTTTCGGCACGACGATTTCCATCTCGCTGCCGCTGACACTGGCCATCCTGGACGGCATGTCGATCCGCGTGGGCGACGAAGTGTATATTTTACCGCTGGGCTTTGTCATCGAATCGCTGCAGCCAGCCGTTGAAGACATCAAGGACATCAGTGGCAAAGGGCAGGTGGTGAAAGTGCGCGGCGAATACCTGCCATTGATCCCGCTGTACCAGATGTTCGACATCGCGCCGCGCTTTACCAGCCCGTCGGAAGGCATCTGCGTGATCCTCGAGACGGAAGGGCGCAAGGCGGCCCTGTTTGTCGACGACCTGGTGGGGCAGCAGCAAGTCGTGGTGAAAAACCTCGAATCGAATTACCGCAAGGTGGTGGGCATTTCCGGCGCCACCATCCTGGGCGATGGCGGCGTGTCGCTGATTCTCGATGTCGCCGCCCTGATCCGTTCCTCGCGCCAGCTGGCCGACGAGTCCATTTTTTCGTAATACCGATAGATAAAGATAGGAAAACCCACCATGTCAGATACTCAACAAACATCCGGAAGCAATGCGGGCGACGGCAAGGACATCGCCGGCCGTGAATTCCTGGCCTTCACCCTGGGCTCCGAAGAGTACGGCATCGATATTCTGAAGGTCCAGGAAATCCGTGGTTACGAAGCGGTCACCCGCATCGCCAACGCGCCTGAATTCATCAAGGGCGTGATCAACCTGCGCGGCATCATCATTCCCGTGGTCGACATGCGCATCAAGTTCAACCTGGGCACGCCCGTGTACGACCAGTTCACGGTGGTGATCATCCTGAACATCGGCGGCCGTATCGTGGGCATGGTGGTCGACAGCGTTTCCGACGTCACCACCCTGACGCCGGAGCAGGTGAAACCGGCGCCGGAAATGGGCACCGCCTTCTCGACCGACTACATGATCGGCCTGGGCACCATCGACGAGCGCATGCTGATCCTGGTCGACATCGACAAGCTGATGTCGAGCAGCGAGATGGGCCTGATCGACAAGCTGGCGGCGTAAGCCTCCGCATGGCAGCAAGGCGGCGCCCGGTGCGCCGCCGTTTTAGCACGCAAAGAATCACTACAGATATGCATGTACCGGCGCGAGCAGTATTGAGAGGCGCGCCGGCAGGCTGCAAGGTCCGACAGAGACCAGGCCACAACACGGCGCCGTCCGGTTGAACGGGCGCCGTTCACATAAATATTGGAGACTGTAATGAGTTTGCGCGATTTCAAGATAGGCACCCGGCTGGGGATAGGTTTTGGCAGCATCCTCGCCATCCTGGTGGTGGTGATCGTTTCGGCGAATGCACTGAATTACCGTAACAAGGCCCAGTTGCTCACGGGCCTGGAGCTGGCAAGCGAAAAGAATACGCAGGCGTCGCTGATGAAAAGCGCGATGCTGGAAACCGGTATCGCCATGCGCAATATCGGCCTGCAGGGCGATGTGGCCCTGATGCAGGCGGAAGAGGGCAAGGTGCGCGCGCAGCGCAAGCTGTACGACGGCGCGCGCGGCAAGCTGGCCACCCTGGGCCTGTCCGATGGCGAGAAGGCGCTGCTGGCCAATATCGCCAAGGTCGACGGCGAAGTCGATGCCGCCTTCAAGGAAGCGATGGGGCAGGTGCTGGCGTTTAACAGCGAGGGCGCGGCGAAGGTGATCGCCACCCGCATCGATCCCTTGAACAAGACGACCCTGGCCGATATCAACAAGCTGCTCGACTTGCAGCACGTGGCGCAGCAAAGCTTCATGGACGACTCGCTGGCGGCCGATGCGCGCCTGATGACGGTACTGTTCATCCTGGGCGGCGCGGCGGTGGCGATCGGCGCCTGGTGCGCCATCTTCATCACGCGCTCGATCACGGTGCCATTGTCCGGCGCCCTGGCCGTGGCGCAGAAGGTGGCGGCCGGCGAACTGACGTCGCGCGTGGTGGTCGAAGGCAAGGATGAAACGAGCGCGCTGCAGCAGGCATTGAAGGACATGAACGAGAGCCTGGTGCAGACCGTCAGCGACGTGCGCAAGGGCACGGAAACGATCACCGTGGCGTCGCGCGAGATCGCCAGCGGCAATGCGGACCTGTCGGCGCGCACGGAAACGCAGGCCAGTTCGCTCGAAGAGACGGCGTCGTCGATGGAAGAGCTGACGTCGACCGTGAAGCAGAACGCGGACAACGCGCGCCAGGCCAACCAGCTGGCCGTGTCGGCATCGTCGGTGGCGGAGCAGGGCGGCAAGGTGGTGGCGCAAGTGGTCGATACGATGGGTTCCATCAAGGACAGCTCGCGCAAGATCGTCGACATCATCGGCGTCATCGACGGCATTGCGTTCCAGACGAATATCCTGGCGTTGAATGCGGCCGTCGAAGCGGCGCGCGCAGGCGAGCAGGGACGCGGTTTTGCGGTGGTGGCGTCGGAAGTGCGCAATCTGGCGCAACGATCGGCTGGCGCAGCCAAGGAAATCAAGGGCCTGATCGGCGACTCGGTCGACAAGGTCGATGCGGGCAGCCGCCTGGTGGACGAGGCGGGGCAAACCATGGGCCTGATCGTCACGTCGATCCGGCAGGTGGCCGACATCATGGGCGAGATCACGGCGGCAACGCAGGAACAGAGCCACGGCATCGAGGAAGTGAACCAGGCCATCGCGCAGATGGACCAGATGACGCAGCAAAATGCGGCGCTGGTCGAGGAAGCGGCGGCGGCGGCCGAAAGCATGCAGGAGCAGGCGCAGAATCTGGGCGCCGCCGTCAGCATTTTCAAGCTCGACGGCGAGAGCGCGGCGCAGGCGGCCATGCCCGCGCCCGCGTCAATAGTCAAGGCGGCGGCACGGCCGGCGCCGAATGTGGCGGCAACGACACGGCGGTTGGCAAAGACGGTGCAAGCCGGCTCGCCACCGCCCGCGAAAAAGCTGGCGGCGGCCGGCGGCGACGATTGGGAAGAGTTCTGACGGCAACCCGGTCCCGCTAGTTATACTTGCAAAGGCATTGGTCAGAGTAGTCATAGAGAGGTAAAAAACAAATGCCGCAAACTAAAACGGATTCGGTCAAGGAATTTGATTTCACTGGCAAGGACTTCGAACGGGTCCGCGCCATGATTTACAAGCGGGCCGGCATCGCGCTGGCCGACAGCAAGCAGGAAATGGTCTACAGCCGCCTGGCCAGGCGATTGCGCGCGACCGGCATCTCCTCGTTCGTTCGCTACCTGGACGACCTGGAAGCGGGCCGCATGGGCGACGAGTGGGAGGCGTTCACGAATGCGCTGACGACCAACCTGACGTCGTTCTTCCGCGAGGCGCATCACTTCCCGCTGCTGGCTGAGCACGTGAAAAAGCTGAACGGGCCGATCACCATCTGGTGTTCGGCCAGTTCCACCGGCGAGGAGCCGTATTCGATCGCCATGACGGTGTGCGAGGCATTCAATACGCTCACGCCGCCCGTCACCATCATCGCCACGGACATCGACACGAACGTGCTGGCCACGGCCGCCAATGGCGTCTACAACCTGGACCGGCTCGACAAGATGCCGGCCGACCGTGCGCGGCGCTTTTTCTTGCGCGGCAAGGGCGACCGCGAAGGACAGGTGCGGGTGCGCCCGGAACTGCGCCAGATGATCACCTTCAAGCCGCTCAACCTGCTGGCCGACGGCTGGCCATTGACGGGGCAGTTCGACGTCATCTTTTGCCGCAACGTGATGATTTATTTTGACAAGGCGACGCAGCGCAAGATCCTGTCGCGCTTTGTGCCATTGATGAAGCCGGATGCCCTGCTGTTTGCGGGCCATTCGGAGAATTTTCTGTACGTGTCGGATTCATTGAAGCTGCGCGGTAAAACAGTCTATGAGCTCGACCAGCCCCGGGGCACCGCGCCCAAGGCACCGTCGCATCGTACATGAGAGTGAAATATGAGCCTGGAATCCAAAGAGCAATTCGCCACTAACGTCTATTACGACAGGACGTTCAACTGTGACGCCGCCAAGATCTTGCCTGGTGAGTACTACTTTACCAACAAGGATATGCTGATCGTCACCGTGCTCGGCTCCTGCGTCTCGGCCTGCATCCGCGACCGCGTCACGGGCCTGGGCGGCATGAACCATTTCATGCTGCCCGATGGCGGCAGCGATCCGAACAGCCCGATTTCCGCGTCGATGCGCTATGGCACCTACGCCATGGAAATCCTGATCAATGATTTGCTGAAGGCGGGCGCGCGGCGCGAGAACATGGAAGCGAAAGTGTTCGGCGGCGGCGCCGTGCTGCGCGGCTTCACGGCGATCAACGTCGGCGAACGCAATGCGGCCTTCGTCATCAACTACCTGAAAGCGGAAAAGATGCGCGTGGTCGCGGAAGACCTGAACGACATCCACCCGCGCAAGGTGTACTTCTTCCCCCGCAGCGGCAAGGTGCTGGTGAAAAAACTGATGCAGACGCATAACGACACTTTGGTGCGCCGCGAACTCGATTACGCCAGCCGCCTCAAGGTCGCGCCGGTGGGCGGCGAAGTCGAACTGTTCTGACAAACACCAGGCCAAACCTGCTGCGCGTCGCGCTGTGCGGCTTGCGGCGGTTTGTCCGGTGTACTAATTTAATAAAGAATACGGGCCGCAAGGCCTGGAAGGATAACTATGAAGATCAAGGTATTGATCGTGGATGACTCGGCGCTGATCCGCAGCGTCATGACGGAAATCGTAAACAGCCAGCCCGACATGGAAGTGGTGGGCGCGGCGCCCGATCCGCTGGTGGCGCGCGAGATGATCAAACAGACCAACCCCGACGTGCTGACCCTCGACGTCGAGATGCCGAAGATGGATGGCCTGGATTTCCTGGAAAAGCTGATGCGCTTGCGCCCGATGCCGGTATTGATGGTGTCGTCCTTGACCGAGCGCGGTTCGGAAATCACCATGCGCGCGCTGGAACTGGGCGCCGTCGATTTCGTCACCAAGCCGAAGATTTCCATCCAGAGCGGCATGCGCGAGTACACGGACATGATCGCCGACAAGATCCGCGCCGCCTCGAAGGCGCGCATCCGCGCGCGCACCCTGCCGTCGGCCGGCGACAAGGTGGCCGCGCCGTTGCCGGCCCTGCGCAGCCCGCTGACGTCGAGCGAAAAGCTGATCATCGTGGGCGCCTCGACGGGCGGCACCGAAGCGATCCGCGAATTCCTCATGCAGATGCCGTCCGATTGCCCCGGCATCCTGATCACGCAGCACATGCCGGAAGGCTTTACGCGCTCGTTCGCGCGCCGCCTCGATTCGCTGTGCAAGATTTCGGTGCAGGAAGCGGCAGGCGGCGAACGCGTGCTGCCCGGCCACGCCTACATCGCGCCCGGCCATTCGCACCTGACCCTGACGCGCAGCGGCGCCAACTACATGACCAAGATCGACCAGGGCGAACCGGTGAACCGCCACCGCCCGTCCGTCGATGTGCTGTTCCGTTCGGCCGCGCAATCGGCCGGTAAAAATGCCGTCGGCGTGATCCTCACCGGCATGGGCAAGGATGGCGCACAAGGCATGTTGGAGATGAAGGCCGCAGGAGCGTATAATTTTGCGCAGGATGAAGCCAGTTGCGTGGTGTTCGGCATGCCGCGCGAGGCGATCGCCGTCGGTGCTACGCATGAGGTCGGCGCTCTGACGGCGCTGCCTGGCATGGTGTTGGGACACCTGGCCGCGCATGGCATGCGTGCTTTGCGCGTGTAAGCCACGTTTTATATGATCTGAGGCAAGTTTGTTCGCCTAAAAGCAACGAAAATGCTATCCTACAACTTGCTGCCGTAGTGTCGACCATAATGTCGGCATTCATGTCGATATTATTAACAAACCGCTACAGAAACAACGGAGTTATTCATGGCTGATCCAAAGATGAAATTTTTAGTCGTTGACGATTTTTCGACGATGCGCCGCATTGTCCGGAATCTGTTGAAGGAACTGGGTTATGCCAACGTCGATGAGGCGGAAGACGGCGTGATGGGCCTGGCCAAGCTGCGCGCGGAATCGTATGATTTCGTCGTTTCGGACTGGAACATGCCAAACATGGATGGCCTGACGATGCTGCAGCATATCCGCGCCGATCCCGCACTGGCCAAGCTGCCCGTGCTGATGGTCACCGCCGAAGCGAAAAAAGAAAACATCATCGCCGCCGCGCAAGCTGGCGCCAGCGGTTATGTCGTCAAGCCGTTCACGGCCGCGACCCTCGATGAAAAGCTGAACAAGATTTTCGAGAAGCTGGAAAAAGCCGGCGCCTGATCACGGCTTGATACCAATCAGGAAAAACGCTGCCCGTGCAAACCGGCAGCGTTTTTTTTCGTCAACTTGCGTCTTGCTTACACCAGGCCGCCATTCGCGCGCAGGGTTTGCCCGTTGATCCAGCGGCCATCCGGCCCTGCCAAAAAGGCCACGGCGGCGGCGATGTCGTCCGGCGTGCCCAGGCGTTCCAGGGGCGCCATCTTGCCCATGCGTTCGATGGTTTCTTGCGTCTTGCCGTTCAGGAATAGCGCCGTGGCCGTGGGTCCGGGGGCCACGGCGTTGACCGTGATGTTCTTGCCGCGCAACTCCTTGGCGAAGATATTCGTCATCGTCTCGATGGCCGCCTTGGTGGCGCCGTAAATGGAGTAGCCGGGCAGGGCCAGGCCAATCACGCTGGTCGAGAAGTTGACCACGCTGCCGCCGTGGCGCAAACGCGTCGCCGCCTGGCGCATGGTGTTGAAGCTGCCCTTGACGTTGATGGCGAACAGGCTGTCGAAGGTGGCGTCGTCCGTGTCGGCCAGGGCAGGCAGTGCGGGCGGCATGATGCCGGCATTGTTGACCAGCACGTCGACGCCGCCGTAGGCCGACTCGGCCGCATCGAACAGCGCTTGCACGTCGCTTGCCTCGGCCACGTTGGCCTTGACGGCGATGGCGGCGCCCCCGTCGGCCACGATGGCCGCCACCAGTTGCTCCGCCTCCACGTTAGCGCTGGCGTAATTGACGACGACCTGCATGCCGTCGCGCGCCAGGCGGCGGGCGATGGCCGCGCCGATGCCGCGCGAAGCGCCCGTGACGATGGCGACCTTGGCGGGGCTGGATGTTATGTTCATGGCTGTTCTCCTGTCGTGGTGGGAAGCCCGCATGCTGTCGCTGCGAACCAGTGCAGCCATTGTGATCTTTATCGACATGTGGATAAAGATGGCATTGATAGTTACAGCGTGCAAATTAGATCAACAATGGCTGCTGGCTTGTCCGGTATGCGCAGGCCAGATCACGGTGCCTGCAAGTAATTGCGCACAGGAATGAAATATTTCCTAAAGTTAACTTTACACGTCAAATAATTTGGCCCATGATCGCTGCAGTATTCCACCTTTGTCCCCGACCCCGACAAGAAGGAGCGCACGATGCGCCGAGCACCCGTATTATTTTTCGCCCTGAGCACGGCCCTGTTGGCGGCCTGTGGCGTGAGCCTTGAACAAACCGCCGTGGCGCCTGTCGCGTCTGTCGAGATGCAGGAGCCGGCCGTGCAGCCGCCTGCCGAAGCGGATGGCCGGCATGCCTATCTGCACCGCGTGGGTGGCCAGGATTATGTCAGCCTGAGCCAGAATGGCCCCGAGGGCGGCTTGCCTATCCTCACGGGCACGCAGCGCCATGCGCGCGCCATCCGCCTGCTGGCAGCCGATCCGGCCCAGGTACGGGCCATCCTGCGCAGCTTGCGGCTGCCCGCGAACCAGCGCAAGCTGTGGGCGGGAGAGGAAATCGTGCTCGATGCGGCCAGCTACGACATGCTGCAAGCAGCACGCGGCAGCAACAAGCCGCTGTTTGCCGAACTCAAGCTGGTAGGGATGGAGAAGTAAAGGATGAAGAAGTAAAAAAAGAAACGGGGCCGAATGGCCCCGTTGTGACTGCGCTTAGATTTCCAGATTGTCGATCAATCTGGTCTGCCCCAGCTTGGCGGCGGCCAGCACCACCAGCGGTTCGCCGGCGGCCAGTTCGGCGGCGCTAGGCGCTTGCAGGTCGGCGCGCTTGCGCACGGCGATGTAGTCCGATTTCCAGCCCCGGCTGTTCAACAGCTGCATGCTGGCCTGTTCCAGTTCGCCGACGGCCAGGTTGCCCTTGCGCACTTCTTCGGCCACGAAATTAAGTCCCTTGAACAGCTCCGGCGCTTCCGCGCGTTCGCTTTCCGACAGATACATATTGCGCGACGATAAGGCCAGGCCATCGTCCGCGCGGTAGGTTTCGGCGGCGATGATTTCCGTCGGCAGCGCGAACTGGCGCGCCATGTTGCGGATGATCATCAGCTGCTGGTAATCCTTCTTGCCGAACACGGCTACGCGCGGACCCACGCACGAGAACAGCTTGGTGACGACCGTGCATACGCCTTCGAAGAAGCCGGGGCGGAACTCGCCTTCCAGCGTATTGCCCAGGTCATCGGGCGGGCGCACGCGGTATTCCTGCGGTTCCGGGTACAGTTCCTTTTCCGTCGGCGCGAACAGCACGTACACGCCTTCCTTTTCCAGCTTGGCGATGTCGGCCGCCATGGTGCGCGGATATTTTTCGAAGTCTTCGTTCGGGCCGAATTGCAGGCGGTTCACGAAGATCGAGGCGACGACGGGGTCGCCATGCTTGCGCGCCAAACGCATCAGCGACAGGTGGCCTTCGTGCAGGTTGCCCATGGTGGGGACGAACGCCGTGCGCAGCTGTCCGCTGAGCTGGTCGCGCAATTCTTCGATGTCGGAAATAATTTTCATGGATTGCTTTCGCTAAAACCCCGTTGTACGGTGGTCAGTGACAAAGGGAAGGGGTCAGGCGGGCGAATAGGCCAGCCGGACGTAGATGGGGGCAAACGGTTCTGCCTGCGTGATTTCGATCAGGGTTTCCTTGGCCAGTTCCAGCAGGGCCACGAAGTTGACCACCACCACGGGCACGCCGCCGGCAATGTCGAACAGCTCGCTGAACTCGACAAAGCGCGACGATTGCAAGTGGCGCAGGATGCTCGACATGTGCTCGCGCACGGACAGTTCCTGGCGGCTGATGCGGTGATGTTGGGTTAGCTTGGCCCGCTTCAGCACGTCGAGCCACGCCTGCTGCAAGTCCACCGGTTCCACGTCGGGCCAGGTGGGCGTCAGGCTTTGCTCGATGAAAATCTGCGTGCGCACGAAATCGCGCTCGAACTGCGGGATGGCGTTCAGGTCGTAGGCGGCCAGCTTGATCTGCTCGTACTCGAGCAGGCGGCGCACCAGTTCGGCACGGGGATCGCCACCATCTTCCTCGACGTCGCTTTTGCGCGAAGGCAAGAGCATGCGCGACTTGATCTCGATCAGCATGGCGGCCATCAACAGATACTCGGCCGCCAGTTCTAGGTTGCGCACGCGGATCTGGTCGACATATTTCAGATACTGCAGGGTCACCTGCGCCATCGGAATATCGAGAATGTTGAAGTTTTGCTTGCGGATCAGGTAGAGCAGCAAGTCGAGCGGGCCTTCGAAGGCTTCGAGGAAGATTTCCAGCGCGTCCGGCGGAATGTACAAATCCGTCGGCATGCGCATCATCGGCTCGCCATACAGGCGGGCGATGCCCAGCGGGTCGACGGCGGGTGCCGCGTCCGTTACTGCCGTGGCGGATGCTGCAGGGTCGCCGCTGCCGTCGCCGTCAGCGACAGGTTGGGGCGACTCGATGACTGCGCCGGCGCCGGAAGCGTCGGCTTCCGGCGTGACTGCAGACTCTTCAGGCAACATCGTGCCGGTTCCAGATCTTAGTTCTTGTTCTGGTAAACGTAAGCCTGTTGCTTGACGGCCGACGCCAGCTGGCGTTCCTGCTCATCGATGCTGACGGCCGGCTTGTCCCACAGCAGGGCGCGGCCCGCTTGCTGGCCCACTTCCATACCAGGGTTTTTGGCCTTCAGTTCGGCGATGAACAAGGTGTGGTCGGATACGTAGTTGTTGTGTTTTGCAGGCAGTTTCATATTCTCTTCTGAGTGTCTTATGGGTAAGGTCAGCCGGCCGTATTTTACCGCGCCGTGCGGTTTGGCGGGTTGTTGTATCGGCAAGTCCGGGGCGAAATTGCTAAAAATCAATAACGCAGCAAACGCCGCATCACCATCGGCGCCGGTTCGGCGGGGTTGGCGTGCGAATATTCCAGTTCTTCGGCCAGGTCGAATTCGAAGGCCGCATAAAAATCGATCAGCTTGCGCTGGTCGCGCCGTACGGCCAGGCGCAATTCCTCCGCCTGACACGACAGGCCGTGGTGAATGATGGCTTCCAGCAAATGCTGCGAAACGTGGCTGCCCCGGTAGGCGGGCAGCACACCCATGCGTGAAATCTTCCAGATGGCGGGATCGCTGTCGAGCGGCATCCAGCGCAGCGAACCGGCTGGAATGTCGTCGATCAGCAACAGAAAACCGCCGCCGTGGCGCAATTGCTCTTCCACTTGCTGCGCCGTCTCGTGGTGCCCACTGGACGAGGCTGCCACCTTGCCGGCCCACGCGGCGCGGGTCAGTTCGGCCATCAGCTGTGCATCGGCATTTGTTGCTTCGCGCACCACGATATTCATCATCGGTCCTTGTGGGGCTTAGCGGATGCGCATGCCAGGTTCGGCGCCCGGCCACGGATTCAGGATGTAGATGCCTGGATTCGCCTTCTCGTCGGCGCTGGATGCCGCCATGACCATGCCTTCGGAAATGCCGAACTTCATCTTGCGCGGCGCCAGGTTGGCCACCAGCACCGTCAGCTTGCCGATCAGTTCTTCCGGCTGGTACGCCGAGCGGATGCCCGAGAATACATTGCGCAGGCGGCCTTCGCCCGCATCCAGGGTCAGGCGCAGCAGCTTGTCGGAGCCGTCGACCAGTTCGCAGTTGACGATTTTTGCGATGCGCAGGTCGACCTTGAGGAAGTCGTCGATTTTGATCTCGGGCGCCAGTTCTTCGATGGCGGCAGCGGCAACGGCTGGAGCGGCGGCGTCATTCGCGGCGTCGCCGGCTGGCGCGGCAATGGCGGCGGCCGCTTGCGGCGCGTCGAACAGTGCTTCGATCATCTTTGCATCCATGCGCGTCATCAAGTGGCTGTAGGCGCCGATGGTGCGGCCCAGCATGCTGTTCGAGACGGCGTCGCCGAACACCTGCGTGTCGGCCCAAGTAAACTCGGCGTCGTTGAGGAACGATGCCACGTTCTTCGCCACGCCCGGCAGCACCGGCGACAGCAAAATCGTCAACTGGCGGAACAGGATCAGGGCCGTCGTGCACACGTCGTGCAGTTCGGTTGTTTTTTCCGCATCCTTGGCCAGGATCCATGGCTTGTTTTCATCGACATACTGGTTGGTGATGTCGGCGATTTCCATGATCTCGCGCAAGGCCTTGCCGAATTCGCGGTTTTCGAAGTGCGCGGCGATGCTGGCCTGGCGCTCGACGATGACGCCGTTGACGTCCACCGTCAGGGCGCGGTTGATCCAGCTTTGCGCGCCTTCCGACAGCGTCGACGCCAGCTTGCCGTCGAAACGCTTGGCGATGAAGCCGGCGCAGCGGCTGGCGATGTTCACGTACTTGCCGATCAGGTCGCTGTTCACGCGGGCGACAAAATCTTCGCCGTTGAAGTCCAGGTCTTCCACTTTCGAGTTCAGCTTGAAGGCGATGTAGTAGCGCAGCCATTCCGGGTTCATGCCCAGGTCCAGGTAGCGCAGCGGCGAAATGCCCGTGCCGCGCGATTTCGACATCTTTTCGTTGTTGACCGTCAGGAAGCCGTGCACATTGACTTTCAGTTTGTCGATCACCGGGTGATTGGCGAACTTCAGCATGGCGGGCCAGAACAGCAAGTGGAAGGAAACGATGTCCTTGCCGATGAAGTGGATCTGTTCCGTCGACGGGTCATTCAGGAAGGCGTCGAAATCGATGCCTTTCTTGTCGCAATAGTTTTTCAGGCTGGCCAGGTAACCGACGGGCGCATCCATCCACACATAGAAGAATTTACCCGGCGCATCGGGAATCGGGATGCCGAAGTAGGGCGCGTCGCGCGAGATATCCCAGTCGGCCAGCTTTTCGCCCGCTTCGCCCAGCCATTCGCTGACCTTGTTGACCATTTCCGGCTGCAAGCGGCCTGGGGTGTTGAGCCAATCCTTGAGGAATTCGAAGCAGCGCGGGTCGGACAGCTTGAAGAAATACTGTTCCGACGGCTTCATCACGGGCGTCGCGTTGGTAAAGACCGAGAACGGGTTGACCAGGTCGGTCGGCTGGTAGGCGGCGCCGCACACTTCGCAATTGTCGCCGTACTGGTTCTTGGCGCCGCATTTCGGGCATTCGCCCTTGATGTTGCGGTCGGCCAGGAACATGCCCTTGACCGGGTCGAAGAAACGGTCGACGGTTTTCGTGACGATCAGGCCCGTATCGCGCAACTTGCGGTAGATCGATTGCGACAGGTCGACGTTTTCAGGCGAGTCGGTCGAATACCAGTTGTCGAAGGCGATATGGAAGCCATCGAGGTATTGGGCGCGGCCGGCGGCGATGTTGGCGACGAATTGCTGCGGCGTGATACCTTCCTTTTCGGCGGCGATCATGATGGGCGTGCCATGCGTATCGTCGGCGCCCACAAAGTGCACTTCACGGCCGGCTGCGCCATCGCGTTGCATTCGCTGGAACCGGACCCAGATATCGGCCTGGATGTATTCCATGATGTGGCCAATGTGAAAAGCGGCGTTTGCGTAAGGCAGGGCAGTGGTGACGAACAGCTTGCGAGTCATGATTGATGCACTTTTGGGATGGATAATAGGACATTTTAACAGCGGAAACGCAATATGAGCAGATGCAGCGCCGGCAAGTGATGCTTTTGCCTCCATCGCGCATGGCGATTTTGCGCTAGACTGCGCGTATTGCATACGGAGATAGTCATGAGCATCACAGTAGAAGACGTCAAGGCCGCACTGGCCCAGGTTATTGATCCAAATACACATAAAGATTTCGTTTCCAGTAAAACCGTCAAGAATCTGAAGGTCGACGGTGATGATATTTCCCTCGACATCGAGCTGGGCTACCCCGCCAAGAGCCAGATCGACCTGATCCGCAAATCCGTGCTGGCCGCCTTGCGCGTGCTGCCGGGCGTGGGCAACGTCAGCGTCGGCGTGTCGTCGAAAATCATTTCGCACACGGTGCAGCGCGGCTTGAAGCCGATGAGCAACGTGAAAAACATCATTGCCGTCGCTTCCGGCAAGGGCGGTGTTGGTAAATCGACCACGGCCGTCAACCTGGCCCTGGCCCTGGCGGCCGAAGGCGCCACCGTTGGCATGCTCGACGCCGATATCTACGGCCCGTCGCAGCCGATGATGCTGGGCATCAGCGGCCAGCCGAAGACCTTGGACGGCAAGAGCATGGAGCCGATGGAAAACCACGGCTTGCAGGTGTCGTCGATCGGCTTCATGATCGATCCGGACGAGCCGATGGTGTGGCGCGGCCCGATGGTCACGCAAGCCTTGCAGCAATTGCTGGACCAGACCAACTGGCGCGACCTCGATTATTTGATCGTCGACATGCCGCCAGGCACGGGCGACATCCAGCTGACCCTGTCGCAGAAAGTGCCCGTCACGGGCGCCGTCATCGTCACGACGCCGCAGGACATCGCGCTGCTGGACGCGCGCAAGGGCCTCAAAATGTTCGAGAAAGTCGGCATTCCTATCCTGGGCGTGGTGGAAAACATGAGCACGCACATCTGCTCGAACTGCGGCCATGCGGAAGAAATCTTCGGCGCCGGCGGCGGCGCGAAGATGTGCGCCGACTTCGGCGTGGAATTTCTCGGCGCCTTGCCGCTGACCATGGCGATCCGCCAGCAGACGGATTCGGGCACGCCCACCGTCGTGGCCGAGCCGGAAGGCCCCGTCGCCGTGATCTACAAGCAGATCGCCCGCACCATCGCGATCAAGGTGGCGGAAAAGGCGAAGGATATGACGAGCAAGTTCCCAAGCATCGTCATCAAGAACGACTAATTGTTGGGCTTGGCGCTCCCATGCGCCATGGTCAGCAGGAATATGGTTTCATGCAGTCCGTGTTGTTATTAAACAAGAGGAGACACCATGCAATTGAACACCGTATTCCTGCGCCAGGCCGCAGCAGTGATTGCCGGCAGCTTGCTGGCCGCCAGCGCGTTTGCGCAATCCGTTTCCTTCGTCGAGCCAGCCGATGGCGCGACAGTGACCAGTCCTTTCAAGGTCAAGTTTGCCGTCAGCGGCATGGCCGTCAAGCCGGCCGGCGACATGACGGCCAAGACGGGCCACCACCATCTGCTCATCAATACGGGGCCGATGAAGGCGGGCGAGATGATACCCATGGATGACAAGCATTTGCACTTCGGCAAAGGGCAAACGGAAACGGACGTTACCTTGCCGCCGGGCCAGTACACCCTGACCATGCAGTTCGCCAATGGCGCGCACCAGTCGTATGGGCCGGAGTTGAGCAAAAGCATCAAGGTGACGGTCAAGTAAGCCAGGCATAGTCATCTGTTTCGGTAAAGGCCGGGTTCCAGCGATGGAGCCTGGCCTTTTTCTTGTTATTGCTTCTGTCATCAGTGCGTCATATAGTCGGCGTATGCTGCCCGGTGGCCTAACTTTTGATGAGCGGATATGACGAAACATTTCTCCCTTTCCCGGCAACTGGCGCAGGCGCTGCTGCTGGCCGCTGGCGTGGCGGCGTGCCAGGCGCATGCGGCCAAGGCGCTTCCTGTTGTTGCTGCTGTTGCCTCTGCGGCGCAGCCCAAGCTGGTCGTCGTGCTGGTAGTGGACGGCTTGCCGCAAGAGCAGGTGACGCGCTACCGCGACCAGTTCGGCCAGGGCGGTTTCCGCCGCCTGCTGGAGCAGGGCGCGTGGTTCAGCGATGCGCACCAGGCGCATGGCATCACGGTTACCGCCATCGGCCACTCGGCGGTGCTGTCGGGCGCCTACCCTTACCAGCATGGCGTGATCGGCAATAACTGGATAGATCCCGTCACGAAAAAATCCGTGTACTGCACCGAGGATGGCAATTTCCATTACATCGGCGAAGACACGCAACCCGACGACGGTACGGCGCCGACCAGGCTGCGCGTGAGCACACTGGGCGATGAGTTGCGCTATTCGACGGGTGACAAGGCCAAGGTCGTCACCGTGTCGGGCAAGGACCGCGGCGCCATCCTGCTGGCCGGGAAAACGGGCACGGCGTATATGTACATGGAAAAGACGGGTAACTTCGCCAGCAGCACCTACTATATGCAGCAGCACCCGCAATGGGTGCAGCGCTACCAGGCGGCCAAGCCGCAGGACCGTTATTACGGCAAGAGCTGGACGCCGCTGCTGGCCGATTCCGCCTATGCGCGCGACGCCCGTGATGATCTTGTGGCGGTCAAGCCGGGCACGCGCAACACCTTCCCGTTCGCCTATTACAGCGACAGCGGCAAGCTCGATGGCGAGTATTACAGCCGCCTGAAGTCCGGCCCCTTCCTCGACGAGCTGACCCTGGAATTCGCCCGCGCCGCCATCGATGGCGAAAACCTGGGCCGCAATCCGGCCGGCGTGCCCGATATCCTCGGCGTGAGCCTGTCCGCGCACGACTATGTGAACCATGCCTACGGCCCGGAAAGCAAGATGTCGCACGACCACCTGCAGCGCCTGGACCGCATGCTGGCCGGCTTCTTTCTCGACCTCGATAAAAAAGTCGGCATGGACAATGTGCTGGTGGTGTTGACGGCCGACCATGGCTTTGCCAACGTGCCGGAATTTGCCGAAACGCGCGGCTTCTCCGCCAAGCGCATCGACGGCGCCAAACTGGTCGATGCCTTGAACCTGCATCTGGCCGCCACCCTGGGCATCGACAAGCTGGTGACGGCGTCGTCGCTGCCGAATATCTACCTCGATTACGCGTTGGCGGAAAAGAGCGGCGTCCATCGTGCCGCCCTGGAAGACGCGGCGGCCCGCTTCCTGCTGCAGCAGGACGGCCTGGCGCAAGTCTACACGCGCACGCAGATGGAAACGGGAGCCGTCGCCACGCGCATGGACACCCTGATGCGCCGCGCCTGGAACCGCCAGCTGTCGGGCGACCTGATGGTCGTTACAAAACCGGCCTGGTACTTCGGCAAGGGCAGTGGCGGTACTTCGCATGGCACGCCGTACACGTATGACACCAACGTGCCGCTGATGGTCTTCGGCCCCCGCTGGATCAAGCCGGGCGCCTATGGCCAGTACGCGGAAGTGGTCGACATCGCGCCTACGCTCGCCCATTTGCTGCGCATACGCCAGCCGTCGGCGTCGGAAGGGCGGATTTTGGCGGAAGCGGTGCGCTAACGATTTTGGCCTGTGGTGTTGTCGGCTTACGCGCTGCGCGCTAAGCCGACCTACGATGACTAACCAGACCTACGCGGTTTGCGTGTCGGCGTCGCCACCAACACGACCGGCGTTGGCCTTGCGACGAGCGTAGGTCGGATTAGCGGGGCAAGCCCCGCGTAATCCGACAACAACGTTGGCAAAACCGCTTACAACAACCAGTCGATAGGCAGCACCGACAGAATCGCCACGCCCATGCGCTTCCACACGCTGGTGCCTGGTTCCGTGTCGTAGCGCGTGGTGGCGCCGCTGGCGTCGCGGGCGAGCCAGTACAGCGCGCCGTCGTCGCCCAGCATGACCTGATAGGCGCGCTGCGGGATCGTGGTGCGCATGGCTAGCCCCAGCTGGCTGGCCAGCGCGGGGCTGTCGATGACGAGGCCCATTTCCGTATTCAGCTCGATCGAGCGCGGGTCGAAGTTGAACGAGCCGACAAAGATGCGCTGGTCGTCGACGGCAAAGGTCTTCGCATGCAGGCTCGATGCGGAACTGCCGAAGCGGCCCGTCTGTTCGCGCGCATCGCCCGCTTCCCACGAGCGGCGCGATTCGTACAGCAGCACGCCCGCTTCCAGCAAGGGTTTGCGCCATTTCGCATAACCGGCATGCACGGCCGCCACGTCGGTCGCTTCCAGCGCATTCGTCAGGATGCGCACGCCCACGCCCTTTTTCGCCAGGTCGGCAAAGGCTTGCGTGCCCGATTTGCCGGGCACGAAATACGGCGACACCAGGTCCACTTCCTTTTCCGGCACGCCGAGCAGGTTTTGCAGGTTTTCCGCCACGCCCGTGCCGGGCCTGGCCTTGTCCAGCACCTTGGCCGGGTCGTCGCTGACCATGCGCGTCCTGGCCCATTCGAAGGGCAGGGTGCGTTCCATCATCTGCTTGACGAAGGGCGAGGTGCGCAGCGCCTGCACGTATTCCTCGGCCGCCTTGGTGTCGTCGATGCGGTCCGCTTCGGCGGCGATGGTGGCCGCGTCGCCATCGACAGGGCTGGTCAGCAGCAGCCTGGCCGGGTAGGCCGAGGCGCTGTTCCAGTAGCGGTCGAAATCGTGCGAGACATCGCCGACGACGGGGCCGATGGCCAGCACGTCCAGGTCGGCAAACAGCACGTCGCCGGCCGCGCCAAAATATTCGTCGCCCACATTGCGCCCGCCAACGATGGTGGCCTGGTTGTCGGCCGTGAACGATTTGTTGTGCATGCGCCGGTTGAGACGGGAAAAATCCGTGGCAAAGGCCAGCGCGCGCGGCGCGCGGGGAATAAAGGGATTGAACAGGCGGATTTCCAGATTCTGCTGCTTGCCCAGCATCGTCAATGTCTGGTCCAGGCCGGCCGTGTTGTTATCGTCGAGCAGCAGGCGCACGCGCACGCCCCGTTCTGCCGCCTGGCGCAAGGCGTCGAACAGCAGGGTGCCCGTGATGTCCTTGTGCCAGATGTAGTACTGCACGTCCAGGCTGCGCTGGGCCGCGGCGGCCAGCAGGGCGCGCGCGGCAAACGCGTCGCGCCCGTCGACCAGCGGGTAAATGCCGGACACGCCCGGATGCTGCGCCACCATGGGCGCAATGGCCGTGGCCAGTTGGGTATGTGCCGTATCGGCGATGACATTTGAGGGGATGCGGCTTTCCAGCGAGGGCAGTGAAGCGCAGCCGGCGAGGACGGCGGACAGCAGCAGGGGCAGCAGCAGCCGGCTGGCGCTGCGTGAGGGTAGTGCGGGAACGGGCATGGAGGGCTTTCATCGAGTTGCCCCGATGTTAGCAGATGCGCATGCCCGCACGCGGGCGCGGTTTTAGAGTTGTTCCAGTGCGATCAGCTCGGCCACCGTCTGGCGGCGGCGGATCAAGCGGGATTGCTCGCCATCGACCAGGTATTCGGCCGCATGGGGGCGGCTGTTGTAGTTCGACGACATCGACGCGCCATACGCGCCCGCGCCTTCGAAGACCACGTAGTCGCCCACCTGTGCTGCAGGGAGCAAACGGGTTTCCACCACGCCGCCATCGCGCTGGGTAAAGACGTCGCCCGATTCGCACAGGGGGCCGCCAACGACCGTGGCGCATGCGGGGCTAGCGTCCAGGGCACGGCCGTCATGCGCGATCACCGACATTTCATGGTAGCTGCCGTACATGGCGGGGCGCATCAGTTCATTGAAGCCCGTGTCGAGCAGGGTGAAATGGTTGCCGCCCATCTGCTTGGTGGCGCGCACTTCGGCTACCAGCAGGCCCGCGTCGGCCACGAGGAAGCGGCCCGGTTCGATTTCCAGGTGCACGGGATGGCCCAGGTGCGCCTCGATCTGCTTGCGCGCCGCATCCCACAGCTGGAAGTAGTGGTCCGTGTCGACGGGCTGCTCGCCTTCGCGGTAAGGCACGGACAAGCCGCCGCCCGTGGAAATGGCTTCGATGTCGTGTCCCATGTTCTTGACCAGGTCGACCATGGTGCCGCAGACGGTTTCCAGGTGGCTGTAGTCGACGCCCGAGCCGATGTGCATGTGCAGGCCTACCAGGTGCAGGCCATGCGCGCGGATGACGGCCAGCGCCTCCGGCAGTTCTTCGTGCCAGATACCGTGCTTGCTGTTTTCGCCGCCCGTGTTGGTCTTGTTGCTGTGGCCATGGCCATAGCCGGGATTGATGCGCAGCCAGACGCGGTGGCCGGGTGACACGGGGCCCAGCTGGCGCAGCATGTCGACGGAGCCGCAATTGACTTCAATTTTTTCTGCCGCCACGCGCGCCAGGGTGGCGCGGTCGAACAGGTCGCAGGTAAACACCACGCCGGCGGCGCCGTTGGTTTGCGCCGGCGTGAAGCCCGCCTGCAGCGCGCGCTCGATTTCGCCCAGCGAGACGGCGTCCACATGCACGCCCGCTTCGCGCATCAATGTGAGCAGGTGGATGTTCGAATTGGCCTTTTGCGCGAAACGCACCGTGTCGAACTGCGACAGTTGGGCCACGCGCGCGCGGATGGTGGCCGCGTCGTACACCCACAATGGCGTGCCGTGTTCCTGGGCGAGTTGGGCGAGGGTGGCGTCTGGCACTGGTTTCATGGTGGATGTCTTTGTCATGTTGTGGGGTGGTGTCGGATTACGCGCCTTGCGCTAATCCGACCTACGATGTTGGCCATGATGCGGGTTTTCTTTGTAAACATAAAATATCCATTTAAGCTGACCTTATTCATTTATGATATGGACATGACTATCTCCTTGCGCCATATCGAGGTCTTTCGCGCCATCATGACGACGGGCAGCGTGACGGCGGCCGCCGCCATGCTGCATACGTCGCAGCCCACCGTCAGCCGCGAGCTGGCGCGCCTCGAGCATTTGACGGGCTTGACCCTGTTCGAGCGCGAGCGGGGGCGGCTGCGTCCGACGGCGCAGGCGCTGCAGCTGTTCGAGGAAGTGCAGCGCGCGTATTTCGGCCTGGAGCGCATCGTCAGCACGGCGGCGGCCCTGCGCCAGTTCGACCAGGGGCAGTTGTCAATCGCCTGCCTGCCCGTGTTTTCCCAGTCCTTGCTGCCGCAGGCGTGCAAGCGTTTCGTCGCCGACTTTCCCAAGGTGAGCATCAGCATCACGCCGCAGGAGTCGCCGCTGCTGGAGGAGTGGCTGTCCGCGCAGCGCCACGATATTGGCCTGACGGAAGTGGGCAACGCCCCGCCGGGCACCGCGCTCGCCACCCTGATGTCCGTCGATGAAGTGTGCGTGCTGCCCGATGGCCATCCATTGGCAGGCAAGATGACCTTGGCGCCGGCGGACTTCGCGGGCCAGCCTTTCATCAGCCTGGCCGCCGTCGACCCGTATCGCCAGCAGATCGATGCCATCTTCGCGCAGGCCGGCGTGGAGCGGCGCATGGCGCTCGATACGCACAGCGCCGCTTCCGTCTGCGCCATGGTGCGCGAAGGCGTGGGTCTGGCCATCGTCAATCCGCTCACGGCCCTCGATTATGCGGGGCAGGGCTTGCAGATCCGCCGCTTTGCCGTGTCCTTGCCGTTCACCGTGAATCTGGTCAAGCCTTTGCACCGGCCCTTGTCGCAACTGGTGGCCCTGTTCGAGCAGGCGCTGCATGCCCAGGCGGAGGAAGTGAAAAGGCGCTTGCTGCAGCTGTGACGGCGCTTGTGGAGCGGCGGCGGTCAACAGAGTAAAATGGCGTTTTACTTATTCAAGCCTGATTACTTCGATGACCACAACCGCTACTCCCGTCCGTACCCGTTTTGCTCCCAGCCCGACCGGCTATCTGCACCTGGGCGGCGCCCGCACCGCTTTATACAGCTGGGCGTATGCCCGTCACTTCGGCGGCACCTTCGTGCTGCGCATCGAAGACACGGACGTGGAGCGCTCCACGCCGGAAGCTGTGCAAGCCATCATCGAAGGCATGAAGTGGCTGGGCCTGGACCACGACGAAGGCCCGTTCTACCAGATGCAGCGCATGGACCGCTACCGTGAAGTGGTGGCGCAGATGCTGGCCGAAGGCACTGCATACCACTGCTATTCGTCGCCGGAAGAAGTCGAAGCGATGCGCGAACGCATGCGCGCCGCCGGAGAAAAGCCGCGCTACGACGGCACCTGGCGTCCGGAACCGGGCAAGACCCTGCCGGCAGTGCCAGCGGATCGCAAGCCCGTCGTGCGTTTCAAGAATCCGCTCGATGGCGACGTGAGCTGGGACGACGTGGTCAAGGGCACGATCACGATTTCGAACCGCGAACTGGACGACCTGGTGATCGCCCGCCCGGACGGCACGCCGACGTACAACTTCTGCGTGGCCGTCGATGACTGGGACATGCAGATTACCCACGTGATCCGCGGCGACGACCACGTCAACAACACCCCGCGCCAGATCAACATCCTGCGCGCCATCGGCGCACCGCTGCCGCTGTACGGCCACCTGCCGATGATCTTGGGTGCGGATGGCGAGAAGCTGTCGAAGCGCCACGGCGCCGTCAGCGTGATGGATTATCCGGCGCAGGGCTTCCTGCCGGAAGCGATGCTGAACTACCTGGCGCGCCTGGGTTGGAGCCATGGCGACGATGAAGTGTTCTCGACCGAGCAGTTCTGCGAGTGGTTTAACCTGAACCACCTGTCCAAGTCCGCCGCCCAGTTCAACAATGAAAAACTGGCCTGGCTGAACAACCACTATATCAAGCAGGCCGACAACAGCCGCCTGGCCGACCTGGCGCGTCCGCAAATGGTCGCCGCCGGCGCCGTCTTCGAAGGCGCGCCGGACCTTGCACAAGTGCTGGGCATGATGAAAGAGCGCGCCAACACGGTCAATGAACTGGCTGCCGCGTCGATGCTGTTCTTCCGCGAGCCGCAGCCGGAAGCGGAACTGGTGGCGCAGCACATCACGGATGCCATCAAGCCCGTGCTGGCGCAGTTTGCCGAGCGCATCGCCACGGTGGAGTGGAGCAAGGAAGCCGTGGCCGCCATGATCAAGGAAGTGCTGGCCGCCAACACCATCAAGATGCCGCTGCTGGCCATGCCTTTGCGTTTGATCTTGACGGGCCAGCTGCAGACGCCTGCCATCGACCAGGTAGTGGTGATCTTCGGCCGCGACACCGTGCTGGCGCGCCTGGCAAAGTGGCTGTAATCGCCGCTCTTAAATACGCGTAAAAATACGGCGCGGAAACCGCCCCTATGAAAAGTTGCTCATAGACGAAAAAGGGTATTTGCAGAGTGAAACTTCTTTGCTATACTCTTGTTTCTGCACCAACGGGGGTATAGCTCAGCTGGGAGAGCGCTTGCATGGCATGCAAGAGGTCAGCGGTTCGATCCCGCTTACCTCCACCAGCAGCAAAATCGCAGTCAGGTTTTGTTAGTCGTTGAAGTGGTGCAGATGTTGTTTGGAAGTTCCGCGGTCCCCATCGTCTAGAGGCCTAGGACATCACCCTTTCACGGTGAGTACAGGGGTTCGAATCCCCTTGGGGACGCCAGGTAGTTGTGGTATAGTAGTGGCAGTTGTTTGTACTGATTGTTGTAAGTTCAGGCCCGTAAAAAGCGGAATCTGAATGGAAAGCAAGTAGTGGAACAAAGTCGCCAAGTGCGGCTTTTATTATTTCTGCGCCCGGGGGGTATAGCTCAGCTGGGAGAGCGCTTGCATGGCATGCAAGAGGTCAGCGGTTCGATCCCGCTTACCTCCACCAACAGCGCAGAGGTAAAGCGGCAAGCTGTAGAAGTAAAAATGTAGTACCG
>NZ_LBCO01000029.1:88058-88696 GCF_000988085.1 Janthinobacterium sp. KBS0711 | reverse complement strand
GACATCACCCTTTCACGGTGAGTACAGGGGTTCGAATCCCCTTGGGGACGCCAGTTCAGTCTGGTGTTGTAGTAAAGAAGTAGCAGTGTTTCTGCGCCCGGGGGGGTATAGCTCAGCTGGGAGAGCGCTTGCATGGCATGCAAGAGGTCAGCGGTTCGATCCCGCTTACCTCCACCAACAGCGCAGAAGCAGGTAGTGAATAAATCAAAGTCGCCTCGAGCGGCTTTTTTATTTTGGCGAAGTATTTCCGCCATACCCTCGGGGGAATATGGCTAAGCTGTTAGCGCGCTTGCATGGCATGCAAGAGGTCAGGGTTAGCTCCCGCAAACCTCCACCAACAGCGCGGAAATCACACAGTAATCAAAGTCGCCTCGAGCGGCTTTTTTTACGTCCGTTTATTAATCGTCATACTCGTCGGATGAGGAGGGCGTAGGTCGGATTAGCGGCACGCGTAATCCGACAATGCCACCGTCTAAATCAATATCCGATCCCCATAGAGAGATCCCTGCAAATAAGGTGGAAAATAAAACCCCCGGCAGTTGATTTCGTGAATCACCCCGTGCTATACTTCGCGCACGCTTTTTTGAGGGGCTAAGCAAAGCCTTCAACGAAGAGTCCGCTGAGAGTAAAGCCAGCAC
>NZ_LBCO01000029.1:56342-88048 GCF_000988085.1 Janthinobacterium sp. KBS0711 | reverse complement strand
ACATCACCCTTTCACGGTGAGTACAGGGGTTCGAATCCCCTTGGGGACGCCAGGATTTAGTTGTAAAGTAAGAGTGCAGTGCTGAACGGGCCTGACAAGTCAGGCTTTTTTTGTTTCTGCCATATTGCTGCAGTACCGGGTCAGGATGCAAAGTAGTGCATTCAGGACAGATTTCTGTCCCCATCGTCTAGAGGCCTAGGACATCACCCTTTCACGGTGAGTACAGGGGTTCGAATCCCCTTGGGGACGCCAGATTCGCAAGTAGTAACAGGTCGGGATGCAAAGCAGCGCATCCAGGACAGATTTTCTGTCCCCATCGTCTAGAGGCCTAGGACATCACCCTTTCACGGTGAGTACAGGGGTTCGAATCCCCTTGGGGACGCCAGACCGGCTGAATCAGCCAACAAAAAAGCCGCCTGGTAACAGCGCGGCTTTTTTGTTATGGGCTGCCATGTCACCTTTTCTCTTCCCTATTAAATATGCCATTAGCTACCGATCGCGCACCTTCCCTGGCCATCTTCTGCAAAGTCGTCGACAACTACGGCGATATCGGCATTTGCTGGCGCCTCGCGCGGCAGTTGAGCGGCGAGCACGGCGTAGCCGTCACCCTGTGGGTCGATGATTTAGCCAGTTTCCAGCGCATCTGCCCTGAAATCGATGTGGCGGCCGAAGCGCAGCAAGTCTCGGGCGTCACGATCCGCCATTGGCGCGGCCAGGATGGCGTGTTTGCGCCTGCCGATATCGCCGACATCGTTATCGAGTTTTTTGCCTGCGACATTCCGCCCGGCTATATCGCCGCCATGGCGCAGTGCGCGCCGCAGCCCGTGTGGCTGAACCTGGAAGGCTTGACGGCGGAAGAGTGGGTCGAGGGTTGCCATGCGCTGACGTCGCCGCGCCACGGCATGATCAAGCATTTCTTCTTCCCGGGCTTCACGAACAAGACGGGCGGCTTGCTGCGCGAAGCGGCGCTCGACGAGCGGCGGCTGGCGTTCCAGTCCGATGCGCCCGCCATGGCGGCATTTCTCGGGCAATTCGGCGTGACGGCGGCGGACATGCGCGCCTTGAAAATATCGCTGTTCTGCTATCCATCGGCTCCCGTCGCCGAGCTGTTTGCGGCCTGGCAGGCGGGGAGCGAACCCATCACGTGCCTGGTGCCGGAAGGCGTCGCGTTCGACGCCGTTCAAGCGTTTATCGGCGACGATGCGGCGGTGCCTGGTGCGGCGCGCACGCGCGGCGCACTTACCGTGCGCGTGCTGCCGTTCGTGCCGCAGGACGATTACGACCGCCTGCTGTGGGCCTGCGACGTGAACCTGGTGCGCGGCGAGGACTCGTTCGTGCGCGCGCAATGGGCCGGCCAGCCGTTTCTCTGGCATATCTATCTGCAGGATGAGAACTTGCATCACGTCAAATTGCGCGCCTTCCTGCAGCGCTATGCGGTGGATGCGGATGGCGCCATCGACAGCCTGGTGCAGGCGGCGCTGGCCTGGAATGGCGCCGGCGCGGACGCCTTGCCGTGGGCGCAGCTGTGGCCCGCATTGCAGGCCGATTTGCCGCGCATCCGGGCGCGCGCGCAGGATTGGCAGCGGCAGATGCAGGCTAATGGCGATCTGGCAAGTAACTTGCTGGCGTTCGCTGGCGCGACGAGATAGGCGCTTGCCCAAAATTAAGGTAAAATGCCCGGTTATTTCTAACGTATTTTTAACCGATCAAACGCAAGCTTGCGGCGCTGATGGCGCACAGGCGGCAGATGGTCTTCATGCAACCCACTTTTTACGTACATTCCTATGAAACCCGCAAAAGAAATTCGTGTTGGCAATATCATCATGGTCGACAGCAAGCCTATGATCGTGTTGCGTTCTGATGTCAACGGTTCGAGCCGCACGGGCTTCACCTACAAATGGAAGATGAAAAATCTTCTGACGAACACCCCGATGGAAAACGTGTTCCGCGGCGACGACAAGTTCGACGTCGTTGTTCTGGATAAAAAGCCAGTAACGTATTCGTACTTCGCCGATCCGCTGTTCGTTTTCATGGACACCGAGTACAACCAGTACGAAATCGAAGAAGAAAACCTGGGCGAAGCGCTGAACTACCTGAAAGATGGCATGGAATGCGAAGCCATTTTTTATGACGGCAAAGCAATCTCCGTTGAACTGCCTACGACCATCGCCCGTCAAGTGGTGTACTCGGAGCCAGCGGTCAAGGGCAACACGTCGGGCAACGTCCTGAAAGAAGCCAAGATCGAAAACGCCATCGATGCGCACCGCCACACCGTGCAAGTGCCGCTGTTCGTGGCACAGGACGACGTCATCGAAATCGACACCCGTACCAACGAATACAAGCGTGTCGTACGCAACTGATAGAGCCTTGCACTGCGCCGCTCTCCTGGACTGGCAAACGCCGGCCTGGCTTGCTCCAGTGCTGGACCATCAAGAAACGCTGCCTTCGGGCGGCGTTTTTTTTTTGCTTAAAAAATAATTCCCTTCAACAACAATTGAGTTGCAAGGACTGCTATGCTATGGCTAGCACATTATTGCGTTAGAAACACTGAGGTTTCCTGGAGATACGATGCAGCGCAGTCAGATGTTACGCAGTGGCGCGTCCCGGAGCGTGTCGCGCCCCGTACTGGCCCGTGCCACGGCGCCGGCCAGTCCCATGGCCCATCTGCTCGACGCGGGCGTTTTGCCACAACAGCAGATGATGCAGGCAGGCAAACTCAGTTCCCATGCGCTGACGTCGCAGTACCTGGCCCGCATCCGCTCCCTGTGCAGCATAGGCGCGCGCGCCTATCCCGGCATTGAAATCAATCCCGATGCGCTGAAAATCGCCCTGGAAATGGACCGCGAGCGGCAGGTGCACAAGGTGCGCGGCCCCTTGCACGGCATTCCCGTCGTCTTGCGCGACAATATCGCCACGGGCGACCGCATGAAGACGCGCACGCAAGCGCCCCTGGCCACACATGCCAGCTGCGATTCCTTCGTGGCGGCGCGCTTGCGCGCGGCCGGCGCCGTGATCATCGGCAAAAGCAATTTGCGCCAGTGGGCGGCCGTCAGCGTGCCGCATGCCAGTGCCAGCTGGGCGGGGCTCACCATCCTGGCCGTCGACAGCGCGGCGGACGGCGCCATCGTCGCGCCGGCTTCAAACTGCGGCCTGGTCGCCATCAAGCCCACGGGCAGGGCTGTAGGCGGGCAGGACGCAGAGCCAGCCACGGCTGGACCGATGGCGTCCAGCGTGCGCGAGGCAGCGTGGCTGCTGGCCGCCTTGAGCGGCGAGCGCCTGGCCGATGGCGTCGTGTTCGATGCCGCCGGCTTGCGCGGGCGCCGCATCGGCGTGGCGCGCAAGCTGTTCGGCCTGTGTGCCGGGACCGATGCCGTGATCGAACAGGCGCTGCACGTGCTGCGAGAGCAGGGCGCGGAACTGATCGAGCCGCCGCCCGCGACCGGGGCTGGCGACATCGAAGCGCTGCTGCGTTCGCATGCGCTCGATGCGCTGGTGGGTCCCACTTGCCATGGCGTGGCGCAGCCGCATTCCGACTTGCCGCATATTACGGTGCCTGCCGGCGTGGTCGGGGGCTTGCCGGTCGGCTTGTCCTTCATCGGCCCTGCTCACGGCGACATGCCGCTCATTGCGATGGCGTATGCCTACGAGCAGGCGACTTTGCACCGGTGCACGCCCGCACTGCCATCGAGCATCACTTTGGCGCTGCGTCGACCATGACGATTCTTTTGTTTTCTTTCGATAAATTATGCTTGCAACCTTGCTGCTGATCGCGGCCGTGGCCGCCACCTCCACTCCTTTTGATGCCGATCAACTGTCTGGCAGCTGGTCCGACAGCGTGAATACGAATAGTGTGTGCGAAGAAGCGCGCCACTTCACGCGCATGCAACTGTCTGACGATCACCAGCGGCTGGCGATCTTCAACGACCGCACGTGGAAAAGCAAGCTGGGCGAAACCAACCGCTTTGCCGCGACGGTCGTGGCGGAAACGGAGCATAGCCTGACGTTACGCTATGACAATGAAACCCGCCTCAATGCCGCCGGCAAGCTGGTGGAATGGCAGTTGATCATCGTCGCGCCCGGCGTGTACCGCTGGCGCGAGACGGGCTGGCCGGAAGGCAAGGTCAACGGGGTGGTCGGTATTCGCTGTTCTCCCTGATGCCCGTGCGCAAGATGCCATTCTGCTATGCTGCGCCTGTTATCGATGTTTTAGGAGATTGCATGTCCACACGTTTGCTCTTGCCCCTGTTCATGGGCGCTGCCGTGGCGCTGGCCGTTATGCCGGCGCAAGCGCGTACGCCTAAATTGTCGCTGATCGAGCAGGCGCAAAGCTGCGACGGCGGCTCCAGCTGCCCGTATTTCCCCGATGTCTACAAGGCGGACTACGCCTTTCGCACGGCCTTCAATGTCGGCTTGAAAAAGGCGGGCCTGAAGCGGCAGCGCTGGGTGCCCGATGGCGTGGCCAGCCCGCTCAAGCCGGTCGAGATCGACGGCAAGGCGCGCCTGTTGAGCAGCGTCTGCGAACCGCACAATTGCGGCCACCGCTATTCCATTTTGTACGATCCGGTTGCGCGCAGCATGACGGGCGTGTACATGGGCAGCGATGCCAAGGGAGAACTGCGCACCGTGTACTTCGGCGATCCCAGCATCGCTGAAGCCGACTTGCTGTACAAGAACTGATGCACGCGCCATTACGCATTTCCAGCGAGCAAGGCGAACTGGACGTGCCCATGATCCACCGCTACCTGAGCGAACAGTCGTACTGGAAGCGTGGCGTGGCGATCGAAACGGTGCGCAAGGGGATCGCCAACGCGCTGTGTTTCGGCGGCCATGTGGATGGACAGCAAGTGGCGTTCGCCAGGGTTATCACCGACTACACGGATTTTGCCTACCTGCGCGACGTGTTTGTGCTGCCGCAATACCAGGGGCGCGGCTATGGCAAGCAGATGGTGGCCGCCGTACTCGGCGATTCGCGTTTGCGCGATGTCGTCTGGATGCTGGGCACCGACGATGCGCATGGCCTGTATGCAGGCTTTGGTTTTGCGCCGCTGGAGGCGCCGCAAAAATACATGCGCCGCCCCGCGTCAGTAAAATTATCAAAAAAATAGTTGATTCCATAAAAACTATTGATATTGTCGTATTAGATTAATATTGCCTTGATAATGACAATATGTCATTATGCGCGCTCTGCTGCGGTTGCGCAGCCGTACTTTGTTGGTGTTTTGCCTTGCCATCGCCATGCGGTGAGGGCGAGCTGAATGAGCGGTCTGACTGGTCGTCCCCTGGGTACGTTTTTTCGACAATGTAAAGGAATAAATCATGAAACAATATGGCGCCGAATTTCTCGGCACGTTCTGGCTGGTACTGGGCGGTTGCGGCAGCGCCGTGCTGGCCGCCGCTTTCCCCGGCCTTGGCATCGGCTTTGTCGGCGTGGCGCTGGCGTTTGGCTTGACGGTGCTGACCATGGCTTACGCCATTGGCCACATCTCGGGCTGCCATCTGAATCCCGCCGTCTCGATCGGCCTGTGGGCCGGCGGCCGTTTCCCTGCCAGTCAACTGTTGCCATACATCATCGCGCAAGTGCTGGGCGCCATCGTGGCTGGCGGCGTGCTGTACGTGATCGCCAGCGGCCAGGCCGGTTTCGACGTCAGCAAGGGCTTTGCCTCGAACGGTTTCGGCGCCCACTCGCCTGGCGGCTATTCCATGCTGTCGGCGCTGGTCATTGAAATCGTGCTGACGATGTTCTTCCTGATCGTCATCCTGGGTGCCACCGACAAGCGCGCGCCGGCCGGCTTCGCCCCGCTGCCGATCGGCCTGGCGCTGACCCTGATCCACCTGATCAGCATCCCCGTCACCAACACCTCCGTCAACCCGGCCCGCAGCACGGGCGTGGCCCTGTACGTGGGCGACTGGGCGACAAGCCAGCTGTGGCTGTTCTGGCTGGCACCGATCATCGGCGCCTTGCTGGGCGCGCTGGCCTACCGCCTGATTGCCGGCGAAAAAGAGTAAGTTTGAAAATGTAAAAAAGCAGCCTGCGGGCTGCTTTTTTCGTTTACTCGGCGGCGCGCCACTCGCTCAGGTAGTGCTGCGGCGTGCGGCCCAGGATGCGGCGGAACATGGCGCTGAAGGCGCTGGGGCTGGCGTAGCCCAGCGCATAGGCGATGGCCGCCACGCCTTCGCCCCGGTCCAGGCGACAGAAGGCCTCGGCCACGTGGACTTGCTGCAGCCATTGGCGGTAGTGCAGACCCGTTTCCTTGGGAAATAAGCGGATCAGGGTGCGCGCGCTGGCACCCGCGTCCTGCGCCCAGTCCTCGATGCTGCGCCGGCTGCCGGGCGCGTCCATGATGGCCGAGCACACGGCCACCAGGCGCCGGTCGCGCGGCCAGGGGATGGCGAGGGGCACGGTATCGGCCGCCGCCAGTTCCGACAGGATCAGGTGCGCCAGCCAGTCGCCGCGCCCCGCCAGCGCATATTCGACCGGTTCGGCCAGCAGGGCCAGGATCAGCTCGCGCAACAGCCGGCTCACTTCCAGCACCTTGCAATCGTCGCCATATCGGGCCGCCACCTGCGCATCGATGTACACGGTGCGCATGCTCAGTTCGCTCAAGATGTGGACTTCATGCACGATGCCCACGGGGATCAGCAGGGCGCGCCGCGGTGGCAACATCCACACGCCGTGCTCGGTGGACACGCGCATCACGCCTTCCGTCGCATACAGCAGTTGCGCCCGTACATGGCTGTGCGGCGCCGTATACTCGCCCGCCACGTATTGCCGCGACATGGCCGTCACGGGGCGCGGCACATGCTGGTAGTCGTGCGAGCTGGTGCTTCGGCTGAACGGCACGCCATCGGGGTGGGTCTGGACGAGTGGTTGGGTGTACATGCTGGTCGTTGGAGGGTCACCTAGTTGTCACTTGGGCGACGATTATTGGAAGTTATCAGTTCAGTGACCATACTATACTGGCTTCTTTGCCGGGCCGCCCGCCGTGCCCGATTATTGCGGATGACACATGCACACAACCACAACTGCTCCAGCATTGGCCAAGTCCGTGCCGGCGGCGCCCTCGCTTCATAGTTCCCAACAACAATCCGGTCTGGCCATGCACATCCTGGGCGCCGTCGCCTTCGTGCATTTGCTCAATGACTTGATCCAGGCATTATTGCCGTCGATTTATCCGATGCTGAAAGCCGAGTTTTCACTCAGTTTTACCCAGGTCGGCCTCATTACCCTGACGTTCCAATGCACGGCCTCGTTGCTGCAACCCTGGATCGGCTTGTACACGGACCGCCGTCCGCTGCCGTTCCTGTTGCCCGTCGGCATGTGCTTTACCCTGGCCGGCGTGTTGATGCTGTCCGTCGTGTCGACCTTCCCGACCCTGCTGATCGCCGCTGGCCTGATCGGCGTCGGTTCCTCGACCTTCCACCCGGAAGCGTCGCGCGTGGCGCGCATGGCCTCGGGCGGGCGCTACGGCTTTGCCCAGTCGCTGTTCCAGGTGGGCGGCAACGTCGGTTCCGCCCTGGGCCCGTTGCTGGCGGCCGCCGTCATCGTCAACCGTGGCCACGGCAATGTCGCCTGGTTCAGCCTGCTTGCCGTGCTGGCCATCGGCGTGCTGTACAAGGTCAGCCATTGGTACAGCGGCCACCTGGCCAGCTTCAAGCCGAAGACGGGCGGCCTTGGACCGAACTTGTCGCGCAACAAGGTGATGGGCGCGCTGGGCGTGCTGGCCCTGCTGGTGTTCTCGAAGTACATCTACATGGCCAGCCTGTCGAGCTATTACACGTTCTACCTGATCGACAAATTCCACCTGTCGCTCGGCGATGCCCAGTTGTACCTGTTCCTCTTCCTCGCCGCCGTGGCGGCCGGCACCTTCATGGGCGGCCCCATCGGCGACCGCATCGGCCGCAAGCGCGTGATCTGGATTTCCATCCTGGGCGCGGCGCCATTTACCCTGCTGCTGCCCTACGTTGATCTGTTCTGGACGGCCGTGCTGACGGTGATCATCGGCTTCGTGATTTCATCCGCGTTTTCCGCCATCGTCGTCTTCGCGCAGGAACTGGTGCCGGGCAAGGTGGGCATGATCGCGGGGATTTTCTTTGGCCTGATGTTCGGCGTGTCGGGCATCGCGGCCGCCGCCATGGGCCACCTGGCCGACGTGGCGGGCATCGCCTATGTGTACAAAATCTGCTCCTACCTGCCGCTGCTGGGCATATTGACGGTGCTGCTGCCGCATATCGAGCAGGCGAAAAAATAGGCCGGCGTGGCGGGAGGGCTTGACGGCCCGCCCGCGCGCATGCGATATTGTCCACATGATCTCTTCCATCCTCCCTCCAGTCCTTGCATACCGCGCCGCCGCTGCGCTGTGTCCGTGTACCTGGCTTCGCGAGGATGCGGCCCGGCGCCGTTAAACTTTTTACTCCTCATTCCGATGGCCACAGCGTTGAAAAACCTGTGGCCATTTTCTTTTTCCGCAACGCGCATGAAAGTCCCGCATGACACTTCATTTGTACGACACGTATAGCCGCAGCCTGCGGCCCTTCGAAACCATCGCCCCGGGCAAGGCGGGCTTGTACGCCTGCGGTCCCACCGTCTACGACTACGCGCACATCGGCAACCTGCGCACCTATCTGTTCGTGGACGGCTTGCGCCGCGCGCTCGAGTTCAACGGCTTGCAGGTGCGCCACGTGATGAACATCACGGACGTGGGCCATCTGACGTCGGATGCGGACAGCGGCGACGACAAGATCGAGGCGCGCAGCGCCCGCAGCGGCAAGTCGGCCTGGGACATCGCCGCTGAATTCACGCGCGCGTTCGAGGGCGATCTGCGCCAGTTGAATATCCTGCCGCCCACCGTCTGGTGCCGCGCCACGGACCACATCGCGGAGCAGATCGCCTTCATCCTCGACCTGGAAGCGAAGGGTTATACCTACCGCACGGATGACGGCATCTATTTCGACACGACGCGCCAGGACAACTATGGAAAATTGGCGCGTCTGAACCGCGACGGCCTGCAGGCGGGGAAAAGGGTGGACATCGGAGAAAAACGCGATATCTGCGACTTCGCGCTGTGGAAGTTCAGCGGCGTGCCTGGCCAACGGCAAATGGAGTGGGACAGCCCGTGGGGCCTGGGTTTCCCCGGCTGGCATATCGAATGCTCGGCCATGGCGGAAAAGCACCTGGGCGCGTATTTCGACATCCATTGCGGCGGCGAGGACCACGTGGCCGTCCACCACAGCAACGAGATCGCCCAGACGGAGGCGCGCCACGGCACGCGCCTGGCCAACTTCTGGCTGCACGGCGCCTTTTTGAAAACGCAGGACGCGAAGATGTCGAAATCCTCGGGCGACTTTTTACGTTTGCAAAGCCTGGTGGAGCAGGGCGTCGATCCGCTGGCCTACCGCTACCTGTGCCTGGGCGCCCACTACCGCAGCAGCCTCAATTTCACGGACGAAGCGTTGCGCGCCGCCGCCAGTGGTTTGGCGCGCCTGCGCGTCAGCGCGCATGGCCTTGGTGAAGCGCAGGGTGAGGCCGCTCCTGATCCCGCATGGCTGGCGCGCTTTGCGGCGCAGGTCAACGATGACCTGAACTTTCCGCGCGCCGTGGCCGTGGCCTGGGAACTGCTGAAAAGCGAGCTGCCGGACGCCGTAAAGAAAGCTACGATGGCCCGCTTCGATGCGGCCCTGGGACTCGATCTGCTGGCCTGGCGGCCGGCGCAGGTAGATGTGCCGCAGCCCGTGCAGGCGTGGATGGCGGAACGGGCCATCGCCCGCGCGCAGCGCCAGTGGGCCGAGGCGGACCGCTTGCGCGCACTGGCGCGCGCGGCCGGCTATGACATCGACGATACGCCGCAGGGGCAACAGGCGCGGTCTTTGTGAAGATGTCCGGCATAATGGCCGCATGATGACACTGGAGATGCCGTGAAGCGCCGTTTGCTGCTACTGAGTTGTTGCCTTGCTTTTTCTGCCGCGCAGGCGGCCAGCGAATGCCCGGGCTTTCCCGCGCTGGCCACATCGGGCGAGGCGTTGCTGGCGCAAGTGCGCGCGCTGCCGCCCGTCGGCATCGACCGCGAACGGCAGGCGTGCGCGCCGGCGACCGTCATCGATTTTGCCTACAGCGGCGGGGTGCTGTGCAGTTTTGGCAGTGAAGTGGAGGCGGCGACATCCGCCGTCACGCGCCTGGCCGATGGCGGTGAACTGGTCGAATACCTGTATCTGTTCCCGTATGCGCCAGCCACGCACGCGCGTTTGCTGGCGCTGCTGGCCGCCCGTTTCACGCCGGTCGATAGGGCAGCCTGGCCCGCCTTCCTGCAGGGGACGTGGCCGGGCAAGGAAACCACGGCCCTGTTCACGCATGATGGCTTTTATATTTCGCTGGGCAAGCCCACCGAAGGCGCTCCTGCCGAATGGTATTCGAATGTGATCTTTGAAAAGATCGACAAGCCTGCTCTGGGCGTGCGCAAGGTCTGCAAGGAAGCTCGCGATGGCTGAAGCGGATGCCTTTCCGGCCGCATTGGCCGGCACCGTGGCGCAGCTGTTGCCTGCGCTGGGGAGCAATCACGCGCACCCCCCATTTGCCGTGCGCCAGGATGGCGAGGCCTTGCAGGTTCCGACACGCACGTATTACGACAGCGAGCGGCTACTGGCCTGTACGCGGCTGCCCGGCGACGCGGGCGTGATTGCCCTGTGCCTGGGCGCGCGCCACCACGACGGCCATGTGCGCGAAGCGTGTTTGAGGCAGTTGCTGCTGCAGGAGCGGGCGTGGACGGTGCCGTTCGTCGTGCACCTGTGCGGCGAATACGTGCTGGAGATTATCGAGGTAATTGGCGCGGCGCTGCCGGCCTGGAATACCGATGCGCTGGCGCGCTACCTGCGGGACAATCCCGCCTATGTGGACACGCTGGAGCGGCGCAGCATCAGTTACTGGAGCTGCTACTACCGCCGGCGCTATCCCGTGTGGGAAGACTATCCGGGACGCAGGACCATGGCGGCCCTGCGTGCCTTGCAGGCGCTTACGCTTCGATAAAGCGCATCTTGAAGCTGCGGCCCTTGATGTTGCCGAAGTCGCGGCCCAGGGAGTTGCCGGCGTTGAGGCGCTTGAAGGCCGCTTCGGCCACCTTGCGGTCCAGCGCCACGTAGGTCATGAATTCGAACACGTTGATCTTGCCCACTTGTTCCTTGGTGAGGCCGGCGTCGCCCGTCAGCGCGCCCAGCAAGTCGCCCGGGCGCAGCTTGTCCTTCTTGCCGCCCATGATGCACAGGGTGACCATGGGCGCCGGCAGCGCCTCCATGCCGTCATCTTCCGCCAGTTCCTTCAGGTCGTGCCATTCGGCGGCGCTGTTCTGGTATTGCTCGATCAGCTTGACCCATTTTTTCTCGTTCGGCGCGCACAGCGACAGGGCCAGGCCCTTCTTGCTGCCGCGGCCCGTGCGGCCGATGCGGTGGATGTGCACTTCCGTGTCCTTCGACACGTCGACGTTGATCACGGCGCCCAGGTCGGAAATATCGAGGCCGCGCGCGGCGACGTCGGTGGCCACCAGCACGGAGCAGCTGCGGTTGGCGAACAGCACGAGGATTTCATCGCGCTCGCGCTGTTCCAGCTCGCCGTACAGGGCCAGCGCGGAAAAGCCTTGCTGGCGCAGTTCGTCGGCCAGTTCGCGGCAATGCACCTTGGTGTTGCAGAAGGCGAGGGTCGATTCCGGCTTGAAGTGCTTGAGCAGCTTGCCGACGGCGCTATTGCGCTCGTCGAAGCCGATCTCATAGAAGCGCTGCTCGATCTTGTCGTTGTCGTGCTGCGCCTCGACCGTTACTTCCAGCGGATTGACGAGGAACGACGCCGTGGCGCGGCGGATGTCTTCCGGATACGTGGCCGAGAACAGCAAGGTCTGGCGGCGCGCCGGGCAGGCGCTGACGATGCCGGCGATTTCCTCGTAAAAGCCCATGTCCGTCATGCGGTCCGCTTCATCGAGCACCAGGGTTTGCACGTGATTCAGGTTGATGGTGCCGCGGCCCAGGTGGTCGCGCAAACGGCCCGGCGTGCCGACGACGATGTGGGCGCCGTGCTCCAGCGAGGCGATTTGCGGGCGCATCGGCGCGCCGCCGGTCAGGGTCAGGATCTTGATGTTGCCGGCCGCGCGGGCCAGGCGGCGCAGCTCATTGGCCACCTGGTCTGCCAGTTCGCGCGTGGGGCACAGCACCAGGCCCTGCACGGCGAACCAGGCCGGATTGAGCTTGTGCAGGATGCCGATGCCGAAGGCGGCCGTCTTGCCGCTGCCCGTTTTCGCCTGGGCGATCAGGTCGCGGCCATCGAGCACCGCCGGCAGGCTTTGCGCCTGGATGGTGGTCATCTCGTGGTAGCCGAGCGAATCCAGGTTGGCCAAAAAGGCGGGCGTCAGCGGCAGGCTGGAAAAAGAAGTGGTGGCGGAGGTGGTGTTCATAGGGGCGTAGCCGGTAAAAAGCGGGTGGATGGGCACAGTCTACAGGCGATTTACGCCCTTGTGCGGATGGTGATGAAGCCGGCGGCAAACGGCCGCCCGCGTTGGAAAATCAGGTATCGGGGGCCCAGATGGGCAAGCCGGTGAGATCGAGTCCGGCGTCGCGCGTCCATACGGGCAGGCCCGTGGCGTCGGTCGGCTCCAGCAACTCGAGCTGCACCTGCTTCAAAGCCACCTTGCGCGCGCGCGGGCGGCGCTGCGGTTCAGGCGCCGGCTCTGGCGCCTCGGGCGCTGGCGGCGGGCCGAAACCGGGCAAGTCGATGGTGGCGTTGTCTTTTTTATCTCTCATTTGCTAACCTCTGTCCCTGGCCTGCGAAAGCCAGGGGGCGGGCAAGGTGCTGCCCGCCTATGTCTATACGCTTTAACTTCATCCACAAAACAAAAGCCCGGCTACTGGAGTCGGGCTCATTGTTGGGACAAGCTGCAGGAAAACTTCTCCTGCGGATTTAAGTGCGGCACGCAGTGTATCACAGGCGTGCCGCATTGTGGGTGGCTTAGCGGAAGCTCAGAGCGCCAGTAAGGTCGCCCGGCGGCAGCGCGCCGCGCGATGCAAACGCATCGTTGCGCACTTTCAAGCCTTCGAGCAGCGGCAGGTCGTGCAGGCGCGTGATCAGGCGCAGGATCGACGTCGTGTCATAAAAACTGTGGTCGACGGCGCCTTTCTTCGCGTACGGCGAGACGACGATGGCGGGAATGCGCGTGCCCGGACCCCAGCGGTCGCCTTTCGGCGGCGCCACGTGATCCCACCAGCCGCCGTTTTCGTCAAACGTGATCACGACGATCATGTCCTTCCACTGCGGCGATTCCTTCAAGTGCTGGATGACGTTGGCCACGTGCTGGTCGCCCGATTCGATATCCGAGTAGCCCGCGTGCAGGTTCAGATTGCCCTGCGGCTTGTAGAAGGTCACGGCCGGCAGCTTGCCCGCCACGGCGGCGGCGAGGAATTTGTTCGAGATCGGGCTGTCGCCCGTGCCGCCGTCGCGCAGATGCTCGGCGCGCGCGGCGGTGCCAGGGGCGAACTGCTTGAAGTAGTTCAGCGGCTGGTGGTGGAACTGGAAGTTCGGCTTGCTGCCGCCGCCTTTTTGGTCGAGCGCCGCTTGCCAGCCGCCGCCATACCACGCCCAGCTGACGCCCTTGCGCGACAGCAGGTCGCCGATGGTGTCATAGGTTTGCGGCGGCAGGGTGTTCGCGTCTGCCGGGTCGGCATGCAGCGGGTCGCCGTCGAAGGCGGGGCGGATGTAGCTCGGTTGATATGGCGGGGCCATGGTGTTGACGGCATAGCCGTCCGGCGTCAGGGCGCCGTCATTGACATATTTCGGCTTGCCATCGAGCGCCGAGGCGGGGCAGTCGGGCGAGATCGCCAGGCGCACACCTTGCGGACCGTCGGACAGCACGGCGATCTTTTTCTTCGCCGCCGTCTCGGAAGCGTTGAAGTATTCGTTGGCGCGGCCCGTCACGAGGAACTGGTGATTCATGTAGGAGCCGCCGAAGGCTGCCATGAAGAAGTTGTCGCACAGCGTGTACTGCTCGGCGATCTGCCACAGGTTCAGGTTTTTCGACGTCTCGCCGTAATGGCCCATCACCAGGCCGCCGCTGTCGGCCCACGCGGCAAAGCCGTCGTTCTTGCCGCCGTTGATCTGCATCTGGTTGTTATAGAAGCGGTGAACGAGGTCGCGCGTGATGATGCTCTCGGGCAGGGGCTTGCCGGCCGCGTCGCTCAATTTGTAGGGAGCGTTGGGCAGGCCGGAAATCTGGTCTTCCTTGATCAGGTAATCGGTGCCGCCGATATTTTGCTGGTTCGGCACGAGGCCGCCCCAGATTTTCGGCAGGGTGGCCAGCGGCTTGCCGTCGCGGTCCAGCTGCTGCGCCTGTTCAGCCGTGACGGCGGACAGGGGCGCGCTGGTGCCGGGGAAGTTGGCGAACAGGTTGTTGAAGCTGCGGTTTTCCAGGTAGATCACGACCACGTTCTTGACGTGCGCCTTGAGTTTCGCGTCGAGCGAACCCTTGGCGATGGTTTTTTTGGCGGGCGCGGCATCGGCCAGCGCCGGCAGGCTGGCGGCCAGGCCGACTGCGGAAGCAGCCTGGAAAATGCGCCGGCGCGAGGGATTGGCGGGTTGGTCGGCCGGATCGGCTGGCAGGGCGGGGGCGAGGTCCTTCACACATTCTCCTTGGGTGTCTCTATGGGCACGGGCGTTGGCGGCAATGGCCGGCAACGCCCGTGAAGCGGGAAAATTGTATCACCGGCCCTGCGCCGATGCGAAATATTCGGCCTACCGGCTTAACGTGCATTGCTCACTGAAAGGACGGTGCCTGCAGGCACCCCGGTGATTTCCGCATTTCGCTCGGTGGTGGACGTCACGTGTACCTGTTTTTGCTCAACGCCGCCCTTGCCAGCAACGACCGCCACGTATGTCTTGCCATCTTCCGTCAATACCGCGCTGATCGGCACGACAATTGCGGCAGGATTGCTATAGGTGACTATTTTTATATTCGCGCTCATGCCCAGGCGAATTTGGGCACGCACATCGGACGCCAATTCAGGCAAGTGAACCTTGACGTCATATCGCGGCGCAGCTCCTTGCGAGACAAGGCTGGGTACCGAGGATATTGCTTCTATCGTGCCATTGATGACGGTTGCGCCAAAGGTCTCGCCCGATACTTCGACGACTTGCCCCTGTTTTAGCTGCCGCACCTCGGCCTCATCGACCGTGGCGCCGATGCGCACCCGGTCACGGCTGGCCAGGCCCAGCAGTGGCATACCCCGGGTGACACGGAAGCCGGTGCGCGCGATATCCGCCTGAGCGTCTGCACCGCTGTTCGGCACCCTGACCACGATGCCAGAGAATGGGGCGACGATCGTCTTGGATTTCAGTGTGGCGACCAGCGCCGCATACTTGTCTTTGGCATTTGCGTCTTCCAGTGCGGCGATCTTCAGTTGCTGCCCGTGCCCGGCTTCCGACAGCGCGTCGACCTCTTCTTGGGCCGCGCTTAACTCGGAGCGTGCCGAGCGTTGTTGTTGGGCAAGGGAATCCACTTCCATTTTGGCGACAATGCCCTTTTTGTACAAGGCTGCGGTTTCTTCAAGGCGCAGCGTGATTTCCGCTGCATGTTGAGTTGCATTGGCGTGGAAGCGATTTGCCCGCCTGAGTTCGGCGCTACTTTGCCAGTCTTGCAGTTTCCGTAGCGCAGCCTGTGTCCTTAGCCTGTCTGCCATTGCCTCGCGCAGTCGGATATCCATGTCGGCAGAGCTGAGCTCAATGAGCATCTGGCCTTGCTCAACGTACTGGCCCTCTTCGAACCGACGTTGCAATATTTCGCCGTCAAAGGGCGCGGTCAGCGTGATCGATTCAGCAGGTTCCACCTTTCCTACCAGCGCCAGGCCATGGCTGACGGCTTCCTTTTGCGCAATAACGTGAGTTGCGGCAGCGGTCGCGGGAGCGGCGGGGGCGTTCCAGAACCAGCATGCGAGGGTGACGAGGATGGCCGATGGCACCAGTAGCAAGGCCGAGCGGTTGATTTTTTTAGCCATTCAAAGAAATTTTCCAAGTGTCTAACGTGAGTCCCAGTTGCAGATCTAATTCAACTTGGGCGTTCAAATAGGCAATCAGCGCATTGAGTCGGGCATTCTCTGCATTGCGCAGGTCGGCCTCAAAGCTGATGACCTGAAAGTTCGATGAGCGTCCCAGCGTTAGTTTTTCACGCTCAATCTCGATCTTTTTCAACGAAAGGTCCCTGGCCCGCTGCGCCAGTCCATATTGACGCCAGCGGGTTTGAATGTCTCGTACCGCGCTGGTGATGTTCTGTTCGAGTTGCTGCCGGCTTTCTTCCAGTTGCAACGCCCGGGTTTGTACCGTGGTGGCGGCTTGTACCTCGCCCTGTTTCCGCGCCATGTCGCCGAGGGGGATATCTACCTGGAGACCGACGTAGCCGTTCCAATGCCGTTCTCCTGAACCCCCTTGACGCTGTGTTTGTCTGGTCGCGCCGCTGACCAGCGACAAATCCCACAGACGTTGGTTGCTTGCGGCAGCGAGATTGATTTCCGCCTGCTTGTTCGCGATTTGGTGGATCAGGTAGTCGGGCTGGTTGGCGATTGCGATCTGTTTTGCTTCCTTCAGATCGATTGTGACCGGCGATGGCTCCAGGGTTTCCACTGCGCGTAGCGGCAGGTTCAAGTCCAGCGCCAGCAAGCGCACCAGATCCATGCGGCGCTGATCGTGCTGATTGAGCGCTTCCTCGACGTTAACCTCTTGCGTCAGTACGTCGGCTTCCGTTTGCACTACGTCGAACTCCGCCATGCGCCCGGCAGCAACCAGGCCCTGATTGATTTCCAGTAGCTTGCGTCCGCGTTCCAGGCTATCTTGTGCGATCGTTACTTGTTCCTGGGCCCGAATCAGCTCGCGGTAAGCGTAAATGATTTGCGTGACGACACGCGCCAGTTGCGATTTCAAGCTGAGCTGGCTGCTTTCTTCTGCCAGCCTTGCGAGACGCACGGGCGCCATGCCGATTTCCCATCCGGCGTCACGTAAAAGGGGCTGAATGACCGAGATGTTGGCATTGGCATCGCGGCCATCCGTGGCTAGCGCGGATTTGTTCCGCAATCCGCTCCATGCAAGGTTCACCCTGGTACCGATTGGACTCAGCATCGTTGCGATGGGCGCGACTTCCAGCGTTCGCCAACGCTGTTGTTCCGACCTTTGCGTGAGGAAGCGGCTGCTCAGGACCAGCTTGGGGGTAAAGCGATCCTCGGCGACTGCAAGGTCGAACCGTTGCGAAATGCGTTCCACGTAGGCGCTGCGGATGGCGCGATTATCCTGCAATCCCAGGTAAATGGCGTCAACCAGCATGAGATTGGCCGGCTGGATAGACCGTCGCGCCAGCAGTGGCACATCCATCGTGGGGCCGGACGGGGCTGGATGCCGGGAGGCCAAGGCTGGCCCGGCCTGGCAAGTGCCGGATAAGGAAAGGATGCAGAGGGCGCCGAAAATCGCTGACTTATTCATCGCGCAGTATTTGTACAGGTTGCAGTTTTGCCGCCTTGATTGCGGGGAAAAGACCAAATCCGATACCGGTCAGGATGGGGGAGAGCAACCCGGCAGCCAGTGCGTTTGCCGGCACCCAGAAATGCCATCCAGCCATGGCCGAATAGGCATACGTGGTCGCGACGCCGAGCGCCAGCCCGGCCAGGGCGCCGCCGATGGACAGCCCTATCGCCTCGAGAACGAACAGGTTGCGAATGTCGCGCTGGCGGGCGCCGACACTGAGACGTATGCCAATTTCCTTGCGTCGCTCCGCTACGCTCATCAGCATTACGTTCATGATGCCGATGCCGCTGACGAGCAATGAGATGCCCCCCAGGGCAGCGAGAAGATATGAAAAATTCCTGGCCTGCCCGCGCATGCCATCAAGTAGCTGCATGGGAAGCTGCATTTCCACCGTGCGCGAAGGATGGCGTGCCAATAGATATTCCTTCAAACGGTCTGCTGTTGCGATGATGTCGGCGCTGCCCGTCGATCTGAAAACTATGCTGGAAATATCCGGCGCGCCTTGCAGCCGCCTCATCGATGCCAGTGGAACAATCACCGACTGATTGACCGATACCGGCAACAGGGGATTCGGCAACTGGGCGGGAAGTACGCCGATCACGCTAAACAGATAATGGTCTATCTGGATGACATGGGGCCCTTCGGTCCCGCCGATCCCGAGCCTGGTCGCAATGTCGTTGCCGATAATGGCGTAGGTAGCTCGGCCGTCCAGGTCCGATATGAAGCGCCCCTTGATGGGAACCCATTCAAAGATGCGGGCGATGGATTCCTGGGTTCCCAGTACGGTAGTGTCGATGTGCATGCCCTTGCTTTGAATCGTTGCGGACAGTAAAGCCAGAGGTGCCACGTCGACGATCCCGGCCACGCCGCGCGCTTGCGCAGCGTCAAAGTGCAATGGCGTGGGCGTGCTGGCCGTTTCCTGAAGGCTGGCGATACCAATGTTGGAGCCGAGGGATTCGAATGTGCGTAACGATTCCTCGGCAGCGCCTTGGCCCAGGCTTAGCAAGGCGATGATCGAGGCGCTGCCGATGGCGATTCCCAGCATGCTCAGCATCGCGCGCTGGGTAAGATTTCTGACGCTTTGGCTGGCTTCGGAGATTAACTGGCCGGGGGAGGGGCCGGGTCGCATGCGTGCCGCCTTGCTGCCGCTCATGCTCTCCTCGCATCTGGCGAACGACGTTCCAGCAGGCGGCCGTGGCAGATGTCGAAGTGACGTTCGCAACGCGCGGCGGCCGAGACGTCGTGCGTCACGATCAGCAGGGAAACGGCCTTTTCACGGTTGAGGTCAAACAAGGTATCGAGAATAATGGCAGCGATGGAACTGTCCAGGCTGCCGGTAGGCTCATCGGCCAGGATGATCGAGGGCTGGCCGATGAGAGCCCTGGCGATCGCAACGCGTTGACGCTGTCCCCCGGACATATCTGCCGGTTTGTGCAAGGCCCGTGAGCTCAAACCCATGCGATCGAGTTGCTCGAATGCCAGCTTTCTCGCCGTCTCCCGATCGATACCGCGATAGTAGAGTGGCAGGGCAACGTTATCCACCGCGTCGAGTTGTGGCAAGAGGTTGAAGGATTGAAAGACAAAGCCTATCTCATCGTTTCGTATTTGAGCAAGTTGATCGGCGCCAGTGCTTGTCACATCCATTCCGCAGAATTCAAATTTGCCCGCGTCGGGTTTATCCAATAGCCCCAGAATATTAAGCAGCGTGCTTTTTCCAGAGCCCGATGCGCCCGTGATGGCGCAGGTTTCCCCTCGGCGTACGACCAGCGAAACATCCTGCAATGCCGCGACAACACCGCCAGCGTGAGGGAAATTACGGTACAAGTGCGTCAATCGCAGAATCGGAACGATGTCAGGGTCTTTCGGCATTCATTACATCCATCGACGGTAGGGCATTGATTCTAAGTCATTCACTTCGCAAATGCCATACTCATTTCCAGATGCAAGCGGCCGTATATGGAGGTCACGGTCGGTTTTATTTTAGGATCATGTCTGATGCATGGCAATGTGGAAATGCTGTTGGGAACTTCATGTGGATATTTTCCTGTTTGCGCCAATACTCACACATAATCACAATGTAATTGAATTGATTGAAAGAACGCAGCAGGGCGATGTTTCGATATTTGTTGTGGTATAGTAATATTTATTAATCATGGAGATGACAATGGTAAATATTCCTGCATCCGTATTTCCGCTTCGACGGGAAAATAATTCCTCTTCGGTTGCGAATGCCGAAGGCAATATGGCATTAACGGCGGAGAATGTGCCGGTAGCTGCGAAAGCTGTCATTGGCGCTGTTTCGGAAGGTACGGTCATCTCGACTCTAGCCGTCCGATTGTCCAAAGCCGCATCGGCCAGCACCGCTAACATGCAGGGACTGGACCGGTTATCTGTTGTGGCCAGAATCAATAAGAATACCGACACCATACTTTACAAGCTGGATGACGAGCATAAAGCGGCGGCAGCAAAGCAAGTTCCAGTACCAAATGATGCGGCATCGGCGCAGTCGGCTGCCGCAGCAACCGCCTTCGTGGATCGCAAGGCCCCCAATCCATTCGCGGGGTTGTCGCGCGAGCAATTGTCAACCATCTCCCAGGACGAAAGTGGCACTTTTACCGTAAATGAGCGGCGTGCCGCCTTTATGCAGGCCTACAGGGAAGAAGAGGCCTGGCGCAGCCAAGTTCTCGCTGAAGGAATGAGGGAATACAACACAACCGGAAAGACAACCAATTTTTTCAAATCAGTTTTAGCGCATTTCAATGAATTGCCTAAGCTGGAGCAGGTCCTTTATCCGGAAAACTATGCTGGTGATCTGGAAGATAAGATCAAACTCGATTTTAATTATTTCAACCATGCCGCCGGAAATTCGCCGGCGACCCCAGGATCTCTTGCGAGTTTGATGAAAAGTAAAAATGCCGGGGCTGTTCCGGATCTATTTGAAATATTGGGCCTAGGCTCGAATCCATCCATTTCATCCTGAAATGGATAAACACTAAGGAAGCTTATCTTGAAATTTTCCAAACGACTTCTCGGCGGGGTATTGATTAGCTTGGGTATGTCGGCACCTGTTATCGCTTTTGCTGGGCCACAAGTCCTTGTCACGGTGAAAAATCTGAATGCAGCCGAACCGGCCGTTCAGTGGCTCGCCACCAATAATGAAATTAGTACGCAGGCCAATGCGTCTCCGACGCCGGCTCCGAAAATCCCGGCGTTAGAACAAAATAGCTTCCGGGTGCAAAGTAATTTAACCCCCATCGTCAATTATGCTTCCTTGATCTATACGATGGGGCGAAAGCAATGCCAGTTTCACACTGCCTATACATTCGCCACCGGCAGTAATGGAGTTCAGACGCCGCAGTGGTCAAAAGTAGCGACGCCAGTCGGCGGCGCTGTATGTACCGCGACGATCACTTCGACCGACATATCGACACATGCGTGGGCTGTCACGTTCACGATGAAATAATCGTTTCCCGGAAATAGACAGGGATTTTCCCATCTATCTTTATAGCACCACACCAGTTGCCGCAAGGAAACCGGTGTGTTTCTGCTTTCAGACAGCTTGGCCTGCCGTATCTCCTGGCAGGGCCCGAGCGAGGTCTTCCACACATTCTTCTTGGGCGTCTCCATGGGCAAGGGCGTTGGCGGCAATGGCCGGCAACGCCCGTGAAACGGGAAAGTTGTATCCCTGCCCTAGAACTGGTAGCGCACCTTCAACGCCACCTTGCGCGCCGGGCCATACATGCCCGAGTACCACCAGTCCGACACGGAAGCCGTGTATTTTTTGTCGAACAGGTTGGCCACGTTGACGGTGGCCGACAGCTTGTCGTTGACGTCGTAGCGCGCCATCAGGCTGGCCACTGAGTACGCCTTCTGTTCCCAGTGCATGGTGCTGTTGATCTGCCACGCGTCGATGTCCGAATACACGCGGCTTTGCCAGTTCACGCCGCCGCCCACGGTCAGGCGATTGAGGTCGCCGGGCAGGCGGTAAGTCGTCCACAGTTTCACCAGGTGGCGCGGGAAGGTGGTCAGGATGGCCTTGCCGGCATTGTTTTCTGTCTGGCTGTACGACCACGATGCCGAAATATTCCAGTCCGGCGTGATGGCGCCCGTCGCTTCCACGTCCACGCCCTGGGTCTTGGCGCCCTTGATGGCGCGGTTGGCAGGATTGTTCGTGCCAGGCACGGTGTAGCCGGGGTCCGATTCGGACAGATTGCTCTGGCGGATCTGGTACAGCGCGGCAGAGGTGTTCAGGCGGCCATCGAGCCAGCCGCTCTTGATGCCTGCCTCAAAGGTCTTGCCCTCGCGCGGCGCCAGCAGCTTGCCGTAGCGGTCTTGCGATGCTTGCGGCTGGTAGATGCTGGAGTAGCTGGCGTAGGCGCTGTGCGTGCCGTCGATGTCGAATACGAGGCCGCCATACGGCGTGAAGACACGGCTCTCCGAGGCGGGGGACGCGCTGTAAAAATTCACGGACGGCGCGTCCGAGATGTAGTTCTCGCTGTAGCGCAGCACCTTGGCGCCGGCGATCAGTTTCAGGCGTTCGGAGAGGTTGAAGCGGCTGGCCGCGTAGGCGCTGGCCTGGCGGCGCGTGCTGTCGTAGATGACGGTGGTGCCGCCAAACACGGGCGTTGCCGTGCGATTCCAGCGGTACAGGTTGACGGGCGTGTTTTCGACGCCCCGGTCGAAACGGCCATCGGTCGTGCTTTGAAATTCGCTGTAGTCCATGCCCAGCACCAGCTCGTGCTGGCGGCCGAATGCGCTGAACGGGCCGCGCACATTGACGTCCACGCTGTTGACCTGAAGCTGGTAGTCGCGGTAGTCGGCGTTCAAGCTCAGGCCATCGCCCGTGGCCTGGTCGGGAAAGCCGCCACTCACGCTCAGGTAGACGGCGCGTTCTTCCTGCGACGATTGCACGCGGTTGGCCGAGATTTTCAGTTTCCAGTCGTTGGCCAGCGCGTGCTCCACGGTGGCGAAGAGGTCGGTCGAATTGGTGTCGAAGCGATTCGACTTGGCGGCAGGGCTGAAAGAGCGCGGCAGGTCCGTCATGACGCCATTGCTATAGAACAGGGGGAAGCCCAGGTAGGACAAGGATCCGTTCGAGCGCTTGCGCTGGTGCGTGACGCCGGCCGTCAGCTTCGTGTCGCGTGACAGGTCCGCTTCGACCACGCCGTAGACCACTTTCTTGTCGCGGCTGTAGTCGTCGATAATGCTGTCGCCTTCTTCGTACACCGTCACCAGGCGGCCGCGCACGCTGCCGGTCTCGTTGAGCGGACCCGAGACGTCGGCCATGGCGCGCCGTTCATCATAGGAAGCCAGCTCGCCCTCGACGGAGGCCTGGAACTGCGCCGTCGGCTTCTTGCGCACCATGTTGATGGCGCCCGACGCGTCGCCCGCGCCCGTCATCAGGCCCGAGGCGCCGCGCAGCACTTCGATGCGGTCGTACAGCGCCATGTCGGCCAGGCTTTGCGACGGTATTGCATTGAGGCCCAGGTTTTCCGAATGCGTGCTGACGCCATCGAGCTGGTAATTGGTGATCGAATAGCCGCGCGAAGTAAAGCCCGTGCGTTCGCTGCCCAGCGAGAACAGGGTGATGCCCGGCGTCTGTGCCATCACTTGCGCGATCGTGTTCAAGCCCTGGTCCTGCATGCGCTGCTGCGTGATGACGCTGACCGACTGCGGCGTTTCCCTGATCGACAGGCCCAGCGGCGTGGCCGTGGCGATCGGCAGGGTGGAGACATACGCGCCCGAGCCTTCCGTGGCATCCTGCTGCGCCTTGACCGACACTTCCGGCATCATCGCCATCGCTTCGCCACCCGCCGCCGCATCGGCCGGGCGCAGCACATAGCTGCCGTTGGCGCTGCGCTCGGCCTTGAGGCCCGTGCCGCGCAGCACGCCGTTCAGGGCGGCCAGCACGTCGTGGCGGCCGCTCAAGCCGGCCGACGTCTTGCCGCGCGTCTGCTCGGGCGTGAAACTGAGGATGACACGCGACTGGCTGGCGACCTGGCGCAGCGCGGTGGCCAAGTCGCCGGCGGGCACCTGAAAGTCGAGCGTGGCAGTGGCCGCCGCCGCGCTTTCCTGCGCCAGGGCTGGCGCCTGGACGTTGAGCAGCAGGGCCGAACCGATGAAGACGAGCTCGATGGCATACGCCATGGGTTTGATACGCGGCTTGGAATGAATGGCAGGAGACATGGTTACCTTGTGGTGTAGTCGTCAAAAAGAACGTTGCCTACACAGGTCACGCGAGAATCGGAAGCGGGTACCTTTTTTTTCGTTGGACTCAAAATAAATTTCAGCGCCGCTGGCGCGCTTCCACTTGCACCCAGTAGCGTGTGCGCAGGCGCACGTCCACCGGCAGCGAGTCGGGCAGCGACAGCAGCACGGCGTCCAGGTCGGCGAGCGGAAAGACGCCGGAGATGCGCAGGCCGGCGACGGCGTCGTCGCAGCCCAGCAAGCCGTGGCGGTAGCGGCTCAGTTCATGCAGGAAGTCGCGCAGCGGCATGGCGTCGGCCAGCAGCAAGCCCTGGCGCCAGGCCCAGGTGTCGGGTGAGACGGCGTGCGCGGGCAAGGTATTCTGCGCCGTCATGCCGCCGCCCTGGCCCGCGCGGATCACCGGGTTGGCGTCGCCATGACGGGGCATCAGCCGGACGGCGCCTTCCTCGACGGCGACCAGCGTGCTGCCATCGGCCTGGCGTACCGAGTAGCGCGTGCCCAGCGCCTGCGCGTGGCCTTGCGCCGTTTCGACGAGGAAGGGGCGGTAGGGCATGCCCGTTTCGCGGGCCGTGGCGATGAACACTTCGCCCTGCACCAGTTGCAGCAGGCGTTGCGTGCTCGTGTAGCGGATGTTGACGGCGCTGCCGCTGTTCAGGTGCAGACGGCTGCCGTCGGGCAGGGTCAGCTCGCGGCGTTCGCCCACGCTGGTGGACAGGTCGGCCAGCGCGGCGCGGGCAAATCCGGGTGCGTATTCCGAGCGCGCGCCGAACCAGCCCGTGACGCCGACGGTGGCTGCCCATGCCAGCAATTGCAGGCTGCGGCGGCGCGAGATAGGCGAGGCAGGGCGGGAGCGTTGTGTCAACGCCTTGCGGCTGGCCTGCGCATCGAGTTCGCGCAAGCCGCCGCTGGCGCTTTCAATGTGTTTCCACGCCCGCTCATGGTCGGGGTGCGCCTGGCGCCACTCGTGCCAGGCCGATTTTTCCGCCGGCGTCGTTTCTCCGCTCATCAGGGTGGCCAGCCATTCGGCTGCCTGCATGGCGATGGCCAGGTCGATGGGCTGGCCCTGTGCGTAGACGGTGGCGCCGCGCATGTCAGGACGCGGCAAAATCGGGCACGGCAAAAAAGCACAGCAGGTTGGCCTTGCTCAGGTATTTTTTGACGGAATGCGTGGTGGTGCCCAGTTCGGCGGCGATCTCGGCGTAGGTCATGCCGTCCAGGTGGGCCAGCAGGAAAGCGGCCCTGGCCTTGGCGGACAGCTGGTCCAGCGCGCGGTCGACCAGCTGCAGCGATTCGAGCAGGATGGACATCGCTTCCGGCGACGGCGTGCTCGCTTGCGGCTGGTGCAGCAGGGCGTCGAGGTAGGCCCGTTCGACCTCTTCGCGCCGGCAGTGGTTAGCCAGCAGGCGCTTGGCGATGGTGGCCAGGAAGGGGCGCGGCTGCAAGATTCCGGCACTGCTGCGCGCGACGAAAATCTTGATGAAGGTATCTTGCGCCAGATCGCCGGCCAGCCCCGCATCGTGCAGGCGGCGCTTCAGCCAGTGCAGCAGCCACGAGTGGTGCTCGGCATACAGGGCCTGGAAATCGGACGATGAGGAAGGGGCGGACAGCATACGGACGGGATCGGATAGCTTAATCTAAATGAGAATTGTTCTCATAATAGCGTAGCGGCGCACGCTAGGCAATCAGGAAAGCGCGGCGTTGCTGAAATGCGACTGCGCGTCCGGGTCACGCGTGGCGCCGGATTTGCGCTGCCGCACGGCAGATGTAAAAGTTTCCTTGGCGCAAGCTTTCATGTGAGAAAATGCGCGCTGTCGATGTGGTGCGGAGCGGAGCGAAAAATGATGTGGATGGTTGGCGGTGCCCTGGTTCTATTGGTCGCCAGATTTGTATGGCTGGCCTATTTTCATCGGGTCAACGCGATGTCGCGCCAGGCGGAATTGATGAACTGGCTCGATATCGGCCGGGTGTCGAATGCCGATGGCGGCAAGGATATTTTGTTGGCCAGAAACGAGCGCGGTGCCCGGATCGACTGGCGCACTGGCGAAGTCTGGCTGATGAATCCCAAGGTGGCCGAGCCGTTTGCCGACTTTCTCGCCGTCGAGCGCTGGCTGACGTTGCGCGACATGGCGCCTGTCGCCAAGCCGGCCGCAGCCGAGCCCGCACCCGCAGAGCCGGAAGCGGAAGCCGCGCCGGATGCCGGGCCCGTGCGCGACACCTTGCCGGCCTTCCAGCAAAAGGTCGATGCCTGCCTGGCCAAGGCGGAAGGGGGGCAGGAATTGCTGGAAACCAAGCAGGCGTTCGAGGCGGGCAGCGAACCCTATCTCGAGGCGTCGACTGAGTTGAGCAAGACGGCGCTCGAACTCGAAGTGTCGCCAGCCATGGTGGCCACGTTTCATATCAGCGCGTTCGCCGCCCTGGCCGAAACGGCGGGCGCCGACAAGCTGGAGCGCGTGGCGGCCAGCCTGCACGCGGCGGCCAGACAGATCAGGGCCAGCGTCGCCGTGTAAAACGTGGGCCAGACCCGGAATGAAAAAACCGCTGATGCCCTTGCAGGTATCAGCGGTTTTTATGTGTTGGTTGCGGGGACAGGATTTGAACCTGTGACCTTCGGGTTATGAGCCCGACGAGCTGCCAGACTGCTCCACCCCGCAGACGAATTATAACCGAGTTTGTTGCATTGCGAAAGAGCGGATTGATACGAAAGGCATTTGGCTTGCAGGAGGGCGTTGGACATGCTGCGCCGCAATGGAAAAAGCCGCTGATCCCTTTGCAAGAATCAGCGGCTTTTTATATATCTGGTTGCGGGGACAGGATTTGAACCTGTGACCTTCGGGTTATGAGCCCGACGAGCTGCCAGACTGCTCCACCCCGCAGGCGAATTATAGCGGGGTTTGCTGCAATGCGCAATGGCCGGGTTTCAGACCCTCGATTACGCCGCCGCCAGGCGCCACAGCGAGGTGACTTCCTTCGAACGGGCCGCATGCAGGCTGTCGGTGGCGTCCTGTGCGCGCGGGTGCGTGGGCTTCACATCCAGGCGGTCGATGACTTTCAAGCCCGCCTGTTCTATCCATTCCAGCAATTGTGCGCGCGGGCGCAAGCCCAGGTGCTCGGCCAGGTCCGACAGAATCAGCCAGCCTTCGCCGTTTGGCTCCAGATGCTCGGCCAGGCCGGCGAGGAAGCCGCGCAGCATGCGGCTGTCCGGATCGTAGACGGCGTATTCGATCGGCGAGCTTGGACGGGCCGGCAGCCATGGCGGATTGCACACGACGAGCGGCGCGCGGCCCGCAGGGAACAAATCGGCCTGCACCACCTCGACCTTGTCGGCCACATCGAGGCGGGCCAGGTTTTCGCGCGCGCAGGACAGGGCGCGCGGGTCCTGGTCGGTGGCGACGATGCGGGCGACGCCGCGCTGCGCCAGCACGGCGGCCAGCACGCCCGTACCGGTGCCGATGTCGAAGGCCAGGCTGGCGCGCGCGGGCAGGGGCGCTTCCGCCACCAGGCCCACGTATTCGCCGCGGATCGGCGCGAACACGCCATAGTGCGGGTGGATGCGCTGGCCGAGGGCCGGCAGTTCCACGCCCGTGCGGCGCCATTCGTGCGCGCCGATCAAGCCCAGCAGCTCGCGCAGCGAGGCGACGAACGGCTCTTCGCCGCGGCCATACGCTTCATTGCACGCCAGTTTTACGTCCGGCGCGCGGCGCAGCGGGATCGTGTAGTCGGCGTCGAAGGGCAGCAGCAGCATGGCCAGGGTGCGGGCGCGTTGCGACTGCGCCTGGCGGTGCAAATGGAAGGCTTCCGTGGCGGACGGCTCCGGCTTGGCCAACTTGGCGGCCTTGGCTTTCTTGCTCGGCTTGTCGTTCTTGTGGTCGGCGCGCCGCGCCAGTGCCTGCAGCAACTGGCGCGCGTTCTGGAAGTCGCCGCGCCACAGCATGGCCGTGCCTTCGCAGGCCAGGCGGTAAGCCTGGTCGGCCGTCGTGCGGTCATCGGCGATGACGACGCGCTTGGGCGGCGGCATGCCGCTTTCCGAGCGCCAGCGGGCCGCGTGTTCGGCGCCGTTTTCGCTCCAGTGGATCTGCGGATGAACGGTAGGTGAAGATGTGTCGGACATGGGATTCAATCGATAGAAGGGGGCGCGCGGCATGGTCGCCTGCGCAGGCCGTCTTCCATTATACGTTGCTGGCCGTGCCGTCTGTGCTGTCGGCACTGTCCGTGCCATAGGCGAGCGCCAGCGCGCGGGCGCGGGCCTGCTCTTCCGGCGTGGCTTCCACGGTTTTCTTGCCGGCGTCGGCCACCGCGTCCGGCTGCACCAGTTTGAGCAAGCGCAAGCTCAGGCTGCCCGCCAGGTCGCCATCGTTGCCGCTGGCGCTGGCGCCGTCGGACAGGCCCTGATAGAGATTGCTTTGCAATTGCTGGCCCAGCAGCTTGAACAGGTCGTGCAGGTTGCCGGCGAAATGTGTGTCGGGCAATTCTTTGGCGGGCAGGCTTGCGTCTTCGGCAGAGCTAGCCTCTTCAGATGCCTCTTGCGTTTGCTCAAGGACGCCCGCGCTGATGTTCGATTGATATTGCACTTCCACTTCGAAGTCGAAGGTCTGGCCGTCGGCCGTCGTGATCTTGCCCTTGCCGATGAAGTGCGCGTTTTCATCGAGGCTGAAGGCGGCCGCGCGGCTGCTGCCGCTGGCGCCCGAGACGCTGGCGCTGCCGCTGCTGAAACTGGCTCCCGCCTTCAGGTCGACGGAATCGAAGGCAACGGTGGCGCCGTCGCCGAACAGCTGGCGCGTCATGTTGCTCAAAAAATCCTGCGCCACGTCAACGGTGACGTTGCCCAGCGCATCGGTCCTTTGCGAGAGCCCCTTGGCCGACAGGTCCAGGCCATTTTTCGACAGCGCCACGACGTCTTGCGCCGCGCGCTGCATCAGGGGCGAAGCCGCCAGCCCCGTGGCGCCGCCGCCCGTCCGGGGCGGTTTCTGGCCGGCCAGCGTATTCGGGGCGGGTTGACGGCTGGCGAGGGCGGGAAGCTGGGACATGGCGGTTTCTCAATGAGCGAAGTACCGTTATTAACGGCGTTCTACGCCCATTCTTTAACCATTAGTGGTGGTGCGACCAGCTACCGTCCGCCGACTCCAGATAGGACTTGACGGCATCGGCCTGGCCCGTGGCGTGGCGCTTGAGTTCGCCGCATGCGCAAATGCCCTGGTATGGCTGGATATGCGAGCAGGCGGAGACTTTTTGCAGGTAGACCTGCATGGATTTGTGACATTTTACGCACTTGAAGGTGAGGCTGCGGGCGGCTTTCATGGGTTTCCTTGAACTGTTGCGGGGCGTAGGCGGTGCCTGCGCGAAGGCGGCGATTTTAACGCACTCCGGCCATCGTTACACGTTGTTGCAACTGCGCCACGCTGAAGTCAACTGAATCCTGTCTATCACGTTGAGACACTACGGAGGCCATCTGGCATCCATTGAAGAGGTAGCACCATGGACAAGCATGACAAGGAAAAGCCTGCACAGCCCGCCAAGGAGCTGGTCAGGAAGTGGCTGAAAGCGGAGCTGGAACAGCGCCGGCCGCCGCCCGACCCCGAGCAGATCCGCCGCGAACTGGGTTGGGATATGCTCAGGCTGTGCCGGGAGCCGGCCAGCCGCTAGCGACCTAACGCACCGTCACCACGCTCTTGCCGCCGGATCCCGGCTGCACGAGGATGCGGGTGGCGATGCGCTCCGTCATTTCCTGTACGTGCGAGATGACGCCCACCTTGCGGCCCATCGCTTGCAAGCCGTCGAGCGCATCCATGGCCACGCGCAGAGTTTCCGTATCCAGGCTGCCGAAGCCCTCGTCGATGAACAGCGATTCCACGCGCACCCGGTTCGAGGACAGCGAGGCCAGGCCCAGCGCCAGGGCCAGCGAAACGAGGAACGATTCGCCGCCCGACAGCGAGTGCACGGAGCGCAGCTCGCCGCCCATGTCCTGGTCGCGCACCATCAGGCCCAGCGACGGATTGTTCGGGTTGTCGATGCGTTCGAGCTGGTAGCGGCGCGCCAGGTGGTTCAGGTGCGCGTTGGCATAGCCGAGCAGCACTTCCAAGGTGAATTGCTGCGCGTAGTTGCGGAATTTCTTGCCGTCGGCCGAGCCGATCAATTCATTCAGGCTGGCCCAGCGCCGCTCGATGACGGCTTGCGCTTCGATCTGCGCCAGCATCGCTTGCGCGCTGTGGCGCCGTGCGTCATCCTGCGCGATGGCCAGGCGCAAGCGCGTCGCTTCCTCGTTGGCCGCCTGGCGTTCCAGCGCCAGTGCATCGAGCGCGGCCTGCAGCGCCGCCACGTCCATTTCCAGCGCTTCCGGCGGCTGCTGCACATGCATCGCCAACTGCCGCCGGCGTTCGGCCAGCACGGAGACGGCCGCCGTGTGGCGGTCGGCGAGCACTTGCAGGGCGTCGCGTTCGGCGCGCATGGCGTCCGGCGCGATGGCCAGGCGCGCGCGCAGCTCGTCAAGCGTGGCGGGTGCGTAACCAGGGTGGGCATCCTGGAACTGGTGCAGCCAGCCGTGCAGGGCGGTGGTGGCGCCGTGTTCCTGCTCGCGCAAGGTGGCCAGGCGCTGCGACAGCTGCGCACACGCTTCTTCCAGGCGCGTGCGCTGCTGGCTGGCCGACTGCGCCGCCGTTTGCTGCCGCACCAGCTGTTCTTTGGCCTGCGCGATGGCGTCCGCCAGCGCGCGCTCGACCTCGGCCACGCTTTGGCCCTGCCATAGCGCGTTGCGCTGCGCTTGCAGCGCCGTGCGCCGTTTGTCGGCGGCGGCAAAGGCGGCGTGGGCTTCCTGCGCCGTGTGCTGTGCCTTGCCGGCGGCCAGCAGCGCCGCTTCCAGTTGCGCGGCCAGGGTCGCCAGCGCGTGGCCGCGCTTGTCCTGGTCCGCCTGCTGTTTCAGCCATTGCCGGCTTTCCGATTCACGCGCCGCACGGAATGCGGCCGGACCGGCGCGCCAGCCCTCTTTCCAGCCTTCGGCGCCGTCGGCGTCGGCAAAGGCGCCATCGAGCTGCGCCAGCAGGGTATCGAGCGCGGCGCGCGCCGTCTCGCCCTTGTCTGCATTGCCCGCTTGCTGCGCCTGCAGCTGGGCCAGTCGCGCTTGCGCATCGGCGACGGCGCTTGTGCAGCGCGCGTGGTCGCTGGACGCCAGGTCGAGCGCCGCCTGCGCCTGCTCGCGCAGTGTACTGGCCTGCCGCAGCGCCGTTTCCTGCTGCGCCAGCGCCTGCAAGCCTGCCGCATTGGCCGCCAGATGTTGCGTGAACCAGTCCGCGCGCTCGTCTTCCGGCGGCAGCTGCAGGGTGTCCGCATGCGGCTGCCATTGCGCATTCAGGCCGTCAATGATGGACGGCAGTGCAGATAGTTCTTCCGCCGTTTGCGCTTGTTCGCGCAAATGGGCGGCCAGCGCCACCTTGTGCGTGGCCAGCCGTTCCAGATTGCCGCGTGCCTGCGTGCGGCAATCCAGCACCTCATCCTGCAAGCTGGCCAGCATCGCCTGCAAGGCGTGATCGGCGTGGCTGTACGGGTGTTCCAGCGCGCCGCAGACGGGGCAGGGCTGCTCGTCCTGCAAGTTCGCCCGCAGCTGCTCGACGCTGGCCGCGCATGCCACTTCGGCACCCTTCAAGGATTTTTCCGCCTGCGCCAGGCGCGCTTCCAGCAGCGCCGTTTGCGCCGCTTCCGCCGCCAGTGCCGTGCTTTCCGTTTGCGCGGCCTGCGCCAGCTGGGCCGCCTTCGCTTGCCAGTGCACCAGCGCCTGCCGCTGGCGTGCCAGTTCGCTCCAGGTTTTTTCCGCGCTGGTCAAGATGCGCGCGTGCGCCTCCAACTGGCCGCGCTGTTCCTGCAGCCCCTGGCCGTCGATGGCTTGCATGGCCGCCAGCGCCTCGCGCCGTTCGGCATCGCGCAGCGCCAGCGCGGCAGCGGCGCTGGCCAGCGCATCTTGCGCCGCCTGCGTTGTGTCAAGGGC
>NZ_LBCO01000029.1:46325-56281 GCF_000988085.1 Janthinobacterium sp. KBS0711 | reverse complement strand
CACAATTGCCACGATTGCGCCAGCGCCTGCCACTGCTGGTGCGATGCCAGCCACTGGCGGCCCGCTTCCTGTTCCGCCTGCGCGGCTTGCTGGCGCTGCTGCAGCGCGTGCAGCGCGGCGCGCGCCGCCTCGTTGGCCTGGTCGGCGGCCAGGGCGCCATCTTGCGCCTGGCGGTGCGCGGGCAAGTGTGCCGCAATGCCGGCGTCGAGCGCCTTGGCCTGGTCGAGCAGGGGCGCCGCATCGTGTTGCGCCGCTTCCCTGGCCTGCAAGGCCGCTGCCGCCAGTTGTACGGCCTGCGCCAGTTGCGCTTCGCTGGCGACGGCCTGCGCCGCCTGCGCGCGCGACGCTTCCAGCGCGGCGCCGGTGCTGGCGATGTCGTTCGCCAGGCGCGCCACGTCGTCGATCAGGGGGCGCGCCGGCTGCAGCAATTCCCACTGCGCCAGCGCCGCGCGGCGCGCTTCGGCAGTGGCCCGTTCGGCATCCGCGCTGTCCAATGCTTGCTGCGCAGACTCCACCTGGGCTTGCAGCTTGTATGTCTCCTGGTGCCAGCGCTGCTGCAGTTCCAGCACGGCCTTGCGCAGATCGATGGTGTGCAGGCTGGTCTCGGCGGCGTTGCACAGCGCTTCGGTCTCCGCCCGTTCTTCCGGCGACAGGGGCCGCTGGTCGGCCAGTTTTTCGCCCAGGCGTTCGAGGACCTGCTTTTCCTTTTTCGCCCGCTCGAAGGCGCGCATGGAAATGTCGGTATAGATGCTGCTGCCCGTCAGGGTTTCCAGCAATTCGCCCCGTTCATTGTCTTCCGTCTTGAGGAAGGTGGAAAACTCGTTCTGCGCCAGCAGCACGGCGCGCGTAAACTGGTCGAACGACAGGCCGATACGCTTTTCGATCTCTTCCTTGACTTCCGTCTTGGTGCCGCCGATGGGTTGCAGCGCGGGCAGCTGGTGCAAGCTCATGGCGGTTGCCTGCAGCGCGCCTTCCGCCTTGGTGCGCGAGCGGCGCACGCTCCAGCGTGCGCGGTAACTTGCGCCGTCGTTGCCGACGAAATCGACTTGCGCGTAACCGTCCGGCGTGCCGCGGCGCAGCAGGGTGCGCGTATCCTGGGCATTGACGGTTTCCTTGCCCACGTCGGGCAGGGCGCTGCCCCGTCCCAGCACTTTCAGCAAACGCGGCGTGGCGTCGTACAGGGCCAGGCACAGGGCATCAAGCAAGGTGCTCTTGCCCGCGCCCGTGGGGCCGCTGATGGCGAACAGGCCGGAAGACGCCAGCGGCTCCTGCTGGAAGTCGACTTCAAATTCGCCAGCCAGCGAGGCCAGGTTCTTGCCGCTGATTTTCAGTATTTTCATGGTTCTTCAGTTGCGCTCAAGCGCCGGGCAGCAGCAGTTCGGCCAGGGCCGAGAGTTGTTCGGGTGGTGCTTCCTTGCCGTATTTTTGCAGGTACAGGCGGCGGAAGATGTCGTCGGGCTGCAGCTGGCCCAACTGGTCGAGTGTCAGGTTCTCGGGCGCGCTGCTGCGCGCGGCGCTCGACGTTTCGATCTTCGCCAGGCGCACGGGCTTGCCGTCGAGCGCCGTTTCGATGCGCGTGCGTAGGCCCGGTTCGGGCGCATCGAGGCGCACGCGCACTTCCAGGAAGGGTTGCGCTTCCGGTGGCGCGGCGGGCACGTCGAGGGCGGCCAGCTGCGCCAGCACTTCGTTGATGGGTGCCGGCGTGGCGGGCACGCGCAGCAAGGGCACGGCGCGCGGCACTTCGATGACGCGCACCTTAGTCAACTGCTCGCCATCGATATCGAGGCACAGCACCTGGTGGCGGTAATTCACTTCCGCGAATGACAGGGGAATCGGGCTGCCGCAGTAGCGGATGTGATTCTGCCCGCCCACGGCCTGCGCCTTGTGCAGATGGCCCAGCGCCGCATAGGCGATGGATGTATCGAAAATCCCCGACGGCAGCATTTCCGTGCCGCCGATGACGATGCGGCGTTCGGAGTCGTTCGACATTTCGCCGCCCACCATGTGGCAGTGGCCCATGGCGACGATGGCTTGCCCTGGCTGGCGGCGCGCCAGCGCCAGGTCCGCCAGCTGGCGGTACAGCAGGGCGATGCCGCCCAGGTAGGCGTCTTGCGTGTCGCCGGCCGGCAGTCTCGGCACGTCGCCGGGACGCAAAAAGGGCACGGCCAGGCACCAGGCCTGCACTTGCCCGTCGCTGCCGGCGAGCGGCAGCAGCAGGCGTTCCAGGTCGATATTGCCGGCCTCGTCGCGCAGCAGATGGCCGACTACGTGGGTGCCGTGCGCGGCCAGCAGGGGGCCGGGCGCTTCGAGCCGTCCCGCCGAATCGTGGTTGCCGGCGACGACGACCAGTTGCAGCGCGGGCAGGCGCGCGCGCGCCTGCTGCAGGAATACATATAGCTGCTTTTGCGAGGCGGCCGACGGGTTGGCGTTGTCGAATACGTCGCCCGCCACCAGCAGCACGTCGACCTGTTCGGCCACGAGCGTGTCGAGCAGCCAGTCGAGGAAGCGCTGGTGTTCGTAGCCCCTTTCATAATTGTGCAGGGTCTGGCCCAGATGCCAGTCGGAAGTGTGCAGCAGGCGCATGGTGTGGCAACGGTAGGGAGGACAGGCGCCAATATAGCAGGAATGACGGCATGCGCCAGCGGCTAAATCAAGCCGTCAATGCGCCGGCGCGATACGTGTTCCTGCCATCCTGCTTGGCCTTGTACAGCAGCACGTCGGCCCGCTGCAGCAGCACGGCGGGCGAAATGTCTTCGTCGCGGTAGAAGGCCAGGCCGATGCTGGCGGAAATGCGCACGGTGATGCCATCGAGTTCGAACGGCTGCTGCATGGCGGCGACGATTTTTTCCGCCAGCACGGCCGCGTCGTCGGGCCGGGTGATCTGTTCCATGATGATGGTGAATTCGTCGCCGCCCAGGCGGGCGATGATGTCGGTGGCGCGCATGGTGTGCGTCAGGCGCTGGGCGAAGGCGCGCAGCAGCGCGTCGCCGGTGCCGTGGCCGTGCGTGTCGTTGACGGGCTTGAAGCGGTCGATATCCATGTACATGACGGCCATCAGGTGCTGCTGCTGGCGGCTCGCGTGCATGGCGTCGCTGAGTTTTTGCTGGAAGCCGGCGCGGTTCGACAGGCCCGTGAGCGCATCGACCTGAGCCAGCTTCAGCAGGCGCTGTTTCTCGCGCTTCTGCACGGTGATATCCTGGCGCATCACGTGAAAGCCCACCACCTGCAGCTTGTCTTCGCCGATCTGCGGGATGTAGATCACTTCCAGGCAGCGCTCGATGCCTTCCTTCTCGTCTTCCTCCTCGAAGCTCAAGGTTTCGCCGGCCAGCACGCGCTCGATATACGGCGCCACCGTGCGGTAGCGCGCCTCGCCCACGGTGTCGCGCACGCTCTTGCCCAGCGCCTGCCGGCCCCTCAGGCCGAATTCGCGTTCATAGGCGATGTTCAGGAAGCGGTAGACCTGGTCGGCGTCGATGTACGCGATCATGGCCGGCAAGGTGTCGGCGATGGTGCGCAGGCGCGCTTCGCTTTCCAGCAGCGCCACTTCCGATTCGCGCAAGGTGGTGATGTCGTCCAGGGTCCCCACGTAGCCTTCGATCTGGCCGTCGATGAGGATGGGGGCGATCTTCACGGAGACCCAGACCAGCCTGCCGTCGCGCTGCAGGTAGCGCAGGGTCGACTGGAATGGCGCATGGCTGCGCGTGAGCTGCTCCAGCGCCACGTGCATCAGCGGATAGTCGTCCGGATGCAGGGCGCTGGTCCAACCGGCGCCCAGGGCGGCCGCGCGCGGCAGGCCCGTGATCGATTCGAAGGTGCGGTTGACGTAGGTGCAGCGGCGCTGGCGGTCCAGGCGCACCAGCCCCAGTGGCGAGGCGTCGTTGACGGCGGCCAGCTCGGCCTGTTTCTGGCGCAGTTCCAGTTCCTGCTGGCGGCGCTGCGAGATATCCTCGGCAATGCACAGGATATGTTCGATCTGCTGGCGCTCGTCGAACACGGGCACGGAGACGGCGCGCAGGTAGCGCAGGCTGCCGTCAAGCAGGCGCAAAGGCTTTTCCGTATGGTCGATGACGCCGTGCTCGGCCAGGATGGCGCGGTCGTCCTCGGCATCGTGCAGGCCGAAGTCGGGCGGGAAGGCCTGGAAATCGGTCTTGCCGATGACGTCGGCGGCCAGGTGGCCGGTGATGTCCTCGGCCGCCTTGTTCCACACTTCCATCTGGCCGAAATTTTCCGGGCGCGCGCTTTTCACGTAGACGAGCACGGGCAAATGGTCGATCAGCGATTGCAGGAAGCTGCGGTTATCCTGCAGCGCCAGTTCGTCGTGCTTGCGCGCGCTGATGTCGCGCGAAGTGACGGCCACGCCGTCGGCGATCGGCACCACCTGGTGGCGCAGCCAGCGCGTGCCGCCCGAGGCCAGCGGCAGCTCGAATTCATCTTCCAGCGGCTGGCGCGTTTCCATCACCAGCACGAAGCGCTGGAAGAAGCGCTCGCCGCGCAACAGCGGCATCTGCGGCAGCACGCGCTGGCCCAGCAGTTCGGAGCGCGGCTTGCCCAGCATGTCGGCGGCCCGCTCGTTGATGTCGGCAAAGGTGAAGTCTTCCACCGGTTTGCCCGGTGCGGGGCGCCAGGCTTTCAGCAGCAGCACGGCATCGAGGCTGCCCTGGTGCGCCGCGCGCAGCAGCGCCTGCGTTTCCTTGGCCTGGCGGATGCTGCGGCGCAGGCGCGCGCTCTGGCGCATCAGCAGGGTCGTAAAGCCGGCAATGAGCACGCTGGCGGCGAGCAGCGCGCCGATATACACGATGCGGCGGTGTTCGAAGCGCGCCAGGGCGACGGTGCGGCTCACGCCCACCACGGCCAGCAGCGGGTAGCGCGGCAGCTCGTGGTAGCTGTAGATGCGCGACGTCGCGTCGACGGGCGGCTCGATCAGCAGTTCCTCGGCGGCGTGCTGCGGCGGTCCCGGCATGCGAAAGTCGATGCGGTCGCTGAGGATCAATTGCTCGCCGATGCGCCCCACCGTCAGGCCGCTGTCGCGCGCCACCAGCATCAGCGCGCCATGCTCATCGAGGTTCAGGCGGTCGTAGTCGTCGACAAAATACGTGGGGTCGACGAGGATGACGATGGCGCCGGCGAAACGGCCCTGGGCATCGTTCAGGCGGCGCGCCAGGCGGATGGTCCAGCGCTTGCCGTCCGCGTCGAGCATGGGCGTATCGACCAGGGCCGTGTCGGATGCATTGGCGGCCAGCGCCCTGAAAAATGGCTGCGTGGCCAGGTTTTCCGGCAGATAGGCGTGGGCGCTGTCGACCACATTGCCCTGCGCGTCGATGAGGGCGATCGGCAGTTCCAGCTTCGATGGCAGCACGCTGTCGAGCAGGCCCTGGCGGCGCGTGAATTCATTCAGGCGCAGGCTGCCATCCGTCTCCTCGTATTTGAGCTTGAACAGCTGCGTGGCGTGGTCCGTCTGGCGCAGGGTGAAACTGGTATGGTCGGCCAGGGTGCGCGCCAGCGACTGGCTGACGGCCACGGCGTCGCGCACGGCGCTGGCCCGTTCCTGGCCCACCTGGTAAAAGACGGCCGCCCACAGCGCCAGCAGCAAGATGAGCGCGAACAGGGGCACCAGGCTGAGACTGTACAGGCGGCGGGCAAGGCGTTGCAGGGGTCTTGTTATCGCTATCACGGGCGCTTGCAGGCTAGGGTCATGAAAAAGGGAAGGGCGGCGTGGCGCGCATGATAGCCGAAATCGGCTGCCTTGCGCATAAGCCTGTCGCCACCACGCCCATTGTCTGTTCGCGGTCTGTCGCTGGCCTTATTTTGCGTTAAATCAAGTATCTGTGGTGCCGCGCACGCTAAAAAAAGCACGCCGGCGGCGACACGGGCTGGCGGCGTGGCAGAAAAAGTACAATTGCGCCCCCATCCTCATTAAAATGGATGCTTCTACCTCCCATATCGAAAGTTGTCATGCAGAGTAAAAAGCCCGATGCGGCACGGCTGGACAAGATCGTGGCCGAAGCGCGCCGCGCCGCCGACCAGCGCGAGAGCGGCTACCGCGAGCGCTCGCTGAAGATGTATCCGTGGGTATGCGGCCGCTGCATGCGCGAATTCACGCGCGCCAACGTGCAGCAGCTGACCGTGCACCACCGCGACCATAACCACGACAACAATCCGCCCGATGGCAGCAACTGGGAACTGCTGTGCCTGTATTGCCACGACAATGAGCACTCGCGCTACCTGGAAGCGGACCGTGGCGCCGGCCTGCTGTCGGCCGAGGTGGCGCCCGCCACGCACAATCCGTTTGCCGCACTGGCGGGCCTGATCAAGAAAAAGGACTGAGCGGGCCGCGCCGCTTTCCCCATGCGCATCTTGCTGACCGAAGACGACCCGCAGCTGGGCCGCGCCACGCAGATCGGCCTGGAGCAGGGCGGCTATGCCGTCGACTGGGTCACGAGCGCCGAACACGCGCACACGGCCGTGCGCCTGCACGACTATGGCTGCATCCTGCTCGACCTGGGCTTGCCGGGGCAGGACGGCATGCAGGCGCTGGGCGTGCTGCGCGATAACGGCTACAGCGGCGCCGTGCTGGTCGTCACGGCGCGCGACAAGGTGGGCGAGCGCATCGCCGGCCTCGACGCGGGCGCCGACGACTTCATCGTGAAACCGTTCGACCTCGACGAACTGGCCGCGCGCATCCGCAGCGCCTGCCGCCGCGCCGCAGGCCGCCTGCGCGAGCACCTCGTGCACGGCGACCTGGTGCTCGATATCGCGGACCGGCAGGTGACGCAAGGGGGCTTGCCCGTGACCCTGACGGTGAAGGAATTTCGCATCCTGCAACTGCTGCTGGAACACGGCGGCCGGGTGCTGAGCCGGGAGCAGCTGGAGAAAAACCTGTACAGCTGGGGCGGCGAGGTGGAAAGCAATGCCGTGCAAGTGCATATCCACCACCTGCGCAAGAAGCTGGGGCGGGACTTGATACGCACCGTGCATGCGATCGGTTATTGCATCGACAAGCCGAAAGCGGCCTGACAAAGAAAACGGGCCGCCCTGGGGCAGCCCGTTGTGCTCTATGGCTGGTCAGCCATCAACTCATCAGAAATCGATGGTGGCCGACAGCCACAGACGGCGTCCGTCCAGGCTGTTGACATAGCGGTTGGCGTAGGTCAATGCCGGTGCGCGGTATGGCTGGTAGTCGATGAAGTCCTTGTTGAGCAGGTTGTACACGGCCGCGTTCAATGTGACGCGCTTGTTCAGCTGATAGCTGCTGCCCAGGTGCAGCATGGTGTAGCCCTTGTAGTCGCCCAGCGCGGCCTTGGCGGCGCGCGTGGAAGCCGACGTGCCCGGATCGCGGAAGCGTTCGCTGCGGTACTCGGCGCGCAGCCAGCCATTCCATTCGCGCGAGATATCCCACGACAGGCGCGCGTTGACGGCGTGCTTGGGCGTGTCGCTCAGCGGCTTGCCCGCGTTGCTGCCGCTCTTCTGTTCGCTTTCCGTGTACGTGTAGTTGGCGCTGGCCGACAAGGTCTTGCCCAGCGGGAAGCGCGTGTTCAGCTCGACGCCGCGTGTGACGGCCTCATCCACGTTGACGGACTGGCCAAACGCATCGACGTTGGGCCAGTTGCCGAAGCTGACGCAGCCGGGACGGTTCGGCGATGGACGATAGTCACAGTTGACGAGGCCCGTGCCCGTCGTGATCTTGTCCTTGAACTCATTGTTGAACAGGGAGCCGCTGGCCGTCCAGCCTGCCAAGTTGTCGAAGTAGGCGCCGATTTCCGTGGTCGTGCTCGTTTCCGGCTTCAAATCCGGGCTGCCGACGAGGGGGATCGTGCCCTGGCCGCCAAAACCGTTGATGCCTGGCGACAGTTGCTCCACGCGCGGCGTCTTGTAGCCCTTGCTGACGCCGCCCTTGACGGTCCAGCTCGGTGTCGCGTTCCACACGGCATACGCACGGGGGCTGGTCTGGCCGCCGAAGATGCTGTGATCGTCATAACGGGCGCCAAAGGTCAGCGCGACGTTTTCCAGCACTTGCCATTCGTCTTCCACGAACAGGGCTTTTTGCGTGAATTCGAATTTTTTTGGCGCCACGCCATCCGTCATTTCCGCCTTCCACCATTGCGCGCCGACGGTGGCCATGTGTTTGCCCAATGGCATGACCAGCTTGGTGTCGAACACCTGGCTTTCCACTTCCAGCGTGCGTGCGCTGCCGGCCACGGCGCCGGGCGTGCCTGGCGGGATCGTGCGGCCCAAGGTCTCCGTCTTGTTCACCATATAGCTGCTGTCCAGGGTGCCGAAGCCGAAGCGGCCCGTGTGCGACAGGGTCCACTGGTCGCGCTTGTATTTCTGTTCCGGGCCGTAGCCGCCTTGCACGCTCTTGGTGCCGAGCTGGCCGTTCGAATTGTCATAGGTCTGGCGGCCCGCGTCCGCGTCGAGGATGACGGTGTGGTAGCGGTTTGGCGTAACGGCCAGGCGCGCGCCAAAGTTGTCAATGTCCGCGCGCACGGGATTGGCGCCCATGCTGGCGGCCGTAGTCCCGCCGGCCGCATTCGGGGAGCGGATATTGGCCGCGTCGCGGCGCTGCTTGCTGCCGCGCAGGGACAGGCCCAGCAGGTCGGTGGCGATGGGCCCGCTCAGGTAGAAGCGGCCGCTTTTCACGTCGCCGAAGTCCGATTCCTGCTGCGCGGTGTAATCGGCCGAGACGGAACCCATCCACTGCTTGCCCACCTTGCGCGTGATGATGTTGATCACGCCGCCCATGGCGTCCGAGCCGTACAGGGTCGACATGGGGCCGCGGATGATCTCGATGCGCTCGATGGCGGCCAGCGGCGGCATGAAGCTCGTCTGCGTGCCGCCGAAGCCGTTTGGCGTGACATTGCCGGCCGCGTTCTGGCGGCGACCGTCGATCAGCACCAGGGTGTAGTCGCTGGGCATGCCGCGGATGCTGATGTTCATGCCGCCCGTCTTGTCGCCCGCCGCGCCCACGTCGATGCCTTCCACGCTTTCCAGCGCCTGCGTCAGGTTGCCGAAGCGTTCCTTCGACAGTTCCTGGCGCGTCAGCACCGTGATCGAGGCGGGCGCCTGCTTGATGTCCTGCTCGAAACCGGAGGCGGAAACGACCACTTCCGGCATGCTGGCAGGCGCGCCCGTCTGGGCGTGCGCCGGCAGGCAGGACAGGGCGGCCAAGGCCAGGGCCAGGGTGGTGGGACGCGGCAGGCGCGCGCGGCGGGTGCTGTTGGACATGCAAACTCCTGATGGTGGATGTGTTATTGGTTTTTGTTGCCGGTGCAAGCTAATGGGAATCATTGATGCAATAAGAATCATTTACAATTTCGGTCATGGCTACCCAAAAAATATGTCGCTCCGGATCTTGCGCAGAAGTTCTTAAGAGATTCTTAACAGCTGGCGGCGGTGTGAAAACCTGGTCCTTGCGGCGCACCCTGCTGGCCGTGCTGCTGGGCCTGACCCTGGCCCTGTGGGTGGGCAGCGCCGCCATCGTGTACGTAGAGGCGCGCCGCGAAAGCCAGGAATTGTTCGACCAGTCGCTGATCGAGACGGGCCATCTGCTGCTGTCGCTGGTGGAAAAGGATGCGCGCCAACATGGCTTGACGGGGCCCATCGACGTGCCCCTGCGCGGCCATCCGAATCCGCACCAGTATTTGCTGTTCAAGGTGCGCGACGCGCAGCAGCGCGTGCTATACCGCAATGATGCGGCGTCCGACATCGCCCTGTCGCGCAGCGCGCCGGACGGCCTGTCGTGGACCAGCATAGCCGGCCAGCGCTGGCGGTTGTTTTCGCTGTGGGACCCGCAGCGCAGCCTGCAGCTGCTGGTGGCCGAGCCGACCAGCCACCGCGACGACATCAGCCGCGGCTTCTTTTACCGCATCGCGCTGTTCGGCCTGCTGCTGGTGGCGCTGGCTACGATTGCCATCTGGTGGAGCATCCACCGCGTGTTTCGCGTGCTGCAGGCGTCGGCC
>NZ_LBCO01000029.1:30980-46252 GCF_000988085.1 Janthinobacterium sp. KBS0711 | reverse complement strand
GGGCGCGCCCGCCGAGCTGCATCCGCTGCTGCTGGAAATAAACCGCCTGTTCGGCCGAGTGCGGCAAAGCCGCGACAACGAGCAGCGCTTCACGGCCGATGCGGCGCACGAACTGCGCACGCCGCTGGCCGCCATCAAGACCAATCTGCAAGTGCTGCAGCGGGCCCGCAGCGCGGACGAACGCGAGGAATTCATCGCCGCCCTGGGCGCCAGCGTGGAGCGCGCCACGCGCCTCGTCAACCAGTTGCTGGCGCTGGCGCAGCTCGATCCGCAGTCGCAGGCGGAGACAGGGCTGGCGCCGGGCGACCTGGCGCACTTGCTGGCGCAGCAGGCCGCACAGTGGCAGGCGCTGGCCGCGTCTTACCGACTGTCGCTGAGCGTAAACATGGCGCCGGCGCCGTGCGCACTGCACGCGGACAGCCTGCAGATGCTGCTGCGTAACCTGGTCGAGAATGCGCTGCGCTACACGCCGGCGCCGGGTTCTGTGGTCGTCAGTTGTGGCGTGGAGAATGGGCGCAGCTATGTGCGCGTGGCCGATACGGGCCCCGGCATCGCCGAGGAGTGGCACGAGCGCGTGTTCGAACGCTTCGTGCGTCTGGGTGGCGCACAGCTGCCCGGCAGCGGCCTGGGACTGTCCATCGTGCGCCGCATCGCCGAGCGGCATGGCGCGCACATCGTCCTTGGCGAAGGGCTGCAGGGCAGGGGGCTGGCGGTGACCGTCATGTTTCCATGACGGCCCCGCCAGGGCAAGGTGCTTAGACCGACTTTATAGCGACTTGAGGAAAGCCAGCAGCGCGTCGCGGTCCGTCTTCGACAGGTTCTCGAAACGCTGGCGCGCCTTGGTCCCTTCTCCGCCGTGCCACAGGATCGCTTCCGTCAGGCTGCGCGCGCGGCCGTCATGCAGGTAGCCCGCCTTGCCGCCGCCATTGCCCATGACTTTTTCCGTGTAGCCGATGCCCCACAGGGGCGCCGTGCGCCACATGCTGCCTTGCGCCTGGCCTTCCGTGAAGGTGTCGGCCAGTTCGGGACCCATGTCATGCAGCAGCAAATCGGTGTAGGGACGGATGGTCTGGTTGCGCAGTTCCGCAAACAGATGTCCCGCACCCGTCTTCATTTCCACCGTGTGGCAGGCGGCGCAGCGCATGCCCTGGAACAGTTTCGAGCCGGCGGCAACCTGCTGCGGGTCGACCTTGAGTTCCTCGATCGGCGCCACGCCTTTCGGGAAACCGCTGGCGATGCTGCGCTGGGCCGGCACGGCGACCAGGGCCAGGTATTGCGTGATCGACTGCAGATCCGCTTCCGAGATGCCCGGCTGGGCGCCGCCCGCTGCGCAGGCCACCGGCCCGGCCATGCAGGCGCGGTTGCGGTACAGGGGCGAGGTGACGGCCATGTCCAGCAGCAGCGCGTCGGCGGCCTGGTGGCGCAGGGTAGCTTTCGCGGCCTTCCAGCCGAAGCGGCCCAGGCGCACGGCGCCCGTCTCCGGTTCATACACATAGTTGGGCAGGCCCTTGACGCCGTCGGCATCCGGCGTGCTGCGGGCGCGCGCCAGGATGTCGGCTTCCGGCACGGCTTCGAGCAAGCCCGTGCCGATCATCGGCGGCGCCGCGCGCAGCGAGACGATTTGCGGCACGGGGCCTTCGAAGGCCAAGGTCGGTTTGCGCAGTTCGACCTGCGTGCCATCGGCCAGGGTGGTCTTGCGTGTTGTGAAACCGCCCACGCTGACGCTGTTGCCCCAGTTTTGCGGCACGCCGGAAGGCGACACGGCATTCATCTGGATCGCCGTGCCGTACTGCGGGTGCGGCACCTGCTGGCCCGCCGCATTCAGGCTGGCGACGCGCACGGCCATCGTGTCGAGGCGCTGGTTCAGGGCCGCGGGCGCGGGGCTGCGGCCATTGTTGACGTGGCAGGCGATGCAGGCCGACTGCCCGTAGCGCTGTCCCTGCAGGCCGATGGCGGGTGCGTAGCGGTCGTTGCCGCCTTCGTTGTGGTCACCCGTGGTGAAATTGGTGTGCACCAGGCGGCGGCCCTCGACGAAGCGCTGCATGTTCTGCATGCCGATATTGGTGTGCGGCTGCTGGAACATGAACAGGGCGTTGTCCGAGTAGTTATATGACACGGAACCGAGGCCGCCGGACAGCGTTTCTTCCGGCAGCGGCACGCCATTGAGGCGCGGTTGCACGCCGTACCACGGCCGCAGTCCCGCGCCCACCACGTACGTCCATTCGTAGGAGTAGTAGCGGATGCCGCCGTCATCACCCTTCGATGCCATCGAGGCGGTGGTCGAGAACATCGATGGCGACACTTCGATGATGTCGCCGGCCGTCAGGGCGCGCGCCTTGACGTCGGTGCCATTCGGCATGCCGTTGGCATCGAGGCCGCCATGGCCCGGGTACTCCTTGATCAGCAAGGTGCAGGCGCCATTGATGCCGTTGGCGTTCGTCAGGCGGTCGTTGGCCGGATAGGCCGTCGGCTTACAGACGGGGACGTTGCGGTCCACCAGCTCGCCGGGCGACATCCAGCCGTAGCCCGTCACGCCAGGGCGGTCGAAGCCGCGGAAGAAGGCCACGCCGCCGGACAGGAAATCGACGGTGGTGTACTGATTGACGATCAAGGTGGGCCTGGTGACGCCGCGTACACGGCTGTTGTCGATGATTTCCACGCCCCAGGTGCGGTTCTTGAAGTACTGCGGCACGAAAGTGAGGTAATTGCCCGGACCCTTGTCCTGCGGCAGGCCCGTGACGGGATCGACCGTTTCATTCGGGCCGTAGCCGATCTCATTCCATTCTTCGCCCCGCTCGCGGCCGTGGCGCGCCAGGCCGCGCGCGCCGAAGCGCGTCACCAGGGTGCCGTCGGCCAGGGTGAATTGCAGGCTTTCCAGCGGCTGCGCGGCGGCTGGCAGCGGCGCCATGCCCGCACCGTTGGCGGGAAATTTCAGCGCCGATGTCGCGGTCGACGGCAGGCTGTTGTCGCTGCCGGGCGTCTTGAAGCTCACTTCCAGCAGCGAGTAGCCATACTGCGTGGCGCGCGCCATGCCTTGCAGGCGGATGTAGCGGGCATGGATGCCCAGGTTGAAGAATTCCTCCGTGCCGCCGCGGCCATTGCTCACGTAGCGGATTTGCGACCAGTTTTGCCCGTCGTCGGACACTTGCAGCGCGTACTGCTTGCCGTACGCGTTTTCCCACAGCAGTTTCATGTAGCCGACGGGCGTTTTGACGCCGAAGTCGAACTGGATCCAGGCGCCGTCCTCGAACTTGCTGGCCCAGCGCGTGCCCGTCTTGCCATCGATCGCCATGGCGGCCGACATGCCGTTGTTTTCCACGGGCGAGGACGTGGCGGCCACGGGCGAAATGGCCACGCCGGGTTGGCCCGGATCGATGGTGACCGGGGGCGGTTCGGTGACGGGCGGCGTCACGGGCGGCAGTACGGGTGTGCCCGAAAATGCCTGGATTTCAAAGATGGAGTAACCGTACTGGCCCGCGCGCTTGACGCCCTGCATGCGCAGGTAGCGGCCCTGCGCCGTCAACCCCGTGATGTCTTCGATGCCGCCGTGGCTGTCGTCGACGCGCTGGACGGTGGTCCAGTGCGTATTGTCGTCCGATACCTGCAGCAGGTAGGCGCTGGCGTGCGCGTTTTCCCAGGCGATATGCACGCGCGTGACGGTTTGCGTGCTGCCGAAATCGAGCGTCAGATATTCATTGTCGGAGAAGGCGCTGCCCCAGCGCGTGCCGTCGTTGCGGTCGATCGCGGCGCCGGCCGACAGGTCGCCCCGTTCCGCCGAGCTGGCCGTGGCGGCGACTGGCGTCAGCGCCGTTTCGGCCGATGTCTGCGCCAGCAGGTGCTGCGCCATGGCGGGCGTGGCCGGTTTGTCGCCGCCACCGCCGCCGCATGCCGCCAGCAGCAAGGCCACGGCCAGCGGCAAGCGCCGCCTGGAAAAGTGGATAAGGCCGGCCTGGTGCCGCCGGGGCCGATGCAGGGATATGTGCATGCTATCTTCCTTGTTTTTATTGATGATGCAAGATTGGACTGGCTATCTCCGCATCCCCGCCGATGTGTTGCGCATGCTGCAGCGTCACGGCGGCGCCTTGCGGCCAGGGGACGGCAAGGAGGAGCATGACGGGCAAAGATAGGGGAGTATTTTAATTTCCGTATGGCAATATTTCATTAAGTTATAGAAGCGCATGAGGCATGTCAAGAGATCTCGTGCGCTTGTCATTCACTGTGCATGTCACCGGGATTTTTTGCACTGTGCTGGTGCGCAAGGTGAGTGAAAATGTGCGATAGCATGAATAAAATTCAGGAAAAAATGCGTGGCGCGCGACGGGAATGCGGTATCTTCCTGAAATGCCTGCCGACGACGCGTGCCCCTTTTTGAGGAAGAACTGACCTTGCCGATTTCACCCGCCGCACCGATACCCGCACCGATACCCGCGCCCCTCTCCCTGGCCGCCGCGCGCGCCTTGCACCTGGCCGCGCAGGGCTTGCTGCAGGCGAGGCGTAAAAAGGCCGTCAAGGCCGACGTGCTGGCCGCCATCCGCCAGATGGGCGTGCTGCAGATCGACACCATCCACGTGGTCGCGCGCAGCCCGTACCTGGTGCTGTGGAGTCGGCTGGGCGACTATCCGCAGCCGTGGCTCGAGCAATTGCTGGCCGAGGGCGCGCTGTTCGAATACTGGGCGCATGAAGCGTGCTTCGTGCCCATCGAAGACTATGGCTTGTACCGCCACCGCATGCTGGACCCGGCCGCCATGGGCTGGAAGTATTCCGTCAAGTGGATGGCCGAGCAGGGCGACGCCGTCGCTTCGGTGCTCGAACATATCCGCGCCAACGGCGCCGCGCGCTCGGCGGACTTTGAACGCACGGATGGCAAGGCAGGCGGCTGGTGGAGCTGGAAGCCGGAAAAGCGCTCGCTCGAAGTGCTGTTCACGTCGGGCGTGCTGATGATCGCCAAGCGCCATCAGTTCCAGCGTTATTACGACCTGGCCGAACGCGTTTTGCCGGGCTGGCACGACGGCTTGCTGCCGACCGAAGAACAGGTGCGCCGGCGCCTGCTGCTGGCCAGCGTGAAGGCGCTGGGCCTGGCGCGGGCCAGCTGGATCAGCGACTACTTCCGCACGAAACAGCCACGCGCCAGCCTGGCGCACGATCTGCAGGCGCTGGTGGACGAGGGCGCGCTGCTGCGCTGTACGGTCGATGGCTGGATTGACGCCGTGTACGTGCATGCCGAGCATGGGGAGTTGCTGCGCGACGCGGCCGCCGGCAAGCTGGCGCCCACCCTGACGACGATTTTATCTCCGTTCGACCCCGTCGTCTGGGACCGGCGCCGCGCGCTGGAACTGTTCGGCTTTGACTACCGGCTCGAATGCTACACGCCCGCTGAAAAACGCCGCTACGGCTACTTCACCTTGCCGATCTTGCGGCGCGGCGCGCTCGTGGGACGGCTGGACGCCAAGGCGCACCGCGCGCAGGGGCGCTTCGAAATCAAGTCGCTGGCGCTGGAAGACGGCGTGCGCGTCAGTCCTCGCCTGGTGCAGGACGTGGCCGGCGCTGTGCGGCGCCTGGCGCTGTGGCATGCGTGCCCGCAGGTCGAGATAGCCCAGGCGCAGCCGGCCGCTTTTGGCGCGCTGCTGGCCGAGGCGCTGCACGACGGCGGCGCCGCAAGGCAGGCCGCATGATGCTGCCGCCGGCTCCCTCCCATCTGCTCGGCGCCGACGGCCAGCCATGTTTTGGCCGCTACACGGGCCAGCTGGACGCCTTCGACTGGGCCGCCCTGGCGCCGCCGCACGCGCGCGGCGCCTTCTGGCGCTTGTTCCACCACAAGCGCTGGCATTACGTGGCCCTGTCGACACCAGCCGTATTTTGCGGCGTAGCCATCGTCGACCTGGGCTGGACCAGCACGGCGTTCGCGTATGCCTTCGACCGCCACAAGGGCAAGATCGTGGCGACCTTTTCGCAGGATGGCATCCCCGGTTTGTGCGCGTCGGTTGCGCCGCATGCGGGCGCCAGCAGCCGTTTCCGTTTTTTGTCGCAAACAATCAGCATCGAAACGCAGCCGCAGCAGCGCTACCGTTTGCGGCTCGATTGCGGCCATTTCGGCATCGATGCGGAATGGGGGCCGCCTGTGGCACCCACCTTGCTGGCCATCGGCCCCGTGGGCGAGGGCGGCAGCGTGCATGCGACGCAAAAGTCGGGCGGCTTGCCCTTGTGGGGCACCGTGCGCTGCGGCGCCGTCGGCTACAGTTTGGACGACGGCGTTGCCAGCTTCGATTATTCGAACGGGCTGCTGGCGCGCGAGACGGAATGGCGCTGGGCTTCGGCGCACAGCCTGGACCTGGGCTTCAATCTGCAGGCCGGCTATTTCGGCGCGCATGAAAACGCGCTGTGGCTCGATGGCCAGCTGTATGCGCTGGGCCGCGCGCATTTCGACTTCAATCCTGACAATCCGCTGGCGCCGTGGCATGTGTGGACGGACGACGATCTGCTGGACCTGCACTTCAAGCCGGAAGGCGCGCGGCGCGAAGACAAAAACCTGTGGATCGCCGCCAGCCGCTACATCCAGCCCATCGGCACGTTCAGCGGCTGGGTGCGCACCAGCGCGGACTCCCCGAAGCGCATCGTGGCGCAGCTGGCGGGCGTCACGGAAAGCCACCGCTCGCGCTGGTGAGCATGCTTTTTCGCGAAACACATCGCAAGGTCAAATTTATTTGCCTGCGCATCCTTTACACTGGCGCCTAGTCGCTCCGGCAAACCATGAGGCCAGAACATGAGTATCCGTAATCTCGACAAGCTGTTCAAGCCGGCCTCGGTGGCCCTGATCGGCGCCACGGCGCGCGAGCGCAAGCTGGGCGCCATCGCCCTGTACAACCTGCTGGGGGGCGGCTACCAGGGAGAGATTTGGCCCGTCAATCCCAAGTACGACGAATTGATGGGCCTGAAATGCTACCGCAAGCTGGCGCACTTGTCCAAGGCGCCGGACCTGGCCATCATCTGCACGCCGCCCGCCACCATCACGGCCCTGATCCGCGAACTGGGCGCGCTGGGCACGCGCGGGGCCATCGTCATGACGTCGGGCCTCGATCCCGTGCGCGAGCAGTCGCTGCGCCTGGCCATGCTGAAGGCGGCCAAGCCGCATCTGCTGCGCATTCTGGGGCCCAACAGCATGGGGCTGCTGGTGCCGAAACTGGGCTTGAACGCCAGCTTCGCCCATGTCGGCGCGACGAGCGGCAAGATCGCCTTCGTGTCGCAATCGGGCGCGCTGGTGTCGGGCGTGCTCGACTGGGCCAACGCGCACGGCGTGGGGTTTTCCAAGTTCATTTCGCTGGGCGCCAGCTACGACATCGATTTCGGCGACCTGCTCGACTACCTGGCCGGCGACATCGACACGGCCGCCATCCTGCTGTACATGGAAGACATCCAGGCGGCGCGCAAATTCATGTCGGCGGCGCGGGCGGCCGCGCGCAGCAAGCCCGTCATCGTTTTGAAAGCGGGGCGCGAGGCGGAAGGCGCGGCCATGGCGGCCTGGCACACGGGCGCGCTGGCCGGTTCCGACGCCGTCTACGACGCGGCCATCCGCCGCGCCGGCATGCTGCGCGTGTATTCGGCCGAAGAACTGTTCGATGCCGTGGAAACCTTGACGCACATTCGCTCGCAGCGCGGCGAACGCCTGGCGATCCTGTGCAACGGCGGCGGCCTGGGCGTGATGGCGACCGACGCGCTGGTGAGCAGCGGCGGCAAGCTGGCCGAGCTGTCGCCCGATACCGTCATCGCGCTGGAAAAGGCGCTGCCACGCGGCTGGTCGCACGACAACCCCGTCGGCTTGCCCGGCGACGCGGCCGTGCAGCGCTATGCCGACGCCATCAAGCCGCTGCTCGACGAGCCGCAGGCGGACGCCTTGCTGCTGCTGCACGCGCCCACGGCCATGGTCTCGTCGATCGACATCGCCGAAGCCGTCACGCCGCTGATCAAGGCCACTTCGCGCACGGTGCTGTCATGCCTGCTGGGCGGCACCACCGTGGCGCCCGCGCGCCAGGTCTTCAACCGTGCCGGCATTCCCACCTACGACACGCCGGAAAAGGCCGTGCATGGCTTCATGCAGATCGTGCAGTACCGGCGCAACCAGGAAACCCTGATGCAGGTGCCGGCGCAGCTGCCCATGTCGGCCACGCCGCGCCGTGCCAGGGTGCGCGAAATCGTCGCCGCCGCGCTGGCGGCCGGCCAGACGGTGCTCGGCGAATGCCGCTCGAAAGAGATCCTGGCCGCCTACGGCATTCCCGTCGCCACCACGCGCATGGCGGCCGACGTGGAAGAGGCGCTGGCCGTGGCGGCCGACATCGGCTATCCCGTCGCGCTGAAAATCCATTCGCCCGACATCGCCCACAAATCCGACGTGGGCGGCGTGGCGCTCGACCTCGACACGCCCGACATCCTGCGCACGGCCGCCGCCGCCATGCTCAAGCGCGTGCGCCGCATGCGCCCCGACGCGCTGATCGACGGCTTCACGGTGCAGCAGATGGCGCGCCGGCCGCAATCGCATGAACTGATCGTCGGCGTGACGACCGATGCCGCTTTCGGCCCCGTGATCCTCGTGGGGCAGGGCGGCATCGCCGTGGAAGTGACGGCCGATCACGCCATCGGCCTGCCGCCGCTGAACATGGTGCTGGCGCGCGACATGCTGGCGCGCACGCGCGTGTCGAAACTGCTGGCCGGCTACCGCAACCAGCCGCCGGCCGACATCGACGCCATCTGCTACACGCTGATTCAGGTGGCCGAACTGGTGGCCGACATCGGCGAGCTGGCCGAACTCGACATCAACCCGCTGGTGGCCGACGCGGACGGCGTGATCGCCCTCGACGCGCGCATCCGCCTGCAGCCGGGCCAGCAGCGCGACCGCCTGGCCATCCGCCCGTATCCGCAGGAGCTGGAAGAGCAGGTGACGTGGATGGACCAAGCCATCCTGCTGCGCCCCATCCGTCCCGAAGACGCGCCGCAGCACATGGAGCTGTTCCACGCGCTGGACCCGGACGACGTGCGCCTGCGCTTTTTCACGTCCATGCGCGAGCTGCCCGTATCGCAGCTGGCGCGCCTGACGCAGATCGACTACGACCGCGCCATGGCTTTTATTGCCACACACACGGGGCCGGACGGCAAGCCGGAAACCCTGGGCGTGGTGCGCGCCGTGGCCGACCCGGACAATATCCACGCCGATTTCGCTATCGCCGTGCGCTCGGCCCTGAAGGGCAAGGGCCTGGGCCACATCCTGTTCGAGAAGCTCGTCGACTATTTTCGCAGCCGCGGCACGGAAGCGCTCGTGGGCGAGGCCATGGCGCGCAACAAGGGCATGCAGCGGCTGGTGAAAAGCTTTGGCGGCGAAGTCACGCCCTCGGAAGAGCCTGGCGTCGTCAACCTGCATATCGGCCTGCGCGCGCCGTAAAAGGAAGCGCGCTTGGCCCGCCGCGGGTTTGTGCAGGATCAAACCGGCCGCTGTCGGTAGTCTTTACACTTTCACTTCCAGGATCAGACATCCAGCGCGTTTTCGGGAGTGAGTGCATGCTTACGGCAACATATATATTGGTTTCCCTGTCGGTGGAACAGGCCAGCATTCGCATGAGCTTGCTGGCTTTTCAGAAGTACATGCATGTGCAACTGCGCCACCAGAGCAGGCTCAGTTTGGCGCAGATGCAGTACGCGGGCGACTGGCTGAACCGGCTCTACCAGGGCGGCTACTGGCGCAAGGTGGAGATGTACCTGATCCCCGCCATCCGCCAGGCCGCGCCGCATGCCGACGGTCTGTTGGATGAAATCAACGGCTTGAACCATGCGGCGCTGGAAAGCATCAACGTCGTGCAGCAGCGCGCGGGCGCCGCCATCGACCATTCGGAATTGCAGGCCGAGCAGCTGTGCGCCGCCATCGACGCCTTTTGCGCGGCCTTGCTGCAGCGCCTGGAAAAAGAAGAGCGCGAGCTGTTCGCGCTGGCGCGCAAGGTCATCGTGGGCGAAACGTGGTTTGCCATCGCCTACCAGTTCCTCGCCCACGATGCGCGCGCGCAGGAAGCGCGCCGTGGCAAGGCGCAAGTGCTGCCCTTTGTTTTGCCGGCAGCCGGCGGCGCTGAAGCGGTGGCCGATGGCGCAGAGTCCAGCTCGCCCGTGCCGCCGCAGCCGCTGCGCGCGCAGGCTTGAACGGGTAGCGAGCGCACACCCCATTCTCCCGGTTGTACCGGGGGCGCTTTCCTCATTTTGCGCTGGCCCACCCATGGGGGAGTGCCGTGTTACTCACTCTGTTATTCACTATGTTACTCAATTGGTAACTTGTACATACCTGTCCGATGCAATACCCCGGGCTTTGTTATGATGGTGGTTTTGATCCACGCGAAACCCGTCATGTTCGAATTTCTCTTCAAGCGTTCTGCCAGCAAGACTGCCGTCCCCGATCCTGTCGTGGCAGAACAGGCCGCCGCCTCGGCGCAGAGCGCATCGCGCCGCGCCGAACAGGTTGCGCGCGCCCATGCCGTGGCCGGCGACGAAACCGCCGCCTTTGAATTCATCGTGTCCAGCGAATTTGCCGATGCCCGCCTGATCGCGGCCGAACACATCCATGCCTTGCCCCTGCTGGAAAAAGTCCACCACGCCATGCGTAACACGGACCGCCGCGTTGCCAAGCTGATGCAGGGACGCATCGACCTGATCCGTCACCAGGCTGCCGAGACGCAGCGCGCCCAGGCCAGCATCGACACGGCCCAGCGCCTGTTGAACGATGAAAAGCTGAGCCCGAACCAGGTAGCCCAGCTGGATCGCCAATGGCAAGTCATCAAGGCCACGCCCGAGCTGGCGACGGCGTTTGCCGCCGCGCGCGCCGCGCTGGCCGCCCGCCTGGAAGCGCAAGTGCTGCTGCAGCGCGCCGTGATCGACGCCGTCGCCGCCGCGCGCGCGCTAGCTGCCAGCGGCCAGTCCGCCGGCGAGCTGGCGCAGGCGCTGGCACGCCTCGACGCGGAACATGCGCAGCATGCGCAATCGCCCGAGCGTGCCTCCTTGCCGAAACACCTGGAAACGGATTTCATCCAGGCGCGCGAGCAGGCGCAGTCCGCCTTGCAAGCGCTGCAGCAGCACCAGGCCGTGTTCGATGCACGCCAGGCCGCGCTGGCAGAATGGCAGGCGCAAGACGCCGCCAGCCTCGACTTGGATGCCTTGAAACGCGCGTGGCAAGCCCTGCCGCGCCTGCCCGATTCGCCATTGTCCGACAGCTTGCAGCAGCAATTTGCGGCCGTGTTGGCCAGCGCGCCGGCGCCCGTGCAGACGGCAACAACAGAGGCCGCAGCGGCCCATGCCGAGCCTCTACCTGTACCGCGCAAGCCGCGCCAGGAACACGCGCCCGTGTCGAAAGAAGCGACGGAGCAATTCTTCAAGGTGCTCGACGCCATGGAAGTGGCCCTGCAGGATGGCTTGTTGCACGTGGCTTCCGAACATGACAAGACTTTGCGCGACACCAAACACGGCCGTTTGACGCCGGCGCAAGCGGACCGCCTGGCCCATGTGCGCGCAGAGTTCAAGCGCCTGGCCGACTGGGCGCGCTGGGGCGGCAACGTGTCGCGCGAGGAACTGGTCAAGGCGGGCGAGGAATTGCCGGCGCAGCAACTCCCAATGGCCGAGCTGGCCAAGAAAGTGGGCAGCCTGCGCGAGCGCTGGAAGTCGCTCGACACCCTATCCGGTCCCGCACCGAAGTCTTTGTGGGAGCGTTTCGACGCGGCATGCAGCGTGGCCTATGCGCCAGCGGCCCAGCATTTCAAGCAGCTGGCCGAAGAGCGCCATGGCAATGCGGCCAAGGCCCAGGAATTGATCGCGGAAACGGCGGCCCTGGCGGCCGAAGAAAGCACCGACTGGAAACACGTCGCGTCCGCCTCGCAGCGTTTGCGCCAGGCGTGGACGCGCCTGGGCACCATCGACCGCAAGGAAAAGAAGCGCCTGGACGCGGAATTTGGCGCCGCGCTGGACGCCCTGTCGAAGCCGCTCGATACGCAGCGCCAGATCGAAACGGCGCGCCGCGAACAATTGATCGTCGAAGTGGGCTTGCTGAAACCATCCGAGCGCAATACGGTCGACATGCTCAAAGCCTTGCAGGATAAATGGCAGGAACTGGCGAAAGCCCTGCCGCTAGAGCGTCGCGCGGAACAGGCGCTGTGGCAGCGTTTCCGCGCCGCCTGCGATGACATCTTCGCCAAACGCAAGGAAACGGCCCACGCGGCCGACCACGAGCGCCGCGAACACCTGCATGCGCGCGAAGCGCTGTGCGCCGCGCTGGAAACGGCCGTCGTGCCCGAGGGCGACGACAAGAGCCGCACCGCCTTCATCAATCACTTGCTGCGCGACACGCGTGCCGCATGGAACGCCACGGGTCCCGTGCCGCGCGCCAGCGAAGCGAAGATCGAGCAGCGCTACCAGGCGGCTGTCGCCGGCGTGCAAGCGCAGGCGGACGCCATCGCCGAACGGGCCGGCGCGGCCCAGGCCAACGCCTTGCGCGACAAGCTGCGCCTGGTGCAGTCGCTGGAAGCGGCACTGGCCGATGGCGGCGCCGACGCGCAAGCATGGAGCGAGCGCTGGAGCGCCTTGCCGCCGCTCGACACCCAGTACGAACGCAGCCTGCAGCAGCGCTTTGCCGCCGCCCAGGCCGCGCTGGGCGAGGGCGCTGCCGCCTACGTGCGGCAATTGCAATCGAACCAGGAGCGCTTGCTCGCTGAAGTCTTGCGCCTGGAAATCGTCGCCGGCGTCGACAGCGGCGCCGAATTTGCCCGCGACCGCCTGAAGATGCAGGTGGAAGTGCTGCAATCGTCGCTCAAATCGGGCCAGAAGCCGCTCACGCAAGCGTCGCAGCTGATGCAGCTGTGCGCGATTGCCGCCGCCACCGATGCGCGCACGGCCAGCCGCATCGAAACCCTGCTGCGCCGTATCGGAGGCAACGTCAAATGAGTACCACCGTGCGCGTCCAGCAAGCCGATTTTGACTTGAGTCAAGAAATCGCACAATTGCGTGCAGGCAACCCGAAGGTGGGCGCCGTCGTCGGCTTCGTCGGCACGGTGCGCGACATGAACGAAGGGCTGGACGTGGCCGCCATGGAACTCGAGCATTATCCGGGCATGACGGAAAAGTCCATCGCAGCCATCGTCGAGCAGGCGCGCGAGCGCTGGCCCCTGTCCGGCGCGCTGGTGATCCACCGCGTGGGGCCGCTGCTGCCGCAGGAGCAGATCGTGCTAGTGGCGGTCTCGTCCGCCCACCGGGGCGAGGCCTTCGCCGCCTGCGAATTCATCATCGACTACCTGAAGACGGAAGCGCCGTTCTGGAAGAAGGAAGACACGCCCGAAGGGGCGCGCTGGGTCGATGCGCGCGACAGCGACGAGACCGCGTTAAACAAGTGGGCCGCAAAAGCAAGCGCCATTTGAATCGTACGGGTCCCGCACCGTAGCTTTTGCCCAAATGCATCGGTTTTCTGCTTTGTGTATGCTTGAAAAGTACTCTCTCACCCCAATTTGGTTAACAACTAATTAACCGGGAGCGCTTTTCATGCGACAAGACAAACTCACTACCAAATTACAGGAAGCCCTGGCCGATGCGCAAAGCTTGGCCGTGGGCAATGACAACCCCTATATCGAACCAGTCCATTTGCTGACGGCCCTGTTGAACCAGGACGACGGCGGCGCCCGCTCGCTGTTGCAGCGTGCCGGCGTCAACGTGGGCGGCCTGTCCAAGGCCCTGGGCGCCTCGATCGAACGCTTGCCCAAGGTATCGGGCACGGGCGGCGACGTGCAGGTCAGCCGCGAATTCGTGGCCTTGCTGAACCTGGCCGACAAGGAATCGCAAAAGGCGGGCGACCAGTTCGTCTCCAGCGAAATGGTCTTGCTGGCCATGACGGACGACAAGTCCGACTGCGGCAAGCTGGCGCGCGAAAACGGCCTGACCCGCAAGGCCCTGGAAGCGGCCATTGACGCCGTGCGCGGCGGCAACAAGGTCGACTCGCAAGAGGCCGAAGGCCAGCGCGAAGCCCTGAAAAAATATACGCTGGACCTGACGGAGCGGGCGCGCAAGGGCAAGCTCGACCCCGTCATCGGCCGCGACGACGAAATCCGCCGCACCATCCAGATCCTGCAGCGCCGCAGCAAGAACAATCCCGTGCTGATCGGTGAACCGGGCGTGGGCAAGACGGCCATCGTCGAAGGTCTGGCGCAGCGCATCGTCAATGGCGAAGTGCCCGAGTCCCTGAAAGGCAAGCGCGTACTGTCGCTGGACATGGCCGCCTTGCTGGCCGGCGCGAAATTCCGCGGCGAGTTCGAGGAACGCCTGAAATCCGTGCTGAAAGAACTGGCCATGGATGAAGGGCAAACCATCGTCTTCATCGACGAGATGCACACCATGGTGGGCGCGGGCAAGGCCGAAGGCGCGATGGACGCGGGCAATATGTTGAAGCCTGCGCTGGCGCGCGGCGAGCTCCATTGCGTGGGCGCGACGACCCTCGACGAGTACCGCAAGTACATCGAGAAGGATGCCGCGCTGGAACGCCGTTTCCAGAAAGTGCTCGTCGACGAGCCGACCGTGGAAGCGACCATCGCCATCCTGCGCGGCTTGCAGGACAAGTACGCGCTGCACCACAAGGTGGAGATCACGGACGCGGCCATCATTGCGGCCGCCGAGCTGTCGCACCGCTACATCACGGACCGTTTCCTGCCCGACAAGGCGATCGACCTGATCGACGAGGCGGCGGCGAAGATCAAGATCGAGATTGATTCGAAGCCGGAAGTGATGGACAAGCTGGAACGCCGCTTGATCCAGCTGAAAATCGAGCGCGAAGCCGTCAAGAAGGAAAAGGACGAAGCCTCGTTGCGTCGGCTTGGGCTGATCGAGGAAGAGATCGTCAAGCTGCAGCGCGAATACAATGACTTCGAGGAAATCCTGAAGGCGGAAAAAGCCGTGGTGCAGGGCAGTACGCACATCAAGGAAGAGATCGAGAACGTCAAGCTGCAGATGGAGCAGGCCACGCGCGAGAGCAACTGGCAGAAAGTGTCGGAGCTGCAGTACGGCAAGCTGCCGCAGCTGGAAGCCCAGCTCAAGCAGGCTGACAGCGGCATCCCGAAACTCGACCCCGACCAGCCGAAGCTGCTGCGCACGGAAGTGGGCGCCGAGGAAATCGCCGAAGTGGTGTCGCGCGCGACGGGTATTCCCGTGTCGCGCATGATGCAGGGCGAACGCGACAAGCTGCTGCACATCGAAGAGAAGCTGCATGAGCGCGTCGTGGG
>NZ_LBCO01000029.1:0-30922 GCF_000988085.1 Janthinobacterium sp. KBS0711 | reverse complement strand
GGACGCCATCCGCCGCTCGCGCGCCGGCTTGAGCGATCCGAACCGTCCGTATGGTTCCTTCATGTTCCTGGGACCGACGGGCGTCGGCAAGACGGAATTGAGCAAGGCGCTGGCGACCTTCCTGTTCGATACGGAAGAATCGATGATCCGCATCGACATGAGCGAGTTCATGGAGAAGCATTCGGTCGCCCGTTTGATCGGCGCGCCACCGGGCTACGTGGGCTACGACGAGGGCGGCTACCTGACGGAAGCCGTGCGCCGCAAGCCGTACAGCGTGATCCTGCTCGACGAAGTGGAAAAGGCGCATGCCGACGTCTTCAACGTGCTGCTGCAAGTGCTCGACGACGGACGCATGACGGATGGCCAGGGCCGCACGGTGGACTTCAAGAATACCGTCATCATCATGACCTCGAACCTGGGTTCGCATAAAATCCAGGCCATGGAAAGCGATGATCCCGGTGTCGTGAAGCTGGCCGTGATGGCCGAGGTACGCTCGCACTTCCGTCCCGAGTTCGTCAACCGCATCGACGAAATCGTCGTGTTCCACGGCCTCGACGAGAAAAACATCGGCGCGATCGCGAAGATCCAGCTGAAGATTCTCGAAGAACGCCTGGCGCGCATGGACATGCAGCTGAGCCTGACCGACGCGGCCTTGCAGCAAATCGCCGAAGCGGGCTACGACCCGGTGTATGGCGCCCGTCCGCTGAAACGGGCGATCCAGCAGCAGATCGAAAATCCGCTGTCGAAGCTGATCCTGGAAGGCAAGTTCGGCCCGAAAGACGAGATCCGCATCGACGCCCAGAACGGCAACCTGGTGTTTACGGGCGCGCAGGTGGGGTTGGACAAGGTGTAATTTTTACCCCAACGGCAAAGTGCCGGGGTCAGACCCGTCGGGTCTGACCCCAGTTTTACGCTGTGGGGTGTTGGCACAAGCTAACATCGGGATAATCTAAAGCAAGGGCGCGATCAGGCTAGACCTGATCGCGCCCTTCTTGCTATCATCGTCACTATTTTCTGACTAATTCCGGAGGCGGTACGATGGCAAACACATGGCAAGCAGGGCGGCGCATTGGAGTGGGACTGGCCTTGGCGGCGGCCGTACTGGCCTTGCCTGCGCACGCTCAGGCCCAGGAAGAAAAAGTCCTGAACATCTATAACTGGTCGGACTATATCGGCGACGATACGATCAAGAATTTTGAGAAGGAAACGGGCATCAAGGTACGCTACGACGTTTTCGACAATAACGAAATCCTCAATGCGAAACTGGTGGCGGGCAAGTCCGGCTACGACATCGTCGTGCCGACGGCCCAGTGGGGGCGCCTGCAGATCGATGCGGGCCTGCTGCGCAAGCTCGACAAGAGCAAGCTGACGAATTTGGGCAACCTGGACCAGAACCTGCAGGCCAAGCTGGCGAAGATCGACCCGAACAACGATTATTTGGTCGACTGGCTGTGGGGCTACACGACGGTGGGCATCAACGTCAACAAGGTCAAGGCCGCGCTGGGCGGCATGCCCATGCCCGACAATGCCTGGGACCTGGTCTTCGACCCGAAATATGCAGCCAAGCTGAAATCGTGCGGCGTGTCCTTCCTCGACTCGCCGTCGGAAGTGCTGCCGGCCGCCCTGCAATACCTGGGCAAGCCCGCCTACTCGAAAACGGCCGCCGACTACCAGGAAGCGGGCAAGGTGCTGCAGGCGATCCGTCCTTACGTGACCCTGTTCAGCTCGTCAGGCTACATCAATGACATGGCCAACGGCTCCGTCTGCGTGGCGCTGGGCTGGTCGGGCGACATCAATATCGCGCGCCAGCGCGCCATCGATGCGAAAAACGGCAATGTGATCCAGGTGCTGGTGCCGAAGACGGCCGCCCTGATGTTCGACACCATGGCGATTCCCGCCGACGCGCCGCACCCGAACAATGCGCACCTGTTCATCAATTATATTTTGCGTCCGCAAGTGCATGCCAGCCTGAGCAACAAGGTGTTCTACGCGAATCCGAATTCGGCCAGCATCAAATATGTACGCAAGGACATCGGCGAGAACAAGGCCATCTTCCTGTCGGACGCCGACAAGCAGCGCATGGCCGCGCCGGAAGCGACCACGGCAGACATCCGCCGCTTGATGACGCGCATCTATACGAAGTTCAAAACGGGAGTGTAAGACGGGAGTGTAAATACAAGGATGGCGCGAGGGACGGGCCTGTTGGGCCGTCGCTGGCGCCATGCGATAGTGCCGAGGTGAGCGCTACTCGTGATAGCGGTCCATCAGCTTATGGTGGCTGCCGCGCATTTCTTCGACCAGTTCAAAGGCGACAAAGCCGATGATGGCGGCGAAGATGGCGATGAAGAGAAAAACGAGGAAGGTGATTAACATGGTCTTTCAGCCGCCGTTGGACGGCTGTCCGCTGGGTTGCTCAATGTGCGGGAGCAGGGCTCTTGCACGTAGTTGATGCAATTAAACTCTAGCAGATCGGCAGCGCTTTACAAGGCTGCTGAGTTGCGAACGCCACTAGTATTTGTCCCAGCGCACTTTTTGCGCATTTCCCCGCTTCGCCCGCTTATTTCACGACCCTTACTTCACCACCAGGTCATGCGCCATCACCGCCTTCAAATAGATGCTGACGGGGTCGCCTGGCTCGCGCTGCGAAAACCACCAGGCGCTGGCCTTGCGCATTTCCCATTCCTGTTCCTCGCCCGTCAGCAGCAGGGCGGCCGCCTGGCCCAGGGTGGGCTGGTGACCGACGATGAGCACGGTTTCCTTGCCGCCGGGCCAGTTGGCCGCCTTGAGGATGTCTTCCGCCTCGGCGCCGGGCGCCAATTCCGGCATCAGCTTGAACTTGCGCCCCAGCGCCTCCGCTGTTTGCAGGGTGCGCAGGGCGGGGCTGACGAGGATACGGCAATTTTCCGGTAGTTGCGAGGCCAGCCATTCCCCCATGCGGCGCGCCTGTTTCTGGCCTTTGACGGTCAGGGCGCGTTCGAGGTCGGGGACGCCCGGCTCGGCTTCTGCGTGTCGCCACAAGATGAGATCCATGCTGTACTCCTCTGTGTTGAATTGCCTATTCGCCGACCTCCGCGCCCGGCGTGCCCAGTGTGTGCATCAGGTATTGCTGGGCGCTGAACGGCGTTTGCTTGCCGCGCGGCTTGCGGCGCGCGTAATGGCCCGTCGGCTCCAGTTCCCATGCATTTGTATTATCCTTCAAATACGGATTCAAGCCCTCGGCGATCACGCGCCGTTTCAGCGCCCGGTCCAGTACCGGGAAAGCCACTTCCACCCTGCGGAACAGGTTGCGGCTCATCCAGTCGGCGCTGGCCAGGTAAACATCGTGCGCCAGATCGTTGCGGAAGTAGTAAATGCGGCTGTGCTCGAGGAAGCGGCCGATCACGGAGCGCACCTTGATGTTTTCCGACAGGCCCGGCACGCCCGGCTTCAGAGTGCAGGCGCCGCGCACGATCAGGTCGATCTTCACGCCATCGGTCGAGGCCGCATACAGGGCGCGGATCACGGATTCATCGACCAGCGCGTTGACTTTCACGATGATGCGTCCGCGCCGGCCCGAACGGGCGATCTTCGCCTCGTTGCGGATGGCCTTGATGATCTCGCTTTGCAGGCCGAACGGCGCCAGCCACAAGTGGTTCAGGTTGTGCGGCTTGGTCAGGCTCGTCAGGTGGATGAAGACTTCATTGACTTCCACGGCCAGGTCCTGGTTCGCCGTCAGCAAACCGAAGTCCGTGTACAGCTTGGTCGTCGTCGGATGATAGTTGCCGGTACCCAAGTGGGCGTAGAAGCGCAGCGCGCCTTCTTCGCGGCGGATGACGAGCGCCACCTTGGCATGGGTTTTCAATCCCACCACGCCGTACACGACCTGTGCGCCCGCCTGTTCCAGCTTGTCGGCCCAGTTGATATTGGCTTCTTCATCGAAACGCGCCATCAATTCCACGATGACGGTCACTTCCTTGCCCATCTTCGCCGCCGTGATCAGGGACTCCATCAAGTCCGAGTTCATGCCCGTGCGGTAGATCGTCTGCTTGATGGCGACGACGGACGGATCGTAGGCGGCGCTGCGGATGAAGTCGATCACCGTCTGGAACGACTGGTACGGGTGATGCAGCAGGATGTCGTGCTTGCTCAGCGCGGCAAAGATGTCGTTGCCGATGGCTTTATGGGCGAGGCCGGGGAAGAACGGCGGGAAGCGCAGCTCGGGCTGCTTGACGTGGTCGATCATTTCCGACAGGCGGACCAGATTGACGGGGCCGTTGACGCGGTACAGCCGGCTTTGATCCAGGCTGAACTGGTCGAGCAGGAACTGCGACAATTCTGGAGGGCAATTGCGCGCCACTTCCAGGCGTACGGAAGTGCCGAACTGGCGGCCGACCAGCTCGCCTTTCAGGGCCTGGCGCAGATTCTTGACTTCATCCTCGTCCACCCACAGGTCGCTGTCGCGCGTGACGCGAAATTGCGAATAGGCGATCACCTCACGCCCGGCAAACAGGTCCGAGATGTGCGCATGGATGACGGACGACAATAAACAGAAGGACACGCCATCGCCGGAAATCTCGTCCGGCAGCTTGATGACGCGCGGCAAGACGCGGGGCGCCTTGACGATGGCGATCGCCGTGCCGCGGCCGAACGCATCCTTGCCGCTCAACGAAACGATGAAATTGAGACTTTTATTCACCACCTGCGGAAACGGGTGGGCCGGGTCCAGGCCGATTGGCGTCAGCAGGGGCCGCACTTCGCGGTCGAAATACTGCTTGACCCACGCGCGCTGCGCCTCGTTGCGGTCGCTGTCGCGCAGCAAATGCACGCCCGCTTCGCGCAGGGCCGGCAAGACTTCGCTATTTAATATCTCGTACTGGCGTTCCACCAGCGCATGGCATTCCTTGCCGATGCGCTCCAGGTTGGCCGCCAGGGCAGGGTGGCCGGCCAGCGAACCGCCAATGCTGCCGGCCGCCAGCAGGCTGGCCACGCGCACCTCGAAGAACTCATCCATATTGCTGCTGACGATGCACAGGTAGCGCAGGCGCTCGAGCAGCGGAATGTTCGGGTCTTCCGCCTGGGCCATCACGCGCCGGTTGAAAGTCAGTTGCGACAGCTCGCGGTCAAGCAGGATGCCCGATTTGGTCACTTCCGTGTGCAGTTCAGGTTTCATATTCTTTTGTCTTTGCAGATAGTTAATTCTAGCCGTATTTCATCATGTATGACGCGTTGTGAGTGTAATCATGAAATATGACGTAAGCGTGACATGCGCTGTCATAAAGCGTCGCCGCCTCTGTCATTTTTCGCGCCGAAAATGGCAGTTCCCCGGGCGTAGGCAATTATTTCAGGATTTTTTACCCATGTCATAAAGCTGTCATATTCGCTTGCTAGACTGCGCAGCATTCAACCGGGACTTTGAGCCCCAACAACCCTGAGGACTTGATATGCAAATGAAGCAAATGTTCAAATTTATCGTCGTGGGTGCTTCGGCAGCGATGGCATTTTCTTCCGCTTCCGTCATGGCGGCAGATATGACAGGTGCTGGCGCAACCTTCCCGTACCCGATCTACGCCAAATGGGCCGAGACGTACAAAGCCAACACGGGCAACGGCCTGAACTACCAGTCCGTCGGTTCCGGCGCCGGTATCAAGCAAATCAAGGCAAAAACTGTTGAATTCGGCGCTTCGGACATGCCTTTGAAGGCGGAAGAGCTGGAAGAAGCGGGCCTGATGCAGTTCCCGGCCATCATGGGCGGCGTGGTCACCATCGTCAACCTGGACGGCGTAACCCCAGGCCAGCTGAAAATGACGGGTAAAGTCGTTGCCGACATCTACCTGGGCAAGATCACCAAATGGAGCGCGCCTGAAATCGCCGCCCTGAATAGTGGCGTCAAGCTGCCGGACACGGAAATCACCGTGGTGCACCGCGCCGACGGTTCGGGCACGTCGTTCCTGTTCACCGACTTCCTGTCGAAAACCAACCCGGAATTCAAATCGAAAATCGGCGCTGGCTCGGCTGTGAAATGGGCCGTGGGCGTGGGCGGCAAGGGTAACGAAGGCGTCGCCGCCAACGTGCAGCGTATCAAGGGTTCGATCGGCTACGTCGAGTGGGCTTACGCCAAGAAGAACAAGATGTCGCACACCCAGCTGCAAAACAAGGACGGCAACTTCCTGCAGCCTGACGACGAAAACTTCAAGGCAGCAGCTGCTTCGGCGCCTTGGACGCAAACCCCAGGCTTCGGCGTGGTCCTGACCGACCAGGCGGGCAAGAACAGCTGGCCTATCACCGGCGTGTCGTTCATCCTGATGCACAAAGTCCAGGCTGACGCAGCCAAGGCCAAAGAAGTCCTGAAATTCTTCGACTGGGCCTACAAGAACGGCGGCGCCGCTGCCGTTGAACTGGACTACGTGCCTATGCCGGCATCGGTCGTGAAACTGGTGCAGGAATCGTGGAAAGCCAACCTGAAAGACGCTTCCGGCAAGTCGATCTACTAATCGCATGGCCTGAGTCATTCATCCTTGCCCCGTCAGCAGCACGGCGGGGCAGGGAGTTAGCCAGGACCGCCCGCAAGCCCTTGCAGACGTTCCCGGCTAAAGAAGCAACAATAAAACAAGAGTTAACAACTGCAGTACCAGTAGTACCACCCACATCTGGCACAATATGAGCGCACAATCTACCTCCTCCACGATCCCCATGCCAGGCGGCACCATGACCGATTCCATCAGTCACGCGCAAATGCTTTCCACCATGCGCAAGCAGCGCTTCCAGGATTTCATGTTCCACAAGGTGACGATGCTGTTCGCCCTGTCGGTGCTGATCGTCCTGGTCGGCATCATCATTTCGCTGATCATGGAATCGATACCGGCCTTCAAGACCTTCGGCCTGCATTTCATCGTTTCGGCCGAGTGGGACCCCGTCAATGACCAGTACGGCGCCCTGATCCCCATCATCGGCACCCTGGTGACGTCCGTCATCGCTCTGCTGATCGCCTTTCCCGTCAGCTTCGGCATCGCCCTGTTCCTCACGGAAATCTGCCCGGCCTGGCTGCGCCGCCCGCTGGGCACGGCTGTCGAACTGCTGGCCGGCGTGCCTTCGATCATCTACGGCATCTGGGGCCTGTTCGTTTTTGCGCCCCTGTTTGCCGACCACGTCCAGCCCATTCTGAAAGCCACTTTGGGCAACGTGCCTGTCATCGGCCAGCTGTTCAGCGGCCCCATGATGGGCATCGGCCTGCTGACGGCCGGCCTGGTGCTGGCCATCATGATCATTCCCTTCATCGCTTCCGTGATGCGCGACGTGTTCGAGATCGTTCCTGCCGTGCTGAAGGAATCCGCTTACGGTCTGGGCTGCACGCGCTGGGAAGTGGTGCGCAAGATTGTCTTGCCATACACCAAGACCGGCGTCGTCGGCGGCGTCATGCTGGGCCTGGGCCGTGCGCTGGGCGAAACCATGGCCGTGACCTTCGTCATCGGCAACGCAAATAAACTGTCGTGGTCGCTGTTTGCCGCCGGTAACAGCATCACCTCCCTGCTGGCGAACGAATTCGGCGAAGCGCAATCGGCGCTGCACGTGTCCTCGCTGTTCTCGCTGGCCCTGATCCTGTTTGTCATCACCTTTATCGTCTTATCCGCCGCCAAGCTGATGCTGGCTGGCATGTCCCGCAAGGAAGGCACGAAATGAGCCAAGTAAGCACTCTCGACGCTCCGGTCAAGCCGGCCATGAATCCCGTCTACCGCAAGCGCCTGCTGATGCACCGCATCGGCATCGCCCTGTCGGTGGGCGCCATGGCCCTGGGCCTGGCCGTGCTCGTGTGGATTTTGTGCACCCTGGTGATCAAGGGTTTCGGCGCCTTGTCCATCGACCTGTTCACGCAAACGACGCCGGCTCCCGGCAGCGAAGGCGGCGGCTTGATCAACGCCATCGTCGGCAGCGCCCTGATGGTGGGCCTGGCGACTGTCGTCAGCACCCCGATCGGCATCCTGGCCGGCATCTACCTGGCCGAATACGGCGAAGAAAACAAGCTGGCGCAAGTGACGCGTTTTGTGACCGACATCATGCTGTCGGCGCCATCGATCGTCATCGGCCTGTTCGTGTATGCGCTGTACGTGGCGCATGTGAAACACTTCTCCGGTTACGCGGGCGCCATCGCGCTGTCGCTGATCGCCGTGCCCGTGGTCGTGCGCACGACGGACAATATGCTGCGTTTGGTACCGAATAGCCTGCTGGAAGCCGCGTTTGCCCTCGGCGCGCCGCGCTGGAAGGTCGCCACCCTGGTGCGCTTGCGCGCCGTCAAGGCTGGCGTGATTACCGGCGTACTGCTGGCATTGGCCCGCATCGCCGGCGAAACGGCGCCGCTGCTTTTCACGGCCCTGAATAACCAGTTCCAAAGCTTCAACATGAATGCGCCGATGGCCAACTTGCCGTCCGTCATCGCATCGTTTGCGATGAGCCCGTACGACAACTGGCGCTCGCTGGCCTGGGGCGGCGCACTGCTGATCACCTTCAGCGTGCTGGCCTTGAATATCCTGTCGCGCACCGTGTTCAGCCAAAAAGTCCCTAATTAAACAGATACCGAGCGAAGCGAACCCCTATGAATACGCAAATGAATCCAGCCCAAGACTTGGCACCAAAGAAAAAAACCATCGAGATTTCGGGCCTGAACTTTTTTTACGGCAAAACGCAAAGCTTGCATAACGTCAACCTGGACATCCACGAGAAGAAGGTCACGGCCTTCATCGGCCCGTCCGGTTGCGGCAAGTCGACCCTGCTGCGTACCTTGAACCGCATGTACGACCTGTACCCGGGCCAGCGCGCGGAAGGCTCGATCCTGTACCGCGGGCGTAACGTGCTCGACGCGGACCAGGACGTCAACATGCTGCGCGCCAAGGTCGGTATGGTGTTCCAGAAGCCGACGCCGTTCCCCATGTCCGTCTACGACAACATCGCCTTCGGCGTGCGCCTGTATGAAGACCTGTCGAAGGGCGAAATGGACGAGCGCGTCGAGTGGGCCCTGAAAAAGGCCGCGCTGTGGGGCGAAGTCAAGGACAAGCTGACCAAGAGCGGCCTGTCGCTGTCGGGCGGCCAGCAGCAGCGTTTGTGCATCGCGCGCGGCGTGGCCGTGAAGCCGGACGTCTTGCTGCTCGATGAACCGACCTCGGCGCTGGACCCGATCTCGACCTCGAAAGTGGAAGAGCTGATCAGCGAACTGAAACAGGATTACACGATCGCCATCGTGACGCACAATATGCAACAGGCGGCGCGCTGCTCCGACTACACGGCCTATATGTATTTGGGCGAGCTGGTGGAATTCGGCGAAACGGACCAGATCTTCATGAATCCGGCCCGCAAGGAAACGCAGGATTACATCACGGGCCGCTTCGGCTGATCCGCCCCGCGCATACACAACAACTGAATACGGAGAGACAGCATGATAGGCGAACATTCATCCAAGCAATACGACAACGAACTCGAAGCGATCCGCTCGAAAGTGCTGCTCATGGGCGGCATCGTTGAAACCCAGTTCCTCGACGCGATGACGTGCTTTCGCATCGGCAACCCGGAACGCGCCGACCGCGTGATGCGCGAAGACGACGTCGTCAACCAGCTGGAAGTGTCGCTGGACGACGCCTGCAGCCATCTGATCGTGCGCCGCCAGCCGGCCGCCAACGATTTGCGCACCATCATGGCCACCATCAAGGTGATTACCGACCTCGAGCGCGTAGGCGACGAGGCGACGAAAATCGCCCGCGTGGCGAAGAATCTGCACAAGCGGGGCAACGGCGTCGTCAACCATTACGAGATGGTGCGCGGCATTGCCAACACGGCCACCGACATGCTGCACGACGCCCTGGACGCGTTTGCGCGCAACGATGGCAAGCAAGCCTTACAATTAATTGCACAAGATGCCATCATCGACCATGAGTTTCGGTCTATCATGCGCAACTTGATCACCTTTATGATGGAAGACCCGCGCACGATTTCGGCGGCGCTCGATACCCTGTGGGTGGCCAAGGCCATCGAACGGATCGGCGACCATGCGAAAAACATCGCCGAATACGTGATTTACGTGGTTGAAGGCAAGGACATCCGCCACACCAAGGTGGCTGCTCCCGCCATTTCCGAGGAGCTCCCTGAGTAAGCTTTATGGCATCTGATAAAACCACGGTATTGATTGTTGAAGATGAGCCGGCCATCGTTGAACTGGTGACCTATTCGCTGCGCGAATCCGGCTGGAATTGCTGTTCCGTACAAAACGTTGCCGATGCCTGGGAATTCATCCAGCACCGCACGCCGCACCTGATCCTGCTGGACTGGATGTTGCCGGACCAGACGGGCTTGCGCCTGCTGTCGCGTATCCGCGCCGACCGCAATTTCGCCGCCATCCCCGTCATCATGCTCACCGCCAAGAGCATGGAAGAAGACAAGCTGGCCGGCCTGAACAGCGGGGCCGACGATTACGTCACCAAGCCGTTCTCGCCGCGCGAGCTGCTGGCCCGCGCCAAGGCACTCTTGCGACGCAAGAGTCCGGAACACGCACAGGCGCCCATGCGCGCCGGCAACGTGGCGCTGGACCCCGTCAGCTGCACGGTGATGATGGATGAACAGAAGATCGATATCGGCCACGCCGAATACAAGCTGCTGAAATTCCTGCTGGCCCATCCGGAACGCGTGTTTTCGCGCAGCCAGCTGCTCGACAAGGTGTGGGGCGACCATGTGGTGATCGAGGAACGCACGGTCGATGTCCACGTATTGCGCTTGCGCAAAGCCTTGAAAGAGGCGGAAAGCCTGATCAAGACGGTGCGCAGCGTCGGCTACATGTTGTCTGAAAAGTAAAGCTTGACTCTATGAATCCGAAATTGCTGTTCTGGGTACCGGCCGCCTTGCGCATGGTGCTGGCGCTGCTGGGCGTGGCCGTCGTCTGGTATCTGTTTGGCGCCACGTATGCGCTGGGCATCGCCTTCGTGCTGATGGCCATGATGGTGTTCGTGCAGCTGTCGTATCTGTTCCAGCTGAGTAACTGGCTGGACAATCCGCAAAGCGCCAAGCTGCCCGACGGCTGGGGCGCCTGGACCAGCATTTTCGCGCGCCTGTACCGCATGCGCCGCGACGACGAGAAAAACCAGGCCGAGCTGACGGAATGGCTGGCGCGTTTCCGCCAGGCCATGCATCTGCTGCCGGACGGCGTCGTCATCATGGATGACGTGCTGTTCCTTGAATGGTGCAACCCGGCCGCCGAGAAACATCTGGGCCTCACGCACGAGCGCGACAAGGGCATGCGCGTGACGAACCTCATCCGCAGCCCCGAGTTCATGGATTACATCATCCTGGGCCGCTATGACCAGCCGCTGACGATCACTTTCCGCAACCGCAAGCTGATCGTGCAGATCATTCCATTCGAGAATCGCCGCCAGATCCTCGTCACGCATGACGTGACGGAGACGGAACGCATCGAAATGATGCGCCGCGACTTCATCGCCAACGCGTCGCACGAATTGCGCACGCCGCTCACCGTCATCGTCGGCTTCCTGGAAATCGCTTCCGCAGAGCTGGACCTGGACGCCACCACGCGCGCCTCCCACCTCAAGCTGATGACGGAGCAGGGCCACCGCATGCAGCATCTGATCGAGGACATGCTGACCCTGTCGCGCCTGGAATCGGTCGATTATCCGTTGCGCCCCGAGCCGGTGGATATCAAAAAGCTCATGCAGCAAGTCTTGCGCGACGCCAAGGGCTTGTCGGCAGGCAAGCATGAAGTGACGATGGAATGCGACGGCCCCGACGTGCTGGGCAGCTACGACGAGCTGTACAGCGCTTTCGGCAACCTCGCGTCGAACGCCGTGCGCTACACGCCGGCCGGCGGCACCATCACCCTGCGCTGGCAGGATGGCCCGGCCGGACCGCAATTCATCGCGCAAGATACGGGCATCGGCATCAGCCAGGAGCATATTTCGCGCCTGACGGAACGTTTCTACCGCGTCGACAAGAGCCGTTCGCGTGAAACCCAGGGCACGGGCCTGGGCCTGGCCATCGTCAAGCACGTGCTGCTGCGCCATGGCGGGACGTTGGCCATCCAGTCCGTGGCCGACAAGGGCAGCAGCTTCATCGTCAGCATGCCCAAGTCCGTCGTCACGCCGCTGCAGGGCGAGTTGCTGGTCAAGTAAGCGGGGGAAGGGGAGGACTTCTTCCCTGTTTCCTGCGCGACTAGTGCAAGCTTGGCATAAGTCGTTACAATCAGGCCATGACTTTAATCAACGCCTCTTTTCGCCATGCCGGCGCGCAACAACTGGCCCAGTCGCTGCAGGCTGCGCGCCACGATACTTTATCCCTGTTCGACTGTTACGTTACTGCCGGCTTGGACGTGGTGGCCGGCCTGCCCCGCCATCCGCGCCTCAATCCTCCCTTGTGGCAACTTGCGCACATCGCCTGGTTTGCCGAGTGGTTCATCCTGCGCGAAGCCGCTTCCAGCCATCCGGCCGACGCCATTTATAATTCCCTGCTGACGCGCGGCGACGACTTGTTCGACGCCAATATGGTGGAGCAGCGCATGCGCTGGAAGCTGGAACTGCCCAGCCCGGGCGCGGTGAAAACGTATTGCCGCGAAGTACTCGACCGGGTATTGGATAAACTGTCGCGCGAAGCCAATGTCGACAGCGCCCTGGCGCCGTACCGGCTGGCCTTGGCGCATGAAGACTTGTGTGGCGAGGAAATGCTGGCCGGCCTGCAATGGCTGGGACTGGAGGCGCCGGAATCCCTGGCGGCCAGCCCGGCCTTGCCGCCGGGCGCGGGCGAGATCGCTTTTCCAGGTGGTACCATCGAACTGGGCTCGCCGCGCGGGGCCGGATTTGCTTTTGATAATGAATCGCCGCCCCACGCCTCCTACGTGCCGCCGTTTTCCATCGATGCCTGCGCCGTATCGAACGCCCAGTTTGCCGATTTTGTCGCCGACGGCGGCTATCAGAACCGCCAGTTCTGGAGCGCGGCCGGCAGCGCCTGGCTGATGCAGCAGGAGCGCTCGTCACCCTTGTACTGGCTGCGCGAAGCAATACAGTGGCGCACCATGCGCTTCGGCCAGCGCACGACCTTGCCGCCGAATGAAGCCGTGCGCCACATCAACCTGTATGAAGCGCAGGCGTATTGCGCCTGGGCGGGGCGCCGCCTGGCGACCGAGGCGGAATGGGAGTATGCTGCGCTGTCCGGCCACCCGCGCTTTCACTGGGGCCAGGTGTGGGAGTGGACGGCGACGCCGTTCGAACCGTATCCTGGCTTTGCGGTCGATGCCTGGCGCGAATATTCGGCGCCGTATTTCATGCAGCACCAGGTGCTGCGCGGCGCCGCCTTTGCCACGCCGCCGCGTCTGCATTCGCCCCGCATGCGCGTCTTCCACGCGCCCGAACGGGGCGACGTCTTTGCCGGCCTTCGCACTTGCGCCTGGTAACAGGTAACCATTTCAGGATTCTTTTTGAGTACAGATAACGCCCCGCAGTTCATTCCCAAACGCATCACGCCCACGCCGGAGCAGGTCGCCATCCAGACGGCGCAAAAGAAAGTGGTCTTGATCGACGCCAATGCCGGCGCGGCCAAGACGACGACCCTGGCCCTGCGCCTGGCCGAAGCGCTGCACCGGGGCCGCGCGCCCGAACGCATGCTGGCCCTGGTCTTCACGGAAGCGGCGCGCGTGGCCCTGCGCCAGCGCCTGCTGGAAGTGGGTGTGCCGCTCGGTGTCGTCAAGCGCCTGACGGTCGACACCTTCGACGCCTTTGCCGCCAAGGTGCTGTTGCAGCTGGAAAACATGCAGGTGGCAGCCATGCGCAGCGATGAAGAGCTGCGCCCGATTGCCTGGGAAGCGCTGGAAGTCGTGTCGGAAAAATATGCTCACCGCTATCCGCTGGAAATCAACACGACGAACGGGGCGATTGCCGAATTCTTGAAATTGCAGCTGCGCACCAAGGCGCGCCTGGATTTCCAGAATCCTGATTTCGAAAGCAATTCCCTCGACGACAATTTGGAGCTGCTGGGCATGTCGCGCACGCATTATCTGTGGCTGCGCGAATACGAAGGCTTGCGCGGCGCCGACACGGGCGACATCCAGTTCCGTGCGCCGTTCGACGCCACCTACGATCTCGTGCGCATGCTCGACGGCGACGAGCCGCTGCGCCAGCAATTGCCGGCCTTTCAGATCATCGTGGCCGATGAATTGCACGATTTGAATGAAGCGTCGTTCCGCCTGCTGACCATGCTGATACGCCGCGGCAACGCCTTTTTCTGCGGCGCCGGCGACAAGGATCAAGTCATTTACACGTGGTCGGGCGCCGACCACCGCTTCCTGCGCCAGCGCTTCGAGCAGGAATTCCCCACCTTGCAGCGCTTGCCGCTGACGGCTTCCTACCGCTACGGCCCGCAGCTGGCGCAGGCCGTGGGCGTGCTGAAAAACAAGGCCAGCGTGTCGGCCCTGTCGCGCGCCACCCACATCGAGCTGCTCGAGTATGACCATGCGCAGCCGCAGGCATGCAGCGCCCAGCTGATCGCCGCGCTTGAACATGCGCATGCGGGCACGACGGCCATTTTGCTGCGCGACCGCGACCAGGCCATCCGCGTGGAAACGGCGTTGTTCCAGAGCGGCATCGCGTATGGCTTGGTGGACATGAACAGCTATCTGCTGAGCCTGGAAGTGCTGATGCTGCGCGGCATGGTCGCCATCGCCCGCAAGGATTTGCATGCGATCAAGAGCGGCCCGCGCCGCGGCGAGATCCTCGAAGCCCTGGTGGCGTTCGCGGAAATCCCCTTTACACGCGCGGAATTGCAGCAAGCCAAGGCCGACGTGGCCAACTATCCCGACTTGCTGGAAGGCTTCTTGACGAACCAGCTGGCCAAGTCGCAAAACCAGGACAAGGCGGCGCTGACCCTGGCCGCCGTCGACTACCTGCGTGCGCTGCCCCCCGACGCCTTGGCGGGCGAGGCGCTGCAGCACATCTTTGGCCTGATGCAGCTGGAACAGACGGCGCGCCGCATCTATGTGGACCCGGCCCAGGCGCGGGTCGTCGCCCGTTCCCTGCACGGCTTTATCGCCGTGTGCAGCGAAGCGGGCGTGGCGCTGGGCGGCTTTGCCGGCTGGCTGGGCGAGATGGAGGAGGCCGTGACGGTCTCGACCGGCAAGGCCAAGCTGGTCATCGCCTGCATCGACCAGATCAAGGGCCTCGAATACAACCACGTCATTTTGCCCTATCTGGCCGTCGACGAATTCCCGCGTAGCAAGACCGACCCGCTGGAAGAGGAAAACCGTTTCTACGTGGCCGCCACGCGCGCGCGCGACAGGCTCACCTTGCTCACGCCGGAAGATCCCGCCTACCGGAGCCGCTACATCGCCGCCCTGCAGCTAAAACAAAAGATTGTTGCCTCAAAGTCATAGATCTTTTGCCGCGCGGCTGCTTTTTGCGAAAGACGAAAGCGGGCATACTGGACTGGTGTGATTGACAGCAATCTAACCAGACAGGAGTAAAGCATGAAGATTTTCTTGACAGGCGCGGCAGGTTTCATCGGCAGTTCCATCGCGGCGGGCCTCGTGCGCGCCGGCCATCAGGTGACGGGTCTCGTACGCAAGCCGGAGCAGGTGGCCGAGCTGGCCAGCATTGGGGTGGAGGGTATCGTCGGTACCCTGAACGACCGCGAACTCATCATCGAGCAGGCCAAGGCGGCCGATGCCGTCATCAATGCGGCCAGCAGCGACCACCGGGGCGCTGTCGAAGCGATCCTCGAAGCGCTGGCCGGCACCAACAAGGTGTTCCTGCACACGAGCGGCTCGTCCATCGTGGGCGATGCGTCGGGCGGCGAGGGCACGGAACAGATCTATTATGAAGACAAGCTGCCGGCACCCACAGCCGACAAGGCGGCCCGGGTCGCCATCGATGACTTGATACTGGCCAGCGCAAGCCAGGGCGTGCGCGCGAGCGTGCTGTGCAACACCCTGATCTACGGCCATGGCGCCTTGCCGCGCGACAGCGTGCAGCTGCCCCGCTTGTTGAAACAGGCGCGCAAGAGCGGCATCGTGCGCCATGTGGGGCCGGGCCGCAATATCTGGTCCAACGTGCACATCGACGACGTCGTCAGCCTGTATTTGCTGGCGCTGGAAAAGTCGCCCGCCGGCACGTTTTACTTCGTCGAATCGGGCGAAGCGGCTTTCCGCGACATGACGGCCGCCATCGCCACCGCACTGGACTTGGGTCCCGCGCAGGACTGGCCGTTGCCCGAGGCCATTGCCGAATGGGGCTACGAGATGGCTTCCTACGGCCTCGGTTCCAACAGCCGCGTGCGCGGCGAGCGGGCACGCAAGCTGCTGGGCTGGCAGCCGCAGGGGCCGTCCGTGCTGGCATGGATCGAGAAGGACATGCTTAAGCCGCCGCACGCCGTCGCCGGTTGATGCAGCTCAGCAAAACAGCATCAGTGTGCGCTAGCGAACGGTGCTGTTTTGCGATCGGGAGTATGATGGCTCTGCTTGGTTGAGACGCACTGCCGTGAAGTTGGCGGCATGTTCGATCTTCCAGCAGGTCAGCCGGTCGCCTCAAGGATCGGCACCAGATTTTCGCCGCCGGCGCGTTTGCGCTCTGCGGCTGTGCACTGCAACTCCAGGTCGCGGTGTGTGCTGCGAACCCCTTCAAGGCCGGCCTAGCCGGTCTTTTTTTTTGCCTGTTTTTTCTGCCGTTGCGCCATTCACCGCCACCTGTCCGCCATTCGCCGAAGCGCTGTTTTCGCGTGCCCGAAATCCGCGTATCTTTACGATCAACCAACTTCAAGGGGTGACCGTGAAACCTGAACCAGCGTATTACCGCCGTACCCAGCTGCTGTGGGGCGTGCTGCTGATCGCCATCGGCGCCATCATCCTGCTGGACCGGCTCGATGTGATCTATCTCCATGATTACTATGCACTATGGCATTATTGGCCGGTGATACTGGCCGTCTTTGGCCTCAACAAGCTGCTCACGCCCGTGTCCGCCAAGCAGGTGCTGAGCGGCCTGTGGCTGATCTTCTTCGCAGCCTGGTGGTATGTGTCGTATGAAGAACTGTGGAACTTGAATTTCTACAATAGCTGGCCCGCCTTGCTGATCGCCTGGGGCGTGGGCCTCGTGCTCGAACCGCTGTTGAACAAACATTTTATTGCCTACCGGGAGTCCGAGCATGAAAAATAGACCGCCGCTGCACTCGCCATCGCAGATCGTGCTGGGCGTCATCGTCATCGGCCTGGGGCTGCTGTTCCTGCTCGATAACCTCGGTTTCATCAATGTGCGCTATACCTTCCGCTTCTGGCCCACCATCCTCATTATTTTCGGCTTGCTGAAAATATCGCAAAGCCATTCCCGCTCCGGCTACATCCTCGGCGGCGTGATGGTCTTGCTGGGCCTGAGCTGGACCTTGAAAGCCATGGGCTTGTTCTATATCAACTGGAGCATGCTGTGGCCGCTGCTCATCATTGCCGCCGGCGTGGCCGTCGTGTCGAAATCCCTGCCTGGCGGGCGGCAGCGGCAGCGCCGCAGGCACTTTGCCGCGCCACCCGATGGCAGCGCCGCGCCTGATGCATTCGGCCAGGCCAGGAATGGCGCCGTATCGCTCGACAAGGAAGTCGCCGGTGCCACTGCGGCGCCCGGCGCCGACGCCCAGGCGGACGACGACAGCATCATCGAAGTGACGGCCATCCTCGGCGGCTATGTGCGGCGCGTGTCGTCGCAGCGCTTCAGGGGCGGCGATATCAACGTCATCATGGCCGGCTGCGAAATCGACCTGCGCCAGGCATCGATCGAAGGCGAAGCCGTGCTCAACGTATTTGCCCTGTGCGGCGGCGTCACCATCAAGATCCCGCCCGACTGGAGCGTGGTCCTGCAGGGCACGCCGATCCTTGGCGGTTTCGAAGAAAAGACCATCGTGCCGCCGAACCAGAACAAGCGCCTGTACGTGACGGGATACGCCATCATGGGCGGCCTGGAAATCCGCAACTAGGCGCGCATGTCCGGACCTTTGTCGAAGCGGCGCGGCGCCGTCGTGGTGTTCCTGGTCTGCATCGCGCTGGGCCTGGCCCTGGCTTCCATCCTGGCCAGGGTGGCGCACGCGCCCTGGCTCAATGCCGTCCTGCTGGTGGCGCCCGCCACGCTCGTGTATGCGATCGGTTCGGGGTTTTCCGCGTTTTACCTGTGCCGTGCCTATCCCTTGCACGCCCGCCATCCGCTCGCCATCGCCGGCGTAATGGGCGTGGCGGCCCTGTTCGCGGGCTTGCTGTGGGCGACCCTGCTGCAATTTTTGAACAGCGTCAGCCTGTTGATGGAGCAGCACTGGCTGGGCGTGAACTTGACGCCATCGCTGCTGGCCCTGTTCTTCGGCCTGGGCGCGCTGCTGTATTGCCTGGCCGCCGCCGTGCATTATCTGCTGCTGGAATTCGTGCGCGCCAGGATGGCCGAGCAGCGGGGCCTGGAAGCCCAGCTGATGGCGCAGGAAGCGCAACTGCGCATGCTGCGCACGCAGATCGATCCCCATTTTCTGTTCAACAGCCTGAACTCCATCAGCGCCCTGACGTCTATCGATGCGGCGGGCGCGCGCCAGATGACCGTGCAGTTGGCCAATTTCTTTCGCCAGAGCCTGAGCCTGGAAGCGCACAAGCACATCGCGGTGCAAGAGGAACTCGTGCTGATCCGCCACTTTCTCGCCATCGAACAGGTGCGTTTCGGCGCGCGCCTGCAAGTGGCGGAAAGTGTCGACGTGACCGCGCTGGCGTGCCTGTTGCCGCCCATGCTGATACAGCCGCTGGTGGAAAATGCCGTCAAGCATGGTATCTGCGGCTTGACGGAGGGCGGCCTGATCGCCATCGAGGTGCGGCGCGCGGGCAGCCTGCTGCAGATCGCCGTGCGCAACCCCGTCGATACGGATCAGGGGCCGGCGCGCGGCAATGGCGTGGGCCTGGAAAATGTGCGCCAGCGCCTGGCCGGCGCGTATGGCCACGAAGCGGGCGTGCACTGGGCGCGGCGCGGCGCGATGTTTGAAGTAACGCTATCGATGCCGGCACAGACCGGCGACACGGAGGAAGCATGATGCAGGCAAGAATGCGGGTGGCCATCGTCGATGACGAATTGCTGGCGCGCAGCGTGTTGCGCGAATACCTGGCGCGCCACGACGATATCGAGATCGTCGCCGAGTGCGCCAACGGCTTTGACGCCGTCAAGGCCATCGCGGAACTGGGGCCGGAACTGGTGTTTCTCGACATTCAGATGCCGCGCCTGGACGGTTTTGAAGTGGCCGAGCTGATCGGCGGGAAGACGCGTTTGATCTTTGTCACGGCCTACGACCAGTACGCCTTGAAAGCGTTCGAATGCCATGCCCTCGATTATCTGCTCAAACCGTTCAGCGAACAGCGTTTCGACCAGGCGCTGGCGCATGCGCGCGCCCACCGCAGCACACCCGAGACTGTGCAAACGCTGGCGCGCGAAGCGGCCACGCGCGCCGCGCCTTTGGACCGCGTGCTGATTCGCGATGGCGCCAAGGTTCACGTCATCGCCAGCGCGCGCATCGATTACATCGAGGCGCAGGATGATTACATCAGCATCCGTTCCGAAGGCAAGTCCTACCTGAAAAGCCAGCGACTGTCGGAGCTGGAGACCCAGCTCGATCCCGCCAAGTTCCTGCGCGTGCACCGGTCGTATCTGCTCAATATCGACGGCATCCGCCGCATCGAGGCGGCCACGAAAGACAGCCACGTGGCCATCCTGCGCGACGATACGAGGATACCCGTGAGCAAGGCGGGCTATCAGAAGCTGAAGTTACTGGTTGGCTAAGTAGGTCGTGGGAAATTATTGTGACGTTATGACGAACAGAACCGGATGCTCTGCAAGGCGCCCGCTGCGACGCAGTGCGAGCACTGCTAGCAGCGGGCAACACCGCAGAGCGCCGGTTATGGAAGTCAGAAATCACAATAATTTATTGCGACCTACTTAGCTGCACATCCCACCACGTGGGTAGCAGCTGCCGTATTTCCGGGCGCGAAAAACGGTCGTCGATCAGATACACGACACCCTTGTCCGACTGCGTGCGGATGACGCGGCCGGCCGCCTGCACCACTTTTTGCATGCCCGGATATAAATAGGTGTAGTCGTAGCCGGCGCCGAAGATGTCGCCCATGCGCTGGCGGATTTGCTCGTTGACGGGATTGATCTGCGGCAAACCGAGGGTGGCGATGAAGGCGCCGATCAGGCGCGCGCCGGGCAAGTCGATGCCTTCGCCAAACGCGCCGCCGAGCACGGCAAAGCCGATGCCGCGCGTGTCCAGGCCGAAGCGGCCCAGAAATTGCGCGCGGGCAGTATCGTCCATGCGGCGCGGCTGCTGCCAGATGGGAACGTCGGGGTAGTGCTGGGCAAACAGGGTGGCCGTCTTTTCCATGTAATCGAAGCTGCTGAAGAAGGCCAGGTAGTTGCCCGGCGTTTCTGCGTATTGCTTCGCCATCAGCTGGGCGATGGGCAGCAGCGAGGCGGCGCGGTGCTGGTAGCGCGTGGAAATGGTGTCGGCTACGCGCACGGACAATTGTTCCGCCTGGAATGGGGACTCCACGTCGACCCAGGCCGTGTCGGCCGGCATGCCGAGGGTGTCGCTGTAGTAATTCCACGGACTCAGGGTGGCGGAAAACAGGGCTGTGCTGTGACTGGCCGCGAAGCGTTCCTTGAGGAATGGGGCCGGGACGATGTTGCGGATGCAGACGGTGGAGCCAGTGTCTGTTTTGCTGACGTCGAACAGCGAATGCTCGCCGAAACTTTCCGCCAGGCGGTTGATCAGCAGCACGTCGAAATAAAAGCGCTGCAAGTCTTCGTCCAGGGCCGTGGCGTGTTCGGCCATGTAGTCGCCGATGGCCGTCGCCACGCCTTGCAGGGCGCCAAAGAATTTTTCGGGCAGGGCTGGATGCACGTGGTAATCGCCATCCTGTTCTTTCAGCAAAGCCGTCCACTGGCGCGAGAGGCGGTCGAGCGGTTTTTTCAGGGCATCGGGTGCGAACTTGCGCAGCATCTTGAGGTCGATCTGCGCCAGTTCTGCCGAATACATGCTGCGCGCGCGCGACACCATATTGTGCGCTTCGTCGACCAGCACATTGACTTTCCAGTCATGCGCCAATGTCATGCCGTACAGCATGGCGCTGAGGTCGAAGTAATAATTGTAGTCGCCGATGACGACGTCGCTCCAGCGCGCCAGCTCCATGCCCAGGTAGTACGGGCAAATACCCTGTTGCAAGGCGATGGCGCGCACGGCCTCCTTGTCGAGGATCAAACCGCTGGCCAGCGCCACCTCGCGCGCCAGCGGCAAACGGTCGTAGAAGCCCATGGCCAGCGGACATGATTCACCGTGACATGCTTTGTCAGGATGCTCGCAGGCGCTGCTCTTGGCGCTCAGTTCCAGCACGCGCAAGGGCAGCAGCGGGGCGCTATCCTTGAGGATGGCGCAGGCGTCGAGCGCCATTTGGCGGCCTGGCACCTTGGCGGCGAGGAAAAACAGTTTATCGAGGCCATGCGCGGCCGTTGCTTTCAACATGGGGAACAGGCTGCCCACCGTCTTGCCGATACCGGTCGGCGCCTGCGCCAGCAAACCGCAGCCGCGGCTGCTGGCTTTGTACATGGCTTCTGCCAGCTGGCGCTGGCCCGGGCGGAAGTCCGCATGGGGAAAGGCCATGGCCGTGAGCTGCGCATCGCGGCTGGCGCGGTGCGCCATTTCCTGCTCGGCCCAGTCGAGAAACAGCGTGCAATGCTGTTCGAAGAAGGTGCGCAGCGCCTCGGCCGTGCACTCCTCGTGCATGACCGTTTCCTTCTGGCTCACGATATCGAAATACACGAGCGCCACGCGCAGCATGGGCAAGTTCAGCTGCTGGCACAGCAAGTGGCCGTAGATGCGCGCCTGCGCCCAGTGCAGCTGGCGGTGGTTGGCAGGCATGGCGTCCAGTTCACCCCGGTAAGTCTTGATTTCTTCCAGCTGGCGCCGGGCAGGGTCGTAGCCATCGGCACGGCCCCGCACGTGCAGGGGACCGAAGTCGCCATACAAGCTGATTTCGCGCTGGTAGTCATCGTCGCGCCGGCTCGTCACGGTGGCGTGGCCGGCCATGCCTTCCTGCGCCGTGGGCGAGGGCGTGAAACGCAAGTCCAGGTCGCCCACCTTGGCCGTGAATTCGCACAGGGCGCGCACGGCGATGGTGTAAGTGTTGCGGCTCATGTGGCCGCCTGCCACTGCAGGTAGCACACGCTGACGGGCATGGCGTGCTGGGCGCAATACGCGATCCAGCGCAGCTGGTTGTCTTGCAGGCGGTCGCCGGGACCCTTGACTTCGATCATGCGGTAGCGCTGTTCGGTCGGCCAGAACTGGATCAGGTCGGGGAAACCGCTGCGGTTGCTTTTAATGTCGAGCAAGATGCGCTCGAACGCCTTCTTCAGGTGGAAGGCCGGGATGCAGTCCAGCGCCAGGTCCAGCAAGCCATCGTCCAGCACGTCCCAGCTGACGAAGGGCGAGACGATGCCGTGCTTGGCGGCAAGCGTGGCGCGGATGGCCGCGTGGTAACTGCCATCGTCCAGCTGCGCCAGGCAGGCGGCAAAATCGTTGCTGCGGCGCTGGTAAAAATCGGCGCTGTGCAAGTCGGCGGGCCCCCTGTGAAACGGGTGGAAGAAGGCGCCCGGCATGGGCTTGAAGATGGCGGGCCAGCACAGCAGGCCGAACAGCGAGTTGATCAGGGTGTTTTCCACGTAATACACGGGCGCATCGTCCTGCATCAGGTGTTGCTGCACCACCCCTTCCACGTAGCATGCCTGTTCCGGGTAGGGCAGCAGCAGGTCGATGCGTTCCACGGCGGCCGTCGCATTGGCCGCCTGCTTCGCATGGCCCAGCTTGCGCCGCAAACGGGGCGCCATGCGCAGCAGCAATTGCTGTTCCGCTTCGCTTTCCGGCGCGGCCAGGGCGATCAGCAGGCGCTCGTAGGCAGCTTGCGGCTGCTCATCTTTTTCCAGCACGCGGATGGCGCGGCCACGCGCGCCCGGATAGCGGCAATCGGCGTAGGCGCGGTAGGCGGCTGGCCAGTCCTGGCATTTTTCCAGGTGCTGAGCGATCTGGAAGCGCAGCTTGTCGCGCCGGCTGGCCAGCCAGGTATTGTCCTCTGGTAATGGCAGCGCAGCCAGTTCCTGCAGCACCTCGTCCGCCGGCGCGCTGTCGTTGTAGCGCTCGCGGCACTGGTGCAGCACTTCATAGTGCTCGATATCCTGGCGCGTGCGAAATCCGCGCGACTGCGGCGAGAATTCCACTTTTTCATACTGGTACACACCGAGGTCGGACAGCACGAATTCCGACCAGTCCTGGTGATAATTGCCGAAGTAAATGAGGCGCAGGCGGTCGCACAGCGCTTGCAGACCGATGCGGTACAGTACGTCGCCGGAGGCCGGATGCCATGCTGAGAATGGTTTGTTTTCCCCGTGCTGCTCGCGCAAGGCGTCCAGCTGCTCGGCCTTGCGCGTCGCTTTCAGCGGGGCGGCGAGGTCGAAGGCCTGGACGATTTCCGCCTTCAGCAGCAAGTCGAACAGCTCCTCGAGCGCGATGACGGGATCGGCTTCGACCCATTCCAGGGCCAGCAAGGGCAGGGCAGCCGCGCGCGTGTCGCCGATTTCCGGGTAATTGAGCTTGCTGGCACGAAACAGGCAACCCTTGCGCATGACGAGGCGCACGAACAGGGCGCGCGACGACTGCGGCAGCGCGCCGAATGCGGCGATGAACTGCGTTTCTTCAGGGCTCAGCAGATCGGCGTAACGCGCGCTGATCCAGTTCAGCACGTCCTGGAAATTATCCAGATAGTACAGGGGATTTTCCAGGACTCTCAACATGGGGGCAATAGGGCAAGGTGATGGTTTTTACTGTGTTTATATACAGTTTAAACCTTCAGCCGCCGCTTGCCCAGCGATTTTATGTTCAGTCAGCCGTGCTGTAGGCAAAACTGCTGTCGAACTTTTCGTAGGGAATCAGTTTCGCGCGCAGGCTGGCCAGTTCCATATCGGTCAGCAAGCCCCGGTGCGCCTCTTTGCGCCCCTTCGGCAGCGCCACGTCGTAATCGATGATGTCTCTTGCCAGCAAGGCCTGCAGCACGTCGGCTTGCCGCGCCGTCAGGTAGCGCGCATGCGTCCCCAGGGTTTTTGTCAGTTGCTCCTTGAATGCCTCGTCGCTGACGTCGTTGTACGTATCCTGGTCGGCCATGCTGTTCAACAGCATGTGAACCATGAAATCTTGCAGGTTTTTCGCCAGGTGCTGGGCTTCATTCTCGTCATGCCACAGCAGCACGACGGGCATCTCGCCGTCCTGCTGGCCTGAGGCGAAAAAGCAGTAGTGGTCGCCCGCGCCCGTTTGCGCAAACGGGATGAACTGGAAGGCGGGATCGATCTGCCGGTAATCGTCCGTATCCAGCAAGGTTTCCGCTTCCGCGGCGACGGCCTCGATGTTGAGCAATTCGAAATCGTCCGCATGCAGCAGCAGGGTGGGCCGCTCCGTCAAGGTGGGATAGACCAGCTTGTACCAGTCGGGGCCGTATTCGCCCACGGCCAGCATGCCGTCGCGCTCCAGCTGCCGATACAATGCGGGATAGGTGAAGCCGTGCTGCTGTTCAATTTCTGACAGTGTCATGTTTGCCCCGTTCAACGTGATTCGTGTGGGCATGATAGCCGAGGCCGTGGCTCGCACGCTTCACGGCAGCAACGATGGACATCATTAATAAACATTTAAGTTTGCTTGTGTGGCATGGTCACGTATGCTTGCCAGACTAACATCCGCCGAACCCGCATGAAAAACATCATCCTGATTTCCGCCGCCTGCCTGCTGGCGCTGCTGTCGACCATCGGCGCCTCGTTGCCATACCCGATCCTGCCGCCCCTGTTCGCGGCCGAGGCGCCGAATGCGTTCAACAATTTCCTGGGCTTGCCGTCCAAATTGCTGTTCGGCCTGGCGCTGACCATCAACCCGCTGGGCTTGCTGATCGGCTCGGCCTTGCTGGGTCCCTTGTCGGACCGCTATGGCCGCCGTCCCTTGCTGATGCGCACGGCCGTGGGCGCCGCCATCGGCCACGCCATCACGGCCTGGGCGCTGGTGATCCAATCCTACCCGCTATTCATCGTCGCCCGTTTCATTACGGGTTTGCTGGAAGGGAACGGCGCCGTGGCGCGCGCCATGCTGGCCGACCAGTTGACGGGGCCGCTGCGCCTGCGCGCCATGTCATGGCTGAATGGCGCGTTTTACCTGGGCTGGCTGGTGGGTCCGATCCTGGCGGGCGCGACCCTGCACTGGGGCGTGACGGTGCCGTTCTGGATTGCCGCCGCCGCCCTGATGCTGGTCGCCGTGCTGGTGGCCGTGGGCTTGCCGCGCGAAACACCCTCGCTCTTGACGACGTCGTGGTGGCAAGTGGCGCGCGACCGCCATTCGCTGAATCTGCTGCGCCATGAGGAGCTGCGCACCCTGTTCATCGTGCAATTGGCATTTACGTGCGGCGTGGCCAGCTTTTACGAGTTCTATCCGCTGTGGCTGGTCGAGACGGCCAATTACCATGCACAGGAGATTGCCTGGGTGAATGTGGGCCTGTGCGGCACGATGACCATCACGTCCTTGCTGGCGGGCGGTCCCAGCCGCCATGCGCCGCTGCTGCGGGCCTGCTGGTATGCGTGCGGCGTGGCGCTGGCCGTAGGGATATTGGCGCTGGGTAATATCTGGGTGGGCATCGCCGCCATCGTGCTGTTCGGCATTCCGAATGCCCTGTACAACACGGTGATACAGGGCTGGTGCGCCGAGCGCTTCAGCGCGCACGGACAGGGTGCCGTGATGGGTTTGCTGGCCACCACCTTTTGCATCGCCAATATCGTCGTCGCCCTCAGCGGTTCGGTGCTGACCCTGATCGATACGCGGCTGATCCTCGTCGCGGGCGCCTTGTCCGCCGCCTGGGCCGCGTGGCGCATGGCGGCCTGGCGCCGCCAGCTGGAAGGCGCCGTCGAGGCGAAGGCATGCGAGGATTTCTGCAGCTAGTAGCGGGCCATCTTTCGGGGGTATGGGAGGAGGCGAATACCGGGGCCTGCCGGTGGATTCATTGTAGGTCGGGTAGGTCGGATTAGCGCGCAAGCGCGTAATCCGACCTACATCGCTTACTTTTTAGCAGCTTTCGGCTTGGCCGTCGGCGCCGCTTTTTCAGCCGCGGCAGTGGCGCCGCTCGTGGCTTTTTCCGTCGCTTGCGCTACTTGCGCGCTGGCCTTGGCGATCTGCTCTTCGACAGTCTTCACGGCCTGTTTCGTGGCCTTGGTCACTTGCTCGTAGCCGAGGAAGGCGTTGTCGATGGCGGCCTTGACGATGGCGACGGCGTTTTCCGAGCCTGGAGGCACGTTTTTCGTGACGTCGTAGATCAGCGCGCTCAGATTGCTTTTCGCTTCGGCCACGTGGGCTTCGGCGGCCGTGGTGAATTCCGTGTGGATTTCCTTGATGATGTCGTCGAGTTGCTGTTTATACGCTTTGGCGCCGGCCACGCCCGGTTGCAGCTGGGCGGCGGCGGCGGCCATGGCGGCCTTCGGATCCTTGGCCTGGCTGATTTCCTTGCCGGCGGCAAGGCCATCCTCGATGCCGGACTTGGCGGTGGCCATATTCAATGCCAGCACCTGTTCCACGCCTTGCACGGCCTTCGAGGTGAGGGTGTTGAAGGTCATCAGCTGGAATTCAAACAGGGCCTTGGTGGCCGATGCGAATTGTTCGGGATTCGTAAACATGTGGTCTCCTCGGTTTGAATAGATACGTTCTTATCGTTCCATACTCTTTCGACGCCGCAATGCCATCGCTTGCTTTCAAGCCGGTGCCCCGTGTGGTCATGGCCCCATTATTTAACAAGCGCCGGTTTTTCGCAACGGCTATCTTTGTACGGTCCCGAGGCCAGTTCCCAGCCAAATCCCAGGGTGGACTGGGCGCACGACAGGGTGCCGTCGATCTTGCTGCGCCACTTGTACCAGGGGGCAGGTCCGGCCATTGCGCAGGCGCAAACTGCCAGCAGGGCCGTGGCGATCAGGTATTTCATGGGTGCTCCGAAAGAATTGCTTACGGGCATTGTAGCGCGCTTGCCGTTCAGGGCGCGGGCGATTGCGGCGCCGTGGCGGGCAGCTGCAGGGTAAAGGTGGTGCCGCTGGCGTTGCCGGTGCGGCTGGTGGCGTCGATATGGCCGCCCAGCACGCCCGTGACGATGTTGTGCGCCACATGCAGGCCCAGGCCCGAGCCGCCGGAACCGAGCTTGGTCGTGAAGAAGGGGTCGTAGACGTGCACGAGGTCGTCGGCGGCGATGCCCACGCCCGTGTCGGCGATGGACAGCGTAATCGTTTGCCCGTCGTCGCTGCCGCGCGCCCTGACGTTAATGGCGCCGCCGCTGCGGCCCTCGAATGCGTGGCGCAGGCAGTTTTCCAGCAGGTTGCTCAGCACCTGGCCCAGCGGACCGGGATAGCTGTCCATGGCCAGGTCCTCCGGCACGTCCTGCGTCAGCGTCAGACCGGCGGCCTTGAGCTGCGTGGACAGGGGCAGCATCAGCTCGGCCACGAACTGGCGCAGCAGGAAGTGGCGGCGCTGCGAGCTGGCGCGGTCGACGGCGATCTGCTTGAAGCTCGAGACGAGGTCGGCCGCGCGCTGCAGGTTGCGCAGCATGATGGCGTCCGCTTCGCTGGCCTGGGTCAGGTAGGCGCCCAGTTCGGAGCGGCGCAAGCCGTCGAGGAAGCTGGCCTGGATTTCGCGCGTGCGCTCGGCCATCGTGGTGGCCACCACCAGGCCGTTGCCGATCGGCGTATTGAGTTCATGCGCGATGCCGGCCACCAGCGCGCCGAGCGCGGCCAGCTTGTCGCGGCGCACCAGTTCCTCCTGCGTGATGGACAGGTTTTCCAGCGCGGCGGCCAACTCGCGGTTCGTCTGTTCCGAGTGTTCCTTGGCCTGCGTCAGGGCCGCCGTGCGTTCGGCCACCAGCTCTTCCAGGTGGGTGCGGTGGCGCTGCAGTTCGCGTTCGTGGCGCATGCGGCCAATCGCAATGCCGGCCAGGTCGGTTGCCGTGTCGATCAGCTCCAGGTCGCGCGCATCGGGCTTGCGCACATCGCGGTAGTACATGGCGAAGGAGCCGAGCACGGCGCCATCCTGGCCGAAGATGGGGCGCGACCAGCAGGCGCGCAAGCCGAACGGCGCGGCCAGCTCGCGGTAGGGCGCCCACAGCGGATCGCACATGATGTCGCTGACGACCACGGGTTCGCGCAGGAACATGGCCGTGCCGCAAGAGCCCACGCCGGGGCCGATGGCCACGCCTTCGAGCAGTGCCATGTAGTCGGGCGGCAGGCTGGGACCGGCGGCGCTGTGCATGTGGATGCCGTCATCGTCGAGCAGCATGATGGAGCAGAGCACGCCGCGCGACTGGCCTTCGATCAAGAGCAGCAACTGGTTCAGGGTGGGGATCAGGGGCGCGCCCTTGGCGACCATTTCCAGCAGGGCGCTCTGGCCCGAGCGCATCGCTTCGGCGAGGTTGCGTTCGGTCAAGTCGATGATGCGCGCATGCACGAGCTGGCGGCCCGGCACGGACAGGCGCATCAGCCGGATTTCGCAGGCGATCGGGCGGCTGTCGCGGTGGCAGCAGCTGGCGCGGAAGACGACGATCTTGCCTTGCAAGGTATCGCGGATCTTTTCCTCCAGCAGCTGCGGCGAGGCGCGTCCATCGCTCTGATGCTGAGGGAACAGCGGCTCCATGCCGCCTTGCAGCAGCTCGGCCAGCGGCATGCCGAACAATTCTTCGGCCAGGTGGTTGGCGTCGATCAGCAGGCCGTTGTCGATATCGAACAGCAGCACGGCGTCGGGCGAGCCGGCCAGGATCGAGTGGTAATTGACTTCCAGCGTTTGCGGATGCAGGGGGCGCGGCGGCGTGGTCGCACGCGGCGCGGGCGCCTCGGCCTTGTGCAGCGCCAGTTCCATGAGGATTTTTTCCGCCACGTCGCGCGCATTGAAGGGCATCTTGATGTAGTCGGAGGCGCCGGCGCCCACGCTGCGGCCCTGTTCCTCGGCGCTGGGCGTGGCCGACATCAGCAGCAGGGGCACGCTGTGGCGTCCGCCCGCATTGCGCAAGCGCATGCAGGTGGCGCCGATATTCGAGCCCGCCAGGGCTGCGTCGAGCAGGATCAGGTCCGTGCCGCCGGCCGCCAGTTCCACGCCTTCGTCGATATCGCCCGCCAGTCCCGTGCCCAGGTTATGCCGGTCCAGCACATACAGCAGTTCGCGCACTTCGTTCGGCGAATTGCTGACCAGCAGCACATTGGCCCGGTCGGTGATGGAAGAAATCAACTGATTCATGGTGTCGCGCCCTTACGCGGTTCATGGGCCTAGTATTACATCAAGGCAAGTAGGAGTAAACGATAATTCTTGATGACTAAAAGCAATGCGGATGGGTCTCGTTCACGCGGCGTTTTGCGCCGCGGGCGCCGTGGCCAGATCGGCGCGCGCCTGCTCGATGCGTGGGTAGTTATCCTCGATCCAGTCGACCAGCACGGCCAGGCGTTCTGCCGCTTCGCGTCCCAGCGGCGTGAGGCTGTATTCCACCTTGGGCGGTATCACCAGATACGCCTGGCGCAGCACGAAGCCGTCGCCCGCCAGCGCTTCCAGGGTTTGCGCCAGCATTTTTTCGCTGACGCCGCCCACTTCACGGCGCAGTTCGCTGAAGCGCCGCGTGCCGCTCAGCAGCAGTACCAGCACCAGCACGGCCCAGCGGCTGGTCAGGTGGCTGAGCACGGCGCGCGAGGGGCAGGCGGCCGCCATCAGATGTGCGTCCTGGGTTTGCCGGGCGAGGGCGGCGCGCAGGCTAGCGCCGGGAGTGTCTGTGGACATGATAGTTGGCCCTATAAATTGAAATTTCATTCATACTTACCAAAAGGTACGTACTTACAATAAGTAAGTAATAGTCCTATTATAGGGTTTTACCACCCACGTACCAAGGAGAAATCATGATCGTCATCACCGGCGCCACAGGCAATCTGGGCCAGCACGTCATCGCCAGCCTGCTCAAATCCGTTCCCGCAGCCAACATCATTGCCGCCGTGCGCAACCCGGCCAAGGCCGCCGACCTGGCCGCCCAGGGCGTGCAAGTGCGCCAGGCCGATTACAACGATGGCGCCAGCCTCGATGCGGCGTTCAAGGGTGCAACGAAAATCCTGCTGATTTCGTCGAGCGAAGTGGGCCAGCGCGCCCAGCAGCACCAGAACGTCATCGATGCGGCCAAGCGCGCCGGCGTAGCCCTGCTGGCCTATACCAGCGTCTTGCGCGCCGACACGTCGCCGCTGGGCCTGGCCGCCGAGCACGTGATCACGGAAGCGGCTATCCGCGCCTCCGGCCTGCCGTACAGTTTCCTGCGCAACGGCTGGTACCTGGAAAACCACACGGAACACCTGGCGCCCGTGCTCGAGCATGGCGTCGTGCTGGGCGCGGCGCAAAACGGCCGCTTCTCGTCGGCCGCGCGCGCTGATTATGCCGCCGCCGCCGCTGCCGTGCTGACGGCGGATAAACCGCAAGCCATCTATGAACTGGCTGGCGACCAGGGCTTTACCTTGGCGGAATATGCGGCCGAAGTGGCGCGCCAGTCGGGCAAGACGATTGTGTACAAGGATTTGCCGCAGGCGGACTTCAAGGCGGCGCTGGTGAGCGTGGGCGTGCCGGAAGGCTTTGCCGAGCTGCTGGCCGACTCCGATGCGGGTGTGGCCAAGGGCGGCCTGGAGGACCATGGCAAGCAATTGAGCGCGTTGATCGGCCGTCCGACGACGAGCCTGCTTGACGCCGTCAAGGCGGCGCTGGCGAAGTAAGGGGAGGGAGGATGCCGTGGCAGCACGGCATCCGGTGTCCAGTCCTAAAATAGGTTGACAGTATTTATTGCTATCTAAACGCCCGA
>NZ_LBCO01000028.1:0-10747 GCF_000988085.1 Janthinobacterium sp. KBS0711 | reverse complement strand
CTTTGGCAACTGCGGCTATGCCTTCCCGACCATCATCGGCGCGAAAGTGGCCGCGCCGCACCGTCCTGCCGTGTCGTACGCGGGCGACGGCGCCTGGGGCATGAGCTTGATGGAAACGATGACGTGTGTGCGCCACAACATTCCCGTGACGGCCGTGGTCTTCCACAACCGCCAGTGGGGCGCGGAAAAGAAAAACCAGGTCGATTTCTACAACCGCCGTTTCGTTGCCGGTGAGCTCGACAACCAGAGCTTTGCCGAGATTGCGCGCGCCATGGGCGCCGAAGGCATCACGGTCGACAAGCTGGAAGACGTGGGTCCGGCCTTGAAAAAGGCGATCGACATGCAGATGAATGAAGGCAAGACGACCATCATTGAAATCATGTGCACGCGCGAGCTGGGCGACCCGTTCCGCCGCGATGCGCTGAGCAAGCCTGTTCGTCATTTGGACAAGTACAAAGACTACGTTTGATGCGCTGGTGTTGTTGGATTACGCCCTCTGGGCTAATCCAACCTACGGGTACTGCATCCGCATGCGCGTAATCCCACAGCACCCTGACCGATCCTTGTATGACCCCGGCAATCGCGCCGGGTTTTATGTGCCGGACCCATGTTCCATGCTTCCATGGTTCCGGCATTTTTTTACCGAATTGGAGTCGCCATGAAAGCCCTGCACCGCATCATCGCGCAAGCCCGCGCCGTGCCGAAACACATCGTCTTGTGCGAGGGCGGCGATGCGCGCGTATTGCAGGCGGCCGCGCGTGCCGCTGCCGAAGGTCTGGCGCATATCACCATCGTCGGCCAGCCGGCCGCCATCCTGGCCCTGGCGCAAGAGAACGCGCTGGACCTGGACGCCGTGCGTCTGGTCGACCCGGTAGAGTCCAGCGAATCGGAACACTACGCCCAGCAATTGTTCGTGCTGCGCCAGGCCAAGGGCATGACGGTGGAGCAGGCGAGGAAAGCCGTGCAGGACCCGCTGTGCTACGCCAACCTGATGGTGCGCCTGGGCGATGCGGACGGCTGCGTGGCGGGCGCCGTGCACACGACGGCCGACGTGGTGCGCAGCGCCATCCAGATCATCGGCGTCGATCCGGCCTTCAAGCTCGTGTCGAGCTTTTTCCTGATGATGCTGTGCGAACCTTTCCACAGCCTCAAGGGCGGTTTCATCTTTTCCGACTGCGCCTTGGTGGTCGATCCGAAGGCCGAGGAATTGGCCGACATCGCGATGGCCGCCGCCGACAGCGCGCAAGCCTTGCTGATGGAAGAACCGCGCGTGGCCATGCTGTCGTTTTCCACCAGCGGCAGCGCCCACCACGCGGCCGTCGACAAGGTGCACGCGGCTACGGACAAGGTCAAGGCCCAGCGCCCGCTGCTGGCCATCGATGGCGACGTGCAGCTCGATGCGGCCATCGTGGCCGAGATTTCGCAGCGCAAGGTCAAGGATTCAGTCGTCAACGGCCGCGCCAATGTGCTGGTGTTCCCGAATCTGGATGCGGGCAATATCGGCTACAAGCTGGCCGAACGCATGGGCGGCGCCGTCGCCATTGGCCCCTTGTTGCAAGGCTTGAAGAAACCGGCCAACGATCTGTCGCGCGGCTGCAGCGCGATTGACGTGTATAACGTGATCGCGGTCACGTCTGTGCAGGCCCAGGGTGGGCGCTGAGTTGTTCAGCTGGCCCGTGCTGGCGCTGCTGGGCGTAGTGGCGGCGGGCACGTATTTCCAGACCGTCACGGGCTTTGGCCTGGGCATGATCGTCATGGGCGTGGCCAGCGGTCTGGGCCTGGCGCCCGTGCCCGCGCTGGCGGCCCTCGTCAGTTTGTTGTCCCTGGCCAATTGCCTCGTGGCCTTGCCGGGCGCCTTGCACCACCTGGACTGGCGCGCCATCCGCGCGGCCAGCATCGGCTTGCTGCCGGCCATGGCGGCCGGCGTCTTGCTGTTGGGATATTTGGACCAGGCGTATGCGCCCATCCTGAAACTCTTGTTGGGCGCGGCCATCGTGTATGGCGGCGTCAGCATCTTGCTGCAGGCGCCGCCGGGGCCGGGCGCGGCCGACAAGCGCAGCTTCTTCATCAGCGGCGTGTGCGGCGGCCTGTTCTCGGGCCTGTTTTCGCTGGCCGGACCGCCGCTCGTGTACCAGTTCTACCGCCAGGAAATGAGTTTAAAGACCATCCGCTACAGCCTGATTTTTTTGTTCGCCATCAGCGCGGGCGGGCGCTCCTTGATGGCGGGCAGCCAGGGCCAGCTCGACGCAAAAGTGCTGTTGCTGTGCGCGCTGGCCTTGCCCGTGGGCGTGCTGGCCACCATGGCCGGCAAGCGCTACCCGCCACCGATCGCGCAGCGCGGCATGCGCCGCATTGCGTTCGCCGTGCTGACCCTGATCGGCCTCTCGCTGATGGCGGCGGCCGTGCCGCAATTGTTCGGTTAATCGTGCGGCGCTTGCAAAATATGCAAACAGCCTTTATATTCGCGGTTCTTTCTAGAACCTCTTCCTTATTGGAGCCAAAAGTGCCTCGCTTCTTCGCCATCACCTGCTAACGCTGACGAAATGCTCTTTGCAGCATCGTTCGGCGCGTTGACGCCCCCGATTGCTGCGGCACTGCTCTTTCCGCACACGTATCCAAGACTACGCTCTTGATCGTCCACGCCCGAACACGTCGTCAGCACCCCTGACCCTGTATGGACACGCCCCGGTGAACGCGGCGTGGGACGCTATGTTTTTACAATCTCTACCCTTATTCAAATACCCGCGCACGCCGCACCTGGAAGGCTCGCGCCTGCAGGATGGCGACGACGGCTCGGACCAGATGCCCCTGAAAAAGCTGGCCGGACAGTACGTCGTCATCGAGGAAAAAATCGATGGCGCCAACTCCGCCGTGTCGTTCAGCGATGTGGGCGAAGTGCTGCTGCAGTCGCGCGGCCATTACCTGGCGGGCGGCGGCAGCGAACGCCAGTTTAACCTGTTGAAACCGTGGGCGCATGCGCATGAACACGCCTTGCTGTCCATGCTGGAAGACCAGTATGTGCTGTTTGGCGAATGGTCGTACAGCAAGCATTCCGTGTTTTACGACCGCTTGCCCCATTACTTCAACGAGTTCGACGTGTATTGCCGCCGCAGCCAGATGTTTTTGTCGACGGCGCGCCGCCACGCCATGCTGGCCGGCTCGCCCGTGCTGTCCGTGCCCGTGCTGTATGCAGGATTGATGCCGACTTCGCCAAAACAGTTGTGGCAGTTGCTGCGCCATTCGCTGGCCAAGTCCCGTCTGTGGCGCGACGCTTTTGAAAGTGCGGTGGCGCGCGAGCGCCTGCCTTTGGACTTGTGCTGGAAGCAGACGGACAAGTCCGACCACGCGGAAGGCCTGTACCTGAAAGTGGAAGACGACGAGCAAGTGCTGGCCCGCTACAAGCTGGTGCGCCATGACTTCACGCAAACCATCCTCGACAGCGGTTCGCACCACAGCACGCGGCCCTTGATCCCCAACCAGCTGGCCGAGGGTGTGGACCTGTACGCGCCGCAGCCGCTCGTCAGCTGGGAAAGCCTGGGCTTGCATACCTGCCGTTCGCTCGACGAACTGGCAGCTTTATCGAGGAGTACAACATGATGAACTGGAAAACCCTGCAGCAACTGGTGCCCGTGCCTGGCCAGTCGCCCGATTTCAACGCTTGCCTGGCCGCCTTCCCGCAGCTGGAACTGGCGAAGACGACACCGCAAAACCCCGTGTATCACGTGGAAGGCGATGTGTGGACGCATACGATGATGGTGGTGGAGTCCTTGCTGGCCATGCCCGACTACCAGGCCGCCACGCGCGCGGAGCAGGAAATCGTTTTCCTGGCCGCCTTGCTGCACGACGTGGCCAAGTGCAGCACCACGGTGATCGACCCGGTAACGGGCGCCATCGGCCAGCCCGGCCACTCGCGCAAGGGCGCCCTCGATGCGCGCATCGCCCTTTGGGATTGCGACGTGCCGTTTGCCGTGCGCGAAGAAATCTGCCGCCTGATCAATGTGCACCAGGTGCCGTTCTTTGCGCTGGAAACGTCGCGGCGCGGCGTCACGCCCGAGTTCATCGTGCGCGAACTGTCGTGGCAAGTCGATATCCGCTTGCTGGCCATGCTGGCCGAGGCGGATATCCGCGGACGCATCTGCCCCGATCCGCAGCGCATACTCGACGCCATCGAGCTGTTCCGCGAACTGGCGCGCGAGGAGGGCTGCTATGGCCAGCGGCGCGTATTCGTTGACGATCACACGCGCGTCAAATATTTTCGTGGCGCCGAAGCCCATCCCGATTACCCCCTGTTCCAGGAGCCGGGTTCGCACGTGATCGTCATGTCGGGCTTGCCCGCGTCGGGCAAGAATACGTGGGTGGACAAGCACCATCCGCGCCTGCCCGTCGTGTCGTTCGACGATGCACGCATCGCCCTGGGTTTGAAGCACGGCAAGAACGAAGGGCAGGTGGGCGACTATGCGGAAGAGCGGGCGCGCGAACTGTTGCGCAAGGGCGAACCGTTCGTGTGGAACGCCACGCATCTGTCGAAACTGATGCGCGAAAAGACGCTCAACCTGCTGTACAAGTACCACGCGCAGGTGGAGCTCGTGTACCTGGAGCAGCCGCGCAAGGAATTACTGCGGCGCAACGGCCAGCGCGACACGTCGCTCAGCAACAAAAAGCTGCAGGGCATGCTGTGGAACTGGGAAATCCCGCTGCCGATGGAAGCGCATGCCGTGCGTTACTGTGTGGACTAGCCCTGCCGCGGTCAAGCGCCGTTGAAAGCGCTTGACCGGGCGGGCGCCACGCGCCATGCTGGGCGCATGACACTTGTTTTCCCTTCTTTCCTGTAAGCCAGCCGCAGTGCCGCCCCGCTGGGGGTGGGCCGCCGCATGGCCATCTTTGATCTCATCACATCATCTGCGAGCGCTGCCGCCCCGGCATGGGGTGCGCCTGCGCTCGCCAAAGGAAAAGAACATGAAAACAATGCATCTCGCCGTCGCCGGCGCCTCCGGACAAATGGGCACCCTCGTCGTCAATGAGCTCATCGAGCTGCGCGCCCGCCATCCGGGCATGACGCTCACCGCCATCACCCGCACGCCTGAGCGCCATGCGGCGTGGCAAGAACAGGGTATCGGCGTGCGCTTCGGCGACTTTGACCAGCCGCAGGGCCTGGCCGCCGCTTTCCACGGCGTCGAGCGCCTGCTGTTGATCAGTACGAATACCATCGACGATACGGGACGGCGGCTGGCGCAGCACCGCCATGCCATCGAAGCGGCGCGCGAGGCCGGCGTCGGGCATATCGTCTACACCTCGTTCCTGCAGCCGGAAGAGGGCAAGAGCTCGCTGCTGAACGACGACCACCGGGCCACGGAAGCGTTGCTGAAAGAGAGTGGCATCGGCCACACGATCTTGCGCAATGCGTTTTACCAGGATTTGCTGCTGGTGGTGCTCGGCACTGCCGCCGTGGATGGTCAGTTGCGCACGGCGATGGGGCAAGGCCATGTGTCATACGTGGCGCGCGAGGATTGCGCCCATGCCGCCGCCGCGGCCCTGGCGGATGGCTACCTTGGCAGCCGCATCCTGGACATTACCGGCCCGGCTGCCATCGATGCGCAGGCGCTGGCCGCTATCGCCGCCCAGGTATTCGACAGGCCCATTCAGGTCGTGGCTCTCGATGCGGAAGAGCGCGTGCGCCATTTCATTGCCGGCGGCATGGCGGCGCCGATGGCGCAGATGCTGGCAGGCATCGAGCGCTGGCTGGCCACCGATGCGATGCACATCGTCAGTGACGACTATGGCGCGTTGACGGGCAGGCATGCGTCGCCCGTGCAAGCCTTCCTGCAGGCGCTTACGCCGGCATAACGATCACTTTTTCCGCCCACCGAGCAACTGCGCGATCTCGCTGAACAGTTCATTGTTCAGCGAGGCGGGCAGGGTGGTGGCCAGGCTGCGGCTGTAGTAAGCGCCCAAGTCCAGGCCCAGTCCCAGGCCGCAGATTTCCACGGCGCCCTGCGCCTCGCGGCGCGCCACCACTTGTTTCAGATGTTGCGCCAAATAAAACTCGTCGTTGGCCAGATTCGTGGCTGTATCCATCGGGCAACCGTCGGATACGACGAGCAGGATGCGCCGCCGTTCCGGGCGCGCCAGCATGCGCTTGCACGCCCAGTCCACGGCTTCGCCATCGACGCCTTCGCGGTACAAATCCGCCTTCAGCAGGGCCGCGATGTCGGGCCGCGCGCGGCGCCAGCTTGTATCGCCATCCTTGAAGACCATGTGCACGAGTTCATTCAAGCGGCCGGGGTTGGCGGGCGAGCGGGCGCGCATCCAGTCGCGTTTGGCTCGTCCTCCGTTCCACGCGCCCGTCGTAAAGCCCAGCAACTCGGTGGCAACGCCGGCCTGGTCCAGCGCGCGCAGCAATATGTCGAGCAGCACGGCCACGGATTTCGCATGCGTCTTCATGGAGCCGGAGCAGTCGACGAGAAAGGTGACGAGGCAATCGGCCTGGGGCAGGAATTGTTCCTTGCGAAACAGTCTGCGCTCTGACGGTGAACTGATCAGCTGCGCCAGCCGCCGACCGTCGATGTATCCCTCTTCCTCGCCAAACGACCAGCCGTCGCGCTGGGGCACGGCCAGCAATTGCGTGAAACGCCGCGCCAGGCGGGCCGTGTTGATGCCCAGGCTGGCGATGCGGGCATCCATGCGTTCGCGGTATTCGAGCAGCAGGGCGCGGCGGACCAATTCACCCGCTTTTTCTTCGCGGTCGTATGCGGTGGAATAGGCCTTGTAGCCGCCATCGCCGTCGCTGAAGGCGCGGCTCTCGCCCAGCGGGGCGGCATCGGGAAGGTGGTCGTTATCGCTGTCGAAATCGAGCAGCAGCTTGAAGGCGGCCTGCGCCTTGGCGTCGCCTGCGTCGTCCTGGCCGCCATCGCGCGCCGATTGCGCGTCTTTCAGCATGGCATCGACGGCGTGGGCGATGGCCAGAGCGTGGCGCGCAAACGCCGTTTGGTCCATGCGGTGGCAGCGCAATCCCGCCAGGTCGCCGCTCAGTTGCGAGGACACGGACCAGCGCGTGGCCTCGATAAAATCTTCCGTCTTTTCCAGCACGGGCCTGGCCGTCAGGCGCGACCAGCACATCTGGAATACCGTGTACAGCAGCAAGCCCGAAGCGCCCTCGGCCAGGCCGGAATCGTAGAACGCGTGCGACCAGGCCGTGAAACGGTGGCGCAGGTTGCCGATCACGCCAGCGTGCTGTTCGGGCGCCAAGGTTTCAACCCTTAACTGTTCCAGTAATTCAAAGACGAGGCGCGCCACCGGTTCGGCCGGACACAGTGAGCGGTGCAGCTTGGCGTCCGTATGCAGCAGGCGCAGGGCCACGCTGTCGGCCGCGCCGCGCAAGGACGGCAAATCCTGCAGCGCCGCATCGGGCTGCAGATGGGCTGCGTGGATGGGCAGGGGGCGGTGACCGTCGTGCAGGCGGCGGCCCCGGTAGCGTATCGAGGGAGAACCGCTGAGGGCGCGGATGGCGCCCGCGCACAGTTCATCCGTTTCCTGCTGCTCGCGCGTGTAGGCGGCAGGCGCCGTTGCTTCGGCGCTCATGCCTGGCTCGCCAGCAATTCCTCATTGAAACAGCGCTGGTAATACTCGGCCACCATGGGCCGCTCTGCCTCGTCGCATTTATTGAGGAAGGACAGGCGGAAGGCCAGCGCAGGGTCGCGGAAGATCTGGCAGTTTTCCGCCCAGGTAATCACCGTGCGTGGCGACATCAGACAAGCCAGGTCGCCCGCCGCATAACCATGGCGCGTGAGGCTGGCCACGGCCACCATGCTGGCGGCCAGCTGGCGGCCCGCCTCGTCGTTCATGGCGGGGACACGCGCCAGCACGATCTCCGTTTCCTCCTCCTGCGGCAAGTAGTTCAAGGTGGCAACGATGTTCCAGCGGTCGATCTGCGCGTGGTTGAGCACTTGCGTGCCGTGGTACATGCCGTTCAAGTTGCCAAGACCCACCGTGTTCGAGGTGGCGAACAGGCGGAAGTGGGGATGGGGCGTGATGACCCGGTTCTGGTCGAGCAGGGTGAACTTGCCGTCGCGCTCGAGGATGCGCTGGATGACGAACATCACGTCGGGGCGGCCCGCGTCGTACTCGTCGAAGATCAGGGCCACGGGCCGTTGCAGCGACCAGGGCACGATGCCCTCCTGGAATTCCGTCACCTGCTGCTGTTCGCGCAGCACGATGGCGTCCTTGCCGACCAGATCCAGGCGGCTGATGTGGCCGTCGAGGTTGACCCGCACGCAAGGCCAGTTCAGGCGCGCCGCCACCTGCTCGATATGCGTGGACTTGCCCGTGCCGTGCAAGCCTTGCACCATCACGCGGCGGTTGTGGGTGAAGCCGGCCAGTATCGCCAGGGTCACGTCCTTGTTGAAGCGGTAGGCGGGGTCGATGTCGGGCACGTGCGGGTCGCGCTCCGTGAAAACGGGCACGAGCAGGTCGCTGTCGATATGGAACAGGCTGCGCACGGACTGCAAGGTTTGCGCCGCTGCGGCGGGGGGATGTTGGCGTGAATCTGGCACCTTGTTCTCCTGTGGAACCGCAGCATGGGCGCTACGGCGGTTATGAATGACCGGTTTGCAATGCGTCGTCGTCCCCGCCCGTCGTCGGCATGGTTTCCGATTCGATGGCGGCCAGGGCTTGCGCGGCGCGTTGCAATGCTGGCAAGAAATGTAAAGCTTTGTCGTGCGTCAAGCGGATGATGGGCGCCTGGATGGCCACGGCCAGGTTCGAGCGGCCGTTTGGGTTCGGCACCAGCACGGCCACGCACAGCAGGCCGGGCAGGAATTCCTCGTCGTCCAGCGCATAGCCGTTGCGGCGCACCAGTTCCAGTTCGCGCTCGAGCTTGACGGGGTCCGTTTCCGTCTTGTCCGTAAAGCGCGTCAATTCCATGTGGCCCAGCAGGCGGCGCCGTTGCACGGGCGTCATTTGCGCCAGGAACAGTTTGCCGCTCGACGAGCAATGGGCCGGCACGCGCGAACCGGGATGCAGGTAGAAGCGCAGCGGGGCCGCCGTTTCCACGCGGTCCAGGTACACCACCTCGCTGCCGCTGAAGGCCGTCAGGTTGCAACTTTCGCCCACTTCCTCGACCAGCTGGCGCAAGACCATGCGGCGGGCGCCATGGAAGGTGTTGTTAATCAGGAGGTTCGACGCCAGGCGGCGCAGGCGCACGCCCGTGCTGTAGTGGCGGCCATCGCTTTCGCGCTGCAACACGCCCACGCTTTCCAACTGTTGCAGCATGCGGTGCAGGGTGGGCTTGGGCAAGCCCGTTTCTTCCACCAGCGCTTGCAGCGACAGCAACTGGTCTTTTTCAGCAATCACTTCCAGCAAGGCAAACAAACGCATCGTGGGCGTGTCGCCTTCCAGTTTTTCCGGCTCAAGTTTTGGGGATGAAATCATGTCCATGGTGGCCTCGGTTGTCTGTCTGAGTGTTATTTCATTTTCGAACTCAAATTGTACCGTTTCCTCGAAATTCTGTTTGACTTTTGATTGCTGAACGCTTAAATTGAATTGTATATCAAATTTCGGAACAAAATATACCGTTTTTTGATAATTTAACCGAAGCTTATCACCACAGACCAGGAGACACCCCATGAATGACATGACCGACCAAAAAGCCGCCGCCGCCGCGATACCTGTTGGCCCGCAAAAGATGACGCCTTCCGAAGCGTTCGTGGAAACCCTGGCCGCCAATGGCGTGACCGACATGTTCGGCATCATGGGCTCGGCCTTCATGGACCCGATGGACATTTTTGCACCGGCCGGCATCCGCCTGATCCCTGTCGTGCACGAGCAGGGCGCCGGCCACATGGCTGACGGTTACGCCCGCGTCTCGGGCCGCCATGGCGTCGTCATCGGCCAGAACGGCCCCGGCATCAGCAATTGCGTGACGGCGATTGCCGCCGCCTACTGGGCGCATACTCCGGTCGTGATCATTACCCCGGAAACGGGCACGATGAGCATGGGCCTGGGCGGCTTCCAGGAAGCGAACCAGCTGCCGATGTTCGAGGAATTCACCAAGTATCAAGGTCATGTGACCAATCCGGCCCGCATGGCGGAATTCACGGGCCGCTGTTTTGATCGCGCCATGTCGGAAATGGGCCCGACCCAGCTGAACATCCCGCGCGACTATTTTTATGGCGAAATCAAGGCCGAGATTCCAAAACCGAACCGCCTGGACCGCGGCGCCGGCGGCGAACAAAGCCTCAATGACGCGGCCGAATTGCTGGCGAAAGCCAAGTTCCCCGTGATTATCTCCGGCGGCGGCGTCGTCATGGGTGAAGCGATCGAGGAGTGCAAGGCCCTGGCCGAGCGCCTGGGCGCGCCAGTGGTCAACAGCTACCTGCACAACGACTCGTTCCCCGCCAGCCACCCGCTGTGGTGCGGTCCGCTCGGCTACCAGGGTTCCAAGGCGGCCATGAAACTGATCGCCAAGGCCGACGTCGTCGTCGCGCTCGGTTCGCGCCTGGGCCCGTTCGGCACCTTGCCGCAACACGGCATGGATTACTGGCCGAAGAACGCGAAGATCATCCAGATCGATGCGGACAACAAGATGCTGGGCCTGGTCAAGAAAATCTCCGTCGGTATCTGCGGCGACGCCAAGGCGGCCGCCAAGGCCATCCTGGCACGCCTGGACGGCAAGACGCTCGACTGCGACGCGACGCGCGACGAGCGCTATGCCACCGTGCAAGCCGAAAAAGCGGCGTGGGAAGAGGAATTG
>NZ_LBCO01000027.1:15370-15643 GCF_000988085.1 Janthinobacterium sp. KBS0711 | reverse complement strand
CCGAAGGCACATGGACCTGAACCATGCGCGTCTACCAATTCCGCCACGTGGGCATTGTGCTGCTTGTTACTGCAATCTTACTACTTTACTGCGGATCACAACGATGAACAACTCGTTGCTGGTGGTGCCCACGAAGGGACTCGAACCCCTACACCCGAAGGCACATGGACCTGAACCATGCGCGTCTACCAATTCCGCCACGTGGGCACTGATGCTGCTTGTTGCTTACTGCTATATCTCACTACTGTACTGCGGACTACAACGAAAACAACC
>NZ_LBCO01000027.1:0-15360 GCF_000988085.1 Janthinobacterium sp. KBS0711 | reverse complement strand
AGGCACATGGACCTGAACCATGCGCGTCTACCAATTCCGCCACGTGGGCATTGTTACTGCTTGCTGCTTGTCGCTGCGTGTTCTGCAGCGAGGACAAAATCATAAGGGCTGGCGCGCATTCGGTCAATCAACATTTTGCACTTTTCTTCAAGAAACACCCTTTTCCCCTGAAAAAAGGCATTTCCCTATGAAAGGGAGGATAAGTCTGCCTGTTTTTTTTGCAAAAACAGGCATTGGGCGCTTATTGCGGCAGGGTGATGGTTTGCGTGCCTATCTGCAGCAAGCGTCCGCCAGGCACGGGTTCCAGCGAGGTTGGCACCGATTTGCAGCCGATATCGAGCACGATCAGGAACTCTGCCGCCATGGCCGGGGTGGTCTTGACGTAGGCGGCATGCTGCTGGCTGGCTTCCAGCGGTGGATTGGGGGCGCTGAATCTGGACAATTGCTCCTCGTCTGGCCGTAGTGATTGCAGGCAAAGCGAGGTGCTGCCGTTCTCTATGCTGGCCCGGCCATTCGGGTAAAGGTACAAGGTGTTGAGTGCATGCATGTTCCATTCGAAAGTGCGCGCTGTCGCGGAGTTCAGTTTGTCGCGCACCACCACCACGTCGTTCAGGCGCGAATACCATACCTGACGCCTGGCCAGGCTCAAGTCGTTGCTGTAGGCGGCACTGGCATCGCCTTCCACATAATCGAGGTCCCTGCCGGGCGTGAATGTCGTGATCTTGCCGTTTTTGTAGCGCATCTCGTAATGGCCTTCGATGAATTGACCTTTCCCGCCATCAAATGTGATGGCGTTGTGCGCACGCGACTGGCGGTACCAGTTCTGCGAAAGCGGCGATGCATAGTAGTCCTGGTAGCCGGCTTCGATCAGCAATGGCTTGCCGCCGCTGTTGATGACCAGGCTGTTTTGATCGCCGTGGCTGTGATTGAAAGCGCCAAACGGGCTCGATTTGAAGTAGACGGAAGTGCGGGCCGGATTGCTCATGTCGCTGTGCATGGCGGCCCAGCCTATGCTGGGGAAGAGCATGGCGTTGGGTGGCGCCTCGGGCGCGACAGTGTCGGCGGGAAGCGGGTAGGGCGCTTGCAGCAGGGTGATGGGATTTTCCTGCGCGCCTGGCTGGCTGCTGTACCAGGCGGCCGCTGGCGTGGCCTGGCGTGCCACATATGCCTTTAGTGGCGCCGGGTCCGGCTTGCTTTCATGGACATCGCCGAAGACATGGCGCGGTGCGTTTGGTGGAATGAACTGCATGAAATAATTGGCAAATCCCGCAGCCCAGGGTTTGTTGAACAGGCTGACGCCGGTGGCTTCGGCCAGCGGCTGCCATAATTGCAGTTGCATGTCGGTGGTGTACTGGCCATACGCCGAGCCGTTGGCAAAGCCGCCTTCCGGGCCGCTCCAGACGTGGACGATATGCATGTACGAGCGCACGGCGAAGTCGAACCAGGCTTGCGCTTCCGGCCTGGCATCGAGCAGCAGGGTCGAGGCGGCGGCAAGGTAGCCGAGTGCTTCGACGCCGTGCGAGTCCATGGGGGATTGATCCAGGCGCCCGCCGGCGGCGGACAGATCCGCATAAATGGGTGTCAGCCGCTGCGCGGCGACCGACAGCCAGTGCGCGCGGCGCGGCGCGTCCAGGTCCAGCCACAGGAAGTCGGCGCCCTTGGCAAGTACCAGGGCAATCATGCGCGCCACCTGATCCTGCGCTTTATAGCTGGTGGGGCCGTCCGGGCTCAGCGCGGCCAGCTGGTCGCCGCGCAGCATGGCTTCGTCCAGATACCTGCGTTCCTGTGTCAAGCGAAACAGCAGGGCGGCCGCTTCCATTTGGCGAATCACGGCGCCGGCGGCATTGGCGATACGGTTGTACTGGCCACTATCGTTGGGCGTGGTCCACAGGCCATCGTTGACGCTGGCCACGGCCGTGGTATTCAGATTGACTTCGCTGACGAGGCGGTTCAGGAAGGGGCGCCGCTTGCTCTCCATGGCGGCATCCCAGGCGCTCGCTTGCGTGAAGGCGGCTGGCAACTGGCGCGGGCGCGGGTGGGCCCGCACGGTGGCCGCGAGATCGGACGATTCGGGAACGACAAAAGTGCGTGAATTGCTGTCGATGGTAAATGGGCGTTTATCGGACCAGTTGCGGGGCGTGGAGAGCGGGCTCACGCGCCATTCATACTCGCCGAGCGGCAGTGCGCTCGATGGCAGCAGGAAGTTGCGCGAAACCGTGTGGCTGCTTGCGGTGCCGCCAAGCGGTAAAATCTCCACAACATATTGCGCGGGATAGCTGGCATGTCGCGGCCAGGCAAAGGACGGCGGATTTTGCACCTGCAATTTCACTTGCTCCGGTGCGGGTTTGACGATTTCAGGGCTGCTGGAGCGGGTGGTCACCCAGTCCGCCGCCTGGCTGGCGCCAGCGCCGAGACTCAATGCCATAAAGCTGCTGAAAAGAATCCGTTGGTGTTTGCCGGGCCTGCATGTCATGACTTCTCTCCGTAAGGCTGTTGCCAGCCACGCGCGATGCGCGGCCAAGGAGATGTCAATATACTATCAAATAGGCTGAGAATGTTCTTTTTTGATAATTTTTCAAGGCGAGTCGGTGCCGTGCTGCGGAAATGAAAAAAGCCGCAAACTCGTGAAAGTTTGCGGCTTTTTTGCGAATTAGGTAATGGTGCCCACGAAGGGACTCGAACCCCTACACCCGAAGGCACATGGACCTGAACCATGCGCGTCTACCAATTCCGCCACGTGGGCACTGATGCTGCTGTGACTTACTACATTACTGCTCGAGTACTTGTTGCCAAATAACTTAGCAACAATTCTGCTATTATAGCGACTTGAAGAGTTTTGCGCCAGATGAGCTTTCGCTCCATACTGCACATCAACCCTGTACCGCTTTCCTGCAACTGCATTCCCGTGAAGGTTTGTCGCTGCAAGAGACCGAGATTATAGAGCAATATTTGCCGAAGTCAAATGCATTGCGCAGCTTTTCTCCTTTTTTTCATCGGCGGGGCACTTGTTCGGTTTCCGCTACGCTGTCCGTTAGGCAAACCAAGGCGTCCTCCGGTACACTACCGGACATCACCGTGTCAATATTGACGGTGATGTCATCGGTCTTTGTCTTCCGTTTGATCACTGTCAATAACAACTATAGAAATACTTTTGAGCCAAAATACCCACACCATCCCCAGCCGGGAGGACATTCTCGGCATATTCCGCAGCGTCAACGCGCCTCTCGACCCGCAGTCTCTCGGGAAAACGCTGCAAGTGCATGCCGATTCCATGGATGTCCTCGTTCGTCGCCTGAAGGCGATGGAGCGCGACGGCCAGCTCAAGTCTGACGCCAGCGGTGTTTTCAGCCTGGCCGACCAGAGCGCGCTTGTCGCCGGTCGCGTCACCAGCCACCGCGATGGCTTCGGCTTCGTCATTCCCGACGACGCCAGCGCCGACCTGTTCCTGCCTGAGAAAGAAATGCAGAAAGTACTGCATGGCGACAAGGTCATGGCCCGCATCGTCGGCACGGACCGCCGCGGCCGCCCGGAAGGCACGATCGTCGAAGTCACCTACCGCGCCAATACCCACGTCATCGGCCGCCTGATCCAGGAAAACGGCACCTGGGTCGTGGCGCCGGAAGACCAGCGCATCGGCCAGGATATCCTGGTCACCGGTTCGGTGGGCAAGGCGAAAGCCGGCCAGATCGTCAGCGTCGAGCTGACCGAGCAACCGATGCGCTTCAAGCAGCCGGTCGGCAAGATCGTCGAAGTGCTGGGCGCTTTGGATGATCCCGGCATGGAAATTGAAATTGCCGTGCGCAAATTCAACGTGCCGCACATCTTTTCCGCCGCCGCCCTCAAGCAAGCTGAAAAGCTGCCGTTCGAAGTGCGTGCCGCCGACCTGAAAGACCGCGTCGACCTGCGCGACGTGCCTTTGGTGACCATCGATGGCGAGGACGCGCGCGATTTCGACGATGCCGTATATTGCGAACCCGTCAAGATCGGCCGCGCCAACTGCTTCCGCCTGATCGTGGCCATTGCCGACGTCAGCCATTACGTGAAACCGAACGACGCGCTCGATATCGACGCGCTCGAGCGTAGCACCTCCGTCTACTTCCCGCGCCGCGTGATCCCGATGCTGCCGGAAAAACTGTCGAACGGCCTGTGCTCGCTGAACCCGGCCGTCGACCGCCTGACCCTCGTCTGCGACGCCGTCGTCAGCGACAAGGGCGAGCTGAAGGCTTACCAGTTCTATCCGGCCGTCATCCACTCTGCCGCACGCCTCACGTATGACGAAGTCGCTGCCGTGCTGGGCAACACCAAGGGTCCCGAAGCGGCGCGCCGCGCGGACATCCTGCCGCACCTGCAAAACCTGGAAGCCGTCTACCGCGCCTTGCTGAAAGCACGCACGGAGCGGGGCGCCATCGACTTCGAGACGACGGAAACGTATATCGTCTGCAATAGCGCGGGCAAGATCGAAAAGATCATTCCCCGTACGCGCAACGAAGCGCACAAAATCATCGAAGAGTGCATGCTGGCAGCCAACGTTTGCGCAGCCGATCTGTTGCTGCGTAACAAGCACCCAGGCACCTACCGCATCCACGCCAGCCCGACCAAGGAAAAGCTCACGCAAGTGCGCACTTTCCTGAAACAGGTTGGCCTGAACCTGACGGGCGGCGACACGCCATCGGCATCCGATTACCAGACCCTGATGCAGCAGATCAAGCAGCGTCCCGATGCGGCCCTGCTGCAAACGATGCTGCTGCGCTCGATGCAGCAAGCCGTCTACAGCCCGGACAATATCGGCCACTTCGGCCTGGCCTACGAGGCGTATGCCCACTTCACCAGCCCGATCCGCCGCTATCCCGACCTGCTGACGCACCGCGCCATCAAGGCCATCTTGCAAGGCAAGAAATACGAGCCGAAGCTGTCCGAAAAAACCGTGCTGAACACGAACGTGTCGAACGCCACGCGCAAGCAGCAGGCGAAGGACAAGGCCGACGGCAAGCCGAAGAAGACGGATCTGACGATCTGGGACGCGCTGGGCGTGCATTGCTCGGCCAACGAGCGCCGCGCCGACGAAGCGTCGCGTGACGTCGAGGCATGGCTGAAGTGCTACTTCATGCAGGACAAACTGGGCGAGGAATTCACCGGCACCATCACGGGCGTGACCACGTTCGGCGTGTTCGTGCAACTGGACACCCTGTTTGTCGAAGGCCTGGTGCACGTCACCGAGCTGGGTACCGACTACTTCCAGTACGACGATGCGCGCCATGAATTGCGCGGCGAACGCACGGGCAAGCGTTACCAGCTGACCGACCGTTTGACGGTGCAGGTGGCGCGTGTCGACCTGGAAACGCGCAAGATCGACCTGCGTCTGGTCACCGATGCGGAACTGGCGGGCGAAGAAGCGCCGGCCAAGCAAGCTGGCGGCAAGCGCAAGGGCGAAAAGAAATCGATGGTCAAGCCCGGTCCCGCGACCGAGCAGCGCCACGAGATCAAAAATAGCGTCAAGACCGGCGGCCGTTCCAATGGCGCCAAGGCGCAAGCCAAGCCTGCAGCCAAGGACGCCCCCAAGGCGGCAGCCCCCAAGGCCGCCGAGTCTAAGCGCAGCAAGAAACCAGCCGCGGCACCTGCTGCGGCGGCACCACGTGCAGCAAAAACTGTATCAAAATCAAGCAAGAACAAGCGATAAGCGATAGATAGATAATGAAGAATAAAATGATTTTCGGCTTCCACGCCGTCACCTCGCGTCTGCGTCATGAAGCGTCGTCCGTGGAAGAAATTTTCGTCGATGCCAGCCGCGTCGACGGCCGCATGAAAGACATGATCGCCGCTGCCAAGGCTGCCAACGTGCGCGTCATGCCTGTCGACTCGTCGCGTCTGGACAAGATCGTCGGCACGCGCCGCCACCAGGGCGTGATCGCGTTTGCCTCGCAACTGTCGCTGGCGCGCAATCTCGATGAGCTGCTGGACGCCATCGATGGCCCACCGCTGCTGTTGATTCTCGACGGCATCACCGACCCGCACAACTTGGGCGCCTGCCTGCGCGTGGCCGACGGCGTCGGCGCACATGCCGTCATCGTGCCGAAGGACCGCGCCGTGGGCTTGAACGCCACGGCCGCCAAGGTCGCCAGCGGCGCCGCCGAAACCGTTCCGTACATCACCGTGACGAATCTGGCGCGCACCATGCGTGAACTGAAAGAGCGCGGCATCTGGCTGATCGGCACCTCGGATGACGGCGAAAAAGGCTTGTACGAAGCCGATTTCACGGGCCCGACGGCACTCGTCATGGGTTCCGAAGGCGAAGGCATGCGTCGTTTGACGCGCGACACCTGCGATATCCTCGTCAGCATCCCGATGTTCGGCTCCGTCGAGAGCTTGAACGTGTCCGTGGCATCGGGCGTGTGCTTGTATGAAGCCCGCCGCCAGCGGATTGCTTTAGAAGCATAAGTTAGCGTCACTTGGGGTCAGACCCGTCGGGTCTGACCCCAGCTTGCCGTTGAGGAGCCTCTCGACGTCAGCCCCTCCAGCACTCCCCCGCCGAATACGCTACCATTTGCGTTCCACCTTATTCATTGTCATTATGTTCCACCACCTGCGCGAAGACATCAACAGCATCATCGAACGTGACCCCGCCGCCCGCAATGGCTGGGAGGTGCTGACCTGTTATCCCGGTTTGCACGCCATCGTCATGCATGGCTGGGCGCACTGGTGCTGGACGCGGCACATGAAGTGGGTGGGGCGCTTCATTTCCTATATCGCCCGCATCATCACGGGCATCGAGATCCATCCGGGCGCGGTCATCGGCCGGCGCGTCTTCATCGACCATGGCTTCGGCGTGGTGATCGGCGAGACCGCCATCGTCGGCGACGACTGCACCATCTACCAGGGCGTGACCCTGGGCGGCACCTCGCTGCACAGCGGCGCCAAGCGCCATCCGACCCTGGAGCGCGGCGTCATCGTCGGCGCCGGCGCGCAGGTGCTGGGCAGCTTCACGGTGGGCGAGTACGCCAAGGTGGGCTCGAACGCCGTGCTGTTGAAACCCGTGCCGTCCGGCGCCACGGCCGTCGGCAACCCCGCACACATCGTGCAAAAGGATGTCAGCGCCCTGCGCGAGGGCAGCACTGCCCATTTGTTCGCCGCGTATGGCGTCACGCCCAACGGCGACGATCCGTTGTCGAAAGCCCTGCAAGGCCTGATCACGCATGCCGTGGCGCAGGAACAGCGCATCGAAACCATCCTCGCCACACTGAAGGCGGCGGGCATCTGCTGCCAGGGCGTGCCCGAGTGTGATAAATTCGATTCCGAGCAAATGAACAAGCTGGTTGACTAAGGATACAGGCATGACTACAGACGCAAACATAGCTGAAAACGCAGCAGAAAAAAGCACTGACAATCCGAATCTGCTCGACCCGTTCGAGATCCGCGTGCTGGCCGTGCTGGCCGAAAAGGAAGCGCTGACGCCGGACAGCTATCCGCTCTCGCTCAACGCGCTGACGAACGGCTGCAACCAGCTGTCCAGCCGCGATCCCGTCATGGCCCTGTCCGAAGAAACCGTCTACGACGTGCTGCAGCGCCTGATGCAACGCAAGTTCGTCAACGGCATCACGCAGGCCGGCGCGCGGGTCGCCAAGTACGAACACCGCATGCGCATCAAGTGGTCGCTGGAGCAGGACAAGCTGGCCATCCTGACGATCCTGATGCTGCGCGGCTTGCAGACGGCGGGCGAAATCCGCAGCCGCAGCGGCCGCGTACATGAATTCAAGTCCGTGGCGGAAGTGGAGTCGGGCCTGCAGTTTTTGATCGACAAATACCCGCCGCTGGTGGCCAAGCTGGCCGTCGCACCCGGCGCCAAGGAACCGCGCTACGGCCACTTGCTGGGAGGTGAGGAAGCGCTGGCGCAGATCGAGACGGCGGCAGGTTACGCCGGCGCCGTCAGCGCGCCGCAGCAGGGCAGCCGTGTCGCCCAGCTGGAGCAGGAAGTGCTGCAATTGCGCAGCGACTTCGATGGCTTGGCGGCGCAGTTCGAGGCGTTCCGCAAGCAGTTCGAGTGAGGGGCACGCAGGCGTGACTTTTTCCTTCCTGTGCCGTTCCTGCGGCGAACCCCACACGGGCATGCCCAGCTTCGGCGCCGATGCGCCGTGGCTGTATGAGCAGATGGCGCCCGCCGAGCGCGAAGCGCGCTGCCAGCTCGACAGCGACGCCTGCATCGTCGACGAAGAACATTGCTTCGTGCGCGCCACCCTCGACATCCCCGTGCATGGCTCGGATGAGCCGTTCAGCTGGGGCGTGTGGGTATCGCTGAGCGGCGATAGCTTCGATGCCTGGGACGCCTGCTTCAACGATGCCAAACGGGCGCACATCGGCCCCTTCTTCGGCTGGCTGAGCACGCAGCTGCCCGTGTATCCCGCTACCCTGAACCTGAAAACCCGCGTGCACCTGCGCGACGATGGCATGCGTCCGGCAATCGAGCTGGAACCGACCGATCATCCGCTGGCGCTGGAACAGCGCGACGGCATCACGGCAGAGCGGGTAGCCGAGCTGTATGCGCGGCTGGTGCATGGCGCGTGACAGACCCGGCTTCTCAGCCGCTCCCTGTCAGTCCGGCCCCGTTTCCGGTATCATTCGGCATGAATAATATTTCCTTCCAACCGTTTGTTATTGGTGTCGCTGGCGGAAGCGGCAGTGGCAAGTCCACCGTATCCCAACAAGTGCTGGCGTCGTTCGGCGCCGACATGGTCTCGGTCGTGATGCAGGACGACTACTACTGCGACCAAACCCATCTCTCCCCAGAAGTCCGGCGCCAGCAGAACTACGACCATCCGCAGGCGTTCGAGTGGCCATTGCTGGTGCAGCATATCCAGGCCTTGCGCAATGGCGAAGCGATCGAGATGCCCGAGTACGACTTCACGCTGCACAACCGCTCCAACCGGACCATCCCCGTCAAGCCGGCGCCGGTGATCGTGATCGAAGGCCTGTTTGCCTTGTATGACGAAGACTTGCGCAACATGATGTCGCTGAAGATCTTTGTCGACACGGCCTCCGACGTGCGCTTCATCCGCCGCATGCAACGCGACATCACGGAACGCGGCCGTTCGGTGGAAAGCGTCATCGAGCAGTACCTGGAAACGGTACGCCCGATGCACAAGCAATTCATCGAGCCGACCAAGCGCAATGCCGATGTCATCTTGCCGCATGGCGCGAATGGCCCCGCGGTCGACATGATCACGGCCAAGGTGGCCAGCGTGATTGGCCAGTTGAAACCGGCAGCTTGAAACCGGCCGGCTAAACGCCTGCTACGTCAGCGCTCTCCCATCGACTCCGAGAACGTCTTGGTGATCGGTTTCGTCAGGTAGCGCAAGACCGTCTTGCGGCCCGTATTGATTTCCACGGTGGCCGTCATGCCGGGCTGGATCAGGATCGGCTCGCCATTCTTGCCCATCAGATTACGCCCGCTGGTCTTGATCTGCACGCGGTAGTAGGGCTGCTCGTTGCCCTTGTTGTCTTCACTTAAAGTGTCGGCGCTGATGTAGCTGACGGTGCCGCGCAGGCGCCCGTAGATGCCGTAGTCGTAGGCATCGAGTTTCACGGCAGTGGGCAGGCCGGGCTTGATGAAGGCGATGTCGGCCGGTTTGACTTTCGCTTCGATGATCAGGTCGTCGTCCGTCGGCACGATCTGCAGGATTTCCTCGCCCGGCTTGGCCACGCCGCCCAGGGTAGTGAGGCGCACGTTGCGCACGATGCCGTCCGTGGGCGCGTAGATGTCCGTCGAGCCCAGCTGCTCCTTGCGCTGGGTCACCGTCTGCAGCACGCCGGCCAGGTCTTCCTGGGCCTTCACCAGGTCCGTCTGGCTGTCTTGCAGGTATTTGTTGCGCCGGTTGGTGATCTGCGCCTGGATGTCGACCACTTGCCGCCGCAGTTTCAGCACTTCGGCGCGGCTGACGTCCCCCGTTTCCAGCAGCGGCAAATTCATTTCCAGCTCTTCCTTGATCAGCTTCATGGCGCTTTCCAGCGAGCCCACTTCCGCCTGCACGGCGCCCTGGCGCTTGCTGAACAGGGCCAGCTGGTTGGCGCGAAATTCCGGAAACGCCTGCAGCTCGGGCGGGAACTTCGGCGCGCCGCCAAACACCTCGGCCTGCAGGCGCGCCACTGCCGCCTTCAGCCCGGCTGCCTTGGCCGTGCTTTCCAGGTAGCTCGTCTCGGCCCGGGTGCGGTCGAAACGGGCCAGCAATTCGCCCTTTTTCACCACACTGCCTTCATGCACGCGCAGTTCGGCCAGCACGCCGCCATCGGCCACCTGGATGATCTGGTTGCGTGAACTGGCGATCACCTGGCCGTTGGCGCGCGTGACCTGGTCCAGCTCCGCCCATGAAGCCCAGGCGATGACACCGGCCAGCGCCGCCGTGCAGCTCCAGATCAGCACCCGGCCCCGTTTCGCTTCCTCTTTCGCTTCGACCTTGGCCAGTTTCATGCGACGGCTCCTTGCGCCACCGGCGCAGTTGCGGGACTGGGCACGGCCTGCGGCTTGCCCGACAGCTTGGCCAGCACGGCATCGCGCGGGCCGTCGAGCAGTACTCTTCCCGCCTGCAGCACCACCAGGCGGTCGAGCAGGGGCAGCAGGGCGTTCTTGTGCGTGGTGGCGACCATGGTCACGCCTTCGGCCGCCAGTTCGCCCAATAGCCCGACGATGCGCGCTTCCGTCTTCGCATCCATGGCCCCCGTCGGTTCATCGAGCAGCCAGATGCGCGGTTTGGCCAGCAGCAGGCGCGTGACGGCGATCAATTGCCGCTGGCCGCCCGACACGCCGCGCCCGCCTTCGGTAATGCCCAGCGCCAGCCCCCGTGGCTGGCCCAGTATCAGCTCGATCAGGCCCGTGCGCTTGGCCGCCGCCAGGATCGCCTCCTCGCCCGGGTCGGCCAGTCCCAATAGCAGGTTGTCGCGCAGGGTGCCGCTGAACAGCCGCGTTTCCTGCGGCAGGTAGCCGACCATTTCACGCACCACGGCCGGCGCCAGCAGGGCCATGTCGACGTCGCCCAGGTACACCTTGCCTTCGGCCGGCTGGTACAGGCCCGAGGCCAGTTTCAGCAGGGTGCTCTTGCCCGAGCCGATGGCGCCCACCAGGCCGACCCGTTCGCCGGGGAGGATGGCCAGGTTTTCCACTTCCAGCGCCACCTTTTGCGCGCCGCCGTACGTAAAGCGGATGCGTTCGAAGCGCAATCCCGTATCGAGGCTGCGCGGCGTCAGCGCGAACTGCGCGTTGTCGGCCTCGTTGGGCAGGCTGATGACCTGTTCCAGGCCGTCGATCGAGGCGCGCGCGTGCGCCCACTGCACCATCACGGAGGGCAGCTGCACGATGGGCATCAGCGCGCGGTTGCTGATGATGGTGCAGGCCATCAGGGCGCCCATGGTCATCTGGTTCTCGGCCACGAACCACGCGCCCATGGAGATCAGCGCCACGTTGGTCAGCTGCTGGAAGGCGGCCGTGATGTTTTGCGACAGGGCCGCATAGTCGCGGATATTCTGCTCCGCGTGGCTCGTTTCGGCCACCAGTTCGGCCCAGCGCGCCTGCATCATCCATTCGGCGCTGCTGCCCTTGAGCGTTTCCACGCCATCGACGGCTTCCACCAGCAAGCCCGCCTTGCGGTTGCTGGCGTTGAGGTTCTTGCGCGTGTGGCTCTGGATGGCGCGCTGGAACATCAGCCCGCACACGAGGGCCAGCGGCAGGGCCACCAGCGGCACCACCACCAGCCAGCCGCCGATGATGGTGATCATGGCGAGGAAAATCAGGGCGAAGGGTACGTCCGTCAGTACGAACAGCGAGGTGGACGTCAGTACGCCGCGCACCATTTCAAAACCTTTCACCTGCGCCGCCAGGGTGCCGACGGAAGCGGGGCGCGCCTCCATGCGGATGCCCAGCATGCGCTGGAAAAACCACTCGGACAATTCATGGTCGACGTCATTGCACGAGTGGTCGACGATGCGGCTGCGCACCTGCTTGAGGATGAATTCCAGGCCGATCGACAGGGCCACGCCCACCACCAGCACCCACAGGGTGCTGAAGCTCTGGTTCGGGATCACGCGGTCGTACACCTGCATGGAAAACAGCGAGGTAGCCATGGTCAGCAGGGTCACGAGCGCGGTGGCCAGCACGGCGTCGACAAACACGCTTTTCTTCAGCCACAGGGCCTTGCGCACCAGGTCCAGCGCACCGGGGCGGGCACCGCTTTTTTCGCTGCGGCGCGGCAGGCCCGCGCAAGCGAGGCCCGCCAGCGAGGCCAGTTGCAGGGCACGCCCATCGATGCCTTCGCCGCGCCAGGCGCCGTCGGCGCCGCGCGACTGCAGCAAGCCCCAGCCCGTGCTGGCGCTGTAGACGGCAAACGGCAGCTCGCCCGGCGTCGGCTCGTGCAGCGGACGCGCCGCGCCTTCCAGGCCGGCCGCCTGCCAGATGGTGGTCAATACCGCGCTGGGCGCGCCATTGTCGTCGACCTCATCGAGCTGGCGCTGCAGGTCGGCCAGGCGCGCTCTAGCGACATGCTGGCCTGTCAGGCGGGCGGCCCGTTCGATGAGTGTCAGCAAGCCATGTTTGATGGAGGTATCCACGCTGTCTCCTGTGTGCATCATGTCGGTGTCAATTCGCGCGCGCCAGGCCCGCCGGCGTCGTGCGCCCGGCCAGGGTGCCCGTCTGCGCGGCCAGGCGCAGGCTGGCGGCAATCGCCTGCGCGCGCGTGTCTTCCAGCGAAAAGCGGGCCTGGGTTGCTTCGCGCACGGCGTTGAGCACGTCGTTCCAGCTCTTGCGGCCGATCACGTACTGGCGCGCATACGATTCGAATACCTGCGTCGAGGTGGTGCTGGCTTCGCCCGCGTTGCCCAGGCGCTGGCGGCTCGCTTCGGCCTCGTTCCAGTCCAGGGTGAAACGCTCGCGCACGTCGCGCTCGGCCGCATCGTGCGCGGCGCGCGCGCCTTCGCGCCGGGCAACGGCCGCGTCCACGCCGGCCTTGGCCGACAGGCCGGCGCCCGGCTGCGCCTGCAGCACCAGCATGGCGCGCGTGCTGTTGTCGGCATTGATGCCGCCGCCCGTGGGCTTTTCCATGCGCAGCACCACCTTCGGCATGTAGGCCGAGCGCTGCATGGTGATCTCGGAATCGGCTGCCTGCGCCTCGAAATCGAGGCGGTGCAGGGTAGGGGAGTAGTCGATGGCCTGGCGCATGACCCGATCCAGGCTGGCGTCGGGCAGCGGTTCGCCCACGCCGATGCCGGCGGCGGTGACGAGGCGCACGGGTTTGCCGGCCAGTTGCGACAGCTGCGCCAGCGCATTTTCATGAGCCTGGCGCGCATTCGACACGTCGTTGGCCGCCTGGTAGGCGCGCGATTCGGCCAGGCGCTGGTCCGTTTGCGAACTGACCGACTGCGCCACGCGGCGCTTGATCATGTCCAGCAGGCGCTGGTGTTCGGCAAGACCCTCTTCGGCCGAGCGCATGCGGGCTGTCTGGCGCAGCGCTTCCGTGTAGGCGGCGATCACGCGCAGCGAGAGGGTCAGGCGTTCTTCTTCGATGGCCGCGCCGGCCGCGTCGACCCGGCTGCCGGCCGCATCGATGCCCGCGTTGATGCGACCGCCGCTCCACAGGGGCTGCTCGATGCGCACCACGCCGCCCGTTTCACGCGACCCTGCGGGAACTTCGGCCGACAGGCTGGGGAAGCGCTGCCACTGCGCGCCATCGAGGTCGGCGCGCGCGGCCGCCTGCGCCGAGCGCTTGCCTTGCACGGCGGGATGGTTTTGCAGCGCCTGCTGCAAGACCTGGTCGAAACTCCAGGCGGTGGCGCCCTGGGCTTGGGCGAAGGAGCTGATGGATGCCATGGCCATGGCCGCCAGCAAGGCCGCGCCACGTGGCAGTACAAACAATGCTGGGAAACCGCGTAATCTCATCCCGTATTTTTCCGGCACCAGGCCTGAAGCATTTCAAGGTAGGGGCGGGAGCGTGCTGCTGCATGCTCCCGCTGCCGTGCCAGGCGCGGCGCCTGGCTTGGGTGCACGGCGTCAGACGACGAAGTTGGCCGCCGTCAGTTGCGTGATGTTCACCCCGCTGAGCAGCACCAGCGCCGTGTCGATGGCGTTGGCGTTGCTCAGGTCACTCGAGTGATATACCGTCACGGCGCCGCTGTTTTGCGCATCGGCGATGACGATGTAGCCCTGTCCCGACAAGACGCTGTCGTCGGCCGCGATGGCGCTGGCCGCCGCGCCGATCGACACGGACGTGCCGTCGAAGATGAACAGGTTGTTGTTGCTGAAGTCCGTGCCCACATTGACGCCGACGGCCACCGACGCCGTCAGGTCGGCGATGGCCGACATGTCGATGACGTCGCCGCCGGCGGCCGGCAGGCCCGTGCTGAAGTCGGCTACCGTCAGCGGGTTGTGCAGGGCATTCTGGCTCAGCACGAACAGCTGGCTCGCATCCGTCAGGTCGGCCTGCGCCTGGGCCGCTGCCGCCGCCGCGGCATCGGCATTCGCCGCCACCGTCAGCGAGCCCGCGTCCGTCAGGTCGGCCTGCGCCTGCGCCTGCAGGGCGGCGGCCGCTGCCGCATCGGCTGCCAGGTGCAGGGCGTTGGCGTCCGTCAGGTCGGCCGTTTGGGTCGCTGCCAGGGCCGCTGCCGCTGCCGCATCGGCGGCCTGCGTGAGCGCCGCGGCATCGGTCTGGTCGGCGATGGTTTGCACGGCCGCGGCGTGGGCCGCATCCGTGGCTGCCACGGATGCCAGGGCGCTGGCGTCGGTCTGCGCGGCGATGGCGTTCGCTTGCGCCAGGGCGATGTCGGCCGCTTGCGCGTCGGCATTGGCCTGGGCTGCCGCCGCGTCGTCCGCATACGCGGCGTTCGCATTGGCATGCGCCTGCACAGCTGCCGCTGCCGCGCTGGCGGCGGCGGCATCGTCGGCTTGCGCCACTTGCAGGGCCAGCAGGGATGCTGCGGCCTGTGTCTGCGCCAATGCCGCTGCCGCATCGTCGGCATGGGCGGCCAGCGCGGCTGCCGCCGCATTGTTGGCGTTGATGGTGGCAGTCGCTGCCGCCGCATCGTCGGCCTGCGCCGCCTGGGTGAGCGCCAAGGAGGCGGCGGCCTGCGCTGCCGTTGCCGCGGCCGCGTCGTCGGCGTTCTGCGCTGCGGTGGCCGCTGCCAGTGCGCTGGCCGCCGTTGCCGCCGTGCTGACAGCCAGGGCGTCGGCGGCAATGGCTGCCGTGTGCGCGGCGGTGGCGGCAGCGGCATTGGCCGCTGCCTGGTTGGCGGCCGTGTCGTCGGCCTGCGCCGCCTGTGCGGCGAGCAGTGACGCTGCCGCTGCGGCGGCGCTGGCGGTGGCGGTGGCATCGGCCGCTGCCGCTGCCGTGGCAG
>NZ_LBCO01000026.1:244-5308 GCF_000988085.1 Janthinobacterium sp. KBS0711 | reverse complement strand
TCAACTCCTTCTTTTACTACTCATCGCCGTTTCCGGTGATCCTCAAGTGCCGCATTTGACTGCGTCTCATTGGGGAGGCGAACTATAGCAAAGCCACCCACGGGCGGCAAGCTTTATTTCAGCAATTCAGCAACTGCCATGCCCACATTGGTCGTACTGGCGCTGCCACCCATGTCCGGCGTACGCGGGCCATGCTCGAGCACTTGTTCGATGGCGCGCAAAACCGCGTCATGCGCCGCCGTGTAATTGGCGTCGCCATTGCCGAGGAAGTCCAGCATCATGGCGCCCGACCAGATCATGCCGATCGGATTGGCGATATTCTGGCCATAGATATCGGGGGCGGAACCGTGTACCGGCTCGAAGACGGAAGGAAAAGTCCGCTCCGGATTGATATTGGCAGATGGTGCGATGGCAATCGTCCCCGTGCAGGCAGGGCCCAGGTCGGACAAGATATCGCCAAACAGATTCGAAGCGACCACCACGTCGAAGCGCTCGGGGCTCAATACAAAGCGGGCCGCCAGGATGTCGATATGGTATTTATCCCAGCGCACATCGGGGAAGCTCGGCCCCATCGCTTCTACCCGTTCATCCCAATATGGCATGCTGATGGCAATACCATTCGACTTGGTGGCCGATGTCAGGTGTTTTTTAGGCCGGCTTTGCGCCAGTTCGAATGCGTATTTCAATATCCGGTCGACGCCCTTGCGCGTAAACACGGATTCCTGCAGCACCGTTTCGCGCTCTGTTCCCTCGAACATGCGCCCGCCCACGGATGAATATTCTCCTTCCGTGTTTTCACGCATCACATAAAAGTCGATATCGCCCGGCTTTTTGTTCGCCAGCGGACACGGCACGCCCGGCATCAGACGCACAGGCCGCAAGTTGACGTATTCGTCGAACTCGCGCCGGAATTTTAATAAAGAGCCCCACAGCGAGATATGGTCAGGCACCTTGTCCGGCCAGCCCACCGCGCCAAAATAGATGGCGTCGAAATCCTTGAGCTGCGCAAACCAGTCCGAGGGCATCATTTGCCCGTGTTCCAGGTAATAGTCGCAATTGGCCCACTCCATGGTCGTGAACTGCAGGTCGATATTGAAACGACGGGCAGCCGCTTCAATTACACGCAAGCCCTCCGGCATGACTTCATTGCCAATGCCGTCACCGGCGATGACCGCGATTTTATGTGTGCTCATGGGAAACCCTGTTGGAAATAGGCGATGGAAGCCCGTATTTACATCTGCTGCGCCACGTCCGGGTACAGGCGCGCCAGCACATCGGCAGTGATCACCGTGATGATGGGCTGCACACGCTCGGCCGCCAGTTCATTTGATTTCTCGCGGCGCACGTCTTTCCACAACTCGGCCAATGCGCCTTCATGGCGCGCCACCGCCTGCTCGACTTCGTCTTGCCAGAAGGCCGGCGCTTCGCTTTCAACGAAATTGCCGCGGCCACGGCCAAAGTGCGCCACCGCCAGGTAACGCAGCACGCCCGCCACCACCAAGGTGCGCAGGAATGCATCCGTAAATTGCATCATGGGTTCATTGCGGTCAGTGCCGGAATTGAAACCCCAGGCTGCGCCCGCGAACGTCAGCGCACCAACCACGCCGCCAAGCAAGGCGCCCGTGCCCAAGGTCAGGCCGCCGGAAATCAGGTCGGCCGACAGGCCAGTCGCGGCACCCGAAATCATGGCGCCCAATAGCCCAGCTTGCGCCTTGTCGATCGGTGCGCGTACGGCGAAATTTTCCCGTATCCGACTATTGATCTTATGCGCATCGGTCGGGTCGAGTTTGTGCAAGATCAAAAGCTCACGCGTGGTGACACCGCTGTGCGTATTGAGCCGCGCCACCAGGCTGGCCATGGCCTTTTCCTGGCGTTGCTGTTCTGCATTTTTGCCGATGCCCACGACCTGCAAGGCCGATTTCAGCAAGCTCTTGGAGGCGGACTCGATGGCTTCGCGATCCTGCCCGGCCACCGCCAACTGCGTGGCCAGCAGGCGCATGGCCTGCCGGAAACGTGCCGTATTCTGCTCTTGCCAGGCAGCAAACAAACGCGCATAACCCGCTTGCTGCGATTGCGGCAACAATCTACCCACGGCTTCGTAAAACACGCGTTCATGCACCCAGCAGCGGGCAAAGGCATCGAGCGCCAGGACGTCGCGCACGATTGGATACTGCTGCAAATGCTCGCGCCAGCGTGCCTGCTCGCTGTGTTCCTCATTGCCAGGGCGCGGCGGCCCCATCTGATTGAGCAAGACCACCACGGGCTTATCGAGCCAGGCGAGGATTTTCATTTCCGCCGGCAAGTAGCCCGCATCCTTGGGATGCTCCGAGGAATTGACCAGGTACAGCACCACGTCGGCAGAGTCCTTGGCCGTGCGCAGCGCTTGCTGGCTGAGCCAGAATGGGCGGTCGCGATAACGGTCCAGCACCTCGCGCAGGAACCAGCCGATGGGATTGCCTGACTGGCCCAGGCGCTTGAGCAGGCGCACGGAGTCGCCAAAGCCGGGCGTATCCCACAATTGCAAGGCATCACCCTGCGGCGTGGCCAGCAGGGTATGCGATTCCGCAAACACGGTCACGTGGGCGGCGTCGCGCACTTCGCCGATGTCCACGCCCACCAAAGTGCGCGCCAAGGTCGTCTTGCCATTATTCGTGTGTGAAATCAGCGCAAACTGAATCTGCACCGCATCATCTTGCACATCTTTATTCACATTCACACTCATGCTGCTGCCGATACTTTCAAGCCGACACCTGCATCAAGCGGGTGCAAGGCAGGGTTGAGCAAATTGACCACGGTGGCCGTGGTTTTATGGAACTGGCAGAACTGCTGCCACAGGGCGACGCGCTCCACCAGGCGCGCACCGTTATCGACCTGCTCACCAGCGCGCTCCAGGTAGCTGGACTCGTCGATCAGGACGGCGATGCCGCGTGCCGACGATTGCACCAGGTAATCGAGGAAGGCGCCGTGATTTTCCTTTTCCGGCGTCGCCGTCAGATTGAACAGCACGGCCGTGATATTGACTTGCGGATCGTTCAAGTCCGTGCCGCGCAAGACGTCCTGCGGCTCTTCGCCATACGACGTCGATGGACGCAGCATCATGCGGCCCTGCTCGCCGAACAGCATGATGGACAGCTGCCCCAATCCCATGTGGCGTGCTTCATCGACAGTAAAGCTGTATGGCAAGACGCGCAGCATGCCGCCCGTGGCCACGCCGATGCTTTCATTGAGCTTGCGGAAATACGGTTGATCGAGATCCAGCGGAAAGTGCCTGGCCAGGTGCGCCGCGCGCCAGTTGTTGACCAGGGCCAGGATCAGGCGGGGGACGACGACCAGCAGGAAAATCGTTGCCGCATACAAATGCACCCAGCGGGCGCCGCCTTCGACGGTCGTCGTTTGCGGGAAGCGCAGCGCTTCGATTTCCGCCAGCGAAAAACCTTGCAAATGAAACAGGGCAATCGCCGGCGCAAACAGGGTTGAAAGCAGGCTGTGCACCTGGCCGGGATTCAAAAAGGTGCTTTCCCAGCCGGCCGCGTATTGCGACAGGAAACCGCGCGCATACAGCGAGGCAACGGCGCCGATGGCAAACATGGCAGCGCTCAGGTGGATGGTACGGCTCAGGCGCGCGGCCGTCAGCTTGGCGCTCAAGTGCGCCCATTCCCCCATGAAGCTGAGCAAGCCCGAAGACAAGGCGTGCGGAAGCTTGCGCGGCAGGGCCAGGCGGCCCACGCTCAGGTGGCGCACCAGTCCCGCTTTCGGCCAGCCGAGCGAGTGCGAGGGGATGCATAGCCAGATCAGCAAGCCCAGGTAGACCAGTACATTCCAGGCGATGATCAGCAGCAAGGGCGCCGACAGCAGATCGACGCGATGCGGATCCGTGATGCGGTCGAGCCCGGCTCCCAGCAGCAAGGCCAGCAGGGGCAAGGCCAGCGCCAGGGTTTTCATGCCGTTGCGACGCTTCGCGAAGGCAGCGAAGGCGGGGGTGCGCTCGGTGATGCGCTTGATGATCAACTCGGAACGCTGCTGCAGGAAATCGTCACCTGTCACTTCGGCCTGCTTACCCGAAGCTTGCCACTGCGCAAGCTCACGCGCACTACGGCTGGCATACATGCGGTCGTCCTCGCTGAGGACTTCTTTTTTCTGGTCGGCCGTCTCGATAGCACGGACCAATACCACTTCTCTCGCAATCTGCTCGTTCATGGTGCTCCTGTTTTTGTATGAAACGACAACTCGACAGGCAGATTGTGACGTACTTTTGTGTTTCAGGCCAACGCGTCCTCGGACCGGAACAAATGATGCAGCAGATATATGAGGAAAGAAGCGATCCAGGCAGACCACAATGTGTGCGTAAAGAATTGTGCACCTTGCAACTGCTGCTGCCAGCCTGCCGCCAAACCACACAGCAGCATGACGCCGGCGAACAGAAGCGCCGTGCGTGGTCGTCTTGGCAGGCAGAACAATGGCAAGGCCAACATCCACCAGGCAGTGTTTGCCTGGGTAGCGGGCAGGCATGCCATGGCAGATGCGCTGGCCGGCAACGTTTCCAGCAGGCGCGCGTACGGTTCCATTCCGCCATAGCGCAACAAATCCGTGGGACAAGGCACGTCGCTGAAGGAAAAGAGCCAATAGATGCTTAGCGGCACGAAGATAGCCGACAACGCCACCACGCGCAAGGCGCTGCGGCGTGATGCAAGCCAGGCCAGCGGATGCAAGGTGTCCCAGACGGCCAAGCCGATCAAAGCGACGCCAAGCAAGATCATGCCGAACTGGAAACTGCTTACCCACGCGCTGCCAGCACCGGCAAATTGCCCACGCGCCCCGTCGAACATACTGTCGGCGATCATGAGGTCGAGGTTGCTGTAATTGCCGATCCAGAGTATCAGCATGGCCGATAGCATCAGGACACTATCGATGCCTTTGGGAGTTTTGACGAGTTTAAGCTTGGCCAACATGGATGCACACGTTACATGATGAGAATGGAAGTCATCGTACAGTGTCAATATGAAGAGAACATGACGATGCCCGCCATGTACAACATGTGGTGATAAATGACAAAGGCAGCGCGCA
>NZ_LBCO01000026.1:0-186 GCF_000988085.1 Janthinobacterium sp. KBS0711 | reverse complement strand
TGTCGGATTACGCTACGCTAATCCGACCTACCCGGCGTTCTATGGACGTAGGTCGGCTTAGCGCTGCGCGCGTAAGCCGACGCCACCACCAGCGCCAGACAAAACCACCAGACGAGAAAAAACCCCACCATGGCTGGCGGGGTTTTTCTCTACTGCGAATAACAAGCCTGACGATAACCTACTTTC
>NZ_LBCO01000025.1:0-326 GCF_000988085.1 Janthinobacterium sp. KBS0711 | reverse complement strand
GACGAGCGCTATGCCACCGTGCAAGCCGAAAAAGCGGCGTGGGAAGAGGAATTGACGAACTGGACGCACGAAAAAGATGCGTACAGCCTGGACATGATCGAAGAGCAAAAGAAAGAGCCGGGCAATTACCTGCACCCGCGCCAGGTCTTGCGCGAGCTGGAAAAAGCCATGCCGGAAGACGTGATGGTGTCGACCGACATCGGCAACATCAATTCGGTGGCCAACAGCTATCTGCGCTTTGAAAAGCCGCGCAGCTTCTTTGCGGCGATGAGCTTTGGCAACTGCGGCTATGCCTTCCCGACCATCATCGGCGCGAAAGTGGCCGC
>NZ_LBCO01000024.1:1074854-1158348 GCF_000988085.1 Janthinobacterium sp. KBS0711 | reverse complement strand
CCAGTGTGAAAGTAGGTTATCGTCAGGCTTGTTATTCGCAGTAGAGAAAAACCCGTCAAGCAATTGGCGGGTTTTTTTTCGTCTGGTGGTTTGTGTGCGTTATAGGCTGCGGGTGCTTGTCGGCTTACGCGCTGCGCGCTAAGCCGACCTACGTTTATTGGATGGCGGGTAGGTCGGATTAGCGGAGCGTAATCCGACAAGTCAGCAGTCAATACCACAGACGAAAAAAAAGCAGCGCTGCGCGCTGCCTTTGTCATTTTTCACTCTTATTAAAAGTGATAAGCGACTTTGACGTTCATGTAATTGACGCCGCTATTCGGTTTCTTGTAGCCGCCGTTCGAAAAATGCTGGATCTTCGCAGCGACTTCCCATTTGTTATTGAAGACATAGCCGACGCCGATATGGTCGCCGAATTGGAAGTGGGTCGACAGGCGGTTATCGTCGTTATCGTACAGTTTCGACAGCATGTGCACGCCAATGCCGCCTTCTGCGTAGAAGCCCAGCTTGTTCGTGTTTTCAAAGCGGAAGACCGGGGTAAAGCCCAGGTCCCAGAGTTTTTGATGCTGGCCAGGGACGTTGCGATAGCTTTTGCCATCCCAGCCGCCGATGCTGGCATCCCAGTAACCGCTCAGCTGCGTGCCATTCGATACAAACCAGGCTTTATCCCAGTTCGAGGTCACGCCGGCGCGTACCATTTGTACCTTCACGCCCTTGGCATATTCGCCATAGACGGAGTCGATCAGTTTGTCGTCGGCGGCAAAGCCGGCGTTAGCCGCCATCAGCGCGGCAACGGCGGCGATGGATTTGAGGAGATTCTTCTTGAAGGACATAGAGACTTTCATCGTAAAATTGGCCGTCAGGCTTGTCTTGTTTGCGCAGGCACCTAGTTTTGCACACTACTCCCGCCACCTGTTTGATCTCAGAGGTTGAATTGACATTGTCTACAAAAATCGCATTTCTCGGTATTGGCCTAATGGGAGGGCCGATGGTCCGGTGCCTGCTGCGCGCTGGATATTCTGTCACAATTTGGAATCGCACGCACAGCAAGGCCCAAGTTCTGCGTGCGGTAGGGGCGCAGCCGGCCGTTTCCGTGGCTGAGGCGGTCAATGGCGCGGACGTGGTCATCTCGATGCTGGAAGCCGGCCCCATCGTGGCAACGGTGCTGCAGGAGGCCCTGCCGGCCCTGGCAGCTGGCGCGCTCTGGATCGACATGAGTTCCACCAAACAATCGGAAGCCCAGCAATTTCATGCCACCTTGCATGCTGCGGGACATGGCTTCATCGATGCGCCTGTGTCGGGTGGCGTCGGTGGGGCACAGGCGGGCACCCTGGCCATCATGGCAGGCGCCAGTGCCAGCGATTACACGAAGGTTGAAACGATTCTGTCGGTCATGGGTCGCCCGACTCTGGTGGGCCCGGCCGGCAGTGGACAGGTGGCCAAGCTGTGCAATCAGCTGATCGTCGGTGCCACGCTCAATATCGTGGCCGAAGCGCTGTTGCTGGCCCAGGCGGCCGGCGCCGATGCGGCTGCCGTACGGACAGCGATCCGCGGCGGTTTTGCCGAGAGCAAGATTCTGGAGGTGCATGGCCAGCGCATGCTGGAGCGCAATTTTGTTGCTGGTGGCCAGGTGAAAAGCCAGATCAAGGATATGCACAACATCCTCGCGGCGGCGGAAGCAGCGCACGTCACCTTGCCGATGACGCAACTGGTGACGCAGCGCTATGATACCCTCGCCACCACGCACCCGACGGCCGATCACGCGGCCGCCTTGCTGGCCCTGGAAGCGTTGAATCCGGGCCAGCGCCTGGGCACCGGTCCGGATCAACTGAGCTGATTCAAGCGATGGGCAGGCTCGCTTCGGCCAGCTTGACCCAGAAACTGGCGCCGATCGGCAGCAGATTGTCGTTGAAGTCGTAGCTGCCATTGTGCAAGACGCATGGCCCCAGGCCGTGGCCGCCATCGCGGTGCTCGCCGTCGCCATTGCCGATGAAGATGTAGCAGCCGGCCTTTTCCTGCAGGAAGAAAGAAAAATCTTCCGCGCCCATGGTGGGCTCGACATTCGCGTTGACCTTGTCCTTGCCCACCACGCTTTTCATCACTTCGACGGCAAATGCCGTTTCCTTCGCATGGTTGACCAGCGGCGGATAGTTGCGCTTGAAGTGGAAGTCGACCTCGGCGCCAAAGGCGGCGGCCGTGTGCACGGCGATCTCGCGCATGCGCTCCTCGATCAAGTCCAGCACGGGCGTGGTGAAAGTGCGTACGGTGCCGACCAGGCTGGCGTCATCGGGAATTACATTGGTGGCGCTGCCCGCATGGATTTGCGTGATCGACAGCACGGCCGTGTCGAGCGGACTCTTGTTGCGCGTGATGACGGTTTGCCAGCTTTGCGCGATTTGCACGGCCACCATGACGGGGTCGATGCCTTTGTGGGGCTGGGCCGCATGGGCGCCCTTGCCTTTGACGGTGACGTGGAATTCATTGCTGGACGCCATCATGGGCCCTTCCACCACGCTCAGGGTGCCCGTCTCGGCTCCTGGCCAGTTGTGCATGCCATAGATGGCATCCATGGGAAAGCGCGTAAACAAGCCGTCTTCGATCATTTCGCGCGCGCCGGCGCCGCCTTCTTCCGCTGGCTGGAAAACGAGGTAGACCGTGCCATCGAAGTTCCGGTGCTGCGCCAGGTAATGGGCGGCACCGAGCAGCATGGTCGTGTGACCGTCGTGGCCGCAGGCGTGCATCTTGCCCGGGTGGCGTGAAGCATGCTCGAAGGTATTCATTTCCTGCATCGGCAAGGCATCCATGTCGGCGCGCAGGCCGATGGCGCGCTTGGAGGTGCCATTCTGGATGATGCCGACCACGCCAGTGCGGCCCAGGCCGCGTACCACGGGAATGCCCCACTCTGTCAGCTTGGCGGCGACCACGTCCGAGGTGCGCTGTTCTTCGTAGCACAGCTCGGGATGCGCGTGCAGGTCACGGCGGATACCTTGCAGCTCGGATTGAAACGCCAAGATCGGATCAACTAGTTTCATGGGACTCTCCTGTGGATGCTGGCACGCAGCAATGTATGGCGCGCCGGACCGCGCTTGTTTGATCAAAAACAGACGCGGCTAATAGTGCATTGTAGCCCTTGTTTGCCGGGTAAATCCAGCGCACGGACGTGCTTGCCACGGCGCCAACAGCAAGCGCGCGGAATGGTTTACAGTATCGCCTTCCCCCCAACGTTTTTGGATTGCCCCATGACCACCACCCAAGTGCGCGCCGCCTGCCCCCTCGATTGCCCAGATACCTGCGCCTTGCTGGTCACCGTGACCGATGGCGTGGCCACCGCCGTCAAGGGCGATCCCGACCACCCGACCACGGCTGGCGTGCTGTGCACGAAGGTATCGCGCTTCACGGAACGCACCTACCATGCGGACCGGCTGCTGCATCCGCTGCGCCGCGTGGGCAAGAAGGGCGAAGGCAAGTTTGAACGCATCAGCTGGGAAGAGGCCCTGCAAACCATCGCGGCCCGCTTGAAACCGATCGCCGCACGCGACCCGCAGGCGATCTTGCCGTACAGTTACTGCGGCACCATGGGCCTGGTGCAGGGCGAATCGATGTCCTCGCGTTTCTTCAACCAGCTGGGCGCTTCCTTGCTGGATCGCACCATCTGCGCCTCGGCCGGTGCCACGGGCTACCGCTACACGGTAGGCGCCAGCATCGGAACGGACATGGAGCAGTTCCAGAACGCGAAATTGATCATCATCTGGGGCGGCAATCCGATCGCCTCGAACCTGCACTTCTGGATGCGTGCGCAAGAGGCCAAACGCAACGGCGCCACCTTGATCGCCATCGACCCCTACCGTTCGCTGACGGCCGAAAAATGCCACCAGCATATCGCCTTGCTGCCGGGTACCGATGCGGCCCTGGCGCTGGGCTTGATGCATGTGCTGATCACGGAAGACCTGCTCGACCATGACTATATCGCGCAGTACACCATCGGCTATGCTGAACTGAAACAGCGGGCCCTGGAATGGCCGCCCGAGCGCGTGGCCGAGGTGTGCGGCATCACGGCCACGGAAGTGGTGGAACTGGCGCGCCTGTACGGCCAGGCGTGCCGCTCTGGCGAGGGCGCCGCCATCCGTGCCAACTACGGCGTACAACGCGTGCATGGAGGCGGCATGGCCGTGCGCAATATTGCCTGCCTGCCCGCGCTGACGGGCGCCTGGCGCCATCCGGCCGGCGGCATGCAGCTGTCGAGCTCGGGTTCCTTCCCCGTCAACCGCAAGGCCCTGCAGCGCCCGGATTTGCTGAAAGGCACGCCGCGCACCATCAACATGAGCACCATCGGCGACGATCTATTGAAAGAAAGTTCCGCCGAGTTCGGCCCGCAAGTCGAAGCCGTGATCGTCTATAACTCGAACCCGCTGGCGGTGGCGCCCGATTCCTCGAAAGTGGCGCAGGGTTTTGCCCGCGAGGATTTGTTTACGGTCGTGCTCGAGCATTTCCAGACCGATACCGTCGATTACGCCGACATCGTGTTGCCCGCCACCACGCAGCTGGAACACGTCGATGCGCATTCCACCTACGGCCACCTGTACATGATGGCGAACAACGCGGCCGTGGCGCCGCTGGGCGAAGCGAAGGCGAATACGGAAATCTTCCGTTTGCTGGCGCAGCACATGGGTTTTGATGACCCGTGCTTCCAGGAAAGCGACGACGCGCTGGCGGCCAAGGCCTTCGATACGACGGATGCGCGCGCCGTGCATTTTGACTGGGAATCGCTGAAACGCACTGGCTGGCAAAAGCTGGCCATGGCCGAGGCGCCATTTGCCACAGGCGGTTTCCCCACGCCATCGGGCAAGTGCGAGTTGTATTCCAGCGCGATGGCGCAGGCGGGACTCGATCCCTTGCCCACGTATATCGCGCCGCACGAATCGCAAGCCAGCAATCCTGCGCTGGCGGCCCGTTATCCGCTGGCCATGATTTCCCCGCCGGCACGCAATTTCCTCAATTCGACCTTTGTGAACGTGAAAAGCCTGCGCGCGGCCGAAGGCGAGCCGCATCTGGACATCCATCCCGATGACTGCGCCACGCGCGGCATCGCGGCCGGCGACATGGTGCGCATTTTTAATGACCGCGGCAGCTTCGTTGCCAAGGCGAGGGTGACGGACAAGGCCAGACGCGGCCTGGTGGTGGGCTTGTCCGTATGGTGGAAGAAGCTGGCCAGCGACGGCAAGAACGCCAATGAAGTGACGAGCCAGCGCTTGACGGACATGGGCCGCGCGCCGACCTTCTACGATACGCTGGTCGAAGTGGAAAAGGCTGCCTGACCATGGCCCGCTGGCCGGCCCGCCTGCTTGTCGGCATGCTGTGCCTGTCGCTGGGCGGCTGCATGCAGCTGCGCTACTACACGCAGGCGGCGCAGGGGCAGTATGCGCTGTGGTCCGGCGCGCGCCCCATCGGTGACTGGCTCGATGATCCGGCCACGGAACCGCGCCTGAAAGTGCGCCTGGCGAAGGCGCAGCAGATTCGCCGCTTTGCCGTCAGCGAGCTGGATTTACCGGACAACGGCAGCTACAAAAACTATGCCGCCCTGCAGCGTCCCTTCGTGCTGTGGAACGTGGTGGCCACGCCGGAATTGTCGCTGCAGCCGCTGCAATGGTGTTTTCCCATCGCCGGTTGCGTCAATTACCGCGGCTATTACAGCAAGGACGAGGCACTCGCGTATGCCGCCGAACTGCGGGCCCAGCATTACGACGTGCAGGTGGGCGGCGTGCCTGCGTATTCCACGCTGGGCTGGTTCGACGATCCCCTGTTGTCGACCTTTATCAATTACAACGATGCGGAACTGGCGCGCCTGATCTTCCATGAACTGGCGCACCAGGTGGTATACGTGCCCGGCGATTCGGCCTTCAACGAGTCGTTTGCCAGTGCCGTGGAAGAGGCGGGCGTGCAGCGCTGGCTGGCGCGCGAGGGCAATGATGCCATGCGCGCCGCGTACGCCCAGTATGCGGCGCGGCGCCAGGATTTCCTGGCCCTGCTGTTGACATACCGGGGCGAACTGGAAGCCGTGTATGCGAGCGGCGCCAGCGATGCAGACAAGCGCGCGCGCAAGGCGCAGGTGTTTGCGGCATTGCAAGACGCCTATCAGGTGCTGAAGAAAAACTGGGGTGGTTTTGCCGGTTACGACCGCTGGTTCGAGCAGCCATTGAGCAATGCGCACCTGGCTTCCGTGTCGACCTACAATGAATTTTTGCCTGCCTTCAAAAAATTGCTGGAAGAAAAAAAGAACTTTCGTGCTTTTTATGCTGCAGTGCACACAATGGCCCAGATCAATAAGCCTGAGCGCAGGCGTGCGCTGGAACAATTGTCCAGCCCCTGACCCGTAAAGATTGCCCTGTACGCCGAGCCAGACGATCCTGCAACAGTGTATTTATCATGCTGCATTGCAGCATAAAATACCCCTAGAGTTGCCGCTCGAATACTGTTGAAAGCGCTTGCATGGAAGCGCGGCGCCCGATAGCATCGCATTAGTAGCATAGAGCAATTGCTCGTCAGAATGCTCAAACTGACTGCAGGACGACAGAATCCGCAGCAATGATCCGCGCCGGCAGGGTGCGCCGGCTCCCCCACGATTATTCGAGACAAGAGGCACAGGATGGAAAAAATTTGGCTGAAGTCGTATCCTCCCGGCGTCCCCGCCGACATCGATCCTGATCAATATCGTTCGCTGGTGCACTTGCTGGAAGAAGCGTTTCAAAAATATGCGGATCGCAATGCCTATGTCTGCATGGACAAATTTCTCACCTATGCCGAACTCGATACCTATTCACGCCAGCTGGGCGCCTGGCTGCAAAGCCGTGGCCTGAAGAAGGGCGCGCGCGTCGCCTTGATGATGCCGAACGTGCTGCAGTATCCGGTGGCCATCGCCGCCGTCTTGCGCGCCGGCTACACGGTGGTCAACGTCAATCCTCTCTATACGCCGCGCGAACTCGAGCATCAGCTCAACGATTCGGGCAGCGAAGCGATCATCGTGCTGGAAAACTTCGCCCACACCTTGGAGCAAGTGCTGGCCAAGACAGCCGTCAAGCACATCATCGTTGCCAGCATGGGCGAGATGCTGGGCGGCTTGAAGGGCGCGATCGTCAATTTTGTCGTGCGCAACGTCAAGAAGATGGTGCCCGCGTATTCCTTGCCGAACGCCATGCGTTTCAAGCAGGCGCTGGCGCTGGGCAGCCGCATGAAACTCACGCCTGTCGAGCTGAGCATCAATGACGCCGCCTTCCTGCAATACACGGGCGGCACGACGGGCGTATCGAAAGGCGCGACCCTGAGCCACCGCAATGTGATCGCCAACGTGCTGCAAAGCGAAGCGTGGTCGGGCGCGGCGCTCGACCAGAACAGCAAGGAACAGATGATCGTCGTGTGCGCCTTGCCGCTGTACCATATCTTTGCCCTGACGGCGTGCGCGATGTGGGGCACGCGCGTGGGCGCCCTGAATATCCTGATCCCGAATCCGCGCGATATCCCGGGCCTGATCAAGGAGCTGGGCAAGTACAAATTCAACCTGCTGCCAGCGGTCAATACCTTGTATAACGCGCTGGTGAATCATCCCGATTTCGCCAAGCTCGATTTCTCGGGCTTGAAGATCGCCAATGGCGGCGGCATGGCGGTGCAGCAAGCCGTCAACGACAAATGGCTGCAAGTGACGGGCGTGTCCATCATCGAAGGTTATGGCCTGTCGGAAACGTCACCCGTCGCCACCTGCAACCGGGCCGATACCACGGTGTTTTCCGGCACCATCGGCTTGCCCGTGCCCTCGACCGATATCGCCATCCTTGACGATGACGGCAAGGAAGTGCCGCTGGGCCAGACGGGCGAAATCGCCATCCGTGGCCCGCAAGTGATGAGCGGCTACTGGAACCGTCCCGATGAAACGGCCAAGGTCATGACGCCTGACGGCTATTTCAAGTCGGGCGACGTGGGTATCATGGACGAGCGCGGCTACGTGAAGATCGTCGACCGCAAGAAAGACATGATCCTCGTCTCCGGCTTCAATGTATATCCGAACGAAGTCGAGGCCGTCATCGCGGCCCATCCGGGCGTGCTCGAGTGCGCCTGCGTGGGCGTGCCGGACGAGCATTCTGGCGAAGCCGTGAAAGTGTTTGTCGTGCGCAAGGATCCGAACCTGACCCAGGCAGTGCTGGCCGCGTATTGCAAGGAACAATTCACGGGCTACAAGCGTCCGAAATACATCGAGTTCCGCGATGAACTGCCAAAGACCAACGTCGGCAAGATTTTGCGTCGCGCCCTGCGTGACGAAACGAAGAAAGCAGCATAAACAGTGCAGGGTGTGCGCATCAGGCTGCACACCCTTTCTACAGATAAAGATGAGGCATAGATGGACAAGATTTGGTTGAAGTCGTACCCGGACAGCGTTCCCGCAGAGATTGATTGCACGCAATATCGTTCCGTCACGCATTTGCTGGAAGAGTCGTTCCAGAAATATGCGGATCGCAACGCGTTCGTGTGCATGGATAAATTCCTCACCTACCGCGAGCTCGACAAGCTGTCGCTGCAGATGGGCGCCTGGCTGCAAAGCAAGGGCCTGAAGACGGGTGCGCGCGTGGCGATCATGCTGCCGAACGTGCTGCAGTATCCGGTGGCCATGGCGGCGATCTTGCGCGCCGGCTACACGGTGGTCAACGTCAACCCGCTCTACACGCCCCGTGAATTGCAGCACCAGCTGATCGATTCGGGCAGCGAAGCGATCATCGTGCTGGAAAACTTCGCCACCACGGTCGAGCAGGTGTTGCCGCATACCCAGGTCAAGCACGTGATCGTGGCCACCATGGGCGACTTGCTGGGTGGACTGAAAGGCACCATCGTCAACTTCGTCGTGCGCAAGATCAAGAAAATGGTGCCCGCGTTTTCCTTGCCGCGCGCCATCAGTTTCAACAAGATGCTGGCCGAAGGCGCGCGCTTGAGCCTGACGCCGGTGCAGCAGGGGCATGATGATATCGTCTTCCTGCAATACACGGGCGGCACGACGGGCGTGTCGAAAGGCGCGATGTTGTTGCACCGTAACGTGATCGCCAACGTGTTGCAGAACGAGGCGTGGATTTCGCCCGTGATGACCAAGGAAATGCGCGCCACCTCGATGGGATTCATGTGCGCCTTGCCCCTGTACCACATCTATTCGCTGACGGTCAGTGCCCTGATGGGCATGCGCGTGGGCGGCTTGAACGTGCTGATCCCCAATCCGCGCGACATCCCCGGTTTCGTCAAGGAATTGTCCAAGCACAAGATCGTCGTCTTCCCCGCCGTCAATACCTTGTACAACGCGCTGCTGAACAATGCCGATTTTGCCAAGCTCGATTTCTCCAGCTACAAAGTGTGCAATGGCGGCGGCATGGCCTTGCAGCGCAACGTGGCCGAGCGCTGGTTGAAATTGACGGGCTGCCCGCTGATCGAAGGCTATGGCATGTCGGAAACGTCGCCCGTGGTGACGGGCAACCGCGTCGACATCACGGAATTTACGGGCACCATCGGCTTGCCTTTCCCGTCGACGGAAGTGGCGATTCTGAACGACGATGGCGTGGAAGTGCCGCTGGGCGAGCCGGGCGAGATCGCCGTGCGCGGCCCGCAAGTGATGGCGGGCTACTGGCAGCGTCCGGACGAGACGGCCAAATCGATGACGCCCGACGGTTTTTTCAAGACGGGCGACGTGGGTGTCATGGATGAACGCGGCTACGTAAAAATCGTGGACCGCAAGAAAGACATGATCATCGTGTCCGGCTTCAATGTGTATCCGAACGAAGTGGAAGACGTGGTCGCTTCCTGCCCCGGCGTGCTCGAATGCGCCTGCATCGGCGTGCCGGATGCCAACGCGGGCGAAGCCGTGAAAGTGTTTGTCGTGCGCAAGGATCCGAACCTGACGGTGGAACAGATCCGCGAGCATTGCAAGCATGAATTGACGGCCTACAAGAAACCGAAATACATCGAGTTCCGCGATGAATTGCCGAAGACCAATGTCGGCAAGATCTTGCGCCGTCAATTGCGCGACGAAAAGAAGGTTGCCTAGTTCGCCGCCAGGCTTGTCTCCGCCGCCAGCTTCCGGCCTGGCCGGGCGGGCAAGCCGAAGCAGGGGCGCAGCCAGTTCACCTTGCTGATCAGCAGCGACGTCCCCAGCCAGCAAGTTGCCACCGTGCCGGCCAGTATCAGCAGCGGCTCCACCACGGGGCCCAGCTTCAGGGGCACGAGCCAGTAGGCCAGCACGATGATTGCGCTCTGGTGCAATATGTACCAGGGAAAGACGGCCTGGCGCGCCCATGGCAGCCAGGCAAATGGTTTATTGAGCAAGGTGTGCGACCAGCCCAGAATGGCGCAGATGGCCAGCCACATGTACAGGTTGCGCATGGGCCAGGAGCCAAACGAGGCCCAGGTCAGCAGGTTCTCCGAATAAATCTGGTCGAACGCCATGTACACGGCAAACGCGCCCAGGCCCAGCCACAGCGTATGCCAGCGCAAACGCGTCAGTTCCGCCCACAATCCCTTGTCATTGCCCAGCCACCAGCCATACACGAACATCGTGAAAAACATGGCGTGCGCATACCAGTCATGCACCACGGCATGGGTTTCCGGATAGCGCATTTTGAGGAAGACCATTGCCGCCAAGGAGGGCAGGGCTGGCAGGACGAGCAATCGCCATCCGCGCAAGCGCTGGAACAGGGGACGCAATGCCGCCAGCAGCGGCTGCAGCGCCACCAGCAAGATGATGTACAGCAGCAAGTATACGAGATACCAAAGATGGTTCCAGGTAAAACCATATTGCCAGCCATCGAAGGCGCCTGCCGGCCAGGCGTAGCCGCCAAAGTAATGCAGCAGGAATTGCCCATATCCAGGCTCGACCAGGCCCTTGCTGACGCCCTCGCAATATGGCTGGATGGGGATGACGACGGCCATGCCGAACAGCAGCGGCAGCAGCAGGCGCTTGATCCTGCGCCACAGGAAGGTGCCGCGCGAGGCCTGCGTCATCATGGCGCACGAGATGCCGGAAATGAGGAAGACGATTTCCATGCGCCAGCGGTTGAGGAAGACCAGCGGCATGTTCAAGGCATCGGTGGCGTAGCTGCTGTGCATGTGAAAGTTCCAGCCATCCATGTACAGCAGGGCAGTGTGATAGACGATCAGCAGGCTGAAGACGAGAAAGCGCAAGGCGTCGATATCGTGGCGGCGGGAGTCCATGGTCATGATCTTGGCAAGTGGTGAAGGAAGCCCAGCATAGGCAGCGGCGGGGCCGCCAGCCAGCGAAATGGGACCAGTGGACGGCTGGCTGGGACGAATGGATCGCCTGGGACGGGTGTGGGACCTTACAATCATGTAACTCATTCATCGTCCCAGATCATGCACATTGCTTCCACTGACCTGTTGCAACGTTATCAACGCTGGCGCCGCGTGGCCGAGCCGGGATTCTGGATCGTGCTGACCGTGTTGCAGGCCAGCGTCAACAGCTGGCTCGTGTGGCTGGACCTGCGGCGTACCGGGGTCAATACGCCGTTCTGGGAAGTGGCCGTGTGGGAATGGAGCAGCAATCTTGTGCTGCTGGCGCTGGTGCCCGTGGTCGTGCTGGCGGGACAGTACCGGCCCCTGCACCTGGTGTTCCAGCGCCAGAACCTGCGCTGGCACCTGGCCGCGTCGGTCGTCTACAGCCTCGTGCATGTGGCGGCCATGGTGGCCTTGCGCAAGCTGGCGTACTGGAGTCAGGGCAGTGATTACGATTTCGGTAATTGGTGGCGCGAGCTGCCGTATGAATACCTGAAAGATGTGCGTGCTTACTTTCTCGTCTTGCTGGCCGTGGGCTTTTATCAGTTGCTGCTGATGCGCTGGCAAGGCGAGGCGACCCTGCTCGGTGAACCCGATGAAGGGCCGGCCGTGGAACCGGTAGAGCAGCCGGAACGGTTCCTGGTGCGCAAGCTGGGCAAGGATTTTTTGCTGCCCGCCGGCGACATTGAATGGATACAGGCGTGGGGTAATTATGTGAATTTGCACGTGCGTGGTCACGATTACCCGCTGCGCTCGACCATGGCCGCCATCGAGCGCCGCCTGGACGGCAAGCGCTTTGTGCGCGTGCACCGCAGCTATATCGTCAACCTCGATTTCGTGCAGGCAATCACACCAATGGAATCGGGCGATGCGCGCGCCATGCTGTCCACGGGCGGCGAGGTGCCCGTCAGCCGGCGCTACCGCGATGGATTGAAAAGTAGTTGCTAGATGCGTTGCACGCCCGCCTTGCCGTCGCGCACGACAAAGCGGGCCAGTGTCGCGATGGTCGATGCGCTGTCGCGCACGTTCTCCAGGCCCTGGAACAAGGTCGTGGTTTTCTCCGGCGTGATCTCCATCAACATATAGCCGCGCTTGTCGCTGCGCCCGTAGCGGATGTGCGGGTTCATCGCCACGTACTGTTCCGTGCGCGCCTGTGGACGCGAGCTGGACGTGATGGAGGTGCCGCAAAACTCGGTGGCCAGCACGGGATTGTTCTTGCCGGTGGGCCGCATGGCGTTGCGGCTCAGTTCGGTCGCATAGAAAGTGTGCACGTCGCCCGACAGCACGAGCGGATTGCTGGCCTTGCTGCTTTGCAAGGCGTCGAGCAGGTGCTGGCGCGCCATCGGGTAGCCATCCCAGCCATCGGTCCAGATGCGCCCGTCGCCGGGCCGCAAAATCGGCACCTGGCTCGATTGCGCCATCAGGGTTTGCTGGGCCAGAATATTCCAGCGCGCCGGGGAATCATCGAGACCGGCTTGCAGCCAGCGCTGCTGCTCTTCGCCCAGCATGGTGCGCTGCGGCGTCAGCAGGTCGGGACAGTTGCGCGTGGTGACGGAATTCGAGCCGCCGCGGCCCGGCCTGGCGCACGCGTGATAGGCGCGGTATTGCCGGTCGTCCAGCACGTGAAAGCGCGCCAGGCGGCCCCAGTCGTAGCGCTGGTAGATGCGCATGTCGACAAAGCCCCGCCGCCCCAGCGGCAGCAAACGCAGCGGCATGTGTTCATAAAACGCCTGGTAGGCGGCCGCGCGGCGCTGCAAAAAAGTGGGCGTGAGCAACTCGTCGCGGTCCTTGCCGTAATCGTTGGCCACTTCATGGTCGTCCCAGGTGACGATCCACGGCGCGGCCAGGTGCGCGCCCTGCAAGTCGCGGTCGCTCTTGTATTGCGCGTAGCGGGCGCGATAGTCGTCCAGGCTGAAACTTTCATGCGTGCGCACGGCCCGGCCCGGATGCTGCAGCTGGTACGGTCCCCACTCATAAATGTAGTCGCCGAGGAAGGCCACCAGGTCGGGCGCGGCCGCGGCGATATGCCGGTGCGCCGCATAGGCGCCGAATTCCCAGTGCTGGCATGAAGCGACGGCCAGCTTCAGCGAGGCAGGCATGGACCCGGGCTCGGGCGCCGTGCGCGTGCGGCCCACGGGACTGACGGCGTCGCCCAGCATGAAACGGTACCAGTACCAGCGACCAGGCGCGAGACCGCCCGCGTCGACATGCACGCTGTGCGCGAGGGCGGGCGTGGCCGTGGCCTGGCCCTTGGCGGCGATGCGGCGAAACGCCTCGTCTTCGGCCACTTCCCAGCGCACGTTCAGGGCGATGGCGGGCGTGGCGGCTGCGTGCAGCGGGTCGTAGCAGATGCGCGTCCACAGCACCACCGCATCAGGTAAGGGCGAACCGGAGGCGACACCAAGCGCAAACGGATAGCCGGCGCCATTCAAACGCGTGGCGGCGCTCGCGCTGGAACCGGACAGCACGCTGCCGGCCGCGGCCAGTGCCGTGATGCGCGCAGCGCTCTGCAGGAAGATCCGGCGCTGGCTATCCATGCTGTGGAATTATTGCGACAATCAAGATGACAGCAAGGTCTCGATCGGCGGCACCTTGCGCGGCTTGCGGTCGGAGTCCGTCGCCACGTAGATCAGGGTTGCTTCCGTGACTTTCACGATGCACGCCTGCAGGCGGTTGCGCTCGGCATACACTTCCACATTGACGGTGATCGAGGTATTGCCAACCTTGACGATATCAGCGTAGAAGGAGAGCAGATCGCCGACGAACACGGGGTTTTTGAAGACGAAGGAATTGACGGCAATGGTGGCGACGCGGCCATTGGCGCGCCGCGTGGCCGGCAGGGAACCGGCGATATCGACCTGCGCCATGATCCAGCCGCCGAACACGTCGCCGTACACATTGGCGTCGGACGGCGCGGGCATCATGCGCAATTCCGGCATTTTTCCGGCAGGCAGGCCGGAGGCGAGGCAGTTGTCGGGACGGTCTGGGGAGGTGCTCATCTTTTATTCTCATGAAAGGCTACAATTGCCCCGATTGAACCATAAAAAGCCGACCTTCGCCATGCGCCGTTCCCAGACTCCCCCTCCGCCCCGCTCGCCAGCTTCCGCCAGCCACAGCGATTTCGCCACCATCAAGACCTTGCTGCCGTACCTATGGGTCTACAAATGGCGGGTGCTGCTGGCGCTGCTATGCTTGGTGGGCGCCAAGCTGGCCAACGTGGGCGTGCCCCTGATCCTGAAAAAACTGGTCGACGCCATGACGATCACGGCGGCCCATCCGCAAGCGCTGCTGGTGCTGCCCGTCGGCTTGCTGGTGGCCTACGGCTTGCTGCGCCTGTCGACCACCTTGTTTACGGAGCTGCGCGAATTCCTGTTCGCCCGGGTCACGCAGCGGGCCGTGCGCACCATCGCCCTGCAAGTGTTCCGCCACCTGCATGCGCTGTCCCTGCGTTTTCATTTGAACCGCCAGACGGGCGGCATGACGCGCGACATCGAACGGGGCACGCGCAGCGTCGGCTCGCTCATTTCCTATACCCTGTTCAACATCCTGCCGACCCTGGTGGAAATCACCCTCGTGCTCGGCTATCTGGTCTTGCATTACGACATCTGGTTCACCGTGATCACGGCGGTGGCGCTCGTGTCGTACATCGCATTTACCGTGCTGGTGACGAACTGGCGCACGCATTTCCGCCGCACCATGAACGACCTCGATTCCAAAGCCAATACCAAGGCCATCGATTCGCTGATCAACTATGAAACCGTCAAATATTTCGGTAACGAGGATTACGAAGCGAAGCGCTACGACGAAGGCTTGCAGCGCTATGAATCGGCGGCCGTGAAATCGCAAACTTCCCTGTCCCTGCTCAACACGGGCCAGTCCCTGATCATCGCCACGGCCGTCACCCTGATTTTGTGGCGCGCCACGGTGGGCGTGATCGCCGGCACGATGACCCTGGGCGACCTGGTGCTGGTGAACGCCTTCATGATCCAGCTGTATATCCCCCTCAATTTCCTGGGCGTCATTTACCGCGAAATCAAGCAAAGCCTGGCCGACATGGAACGCCTGTTTTCCTTGCTGAACGAAAACCGCGAAATCGCCGACACGCCGGAAGCGCAGCCGCTCGTCACGCGGGGCGCGGCCGTGCGCTTTGCCCACGTGGATTTCAGCTATGAAGCCAAGCGGCAAATCCTGTTCGACGTGGATTTCCAGATTCCCGCCGGCACGACGACAGCCGTGGTGGGTCACAGCGGCTCGGGCAAGTCCACCCTGTCGCGCTTGCTGTTCCGCTTCTATGAAGTCGATGGCGGCGGCATCACCATCGATGGCCAGGATTTGCGCAATATCACGCAGGATTCCCTGCGCGCGGCCATCGGCATCGTGCCGCAGGATACGGTGCTGTTCAACGACACCATCGAATACAACATCGCCTACGGCAAGCCGGGCGCCAGTAAGGAGGCCATCGTGGCGGCGGCGAAAGCGGCATCGATCCATGACTTTATTGAAAGCTTGCCAGATGGCTACAACTCCATGGTGGGTGAGCGAGGCTTGAAACTGTCGGGCGGCGAAAAGCAGCGCGTGGCCATCGCCCGCACCTTGCTGAAAGACCCGGCGATATTGATCTTCGACGAAGCCACTTCGGCGCTCGACTCCAAGGCCGAACAGGCGATCCAGTCGCAGCTGAAGGACATCGCCAGGAACCGCACCACCCTGGTCATTGCGCACCGTTTGTCGACGGTGGCCGACGCCCAGCAAATCCTCGTGCTCGACCACGGCCGCATCGTCGAGCGGGGCACGCATCCGCAATTGCTGGCGCTCGATGGCCTGTATGCCCAGATGTGGCAACGCCAGCAGGCGAACATGGACGATGAGGCGCAAGAGGACGAGTTGGCGGGGCTGGCGCCGGCGAAATAAATCGGAAAGGTGAAATCAGTAGGAAAAATGCTACAGCCGCGCTGATTCCGGCGCACGTATAGCGCCTATTTGCGGGCAATCGCAGAAAATGGCTGGTCGGGTGCTGAAAATGAAATAAAATTAATTCCAATGGTGGCGTCTGCACCACAGTTGTTTCGTTCGGAGTCCATCCCGTTTGTCCGCCCAGGAGAATTTATGAAATTGACCAAAATCATCGCCACGCTGCTCAGCGTCGGTGTCATCAGCAGCATGTCGCCAGTCCAGGCTCAGGAATTGACCGGCACCTTGGCCAAGATCAAGAAAGCCGGTTCCGTCACCCTCGGTGTGCGCGATGGCTCCGTGCCCTTCTCCTATCTCGACGACAAGCAGCAATACCAGGGTTATTCGATCGACCTGTGCATGAAAGTCGTCACGGCCCTGCAAAAGCACCTGGGCCTGAGCGAACTGAAAGTGGTGATGAGCCCCGTCACCTCGGCCAACCGCATCCCGCTGATGGCCAACGGCACCATCGACCTCGAATGCGGCTCGACGACGAACAACCTGGAGCGCCAGCAGCAGGTGGCGTTCGCCCCGACCATGTTCGTCATCGGCAACCGCGTGCTGGCGAAAAAATCCTCGAACATCAAGACCCTGGAAGACTTGCGCGGCAAGACCCTGGTCGCCACGGCCGGTACGTCGACCATCAAGCAGATGACGATCCTGAACAAGGAAAAGAACCTGGGCATGAACATCGCCGTCGGCAAGGATCATCCCGAGTCGTTCCTGATGCTGGAAACGGGCCGCGCGGTGGCTGAAGCCAACGACGACATTTTGCTGGCGTCGCAAGTGGCCAACTCGAAAAACCCGAACGACTACGAAATCACCAAGGAAGCGTTGTCGGTCGAGCCGTACGGCATCATGCTGCGCAAGGGCGACCCGGCCTTCAAGAAAGTGGTCGACGATGCGCTGATCCGCCTGTACAAGAGCGACGACATCAACCGCATTTACGCGAAATGGTTTACCTCGCCGATCCCGCCGAAAAACATCAACCTGAAATTCCCCATGCCGCCGCAATTGAAGGCCGTGTTTGCCAATCCGACCGACTCCGGTGACCCGGCCGCGTATGCGGCCGTGCCGGAAGCGCAGAAGACGTCGGACAAACGGAAAAAGTAAAGATTGCGTAACAAACCGGGAGGCGCAAGCCTCCCGATTTATTTGCGGGGCGGGCGGCCGGCTGGCCGCTGTCCTCGGGCTGCATGCGAAGGATGATCATGAATTACAACTGGAATTGGCGCATTTTCTGGGAGATTTCTCCCGATGGCGTGGGCACGTATATGGACACCCTGTGGTCCGGGCTGATCTGGACCCTGGCCACGGCCGGTGCGGCCTGGATCATGGCGCTGATATTGGGCCTGGTGATCGGCACCATCCGCACCTTGCCGAACAAATGGCTGGTGGGCGTGGCCAATGCCTACGTCGAATTGTTCCGCAACGTGCCGCTGCTGGTGCAGATGTTCCTCTGGTATTTCGTCATGCCGGAACTGCTGCCGCCGGATCTGGGCACCTGGGTCAAGTCGCTGCCGAATGCGCCGTTCGTCACGGCCGTGCTGTGCCTGGGATTCTTTACCTCCTCGCGCGTAGCCGTGCAGGTCACGACGGGCATCGAGGCGCTGCCGCGCGGGCAGAAACTGGCCGGTACGGCGCTGGGCCTGACCCTGCCGCAAACCTACCGCTTCATTTTGCTGCCGATGGCCGCGCGCGTCATCATGCCGCCGCTGACCAGCGAATTTTTGAACATCATCAAGAACAGTTCCGTGGCGTTGACCATCGGCCTGATCGAACTGACGGCCAGCGCGCGCGCCATCCAGGAGTTTTCCTTCCAGGTGTTCGAGGCATTTTCGGCCGCCACCATCATCTACGTCGTCGTCAACCTGCTGGTAGTGGTGCTGATGCACCTGATCGAGAAAAAGGTCGCCATCCCGGGCTTCATCGTCGCCGGCGCCAAGACGGGAGGACATTGATATGTTCGGTAATTTCGATTTCGACGTCATCTCCCGCTCGTGGGTCTACCTGTTCCAGACCGGCATGGTCTTCACCCTGAAACTGACGGCGCTGGCCATGGTCGGCGGCATCGTGCTGGGCACCCTGCTGGCGCTGATGCGTTTGTCCAGCAACCGCATCATCTCGGGCGTGGCGTCGAGCTACGTCAACCTGATACGCTCGATCCCGCTGGTGCTGGTGATCTTCTGGTTCTACTTCCTGGTGCCGTATATCGCCGCCTGGATCATCGGCGCCAACGAGCCCGTGAAAGTGGGTGCGTTTTCTTCCGCGCTGATCACCTTCATCATGTTCGAGGCGGCCTACTATTGCGAGATCATGCGCAGCGGCATACAGTCGATCCCGCGCGGCCAGGTATGGGCCGGCCAGGCGCTGGGCATGAACTACCGTCAAACCATGGGCAACATCGTGCTGCCGCAAGCGTTCCGCAACATGATTCCCGTGCTGCTGACGCAAACCATCGTGCTGTTCCAGGACGTGTCGCTCGTGTACGTGCTGTCGATCCCCGATTTCGTCGGCGCCGCATCCAAAATCGCCCAGCGCGACGGCCGCCTGGTGGAGATGTACGTGTTTGTCGCCGTCGTGTATTTCGTGCTGTGCTATGCCTTGTCGTTCCTGGTAAAACGCCTGCAGAAACGCGTCGCCATCATTCGCTAACCGTAAAAGAAAGAACAAGATGATTGAACTCAATAACGTCAGCAAATGGTATGGCCAGTTCCAGGTACTGACCGATTGCACCACCAACGTCGCCAAGGGCGACGTGATGGTCATTTGCGGCCCGTCCGGCTCCGGCAAGTCGACCCTGATCAAGACCGTCAACGGCCTCGAACCGATCCAGCAGGGGCAGATCGTTGTCGACGGCATCACCGTCAACGATCCGAAAACGAATTTGTCGAAACTGCGCGCGCGCATCGGCATGGTGTTCCAGAATTTCGAGCTGTTCCCGCATCTGTCGATCCGTGAAAACCTTACCATCGGCCAGATCAAGGTGCTGGGCCGCAGCGCCGACGAAGCCAACGCCAAGGGCTTGAAATACCTGGACCGCGTGGGCTTGCTGTCGCAGCAGGACAAGTTCCCCGGCCAGCTGTCCGGTGGCCAGCAGCAGCGCGTGGCGATCGCCCGCGCCCTGTCGATGGACCCGATCGCCATGCTGTTCGACGAGCCGACATCGGCGCTCGATCCGGAAATGATCAACGAGGTGCTCGACGTGATGGTGGGCCTGGCGCAGGAAGGCATGACGATGATGGTCGTCACGCACGAAATGGGTTTTGCCCGCCGCGTGGCCAACCGTATCGTCTTCATGGACCAGGGAAAAATCATCGAAGATTGCAGCAAGGATGACTTCTTCAACACGACGCGCTCGGACCGCGCACGCGATTTCCTCGCCAAGATCATCCATTAATTTTTCATTATTTTGAAGTCGAGTACAAATGCCTGACATGAAACAACTAGCCGGCGCCATGCTGGCGCTGGGCCTGCTCGCCCATGCCCACGCGGCCGACAAGATCGCCGTCGATATCGCCCTGCGCGGCGCCACCCTGATCGACGTTGCCGCAGGCAAGGCGGTCAAGGGCAAGACCGTGCTGCTCAAGGGCGACAGCATCGTCGCCGTCGTCGATGACGCGCAGCTGCGCAGCTACGCGCCGAAGCAGACCATCCGCCTGCCCGGCAAATATCTGATGCCGGGCCTGTGGGATACGCATGTGCATTTCGGCGGCGGCCCCGAGCTGATCGACGAGAACAAGCAGCTGCTGTCTTTGTACCTGGCGCATGGCATCACCACGGTGCGCGACTGCTCGGGTGACTTGCCCGACACGGTGCTGGCATGGCGCCAGCAGATCAATGCGGGCCAGCTGCAAGGCCCGACGATTTTCACCTCCGGCGCCAAACTCGAAGGCATCAAGCCGCTGTGGAAGGGCACCATCGAAGTGGGCACGCCGCAGGAAGTCACGCGCGCGCTTGATGGTCTGCAGGCGCAGCAAGTGGACTTCGTGAAGATCACGGAAAACACCCTGAAGCCGGAGCTGTACCTGGAAGCGCTGCGCCAGGCGCGCGAACGTGGCATGCGCACGTCGGGCCATATCCCCGTGCAGCTGACCCTGGAGCAGATGGCCGATGCGGGCCTGGGCACGATCGAGCATCAATCGTATTTGCTGCGCGCCACCACGCCGCGCGAGCAGGAGCTGACGGCCAAGGTGGCTGCCGGCACGATGACGGGCAAGGAAGCCATGCAGGCCAGCGTGCAAAGCTACGACGAGCCGACGGCGCGCAAGGCTTTCAGCTATCTGGCCGCGCGCGGCACGGCCATCGTGCCGACCTTGTGGGGTTCGCGCGTGACGGCTTATCTGGACCGCGAAGACCACACCCACGACACGGCCCTGCAATACATCGGCAAGGGCTTGCGCGCCACCTACGACTGGCGCGTGCAGCGCGCCGCCAAGGATGGCCCGGAAGCCATCTTCCAGCGCCACGCGCAGTTCGAGCAATCGGCCAAGCTGCTGCCGATTTTGCAGCAGCAGGGCGTGAGCATCATCGCCGGTACCGATGCGGGCTTCTTGAATTCCTTCGATTATCCGGGCCAGGCCCTGCACGATGAAATCGGCCTGTACGTGCAGTACGGCCTGACGCCGCAGCAAGCCTTGCAGTCGGCCGTCATCAACGGTCCCCGCTTCCTGGGCAAGCTGGACCGTTACGGCAGCGTGGCGGCGGGCAAGGCGGCCGATTTGCTGGTGCTCGACGCGAACCCGCTGCAGGATATCGGCGCCACGCGCCAGATCCGCCTGGTGGTCAGCCGTGGCACCGTGTATGACCGCGCCGCGCTGGACCAGATGCTGGCCGAACTTCGCGCCTGGGTGGCAAAGCAGGAGACGGCGCCGGCCAAGTCCTGATTCCCGTCCACTCCTGAGATTGAAAAACGGCCGGTGCGAACCGGCCGTTTGATCGTCAGGCAGCCATCGGGCAGCGGCTGCCGCAGCCTGCGAGGCTGCCCCGCGGCTGGTAAAATGGCGTTATTCGCAATGACCGCCTGAGAGCAGCCGCCATGTCCACACTCGATCACACCCCAGATTCCATCACTATCACCCGTCCGGATGACTGGCATTTGCACCTGCGCGATGGCGCCGTCATGGCCAGCGTGCTGCCGCACAGCGCGCGCCAGTTTGGCCGCGCCATCGTCATGCCGAACCTGAAACCGCCCGTCACCACCACGGCCGATGCCAGCGCCTACCGCGAGCGCATCCTGGCCGCCGTGCCGCAAGGCGTGAACTTCGATCCGCTGATGGTGCTGTACCTGACGAACAACACCTCGCCCGACGAAATCCGCCGCGCGCAGGACAGCGGCATCGTGCAGGCCGTGAAACTGTATCCGGCCGGCGCCACGACGAATTCCGACCTGGGCGTGACGGATTTGAAGAATTGCTACAAGGTGCTCGAAGTGATGCAGGAAGTGGGCATGCCCTTCCTCGTGCATGGCGAAGTGACGGACCCGGAAATCGATATTTTCGACCGCGAAGCCGTCTTCATCGAGCGCGTGATGCGCCCGCTGCGCAGCGCCTTCCCGGCCCTGTCCGTCGTGTTCGAGCACATCACCACCAAGGATGCTGCGCAGTACGTGGCCGAAGCGGAAGGCCCGATCGCCGCCACCATCACGGCGCATCATCTGCTGTACAACCGCAACGAGATTTTCAAGGGCGGCATCCGCCCCCATTACTACTGCCTGCCCATCCTGAAACGCGAAGAGCACCGCCTGGCTCTGATGACGGCGGCCGCCAGCGGCGACGAGCGCTTCTTCCTCGGCACCGACTCGGCGCCGCACGCGCAAGGCGCCAAGGAAATGGCTTGCGGCTGCGCCGGTTGCTACACGGCCCTGCACGCGATGGAAATGTATGCGGAAGCGTTCGAACGGGCCGGCGCGCTCGATAAGCTGGAAGCGTTCGCCAGCTTCCACGGCCCGGCCTTCTACGGCGTGCCGCGCAACACGGACACCATCACCCTGAAACGCGAAAGCTGGACCTTGCCGGCTTCGCTGCCGCTGGGCGACAGCCATGTCATTCCGCTCAACGCGGGCGAGCAGATCAACTGGAAAATGGTCTAAGCGTTCATGCTGCCATCGATAGACTGGACCCGCCCCTGGTTTGCCACGGTGCTGCCGGCGCGACGGCAGCTGGACCTGCAGCGCGACACGGTGATTGCCGCGCTCAATGGACGGGCGCGGGCGCTGGATTTGCGCAATCCATCCGGCCTGCCGCTGGCCTTCGTGCCGCAAGCGGACCTGCCCGAAGGCGTCGCCTACGAAGAGTTCATCGGCGCGACGGGCGGCGTGCCCACGCGCGACAATCTGCATGATTTTTTCAACGCGCTCGTGTGGCTGACCTTCCCCCGCATCAAGCGGCAATTGAATGCGCTGCAGGCCGCGCAGATCGCCATGTCCGGCGTGGGCAAATCGCGTGGTCCCGCGCGCGATGGCGCGACGATTTTTGACGAAAATTCCGCCTTGCTGGTGCTGCGCGACAGCGACGCGGGGCGCGCGCTGGACGCGGCCTTGCGCGGGCATGAATGGCGCAGCGCCTTCATTGCGCAGCGCGAGAAATTTGGCGCGGGCGGCGACGCCGATGTCTGGCTGTTCGGCCACGCGCTGATGGAAAAACTGGTGGCGCCGCGCAAGGCCATCACGGCGCACACGCGCGTGATCTTTGCCGGCGATGCCTACTTTGCGCTCGATGATGCGGCACGCCGCGCCTGGCTCGACGAGCGGGTGGCGCAAGACCTGGCGCAGCAAGGTCTCACCACGGCGGACTTCACGCCGCTGCCCGTGCTGGGTTTGCCCGGCTGGTGCGAAGGCCAGGACGACGATTTTTACAATGACGCGGCGGTGTTCCGCCCGAAGCGCAAGGTGGCTGGCGCAGAAAGAGATCAATAGCATGGAAAATACCGTCCGCTGGGGCATCCTCGGCACCGGCAAGATCGCCCGCGCGATGGCCAATGGCTTGCGTGACGCGCCCGGTGCGCAACTGGTGGCGGTCGCTTCGCGCAGCAGCGCCGGTGCGCAGGCCTTCGGCGCCGAATTCGGCATCGAACGTTGCCACGGTTCCTACCAGGCGCTGGCTGACGATCCTGGCGTGGACGTGATCTACATCGCCACGCCGCACACCCTGCATGCGGAAAATGCCTTGCTGTGCCTGGCCGCCGGCAAGCATGTCGTGTGCGAAAAACCGTTCACCATGAATGCGCGCGAAGCGCAGGCCGTGGTCGACATGGCGCGCGAGAAAAAGCTGTTTTTGATGGAAGCCATGTGGAGCCGTTTCCTGCCCGCCGTGCAGGAAGCGCAGCGCATCATCGCCAGTGGCGAAATCGGCGTGCTGCAGCAGGTGCAGGCCGATATCGGTTTTGTCGCCAACTTCCCGCCCGAGCACCGCATGTTCAATCCGGAACTCGGTGGCGGCGCGCTGCTCGACGTGGGCATCTACCCGCTGTCGATGGCGGCCTTCTTCCTCGGCCCCGTATCGCAGGTGCAGGCGCTGGCCGAGATGGGCGCCACCGGCGTCGATGAGCAGGTCGTGTTCTCGCTGCTGCACGCGGGCGGCGGCACCTCGTCGTGCGCCTGCAGCCTGCGCGCGCAGACGCCGACGGAAATGACCATTTCCGGCAGCCTGGGGCGTATCCGCTTGCCCAACCGTTTTTACAAGCCTGATCACCTGATCGTCGAAACCATGGATGGCGAACGCCGCATCGTCGCCGCGCCGCACCTGGGCAATGGCTACGCGCACGAAGCCATCGAAGCGATGCGCTGCATCCGCGCCGGCCTGCTGGAAAGCCCCCTCATGCCGCACGCCGACAGCGTGGCGCTGATGCGCAATCTCGACACCATGCGCGGCCAGATCGGCCTCGTCTATCAAGCCGACCAGGCGTGAACAGGAACCCCATGACATTGCACTCATCCCGTCCCAGCCTGAAAACTGTCCTCATCGCCAGCGGCGTTGTCCTGACCCTGGCGATGGGCGTGCGCCACGGCCTGGGTTTCTGGATGCAGCCGATCTCGCAAGCGAATGGCTGGACGCGCGAAACGTATTCGCTGGCGCTGGCCATGCAAAACCTGATGTGGGGCGTCTTCGGCCCATTCGCCGGCATGGCGGCCGACCGTTTCGGCACCATGCGCGTCGTCATCGTCGGCGCCATCAGCTACATGGCGGGCCTCGTGTGGATGGCGCTTGTCACGCAGCCAACCCTGTTCATCGTCGGCTCCGGCATCTTCATCGGCCTGGCGCTGGCCTGCACGGCGTTCGGCGCCATCAGCGGCATCATCGGCCGCAGCGCGCCGCCCGAGCAGCGCTCGTGGGCCTTCGGCATTTCGTCGGCGGCCGGCTCGTTCGGCCAGTTCCTCATGATGCCCGTGGAGCAGCAGCTGATCTCCGTCGTGGGCTGGCAAAACGCCTTTTATGTATTGGCCGCGCTGGTGCTGCTGGCGATGATCCCGATGGCCTTTTATTTGCGCGAGCCGCCCGTCTCGCACGCCAGCGGCCCGCAGCAAAGCGTGGGCGCCGCCTTCAGCGAAGCCATCGCCAGCCGCTCGTTCTGGCTGCTGCTGGCCGGTTATTTTGTCTGCGGTTTTCAGCTGGTCTTCATCGGCGTGCACTTGCCGGCTTACCTGAAGGACCAGGGCCTGATGAACCCGAACGTCGCCGTCACGGCGCTGGCCCTGATCGGCCTGTTCAACATCGTCGGTTCCTACTATGCGGGCAAACTCGGCGGCAAGATCGCCAAGCGCTACCTGCTGTCGGCCATCTACGTGACGCGCGCCGTGGTCATCACCGCGTTCCTGCTGGCGCCATTGTCGGCGTGGTCCGTGTACCTGTTCGCCGCCGGCATGGGCGTGCTGTGGCTGTCGACCGTGCCGCTGACGAACGGCATCATCGCCGGCATCTTCGGCGTGAAGCATCTGTCGATGCTGGCCGGGATGGTGTTCTTCTCGCACCAGGTGGGCAGTTTCCTCGGCGCCTGGCTGGGCGGCTATCTGTACGAGCACCAGGGCAGTTACCACATCGTGTGGATGATCACCATCGGCCTGGGCTTGCTGGCCGCGCTGATCAACCTGCCCATCGACGAGCGCGCCGTCAAGCGCGTGGCGGTGGCCGCGTAATGGCCAGCTGGCGCACATGGCTGTGGCGCCTGGCTGGCGCCGCGCTGCTGGCCATCGTCTTCCTGGCCTATCTGCGGCCCGACTTCATGCTGGACCTGGCGAACCGTTTCTGGATGTGCATGTAGGCTGCGTGGGCGCAAGGCGGTTTGCGAAAAGTCGGATTACGCTGGAAGTCGGATTACGCTACGCTAATCCGACCTACCCGACCTGCTGCCGCGTATATCGCGTAGGTCGGATTAGGCCGAAGGCCGTAATCCGACAACACCCGAAAATAAACAATACCACCGGCGTTTAGGCCGAAGGCCGTAATCCGACAACACCCGAAAATAAACAATACCAACGGCGCTTAGGCCGAAGGCCGTAATCCGACAACACCCCGAAACCATGCGATACCGACGCGCATTCCAGCCAGGCGGCAGCTTTTTCTTCACGGTGGTGACGGCCCATCGCCGGCCCGTGTTTGCCACCGCCAATGCCGTGGATTTGCTGCGTGATTCTTTCCGCGCCGTGCGGCATCAACGGCCGTTCGCTATCGACGCCATCGTCATCCTGCCCGATCACCTGCACTGCATCTGGACCTTGCCTGAAGGCGATGCCGATTTCATGATGCGCTGGAGGCTGATCAAGACGTGGTTCAGCAAGCATGCAGAATTTAAAGACGTTTGGCAGCACCGTTTCTGGGAGCATGTGCTGCGTGACGAGAGCGACTTCGCAAACCACGTCGATTACATCCACTACAACCCCGTCAAGCATGGTCTTGTGAGTAAAGTCATCGATTGGCCGTATTCCAGTTTTCACCGGTATGTAAGGCAGGGATGGTGTGCCGCGGATTGGGGCGGGGATGGTGTGGATGTGGCGGGTGTTGGGCGGGAGTGAGCAGCGCTAACAGTGTTGTCGGATTACGCGCTGCGCGCTAATCCGACAACGGCGCAAAGCATGCAATGTAAGACCTACACTTTTAAAAATTCCTCTTTCCCACCCAGCCAGCGCGCCAGGTGCGCTTCCACGGTGGCCGCTGCGGCGGCCGTGGTGGCGTGCAGCAGGTCGTGCGCCACGTCGCGCGCCTGGTCGACCAGCCATTGATCCGTTTCCAGGTCGGCAAAGCGCAGCATGGCCTGGCCGGATTGGCGCGCGCCGAGGAATTCGCCGGGGCCGCGGATTTCCAGGTCGCGGCGGGCGATTTCAAAACCGTCCGTCGTTTCGCGCATGGTCATCAAGCGCTGGCGCGCCACGCCGCCCAAGGGGCCCTGGTACAGCAGCAGGCAGACGCTGGCTGCCGAACCGCGGCCCACGCGCCCGCGCAGCTGGTGCAGCTGCGACAAGCCAAAACGCTCGGCGTGTTCGATCACCATCAGCGAGGCGTTCGGCACGTCGACGCCCACCTCGATGACCGTGGTGGCCACCAGCACATGGATATGCCCGGCGATGAAGGCGTCCATCACTTCCTGCTTTTCCGCCGGTTTCAAGCGGCCGTGCACGAGGCCCACCTGCAGCGCGGGCAGGGCTTCGGCCAGCATCATGTAGGTGTCGGTAGCCGTCTGCAGCTGCAGCGCTTCCGATTCCTCGATCAGCGGGCAGACCCAGTACACTTGCCGGCCTTCCAGCGCGGCCGCATACACGCGGGCGATGACTTCGTCGCGGCGGTTCTGGTCGATGGCGCGCGTGACGATGGGGCTGCGGCCGGGCGGCAGCTCGTCGATCACCGACACTTCCAGGTCGGCGTAATACGTCATGGCCAGGGTGCGCGGGATGGGCGTGGCCGACATCATTAACTGGTGCGGCACGGCCGCGCTGTCGCCCTTGTTGCGCAGGGTCAGGCGCTGGCCCACGCCGAAGCGGTGCTGCTCGTCGACGATCACCAGGCCCAGTTTGGCAAACAGCACGTTATCCTGGATCAGCGCATGCGTGCCGATCACCAGCTGCGCTTCGCCCGATTCGATTAGGGCCAGCGCGGCCGTCTTTTCCTTTTTCTTCAGGCTGCCCGTCAGCCACGCCACCTTCACGCCCAGCGGCTCCATCCAGGCGGCGATCTTGCGGAAGTGCTGCTCGGCCAGGATCTCCGTGGGCGCCATCAGCGCGGCCTGGTAGCCGCTGTCGATGGCTTGCGTGGCGGACAGGGCGGCGACGACCGTCTTGCCGCTGCCGACGTCGCCCTGCAACAGACGCTGCATCGGATAGGGCTGGCGCAGGTCTGCGCGGATTTCCTCAAGCACGCGCGCCTGCGCGCCCGTCAGCTTGAAGGGCAGGGCGGCGGCGAAGGCGTTCGACAAATTGCCGACGATGGGCAGCGATGCCGCACCTTTCGAGCGGCGCGCGCGCTGGGCGCGTTTGAGCGACAGCTGCTGCGCCAGCAGCTCATCGAACTTCATGCGCACCCAGGCCGGGTGCGAGCGATCCATCAGCGCGCTTTCATCGATGTCCTGCGGCGGGTAGTGCAGCAGGTGCACGGCGGCGCGGAATGGCGACAGCTGCATCTCGCGCAGCAGCTGGTCCGGCAAAGTGTCCTGCCAGTCGATGCGGCGCATGGCGTCGGCGATTTCGCGCCGCAGCACGTGCTGCGACAGGCCTTCACCGGACGGGTACACGGGCGTGAGTGCGGTGGGCAGGGGCGCGCCCTCGTTGACCACTTTATACGTCGGGTGCACCATCTCGGCGCCGAAAAAGCCGTGTTTGAGTTCGGCGCGCGCACGTACCCGCGTGCCTTCGGCCAGCTGCTTGACCTGGCTGCCGTAGAAATTCATGAAGCGCAGCAGCAAATTGCCCGTTTCGTCGGCAATCGTCACCAGCAGCTGCTTGCGCGGCTTGAAATTGACTTCGCACTTGGTGACGATGCCCTCGACTTGCCACGACTCGCCGCCGCGCAGGCAGGCGTCGCGTATCGTGTAGACCTTGGTCTCGTCCTCGTAGCGCATCGGCAGGTGCAGCACCAGGTCCATATCCGTGCGCAAGCCCAGTTTGGCCAGCCGGCTTTCCGTGCTGACCACTTTTTTGACGGCTTTCGGCTTCGCGGCCGGCTTGGCTGCGGGAGGAAGATCGGGCTTTGGATCGGACATATGCAAGGTTTTGGTGCCGCTAGCGTAAAATAGAGGGTTGTCCGGCACACCCTGTGCGTACCGCAGTTGTAAATTGTTGCGGCGGATTATTGTAATGCCTGTATAGGCGCACAGTATAGTGCCAGATGTTCCATTGCGCACTCCTAATCATTTTTGACGTACTTTTGAAGCAAAACGCATGTATTCGCTTTCCGATTTCGATTTTAATTTGCCGCAAGAAAACATTGCGCAAACTCCATTGGCCGAGCGCAGTGCCTCGCGCCTGTTGCATCTGGACGGCGACGCTTTGGTCGACCGCCAGTTCGCCGACATCGTCGGGCTGTTGCAGGCGGGCGACCTGCTGGTGATGAACGATACGCGCGTACTCAAGGCGCGCTTCTTTGGCGTCAAGGAAAGCGGCGGCAAGATCGAGGCGCTCGTCGAGCGCGTGCTCGATGACCGCACCGTGCTGGCCCAGGTGCGCGCGTCGAAGTCGCCGCCGCCCGGCTGCCGCATCCGCCTGGCCGACGCCTTCGATGTGACGGTCGGCCAGCGCGCCGGCGAATTCTTTACCCTGCACTTCGAGGCCGACGTGTTCGAGCTGATCGAGGCGCATGGCCGGCTGCCGCTGCCGCCGTACATCGAACACGATGCGGACGCATTCGACGAGACGCGCTACCAGACCGTGTTCAACAAGGTGCCCGGTGCTGTCGCCGCGCCGACGGCCGGCCTGCATTTCGATCAGACCCTGCTCGATCAATTGAAGGCCAAGGGCGTCAACTTCGCCTATGTGACCCTGCACGTGGGCGCTGGCACCTTCCAGCCCGTGCGCACGGAAGTGCTGGCCGAACACAAGATGCATACCGAGTGGTACACCATGCCGCAGGAAACCGTCGATGCCGTGCGCGCCGCGCAGCTGGCCGGGCGCGACGTGGTCGCCGTCGGTACGACCAGCCTGCGCGCGCTGGAATCGGCCTCGCAAAGCGGCCAGCTGGTGGCGGGCAGCGCCGATACGGCCCTGTTCATCACGCCCGGCTATGCGTTTAAAACGGTGACGCGCTTGATCACCAACTTCCATTTGCCGAAGTCGACCCTGCTGATGCTGGTGTCGGCCTTTGCCGGCTATGCGCCGATCCGCAGCGCCTACGCGCATGCGATCGCGCAGAATTACCGTTTCTTCAGCTATGGCGACGCGATGCTGCTCACCACGCAATCGCGCGCTCCGCTGAACCTTGATACTCCCGTGAAAGACTGACATGCTGGAATTTACATTACTCAAGACCGACACGAGCGGCCTGACCAAGGCACGCCGCGGCACCTTGAAACTCAACCATGGTGTCGTGCAGACGCCGATTTTCATGCCAGTGGGCACTTACGGCTCCGTGAAAGCCATGTCGCCGCTGGAACTCAACGAGATCGACGCGCAGATTATCCTGGGCAACACTTTTCACTTGTGGCTGCGTCCAGGCAACACCGTCATGGAGAAATTCGGCGGCTTGCATGGTTTCATGGGCTGGAACAAGCCGATTCTGACGGATTCCGGTGGTTTCCAGGTGTTTTCGCTAGGCGCCATGCGCAAGATCACGGAAGAGGGCGTGCATTTCAATTCGCCCATCAACGGCGATAAATTGTTCCTCTCGCCGGAAGTGTCGATGCAGGTGCAGCGCGTCTTGAATTCGGACATCGTCATGCAGTTCGACGAATGCACGCCGTATGAAATCCAGGGCCGTCCGGCCACCATCGAGGAAGCGGCCAAGTCCATGCGCATGTCCTTGCGCTGGGCGCAGCGCTCGAAGGACGAGTTCCACCGCGGTGAAAACCCGAATGCGCTGTTCGGCATCGTACAGGGCGGCATGTTCGAAATGCTGCGCGACGAATCCTTGGCCAAGCTGGAAGAGATCGATTTCCCCGGCATCGCTATCGGCGGCCTGTCCGTCGGCGAGCCAAAGGAAGACATGATGCGCATGCTGGCTCACGTGGGCCCGCGCCTGCCGGCCAACAAGCCCCATTACCTGATGGGCGTGGGCACGCCGGAAGACCTGGTGGCGGGTGTGTCGAACGGTATCGACATGTTCGACTGCGTCATGCCGACGCGCAATGCTCGCAATGGCTGGCTGTTCACGCGTTTTGGCGACATCAAGATCAAGAACGCCAAGTACAAGGAAGACCAGGCGCCGCTGGACGAGACCTGCAGCTGCTACGCCTGCCGCAATTTCTCGCGTGCGTATTTGCACCATTTGCACCGCTCCAAGGAAATCCTCGGTGCGCGTTTAAATACCATCCACAACCTGCATTACTACCTGGACCTGATGCGCCAGATGCGCGAAGCGCTCGATGAAGACCGTTTCCACGCGTTTACCCTGCAATTCCACGCGGAACGCGCACGCGGAACTTAAGAAAACCTTATCTGGCGCCCTGGCCGCAGCATGGCCGGAAGTTTTGTGTATTGGTGCTTGGACGGGGGCGATAAAGCATTGCATAATGCCTTTTTAGCCCCATTTGAAGCTGCCATGCCTGCAATTGGAGGCTTGGCGGATTGCCAATGCTAGAATACAGCGCTATTTTTTCAAACTGATTAGAACTGGAGTCACCGTGTTTTTCATTTCCAACGCTTATGCGCAAGCCCCAACCGAAGCCCTGGGCCTCGGCGGCAACCTGACCAGCTTCCTGCCGCTGGTATTGATGTTCGTGGTCATGTATTTCCTGATGATCCGTCCACAGCAAAAACGCGCCAAAGAACAACGGGCGATGATGGACGCGCTGGCCAAGGGTGACGAAGTCGTCACCGCCGGTGGCATGCTGGGCCGTGTTGTCAAGGTAGTGGACGCTTACGTCACCATCGAAGTGGCGACCGGCACCGAAATCACGGTGCAAAAGAGCTCCATTACCACCTTGCTGCCTAAAGGCACCCTGAAGGCGCTGTAATTCCTCGCTGTCATTGCCTCGGCAATGACTCAACGGGGCGGCTATCCGCCGCCCCTCGCGACGCCTCCGACGCTCAACACTGAACGCTGAATCAATATGAATCGCTATCCTGCCTGGAAATACATCATCATCGTCGTCGCCTTATTGCTGGGCGCACTCTATACGGCGCCCAATTATTTCGGTGAGTCACCGGCGCTGCAAGTAACCAGCGGCAGGTCGACCGTCAAAGTGACGGGCGAGCTGATGACGCAAGTCGAGCAAATATTGACGAAAGAGAACGTCAAGTCGGAAGGTGTCACCATGGATGGCGCCGGCAACCTCGCCTCCGTGCGCGTGCGTTTCGCCGATCCCGATACCCAGTTCAAGGCGAAACTGGTGCTGGAAAAGGACCTCAATCCCGATACGACCGATCCCGCGTACATCGTGACGGTCAACCTGCAAGCCAATACGCCAGTGTGGATGCAAAAATTGCATGCCTTGCCCATGTTCCTGGGCCTGGACTTGCGCGGTGGCGTGCACTTCCTGATGCAGGTCGATGCGAAAGCCGTACTGAACAAGAAAGTCCAGGGCGTCCAGTCCGCCGCGCGTAGCGTGTTGCGCGACAAGAATATTCGCCACGCCGGCATCGAGCGCGTGGGCGACAGCGTCCAGATCAACTTCCGCGACGCGGAAACGCGCCTGAAGGCAAAAAATGTGTTGTCCGACCAGATGACGGAACTGGCGTTTGCCGATGCGGGCGAAGGCAGCGACCTGAAACTGAACATCACCCTGAAGCCGGCTGCCCTGAAGGCAACCATCGATGAAGGCGTGAAACAGAATATCTCCACCCTGTCCAAGCGCGTCAACGAGCTGGGCGTCGCCGAGCCGCTGATCCAGCAGCAAGGTCCTGACCGCATCGTGGTGCAATTGCCTGGCGTGCAGGACGTGGCCCGCGCGAAAGCCATCATCGGCCGCACGGCCACCCTGGAAGTGCGTCTGGTCGATGAAACTATCGTGCCTGGCACCGAACTGTCGAGCGCCATCCCGTTCAACTCGGAACTGTTCACCGTCGGCAAGGGCGTACCTGTCGTGCTGGCGAAAGACGTGATCCTGACGGGCGACTATATTTCCAGCGCCACGGCCAGCTTCGACCAGAACCAGCAGGCGGCCGTATCGATCGACCTGAACGGCGACGGCGGCCGCAAGATGCGCGAAGCGACGCGCGAACGCGTGGGCAAGCGCATGGCCATCGTGCTGTTTGAAAAGGGCAAGCCGGAAGTGCTGTCGGTTGCCACCATCCAGCAGGAACTCGGTTCGCGCTTCCAGATCACCGGCATGGGCGGCGCGGAAAACGCCAACGAACTGGCGCTGCTGCTGCGCTCGGGCGCCCTGTCCGCACCGATGACCGTCATCGAGGAACGCACGATCGGACCGCAGCTGGGCGCGGAAAACATCGCCAAGGGCTTCCACTCGACCTTGTACGGCTTCATCGCCATCGCCATCTTCATGATCGCCTACTACATGCTGTTCGGCGCCTTCAGCGTGCTGGCCCTGGCGGCCAACCTGCTGTTGCTGATCGCCTTGCTGTCGATGATACAGGTGACGTTGACCTTGCCCGGTATCGCCGCTATCGCGCTGGCGCTGGGTATGGCGATTGACGCCAACGTGCTGATCAATGAACGTATCCGCGAGGAGCTGCGCGCCGGCAATACGCCGCAAGCGGCGATCGCCGCCGGCTTCGACCGCGCCTGGGCCACGATTCTCGACTCGAACGTGACCACCCTGATCGTCGGCCTGGCGCTGCTGGCCTTCGGCAGCGGCCCCGTGCGCGGCTTCGCTGTCGTGCATTGCCTGGGTATTCTGACCTCGATGTTCTCCTCCGTGTTCGTTTCGCGCGGCGTGGTCAACCTCTGGTATGGCCGCAAGAAAAAGCTGACGACCTTGTCGATCGGCACGGTGTGGGTGCCGGGCACCAGCAAATAAGCGGCGTCCCCGACTCACTCCATAGCGACAACAGCGATCGCGTCCGGTGGCACAGCCGCCGGACGCACAGAATAGAACTCAGAGGATTTCATGGAATTTTTCCGGATCAAAAAAGATATTCCCTTCATGCGCCATGCGTTGATTTTCAACGTGATTTCGGCCGTGACCTTCCTTGCCGCCGTCTTCTTCCTGGTGCACAAGGGCTTGCACCTGTCCGTCGAATTCAAGGGTGGCACCTTGATGGAGGTGAAATACCCGAAGGCAGCCAATCTTGAAGGCATACGCGGCACCCTGATCAAGATGGGCTATGAAGAGCCAGGCGTGACCAGCTTCGATACGGCGCGCGACGTGATGATCCGCCTGCCCGTGGAAAATGGCGTCAGCGCCGCGAACACGTCGCAGCGCGTGTTCGAAGCCTTGTGCAAGGCCGAGCAAGGGACGACCAAGGGCATCGATACCGTCACCGAAAAGGGTGAGCACGTCATCAAGAGCGCGTGCATGGACGCTGCCGGCAGCGAAGCGGTCGTGCTGCAGAAAGTCGAATTCGTCGGCCCGCAAGTGGGCGAGGAACTGGCGCAGAATGGCTTGAACGCGCTGGTGATGGTGATTCTGGGCGTGATGATCTACCTGGCCATCCGCTTCGAGTGGAAATACGCCGTCTCGGCCATTATCGCCAACTTGCATGACGTGGTGATCATCCTGGGCTTCTTCGCCTTCTTCCAGTGGGAATTCTCGCTGACGGTACTGGCGGCCATCCTGGCGGTGCTGGGCTATTCCGTCAACGAATCGGTGGTGATCTTTGACCGTATCCGCGAAAACTTCCGCAAGCAGCGCAAGGCGAGTGTGCATGAAGTGATCGACAGCGCGATCACCAGCACCATTTCGCGTACCATCATCACCCACGGCTCGACCCAGATGATGGTGCTGTCGATGCTGGTCTTCGGCGGCCAGACCCTGCACCATTTCGCACTGGCGCTGACCATCGGTATCTGCTTCGGTATTTACTCGTCCGTGTTCGTCGCGGCCTCGATCGCCATGTGGCTGGGCGTCAAGCGCGAAGACTTGATCAAGCCGGTCAAGGAAAAAGACGAAACCGACGGCGCCGTGGTGTAAGCGCAGGGTTTTTTGCAGCTTGAATGAAAGAACGATCACCGTTTGCGGTGGTCGTTTTTTTTTGTGACGGATGACGATGAAGCGTTTTTTATGGGTAGGTCTGATGGCGGGCGTGACGGCATGCGCGGGCGCCGCCGATTTCAGCCGTGTCGATGCGGGCAGCATCGCCATGCGCGGCCCGATTGCCGAGGGCGACGTGGACAAGCTGCGGCCGCTGGCCACGCGGGGCACCGCGCTGTTGCGCGTCAATAGCGACGCGGGCGACCCGCAGGCGGCGATGCAGCTGGCCCGCCTGGTGCGTCAGCTGCGGCTCGACATCGCCATCGACACGGTATGTGCGGGCAGCTGCGCCCTCTACGTTTTCCCCGCTGCGCTGCGCAAGAGCATTCCCGCCGACGCCGTGCTGGCGCTGCAGGAATCGGCTTTCCTGCGCGCGCGGATGGACCGGGTGCAGATGCGCCGCAGCCTGGTTGACGCTGGCGTGGCGGCCGAGGACCTGGACAGCGAAACGACGGCGCTGGCGGCCCGGTTGGCAGAGACGGCGGCGCAGGAAGCGGCGTTTGCCTTGGAGTTGGGCATTGCCCCCGCCTTTTACCGCGACTTCCGGCAAGTGGCGGCGCAGGCCGATAGCGTGCGCCAGCGCTTTCCCGACCAGGAGGCGGCCGTCTACTGGTGGCCGGCCGCCGCCCGTCTGCAGCGCTGCTACGGCATCGCCGGCGTGGACGAGGGCGCGCGCGCGGCGCGCCTGGCGCCCGACGGCTATGTGTACGTGCCGGCCCTGTCGGCCCTCGTCATGGGCGACCAGGCTTTGCAGGGCTGCCCATGAGCCGCAGCGGCCGTTTATTCCTGCTGATGGACGCCATGCGCGCCAAGCGCGTACCCGTCACGGCGGCCCAGCTGGCGCAGCAGCTGGGGGTATCCGAGCGCACGATTTACCGCGATATCCAGACCCTGGCCGAACTGGGCGCGCCCCTGCAGGGCGAAGCCGGCATCGGCTATGTGCTGCGCCGCGGCGCCTTCCTGCCGCCGCTGATGTTCGGTCCCGATGAACTGGAAGCGCTGGTGCTGGGGGCGCGCTGGGTGCGCCGGCAAGGTGATGCGGGCCTGGCGCAGGCGGCCAGCAATGCCCTGGCCAAGATCGCCGCCGCTTCGCCGCGCGACTTGCGCGACAGCATGGCCGAGACCAGCTTGTGGGTGCCGCTGGGGCGTCCCGCCGATGGCACGCAGCCGGCCGACCGTTACGTGCAGCCCGTGCGCGAGGCGATCCGCTACGAACAGAAGCTCACGCTGGCCTATCAGGATGAGCATGGCAGCGCCACCTCGCGCACGGTGTGGCCGTTCGCCCTGGCTTTTTTCGAAGGCAAGCGCCTGCTGGCCGCCTGGTGCGAGCTGCGCGGCGATTACCGGCATTTCCGCATCGATCGCATCGCCGAGGTGCTGCAGCATGCGGAGCGCTATCCCACGCGGCGCCATGTGCTGCTCGATGCCTGGCGCAAGGCCCACGAGATTGACCCGGAATCCTGACATTCGCTCCTGACAAAAACTGTCAGTGACGGCGACTACGATGGTGGCTTCTTCACTCACCGGAGCCATCCATCATGCGCCTGTACCACCACCCCATGTCTTCGAATGCCCGCCGTACGCTGATGACGGCGATCCACCTCGGCTTGCCGCTGGAGCTGGCCGAAGTCGACCTGATGAATGCGGACGACCGCCGCCGCCTGCTCGAACTGAACCCGAACGGCAAAGTGCCCGTGCTGGCCGATGGCGATTTCCTGCTGTGGGAATCGTGCGCCATCATGCAATACCTGGCCGAGCAGGTGCCGGGCCAGACGATTTATCCGCAGGCGCCGCAAGCGCGCGCCGACGTCAACCGCTGGCTGTTCTGGGCCGCGCAGCACTTTGCGCCCGCCGTCAGCGTGCTGGCCTGGGAGCGCGCCTGGAAAGGCATGACGGGCAATGGTCCGGCGGACCCGCTGGAAGAGGCGCGCGGCGAGCATGAACTGCATGCCTGCGCCATGGTGCTGGACGCGCACCTGGCGCAGCGTGAGTGGCTCTGCGGCGATGCCTTGACCTTGGCCGAGTTCGCCGTGGCCGCGCCGCTGATGTACAGCGAGGCCGTGCGCTTGCCGCTGGCGCAGTACCAGCACATCCAGGCGTGGTTTGCCCGCGTGCGGCAGCTGCGCGCCTGGCAGGAAACGGACGTGGAACTGTTGCCGGGATAATCTGCGCGCTAAGTGAGCCAGCGCACGGAGCCGGCGCGGCGCAGCGCATAAGATAGGGCTGTCTCTTTCAGGACATCCCTAGCTTTGGACTTTACCCGCTTTCGAGCGGGTTTTTTTTGTTTGGAATGCTTGGCGCCTGCTGCTGATAGTGAGTGCTTGCATTCGGCGTGGCAGGCAGCTTAGTGCACGAGCACCTTCAGCAGCGACTGCACTTCATCGTCCGATTCTTCCATGATGCTCGACAAGGTCGCATCGTCGCCGATCAGGCAATCGATGCTGCGCGCGGCGCGGGCGGCCCGCACGGCGATGGCGGCCGGGCTTTCGTTGAGCGGCGACGAGACGGGCGCCAGGTCATTTGCCAGCAGCAAGGTGTCGCCCAGCGATTCGGGCGGGATGGCGCGCAAGCCTTCCCACAGAGCGTCGATGGCGCCCATCACCGCTTCCGGCACTTTCAGTTTGGTCAGGACGCCATGGCCGATGGCCTGTTCGCCATGTTCGACCCAGTCCTCCGGTTCGCCGTCGAGGATGCCGGGGAATTCGGCCGCGCGCGACAGCAGATAAAAGCCGCCCACTTCATGCATGATGCCGGCAAACAGGGCCGTATCGGGGTCCACCTTGGTGACGCGGCGGGCCAGTACCTGCGACAGGGCCGCCACGTGGGCCGTATGCTCCCACAGCTGGTTAGCCTTCGCCTGCAGCACGGGATCGGTGATGGTGCTGCCCAGCTGGCGCACGATCAGCGATGCCACCACCGATTGCAAGGTACGCACGCCGAGCCGCTGCACGGCGTTGCGCACGCTGGTGATTTCATTGCCGGAACGGTTGAACGCCACGGAATTGGCGATGGCCACCGTGCGCGCCGCCAGCAGCGGGTCAGCCTGCACCAGCTTGGCGGCGGCCTCGATATGGCAGTCGGGATCGGCCAGCGCCTCTTGCAGCTTGAGCGAAGCGTCCACATTGGCAGGAAAGGTCAGCTCGCCACGAGCGGCTTGTGCGGCGATGCTTTTAAAGGCGTCGAGTCTGTTCATTGAAAAAATTATACTCGCAATATTTCCGTGCGGAACTTTTTAAGCATGATCTTTTCGCAAACAGCCTGGCAAAAGGCAAGCAAAGCCCCATAAACGGAAAAAGGCATGCCGCTGGATCAGCGGCATGCCCTTTTTGGAGCATGCGAGCGTTATCAGTCTGCTTCGCTAAATATCGCGTCGCAGCCTTCAACGAGTTCGTCGCTGTCTTCCAGCTCATCGGTCAAGCCCAGGTCGAACAGTTCCTCGACGGCGTTCATGAAGCTGTTGTGCTTGGTGGCGCCGATCAGGCGGTAGATTTCACCGTCTTCATTGCGCACGCCGATGATCAGTTTTTCCTGGCGCACCAGTTCCGGCGTGCTGGCGTTGAGCAGCAGGTTGCCGATGATGTGTTTATCGAAATGAGCAGGCTTTTTGCCTTCGAGCAGTGAGGTTTTCAACTTGGTTTCCTTTGTCTTGTTTGAATGTCTGTGCTTGGTGAATAGTCAGCCGTGGCCGTTGGCGATGACGTGTTTCAAGCCCGCCAGGGTGGTTTCCAACCGCATGAAATCGTCTTCGGTATAGCCGTCGAACAGGCGCTGGCCCTGCTTTGTCAGCTTGGGGAACACGTCATGAAACACCTGTTCGCCCTCGCAGCTCAGGCGCACGTAATAGGAACGCTTGTCGCGCGGACAACGTTCGCGTATCACCAGCCCCTTTTGTTCCAGGCGGTCCACCACGCCCGTCAAAGTTCCCTTGGTAATCAGGGTTTTCTGGCCCAGTTCCTTGTAGGACATGCCGCGGGTGTTGCCGAGCGTGGCGATGATGTCGAATTGCGCATGCGTCAAGCCGTACTGGCGCACGAAGTCGCTAGAAAACCGCTCGAAGCCTTGCATGCATTCGGCCAGCAGCCGGATACTTTTTAAATATCGTTCACCCATGGTGGTGATTATATCCTTCCGCTCCGCTTTTTTCCGCCGCGCCTGGATGCGTCCTTGCATGAGGGGCTGAATGGGGCGGAAGTCCGGTATCATGTGGGCAACTCAGCCCTTGCCCCTGGCCCGCCTCGCCGATGTCCTTCGCTAATCTTTCCCGTATCGGCCTCGACAAACCGCTGCGTTTGCTGCTGGTGCATGCCGGCGACGCCGAGTCGATTACCTGGGCCGGCCTGGTGCAGCCGCTGCGCCTGTGCGGGCGGGCGCTGGGGCCGGAGGCCCTGCAACTGGACGTGCGCACGCCGGAACAGGTGGCCGCGCAGGGCGGCAACTGGCATATCGCGCTGCTGGTGGCCGACGAGACGCAGGCGCCGCTGCGCGCCGAGCTGTGCCGGGCCGTAATCGAGCGCTGCCGTTCGGCGCCATTCTGGGGCGGCGTTGGCGCGGCCGTGCTGTGGCTGGCCGACGCGGGCGTCATGGATGGCGTGCGCATCGCCTTGCCGTGGGCCCTGTACGCGGATGCGGAAGCGAAGGCGGAACGGGCCATCCTGACGCCGCATTTGTTCGACATTGATGGCCCGCACATCACCTGCTGCGGCGGCGCGGCCAGCATCGATTTTTCGCTGACCCTGATCGAGACCATCTTTGGCGCCGATGTGCAGGCGCTCGTCAAGGAAGCGCTGTGCGTGGACAAGGTGCGCGGCAAGGAAGAGCGCCAGAGGGTGGCCTTGCAGGCGCGTTTCGGCGTGCTGCAGCCCAAGCTTTCCGAGGCGGTGACCTTGATGGAAGCCAATATCGAGGAACCGCTGTCGACGGACGACATCGCCAGCCTGGTGGGCCTGTCGCGGCGCCAGCTGGAACGGCTGTTCAAGCAATACCTGGGCAGCCTGCCGTCGCGCTACTACCTGGAGCTGCGCCTGCAACGCTCACGGCAACTATTGCTCGATACACATTATTCCATCGTGCAAGTTGGCCTGATGTGCGGCTTTTCCTCCGGCTCGCACTTTTCCACGGCCTTTGGCACCCTGTTTGGCAATACCCCGCGCGAAGAGCGGCAAAGAAAGCTGATGCCGCCTGTTTGATTAAAGCAAGCCCGGCTGTGATGAATTGTGAAAATCCTTGTCGCAGATTCAAAAGAGTTTTAGCATCCCGCTTTTTATAATGCAGTACACACGTAGCTGTCGTAGCTGCGGAGTACCTAACATATTGATGGGGAAATGCTATGAATGCCAAGCTTGATTCGACCGTAACGGCTCGTCCAGTCACCCGGGAAACCTTTGACCAGGTCCTCGTTCCTACCTACGCCCCTGCAGCCATGGTGCCCGTGCGCGGTTCCGGTCTGGACCTGTGGGACCAGTCAGGCAAGCATTACCTCGATTTCACCTCCGGCATCGCCGTCAACAGCCTGGGCCACTGCCATCCGGCCCTGGTCGACGTGCTGACCAAGCAAATCAATAATTTGTGGCATTTGGGCAACGGTTACACCAACGAGCCTGTCCTGCGCCTGGCGCTGGCCCTGACGGAAGCGACTTTCGCCGACCGCGCCTTCTTCTGCAACTCGGGCGCGGAAGCCAACGAAGCGGCCCTGAAACTGGCGCGCAAGTACGCGCACACCAAGTTCGGCGCGCACAAGTCGCGCATCATCTCGTGCTTCAGCTCCTTCCACGGCCGCACTCTGTTTACCGTCTCCGTCGGCGGCCAGGCCAAGTACACGGAAGGTTTCGAGCCGCTGCCGCAAGAGATCGACCACATCGCCTACAACGACATCGAAGCGGCGCGCGCCGCCATCGGCGATGACGTGTGCGCCGTGATCGTCGAGCCGGTACAAGGCGAAGGCGGCGTGGTGCCGGGCAATCCGGAGTTCCTCAAGGAGCTGCGCGCCCTGTGCGACAAGACGGGCGCCCTGCTGATTTTTGACGAAGTCCAGTGCGGCATGGGTCGCACTGGCGCCTTGTTCGCTTACATGGGCTACGGCGTCACGCCAGACATCCTGACGGCCGCCAAGGCGCTGGGCAACGGCTACCCGATCGGCGCCATGCTGACCACGAATGAACTGGCGCAGACCTTGGCCGTCGGCACCCACGGCACCACCTACGGCGGCAACCCGCTGGCCGCCACCGTGGCCTTGACCGTGCTGGACACGATCAACACGCCGGCATTCCTGGCGCGCGTGAAAGAAGCGAGCGTCAACACCATCGCCATGCTGCAAGGCTTGATCACGGATTACCCGCAAGTGTTCTCCATCGTGCGCGGCAGCGGTTTGCTGCTGGGCCTGGTCGTCACCGATGCCTATAAAGGCCGCGCGAAGGACATCCAGAAAGCGGCCGAAGCGCAAGGCTTGATGGTGCTGATCGCCGGCATGGACGTGGTGCGCCTGGCGCCGGCCCTGATCGTCTCGGACGAGCAGATCGCCGAAGCGGGCCGTCTGCTGCGCGCCGCCATCGACGGCATGCTGAAAGCCTGAAGCTAGCCCCGCTCCTGTTTGATCACCGGCCCGCCGCTTTGCTGCGGGCCGGCTTGGTTCTACCCGGGTATTCAGCCCAAGTATCGTCAGCATTGAAGGAGTACCCATGTATGTTGTCCGTCCGGTAGAAATTGCGGATATTGCAGCCCTCGAAGCGCTGGCCGCAGTCACCATGCCGGGTGTCCATACCCTGCCGAAGACGCGCGAAAAAATCGCCGCCTCCGTCGAGCGCTCCATCGCCTCGTTTGCCGCCCATGTCGACATCCCCAGCGAAGAGTCGTATCTCTTCGTGCTTGAATCCCTGCTCGACAAGAGCATTGCCGGTACGGCCGCCATCTTCGCCTCGGCCGGCTCGAACGGCACCTATTTTTCCTTCCGCAACGACGTCATCCAGCAAGTCTCGCGCGACCTGAACATCAGCCACAGCGTGCATGCGCTGACCCTGTGTTCCGAGTTGACGGCGTACTCGCAACTGTCCGGCTTCTATGTGCGCAACATGGAGCAGGCGGGCCTGGAAGCGGCCTTGCTGTCGCGCGCGCGGCTGCTGTTCGCCGTGCTGGCGCCACACCGCTTCGGCGACCGCTTCTTCGTGCCGCTGGCCGGCATCACGGACGCCGATGGCCAGTCGCCATTCTGGGATGCGCTGGGCCGCAAGTTCTTCCAGATGGATTTCCTCGATGCCGAAAAAGTCATCGGCGGGGCGCGCAACCGCACCCTGATCGTCGAACTGATGCCGCACTACCCCGTGTACGTGCCGCTGCTGCCCGGCGACGCGCAGGCGGCCATGGGCCAGATCCACCCGAGCGGCGAACTGGCGTTCAATCTGCTGACGGAAGAAGGCTTTGAAGCGGACGATTACATCGACATCTTCGATGGCGGCCCGATCCTGCAGGCGCACAAGCATGCGCTGCGTTCGTTTACGGGTTCGCTCACGCGCCGCGTCGTCGCGGGCGTGACGCCCAGCCGCACGGGCCTGAAAGTGCACTATGCGGTCGCTTCCGGCGCCGAGCGCAATTTCCGCGCCGTCACCTTCACGTGCGATGCGCTCGAAGCGCAGGACACCGTCGGCTTGCCGGCAGACTTGCTCGAAGCGCTGGCCGTGGCCGAAGGCGACAGCGTCATTTGCGTACGTATCTAAGGGAGTTAATTTTATGCTAGTAGTACGCGCCATCAACGCCAATGACCTCGATGCCCTGTATGGCCTGGCCAGCCAGGTCGGCACCGGCATGACCACCCTCAAGCCGGACATGAAAATGCTGGGCGACCGCCTGGCCATCGCCTGCGCCTCGTTCGCCGAAACCATCCCGCCCGAAAAGCGCGACTATATGTTCGTCATGGAAGATACCGACACGGGCCGCCTGGCCGGCGTGTGCGCCATCAAGGGCGCGGTGGGTCTGGACGAACCGTTCTATAACTACCGCATCGGCACGCTGGTCCATTCCAGCCGCGAGCTCGATGTGTTTACGCGCATGGAAACCCTGTACCTGTCGAACGACCTGACGGGCAGCACGGAACTGTGCTCGCTGTTTCTGCACCCCGATTACCGCAGCGGCAACAACGGCAAGCTGCTGTCGAAAAGCCGTTTTCTCTTCATCGCCCAGTTCCCGCAACTGTTCACGGAAAAGCTGATCGCGGAAATGCGCGGCTACCAGGCACCGGACGGCAGCTCGCCGTTCTATGAAGGCCTGGGCCGCCATTTCTTCAAGATGGATTTCCACCACGTCGACGACTTGACGAGCCTGGGCAAAAAATCGTTCATCGCCGAACTGATGCCGCGCCAGCCCATGTACGTGGCCTACCTGCCTGACGAAGCGCAGGAAGTCATCGGCAAGGTGCATCTGAGCACGGCGCCTGCGCGCCGCCTGCTGGAACAGGAAGGCTTGCACTTCGAAGGCTATGTCGATATTTTCGACGCCGGTCCCGTGCTGCAGGCGCGCGTCTCCGAACTGCGCGCCATGCGCGACAGCATGCCGGCCGTGCTCGACGCGGCGACTGTGCCAGTGCCTGCGCCGGAAGCGTGCGGCGATGCCGCCCAGGCCGAGCCTTACCTGGTGTCGAACACCGACCTGAAAGATTTCCGCATGATCGTCACCAGCGCCAATCCGCACAGCGGCAAGATCGCGCTCGATGACGATGAACTGCATCTGCTGCGCTGCCATCACGGCGACACCGTGCGCACCTTGTCACTCAACCCGAGGAAGCATCCCCATGTCTAACGTATTGAATGCATCTACCGCAGCATCGAACTTCATCAACGGCGCCTGGCTGCCAGGCACGGGCCGCGAACTGCTCACCATCGATCCGTCGAACGGCAAGCAGACCTGGGCCAGCCTGGAAGCGACGGAACGCGAAGTCGAGCAGGCATGCCAGGCCGCGCGCGCCGCTTTCGAAGCGTGGGCTGACACGCCCGTCGACGAGCGCATCGCCATCTGCGTGCGCTTTCGCGAACTGCTGAAGGAACATGCGGAAGCGCTGGCGCTACTGATCTCGGAAGAAGTAGGCAAGCCGCTGTGGGAGTCGCGCACGGAAGTGGCCACCATGGCCAACAAGATCGATATCTCGGTGCAGTCGTACAACGCGCGCACGGGCATCACGCAAAGCAAGATCGCCGATGGCGACGCCGTGCTGCGCCACCGCCCGCATGGCGTGTTCGGCGTGTTCGGCCCGTACAATTTCCCCGGCCACCTGCCCAACGGCCACATCGTGCCGGCCCTGATCGCCGGTAACACCATCGTCTTCAAACCCAGCGAATATGCGCCGCGCACGGCCATCAAGACCGTGCAGCTGTGGCAGCAGGCGGGCTTGCCGGATGGCGTCGTCAACCTCGTCAACGGCGGGCGCGACACGGGCGTGGCCCTGGGCGCCAATCCACATCTCGACGGCGTATTGTTTACGGGTTCGTGCCAGACGGGCATCAGCCTGCACCGCCAGTTCGGCGGCCAGCCGGGCAAGATGCTGGCGCTGGAAATGGGCGGCAACAACGCTTTAGTGGTGTGGGACGTCAAAGACGTGGACGCGGCCGTGCACCACGCGATCTTCTCCGCCTTTGTGTCGGCCGGCCAGCGCTGCACCTGCGCGCGCCGCCTGGTGGTGCAGGATAACGCCGCCGGTGCTGCCTTCATCGCGCGCCTGGTGGAAGTGGCCGCGAAACTGGGCATCGGCGCGTCCGACGCCCAGCCACAGCCGTTCATGGGCCCAGTGGTGTCGAGCACCGTGGCCGCGCGCCTGGTGCAGGCGCAGGCGGACATGGTCGCCAAGGGCGGCACCACCTTGCTGCAGATGCGCCAGTTGAATCCCGCGGCGGGCTTTGTCACGGCCGGCATCGTCGACGTCACCAATGCTGTTGGCATTCCCGACGAAGAGTGGTTCGGCCCGCTGCTGCAAGTGGTTCGCGTGGCCGATTTCAATGCGGCCCTGACGGTGGCCAACGCCACGGAATTCGGCCTGGCAGCAGCGCTGTTGTCCGACGATCCGGCCCTGTGGCAAACCTTCCAGGTACGCGCGCGCGCCGGCATCGTCAACTGGAACCGTCCGACCACGGGCGCGGCCAGCACGGCGCCGTTCGGCGGCATCGGCAAGTCGGGCAACCACCGTCCGAGCGCCTATTACGCGGCCGATTACTGCGCCTATCCGGTCGCCTCGATCGAGAACAGCGCGCTGGAAATGCCGGCCAAGCTGTCGCCCGGCCTGAATTTTTAAGAAGGTTTCATAAGGAATACCCATGCACAGCACGCGCGAATACAATTTTGACGGCCTGGTCGGCCCATCGCATAACTATGCGGGACTCTCGTTCGGCAATGTGGCCTCGTTCAGCAATGTGAAAAGCGCTTCGAATCCGAAGCAGGCCGCCTTGCAGGGCCTGGCGAAGATGCGCGCGCTGGCCGCGCGCGGCTTTGCGCAAGCCTTGCTGCCGCCGCAGGACCGGCCGAATTTCCGCCTGCTGCGCTCCATCGGTTTCACGGGCACGGACGCCGAGGTGCTGGCGCGCGCCTACAAGGAATCCCCGGTGATTCTGGCCTGCGCGTATTCCGCCTCGCCCATGTGGACGGCGAATGCCGCCACGGTCAGCCCGTCGGCGGACACGCAGGATGGCCGCGTGCATTTCACGGCCGCCAACCTGAATAACAAGCTGCACCGCGCCTTCGAGCACGCGCAGTCGGCGCGCAGCCTGCGCGCCATTTTCAGCGACGACAAGCACTTCGCCGTGCATGACGCGCTGCCGTCGACACCGGCCTTTGGCGACGAGGGCGCGGCCAACCACACGCGCCTGGGCGCGAGCCACGGCGCGCCATCGGTGGAATTGTTCGTGTATGGTCGGGTGGAGTTCGACCCGTCCGCGCCGTCGCCGAAGCGCTACCCGGCGCGCCAGACCCTGGAAGCGTCGCAAGCCGTGGCGCGATTGCATGGCCTGGACGCGAAGCGCACCGTGTACGTGCAGCAGAACCCGGACGTGATCGACCAGGGCGTTTTCCATAACGACGTCATCGCCGTCGGCAATGGCAATGTGCTGTTCTATCACGAGCAGGCGTTTGCCGATGAAGAAGCAAGCTTGTCGCAGCTGCGCCGCGCCGTCGCCGCCACGGGTACGCAACTGGACGCGCTGCGCGTGGACACGGGCCAGGTGCCGATCCAGGATGCGGTGACCAGCTATCTGTTCAACAGCCAGTTGCTGACGAAAGAAGGCGGCAAGATGGCGCTGGTGATACCCCAGGAATGCCAGGAAAACCGCGCCGTGTCGCGCTACCTGGAAGGCCTGGTGGCCAGCGGTGGACCGATCGACGAACTGATACATTTCGACCTGCGCCAGAGCATGCGCAACGGCGGCGGGCCTGCCTGCCTGCGTTTGCGCGTGGCCCTGACGGAAACCGAGGCGCGCGCCATGCACCAGGGCGTGATCATGACGGAAACGCTGTACCATCGGCTGGTGCAGTGGGTGGAAAAACACTACCGCGACCATCTGGAGCCGGGCGACCTGGCCGACCCGCAGCTGGCGCTGGAAGTGCATGCGGCGCTTGAAGAATTGACGATCATCCTCAACTTACCTGGATTGTACGACTTGTAGGCGATAGAAAAATACACAGAAAATCCGAGACAACTATCCGTAGCACAGACAAAATTGGACGGGCGACCCCCGTCTCTTGACACCGCTGCCGCCCAGCCACAAGCCCGAACGACAGCGTTGGACATTCACATTACCGTAATGGAGATGCAAGATGAATCACACGCCACAAGATTTGCGTACACAAACGCTGGAGCTGATTAACGCGGCTGGCAATGCAGGCAAGGCGGCAGCGCCTGTCGTGCAGCTGGTGCAGGCCTGGCTCGACTCGCTCGATGCCGAAGACCTGGCCGATATCGCGCCCGACAGCCTGGCGCCCGTGCTGGTCGAGGGCTTCACGCAAGCGGCCAAGCGCACGGGCAGCGGCTGCCAGATCGCCACCCTGCGTTATGCGGATGGCCGTGGCGGCATGGCGAGCGCCTTGCTGATCCTGAACGAAGACATGCCTTACCTGGTCGACTCCATCGTCATGGCCATGCGCCGCCAGCACCTGGCCGTGCGCGGCGTGATGAATACCGTGCTGCCCGTGCGCCGCGCCGCTGACGGCAGCGTCGAAGCGGTGCGCCAGTCTGGCGACCCGCTCGAATCGTATGTGCTGGTGCTGCTCGACGAAGAGCTGGCGCCGGAAGCCCTGGCCGCGCTGGTCGCCGCCCTGGAGACGGTCGCGCGCGACGCCGCCATCGTGCGCCGCGATGCCGCCGCCATGAGCGAGCGCCTGGCCGCCGTCGCCACGGCGGCATCGCAGCATGGCGAAGAAGGCGCGGAAGTGGCGGCCTTCCTGGAGTGGGCCCGCAGCGGCGGCTTTGAAGTATTCGGCTACGCCTACTATCGCGTCAAGCCGGGCGTGCGCGAACTGGAACGCGACATTCCTAGCCGCGTCGGCGTGCTGCAGGATACGGCGCACCCGGTCTACGGCACCTGCCTGGCGAACATCCCCGGCGACTTCGACACCCTGGCCAAGCGCGACTCGGCGCTGTCCATCGTCAAGGCCGACGTGGCAGGCACCTTGCACCGCGACCAGCAGCTCGACTTCATCGGCGTGCGCGACATGGATGCGCAAGGCGCGATCCTGGGCGAGCATTGCTTCGTCGGCTTGTTTACCCGTGCCGGCAATTCCACCCCGCTGGCGGCGCTGCCGTTTGCGCGCGGCCGCGTGGCCAAGGTATTGAGCCTGGCCGGCGTGCGCCAGCAAGGCTTCCGCGCCGAGAAATTCCGTGAAATCCTTGAGTCCTTGCCGCGCACGGAAGCGCTGGAAGCGGACCTCGACTGGCTGGCGCAAGTGTGCGGTTCCGTCGTCTCGTTGTACAAGCAGCCGCGCACCAAGGTCTTCGCGCGCCGCGACGTGTACGCGCGCCACCTGAACGTGCTGGTCTACCTGCCGCGCGAGCGTTACAGCGCCAGCGTCGCATCGAGCCTGGCAAAAGCCCTGCAAGCCAGTTCCGGCGCCACGCATGTGAGCATGCAAACCCTGGTGGCCGACGGCCCCCTGGCGCGCGTCTACCTGATCGCCCACGCCGCGCGCTACCCGCTGGACCTGGAAACGGATATCGAACAGCCGCTGCTGAGCGTGCTCGATGGCTGGCATAACGGCTTTGCCGCCGTGGCCGACGCCGTGCCCGACGTGGCCCTGCGCACCAGCCTGCGCAAACTGTGCGCCACGTTACCGCTCGATTACGTGGCCGCCACGGCACCGGCCGTCGCCTTCCGCGACCTCGACACCATCTTGCGCAATACGGATCCATCGCACGTGGCCGTGCGCATCGAGACGGGCGCCGTCACCACGATTCGCCTGTATTCGGCCAACAAGGTGCCGCCGCTGTCGACCATCCTGCCGGCCCTGCACAACGCGGGCGTGGCCATCGACCGTGAACAGGCGTATTCCGTTTCGCTGGCCGACGGCACGCGCTATTTCGTCACCAGCCTGACGGTCGATGCCGCCAGCGCGGCGAAACTGGCGCAGCCATCCGTCGTCGCCGTGGCGCAGGAGTTGTTTGCTTCCCTGTTCAACGACACGGCTGAAGATGGCCGCTTGAATGGCCTTGTCATCGAAGGCGGCTTGTCGACGCGCGAAGTGCAGCTGGTGCGCGCCTATACCAGCTACTGGCGCCAGACGGGCAGCCGCTTCTCGGTGCGCTACATTGCCGAAAGCCTGCGCAAGCAGCCGGCCCAGGTCAAAGCCCTGGTCGAAGCGTTCCTGCAGCGCTTCGATCCTTCGCTGTCCGACGCGCAGCATGCGCAAGCCCTGGAAAGCATCGCCGCCATCAAGGCTGGCCTGCCCTCCGTGAACCATGCCGATACCGAGGAAATCCTCGGCGCGCTGGCCGACCTGATGGCCGCCACCCTGCGCACCAGCTACTTCCAGAACAATCAACAAGGCGACAAGATCATCTTCAAGTTTGACACCAGCAGCCTGGCGCTGGTGCCGGAACCGCGTCCTTACCGCGAGATTTTCGTCTTCTCGCGTCGCTTCGAAGGCGTGCACCTGCGCGGCGGCCCGGTCGCCCGTGGCGGCTTGCGCTGGTCCGACCGCATGGAAGACTACCGCACGGAAGTGCTGGGTCTGGTGAAAGCGCAGATGGTCAAGAACGCCGTCATCGTGCCGGCCGGCGCGAAGGGCGGTTTTGTCTGCAAGATGATGCCGAAGGACGCCGTGCGTGAAACCATCGCGGCCGAAGGCGAAGCCGTCTACCGCCTGTTCATTTCCAGCCTGCTGGAAGTAACGGACAACCGTTCGCTGGGCAATATCGTTCCGCCAGTCGACACCGTGTGCTTCGATGAAGCCGATCCATACCTCGTGGTGGCCGCCGACAAGGGCACGGCCACGTTCTCGGACATCGCCAACGGCATCGCCGTGCAGCGCGGTTTCTGGCTCGGCGACGCGTTCGCTTCGGGCGGCTCGAACGGCTACGACCACAAGAAACTGGGCATCACCGCCAAGGGCGCGTTCGAAGCCGTGAAGCGCCACTTCTATGAAATGGACCACGACCTGAACACCACCCCGATCACCATGGTCGGCGTGGGCGACATGTCGGGCGACGTGTTCGGCAATGGCGTATTGCTGTCGCGCCAGTTGAAACTGGTGGCCGCGTTCGACCACCGCCACATCTTCCTCGACCCGACGCCGGACGTCGCCGTCTCGTTCGAGGAACGCGCGCGCCTGTTCGCCTTGCCGCGCTCCTCGTGGGACGACTACAACAAGGGCTTGATCTCGGCCGGCGGCGGCGTGTATCCGCGCTCAGCCCGCACCATCGAACTGTCGCCGCAAATCCGCGCCGCGCTCGATATCGCGGAAACTTCGCTGCCGCCGGAAGAACTGATGCACCGCATCCTGAAGTCGCCCGTGGACCTGTTCTACAACGGCGGCATCGGCACCTACATCAAGGCCTCGACGGAAACGCACGCACAAGTGAAGGACCGCGCAAATGACCACATCCGCGTCAGCGGCAATGAGCTGCGCGTAAAAGTCGTGGCCGAAGGCGGCAACCTCGGTGCGACGCAGGCGGGCCGTATCGAATTCGCGCTGGCCGGTGGCCGCATCTTCACCGATGCGATCGACAACTCGGCTGGCGTGGATTGCTCGGACCATGAAGTGAACGTGAAAATCTGGCTGGACGTGGAAGTCAACGCGGGCAAGCTGACGGAAGAAGAACGCAACCGCGAGCTGTATGCGATGACGGACGACGTCGAGCGCCTGGTCTTGCGCGACAACACGCAGCAGACGCATTTGCTGGTGCGCGAGTTGCAGGCGCAAAGCGAAAGCGCGGTGCAGGATGGCTATGCCGCCCTGATCGCCAGCCTGGAAGAAGAGGGCGCCCTGTCGCGCGAGCTCGAGCAGCTGCCGTCGGTGGCCGAACTGGCGCGCCGCAAGCTGGACAACCGTGGCTTGACGACGCCGGAACTGGCGGTGGTGATCGCCAACGTGAAGAACCGCTTCAAGCGCATCCTGTCCGCCTTGCCGTTGACGGGTGAAACGTGGGCCGAGCCGGTGCTCAAGCCGTACTTCCCGTCCTTGCTGGTGGAAACCCGTTCGGCGCTCGATCATCCGCTGGCCAACGCCATCCTGGCGACCGTGCTGGCCAATGAAGTGATCAACCGCTGCGGCCCGCTGATGATCCGCAACCTGGCGGCGGAACACGGCGTGGACGAATCAAGCGTGATCCTGGCATGGGGCCAGGCCTGGGTGGCGCTGAACCTGGCGCCCGTGTTCGACGCGCTCGATGCGGATGCCTTGACGATTCCACGCGACGTGTCGATCAAGGTCGATGCACAAACGCGCGTGCTGCAGCAAACGATGATCGCCGGCGTGCTGTCCGTGCCGGCCGAGCAATTGCGCGGCGCCGGCCTGGCCGAACTGACACGCCTGTTTGGCGCGGAATCGAAGCGCGAGCTGCTCAAAGCTGTCGGCATCAAGTCGGAAGCGGTGCTGGTGCCGGGCTTGACGCCGGCCTTCGTGCAGGCGTGGGATGCGGTCGATGCGCTGGAAGTCGTCGCCGGCTTCCTGTTCCCGGCCCTGTCCGTGCCGCGTCCTGCTTCGATGGACCTGGCTTCCTTCCTGCAAGTGGGCCTGGCCCTGCGCAGCCAGGCAGGCATCGATACCTTGGAACGTGGCCTGAAGCTGGCCGCGCAAGGCAAGTCGCAGGAGCAGTTGCGCAACTACGCGCAGCAAGCCCTGCGCCGCACGCAACAGCGTCTGCTGACGCAGGTGCTGGCGCGCGCCGAGCAAGGTAATGCGGGCCAGGCTGTCGATGCCGTGACGGGCGCGCTGGGCTTGTCGGCGTATGTGGCGGCGACGGAACTGGAGCAAGCCATGCTGGACGTGTGGACCTTGTCGGAAGCCGTGAATAAAATCACGGCGAAAACCCCAGCGGAAGCGGCGGTGTAATGACGCAAGAAGTAACCCAGGTAGTAACGCCGGTAGTGCAGGCGCTGGCGCAGGCCGATTTCAGCGGCGTGGCCCAGTTGTTTTCGGACGCCGGTTTCACGGTGGCCTTGCCGGCGCCCGGCATGCTGCAAGTCGTCAAACCGGGAGCCGGCCGCGCCAGCGTGGCCGTCTCGGTGGGCGTGCATGGCGACGAGACGGGACCGATCGAAGTGCTGGCGCATCTGCTTGACGCCTTGTCGCGCGATGCGTCCGCACTGGCCGTCGACCTGCTTGTCTGCGTGGGCAATGTCGATGCGATCCGGGCCGGCAAGCGTTTTATCGACGCCGACCTCAATCGCATGTTCCGCCCCGTACGGGGCAGCCTGGCGCAAGCGGCGGAAAGCGCGCGCGCCGATGAAATGATCGCCGCGACAACAGCGTTCTTTGCAGCGGCGGGATCTGTGCGCTGGCACCTGGATTTGCACACGGCCATCCGGCCTTCCGTGTATCCCACGTTTGCCATCGTGCCAGACCTGGTGGCCGACGACGCCAAGGCACAGCTGATCGATTGGCTGGGCCAGGCCGCCATCGGCGCCATCATCATGAACCCGCAGTCGGCTGGCACGTACAGCTATTATTCGGCCGAGCATTTCGGCGCGGCCGCCAGCACGGTGGAACTGGGCCGCGTGGGCACCCTGGGGCAGAACGATCTGTCCCTGTTCGACGACGTGTCGCGGGCGCTCGATGGCTTGCTGCGCGGCTTGCCTGCGCAGCCCGTCAAGGCGCAACCGCACGTGTTCAAGGTGGCGCAGGAAATCATCAAGCACAGCGATGAATTCCGCATGGCTTTTGATCGCAGCACGCAGAATTTCACATCCTTGCCGCAGCACGCCGTGATCGCCAGCGATGGCGACCATGTGTACACGGTGCGGCACGCGGAAGAGCTGGTGGTGTTTCCGAATCCGGACGTGCGCGTGGGCTTGCGCGCCGGTCTGATGGTGGTGCGCGTGTCCTGATCTTCACGCCATGCACGGCAGCAGGCGCCAGCCGGGGGAACCCGCCTGGCGCTTTTTTTTGTGGAAAAAATTCCGCACAGAAATAATTATCCATTAAGCAATCAGTTGATTTAAAATATTTACCCTTTGCAATTTTTTGGACCGATCATGTTGAAACGCCTGCTGACAGCCTTGCTGTGCCTGACCCTCTCCGGCCTGACGGCTGCCGCCCCTGCCGAAGAGAAGGCTGCCACAACGGAAATGACTGCCGAGCAATTCCTTGCCCAGCTGCACCTGCAGCGCGGCAAGATCACATTGCCAGGCGGTATCGCCACCCTGGATTTGCCCGCCAGCTTCCGTTATTTGTCGCCGGCGGACGCCGAGCGCGTGCTGGTCGAGGCCTGGGGCAATCCACCGGGCATGGAATCGCTGGGCATGATCGTGCCCGCCAAGACCAGCGTGCTCGAGCGCGATAGCTGGGGCGTGGTGGTGACGTATGAAAAGGAAGGGCATATCAAGGATGACGATGCGGACAGCATCAAATACGACGAATTGCTCAAGGATATGCAGGCGTCCGTGCTGGAAAATAATGCGGAGCGCAAGAAGCAGGGCTATCCCGGCATCCATCTGATGGGCTGGGCGGAAAAACCCAGCTATGCCAAGGATACGCACAAGCTGTACTGGGCCAAGGACCTGATGGTCGATGGCGGCGAGCACTCGCTGAACTACAACGTGCGCGTGCTGGGCCGCGAAGGCGTGCTGAATCTGAACGCGATTGCCAGCATGCAGCAGATCGCGACGATCAAGCAGGAAATGCAGCAAGTGACGGCGTTCACGGAATTTACCGACGGTAACCGCTACACGGATTTCGACAGCAAGACGGACAAGGTGGCCGAGTACGGCCTGGCGGCGCTGGTGGCCGGTGGCGTGGCCAGCAAGCTGGGCCTGTTTGGCAAACTGCTGGCGCTGCTGCTGGCCTTCAAGAAAGTGCTGATCCTGGCCGTCGTGGGCGGCGGCGCGGCCATCGTCAAGTTTTTCACTGGCAAGCGCAAGGACAAGCCGGCGCCGCAGCCACTGCCGCAGGAGTCTGTTGAACAGCCGGCGCATTTACCGGACGGCAAGGTCAACCTCGACAAGTAAAAGTAACTGGGCCGCTCGGTGCGCTGACGCACACGGACGCGCTGCCGGAAAGCGGCGCCTCGGGTACACTGGCTCATCGTTCACTATCAGGAGTCAGCCATGTCCGTGTCCATGTATCAGGCAACCATTCCCGTCTTCATCCGCGGCTTGCGGGTCGTCTCGGCCCTGCTGGAAAAAGCGCAAGCCCATGTGGAGGAAGATGGCATCGTGCCCGAGATTTTGCTGGGCGCGCAGCTGGCGCCCGACATGCTGGACTTGACGGCGCAGGTGCAGCGCGCCAGCGATACGTCGAAGATGTCGGTCGAACGCCTGAGCGGCGTGCCGGCGCCGAAGTTCGAGGATAACGAAGCGTCGTTCGAGCAGCTGCAGGAACGCATCGCCAACACCATTGCCTACATCGACAGCGTGAATGCGGGCCAGATGGCGGGCAGCGCGCAGAAGGAAGTCGTGCTGAACTGGACGGACGAGGGGACAAAGTTCTCGGGAGATGACTACCTGCTCAGCTTTGCCTTGCCGAACTTCTATTTCCACGTTTCCATGGTCCACGCCATTTTGAGAAACAATGGCGTGGCCGTGGGTAAGCTCGATTATCTTGGTCCTTACGATTAACGTTGCGGCTGTTGTTCCACCTGGTTCTGTACCGCATTGCCCAGCATGCCGCCGCCGATCACGCCGGCCACCGTTGCCAGCGCCTTGCCGCGGCCGCCACCTACCTGATTGCCGATCAAGCCGCCGATGACGGCGCCCGTGCCGATGCCCACGTAGTTCGGTTGTGCCGGTGCCGGCGCAGGTATTGGCTGCTGCTGGCGTGCCGGTTCGCGGTAGGCCGTGTCGCGGTAGCCATCATTGTTGTCATTGTAGGCAGGGCGCGCTTGCGCCACTTGCGTGTGGTGCACGACGCGCTTGTGCACGACGGGCGCCGGGGCTGGTGCCGGGGCCGCTTGTGCGACGACAGGCGCGGCCACCGGCGCAGTCACGGGCGCTGCCAGGGCGGCGGCGCCGGCCGGCGTCATGGCGGCCACGTCGGCAGGCACGGCAGGCACATTCGCCCGCGAATTGGGCAGGATGCCGGCGATGGACGCCGCGCCGACCAGGCACAGGACCGTCACGGAAATGGCGGCGCCGGCCATCAAAGGGTGGATGCGGCTGGCGGTAGTCGTCGTGTTCATGTGTTCTCCTGGGGTGGTACTGCGGGTGTTATTGATGTGTCCAGATTAGCGGCCCCGCCCGCGCAAGGCTAGCCCTTGCGCTGTATCAAACGTAAGCAGGTGTAAGCCGCGCTTTCCAAAGCACAGTAGAATCGGTGCTTCCCCTTTTCCGGAGTCCGCCATGAGCCAGCTATTCACGCCGTATGCACTGGGACCGCTGCAGGTGGCCAACCGCATCGCCATCGCGCCCATGTGCCAGTACTCGGCCGACAACGGCAACGCCACCGACTGGCACATGATCCACCTGGGCCATCTGGCCCTGTCCGGCGCGGGCTTGCTGATGACGGAAGCGACGGCCGTCTCACCCGAGGGACGCATCTCGGCCGAGGACCTGGGCCTGTGGTCGGATGCGAATCAGGCTGCGCTGGCCAAGGTGGTGCAGGCCATCCGCCGCCATGCGCCGATTCCGCTGGTGGTGCAGCTGGGCCATGCGGGACGCAAGGCGTCGAGCCGCGCGCCCTGGCAGGGTGGTTCCTGCGTGCACTTGGCCGAGGGCGGCTGGCAAACGGTGGCCCCGTCCGCCATCGCCCATGCAGCGGGCGAAACCGTGCCGATCGCGCTCGACGAGATGGGTTTGCTGCAAGTGAAGGGCGCCTTTGTCGCGGCCGCCCAGCGCGTGCATGCGCTCGGCATCGAAGGCATCGAACTGCACGCGGCGCACGGTTATCTGCTGCACCAGTTCTTGTCGCCGCTGTCCAACCAGCGCACGGATGCGTATGGCGGCAGCCTGGAAAACCGCATGCGCTTTCCGCTGGAAGTGTATGAGGCCGTGCGCGCCGCCGTGCCTGACTCGGTGGCCGTGGGCGTGCGCATTTCCGCCACCGACTGGGTCGAGGGTGGCTGGGAAATTGAGCAAAGCGTGCGTTTCGCGCAGGAACTCAAGCAGCTGGGCGCCGACTTCATCCACGTCTCCAGCGGCGGCATTTCGCCGCAGCAGCAAATTCCCGTGGGCCCGGGCTATCAGGTGGCGTTCGCCGAACGCATCAAGCGCGACAGCGGTTTGCCTACCATCAGCGTGGGTCTGATCACGGAAGCGCAGCAGGCGGAAGACATCATCGCCAACGGCCAGTCCGACATGGTGGCGCTGGCGCGCGCCATCCTGTTCGACCCGCGCTGGCCCTGGCATGCGGCGGCCCAGCTGGGCGCGCAAGTGTCGGCGCCGCCGCAGTACTGGCGCTCGCAGCCGCGCGAATTCAAGAACCTGTTCGGCGACACGACCCTGGGGCAGCGCTAAGGGAACGGCTCTGCTACACTGACGCTTCTTCCCCATTTCTCCAGGACGCTTCGACATGCGCCATTGATACTGCCGTGCTGTGCACGGCCTCGCCCATCCCGCCACAGCGCATAGCGCCGCGCGGGTTCGCCAGCCTTGCTCAAGGAGTATCCATGCCCGCATTACTACAACTCGACCGTCTGTCCTTCGTGCTGCCCGATGGCCGCGCCCTGTTTTCCGATTTGCAATTTGGCTTTGCCCCGCAACGTATCGGCCTCGTCGGCGATAACGGCGTGGGCAAGAGCGTGCTGGCGCGCCTGCTGGCGGGCCAGGCGCCGCCGTCTTCCGGCGCCGTGCGTTGCGACGGCAGCGTGCATTACGTGGCGCAGGAACTCGATCCTGAGCGCTATCCCAGCGTGGCGGCCTTGGCCGGCATGGACGACTTGCTGGCCGCGCTGGCGCGCATCGCGGCAGGCAGTGTCGACGAAGCCGATTACGCTCTCGTGGGAGATCGCTGGGATGCCCACGCCCGTTTGCGCCAGGCGCTCGATGCGCTCGATTTGCGTCATGTCGATGCCGACACGCCAACGGCCAGCCTGAGCGGCGGCGAGCGCCAGCGCGTCGCCCTGCAGGGCGCCTGGCTGTCGCAGGCGGACTGGCTGGTGCTCGATGAACCGAGCAACCATCTCGACGTGCAGCAGCGCGCCCGCCTGGTGGCGCAGATGGCGCGCTGGCCGGGCGGCTTGCTGCTGGTCAGCCATGATCGCGGCTTGCTCGAGCACGTCGATGCAATCGTCGAGCTGTCGAGCCATGGCTTGCGCAGCTATGGCGGCAATTACGCGATGTATGCGCAGCAGCGCGCGCTGGAACAGGCCGGTTTTGCGGCCGCGCTGCAGGCGGAAAAGGCGGGTGCCAAACGCGAACAGCGCGAGGCGCAGCAGCAGGCCGAACGGCAGCAGAAACGGGTGGTGCGTGGTGAAAAGGACGGCCGCGAAGGCAATCAGAGCAAGCTGCTGCTCGACGCAAAAAAGGAGAAAAGCCAGGATAGCCAGGGCAAGCTGCGCCTGCGCGCGCAAGAGGCGCAGCAGGCGCGCCAGCAAAGGGTGATGGACGCCAGCGCCCGCTGCGCGCCCGAGATGGAGCGGCTGCTGCTGGCGCCCGACAGTGCCGTGCCGAATGGCAAGCTGATCCTGGAATTGCGCGATCTGGTCTTGCCCTATGGCCAAGCCCAGCCTGTGAGCCTGGTCATCAGTGGGCCGCGCCGCCTGGCAGTGACGGGCAATAACGGCAGCGGCAAGTCGACCCTGCTGCGCGTGGTCGCCGGGCAACTGGCGCCCGCCGGCGGCGAGCTACTGTGCCATGCACGGGTGGGCTGGCTGGACCAGCATGCGGGACTGCAAGACGGCGAGCGCAGCGCCGTGCAGCGCTTGCAGGCACGCAACAGCATCGTGCCGGAAGGCGAGCTGCGCACGCGGCTGGCGCTGCTGGGCATTGCCGGCGCGCGCGCCACCATGCCCAGCCAGCTGCTCAGCGGCGGCGAGCGCCTGAAGGTGGCGCTGGCGGCGGAACTGTATGCGCAGGCGCCGCCGCAACTGTTGCTGTTAGATGAACCCGACAATCATCTGGACCTGGCCAGCCTGCAGGCGCTGGAGCAGATGCTGCTGCAATATCGGGGCGCGTTACTTGTGGTTTCGCACGACCAGGCATTTCTGAAGGCGATAAACCTTGACCCGGAGGGCTTGACATTGCGCAAGTGACAATTTAATGAAAAAAGTCACGCTCGATGCCTGTAGAGCATGCTTCATGAACCGATGCTGAATTTTGTTTGATTGTCGGTATAATCCACTGAATAACCGGGCCTATTTGTGAACTAAAACTGCTGGTTCACCAATATGATGACGTTTAATCTGGCACTGTTGTCGGTCACTACCGCGCTGCCAGGGCGTCATCCTGCGTGCCCTGCCGTGCATGAATTTTGGTTTCGCTTATATTGTTTTCTTGGAGAAATAGCATGTCGTTTTACGAAAAACTCAAAGCCCTCAACATCGAACTGCCAGTCGTTGCCGCGCCAGCTGCCGCCTACGTGATGCATGCCCGCACGGGCAACACCGTCTTCCTGTCCGGCCACCTGGCCAAGAAGGATGGCAAGGTCTGGGTTGGCCAACTGGGCAAGGACGTCACCACGGAAGAAGGCAAGATCGCCGCGCGCGGCATCGCCATCGAACTGATCGCCACCCTGCAAGACGCGTGCGGCGGCGACTTGAACAAGGTCAAGCGCATCGTCAAGGTCATGAGCCTGGTCAATTCCACCTCCGCATTCACGGAACAGCACCTGGTGACCAATGGCGCCTCGGAACTGTTCGTCGAAGTCTTCGGCGACAGCGGCAAGCATGCGCGCTCCGCCTTCGGCGTGGCGCAAATCCCGCTGGGCGCTTGCGTCGAGATCGAGCTGATCGCCGAATTGGCCTAATCATCTGAGCATGCCGGCGCTTGCCGCCGGCTCGCCTTTTCCTCCTTTCCAGCAAGAGCGGAACCGCCATTGGGGTGGAGGGATCGGTGTATTCAAGAAAAAAACGGAGACACGTAATGAAAACGAGTGAACAAGGCTTGCACCGCGGCCTGGGCGAGCGGCAGATCCGCCTGATGGCGCTGGGCGCCGCGATTGGCGTGGGCCTGTTTTTGGGTTCGGGCAACGCGATCAAGATGGCCGGTCCCGGCATCATGCTGTCGTACATCATCGGTGGCGCGGTCATCTTCATGATCATGCGCGCACTGGGCGAAATGGCCGTGCATAATCCGGTCGCCGGCTCCTTCAGCCGCTATGCCCAGGATTACCTGGGACCCCTGCAAGGCTATCTGACGGGCTGGAACTACTGGTTCCTGTGGCTGGTCACGTGCGTGGCGGAAATTACCGCCGTCGCCATCTACATGGGTATCTGGTTCCCCGACGTGCCGCGCTGGATCTGGGCCCTGGCGGCCCTGGGTTCCATGGGCGCCATCAACTTGCTGGCCGTGAAAGCCTACGGCGAGTTCGAGTTCTGGTTCGCCCTGATCAAGGTCGTCACCATCATCCTGATGATCGTCGGCGGCACGGGCATGATCATCTTCGGTCTGGGCAACGACGGCGTGGCCATCGGCATCTCGAACCTGTGGACGCATGGCGGCTTCTTCCCGAATGGCGCGCAGGGCGTGCTGATGTCGTTGCAGATGGTGATGTTTGCCTACCTGGGCGTGGAAATGATCGGCCTGACGGCTGGCGAAGCGGCGAACCCGAAGAAATCGATTCCCGACGCCATCAATTCCGTGTTCTGGCGCATTTTGATTTTCTATGTCGGCGCCTTGTTCGTCATCCTGTCGATCTACCCATGGAATGAAATCGGCACCACCGGCAGCCCCTTCGTCATGACGTTCGAACGCCTGGGCATCAAGACGGCCGCCGGCATCATCAACTTCGTCGTGCTGACGGCAGCCTTGTCGTCGTGCAATGGCGGTATCTTCAGCACGGGCCGCATGCTGTACAACCTGGCGCTGCAAGGCCAGGCGCCGAAGGCGTTTGCGGAAACCACGGCCAGCGGCGTACCGCGCCGCGCCATCCTCGTGTCCGTCTTCGCGCTGCTGCTGGGCGTGCTGCTGAACTACCTGGTGCCGGAAAAAGTGTTTATCTGGGTCACCTCGATTTCCACCTTCGGCGCCGTCTGGACTTGGGGCGTGATCCTCGTCACGCAGATCCAGTTCCGCAAGACCCTGACGCCGCTGGAAATCAAGAACCTGGCCTTCCGCATGCCGTTCGCGCCCTACGGTTCCTGGATTTCGCTGGCTTTCCTGGCGCTGGTGATCGGCCTGATGGCGTATTTCCCCGATACGCGCATCGCCCTGATGGTGGGACCGGCCTGGCTGATCCTGCTGACGGTGCTGTACTACGCGCTGGGCCTGGCGCCGAAAGAGCGCCGCGACGACGTGCCGCAAGGCTACGAAGCAGGCTGGCCGCCGGCCGATGTGCCACACGGCAAGAAGTAATTCAGCTGAACTGAGCTGAACCAGAAGCGCGCCCCTGCCCCTGCAGCGGCGCGCTTTTTCTTTCATCTCGGCAATCTCACACTCCGCTAGCGCCTATGCGCGTTTGGCGGCGCACGCTTGGCGTTGTTTCCTTGCATCAAAGTTCTGTTTAGCTGAGCCGATGAAAGCCCTATAATCGCTTAGTTTTTAAAATGGACGCGATCTTTCCGGTTTTCTGCCAGGTAGGGCCGGAGCGCTATTTGTTTTTACCCGTCATACGAAAGACGTATGCCTCATAAAGGAATGCTAGTGAGCCAAACCCTGGTCCAGAAAATTTGCCGCACCAAGCCGATCGATACCACGGTCGAATATGGTGAAGGCCTCAGCAGCAGTGGTTTGAGCCGGTCCATCGGCCTGTTTTCCCTCACCATGATCGGCGTCGGCGCCACCATCGGCACGGGCATTTTCTTTACCATGGTCGAAGCCGTCCCCAAGGCGGGTCCTTCGGTCGTCCTGTCTTTCCTGATCGCCGCCATCACGGCCGGCCTGACGGCCTTGTGCTATGCGGAGCTGTCGTTCCGCATTCCCGCCTCCGGCTCCTCGTATTCGTTTGCCTACGCCACCGTCGGCGAGTTTCTTGCCTTCATCATGGCCGCTTGTCTGCTGCTCGAATACGGCTTGGCGGGCAGTGCTGTGGCCATCGGCTGGTCGTCCTACCTGAACAACTTCCTGGAAAATGCGTTTGGCTGGCACATACCCGAGATGCTGCGCACGCCGATGATCGTTTCCGGCCCGCACGGCATGGAATTTCATGCCGGCCACATCAACTTGCCGCCGATCTTTTTGATCTGCATGTGCGGCTTCCTGCTATTGCGTGGCGCCAAGGAATCGGCCCTGATGAACGCCATCATGGTCGTCATCAAGCTGTCCATCCTCGTATTCTTCATTGCCATTGCCTTCTCCGGCTTCAATGCGGACAACTTCGTGCCCTTCTTCAATACCGACAATAGCAAGGGCTTTGCCGGCATGACGGGCGTGACGGCGGCGGCCGGCACCGTCTTCTTCTCCTTCATCGGCCTCGATACGGTGGCCACGGCGGGCGACGAAGTGAAAGACCCCAAGCGCAATGTGCCGCGCGGCATCCTGTATGGCTTGCTGATCGTCACCGTGTTCTATTTGCTGGTGGCCGTGGCCGCCCTCGGTGCGCAACAGGCGAAATTGTTCGAAGGCCAGGAAGCGGGCCTGGCGGTGATCCTGCAAAACGTGACGGGCAAGACCTGGCCCGCGCTGGTGTTGTCGGCCGGCGCCGTCATTTCCGTCTTCAGCGTGACCCTGGTGACGATCTACGGCCAGACGCGCATCCTGTTTGCCGTCAGCCGCGACGGCCTGATCCCGAAATCGTTCCAGAAGATCCACCCGCGCACCTTGGTGCCGGTCAGCAATACCATCATCGTCTGCCTCGTGGTGGCCGTGGTGGCCGGTTCCATCGATGCGACTTACCTGTGGGACATGGTCAGCATCGGTACCCTGACGGCCTTCATGGTGGTGTCGATCGCCGTGCCCGTGCTGCGCCACAAGCAAGGCGCGAACCGCATCGAAGGCTTCAGCGTGCCGTTCGGCCCGTATGTGATTCCCGGCCTGAGTGTACTCGCCTGCCTGTACATCATGCGCGATTTGCCGCATACGACGTTTGTCGTGTTTAGTATCTGGATGACGGTGACGGTGGCCATTTACTTCCTGTACAGCATGCGGCATTCGCACCTGGGCAAGAAGGCCCGCTAATGCAGTCTGTTCCATCCAAAACCGCCGCGCTTGCCGGCGGTTTTTTTTATTTCTAACCGGAATTTACATGATGAAAATAACTGATCTGGCCGCCTGCGGCTTGCTGGCAAGCAGCCTTCTGGGCACCACGGTACAGGCCGCCGCTGCAACCGGGCCGGCATTGCGCGATTACCGCGCCGTGGCCCTGTCGGCCGATGGCCGGCGCATCGCCGCCATCGAGTCGAGCAAGGCGGGCGAGCAAGCGCAGCGCCCGCATGCGGCCATCGTCGTGCGCGACGCCGCCAACGGCGCCATCGTGCAGCAATTCGATCCATGTGCCGTGTGTTCCTACGACAAGCCCAGCTGGTCGCCCGATGGCCGGCAACTGGCCTTTGTCGGCTACGACGCGAAGGCGGGCACGGCGCAGTTGTACCTGGCCACCCTGGCGCAGGCCCAAGCTCGCATGTTGACCAGCATCAAGGGCGTGGCCAGCACGGCGCGCTGGTCGCCCGATGGCAAGCAACTGGCCTTGCTGGCGACGGTCGGCGCGCGCAAGCTGGCCGGCGCCGTGGAGGCGGGGGCGCGCCAGGTGGGCGAAGTGGGCAGCGAAGACGACGCCCAGCGCATCGCCGTCGTGCCTGCCAGCGGCGGCGAGCTGCGCTTGCTGTCGCCAAACGACACCTATGTGTATGAATACAGCTGGACGCCCGATGGCCGCGGCTTTGTCGCCACCAGCGCGCAAGGCAATGGCGACAGCAACTGGTGGGACGCCAAGCTCAGCCATATTGATGCGGCCACGGGCGCCCTGCGCGTGATCGCGTCGCCGGCCATGCAGCTGAACTTGCCCTCGGTCTCGCCCGATGGCAAGACAGTGGTCTTCATCGGCGGCCTGATGAGCGATTTCGGCTCCATCGGCGGCGATATCTACACGGTGCCGCTGGCCGGCGGCACGCCGCGCAATGTGACACAAGACTATCGCGGTACCTTCAATGGCGTCGTCTGGCGCGGCGCCGGCTTGCTGGCAACGGCCCTGATCGATTCGCAGCTGGCGCTGGTGCCCGTCGATGCGCAGACCGGCCCCAGCCAACCTGTGCTGCTCGGTGAGCTCAGCAGCAGCGGCAGCGATGGCCGTCTGTCGTTCAGCGCCGATGGCTTGCAAGCGGCCGCCGCACAGGAAGATTTTACGCACGCTTCCTACCTGGTGGCCGGGCCGGTGGCCCAGCTGAAAAAGATCACGCGCGACAATGACGGTTTTGCGCCGCAGCTGACGGTGCAAAACGTGGGCTGGAACAACGAGCAATACAAGGTGCAGGGCTGGCTGCTGGGACCGTTGAAGACGGACGCCGGCAAGCGCTACCCGATGGTCGTCAACGTGCATGGCGGTCCTGGCGCGGCAGCTTCGCCCCGTTACGTGGGCGCGGGCACCCTGATCCACGAATTGACGCAAAAAGGTTATTTCGTCTTCCTGCCCAATCCGCGCGGCAGCTTTGGCCAGGGCCAGGCTTTTACGCGTGCCAACATGGCGGACTTTGGCGGCGGCGACTGGCGCGACATTCTCACTGGCATCGATGCGGTGCAAAAAGTGGCGCCCGTCGACGGCCAGCGCCTGGGCCTGATCGGCCATTCATATGGCGGCTTCATGACCATGTGGGGCGTCACGCACAGCGACCGTTTCAAGGCGGCCGTGGCGGGCGCGGGCGTGTCGAACTGGATCAGCTATTACGGCCAGAACGGCATCAACCAGTGGATGATCCCGTTCTTTGGCGCCTCCGCCTATGACGATCCGGCCGTCTACCGCAAGGCTTCGCCCATCGAATCGATCAAGGCGGCCAGGACGCCAACCCTGATCTACGTGGGCGAGCGCGACGTGGAAACGCCGGCCGCCCAGTCGCTGGAATTCTGGCACGGCTTGCGCGCCATGGGCGTGCCGTCCAGCCTGTTCATCTACGACGGCGAAGGCCATTCCTTCCGCAAGCCCGAGCACCAGCGCGACTTGCAAAAGCGTACTATCGGCTGGTTTGAGCGCTACCTCAAGTAGCTCGCCTATACATCCAGGCGCAGCTGCAAGCCCGTTGCCGTGTACGTCGGCGTCACCTTGAAACCATCGACCGTGATGCTGTCGAACTTGCCTTTCAGGCTGGCGCCCTGCAGCACGGTCAGGGTGTCGCCGGCGGCCGGCTTGTAGCCGTTCTGGAACGTCACCTTCAGGCTGCCGCCCGCCACCGTCATCTGGCCCGCCACGCTCAGGCGGCCTAGCTGTCCGCTGCCCAGCTTTAATTCCAGGTTGCCGTTGGCCAGCTGCGTGTACTTGCCGGCCAGCGCCAGGCCGGACGGTGCATTGCTGACCAGGGTGCCGCCGCTGACATACACGTCGCCCTTGCCGAAGGCCGTGGCCGACAAGCCTTCCAGGCGGCCCCCTTCCAGCTGCGTGCCGCCGCTCCAGCTATTGTTGCCGCCCAGCTTCAGTGTGCCCGTGCCTTGCTTGTTCAGCTTGCCCGTGCCGCCGATGTCGTTGCGCCAGCGGTCGACGGCGTAGAAGCCGCCCTTGGCCGCATCCATGCTGATGACGACATTGCCCGTGAAGACGGCATAGCCGTCGGCGGCGGCAAACAGGTTCAAGCGGCCCCAGCCTTCAGCATCGTCCATCACCGGGTAGCCCGATGGCAAGGCCGTTGTTTTCAGCACCACGCGGCGCTGCGCGTCGGACAGATACGGCAAACGCGTTTCCAGCAGCACTTCCGCGCCTTTCGGCACGACGGCCGGCGCATTGGCGGCGCCTGTCTGCGCGAAACCGAAGGTCAGGCGGCGGATATAGGCGGCCTTGGTGCTGGCGTAGTCCGCAAAGCGGTCGTTGGCGCCGGTGCCCGAATGGGCGTAGTCATAGAAGGTGTCGGCCGTGGTGCCGGTTTTCGCCATCAGGGTCGTGTGCGCCTGCGTTACGGCGGCGGCCTTGGTGGCGGCCGTTGCCGGGTCGAGCAGGTTGGCGGCGACGATGGCTTGCGCCTGCACGCGGCCGCTGATCACGTCGAGCGGCGAATGCATGCCGGCGATGATGCGGTTTTCACCGAGCTCCAGGCCCCGCGCCACCATTTCCTGGTAGCGCTCGGGCAAGGCATACGCCATGCCCAGCGCGCCGCGCACGGCTTCGGCCGAATGGCCGCTGGTAAAGCCGCCATCGGTGGCGGGCGTGGCGCTCCTGGCCGGCAGCAGGGCCGGGATCACGGCCACATTGCTGCTCCAGCGGAACGGGCGCGCATATTTGTAGAAGCGCTTGGCCGGTTCCGTCGAGCCATTGTTGCCCATGGCGTTGACGAGGCCCACCACGTTGCCGAACTCGGCATTGGCGCTGCCCGCCACGCCCGTGTTGCTGCCGCTGTCGTTGTAGAGTTTGCTTGTCGCATCCGGCGCAATGTCTGTGATGCTGGTGGTCTGGCGCGCCGCGCTGCGCCAGGCGTCTGTCAGCGGACCCATGCCGTCGGTGATGCTGTAGCCCTTGCCGCGGCGGTCATCGAGGTAGGCGGCCAGTTCCTGCGCGGGGGTGCGGCTGGTGGTGGCTTTGATGACGAAATCGATGTTGGCATTGTGCACGCTGGCATTGACGATGGTGCCGCCCGGCGTGCCATCGTTGGGCACGCCCGTCCAGGCGGAAGGCACGACGGCGGGGAAGCCGTCCACGGCCGGCGCCGAGACGCCGGCATCGACGATTTCCGTCAATGGTTTCCAGATGTCGAGCATGCCGATCAGCACGCGCACGCCCGCATTCGTGGCGGCCGTGGCGTAGCGCGCATCGCCGCGCTGGTTGCTGGCGATATTGTCGACAAAGGGGAGGGCTGTGGCCGATGGCGGCGCCGTATCGGGCGCGCCCTGGTCGGCGGGCGCGGCGGGAATGACGAGCGCCGTTTCCTGGTGGTCGGAACCGCCGCAAGCGGCAAGGGCGAGGGCGGCGCTGATGGCCAGCGCCAGCGGCAGGCGCCGGCTCAGGGGAAATGCGTGCATGGAAGACCTTGGCTGGAAGTGGAAAAACCATGGCAGCATAGAGAAGCCAGATGACCTCCTGATGACACCACTTGCGCCAGGGCGCCCCCCAAAGATTATCTGGGGGCCACGATATGCACGATCGCCGCGCTATGTACTACGATCTTGTCGGCATCGGCTTGCAACAGGCGGATGCGTCTTTTGACCAGCGGCCAGCCCGACCAGTCCACTTCGCTCACGGGCGGGGCGGCAGCAGCGGCCAGCGGGGCGCTGATGGCGGCCTTGTCGTCGAGCTGGTCCAGCGCGCGCGACAGGGTCAGACACACTTGCGTATGGCTGTGGCCAAGCAGGGCGTTGACGGGCGCGACGGGCAGCTGGCTGGCATGGCGTCCCAGGATCGAGCGCAGCGCCGCCACGTGGGCGACCAGCAAATAATTTTGCACGATGAACAGGTTGATGTCTTCCACTGCCCGCTGCTTGCTGGCCGGTTCGTCGAGCATGCGTACCAGTGCCGAGCTGAGCGCGGCCAGGCTGTCCATCAGTCGCTTGCGTTCGATGCGGTAGGCGAAATCATCGAAACACTTTCCTTGCAGCAGCGCGAAGCTGGCTTGCATGTATGACAGGTTCACGTTCAGCACCTGGCGCACGAGGCGCGGCAGGCTCTGGTATTCCCAGTTGGCCAGCACGAAGCTGAATACGGTGGCCACCGCCGCGCCGATCAGGGTATCGATCAGGCGTTCGCTGACGAGGTTCGGGTTGCTGGGCGCCACCAGGTGCATTTGCAGCAGAATCATCAGGCTGACGGCGATGGCCGTGTAGCGGTAGCGCAAATAGATGAAGGTGGGCGTGGCCACGATGGAGAGGAACAGGATGGCCATCAGCACGATATTGCTGTGCACGAAGCGGATCACGATGGCCGTGACCACGCAGCCGATGATGGTGCCGATGATGCGGTCGGCGCGGCGCTGGCGCGTCATGCTGAAGGTGGGGCGCAGGATGATGACGATAGTGAGCACGATCCAGTAGCTGTGCGCCGCATACGGCAGCCAGTGGCCGATCAGCAATCCCACGGAAATGGCCATCGACACGCGCAGGGCGAAGCGGAACACGGGCGAGTCCAGGCGCAAGTTGGCCAGCAGGGTCTTCAGTTCGTATTTCTGCTGCGACAGGAATGGCGCCATGTCCGCGCCGCTCCAGAATGGCACGTTGTCGTAGACTTTTTGCGTGGCCAGGTGCAGCTCAGCTATCATTTTCAGAATGGCGCGAATCTTGTTGCGCTGCGCGCGTAACGTCGCCAGTGCCTCTTGCGCGCTGTTGCCTTTTGCGTGCAGGCGGGCAATTTCTCCTTCGATGTCGGCCCATTCCTTGTCATAGCTGATCTGCGCATACGAAGCGCGCTTGCGCGTGACGGCGTAGGCGACGGATTCGATGTCGCGCGCCGCCTTGTAGGCCAGGTCGTGCAGGGATTTCAGCACGTCGGAGTCGGCCAGGTGCTGGCGCAGCAGCGCGTAATCCGTGTGCGTGGAAAGGATCAGTTCATACAGATCGAGCATGCACACGTGCACTTGCACGACGATGGCGTCCTTGCTGTTCTTGTGGCTGCGCAGAATCAGATCGCGCGACGCCTGCTGGCGGTCGGCCAGGATGCTTTGATGGCGCACCAGCTTGTTGAACTGCTCCGTCAAATTGAAGCGTGCATCGTAGAAATCGGCCTTGATGTCGATGTAGGCGGCCAGTTCGAACAGGGCTTCGGCCAGCACTTGCTGCTTGATGCGGTGGCGCAAGACCCAGGCGATGGCCATGGCGTAGGCCAGATAGATCAATCCCCCCAGCATGAACAGGCCCGCGTGGTGAAACGATTGCTGCCACGTCATCTGATGCTCCATCGACATGGTCATGATGAACAGGGCGGCCAGTTGCAAGGGCATGGATTTCTTGCCGTACACCACCATCATGCTGGCGAGGAAACTGACGAGCACGAGCACCGTCATCAACAGCCACTGCACGGGGCCGCACAGGCTGATCAATAAGGTCACGGCGCTGCACAGCAGCACGGAAGCCAGCATCTCGTTGAACTTGTGGCGCAGCGGGCTGGGCATGTCCATCAGGGTCGTGCACAGGGCGCCGATGCATACCGTCATGGCGGTGGCGCTGTCGCTGATTTCCTGGGTCAGCAAGGCCAGGCCGACCAGGCCGATGGCCACGCGCAAGCCCAGGTAAAAATAATGGCTGTAAATAAAGGTGCGCAGGTTCAGTGCGTAGTGCATGGGATTACCTTGTGGGCAGGGCACAGAAAGAGGCGCCGCACCGGGGTCTCCGATGCGGCGCCAGGATGTTGCATTCGCTACAGCCCGGAGTTACATCAGGGCGATGACAGGGTAACGCCGCCATTCCGGCTCGGCAAAGCGCTGGCAGTGTGCAAAGATGAAGTCGAGCACGGCTTCCTGATTGCTCAGCAGGGCAGGGTTGGCCGCTTTCCAGTCGGCAAACTTGGCCGCCAGCGCCGGCTCATCGCGCAGCAGTTCGGACGCCATGTCTTCGAACACGTAATCGGAAAATGCTTCTTTCTTTTCCAGCACGCTGTTGAAGAAGCCCCAGCGGAAGAAGCTGTCGTGCGCCTGCGGTTCCAGGGTTTCCACCGCATAGCGGGCATTATCCTGGTCCAGGCTGACAACATAATCGCCCGCCTGCACGGTGAACTGGCCCGTGCGTGCTTCCACGTCGACCGTGTCGTGGAACATGTGGCCTTCGTAGGCCGTGGCGCGCGTGCCGACCTTGGTGATGTGGTAGTAGCGCGCCGTTACCGTCTGTTCGGCGGTGATGCGTGACATTTCGACGCCGTTCCAGCGCAGGCGTTCGATGACTTCGCGCCACGCCTGCGGCACGACATAGGCTTTCGGCGCGGCCACGGTGACGTCCGCATCGAAGCGGTTGTAGTAGGCGATATCGCGTTCCCACGGCTGCGAGCGGTCGTAGGACAGGCGCTGGTAATCGCCGAGGATACTTGGCGTGTATTGCGCCGCATAGCCCTTGAAGGGGAAGGTCGACGGCTGTTCTTCATTCATGGCCCAGTGGATGGGCCACTCGGCTTGCGTGCGTCCCGCCGCCTTGGCTTGCGCGCGCAGTTGCTTGATCTGTTCGCCGTGTTTGACCGTGAACGCCATAGTGATGTCGAGCAGGGTGCGCATGGAGGCGTAGCGGTCGGCAAACGGTTTCAACATGTGCGTTTCCGGCATGAAGCCGATAACGTGATGCAAGGCCGCAAAGCCGGTCGAGAAACGGGGCACTTCGAGGAACTCGGCGATGCCGTGGTCGGGACTATCCTTGACGGGGTTCACATACGGGCAGGTGGGCCAGCCGGCGCTTTCCATCTGCGCAAAGATGTGCGGCAGCATGGTGTCTTGCAGGAAGGGACCCAGGCCATTGCCCAGCTTGTCCGTCTGCGTGTGGATCAGGGTCATCGTGTACGGGTAGTCGGCGCCGTTCGACGTGTGCGTGTCGACCATCACGTCCGGGTCCCAGTTGGCCAGCAGGCGATTGAACACTTGCGCGTTCAGGCTGTCGCACTTGATGAAATCGCGGTTCAAGTCCAGGTGGCGGCTATTGCCGCGGAAACCGAATTGCTCCGGGCCATCCTGGTTCACGCGCGACGTGTTGGAGCGGTTCAGGCTGCCATCGACGTTGTAGATGGGAATGAACAGCAGCACGGTGCTACCCAGCGCCGCCAGGCGTTCCGGCTGCGTGCACAGGTCGCGCACGATGGCCATGCAAGCGTCGATGCCTTCCGGTTCGCCCGGATGGATGCCGTTGTTGTTGAAGAAGACGGTGCGGCCTTCACGCTTGATCTGTTCGCGGTCGAACACGCCGTCCGCGCTGACGACGCCAGCGTGAATAGGCACGCCCGAATCGGACAGGCCGATCTGTTCGAAATGCAGCACTTGCGGGTAGCGTGCGGCGAGATCTTGATAGAAGGTGATGCATTCCAGCCAGGTCGTGGTCTGGTTGTGGTTACCGAGTTCGTAGGTCGTGCGCAAGTCTGGTGGCATAGCGGTCTGAGTCTGGGAGGGGGAAGGCGCGCTGGGTAAGTACGCCCGCTAGGGGCCAATTGTAGCACCGGCGTTGGCGCCTTGAGGCGCGGCAGAGGTGCCGGGCCGCACTTGTGTTATGAATAGGTTTCACGCGCGAGGGGGAGGCGGCATGGTGAAGACGGTGACAGCGATGGCGATGGCGGCGCTGCTGTGGTGGGCTTGCCTGGCGGCACAGGCGGCGCCATTGCGCTTGCCAGCAGGCAAGGGACCGGTGGCGCAGGGCGGCTCCGTCACAGCCGCTGCACAGGGCGCGCTGATACGCTACCGGGGCTGGCTGCTGGCCGTCGATGGGGCAGTGTCGGAAGAACGGCCCGACGTCTTGCTGACGTCGGCGCAAGCGGGCCACGCGCCGCAGCTGCAGACCGGGCCCACGCAACGCCCTTTGCCGCTGTGGTCGGCCCTCGAATTCGTCAAGGGAAATGCGCGCCTGCGCATCACGGCGCTGCCGGGGCCCGATGAGCTGCCCGCGCTGCTGCTGGACTTTGGCGGTGGCGACTACCGTATCGTGATTCCCGCCGCCGGTATTGCCCGGCAAGCGTATCCGCTGCTGGCGCAGCGCTTTCCCGGCGCCGACCTGGCCTTGCTGCTGCACGATGGCCGGCGGGTGATGCTGCCCTTGGGAAGTGGCAGGGCGCAAGTGTTTGGCGAGGAGCAAGCCGTGCCTTACCGTTTCACCAAGGTAAAACGCTAGGCGAAAAAAAGCCACTCCCGCAGGAGTGGCTCAGGCTAAAGCGCCCGTTGCCGGGTTATTGCTTCTTGTTATTCAGCGCCCATTTCTTTCAGCAGGTTGTCTGCGTGGTCGATGTGTTTCATGTTCCACAGCATGTAGCGCAGGTCGACCTGGATCGAACGGGTGTTGGCCTTGTTGTAGTCCCAATCGGAAATAATCGAGTCCAGGGTGCCGTCGAAGGCCAGGCCGATGAATTCGCCTTTGGCGTTCAGGGCAGCCGAACCGGAGTTGCCGCCGGTGATGTCCAGGGTAGCCAGGTAGTCGACCGGTACGGTTTTCAGCTTGGGATCGACGAATTTACCGAAGTCCTTGGCTTTGATCGCGGCCAGTTGATTTGCCGGTGCATTGAACTCGCCCTGGCCCGTGGCTTTGGCGGCGACGCCATTGACGGTGGTGAAGGCAGACCAGGTGGTGCCGTCGGCGCCATGGTCGCGGCCGGCTACTTTGCCGAACGTGACGCGCAGGGTGCTGTTGGCGTCAGGATAGACGGCTTGGCCCTTGCTCTTCATGAAGGCAATTTTGGCTTTCATGTAGTTGGCGTAGGCTTGCTGGATCTTGCCGGCCAGTTCTTCGTCTTCCGCTTCGTTTTTCAGCGAATCCGGGTACATGGCAACGGCTGCCTGGATGAAGCTGTCCTTGCTGGCCTGGAATTCGGCTGGCGTGCGTTTCAGCCATGCTGCGCGCTCGGCCTTGTCGGCCAGCTTGCTGCCTGCATACAGTTTGTCCAGGGCGGCGGACAGGTCGGCTGGCGACATGCCGTCCTTGATGCCGATGGCGGCGTCGAAGCTGGCGCGGCGTTGTGCTGCCGGTTGCGCTGCGTACTTGGTCAGGCTGTTCAGTACCAGCGCCTTGTCGACTTTTTCATCGTAGGTGCGCTCGACCGAAGTGATGCCTGCTTCCAGGCGTGGCAAGTCGCGCGTCTGGTAGCCGGATTTGCGTTCCGTATCGGCCTTGGTGCCTTCGTTCGACAGGCGGTACAGGCTGCGTGCCGTGTTCAGCAGGCGCGGCTGTGCGTAGCTGAGGAAGAAATCGCGCTTGGTGTCGGCATCGCGCTCGGCGATCAGCTTTTCCACTTGCTCGATATCGCCGGCAAATTCCGCCTTGCGTGCCGGCGTGGCGTTGACCCAGGTCTTCAGGGCTTCATGTTCCGCCGTTTTGCGCGCCAGGAAGTCGCTGCCGGCGTACGAGTCCAGCATGCCTTGGCGGTTCTTGTAGTAATTGTTCACGCCGGCAACTTGACCCGCGTATTTCAGGGCAACATCCTTGTTGTCCTTGGTTTCGCGCGCGATGATGGCCAGGGTTTCGCCCGACGCTTTCACGAAGGCCGGGTAGTTCCAGTCAAACGTGTACGCCACTTCCGATGGCAGGCGGTGACGGTTGGTGCGGCCAGGGTAGCCCAGGACCATGACGAAATCGCCTTCTTTCAAGCCATCCTTGGCCAGTTTCAGCACGTGTTTTGGCTGGTAAGGCACGTTGTCCTTGCTGAAGTCGGCAGCTTTGCCGTCTTTGCTGACGTAGGCGCGGTAGAAACCGTAGTCGCCCGTGTGGCGTGGCCACATCCAATTGTCGGTGTCGCCGCCGAATTTACCCACACCGGCTGGAGGCGCGTGCACCAGGCGCACGTCGCGGATTTCCAGTTGTTTGATCAGGTAGAACTCCAGGCCGCCGTAGTAGGCCGACACGGTGCAGCGGAAGCCCGCTTCTTTTTCGCATTCGGCGACCAGTTTCTTCTGGTTTTTCTCGATCGCGTCGATGCGTGCCTTGCCTTGCAGCTTGGCCACGTCGGCGGTGATGATCTTGTCGCTGACATTGGTCACGGCCGAGGTGACGAAGATGCGGCTGCCTGGGGCGGCCGGCAATTCTTCAGCGAACGTCTTGGCCAGGAAACCGTTGGCCAGCAAATCGCGTTCCTTGGTCGAGTTGACCGCCACGCTGTTGTAGACGCAATGATGGTTGGTGGCAACCAAGCCTTGCGGCGAGACGAACGACGCCGAGCAACCGCCCAGGCTGACGATGGCGCCCATCGGGAATTCGGTCAGTTTGGTGAGGTTGGTCGGATCGAGTTTCAGTCCGGCCGCTTTCAGTTCCTTGGCTACTTGTGGCAGCTGTTGGGGCATCCACATGCCTTCGTCGGCGTGTGCGAAGTTGCTCAGGATGGCGAGCGCGATGAGAGATTTTTTCATTCGAGTTCTGTTCTTTTACATTGTAGGGAAGTCGGAATCAGCGGAGTACCCGCTGATTGTGCAGCGGGCGACATAGAGTATCCGTATCGAACTCGCACTAGTCAATCACATTTTCCGGGCAGCATGTTCGCATGTGCTTGTTTGAATGGCATCATTTTGCTTGGCGTAGGGGCGGAAACGGGCTGGCAACGGGCATTTTTCCGTGCGGCGGCTGTGGTATTTGTACATACGTGTCCTGGCGACAATGAAAAGTGGCCGGGCGCTTGCGCGGCCCGGCCACTTGCTGAATACGCTGCTTTTTGTCTGCTTAGCGTATTTTGCCGCGGCGTAAAAGATTCACGATGCCCAGCAGGATGACGGCGCCCAGGAACGAGACGAGCAACGAAGCCAGGCTGAAATTGTCGCTATTGATGGTGCCCGTGCCGAACAGGGGCGCCAGCAGCCAGCCGCCCAGGAAGGCGCCGACGATGCCGACGACGATATTGAGGAAGATGCCCTGTTGCGCATTGGTTTTCATGACCATGCTGGCCAGCCAGCCAATGACGCCGCCAATAACGATCCAGATAATGAAATTCATGTAGTCCTCCGCGCGTGGATAAGTGGGTGTGCCATGTCAGAACAACATCATGCCAATGGATAGTGATGCCGCACGATAGAAAAGTCCAGCGGATTCGCGTGGCGCATGCAAAAGCCCGCCTGGCTGCGGGCAGCGAGGCGGGCTTGTCGGGCGGCAAGGTCGTGTTTAGTCGGCCTTGATCGCTTCTACCTGGATGGCCAGCTTGACTTCCGGCGAGAACGCCGGCATGCCGTAGTTCAGGCCAAAGTCGCTGCGCTTGAATTCCGCCGTGGCGTCGGCGCCGCACACTTCACGCTTGTAGCGCGGGTGCATGATGCACTTGAACTTGCTCACGTTCAGCTTGACGGGCTTGGTCACGCCCAGCAGGGTCAGTTCGCCATCGACTTCCACCAGCTGATCGCCGTTGAACTTGAGCGACTTGCTCTTGTAGGTGATTTCAGGGAATTTCTCGACATTGAACATGTCCGCTTTTTTCGCGTGCGTGTTCATGGCGTCCAGGCCAAAGTCGATCGAATCGGCATCAATGACGAGGTCCAGGCTGCCCGTCTTGGCGGCGCGGTCCAGGGTGACCGTGCCCTTGGTCTTGTTGAACTTGCCGCGCCAGACGGACATGCCCATGTGATCGGCTTCAAAGCTGGGGAAGGTATGCGTCGGGTCGAGGTTGTAGGTGTCGGTAGCGGCCATGGCCGAACCCGCGCCGGCCGCTGCCAGCACGGCGATCATCAAGTGCTTCAATTTCATTGCATTCCTAACTAAGTTGAACAACAGATTTTTGGATGTTACTGAGCTGAAACATGAAACTTAATCGTGACCTCATCGGCAACCATGCTCGTGTCTTTCCACTCGCCTTCGCCGATGTTATAGGTCAGGCGCTTGATCGGCAGGGCGCCGTCAAAGGCGTATTTTCCGCCATCGGCTTTCACCGCCAGGGGGAAGGTCACGTCGGTGGTCTTGCCTTTGATGCTCAGCTTGCCTGTCACCGTCAGCTTGCCCGCGCCCGCCGCCTTGATGCTGCTCGAGACAAAGGTGGCTTTCGGGAACTGGGCCGAGTTGAACCATTCTTTCTTCGCCACTTCCTTGTTGTACTCCGGGTCGCCGATATCGATGCTGGCCGTCTCGATTTCCACCGACGCCTTCGAGGCGTCCGGCGCGGCCGGGTTGTAATCGATGGCGATATTGAATTTCTTGAACTTCGCTTCCACAGGCACGTTCATTTGCTTGAACACGGCCGACACGCTGGTCTTGGCGGGATCGACTTTCAGCAAGGTGGCGGCGGTGGCGGCCACGGACAGGCCCAGCAGGGAAGCGAGGACGATGCGTTGGGTGGTTTTCATCTTGTTTTTTTCCTGTAGTTTCAGTGAGCAAAGCAGATTAAGACGGACTTGGAACGCCGGACAAAACCGTAGCGAGCGGAAGTGAGTTGTGGCCGAGAAGCGGAACTGTGCTTTTAGCACAGTGAGCATCGCAGGCCGCAAATCGCGACGCGCAGTAGGTTTGGTTCGACGTTCTTAGGGCAGCATGCGCTTAAGCACGCCATCACGGTCGATGAACTGGTGCTTCAACGCGGCCAGCACATGGGCGGCCACGGCGGCGGCCATCGTCATGTTCAGAACATAATGAATCTCTTTTAAAAGCGGCTTAAGTTCCGGGTTCGGCGCCATGATGACGGGCAGCTGGAACAGGCCCAGGTAGACCACGGGCACGCCGGCGGCCAGGGTGTACAGGTAGCCGGAAACGGGCACGGCGAAGATCAGGATGTACAGCAGCACGTGCATGGCGTCGGCCGCCTTCTTTTGCCAGGCAACCATGCTGGCCGGGTGCGGCGGCGGCACGTTGGCCTTGCGCCACAGCAGGCGGATGGCGGCGATGGCCAGCACGGTCACGCCCAGCCATTTATGCCAGGAGAAATATTTGAGCTTGGTGGGCGTCAGGCCGGGAATGTCGACCATGACCAGGCCCATGACGAAGGCGCTGATGATCAGCAGGGCGGTCAGCCAGTGCAGGATGATGGCGGTGGTGGTGTAGCGTTGCATCGATGGCTTTCTTGAAAGTAGTACGTATTAGGACTAATTCGGCCTAATATACCAAAGAAAAGCAAATTGCGCTGCGTGCTGGAGATTCTACAAGAAAGATTGCCGGAAAAACCGCGGGGCGGCCAGCATTTGTATGCTGGCCGCCCCGCGGGAGTGGGATTGTAAGATCCCCATGTGGAAATTGCTTAGATGGCTTTGGCCAATTGCGCGGCGATACCGATGTAGTTGCCCGGCGTCATGGTCAGCAGCACGTCCTTGGCATCTTGCGGAATGGCCAGGCCGTTGACGAAGGTTTGCAGCGCTTCTTTCGAGATGCCCTTGCCGCGCGTCAGCTCTTTCAGCTGTTCGTACGGGTTTTCGATGCCATAGCGGCGCATGACGGTTTGTACGGGCTCAGCCAGCACTTCCCACGTTGCGTCCAGGTCTTGCGCCAGGCGCGCGTGGTTTACTTCCAGCTTGTTCAGGCCGCGCAGGCAGCTGTCATACGCGAGCAGCGTGTAGCCCAGGCCCACGCCGATATTGCGCAGCACGGTCGAATCGGTCAGGTCGCGCTGCATGCGCGAGACGGGCAGTTTTTCCGACAGGTGTTTCAGCACGGCGTTGGCCAGGCCCAGGTTGCCTTCCGAGTTTTCGAAGTCGATCGGGTTGACCTTGTGCGGCATGGTCGACGAACCGATTTCGCCCGCTTTCAGTTTCTGCTTGAAGTAGCCCAGCGAGACGTACGTCCAGATGTCGCGGTTCAGGTCCAGCAGGATCGTGTTGGCGCGCGCGAAGGCGTCGAACAGTTCGGCCATGTAGTCGTGGGGCTCGATCTGGATGGTGTACGGATTGAAGACCAGGCCCAGGCGCTGTTCGATGACGGCCTGCGAGAATGCCGGCCAGTCGAAGCCGGGGTAGGCCGACAGGTGGGCGTTGTAGTTGCCGACGGCGCCATTCATCTTGCCGAGGATTTCCACTTGCTCGATGCGTTTCACGGCGCGCTGCAAGCGGGCCACGACGTTGGCAAATTCCTTGCCCAGGGTGGTCGGGCTGGCCGTCTGGCCGTGCGTGCGCGACAGCATCGGCACGTCGGCATTGTCGTGCGCGATCTGCGTCAGCTTGGCCACCAGGCCGTTCAATGCCGGCAGCATCACGCCATCGCGCGCGGCTTTGAGCATCATGCCGTGCGAGGTGTTGTTGATGTCTTCCGAGGTGCAGGCGAAATGGATGAATTCGGACGCCGCCACCAGTTCCGGCACGTCCGCCACTTGTTCCTTCAGCCAGTATTCGACCGCCTTGACGTCATGGTTGGTGACCGCTTCGATGGCCTTGATGCGGACCGCGTCGGCTTCCGAGAAATCGGCTGCCATCTTGTCGAGCAGGGCGCTCGCTTCTGCCGAGAAAGGCTTGATTTCAGCGAAACCGGCTTGCGACAGCGCTTGCAGCCAGGAGATTTCCACTTTCACGCGGTGGTGCATGAAACCGGCTTCGGACAGGATCGGGCGCAGCAGATCGGTCTTGCTGGCGTAGCGGCCATCGAGCGGAGACAGGGCCGACAGCGTGGAATACGGAGTAGTAGAAGTCATGAGAGCGGACGCAAGTTAAAGAAACGGTTGGCGTGTGGCGCGCGGGGAGGGCAGGGCTATTGCAATACAGCAACACTGGCGGCGCCACAGTAAAGGGCGATTTTACCACCGCTGGCCGCTGGCCAGCCGTCCGTCGGCTGCGGATAGCCCCCATGTTGGCCGAATCCGGCGCCGATGCGGCGTGCCTGCCACACACTGGAGGCCGCCGGGCGCGTGCTGCCAAACACCGCTGCCGCCGATGCTATACTGCTAGCTGCTCCTTTACCTTAAAGTACCTATGAAACTGATCGGTTCCCTCGCCAGCCCGTATGTCCGCAAAGCCCGTATCGTGCTGGCGGAAAAAAAGCTCGACTATGTCTTCGAGCTGGAAAACGTGTGGGTGCCGGAAACCCGCATCGCCCAGGCCAACCCGCTGGGCAAGGTGCCTTGCCTGGTGATGGAGGATGGCAGCACGCTGATCGATTCGAAAGTCATCGTCGAATACCTCGACACGCTCACGCCCGTCTGTAAACTGCTGCCGGCCGGCGGCAATGGCCGCGAGCGGGCCGATATCAAGAATTGGGAAGCGTTGGCCGACGGCATCCTTGACGCGGGCGTGCTGGTGCGCCTGGAGCGCACGCAGCGCCCGCCCGAGCAGCAAAGCGCGGCCTGGATCGCGCGCCAGCTGGACAAAGTCACCCTGGGCCTGGCGGCGCTGGAAGCACGTCTGGGCGAGAGCGCCTATTGCGCCGGCAAGAACTACACCCTGGCCGACGTGGCCGTGGGCTGCGCCCTGGGCTGGCTCAGCTTCCGCTTCCCGGAAATCGACTGGCGCGCGGAGCATCCGGCGCTGGCGCGCCTGTTCGACAAACTGTCCGAGCGCCCATCGTTCAAGGACACCGCGCCGCAGTGAGCGCACGATGACCGGCAACGATTCGAAGGCGCAGCAACGCCTGCAGATGGCCGATATCGCGCGTCTGGCCGGCGTGTCCACGTCGACCGTGTCGCGTGCGCTGAGCGGCAGTTCGCTGGTCAATGAAGAGACGCGCGCGCGCGTCATCGCACTGGCCCGTTCGCTCAAGTATTCCATCAATATCGGCGCGCAAAACCTGCGCCTGAAACAGAACCGCACGGTGGGCGTGGTGGTGCCGTATGACGCGGCCACGCGCCAGCACCTGTCCGATCCTTTCTTTCTCAGCATGCTGGGCAGCCTGGCCGATGCGCTGACGGAGCAGGGCTTCGACATGCTCATTTCGCGCGTGGATGCGGAAACGCTCGATGCGGCCGCCCTGTCCTTCGACAGCGGCCGCGTGATCGGCATCATCCTGATCGGCCAGTGGCGCCACCATGAACAACTGAACCAGCTGGCCGCGCGCCAGGTGCCCATCGTCGTGTGGGGCGCGCAATTGCCGCAGCAGCTGTATTGCACCGTCGGCGGCGATAACGTCGCCGGTGGCAGGCTGGCCACGGAACACTTGCTGGCGGCGGGGCGCCGGCGCATCGCCTTCTTTGGCGACGCCAAGCTGCCCGAAGTGGCGCAGCGCCACCAGGGCTATGCGCAGGCGCTGGCCGCGCAGGGACTGACGCCCGACCCGCAACTGTACGTGGCTGGCTCCTTCCTGCCGCAGGGCGGTGCGACGGACGTGCAGGAACTGCTGGACCGCCAGCTGCCGTTCGACGCCATCTTTGCCTGCAGCGACTTGCTGGCCATGAGCGCCATCAACGCCCTGCGCGCGCGCGGCGTGGCCGTGCCGGAACAGGTGGCCGTGGTCGGCTACGACGATATCGAACTGGCCGCGTATTTCCATCCGCCGCTCACTACCGTGCGCCAGCCGATCCGCGCCGCCGGACGCGCGCTGGTGGCCTCGCTGCTGGCGCTGGTCGACGGCGCGCCTGCGCCATCGCAGCAATTGCCAACCGAGCTGATCGTACGCGCCTCGGGCCGCTGAAGCGTGTTGGCAAGCGATTGCAACCGATTGCAATAATTTCGGATTTCCCCGTTTATTTTCATGCTGCATAGCAGCATGAAAAACGCTGAAATCGCCTTAATCTCCACCTGCTCTCCTCTGTATTACCCGTAATATTCTCTTAAAAACAACAATATTTGCATGTTGCAGCGCTCTATTGCAATCGATTGCAATAAATTCTTATTCGTTGAATAATGGCGTACCGGCTCAGCCAGCGCGCCACGGCATGCGGCGGCCAGTACTCATAACAAGCGGATACCTCGATGTATCGGCACACAACACTGGAGACAAGATGAAGACACGTACTGCTCAACGCGGCTGCATGGCCGCAGCCGTCGCCCTGGCCATGCTGCAACTGGGTGCCGCCCAGGCGCAATCGGCCGCCGACACCGTCAGCGCCGCTCCTGCCGATGGCCTGAACCTGGAACGCATCGTGGTCACGGGCACCACCGGCGGCACGTCCAAAATGAAATCGAGCAATTCCGTCAGCAGCATGGAGCTCGACACCATCCTGCACAACGCGCCGACCAGCGCCGCCGAAGTCCTGCGCTCGGTGCCGGGCTTGCGCGCCGAATCCTCGGGCGGCGAAGGCAATGCCAACATCACCGTGCGCGGCCTGCCCATTTCCGCCGGCGGCGCGCGCTATGTACAGATCCAGGAAGACGGCTTGCCCGTGCTGCAGTTCGGCGACTTCAATTTCACCACGCCCGACAGCTTCGTCAAGATCGATTCCACGCTCGATCACCTGGAAGTGGTGCGCGGCGGTTCGGCCTCCACCCTGGCCACCAATTCGCCGGGCGGCATCATCAATTTCATCAGCAAGAATGGCAAGGAGAAGGGCGGCAGCGTGGCCATCAGCCGCGGCCTGGGCTACGACCAGACGAGGGTCGATTTTGATTATGGCGCACCGATTTCGGAGCGCACGCGCTTCTTCATCGGCGGCTCCTGGCGTACGGGCGAAGGCATCCGCCACAGTGGCGTCAACAGCGAAAAGGGTGGCCAGATCCGCGGCAATGTCACGCATGAATTCGACAGCGGCTTCGTGCGCCTGTCGTTCAAGCACCTCGACGACCAGTCGCCCACGGCCTTGCCCGTGCCGGTCAGCGTGCGCAATGGCCGCATCGGGGAAATCGCCGGCATCGACCCGCGCAAGGCCAGTTTCTATTCGCCGTACTGGGTGCCCGACATGGTGCTGAACAAGGATAACCAGCGCGTGGCCACCCGCGTCAACGACGGCTTGCACGTCAAGAGCGATACCGTGGGTGTGGAAGCATCGTTCAAGCTGGGGCAGGGCTGGAGCGTGAGCGAAAACTTCCGCTATGCCGACAACTCGGGACGCTTCATCGGCGTGTTCCCGTCGAATAACGGCAGCGACGGCAGCTATGTATTTGCCAGCGGCCCGAACCAGGGCAAGCCCTACACGGGCCGCGCGTTTTCCGCCGTGGTGTTCAACACGTCCATCGACGACGCCAGCAATACCCTGAGCGACACCAAGCTGGCCAAGACGTTTGTGCTCGACAGCGGCAAGCTGACCACCACGGCCGGCTTGTACCTGTCGCAGCAAAAGCTGGGCCTGACCTGGAATTTCAACGAATACCTGATGCAGGCCACGGGCGACCAGCCGGCGCTGCTGCAAACGGTCAGCGGCACGCCAGGCTACATCGGCCCGGCCTTCGGCGCCTGCTGCTCGCGCGCCGTCGACATGGAATACCGCACGACGTCGCCCTACCTGAATCTGGCCTGGGAAAGCGGTGCGCTGAATCTCGATGGCGGCCTGCGGCGCGACCGCCAGCACGCGAGCGGCACGGCCAACCAGGCCACCGGCGCGCAAGCGTATCTGCCGTCGACGGTGCAGCGGGTCGACTATACCTTGGGCCACACCTCGTACTCGCTGGGCGCGAACTACAAGCTGCAAGCCAACCTGGCCGTGTTTGCCCGCGTCAGCGAAGGCGTGGCCTTCAATGCCGACCGCATCCTGTTCGGCACGCCGCTCGATGGCAGCGTGCCCGTGGCGATCAATACCGTGCGCCAGCTCGAAGGCGGCGTGAAATGGCGGCGCGGTCCCCTGAGCACCTTCGTCACCGTGTTCCAGGCCAAGACCAAGGAAAGCAATTACGAAGCGACCACCCAGCTGCGCACGGCCAACAGCTATGAAGCGAAGGGCGTGGAGCTGGAAGCTGCCTACAGCGCCGGCGACTTCCGCATCAATGGCGGCCTGACGTTCACGGATGCGGAGATCACGGGCACGGCGGCGGCCGACGTGGCGCTGATCGGCAATACGCCGCGGCGCCAGGCGCGTGTCGTGTACCAGATCGCGCCCACCTATGAGTGGGGGCAGGCTACCCTGGGCGCGAGCCTGGTCGGCACGGGAAAATCGTGGGGCGACGACGCGCACACGATCACCTTGCCCGCCTACCAGGTGCTCAACGCCTTCGTCAATTACCAGCTCACGCCGCAATTGCAGGTAGCGCTGACGGCGAACAATCTGCTCGACAAGATCGGCTATACGGAAGTCGAGGGCGATGGCCATGCGGCCCGCTCGATCACGGGGCGCGCCGTCAAGGTCAGCCTGAAATACGCATTTTAAGCAAGGATAGGATTCATGATCTCGATACGCAGCCCCCTGGCGCGCCTGCTGGCGCCGCTCCCCACGCACTTGCGCGACGATGCGGCGCGCCGCTATGCGCGCCAGGAGGCGGTCTTGCTCGACCGCCTGGGCAGCCTGTATGGCCAGCGGCCGGACTTCCTGCCCTGGCTGGGCGACCTGATGGAAAGCGTGGGGCGGCTGTACGCGGCGCGCGCCCCCGAACTGCGGCAGCAGGATGCGCAGCGCGAAACGCAGCCGGACTGGTTTGCCAGCCAGTCCATGCTCGGTTACAGCGCGTATGTGCAGCGCTTTGGCGGCAACCTGCAGGGCGTGGCGGCGCGCATTGCCCACCTGCGCGAACTGGGCGTGACGTATCTGCATCTGCTGCCGTTCTTGCGTCCGCGCGCCGGCGAAAGCGATGGCGGTTTTGCCGTCGCCAGCTTCGAGGAAGTCGATCCCGCACTGGGCAGCAACGCCGACTTGCTGGCGTTGACGGCGCAGCTGCGCGCGGCCGGCATCAGCCTGTGCTCGGACCTGATCCTCAACCACGTGGCCGACGACCATGCGTGGGCGCTGGGCGCCAAGGCCGGCGATCCGCTGCTGCGCGATTTTTTCCACACCTATCCCGACCGCGTGCAGCCGGACCGCTACGAACGCACCGTGGGCCAGGTCTTCCCGCAGGCGGCGCCCGGTAATTTCACGTTCGTGCCGGAGCTCGAGCGCTGGGTCTGGACCACGTTTTATCCCTACCAGTGGGATTTGAATTACGCCAATCCGGCCGTCTTCGCGGCCATGGCCGGCGCCATGCTGGGGCTGGCCAACCAGGGCATCGAGGTGTTCCGCCTCGATTCGACGGCCTTCCTGTGGAAGCGCGAAGGCAGCGATTGCATGAACCAACCCGAAGCCCACAGCCTGCTGCAAGCGTTGCGGGCGATTGCCGCCATCGTCGCGCCGGGCGTGCTGCTCAAGGCCGAAGCCATCGTGCCCACGCCCAAGCTGCCCGCCTACTTTGGCAGCGATACCGCGCCCGAATGCCATATCGCCTATCACAGCAGCCTGATGGCCGCCGGCTGGGGCGCGCTGGCCGAGGAAAGCACGGACTTGCTGCAGCAGGTGATCGCCGCCACGCCGCCGCTGCCGCCGGCCGCGAGCTGGCTCAGTTACGTGCGCTGCCACGACGACATCGGCTGGAACGTGCTGCTCAATGAAGCGGGCGCGAACGGGCCGGCGCGCCTGGCGCGCATCGCGCGGTTCTTCGCCGGCGCCCCCGGCAGCTATGCGCGCGGCGCCGCCTTCCAGAGCAGCAGCGCCGACAAGGCGCATGGCAGCAACGGCATGGCCGCCTCCCTGGCCGGCCTGGAAAGCGCCACCACGGTGCAGGAGCAGGAATACGCGTTGCGTCGTCTGCTGCTGCTGCATGGCCTGGCCTTGAGCTTTGGCGCCTTGCCGGTGCTGTACATGGGCGATGAACTGGGCATGACCAACGATCACAGCTACACGCAGCGCGCCGACCGGGCGATGGACAGCCGCTGGCTGCAGCGTCCCGCGTTCGACGACAGCCTGCTGGCATGGCGCCACGATGGCGTGAGCGCCAGCGGCCGGCTGTATCCGGCACTGCGCCAGCTGATCGACGTGCGCCGGCGCTTGCCGGCCCTGGCCGCCGCCGCGCCGCGCAGCGTGCTGCCGGCCGCCACGCCGGCCGTGCTGGCGCTGTTGCGCGGCGACGCGTTTCTCAGCCTGAGCAACTTCAGCGGCGCCAGCCAGCGCTACACTTTGCCTGCGGGTGAATGGCGCAACAGCCTCGATGGCAGCGTGCTGTCCGGCACGGTGGGCCTGCAGCCCTGGCATATGCTGTGGCTGGAGCGGGAGCAAGAGCAAGAGCAAAAACAGGAAGCAGCATGAGCGACGCCACCGCGCACCGTCCGCATCTGTCGTTCTGGCAGATCGTCAACATGAATGTCGGCTTTTTCGGCATCCAGTTCAGCTTTGGGCTGCAGCAAAGCAGCATGAGCCCCATCTACAAATACCTGGGCGCCGACGAGGCGAGCCTGCCCTACCTGTGGCTGGCTGGTCCCATGACGGGCCTGCTCGTGCAACCATTGATCGGCGCCATGAGCGACCGCACGGTGACGCGCTGGGGCCGCCGCACGCCGTACTTCCTGATCGGCGCCATCCTGTGCAGCCTGGGCCTGCTGGCCATGCCGTTCAGTCCCACCCTGTGGATGGCGGCCAGCCTGCTGTGGATACTCGACGCGGCCAACAACGTGACGATGGAGCCGTACCGCGCCTTTGTCAGCGACAAGCTCGACAAGAAACAGCACTCGCTGGGTTTTCTCACGCAAAGCGCGTTTACGGGACTGGGGCAGACGCTGGCCTATCTGACGCCGTCGCTGCTGGTCATGCTGGGCATGAACAAGGATGCCGTCAATGGCAGCCATATCCCGCACATCGTCATCGCCGCCTTCCTGATCGGCGCCGTGTTCTCGCTCGCCTCGGTGCTGTGGACCTTGAAGACGACGCCGGAAAA
>NZ_LBCO01000024.1:850628-1074815 GCF_000988085.1 Janthinobacterium sp. KBS0711 | reverse complement strand
CCGAACTGGCGGCCATCCGCAGCCGCCCGCCGGGCTGGCGCCACACGCTGGCCGATATCGGCGCGGCCCTGCGCGACATGCCGCCGACGATGAAGCAGCTGGCCCTCGTCAACCTGTTCCAGTGGTACGCCATGTTCTGCTACTGGCAATACATCGCGCTGTCGCTGGCGGCGACCCTGTTTCACACGACGGACCCCGCGTCGCAAGGCTTTCGCGACGCGGCCCTGCTGAACGGGCAGGTGGGCGCCTTCTACAATTTCGTCGCCTTTGTCGCCGCCTTTGCGCTGGTGCCGTTCACGCGCCGCTTCGGTCCCAAGCGCATGCATAGCCTGTGCCTGTGCGCCGCCGGCGTGGGCATGCTGAGCATCCCGCTGATCCACAGCCCGGCGCTGCTGTTGCTGCCGATGCTGGGCGTGGGCCTGGCCTGGGCCAGCATCATGGGCAATCCCTACATCATGCTGGCCGGCTGCATTCCGCCAGAGCGCACGGGCGTCTACATGGGCATTTTTAACATGTTCATCGTCATCCCGATGATCATCCAGATCTTCACCTTGCCCCTGTATTACCGCAGCTGGCTGGGCGGCAATCCGGAGAACGTCATCCGCCTGGCCGGCGCCCTGCTGCTGTGCGCGGCGGTGGCCGTGCTGTTCGTCAAGCTGCGCCCGCCGCAGACCGGCAAGGCTTGACGGCAGGCGTAAAAAAACCGGCAAGCCTGCCGGTTTTTTGTTGGGTGCTGCAGATTATTCTTCCACGGCCATTTGGCTCTGGAGATAATTCTGGATGCCGACTTTGGCGATCAGGTCGATCTGCGTTTCGAGCCAGTCGATATGCTCTTCCGTGTCTTCCAGGATCATCAGGAACAGGTCGCGCGAGACGTAGTCGCCCGCTTTTTCGCTGATGGCGATGCCTTCCTTGACGGTGGCGTGCGCGGCGCGTTCCAGCTTCAAGTCGCATTCCAGCATTTCCGGCGTGTTCTCGCCGATCAGCAGCTTGTGTAGTGCTTGCAGGTTCGGCAGGCCGTCGAGCATCAGGATGCGGTCGATCAGCTTGTCGGCGTGTTTCATTTCGCCGATCGATTCTTCGTATTCCTTCTTGCCCAGCTTTTCCAGGCCCCAGTGCTTGTACATGCGCGCATGCAGGAAGTACTGGTTGATGGCCGACAGTTCGTTGGTGAGCTGTGCGTTGAGCATGCGGATGACTTCTTTATCGCCCTTCATGGGATTTCCTTTGTTCTGTGTCGCGTTCGATGATGAAACCGCAGGCTGCTGGCGTTCACTGCCGGGTGGCGTTGGCTGCCTGGTGGCGCGCAGGTTGCCGGTTTCGCTATGCCCGCATGATAGCGCAAAATGCCGGCGATTTCCGGTGCTAAACGGCATTTTTCCGTCTTTTTAACGTAAATATCGTGCGAATAAAACCCATTCTCAAGTGGATTGCCCACTTGCGCCGTTTTTTATTTGTTAAGGAAAATGAAGGCCATTCTCATTCGCGTTCCCGGCGCTGTTTTGCCGCTGCTGGCACGCGTGCATGGCCGCGCTGAAAAGGCGGGAAATGTTTGGTCGTTCTTGCTTTTGTATCTTCTTGGCCGCTGCCCGCGATGCGATAATCGGGCAGCGATATTTACGGAAAAAAGGATAGCAAGATGATGCTGCATATACCCGGCGTGCTGACGCCGGAACAGGTGACGCAGTTTCGCCAGCGCCTGGCGCAGACGGACTGGGTCGACGGACGCGCCAGCGTCGGGGCGCAAGGCGCGCAAGTCAAGCGCAACCGCCAGCTGGCCGAAGGTTCGCCGCTGGCGCTGGAGCTGGGCGAAATCGTCAGCCGCGCGCTGATGGCCAATCCGCTGTTCTTTGCCGCCGTGCTGCCGCTGCGCATCCTGCCGCCATTCTTCAACAGCTATGCGGGCGGCGAGCACTATGGCCTGCACATCGACGGCGCCATCCGCACGCCGAAAAACGGCATGCAGTCGATGCGCGCCGACGTCTCGTCGACCGTCTTCCTCAGCGAGCCGGACGAATACGAAGGCGGCGAGCTGGTGGTGGTGGACTCCTACGGCACGCATGAAGTGAAACTGCCGGCCGGCGACGTGATCGTGTACCCGTCGAGCAGCGTGCATCAGGTGCTGCCCGTCACCAGCGGCGAGCGTATCTGCTCCTTCCTGTGGACGCAAAGCATGGTGCGCGAGGACTGGAAACGCAGCATGCTGTTCGAGCTCGATCAGAACATCCAGAGCGTGCGCGCGGAGCATGGCGATTCACCGGCGACGGTGGGGCTGACGGGGCATTATCACAACCTGCTCAGAATGTGGGCGGAGATGTAAAAAGGGTCAGTCGCTGCGCGAGCGGAATGGGCCCCATTGGGGCCCATTCCCCCCTCGGGTCTGCCCCCCCCAAAAAAAAAGTCTGCCTGGCCCGGGGATGTAGGCTGGCAGACTGAAACAAGCAAATCGCTTGACTAAAACGGGCGCAAAAAAGCAAGCAGGGCACATGGTGCGGTGCTTGCGGGCTGGCAGCGGCGAAAGGGCCGCCGGAAGGCTAGCTCAGTTGGAAGGTCAGCGGTACTAAAACGTACACGGGTACGGGCTTGCCGTTTTCGATCATCGGCTTGAACAGCGCGCGCTGCGCGGCCTGGCGGCCCGCTTCATCGAGGTTGGTGTAGCCGGTCGATTTCTGGATCAGGATTTGCTCGGGCAAACCCTTTTCATTGATCAGGATGCGCAACACCACGGTGCCGCTTTCGCCCAGGCGGCGCGACAGATTCGGGTAGATCAGTTGCGGCGCCTTGATGTATTCGACGCTGCTGACGGTGCGCGGCGTCGACGGTGCCGGTGGCGTCGGCGACGGTGCTGCTGGCGCCGTTGGCGAGGCGGTGGCGACAGGCGCCGCTTCGGCGCGCGTCGGCTGCGGCGGCGTGATCGTCGGTTCGCTCGGCGCCACGGCGATCAGCGGCAGCGGCGGGATCACGGCGCGCGGCACGGGCGCGCTCAGTTCCACGGTTTTCGGTACGGACGGTGCCGGCGGTTTCGGCGGCGCCGGCGGGGCGATGATGCTGATGGTCGTGATGGTCGGCATGGCCGCCGTGACGACGCGGCTCAGCAGGCCGCTCTGGATGGCGTAAAAGCCGGCGATATGCAGGACGACGATGGCCATCAGCGGCGCGAATTTGCTGCGCTTCTTGTCGAAGTCGGCAAATTGCTGCACGGCCTGCACCGTTACGGGCGGGGGCATCATCGTCATGGCATTCATCGCTTTCTTTAGTTTGTCAGTACAGCTCGCATCAATACGGTTTCTTGCAGCGCCACGGTGGCGTTCAGGTGATCGTTCAGCACTTCCCGTGCGCAGGTGTGGCATTTGCCGCAGCAGGTGGCCACGCCCAGGTCGCGGCGCAGTTCGGCCATGCTGGACAGGCCAAGATCGACGGCTTGACGGATTTCACGATCAGATATGTTGTTGCAGACACATACAATCATTGATACACCTTCTGGCTGGAGGATGAACAGACACTAGTGCTTGGAAGCATTGTTGCTAGTGTTTTAATGAGAATCATTATCATTAAGTTTCATTGTCGCGCAAAGTGCGGGACAATGCAAGCGATTTTGATCAAGTGTGCGGCAGTTGGCGGCATGGCGCGGCGCCTCGATATGCCGTTTTTTCGGATGGCGCAGCCCTTGACGGGGGCGGCTCTCCGGGCTAAATAAAAACTATTCGCATTCATGTTTATAATGCTGGTATTGTCTCGGACGGTCACCGTCCGGACAGTTTGAAAGGCCGCTTGTCGGTAATGCGCAACAGTTGCGTTTTACCTCACAACATCCAGGTCAAAGGCGATGCGCCACGCGCAGCAGTCTGTCCCCGGTGTTCTTAATTTGAACGGAATTTGCTCATGACTCTAGTTCCACCCATGATGACGCTCGACGCGCTGGCAGTCGGCCAGAGCGGCACGGTGTTGCATATCACGCCCCACGCGGCAGGACAGACGGAGGACGGCGTCGACCTCGTCCGCCGCTTGATGGAGCTGGGATTCGTTCCCGGCGAACGCATCCGCATGCTCAAGCGCGGCATTCCCGGCGGCGATCCGCTGGCCGTCAAGGTGGGCAATGCCACGTTCGCGCTGCGCCGCTTCGAAGCGGCGCTGATTACGATTCAACCGCTGCTTCAACCGGAATGACCATGGGTGCTGTCGAAACAATCATCGATGCGGGCGTGCACAAGCCGCTGCATCAGCCACAAATTGCCTTGCTGGGCAATCCGAACTGCGGCAAGACCGCCCTGTTCAACCGTTTGACGGGCGCGCGCCAGAAAGTGGCGAACTACGCCGGCGTGACCATCGAGCGCAAGGAAGGCCATTTCACGTCGCCCGCCGGCAAGCCCGTGCGCGTGCTCGACCTGCCGGGCGCCTACAGCCTGTCGGCCACCACGCCCGATGAAGCCATCACGCGCGACGTGGTGGGCGGGCTGCGCCGCGGCGACCCGCGCCCGGACGCCATCATCTGCGTCGTCGACGCCACCAATTTGCGCCTGAACCTGCGCTTGGTGCTGGAAGTCAAGCGCCTGGGCCTGCCCATGCTGCTGGCGCTGAACATGACGGACGTGGCGCGCAAGCGCGGCATGCTGATCGACACGGCCAGGCTGTCGGCCGAACTGGGCATGCCCGTGGTGGAAACCATCGCGGTGCAGCACGATGGCGAAAAAGCCCTGCTTGACGCCATCGACGCCATGCTGCCGCTGCCGGTGGTGGAAGCGAAACCGCTGGCGGCCATCGATGCCGTCACCGTTGAAGAAACGCAGCGCGAAGTGCGCCGCATCTTGGCCGCCGTCAGCAACGACACGCGCGACAGCGGCAACCTGACGGAAAAGATCGACGACGTGGTGCTGCATCCCGTCTTCGGCCCCATCATCCTGGCCGTGCTGATGTTCCTGATTTTCCAGGCCGTGTTTGCCTGGGCCGCCACGCCGATGGAAATGATCACCGATGGCGTGGGCCACCTGGGCGCCGTGCTGACGGCGAACATGCCCGACGGTCACCTGAAAAGCTTGCTGGTGGAAGGCATCATCGGCGGCGTCGGCAGCGTGCTGGTCTTCCTGCCGCAAATCCTGATCCTGTTCTTCTTCATTCTGAGCCTGGAAGACTGCGGCTACCTGCCGCGCGCGGCCTTTTTGCTGGACCGCCTGATGGGCGGCGTGGGCCTGTCGGGCCGCGCCTTCATTCCGCTGCTGTCGAGCTTTGCCTGCGCCATTCCCGGCGTGATGGCGGCGCGCACCATCCAGAATCCGCGCGACCGCCTCGTCACCATCATGATCGCGCCGCTGATGACGTGTTCGGCGCGCCTGCCCGTGTATGCGCTGATCATCGCCGCCTTCATCCCCGAACGTCAGGTGTGGGGCTACCTGAGCCTGCAAGGCCTGGTGCTGTTCGTCCTGTACTTTGCCGGCATCATCTCGGCCATGGCCGTGGCCTGGGTCATGAAGCGCAGCATGGGCGTGCGCGGCAACCAGCCGCTGCTGCTGGAACTGCCTGCCTATCACTGGCCGCACCTGCGCAACCTGGCCGTCAGCCTGTGGGAGCGCGCGAAGATCTTCCTCACGCGCGTCGGTACCATCATCCTGAGCCTGATGATCATCCTGTGGTTCCTCAGCACCTTCCCCGGCCCGCCGGACAACGCGATCCATCCGCCGATTTATTACAGCCTGGCCGGCATCCTGGGCCGCGGCCTGGAAGTGATCTTCGCGCCGATCGGTTTCAACTGGCAGATCTGCATCGCGCTGGTGCCGGGCATGGCGGCGCGCGAAGTGGCCGTCGGCGCCCTGGGCACCGTGTACGCGCTGTCGCAAACGGGCGATGCGCTCGCTTCCACCCTGGAGCCGCTGATCGCCCATTCGTGGTCGATGGCCACGGCGCTGTCCCTGCTGGCCTGGTATGTGTTCGCGCCGCAGTGCCTGTCGACCCTCTCCGTCGTGAAACGCGAGACGGGCGGCTGGCGCTATCCGTTGCTGATGGCCGGCTACATGTTCGCCCTGGCGTATGCCGCCTCGTTCATCACATACCGCGTCGCCCTGATGCTGGGCGCTTAGGAGAAAATCATGTGGCAAACCCTCATCGTCGCCCTGATCGTCGCAGCCGCGCTGCTGCATTTTTCGACCAAGTACCTGCCGGCCGGCCTGCGCCGCGCCATCGTGCGTGGCCTCGTGCGCTGCGGCCTCGATGAGGCGAAGATGTCGACCTTCTTCAAGGTGGCGCCCGGTTGCGGCAGCGGCTGCGGTTCCTGCGGCTCCTGCGACAGCCCGCCGCCCCCGTCCGCCACGCCGCCGGCCGACGGCAGCAGCAAGCGCGTGATCCTGATGCAGGTGCAGCGCTGATTTCAGTGTAGTCACGGGCGCGCCCGTGGGCTACACTGGGCTTTCCGCATGGCAAGGAGTGGCAATGGCGATACTGTTGATCTTCATGTTTCTGTTTGCGGTCGCCACCTGGCTGCTGGCCAGCCGGCGCGGCCGCCACGGGGGACTCTGGTTCGGCATCGGCCTGTTCCTCGGACCGTTTGCCTTGCTGGCGGTGGCGGCGTTGCCGCCCGTTGCACCAAGCTGAATGAAAAAAACCCGCGCATGCGGGTTTTTTTACGTCTGTAGCGCTGCGCTTACGCTTTGCCGGCCAGCTTGTCGACCACCGGCACCAGCGCGGCCGGGCGGCAGCCGAAGGCGGCCAGGCGGCCTTGCGCGTCGGGCGCCAGATCCAGGTCGTAGGGCAGACGGCCCGCCACCAGCCACAGTTTATCCTGTGGCAGGGCGTCCACCAGGCGGCGCTGGCCGTCGACGAACATGGCGTTATACGTTTGCAGCACGATCTGCCGCGCGCCTTGCGCAAAGGCGATGGCCTCGTTGACTTCGTCGTCCAGCGCCTCGGCCGACAAGGCGTACTCGCGCACGTCCAGGCCCGCTTCGAGTAGCGCCGGCAGCATCGAGCTGCGCGCTTCCTTGTTGCGGCCCAGCGCCACTTCGTCGATTTCGCTGCGCGAGCGCACTTCCACCGTCAGCAGGACCACGGGCAGGCTGGCGTCGAGCGGGCGGTAGTCTCCCTGCACGCGCAAGGCCGCTTTTTGCAGCAGCTGCGACAGGGCCATGGCGGCCGGCTGCATCAGCGCCGGCGGATTGACCGGGCGCTTGCGCCAGTCGCGCACGGCGCGGTTGCGTTTGAGTTCAGCCACGCGCGCACAAGCCGCGTCGATGCGCGAGACCGCAATGTCGCCGCGCTCCACTGCGGCGAGGACGGCGTCGATGGCCGCCGTCTGCTGCGCTTCGCGGTGCGAGATGAGGACGATGTCGGCGCCAGCCTGCAAGGTGGCGATGGCGCCCTGGGCGATGCCGACGCCGTCGGCAATCGCCGCCATTTCCAGGCAATCGGTGATGACGACACCCTGGTATTTCAACTCGCCGCGCAGCAGGTCCGTCAGCACGCCTTTCGACAGGGTAGCCGGCACACTGGTATCGGCCTCGAAGGCGGGGAAGACCACGTGCGCCGTCATGATGGCATCCACGCCGCCGGCAATGGCCGCGCGGAAGGGCGCCAGTTCCACGGCGCGCAGGCGTTCCTTGTCGTGCGGGACTAGGGCCATGGCGTAATGCGTGTCGGTGGCCGTGTCACCGTGGCCGGGGAAGTGCTTGGCCGTGACGGCCACGCCGCTGGCGCGCTGGCCGCGCATGGCCGCCATGCCGTAGTCGATGACGGTGGCGGCATCCTCGCCATATGCGCGCACGCCGATGACGGGATTGTTGCGGTTGTTGTTTACGTCCAGCACGGGCGCGAGCAGCATATTGATGCCCACCTGACGCATTTCATCGCCGCTGATCTGGTTCATGCGTTCGCAGTCGTCGATGGAACCGGCCGCCTGGAAGGCCATCGCCGCGGGAATCGGGGTGACGCCCTGTTCGATGCGCATCACCATGCCGCCTTCCTGGTCGATGGAGATCAGCAGTGGAATGTCGGATACTTCCGCATTGATTTCCTGCAGTTCGCGGCACAGGGCCGACACTTGCGCGGGCGTGTGCACGTTGCGGCGGAACAGGATTACGCCGCCCACCTTCTTTTCGCGTATCAAGGTCTTGATATGCTCGTCCGCCTGCAGGGCATCGAAGCCCACCATGAATAGCTGTCCTACTTTTTCGCGCAAACCCTGCTCCATGCTGCCACTCCTCCGGTATTCATTCTGATGACGACAAGTCCGTATTCTGGCCCCTGGTGACGCATCTGGACAATCACCGGAAAAGCTGCCTTTTTTTGGTATTGTATTGGATTTGTATTTTTGCGCAAGTGGTTATTAAGTGGTATTGCTCCACTTGCACAATGCCCGCATCAGTCCAGGCGCTGGAACGAGGCCGATTGCGCCTTCGGCCAGTACAGGCCGAACACGGGCGGCAGTTGCGGCAGCTGGCTCGGGTCGAGCAGCTGGCCCGCTTCCAGGAAGGGCAGCAGGGCCGAGGCCAGTTTCACCTGGTTCGGCGAGATTCTGCGCACCAGGTGGTGCGGGCGCAGTTCCTGCGGATGCGCCAGGCCGGCTGCGGCGATCAGTTCGGCCAGCGCCTTCATGGTGTTCTGGTGGAAGTGCGCCACGCGGGCGATCTTGTCGGGCACCACCAGCGCGCGCTGGCGCTGCGGGTCTTGCGTGGCTACGCCCGTGGGGCAGCGGTCCGTGTGGCAGCTTTGCGACTGGATGCAGCCCAGCGCGAACATGAAGCCGCGCGCCGAATTGCACCAGTCGGCGCCCAGCGCCAGCAGGCGGGCGATGTCGAAGGCCGTGATGATCTTGCCCGAGCAGCCGATCTTGATCTTCGCGCGCAGGTTGGCGCCCACGAGCGTGTTATGCACGAGCACCAGCGCTTCCTGCAGCGGCGTGCCGACATGGTCCGTGAATTCCAGAGGCGCGGCGCCCGTGCCCCCTTCGCTGCCGTCGACGACGATGAAGTCGGGCGTGATGCCCGTTTCCAGCATGGCTTTCACGATGGCGAAGAATTCCCACGGATGGCCGATGGCCAGCTTGAAACCCGTCGGCTTGCCGCCGGAGAGCGTGCGCAGGCGGTCGATAAAGTGCAGCATTTCCAACGGCGTGGAAAAGGCGCTGTGCGCGGCCGGCGAGACGCAATCCTCGCCCACCATCACGCCGCGCGTGGTGGCGATCTCGATCGTCACTTTCGGGCCCGGCAGCACGCCGCCGTGGCCTGGTTTCGCGCCCTGCGACATCTTCAGCTCGATCATTTTCACCTGCTCCGAGCTGGCGTTGGCGATGAAGCGTTCTTCCGAAAACGTGCCGTCCTGGTTGCGGCAGCCGAAGTAGCCGGAACCGATTTCCCATACCAAGTCGCCGCCGTTTTCGCGGTGGTAGGGACTGATGCTGCCTTCGCCCGTGTCGTGCATGAAGCCGCCGCTGCGCGCGCCGCCGTTCAGGGCCAGGATGGCGTTGGCCGACAGGGCGCCAAAGCTCATCGCCGAAATATTGAAGACGCTGGCCGAATACGGTTTTGTGCGCGGGCAGTCCGGATGGTTGCCGATCTCGATGCGGAAGTCGTGGCCCGTGACCTTGGCGGGAGCGATGGAATGGTTGATCCATTCATAGCCTGCTTCATACACGTCGAGCTGGGTGCCGAACGGGCGCTTGTCCGTCTGTTCCTTGGCGCGCTGGTAGACGATGCTGCGCTGGCTGCGCGAAAACGGCGTCGCCTCGCTGTCGCTTTCCAGGAAATACTGGCGGATTTCGGGGCGGATGCTCTCGAAGAAAAAGCGGAAATGCGCGAGGATGGGGTAGTTGCGGCGCAGGGCGCGCTTCGTTTGCAGCAGGTCGCTGATGCCGACCAGGGTCAGCGCACCGGCCAGCACGGGCAGCCAGTAATGATCGTAGTAAAACAGGGACAGGACAAAGATGGCTGCCGTCGCAATGAAGGTCAGGTAGCGAAATGGTACTAGGTGCATGGGCACTCCGGTAAAGTCAGACTGGTAACTGTCGAGTCTACCTTCGATTCGCCGAACGTGCTGGAGGGAAAGAACGCGGCGCCCGCTGGACGCCGCGTGAGGGTTATCGCTGCGCTGCGCGGATGCGCTCGACCCGTTCAGTGCTGGCCGGATGGCTCGATAGGTAAGGCGTACCCTGGTCCAGCTTGCCCAAGGCGACAAACACTTGCGCCAGGTGTTCCAGCGCGATGCCGTTCTGGCGCAGCATGGCAATGGCGTAGTCGTCCGCTTCGCGCTCGACGTCGCGCGAATACTTCAAGTCCAGCAGCAGCGGCGGCAGGGTCGCCACCACGGTCGACACGTCGCCGAACAGCAGCGCCGCGCCGGCACCCACGGCTGAAGTCTGGATCAGGCGGCGCGTCAGGTGGCGCTGCTGCAGATGCCCCAGTTCATGCGCCAGCACGCCCATGATGGCGTCGTCGTCCGGCATCAGTGCCACCATTTCATCGGTCAGCACGATGTCGCCGGACGGCAGGGCGAACGCGTTCGGACCGATCTTGCTCTTGCGGAAAACGATGCGGTGCTCGGGCGTGCTGTCGCCGGGCGTGGCCAGGCGCGCGAACCGGGTGCGCAAGGCTTGCTGGCGCGCGCCAGCGAGCTTGCTTGCCTCAAACACGTGCTCGTCGAGGAAATCAAGCACACCCTGGCCCAGCTGGCGCTCGACGGACTGGGGAATCGCATACGCGACGCCCTTCGCCACCACGGGCAGCAGGTACTGATAGCTGAGCCACAGGGCCAGCACGGTGGCGACCGTGGCCAGCAGGGCGCCGCGCCAGCTTTGCTGCAGCCGCACCACCCAGCCGTCGCGGTGTCCCGTGTCGTGCAGCAGGCTGTTGAAGGCCGCCTGGTCGGCGATTTCCAGGTAGGCGCCATCAGTAAAACTGACCTTGCGCACGGCGTGGCTGCTGCGTTCGGACACGTGCAGCTCGCCCAGCGGGCAGCTGCGCTCGATGTCGCCGGCCAGCACGGCCACGCCATCGCGCACGCTGAGCGTGACGTGGTACAGGCGCGAGGTCTGGCCGTCGAAATAGCGCGCGGGCACGGGAGCCGCGCCCGGCGCTTGATGGTCGAGCGTCATGCTACAGCGACAGGTCGAAGTCCAGCAGGTCGACCATGCCTTCGCCCGTGGCAGACACTTGCTCTCCGGTGGCGGCGACAAAGGCATCCAGGCTGCCATGCACCAGCATCGAAGTCGCTTCCAGGCGGTATTTCAGCCAGCGCACCTGGGCGAATGGCGAAAACAGGCCCAGGGTGACGACGATGCCCAGCAGGTTGGTCAGCATGATGAAGGTGGTGCGGCCCCACGTCAGCTGCGACTGGAACTGGTGCTGCTGCAGGCGCGTGTGATTCCAGATCAGGTTCTGGATCATGGTCAGGAACAGCGGCAGCACGATAAAGGCCCAGGCATACAGGGCGGCCACGGCGCCGAAGATGCTGCCGGCCTTGGTGACATCGTTGGCATCGGTGGCAAACGTGGCGAAGACGCTGGCGAAGACGACAAAGATCAGGACGAGGAAACCGGCCAGCAGCAGGGCGAAGAACAGCAAATAGGTTTTGTAGAAGCTGCCGACCGAGGCGTCGAAGCTGAAGTTGCTGCTGCCGAAGCGGCTTTGCGTGTGCTGGAAGCGCTTCAGGCGCTGGTGCAGGAACGGCGTCATCAGGCCAGCCGTGAAGGTGTTCAGGATGGGCAGCCACAGGAAGTATTTGTAGGCTTGCTTGGCGCTGCCGTCAAAGCCGAAGCGGATGCCGCGGTAGCTGGTGTTGTACAGCTTGAATTGCAGGCTTTTCCAGACCAGCCATGGCAGCACGGCCATCATCAGCACGAGCATGACCAGGCCGACGATGGGCGAGACCTGAAAGGCGATGTTGTAGCCGCCGATCAATACCACGGCCGCGATGCGGCCCTTCAGGATGGCGACGGCATTGCCGTGGTATTCGAAGCTGCTGCCAGCCAGGTGGGTGCTGGAATAGAAATAGCGGTTGCGGCGCACCTTGGCCCAGGCGGAATAAATGCCCAAGGTGACGATGCTCAGCAGCAGGTTGACGATCCAGATACGGAAGTATTCGCTGCCCGTGGCGCTGAAGGTAATGGCTTCGCGCTGGGGCGTGGTGTTGTTGGTGTCGAAATCCACAGGGGGTTTCCTTACTTATTGGAAACAAAACAAGATAAGGGAATACTGAAAAGTTATCAATTGAAAATACTGTTTTTCGCAATTATTTTTGCCGATTCCCTTGCGCCGCCCCGATCCGGCCGTCCCGGCTATACTGGAACTCAACCATCGCCTAACGGGAAAACCATGATCGTCGTCCACCATCTGAACAATTCGCGCTCGCAGCGCGTACTCTGGCTGCTCGAGGAACTGGGCCTCGACTACGAGGTCAAGCGCTACCAGCGTGACCCGAAAACCATGCTGGCGCCCGCCTCGCTGAAGGCCGTCCATCCGCTGGGCAAGTCGCCCGTGATCACGGATGGCGCCAACACCATCGCCGAATCGGGCGCCATCATCGAGTACCTGGTCGAGCGCTACGGCAATGGCCGCTTGATCCCGGCGGCGGGCACGCCGGAGAAGCTGCGCTGGACCTACTGGCTGCATTTCGCGGAAGGCTCGGCCATGCCGCCGCTGCTGATGAAGCTGGTATTCGACAAGGTCGAATCGTCGCCGATGCCGTTTTTCGTCAAACCGATCGCGCGCGGCATCGCCAGCAAGGTCAAGAGCAGCTTCATCCTGCCCAATATCAACAGCCAGCTGGCCTATATGGAAGCGGAACTGGAGAACAGCAAATGGTTTGCCGGCAATGAATTCACGGCGGCGGACATCCAGATGAGCTTTCCGCTGGAAGCGGCCGCCATGCGCGGCGGACTCGATGAGCGCCAGCCGAAGCTGACGGCGTTCCTGCAGCGCATCCATGCGCGGCCTGCCTACCAGCGGGCGCTCGAACGGGGCGGGCCCTACGATTTCGCCAAATGAGAACGCCTAACCAAACCTACTGCGCGTCGCGACTTGCGGCCTGCGATGCTCACCGTACTTGAGTACGGTTGCGCTTCTTAGCCACAATTCACTTCCGCTCGCTACGGTTTTGTTAGGCGTTGTTACGCCGCGTAAAACCTGCCAAGCGGAATTCGCGGGGAATAGTGCTTGCTCCATACGGTAAAATGATCAATTCAATCAGTATCCATTTACCGCATGGCCAGACTCCTCGCTATCGACGGCTTGAATATCGTACGCCGCGTCTACGAAGCCAGTCCTGAACCCGATTCCGACCTGAAGGCGGAGATCGCGCTGCGCCATGCGCTGTCGTCGTTCCGCACCCTCATCAACGACCACGAGCCGACGCACATCCTGCCGGCCTTCGACTTTGGCGGCCCGACCTGGCGCCACGCCCTGTATGCCGGTTACCGCGAGGGCCGCCAGCCGATGCCGCAGGTGCTGCGCGATGCCTTGCCGGGCTTCTATGCCACGTTGGCCAGCTTCGGCATGCACGTGGTCAGCATTCCCGAGGTCGAGGCCGACGACGTGATCGGCACGGCCGTCATGCGCTGGCTGCACGAGGGGCGCGGCGCGGCCGTCATCGCCACCACCGACAAGGATTTGCATGGCTTGATCGCCCACGGCGCGCTGGTATGGGACCACTTCAAGGGCGTCTGGCACGACCACGCCTGGGTCGAGAAAAAGTTCGGCGTGCCGCCGGAACTGCTGCCCGACCTCTTGGCGCTGATGGGCGACGTCACCGACAGCATCCCCGGCGTATCGAAGATCGGCCTGAAGACGGGGGCGAAACTGTTGCGCGCCTACGGCAATATCGACGCCGTGATGGCCGGCGCGGGCATTTTGCCCGGTGCGCTGGGCGAAAGCCTGCGAAAAGAGCGGGAAATACTGTATCTTTCAAGAAAGTTAGTTGCGCTGAAAACGGATGTCACGTTGGGCGTCACCTGGAACAAGCTGGTGTGGGAAAAGTAGAGCGCCCCAAAAAAGCTCATGGCGTTGTTGCCTTGCCTCGTCGTACATTCGTACTGCCTTCGGCAACGCGCCTAGCCCTGAGCATTTTGATGGGCGCTCTCTGAGTGGAACTCGCAATAGAAAATCAAGCAAGGGAAGTAAATCATGATGTTAAAGACAGTCCTGATCGATAGCAGCGCCGTGGCGCGCGGCCTGCTGAACACGGTCCTGACCGATGGCGGCTACGATGTCTGCGGGCAGACGCATACGAGCGCGCTGGGGCTGGCGCTGCTGGTCAAGCACCATCCGCATTTCGTCTGCATCGCGCGCGAGCAGGTGGAAGACGGGACCAATGTGGTGCAAACCATCCGCGCCCAGTATCCGAAGACGCTCATTTTCATGGTCTCGGGCGGCATCGACGCCGCCTCGCTGCAGGCGGCCCTCGCCATGGGGGTGTCGGGTTTTATCGTGAAACCGTTCATGGCCGACACGGTCCTGAAAACCGTGCGCAATACGGTGATTGCCATGGTGCGCAAGCAGCAGCAGGCGCTTGCCGCCGCCGCGAAAGACACCTGATAAAATCTACTGCGCGTCGCGATTTGCGGCCGGCGATGCTCACTGTACTAAAGTACAGTTGCGCTTCTCGGCCACAACTCACTGCCGCTCGCTACGATTTTCTCAGGTGTTGTTATTGAGTTGGATTAGTAAAAATCAACTTAACCAAGCTAACTTTAGGCCAGGCCCGTCGCGCTGGCGATGATGCCGCCGCCGAGGCACACGTCGCCGTCGTACAGCACGGCCGACTGGCCTGGTGTGACGGCCCATTGCGCCTGGTCGAAGGCCAGGCCGAAGTGCTCATTCCCATCCGGCAGCAGCTGGCAAGCCACGTCGGCCTGGCGGTAGCGCGTCTTGGCGCTCAAGGCGCCCGCCTGCGGCGCCACACCCGCGACCCAGCTGGCCTGGTCGGCGCTCAAGGCGGGCGACAGCAGCCACGGGTGGTCATGGCCCTGCACCACCCACAGGGTATTGTTGGCGATATCCTTGCGCGCCACATACCAGGCGTCGCTGCTGCCGTCCGCGTTCTGGTACGACTTCACGCCGCCGATGCCGATGCCCTTGCGCTGGCCCAGGGTATAAAAACTCAGTCCCACGTGTTCGCCCACGGTCTTGCCATCGGCCGTTTTCATCTGCCCCGGCTTGTACGACAGGTAGCGGTTCAAGAATTCGCGGAACGGGCGCTCGCCGATAAAGCAGATGCCCGTCGAATCCTTCTTTTGCGCGTTCGGCAGCGCCAGTTTTTCGGCGATCTTGCGCACTTCCGTTTTCGGGATTTCACCCAAGGGGAACAAAGTCTTGGACAACTGCGCCTGGTTCAATCGATGCAGGAAATAGCTTTGATCCTTGCTGGCGTCGACGGCTTTCAGCAGTTCATAGCGGCCCGCATCGGTGGGCGCCTGGCGCACGCGCGCATAGTGGCCGGTGGCGATCAGGTCGGCGCCCAGGGTCATGGCGTGGTCGAGAAAGGCCTTGAACTTGATTTCGGCGTTGCACAGCACGTCCGGGTTCGGCGTGCGGCCGGCCTGGTATTCGCGCAGGAAATCGGCGAACACGCGGTCCTTGTATTCGGAGGCGAAATTGACGGCTTCGATGTCGACGCCGATGACATCGGCCACGCTGGCCGCGTCGATCCAGTCCTGGCGCGTGGAGCAGTATTCCGAATCGTCGTCATCTTCCCAGTTTTTCATGAACAGGCCGATGACTTCATAGCCTTGTTCCTTCAGCATCCATGCCGCGACCGAGGAATCGACCCCGCCGGACATGCCGATAACGACTTTCTTCTTGCTCATCTTGCTTTCCAGTGTACTTTAATAATATGGCAATGCGTATTGCTATGCGCTATTGAAAACGGACGCATGCGTGTGCAGCAGGGCCAGCGGCGCACGCCGGCCAGCCAGGTATTCGTCCACGCACTGCAGCACCAGCGGGCTGCGGTGGCGCTCTTGGCACGCGGCCAGCTCGTCGCGCGTCATCCACAGGGTGCGGATGATGCCCTCGTCCAGCGGACGGTCATGTTCGGCGCCGGCCGTGCCGCAAAAGGTGAAGCGCAAATAGGTCACGTCCTCGCCCGTGCGCAACGACTGATAGCGCGACATGTACATGCCGACCAGTGCCGTGGGGATGAAATCGTAGGCCGCTTCTTCCAGCGTTTCGCGGATCACCGCCTGTTCCAGCGACTCGAACGGGTCGAGGTGGCCGGCCGGTTGATTGATTTTGATGCCTTCGCTGGTCTCTTCTTCAATCAGTAAAAACAGGCCATCGCGCTCGACGATGGCGGCAACGGTGACAGAGGGTTTCCAGATTCTCGGCATGATTCCATCCTTGAAAGAGCCGACATTTTATCTTGTTCTGCGCGCGCGGTTTGAAGCCGGCCTTTTGTTGCGCGGACATATTGATAAATGACAACGTTTTAGCAAATAGCGGTGGGAGGTACTTACGTCTTTCCCGGGGAGCGCACTAGCATGGGGGCTTAGTCAGCAAGATGGCAGGAAGCGCCCGCTAATATAGGCTTTCCCTGTGGTCAAAACAAGCGCGCACACGTGCTCGACTGTGGTGAGATTGACACACCTTTCCCACAATATGGTCGCCGCGCCGCATGGTGAAACAAATCATGGGATGCTGATGAAATTAGTGTCGTACGACTAAAAGTTGCTGGTTCACAAACGTTTAACGCGCTGCTTTCCGTGTTAGATTCTAGTCAGTTTATCAATTAGCGGAGGCATCATGAGGATAGGCATACCGGCCGAAACACGGCCTGGTGAAACGCGGGTGGCAGCCACGCCCGAGACAGTCAAGAAGCTGGCAGCCAAGCACCAGATCGTCGTGCAGTCGGGAGCGGGCTTGCAAGCGTCGATTCCCGACGACGCCTATGCCGCCGCCGGCGCGCAGATCGGCAGCGCCCAGGAAGCCTATGGCTGCGCCATCGTGCTCAAGGTGCGCGCGCCCGATGCCGAAGAACGAACCCTGATGGCCAGCGGCACCGTGCTGATCGGCATGCTCAATCCGTTTGATGCCGACAATATCGCCGCCATGGCCACGGCCGGCCTGTCCGCCTTCGCCCTGGAAGCCGTGCCGCGCATCACGCGCGCGCAGTCGATGGACGTGCTGTCCTCGCAAGCGAACATCGCCGGCTACAAGGCCGTGCTGGTGGCCGCGAATACCTACCAGCGCTTCATGCCGATGCTGATGACGGCGGCCGGCACCGTCAAGGCGGCCCGCGTGCTGATCATGGGCGTGGGCGTGGCAGGGCTGCAGGCGATCGCCACGGCCAAGCGCCTGGGCGCCGTTATCGAGGCGTCCGACGTGCGCCCGCCCGTGAAGGAACAAGTGGAGTCGCTGGGCGCCAAGTTCCTCGACGTGCCTTTCCTCACCGATGAAGAAAAAGAGATCGCCAAGGGCTCGGGCGGCTATGCGCGCGCCATGCCGGCCGACTGGATGCGCCGCCAGGCCGAACTCGTGCACGAACGGGCGAAACTGGCCGACATCATCATCACCACCGCGCTGATTCCCGGCCGCGCCGCGCCCGTGCTCATTTCCGAAGAAACGGTGAAAGCCATGAAACCCGGCTCCGTCATCGTCGACCTGGCCGTGGAGCAGGGCGGCAATTGCCCGCTGTCGGAGCTGGGCAAGACCGTGGTCAAGCACGGCGTCTACATCGTGGGCGAGCCGAACCTGGCGACTTTGGTGGCGGCCGACGCCTCGGCCCTGTATGCGCGCAACGTGCTGGACTTCTTAAAGCTCATCATCGACAAGGACGATCAATTGCTGATCGACCGCGAGGATGAAATCATCAAGGCCAGCCTGGTTTGCACTGGCAATGACATCCTCAGAAAATAACGCGGCGCCGGAGAGAACAACATCATGGAAATCAGTCATACCATCACCAACCTGATCATCTTCGTGCTGGCCATTTATGTCGGCTACCACGTCGTCTGGACCGTCACGCCGGCGCTGCATACGCCGCTGATGGCCGTCACCAATGCCATTTCCGCCATCATCATCGTCGGCGCCATGCTGGCGGCCGGCCTGACCGATGGCCCGCTGGCGCAAGTGGCCGGCACCCTGGCCGTCGCGCTGGCCGCCGTCAACGTGTTCGGCGGCTTCCTCGTCACGCAGCGCATGCTCGAGATGTTCCGTAAAAAAGAACCGAAGGCCAAGCAAGGAGCAAAAGAATGAGTCACGCCATGAGCTTCGTCACCATGAACCTGGTGACGATGATGTACCTGATCGCCTCGGTGTGCTTCATCCAGGCCCTGAAAGGCCTGTCGTCGCCATCGACGGCGCGCCGCGGCAATGCCTTCGGCATGAGCGGCATGGCCATTGCCGCCGTCACCACCGTGGCGCTGATCCTGAAACTGAAGGAACAGCAGACGGGCGGCATGGGCCTGAGCCTCGTCATCATCGGCATCGTCACGGGCGGCGCCATCGGCGCCTACCTGGCGAAAACCGTGGAAATGACGAAGATGCCGGAACTGGTGGCGGCCATGCACTCGCTGATCGGCCTGGCGGCCGTCTGCATCGCCGTGGCGGCCGTATCGGAACCGTGGGCTTTTAACATTGCCAAGCATGGCGAGGCGCTGCCCATCGGTAACCGCTTCGAGCTGTTCATCGGTACCTTCGTCGGCGCCATCACCTTCTCCGGTTCGGTGATCGCCTTCGGCAAGCTGTCGGGAAAATACAAGTTCCGCCTGTTCCAGGGCGCGCCCGTCAGCTTCAAGGGCCAGCACATGCTCAACCTGGTGCTGGCGCTGGTGATGGTGGGCCTGGGCCTGGCGTTTTGCTTCGCCGACGGCGTCGAACCGGCATGGACGCCGTTCATCGTCATGACCCTGATCGCCTTTGCGCTGGGCGTGCTGATCATCATCCCCATCGGCGGCGCCGACATGCCGGTGGTGGTGTCAATGCTCAACAGTTACTCGGGCTGGGCCGCGGCCGGCATCGGTTTTTCGCTGAATAACTCGATGCTGATCATCGCCGGGTCATTGGTCGGTTCGTCCGGCGCGATCCTGTCGTACATCATGTGCAAGGCCATGAACCGCTCGTTCTTCAACGTCATCCTGGGCGGTTTCGGCGGCGATGCACCGGCGGCCGGCGTGGCCGGTGCGCAGGAACAGCGTCCCGTGAAATCGGGTTCGGCCGACGACGCCGCCTTCATCATGAGCAATGCGGAAACCGTCATCATCGTGCCCGGCTACGGCCTGGCCGTGGCGCGCGCGCAGCACTCGCTCAAGGAACTGGTGGAAAAGCTCACGCACAAGGGCATCACCGTCAAGTATGCGATCCACCCCGTGGCGGGGCGCATGCCGGGCCACATGAACGTGCTGCTGGCCGAGGCGGAAGTGCCGTACGATCAGGTCTTCGAGATGGAAGACATCAACGGCGAATTCGGCCAGACGGACGTGGTGCTGGTGCTGGGCGCGAACGACGTCGTCAACCCGGCGGCGAAGGACCCGAAATCGCCGATCGCCGGCATGCCGATTCTGGAAGCCTATAAAGCCAAGAGCATCATCGTCAACAAGCGCTCAATGGCGTCCGGCTATGCGGGCCTGGACAACGACCTGTTCTATCAGCCGAACACGATGATGGTGTTTGGCGATGCGAAGAAGGTGATCGAGGATATGCTCAAGGCCGTCGAATAACCGCCGTTTGCTGCGACCGGACGGCCCGCCTTGCGCGGGCCGTTTTTATTCGGCTGCCGCTGCCGCCACGACTTTATTGCGCCCCTGGTGCTTGGCCGCGTACAGGGCCTTGTCGGCATCGGACATGGCCGCGTCCAGCGTGGCGCCGGCCGTCAGGGAGGCCACGCCGATGCTGATGGTCACCTGCAGCTGTCCGCCATCGGGCAACGGTGTGATGGCGGCGGCCACGGCGGCGCGGATGCGTTCGGCCACCACGTGCGCCTGCTGCAGGCTGGCGTCGGGGAACAGCAGGCCGAATTCTTCGCCGCCGAGGCGCGCGGCCACGTCGGTGATGCGTCCCGTGTCGCGCAGCGCCTGCGCCACCGTGCGCAGCACGGCGTCGCCCACGGCATGGCCGTAGCGGTCGTTGATCTTCTTGAAATGGTCGAGGTCGGCCACGCCCACGGTCAGGGCGGCGCCGCTGCGCGCCGCGCGCGCCATCGCCTGCGCGGCTTGCGCTTCATAGGCGCGCCGGTTCGGCAGCGACGTCAGCGCATCGTGCAGCGCCTGCTGTTCCAGCTGCGCCAGCAGGCTGGCATTTTTTGCCGCCAGTTCGCGCCGTTCACGCACGTCGAGCAGGAAGGCGCCGAAATAGCGGATGCCGTCGACCACGCCCAGATCCAGCGCCTTCATTTCGATGGGGATCATCTGCGTGTCGCGGTGGCGGATGGCGAATTCGCGTATCTTGCCCAGCACGCTGGAGGTGCGCGAGCTGCGGATGTAATTGATCACGTGGTTGTCGTGCTGCGCGCCGACGGCGTCGGGCAGCAGGCCGTTCAGGGTCTGGCCCAGCAATTCTCCGCTGGCATAGCCCGACAGTGCCTGCATGGCGCCATTGATATAGCGGATGCGGCAATGCTCATCGATGATGATGACGGCGTCGAGGGCGTCTTCCAGCAGGCGGGAAAAAAGCACTTCGGGAAGAGCGGCAGGCGGTGCTGCGGGCAATGCATCTGTCATGGAACGGTCGCCAGAAACCAGGTGACAGCCATTGTCGCATCCGCGGGCCGTTTATTCCATGCCGGATCGCCTGCCTGTTTCTTTTTCGCCCGTTCCCTTTCCTTATTGTCAAGCCTTATCGGCGGCCGTACATCATCAGTCCAGCCAATGCCTTGCGTGCTGGGGAAAATGCGTCCAGCAAACCCAGCGACAGGCCCAGCAAGCCTTGCGTGGGGGCGCTGCCCGTGAAGATGCGCGCCATGGTGTCGGTGACGCGCACGGTCAGCCCCCTGTCGGCCTGGCGCAGGCTGGCGTAGCGTGCTAGTCCGGCCGGGCTGCTGTCCTGCGCCAGCACGCGGGCCAGCACGGCGGCGTCGCGCAAGCCCAGGTTCAAGCCCTGTCCCGCCACCGGGTGCAGGGTTTGCGCGGCATTGCCGATGGCGATCGTGCGCGCCGTGCCGTTCGCCTGTGCGTTCAGGCCCAGCGGATAGGCCAGGCGCGGCGTCGTGTGGGTAAAACGTCCCAGGCGGCTGCCGAAGGCGGCGCCCAGGCGGGCCAGGAAGGCAGTGTCGTCCAGTGCCAGCAATTGCTCGGCGCGCGTGGGCGGCACGCACCACACGAGCGCGTAGCCGTCGTCCTGCGGCAGCAGCGCCAGCGGGCCTTCGTCAGTGAAGCGCTCATACGCGCGGTGCGCGATGGGGCTGCTGACGCGCACATGGGCGATGATGGCGCTCTGGCCATAGTCGCGGCTGACGGCGCGTTCCGGCTGCTGGCCGAACAGGCCGCCCTCGGCTTGCACCAGCAGGCTGGCGCGCAAGCTCGACGCGGCACCCGCCTGGTCGATCTGCACGCTGACACCCTCGGCGTCTTCCACGCTGCCCGTCACCAGGGCGGGGCGCAGGCTGGCCACGCCCAGGCGCTCGCACACGTCGGCCAGCGCGCTGACGACGGCGCCGTAACGGGCCACATAACCGAGCGCTTCGACGCCATGCTCGCTGCGGTCCATCAGGCTGCGCCCGAACTGGCCGCGGCGCGACACGTGGATCTGGTAAATCGGGGTCGCTGCCACGGGCCAGGCGCCCGCTTCCTCGAGAATCTGGCGGCTGCCGTGCGACAGGGCGATGGTGCGCGGATCGCGCCTCGCTTGTTCGATGGATTTGGCGTCGAGCAGGACGATGCCGGCGGCGCGGCTGCCGCGCTGCACCAGCAGGGCGGCCAGCGCCATGCCGACGGGGCCGGCGCCGCAGATGGCGAGATCGAAAGGGGACGGTGTATGCATGCGGCGGCGTTAATCCTGTGACATCAGTTGTTCGATTTCAGCGACGTTTTTGGGCGCCGTGCTGAAGACTTCATGGCCTTGCGGCGTGACCAGCACATCGTCTTCGATGCGGATGCCCGTGTGCCAGAACTGCTCCGGCACGCCCGCGCCGGGGCGCACGTAGATGCCCGGTTCCACCGTCAGCACCATGCCCGGTGCCAAAGCGCGCCACGGCTTGCCGGGCGCGCCCGTGTCGCGGTAGGCGCCCACGTCGTGCACGTCCATGCCCAGCCAGTGGCTGGTGCCGTGCATGTAGAAGGGCATGTAGGCCTTGTCGGCGATGACGTCCTGCGCGCTGCCGCTTTTTTGCCGGTCCAGCAAACCCAGGTCCAGCATGCCCTGCGCCAGCACTTGCACGGCCGCTTCGTGGATGGCGCTGTGCGGCAAGCCGGGGCGCACCATGTCCAGCGACGCCTGCTGCGCCGCCAGCACCAGTTCATACAGCGCCCGCTGGGGGCCGCTGAAACGGCCGTTGACGGGCCAGGTGCGCGTGATGTCCGAGGCGTAGCCATCGAGTTCGCAGCCGGCGTCGATCAGCACTAACTGGCCGTCTTGCAGGACCGCGTTGTTGGCGCTGTAGTGCAGGATGCAGGCGTTGCCGCCGCCCGCCACGATGGAGGAATACGCGGGGAACTGCGCGCCGCTGCGCCGGAATTCGTACAGCAGCTCCGCTTCGAGCGCATATTCGTGCATGCCGGGACGCGTGGCGCGCATGGCGCGCACGTGGGCGGCGCTGGAAATGGCGGCCGCGCGGCGCATCAGCTGCTGTTCCTGCGTGTCTTTCAGCAGGCGCATGGCGTCGAGCATGCCATGGATATCATGCGCGATGGCGGGCGCCGTGACGCCGCTGCGGGCCTTTTGCCGCACGTTGTGCCGCCAGAGCTTCACTTGCGCATCGAGGCTGCCGCCCAGCGCATAATAAATGGCGGGCGAGTCGGCCAGCAGGCGCGTCATTTCCACGTCGAGTTCCTCGATGGGGAAGGCGCTGTCAAAGCCGAACGTGGCGCGGGCCGCCTCGGGGCCGTGGCGGAAACCGTCCCAGATTTCGCGTTCCGTGTTCTTGGCGCGGCAAAACAGGATGGCGCGCGCGGGCGCCGTGGCGCTGGCGGCCACGAGGGCCACTGCGCTGTCGGGTTCCGTGAAACCGCTCAGGTAATAGAAATAGCTGTCGTGGCGATATGGATAATCGCAATCGCTGTTGCGCGGCACTTCGGGGGCCGTGGCGAGGATGGCCACGCTGCCCGGCAGCATCTGCGCCAGCAGCGCCGCGCGCCGTGCCGCGTAATTGGCCATCATGTCGTGCTTGCCTTGGCCGTGACGCCATTGAGCACGTCGAGCTGCTTTGGGGTGCCCACATTCGTCCACTCGCCCGGATAGACCTCGCCGCCCACGCGGCCCTGGTCCGCATACCGGCGCAGCAAATCGCCCAGTTTGGCGTGGCTGCCGGGCGCGATGCCGTCGAACATTTCAGGACGGTACACGCCGATATTGGCGAAGGTCCACTTGGTGTCGTCCGTATTGTTAATCGCGAACAAGGTCAGGCCGAAGTCGCCCTTCGGGTGGAAATCCGGATTGGGCACCAGGTAAGTCCAGGCGATGTCGCGCTGGTCGGCCGGGTACGGCGTGCCCAGCACATCCTTGTCGGCCAGCACGTCGAGCACCTGCTTGAAGTCGAAATAAGGGCAATAGATGTCGCCGGAAATGGCGAGGAACGGTTCCTCGCCCAGCAAGTGGCGCGCCTGGGCGATGCCGCCCGCCGTTTCCAGCGGCGTGGTCTCGGGCGAATAGGCGATGCGCGCGCCGTATGCGCTGCCGTCGCCCAGGGTTTCCTCGATCAAATGGCCCAGGTGCGAATGGTTGATGACGATGTCCGTGATGCCGGCGCGCACCAGGTTCAGCACATGCCAGACGATCAGCGGACGGCCGCGCACTTTCAGCAGCGGTTTGGGACAGGTATCGGTAAGCGGACGCATCCGTTCACCGCGGCCTGCGGCAAAGATCATGGCTTTCATGGGGATTCGTTTTCAGTATCGGTAAGTCGGCTGCGCGGACAGGCCGCGCAGCGGAAAAGTGCCTAGAATGTATAGCCAACTTGCGGCGTCTTGTTTTCGAGTGCGTCCAATAAGCGCACCAGCGGCTTGAGTTCCGTATAGCGGTTGGCTGTCTTGCGCACGTAGTCGAGCACGGTTGGCAGGTCGCCCATGTACAGATCCTTGCCGTCGCGGTAATTCAGGCGCGCGAACAGGCCGAGGATTTTCAGGTGGCGCTGCAGGGCCGTGAATTCGAAATCGCGGTAGAAGGCGTCGATGTCGGGGTTGACTGGCAAGCCCAGCTGCTTGGCGCGCTGCCAGTAGCGGATCACCCAGTCGAGCACCAGTTCTTCATCCCACTGGATATACGCGTCGCGCAGCAGCGAGGCGATGTCGTAAGTGACGGGGCCGAAGACGGCGTCCTGGAAGTCGAGAATGCCGGGATTCGGGATGGAGCCATCGTTGATGTGCATCAAATTGCGCGAATGGTAGTCGCGGTGCATGAATACTTGTTGCTGCGACAAGATGTTCGCCGTGATGGCTTCGAAGACCTTGTCCAGCTGGGTTTGTTGCACATCCGTCAAGGTGGCGCCCAGGTGCTTGCCGATAAACCATTCCGGGAACAGATTCATTTCGCGCAGGATGAAGGCGCGGTCGAATTCGGGCAAGACGTCGGGCTGGCTGGCCAGTTGGATTTTCATCAACGATTCCAGCGCTTCGGCGTACAGCACGCTGGCGTTGTCGTGGTTCAGGGCGTCGAGATAGGTGGTCGTGCCCAGGTCGGACAGCAGCAGGAAGCCCTGCTCCAGGTCTTGCGCAATGATGTCGGGCACGGACACGCCGGCGCCTTTCAGCAAGCCGGCCACCTTGATATAGGCAGGCACGTTTTCGCGCTCGGGCGGCGCATCCATGGCGATCAGTGTACTTCCTGGCAATGTTGTGTTGCCTGGCAGAACATCGAGACGATAGTAGCGACGGAAGCTGGCATCGCTGGAAGCGGGGCGGGCGGATTCGGGCGCGACGAGGTTAAGCGAGGTCAACCAGGCTTTCAACAGGGTCAGGCGAGCGTCGGCGGAGGCCGGCGCGATGGAGGAATTGGGGGAGAATGACATTAAGCGGCCTGTGGAATCGGGTTGATGGTGCGGAGGGTAGGAGAACCCCATTGCTGGAAGCTCTCCCCCCTAAGAACCGTGCGTGCGACTTTCACCGCACACGGCTCAAGCATAATAAAAGTCCCTATACAGGGACCGGCTTCGCAACGTGTAAATCGTTTGCGTGCACATTTATATGGCAATTTGGGTGCAATAATACGCGATTTCCAAGGGCCTCGGAACCACCTGCCACACGGTATTCCATGTGGTGGTCATGCCATCCGGTTTCCATGTTCATCTCGTATCCACACAGAGCGCACAAGCCACGTTGGTCGAGGTAGAGCTTGGCCCACTCACGCCGGTAAGACATGTTTTTCAACATGCGTTCCTGCCGAAGGGTTTCGCCGTACAGTTCCCATTGCGGATCGTAGGGGTGATAGCCGCCCTTGATTTTCGTGTGACGCAGAATCGCTGTACCTGGTAACGAGTACAGTTCCTTCATGGCCTTATTGCCATTCTTTGTGACAACGTCCGCTGCAAACACCCGATTTCCACTCTCGGTTGGGCGCCAGTATCGGTCGCGTATCCAACTGTCGTTTTTCTTCGGATGCCTGCGCATGGCCCAGCGACGAAGCCGCCAGTACAGCAGCGACTCCATCGTCGAACACGCCTCCTTGGCGACTACAGGGCTGTGATATTGCGCCCAGCCCCGCAGCATGGGGTTTAGCAATCGAATGAGATTCTCCTGCTTCGCCCCGATGTTTTCGCTGATCGTCTTCCTCAGCTTTTCATAGAACGTTTTCATGTTCTTCTTACTTGGCTTGATGAGTAGTGTCCCGGAATATTTTCGGAAGTTCCACCCCAGGAAGTCGAAGCCCTCATCGATGTGCACGAGCTTGGTTTTGGCACTGGACAGTCGCAATCCCCTGACTGCAAGGAATGCTTCGATCCATGGCCTGATTTCCGTTTCCAGCAATTCCTTCGATCCACTGGTAACGACAAAATCGTCCGCATATCGCACGACACCGACTTTGAGCTTGCCTGCCTTTGACTTGCCGAATTTCGCACCGAGGTGCGCAATCAGTTCAGTCTCCAGCCCGTTCAACGTCCAATTCGCAAGGGCAGGGCTGATGATGCCGCCCTGTGGCGTTCCAGCTGTGGTTGCCATCAATTGCTTCCGGTCAATTACCCCGGATTTCAGCCATTTAGACAGGATCGACTTATCCATGAAGACATTGTCGACCAGCCATTGATGGTTGATATTGTCGAAAAAACCTTCGATATCCGCATCCAACACCCAGGTTGCCGAGACTTTCCGGCAGGTCTGGAGAAAAATTTGCGACATCGCATCGGCCGTTGAGCGATTTCTGCGAAACCCGTATGAGTTGGGATCACTCAGCGTTTCCAAGACCGGATCCAATGCCAGCAGGTGAAGCGCCTGCATCGCCCGGTCCCGCATGGTAGGGATGCCCAGTGGGCGCATCTTTCCATTTGACTTGGGAATAAAGACCCTCCGTAATGGCAGGGGCCGATAGCCTTGTTTCTTCAACTGCGCAATGGCAGCGAACTTCTGCGTTGCTGAGTCCCACAACTGCTGGTCCACGCCTGCGGTTCGTTTGCCTTGATTCTCTGTCACTCGTTTGACTGCCAGCGCCTTAGCGCTGAACGAGTGGGTTAGCCACCTTTGCAGCGCTTTCGCCCTGCGCCAGTCGCCTTCCTGTGTAGCCTTCGTTAATCGATGCTGCATGGCTCTCACGTTGCGTTGTACGAGCCGCCAGTTGATGGCGACCCATTCGGTTGGCACGTGCGAGGACGCAGAACCGGCAAGACTGCTGGCGGTTACTTTCATGCTGAACCTCGTGTAGTTGTTCCGACGAGACACAGCGCATCCCCGAAGGGTGAGCTGCATCCCTTCGGGGTGGTTGAAAATGATGACTGCCTGGAGCCAGTACAGTCGTATGACGACTATTACACCAGATGGAAGTGGGCACCCTTTCAGGCCGGGACAAATCTTGAATCCCTATCCGGACCATTACAGCCCGGCATTCGCTTTCTCCATCCTCCTCTACCCGCTCCCCCAAGGGCGTGCCTTGCGGTTTGCTTGCCGCTATCTCGGTTCTTTGATCGAGCGGCAGGGAATCGGGCTTACCACGTTCCCAACGATATCGACGCGACAGCTACATCGCGACTGGCTGTTTAGGGCCCATCTTTCCCCCGGTGGCTGAATGACGACGTATCCCCAGAATCCACGGAGGTAACCAGCCACGTACCGTTTGGTTTAGGCCTGCCAGCAGCTTTGGCCTATTAATATTTACGAGGGTTCAGACGATGGTTCACATAACATTGCCCTTGCAGCACTCACCTAGCCCCTGGACCGCATCGCTGCTCGCAGTCTCCAGCCAAGCGTTCGCACGCCGGGCTGCCGAAAAAGAATGGGGGTACGTTGTCCCTGAGGCTTTGCACCCCGCCGTTACCGGCGACGCACACTCAAGTAGGTGACAGATGGTCGTACATCCGGTCATGGCAGCAGTTGCAGAACTGAAGCATGACAAGATATCGAAGAGTTTCACTCGGGTATGACTCGGCTGAGAGAAAACCGAGTCTTGCAGAAAACTGTTGAAATATAGAAAATTGTAAGCAAATGTAAAATATCCACAAGCTTTGCAAATAAACTACAGTTTCAATGTTTTGTGTAAACAAAAACAGGCAAAGGGATAGCTACTCGCCGGTGATGCGGCGGGCGTATAAGACTGACAAGCCACGTTCTCGCAGCGTGTCTTGTCTTGCCAAGAATGGGTACTCCGGGGAGCCCCTCACTGTTTTATCACTGGTAAACCAGCGATTTGCCTGCGCAGTTCCTGCGCTGCTAGTCGTTACTGCTACGTTGCGACCGGGGCCAGCTACCCGAGCTTTAAGGCGTGTCGCACAGATTCCCATATAATAAGGGATTCAAATCAAAAAATCGCCTGTCATGGTGCTTGCCCCTTCCAATTCATGAGCTGGTTTTCGGCCTCCCCCCCTTCGCAGCGCTGGGCTTTCGCCATCAGCGCGCTCGTCGCCGCCACGACGGTGCCTGTCCACGCCCAGAAAGCACCGCGTCCGGTGCATGTGGAAGATCCCGACGCGCCCACCGTCATGACGGCGAACAGCATGAACGGTCGTCCCGAAAGGGAGGTCAATCTCGACCAGAATGTCGTGATTGAGCGCGGAAAAACCACAAAAATGACGGCCGATACAGCTTGTTACAAACAAGTTGAAGATCAGTTCGATGCCGAGGGCCATATCAAGATGTGGCGTTTCGGCGATTACTATACGGGCGACGTCTTGAAACTGAACATGGAGACCGGCAAGGGTTTCCTGCTCAACCCGACGTACCGCTTTGAAGTGGGCGGCGGCCAGGGCAAGGCCGAACGCGTCGATTTCATCAATCCCGACGAAGCCACTGTCATCGACGGCACGTACAGTACCTGCGAAGGGCCGAATCCGGACTGGTACTTGAAATCGAGCACCTTGAACCTCGACACGGGCCGCGACGTGGGCACCGGCAGCAAGACCATCATCTATTTCAAGGACGTGCCGATCCTGGGCACGCCGGGCATTTCGTTTTCGCTGTCGGGTGCGCGCCGCTCGGGCTGGCTGGCGCCCACGCCGGGCTTTGCCTCGAAGAACGGTTTCGAGCTGCTGATGCCGTATTACGTGAACATCGCGCCGAACCGCGACCTGACCCTGTTCCCGCGCTATATCCAGCGACGCGGTATCCAGCTCGGTGCGACGGGCCGCTACATGGGCGAGACGGATGCCGGCCTGTACCAGGGCGAAACGTCGTTCGAGTTCTTGCCTAACGACAAGCAAACCAAGACCAACCGCTACATGATCAAGTCCAAGCATGAGCAGGCGCTGGCCAAGGGCTGGAGTTACAGCTGGGATCTGCGCGAGGCGTCCGACAATAATTACCCGAACGATTTCTCGAAAACCGTCGCCACCGCCACCGAGCGCCAGTTGCTGCGCGAATTGCGCACCGATTACCGCACCGAGGACTGGAACCTGACGGCGCGCGTGCAGAATTACCAGGTGCTGCAGGATCCCGATCCCAACGTGGTCGTGCCGCGCCCGTATGACCGTTTGCCAGCGGTAAACTTCCACGCTGGCAAATACGACGTCTGGGGCGGCTTCGACTGGAGCTTCGATGCGGAAGCGACGCGCTTCGCGCATCCGACCCAGGTGCAAGGCTCGCGCTTTGTAGCCGTGCCGCAGGTGAGTTTCCCCATCATGCGCCCTGGTTACTTCGTCACGCCCAAGCTGATGCTTAATGCGAGCGCGTATCAGCTCGACAATGACGCCAGGACCAAGGCGCTGTTTAAAACCACCTCGTTTACGCGCGCCGTGCCGACGTTCTCGGTCGACAGCGGCCTGGTGTTTGAACGCGACACGAATCTGTTCGGCACCAAGGGTGGCACGCAAACCCTGGAGCCGCGCCTGTTCTATGTCTACACACCGTACCGCGACCAGTCGCAGTTTCCGAACTTCGATACGGCCGAGGGCACGTTCAACCTGACGCAGATTTTCACGGAAAACCGTTTTGTCGGCAGCGACCGCATTGGCGACGCCAACCAGGTCACGGCCGCCGTCGTCTCGCGCTTCCTGCAGTCGGACGGCACGGAGCGCATGCGCCTGACCTTCGGCCAGCGTTTCTATTTTGCCGACCAGCGCGTGCAGCTCAATTCGACGACGCCCGTTAACCAGTCGCGCTCGGATATCCTGCTGGCCGCGACGGGCCGCGTGTCCGAGACTTGGACCGCCGACAGCCTGGTGCAGTACAATCCCAGCGATCGCCGCCTGATGAGCTACAACTACACCTTGCAATATCAGCCAGGGCCGAAGAAGGTATTGAATTTCAGTAACCGTTTTCAGCGTGATGTGCTGCGCAATGCGGAAGTGTCGACGCAATGGCCGTTGACGGACCGGCTGTATGGCGTAGGGCGCATCAGCTACTCCATCAAGGATCGCAGCATGCTGGAAAGCCTGGTCGGCCTGGAATACAAGGGCGACTGCTGGGTGTTCCGCATGGGTGCGCAGCGTTTCGTGACGACGACCAAGACTGTCTCGACGCCGATCTTCTTCCAGCTGGAATTGACGGGCTTGTCGAATGGCCTGGGTCTGGGCGCGAATGGCCTGGAAACTTTTACAAAAACCATCCCTGGTTACCAGACACTGAGCCAGCCACTCCGTTAAGATAGGCACCGTTGCCGCCGCCGGTGTTCCCGGCGCCGGCACAAACCGGTTTTTTTATTCACCTGAACTCATGAGCGCTCTACACATTATGCGTAATGCCAGTATGCACCAACTCAAAATTGCAACGGTTTTGTTGTGCGCCATTTCCGGCGCCACGACCAGTAGTGTCTGGGCGCAACAGGCTGCGCCAGCTCCTGCGGCCAAGCCCGCTGCCGCTGCCCCAGCGCCGGTCAAGGGCTTCACGCCCCCCGCGTCGAGCAGTGGCCAGACCATCGACTCCATCGCCGTCGTCGTCAATGACGATGTGATTACGCGCAATGAAGTGGCGGCCCGTATCAAGAGCGTGGAGCAGCGCATGAAAGCGCAGAACGTGCCCTTGCCCGATCCGGCCGACCTGCGTCGTCAATTGCTTGAGCGCATGATTGTCGAGCGCGCACAAATGCAGCTGGCCAAGGAAATGGGCGTCCGCGTGGATGACCTGACCCTGGACCGCGCGATTGGCCGTATTGCGGAACAGCAAAAGATGACGGTGCAAGAGCTGCGCAACCAGATGGAAAAGGAAGGCACGCCGTTTGCAACCTTCCGCGAAGAAATCCGCGATGAAATCATCATGCAGCGCCTGCGCGAACATGAAGTCGACGCGAAGATCCAGATTTCCGATTCCGAAGTGGATAACTTCCTGGAGGCGGAAAAAGCGGCGGCCAGCGAACAGGTCGAGCTGAACCTGGCGCAGATTCTCGTGCGCATCCCTGAAAACTCGAGCCCTGAACAGATCGCCGCCCGCCGTGCGCGCGCCGAAGAAGTCAGCCGCCAGCTGCGCACGGGCGCCGATTTCGCCAAGATGGCAGCCACCTATTCCGACGCCAGCGATGCGCTGAGCGGCGGCGATATCGGCTGGCGCCATAGCGACCGTCTGCCGCCATTGTTCACGGAACAGTTGCTGAAATTGAAGCCGGGCCAGATCACGCCTATCATCAAGAGCAACACGGGCTTCCATATCCTGAAGCTGGTGGACCGCCGCAGCGCTGCCGAGGCGCAAGCCGTCGCCGCCGTGCAGCAGACGCATGCCCGTCACATCCTGCTGAAAGTGACGCCGACCCTGTCGGCGGCCGAAGCCAAGCGTAAATTGCTGGAATTGAAAGAGCGCCTCGACAACAAGGCCGCCAAGTTCGAAGACCTGGCCCGTTTGTTCTCGAACGACGGTTCCGCGGCCAAGGGCGGCGACCTGGGCTGGCTGTATCCAGGCGACACCGTGCCGGAATTCGAGACGGCGATGAATGCGCTGAAGCCAGGCGAAGTGAGCGAGCCGATTGAATCGAGCTTTGGCTTCCACCTGATCGAAGTGCTGGAACGCAAGAGCGACGACGTATCGAAAGAGAAGCAGCGCGCTGCGGCACGCAACGCCTTGCGCGAACGCAAGCTGGAAGAAGCGACGGAAAACTGGGCGCGCGAAGTGCGCGACCGTGCTTACGTCGAATTCCGCGCGGAAGACCAGTAATGCGGCTGACTGATTGCGCATGAGTAACTTGCCCCTTGCACGCCGCCCGGCCATCGCCATTACCTGTGGCGAACCGGCCGGTGTCGGCCCGGAAATTTCCATCCGCGCCGCCTGGGCCATGCGGCATGACGTCAACTGCATCTTGCTGGGCGACGCCGCCTTCCTGGCGCTGACGGCCAGCCTGATCGACCCGGACATCCATCTGGCGGCGCTGTCGCTGCAAGCCGTGCGCAACAGCGGCCTGCCCCAGTTCGGTCCCGGCCGCCTGGCCGTGATCGATATTCCCACTGTCAACAATGTCATTCCCGGCGTGCTGGACAAGGAAAACGGGCGCTCCGTGCTCGCCACCCTGGACGCGGCCGTGGAAGGCATCGAAGCGGGCTGGTTTGGCGCCATGGTCACGGCGCCCTTGCAAAAGAGCACGATCAACGACGCCGGCGTGGCCTTTTCCGGCCACACGGAATACCTGGCAGAAAAAACCGGCACGCCGCAAGTGGTGATGATGCTGGCCGGCGAACCCGGTCATGGCGAACCGACCCTGCGCGTGGCGCTGGCCACCACGCATCTGCCTTTGAAGGACGTGTCCGCCGCCATCACCATGGGTAGCCTGGCCGTCACCCTCGATATCCTCCAGACGGACCTGCAACAGAAATTCGGCATCGCCGCGCCGCGCATCCTCGTCACCGGCCTGAACCCGCACGCGGGCGAGGGCGGCTATCTGGGACGCGAGGAAATCGATGTCATCGCTCCGGCGATTGCAGCGGCGCAAGCGCGCGGCATCGATGCGCGCGGACCGTACCCTGCCGACACCTTGTTCCAGCACAAATACCTGGCAGACGCCGACTGCGTGCTGGCCATGTACCACGACCAGGGCTTGCCTGTGCTGAAATATGCGACCTTCGGGCGCGGCATCAATATCACCCTGGGCTTGCCGCTGATCCGCACCTCGGTCGACCACGGCACGGCGCTGGACCTGGCCGCGCAAGGGCTGGGGCTGGCCGATGGCCACAGCATGGAGCAGGCGCTGCAAACGGCGCTCGACATGTTGCGCGCCAGCACTCCGACCAGAGCATAGCGCGTAGGTCGGGTTAGCCGGCACGGCGTAACCCGACACTGCTTGCCCAACCGATCCCGCCGGCCTGTGCCGGCTTTACCGCATTGATAGAAAACACATTATGAAACACGTTGCCCGCAAACGCTTTGGCCAGAACTTCCTGCATGACCGCTTCGTCCTCGACGACATCACGGCCGCCATCGGGCCGCAGCCGGACGATGCCATGGTCGAGATCGGTCCTGGCCTGGGCGCCATGACGGAGCAATTGCTGCGCCACCTGAAGCAGATGCACGTGGTCGAGCTGGACCGCGACCTGATCGTGCGCCTGGAAAAGACCTTCAATCCGGCCAAGCTGACGATCCACTCGGGCGATGCGCTGAAATTCGATTTCGCGCAAATCCCCGTGCCGGCCGGCCAGAAGCTGCGCATCGTGGGTAACTTGCCATACAACATTTCCAGCCCGCTGCTGTTCCACTTGGCGGACTTCGCGCCGCTGGTGCAGGACCAGCATTTCATGCTGCAAAAGGAAGTGGTCGAGCGCATGGTGGCCGAGCCGGGCAGCAAGGCCTATGGCCGCCTGTCCGTGATGCTGCAGTGGCGCTACAAGATGTCGCTGCTGTTCATCGTGCCGCCGACGGCCTTCGATCCGCCGCCGAAAGTGGAGTCGGCCATCGTGCGCATGATCCCCGTGGCCGAGCGCCTGGCATGCGACCAGGCGACCCTGGAAGCCGTCGTCATGAAGGCCTTCTCGCAGCGCCGCAAGGTGATCCGCAACTGCCTGGCCGGGATGTTTACGGAAGAGCAGATCAAGGCGGCAGGCATCGACCCGACCCTGCGTCCGGAAACCGTGGGCCTGGAGCAGTATGTGGCCTTGGCGAATTTGCTCAAAGCAGCGCAGTAATCGCAAAGGCTGGGGTCAGACCCTCTCCACCACCAGCGTCTGAGCAGGCGTCGACGCGAGCGGGGGTCTGACCCCGGCAGTGGCAATCAAAACCACTGGTCGACCTGCTGCAAATCCTGCCGCAGCGCTGAAAAACAGTCGTCCACGTGGTGGTTGCGGCTGATTTCATTGCGCCGCATCAGGGCGATCTTGCGCTTGCATGTGGGCTGGCGCAGCGGCGCCACGTGCAGGTCCTCGTCGTTGAGGAAGGTCGTGTACAGGCTGGGCATGATGCCCACGGCGATGCCGGCGCGCACCACGCCGTACAGCGATTCGCTGTGTATCATCTGGTACAGGCTCGACGGGCTCAAGCCATGCTGGCGCAGCGCGCTGGAGGCGAACTCCCAGATGCTGCCCTTGGTGAACACGACGATTTCCTGGCCTGCCAGCTGGTCCCAGCGCACTTCCTTCAGCGGCGCCAGCGCATGGCGTCCCGCCGTCACCAGCACCAGCTCGTCTTCGAACAGGCCCACGCTTTCCAGCGACACGGAACCGGGCACTTCGATGCCCACGCAAAAGTCCAGCTGGCCTGAATGCAGGGCGTGCAGCAAGCCGTCGTTGGGCATGTCCGACAGAACGATTTCCACTTCATCGCCATGCTGCTCGCAGTAGCGCGCCACCACGACGGCCGTCATCGCCATGGCAGAGGGAATCGCGCCGATGCGGATGCGGTGCCGGCCGCTGCCGATGGCGCGCTGGATATCGGCAAAAGTGTTGCTTGCCGTATTCAATAAATGCGTGGCGTAGTCGAGCGCCAGCTTGCCTTCGCGCGTCAATTCCAGCTGGTGGGTTGTGCGGTTAAACAACTTTTTTCCCAGCTGATTTTCCAGCAGCTTGATCGACGCGCTGAGGGCCGGCTGGGTCACGCACAATTCCTGTGCAGCCTTGCTGAAGCTGTTTACCCGGGCGAGGGTGGCAAACGCTTGCAAATGTCGTAAGGAAATCTTCTTGCTCAGTTCATGCATGGGTTTGCTTATTAGAAAAAGTAATGGATTTATAAAAATAAACAAATTTTCTTATCCTGCAATTTACCATATTCTGGACTGGTCTTAACTTGTCTTGAAGGCAACAATCTTCGGAGAAGCGCTTGCCAGGCGGCGCCGGTACTCGCGGCAGCGGGCCATGCAAGGGACGCATCAATAAAATAATTCCAAAAAAACTCAGGGTTTATTCTTTTTAGGGTGGCGGCGATGAACAAATGGATGACGGGAACGATGGTAGTGGGGGGCTTGCTGGCGGCGCACGGCGTGGCGCAGGCGCAAAGCAGCGTGCAAGTGTATGGCTTGCTGTCGGCCGGTATCGGCTATGTATCGGATGAGGGTAACGGCAGCCGCACGCATGCGCTGAGCGGCACGAACCAGAATCCCCGCATCGGTTTCCGCGGCCAGGAAGACCTGGGCAACGGCACCAAGGCCGTCTTCGTGCTGGAAAACGGTTTTAACGTCATGACGGGCACGGCCTCGCAAAGCGGCCGCCTGTTCGGCCGCCAGTCGTATGTGGGTTTGTCCAGCAACGACAAGGGCACCTTGACCTTGGGGCGCCAGTACGAAGCCGTCAAGGATCTGCTGGGTCCCGTGGTCATCGCCAGTAACGGCGTGCACATCGGCGATAACGACAATGGCTACAACAACCTGCGCGTGCAAAACGCCGTCAAGTATGTGAGCCCGAACATCAGCAACCTGTCGTTTACGGGCTTGTACGGCTTCAGCGAAAACCCGGAAGACTCGAACCGCAACCGCGTCTACAGCATGGGCGCCGGCTACAAGGTCGATGCCTTCAGCTGGGCCGTCGCCTACACCAAGATGGATCGCCCGAACAGTCCGGACGCGCCGAATGGCGCCATCGGCAATGACTACGGCAGTTCCCTGTTGATCTTCAACAAGAGCGCCGTCAAGGGCGCCGGCGTGGACAGCCAGGCCATCGCCGGCACGGGAGGCTTTTATAATGTGGGCAAGACCAAGTTTGGCGCGCTGTACACCAACGTGCGCTACCACTACCTGGATCAAAGCAATCTGACCTTGCAAAACGTGGACTTGAACGTGAACCACAAGCTGACGGAAGCGCTGAACCTGGGCGCCTCGTATTTCTATACCACCGGTAAATATGACGTGATCAACAAGACGCCGAAATGGCATCAGGTCAACTTCCAGGCCGATTACTTCCTGTCCAAGCGCACCGATGTCGCCATCACCTGGAGCTACCAGAAAGCGGCCGGCGATGCGACGTTCGCCCGCGTGTTCGGCTTTGGCGCCTCGGGTGGCAAGACGCAGAGCGTCCTGATCGCTGGCATGCGCCATTATTTCTGACACTGATTCATCTTTACAGGCGCTGTCCCCCAGCGCCGTTCCTGAAAGGAAGCATCTTGAAAAAGCACCTCATGTTGGCGTTGAGCCTAGGCTTGCTGGCCAACGCCGCCCACGCGGAAAAACGCGAGCTGGTCATTTCGGCCTACCCGATTGCCCAGCCCTTGTTCATGAAGTATGTGTACGAGCCGTTCAAGGCCAAATGCGGTTGCGATATCAAGGTGGAAACGGGGAATAACGCGGACCGTATCGCCAAGCTGGTGGTGCACGCCAAGAACCCGGTGATCGACCTGGTGCTGCTGTCCGATTCCGGCATGCTGGAAGCGGCGCAAAAAGGCGTCATCCAGCCCATGGATTACTCCAAGCTGAGCAATTACAAAGCCTTGTACGACGTGGCGAAAAACCCCATCGGCGGCAATTTCGCCGTCGGCTACACCCTGTATTCCGTGGGCCTGGTCTACCGCAGCGACAAGGTCGCCCCGCTGACGTCCTGGAAGGACCTGTGGCGCCCTGAACTGAAGGGCCGCGTGGCCTTCCCCGACGTGAGCACCACGCAGGGGCCGTTGATGCTGCGCATGGCCGATGCGGCCTGGGGCGGCAAGACGGACGACTACGCGACCGGCTTTGCCAAGATCGTCGGCATGAAGGGCAACGTCGTCACGTTCTCGAAAAACAGCGCGCAGCTGGCGGCATTGTTCGCCCAGGATGAAATCTGGGCCGCGCCCGTGGCGCGCTTTACGTGGTCGCAAATGCTCAAGACGGGCCTGCCCCTGAAGTGGAGCATCCCGGCCGAAGGCCAGGCGGCCGGCATGAACGTGATGGGTATCGTCGCCGGCTCGAAGAACGCGGACCTGGCCTACCAGCTGATGGATTTCTGGCTGTCCAAGGAAGTGCAGACGCAGCTGGCGACCAACCTGGTCGACTCGCCCGTCAACAAGGACGTGCGCCTGTCGGTGGCGGCCACGCAATTCAATACCTATGGCGCAGACCAGATCAATTCGCTGAAATTCGTCAAGCCGGAAACCATCATCAAACAGCGCAGCAACTGGATGACGCAGTGGAACAAGGCCATGAGCAAATAGTGGTGACGAGGAGAGAACACCATGTTTGCTGATCCAAAAAAGCGTCTGGGACTGTTGCTGGTCCTGCCGGCGCTGATCTTTATCGTCGTCTGCTTCCTGCTGCCCGTGCTGGCCTTGCTGGTCGACGCCTTCCGCGTCGGCGACGGCATGCAGTGGGGCGTGGACCGCTTCGTCGACTTCTTCTCGCAGGAATTCAACCGCACCATCTTCTGGCGCACCTTGCGCATCGCCGCGCTGGTGACCCTGGCCTCCATCATCCTCGGCTACCCAGCCGCGCAAGCCGTGGCGCGCGTGTCGCCGAAATGGCGCGGCCTGGTGGTGGGCATGATGATTCTGCCGCTGATGGTCTCGCCGATCGCGCGCACCTACGCCTGGATCGTGCTGCTGGGCCGTAACGGCGCCCTCAACGCGGCGCTCGTCAACATGGGCTTCACGGAAGAGCCGCTGCGCTTGCTGTTCAGTGAATTTGCCGTCTTTGTCGGCCTGCTGCAACTGCTGCTGCCATTGATGCTGATGTCCTTGGCGGGCGCGCTGGAAAACCTGCCGCGCGACGTGGAACCGGCTGCCGCCACCCTGGGCGCCAATCCTTGGCAAGTGTTTTGCAAGGTCACCCTGCCGCTAACGCAGGAAGGCCTGGTCGTCGGCGGCACGCTCGTCTTTACGGGCTGCGTGACGGCTTACGTGACGCCGGCCCTCCTGGGCGGCACCAAGGTGCTGATGCTGGAAACGCTGCTGTACCAGAAGGTCAGCGTGGAGAGCGATTTCGGCGCCGCGAATGTCATCGCCGTCATCCTCGTCTGCATGACCCTGCTGGTCAACGCCGGCCTTAAACGTATTTCCTCGAGCCGGAGTTCCGTATGAAAGAAAGCTTGTTTTCACGTGCCGTTTTATGGCTGGTGTTCCTGTTCCTGCTGGGGCCTTTCGCCATCGTTGTGCTGGCGGGCTTTTCCGGCGGCGAAACCCTGGCCTTCCCGCCCGAGTCGTACTCGCTGCGCTGGATCATCGAAGTATGGTCGGCGCCCGAGTTCCGTCGCGCCTTCCAGACCAGCCTGGAAATCGGCCTGATCGCTACCGTCATCGCGCTGCTGCTGGGCATCCCCGTCGCGTATGCATTTTCGCGCATGCCGCCGCCTGGCATCGGGGCCATCCGGCAAATCCTGACGTCGCCGCTGATCATTCCCGCCATCCTGGTCGGCCTGGGCTTGCTGCACCACCTGGTCCTGACCATCAATGCGCCCGTGTATGTGGGCCTGTTGATCGGCCATATCGCGCTCTTGATTCCGTATTCGGTGCGCGTCGTGTACGCCAGCCTGGTCAACCTGCGCGTGGATATCGAAGATGCGGCCATCACCCTGGGCGCGTCGCGCCTGCGGGCGTTTTTCATGATCGTGCTGCCGAATATCCGCAACGCCGTGATCGCCGCCTTCTTCCTCGCCTTCGTCACCTCGTTCAACCAGGTGCCCGTCTCGCTGTTCCTGACGGGACCCGGCATCAGCACCTTGCCGATCGAGATGCTGGGCCACATGGAAAACAGCTTCGACCCGTCGATCGCTGCCCTGTCGACCTTGCTGGTCTTGTTCACCATGGCCTTCGTGATGGTGACCGAGAAGGTGCTGGGCATTTCTAAATACATGTAAGAGGCAACACACCATGAGTTATCTGGAACTGCACAAGCTGAACCTCGGCTACGCCAAGAACACGACGTCCGTGAAAGACCTGGACCTGCACGTCGAGCAGGGCGAACTGATTTCCCTGCTGGGCCCCAGCGGCTGCGGCAAGACCACCACCATGCGCGCCATCGCCGGCCTGATGCCGCTGCAGTCGGGCCGCATCGTGCTCGACGGCCGCGAGATCGGCAAGCTGGCGCCGAACAAGCGCAATATCGGCATGGTGTTTCAGTCGTATGCGCTGTTCCCGCACTTGAACGTGTACGACAACATCGCTTTCGGTTTGCGCCTGCGCAAGGTGGCGCCAGCCCTGCTGAAAACCAAAGTGGAAGCCGTGATCGCCGCCGTGGGCCTGACCGGTTTTGAAACCCGCTTGCCGGCGCAGATGTCCGGCGGCCAGCAGCAGCGCGTGGCGCTGGCGCGCGCCATCGTCGTCGAACCGGCCCTGCTGCTGCTCGATGAACCGCTGTCGAACCTGGACGCCAAGCTGCGCGTGCAGATGCGCGCCGAGCTGCGCCGCATCCAGCGCGAACTGGGCATCACCATGCTGTACGTGACGCATGACCAGGAAGAGGCGCTGGCCCTGTCCGACCGCATCGTCGTCATGAATGGCGGGCGCATCGAGCAGCTGGCCGCGCCGGAAGCCGTCTTCAATACGCCGTCGACGCGCTTCGTTGCCAACTTCATGGGTTTTGAAAACCTGTTCGACTACCGCGACGGCGCGCTGCACCACGCGGGCGCCAGCCTGCCGTACACGTCACCCGTCGCTGCCGGCACCACGGTGCTGGGCTGGCGTCCGGACAAGGTGCGCGTCTGCGCCGCCGACGACGCGGCAGGTAACTACCCTGGCACCGTGCTGGCGCGCGGCTTCCTGGGCGACACCGTCGAATACCTGCTGCAAACACCGCTGGGCCAGGTCAAGGGCATCTGCGCGGCCGGCGGCGCCGCCTGGCGCGAAGGCACGGCCGTCTCCTTCGTGCTGCCTGCCGACAGCGCCCTGTGGCTGGGTGCCTAACTTCGACTGGAAATCATCATGGACAAACCCTTGAAAAAAATCTGGCTCGATACCGATCCCGGTTTTGACGACTGGCTGACGATGCTGCTCCTGGGCAGCAATCCCGGCATCGAGTGGCTGGGCGTGAGCGTGGTGGCGGGCAATGCACCCGTCGCCATCACCTACGACAACGCCTTGCGCATCAAGGCCCATGACGGCTTGACGGTGCCCATCTACCGCGGCTGCGAAGAGCCGCTGGCCGGCGTCATCGAAACGGCGCAGCGCATCCTCGGCGACAGCGGCATGCCGACGACAGGCGAGATCCTGCCGCCCGGCGCGGCCACGGACGCTGCCGGCCACGCCGTCGATGCGCTGATCGCCGCCGTGCGCAAGTATCCTGGCCAGATCACCATCATGGCGATTGCGCCCATGACGAACCTGGCAACCGCCTTGAGCCGCGCGCCTGACATCGCCGAGAAAATCGTCGAAATCATTTTGATGGGCGGCTCCACCGACCAGGGCAACCACACGGCGGCGGCCGAATTCAATATCTATGCGGACCCGGAAGCGGCCGCCCAGGTGTTCCAGGCCGGTATCCCGCTGCGCATGTTCGGCTTGAACCTGTGCCGCCAGCTGCTGGTGACGAATGCGGAAGTGCGGCAGCTGCGCGCCATCGGCACGCCGCGCGCGCAGCGTCTGGCCGGCTACCTGGAAGCGTACGTGCGTATCCGCAGCGCCGACGGTTCCGTGCCCATGCCCATGTACGACCCCGTGGTGGCCCTGTACCTGGAAGCGCCGCAGCTGTTCCAGTTCCAGAGCGCCCACGTGGCCATCGAATTGACGGGCGAACTGACGCGCGGCATGACGGTGTGCGAGTTCCGCGTGCCGCGCCGCGCCGCCATCAACACGCAGGTGGCGATGCTGGCCGACGGCCCGGCCGCCATCGCACTGCTGATGCAGCGCCTGGCCGGCATTCTCGCCTGATCCACTTCATTACGAAACGAGCTTCATGTCTAATTCCCCCCTGAGCATCGAACAGTTTTTACGCGCCATGCCGAAAGTGGAGCTGCATTGCCATTTGTTCGGCACGGTGCGCCAGGCTACTTTCCGCGCGCTGGCCGCCAAGACGGGCAATGTCGTCACGCCCGAGGAAATCGACTCTTTCTACACGCGCGGCGACAAGCCCGTCGGCGTGCTGCGCGTGCTGCGCGCGCTCGACGCGCACCTGATCGTCTCGCCGACGGACCTGTATTGCCTCGCCTACGAATACCTGGAAGACGCGCATGGCCACGGCGTGCGCTATGCGGAATTTTTCTGGAACCCCACCGGCACCGTGCGCGTGTCAGGCATCCGCTACGAGTCGGCGCAAGACGCCATCGTGGCCGCCATCCGCGACGCACAGCGCGACTTTGGCGTGATCGGCCGTTTGATCCCCAGCATCGACCGTGAAGCGGCTCCCGCCGAAGCCGTGCAGATGGTGGAATGGATGAAGGCCTACCGCGCGCCGGAAGTCATCGGCATCGGTATCGACTACCGCGAAAACGACCGCCCGCCGGAACTCTTCATCGAAGCCTACCGCGCCGCGCGCGCAGCCGGTTTCAAGTGCACGGCGCATGCGGGCGAATTCGGCATGCCGTGGATGAACGTGGAGACGGCGGTTGACGAGTTAAAGGTAGACCGGGTCGACCACGGCTACACGATTGTCGACAATCCGGAACTGGCGCAGCGCTGCGTGGAGCGGGGACTTGTCTTCACCGTGGTGCCCACCAATTCGTATTATTTGCGCACTCTGGCGCCAGAGCGCTGGGCCCTCGATCACCCGATCCGCGCCATGGCCAAGCTGGGCCTGAAACTGCATCCGAACACGGACGATCCGACCCTGCACCACGTGACGCCGACGGGCGCCTGGATGCTGATGCGCGAGTTCGGTTTCGGCCTCGATGACATGCGCGGCTTCATGTTGAATGGCCTCGACGCGGCCTGGATCGACGAGAGCACGCGGCGCGACTGGCGCGTGGAGTTTGCGCGCGAGTTCGACGCATTGCGCACCCGGGTCGTCGAATAAATCAGGCTGACGCAGGCGGTGGCGCCAGCAGCGACGGAAACGCCCGCTGCGGGCAGCTTTGGCGTTCGCACACCTTGCAGCCCGTGCCGATCGGTGTGGCGCTGGAGGGGTCGTGCAAATCGAGTCCCTTCGAATAGATCAAGCGGTGCGCCTGCGAGATGTCGCAGCCCAGCGCCACGGCAAACGTCTTGCCGGGCGCGCGAAAGCCCGGCGACGCCGTGCTGACCTGGCGCGCGATCCACAGATAGGTGCAGCCGTCCGGCATGCTGGCCACTTGCGTGAGCACCTGGCCCGGATGGCTGAAGGCGTCGTAGACGATCCACAGCGGGCAGGTGCCACCCACTCTTGAGAAATGAAAGTCCGTGGCCGACTGGCGCTTCGAGACATTGCCTGCGCGGTCCACGCGCACGAAGAAAAACGGCAAACCGGCCGCATCGGGGCGCTGCATGGTGCTCAGGCGGTGGCACACGGCTTCGAAGCCCACGCCGAACTGGTGCGCCAGGCGCTCGATATCGTAGGCGCGCGTTTCCGCCGCCTGCAGGAAGCGCTGGTAGGGCATCAGCAGGGCGCCCGCAAAATAATTGGAAAATGCCAGGCGCGCGCCCGTTTGCGCGGCCGCGCCGGACAATCCTGCCGCCAGCACGAGAGCGTCGATTAACTCGCTGTGCTCGAGCAGGCTGATTTGCGCCGCCATCTGGAAGGCGCGCTGGCCGCCCGTCAGGGTGTCGGGTAGCCACAATATCTGTTGCTGGGCGTCGTAGCGGTGCTTGCGCACCATGCCCGCGTCGCCGTCGGACAGGCGCACTTCGATGCCGTGGCGTTCCAGCAGCCGTCCTTGCAGCGCGTCGAGCGTGCGCAGGGCGGGATCGAGTTCGCCCGCCACCAGTTCCGCCGCCCGGTCCAGTTCGTCGATATAGTTTTGCCGCCGGTTCAGGTATTCGCGCACTTCCTCGTCCGTGGACGGGGCCGCCGAGCTGGCGCCGCGGCTGCCATCGTCGAGGCGCGCGGCCAGGGTATCCGCCCGTTCCGCCATCACCCGGTAGCGCCGCTGCAGCAGCAAGATCGAGCGGGCCAGTTCCGGCATGTTTTCCACCAGCATTTTCAATTCCGCCATCGAGGTGGGCGGCGCGTCGGGCAATTCGCCGAACACGTCGCGCACGTCGGCCACGAGGCTGGCGCTGTCGTGTTCGGAAAAGATTTGCGGATCGACACCCAGCACCGTGCCGATGCGCAGCAAAATCGGCACCGTCAGCGGGCGCTGGTTGCGTTCCATCTGGTTCAGGTAGCTGGGCGAAATGCCCAGGGACTTGGCCAGCGCCACCTGCGTCATGCGCCGTTCCTCGCGCAGCCGCTGCAGGCGCACGCCCATGAAAACCTTTGCCATCGCGTTTCCTCTTCGCCGGTTTGTGGAATCTGCAAATTTACAACATTTGCAGATTAACAGATTCAGCTTTGCATTATCTCGCATTTTCACGCCTTGTTCGCGGCGGCGATTGTGCGAATAATGCAAAGAGACTTATACCCACACAAGGAGACACTGAGTGACCACGCAAACAACAATTCCGACCGTTCCCCTCTTGATCAACGGCGAGTGGGTTGAATCCCAAACCACCATCTGGCGCGACGTCGTCAACCCTGCCACGCAGGAAGTCCTGGCCAAGGTACCGTTCGCCACGCCGGATGAAGTCAATGCGGCCATCGCCTCGGCCCAGCGCGCCTTCAAAACCTGGCGCAAGACGCCGATCGGCGCGCGTGCCCGCATTTTCCTCAAATTGCAGCAGTTGATCCGCGAAAACATGGCCGACCTGGCCGCCACCTTGACGATGGAACAGGGCAAGACCCTGCTCGACGCGGAAGGCGACGTCTTCCGCGGCCTGGAAGTGGTGGAGCATGCGGCCAATATCGGCACGCTGCAAATGGGCGAATATGCGCAAAACGTGGCCGGCGGCGTCGATACCTACAGCGTGATGCAGCCGCTGGGCGTGTGCGCCGGCATTACTCCGTTCAATTTCCCCGCCATGATTCCCCTGTGGATGTTCCCGATGGCGATTGCCTGCGGCAATACGTTTGTCTTGAAACCATCGGAACAAGATCCGCTCGTGACGGAAAAACTCGTGCGCCTGGCCTTGCAGGCGGGCATCCCGGCCGGCGTGCTGAATGTGATCCACGGCGGCGAAGACGTGGTCAACGCCATGTGTGACCACCCGGACATCAAGGCGATTTCGTTCGTGGGCTCGAGCAAGGTGGGTACGCATGTGTACCAGCGCGCCAGCCTGAACGGCAAGCGCGCGCAATGCATGATGGGCGCCAAGAACCACGCCGTCGTCTTGCCGGATGCAAATAAAGAACAGACCTTGAACCAGTTGCTGGGTGCGGGTTTCGGCGCGGCCGGCCAGCGTTGCATGGCCGCCTCGGTCGCCGTGCTGGTGGGCGAAGCGCGCGAATGGCTGCCGGAATTGGCCGTCAAGGCGCAAGGCTTGAGCGTCGGTGCCGGCAAGGACAATCCGGACCTGGGCCCCGTCATTTCCTGCGCCGCAAAAGAGCGCGTGCACAGCCTGGTCGCCAAGGGCATCGAGCAGGGCGCCGTGCTGACCCTCGATGGCCGCGACGTCAAGGTCGATGGCTATCCGAACGGCAACTTCGTGGGACCGACGATTCTCTCCGGCGTGAAGCCCGGCATGGTCGTGTATGACCAGGAAATCTTTGGCCCCGTGCTGATCGTCGTCGAAGTCGACACGCTCGACGAAGCGATTGCCCTGGTCAACGCGAATCCGAACGGCAACGGCACGGCGCTGTTCACGCAAAGCGGCGCTGCCGCCCGCTACTTCCAGGAAGAAATCGACGTGGGTCAGGTCGGCATCAACGTGCCCATTCCCGTGCCCGTTCCCCTGTTCAGCTTTACGGGTTCGCGCGGTTCGAAACTGGGCGACCTGGGTCCGTTCGGCAAGCAAGTCGTGCTGTTCTACACGCAGACGCAAACGATTACCCAGCGCTGGTTCACGGACGCGGCCTCGGTGGGCAAGGTCAACACAACCATCAGCCTCAAATAAGGAGCTGGCATGGACTTTGAACTGAGCGACGAGCAGCGCGAGTTCCAGCAGGCGGCGCGCGCGTTTGCCGAAGGCGAACTGGCGCCGCACGCAGCCCATTGGGACGCGGAATCGATCTTCCCCGTGGAAACCATCGCCAAGGCGGGCGAGATGGGCTTTTGCGGCCTGTACACGCCGCAGCGCTGGGGCGGCCTGGGCTTGAGCCGCCAGGACGCGGCCATCGTCTTCGAGGAGCTGGCCGGTGGTTGCACCTCGACCACGGCTTACATCACCATCCACAACATGGCCACCTGGATGCTGTCGCGCTGGGGATCGGAAGCCCTGTGCGACGAATGGGTGCCGGCCTTGGCCGCCGGGCAGAAGCTGGCCAGCTATTGCCTGACGGAACCGCAATCGGGTTCCGACGCGGCGTCCTTGCGCACCAAGGCCGTCAGGGATGGCGACTTTTATGTGCTGGATGGAACCAAGGCCTTCATTTCGGGCGCGGGCCAGACGGACATGCTGATCGTCATGGCGAGAACCGGCGGCGAGGGCGCGGCCGGTATTTCCGCGTTTGCCGTGCCGGCCAACTTGCCCGGCATCGTGTATGGCAAGAAGGAAGAAAAGATGGGCTGGAACAGCCAGCCTACGCGCATCATCAGTTTCGACCAGGTGAAAGTTCCTGTCGGTAACTTGCTGGGCGCGGAAGGTGAAGGCTTTACCATTGCCATGAAGGGCATCGATGGCGGGCGCATCAATATCGCCGTGTGCTCGGTGGGCACGGCGCAGGCGGCCTTGACGCGCGCGCAAGCGTACATGAAGGAGCGCACGCAGTTTGGCCGCGAGCTGGCGCAATTCCAGGCTTTGCAATTCAAGCTGGCCGACATGCTGACGGAACTGGTGGCGGCGCGCCAGATGGTGCGCCTGGCTGCCTGGAAACTCGACCAGGAAAGCCCGGACGCCACGGCCTACTGCGCCATGGCAAAGCGTTTCGCCACGGATGTTGGTTTCAATGTGGCCAACGATGCGCTGCAATTGCATGGCGGCTACGGCTACATCCGCGAGTATCCGCTCGAGCGCCACGTGCGCGACACGCGGGTGCATCAAATCCTGGAAGGGACGAATGAAATCATGCGCCTGATCGTCGCGCGAGCGATTTTGAAAGACGGCGCCACGGAGACCTTACGATGAGCAAAGTGTATACAAATTTACTGCTGGAACGCCGTGGCCATACGGCCCTGGTGACCCTCGATAATCCTCCGGCCCACACGTGGACCCTGGCCAGCCTGAACGGGCTGACGCAGCTGGTGGCCGACCTGAACGCGGATCCCGACGTGTATGCGCTCGTGATCACGGGCGGCGGCGCCAAGTTCTTCTCGGCCGGCGCCGACCTGAACGTGTTCGCCGACGGCAACAAGGACACGGCTTTCGCCATGGCCGCCGCGTTTGGCGAGGCGTTCGAGGCGCTGTCCGCGTTTCGCGGCGTCAGCATCGCCGCCATCAATGGCTATGCCATGGGCGGCGGACTTGAGTGCGCGCTGGCCTGCGACATCCGCATCGCGGAAGAACATGCGCAGATGGCCTTGCCGGAAGCGTCCGTCGGCTTGCTGCCGTGCGCGGGCGGCACGCAGCATTTGCCGTGGCTGGTGGGCGAAGGCTGGGCCAAGCGCATGATTTTATGCGGCGAGCGGGTCGATGCGGCCAAGGCCCTGGCCATCGGCCTCGTCGAGGAGGTCGTGCCAACCGGCAAGGCTGCCGCCACGGCGCTGGCCCTGGCCGCCAAGGTGGCGCGCCAGAGCCCCAGCAGCGTGACGGCGTGCAAGACCCTGATCCAGGGTGCGCGCAGCCATCCACTCGTCAATTCCTTGCCCGATGAACGCACCCTGTTCCTGGGCCTGTTCGATACGCAAGACCAGAAAGAGGGCGTGCAAGCGTTCCTGGAAAAACGTCCGGCGGAGTGGAAGAATGGCTGAAACTACTGTGGCTGAAACCTTGCTTGAAACAGTGAAACTGGAAGAGCGTGACTGTCCCGGCGGCATGAAGCTGGGCGTCATCACGCTCGATGCGCCAAAGTCCTTGCACGCCCTGAACCTGGACATGATACGCACCATCGATGGCGCCCTCGTGCGCTGGTCCAGCGACGCTGCCATCGCCTGCGTGGTGCTGCAATCGTCGACCGACAAGGCCTTTTGCGCGGGCGGCGACGTGCGCAGCCTGCGCTCGGCCGTTGCCGAGCAGCCAGGTGTCGTGCCCAATCCGCAGGCGCTGGCCTTCTTTGCCGAGGAATACCGGCTCGACCACCGCATCCATACGTATGCAAAGCCGCTGCTGGTGTGGGGCGGCGGCATCGTCATGGGCGGCGGCCTGGGCCTGATGGCCGGTGCCAGCCACCGGATCGTGACGGAAAGCACGCGCATCGCCATGCCGGAAATCACCATCGGCCTGTTCCCTGACGTGGGCGGCAGCTGGTTCCTGGGCCGCATGCCGGGGCGCAGCGGCCTGTTCCTGGGTTTGACGGGCGCGCCGATGAACGCAGCCGACGCCCTGTTCGCGGGCCTGGGCGACTATTTCCTGCGCCAGGAAGAGCGCGCCATGGTGCTCGACGCGCTGGCGCTGGCGCAATGGCAAGCCAGCCCGCAGGCGAACAGCGAGCAGCTGGACCGCTTGCTGCGCGGTTTCTCGGCGCCGGCCTCCGTGCTGCCCGTCTCTGAAGTGCGCGCCAACTTCGACGCCATCACCGCGCTGACGCAAGCGCCCACCTTGCCCGAAGTGGTGGCCGCCATTGCCGCGTACGACGGCGATTCGGCGTGGCTGCAAAAGGCGGCCCACTCGCTGGACAAGGGCGCGCCCACTTCGGCCGCGCTGGTCTGGGCCATGCGCGACCGCACGCGGCACATGAGTTTGACCCAAGTGTTCCAGCTGGAACTGATCGTTGCCGTGCAATGCTGCGCCCACGCGGACTTCAGCGAAGGCGTACGCGCCTTGCTGATCGACAAGGACAACGCGCCGCAGTGGCAGCCAGCCAGCCTGGTCGACGTCAGCGATGCGTATCTGAATGAATATTTCGCGGCGCCATGGGATAGCCATCCTTTGCGCGACCTGCATTAAAAGAACAACAGGAGATTTTTACCATGCAACATATCGCTTTCATCGGCCTGGGCAACATGGGCGCGCCGATGGCCCGCAATCTGGTGGCCGCCGGCTTCCACGTGTCAGTGTTCGACCTGGCGCCAGCGGCCGTGGCGTCGCTGGTCGAGGCGGGCGCCACGGCGGCTGCTTCCGCCAGCGCGGCCGTGCAGACGGCCGACGCCGTCATCACGATGCTGCCAGCCAACAAGCACGTGCAGGAACTGTACTTGGCGGCCGGCGGCGTGCTCGACTCGGCCAAGCCCGGTGCCCTGTTCATCGATTGCAGCACCATCGCCGCCGATGTGGCGCGGCAAGTGGCGCAGGCGGCCAGCGAGCGCGGCTTTGCCATGATCGATGCGCCCGTCTCGGGCGGCACGGCGGGCGCGGCAGCCGGCACTCTGACTTTCATCGTTGGCGGCAGCGAAGCGGCCTTGCAGCAGGCGCGTCCTCTGCTGGAAAAGATGGGCAAGAATATCTTCCATGCGGGCGAGGCGGGTGCGGGCCAGGTGGCGAAGATTTGCAACAACATGCTGCTGGGTATCTTGATGGCGGGCACGGCCGAGGCCTTGAACCTGGGCGTGGCGCATGGCCTCGATCCGAAAGTCCTGTCCGACATCATGGCCAAGAGTTCGGGCCGCAACTGGACCCTGGAAGTGTACAACCCGTGGCCCGGCGTCATGGACGGTACGCCCGCTTCGCGCAATTACACGGGCGGCTTCGGCACGGCGCTGATGCTGAAAGACCTGGGTTTGGCGCAGCAGTCGGCCCTGTCGGCGAACGCGCCCACGCCCTTGGGAGGCTTGGTGCGCCAGTTGTACCAGATGCATGCGCAAGCGGGGTATGCGCAGCAGGATTTCTCCAGCATCGTGCAGATGCTGCAGCCCGGCTTGAATAAACCTGCCTGAGGAATTTTGGGCAAAAAAAAGCCCGCTGGTAAAAGCGGGCTAAATCCAATTCTTGGAAGAGTTGGAGGAGACAGATGCATTATGCTGCATCGCCACATATAACTCCAATTTATCTTTAGAATATCAACTATAGATTTCTGTGATATCTCTTCCTGGCAGCCGCGTGGCGGCTGCCAGCGCTACAGCGTTAGCCCGGAGTGCAGGCGATCTGCACGGTGGTGACGTTCGCTTCGCCCATGACGCCGACGCCGGTGTCTCCTACCACGTTGCATTTCAAGCCAGTTGGCTGGGCAAATACGCTGATGCCATAGGTGTCGCCATAGGGGACACGCGTTCCCATGGTGAAGGTCGTGCTGTCCTTGGCCACAGCGGTTTGCGCATTGCCGTAGATCAGGATCAGGCCGTCGGCTGTCAGGCCAGTCACCGTGCCGCCTACCGTATAACTATTTTGCGTGCATGAGACCGCTGCCTGGATGCTCAGGTAGTGACCGGCCGAACCGGTGCCGCCGCTGACGGCGCAAGTCATGTGGGCTGGCTGGCTCTGCACGGTGATGTTGTAGTCGGTGCCATAGTCGATGCGCTTGGCAAAGGTAAACGAGGTCTGGCCCGATTTAATCGGGAGATTGACGCCGCCGTTGGCCAGGACCAGGCCGTCGGTGTTCAAATTGCTGATGGTGCCACTGACATCATACGAGGCCTTGCCGCCGCAAGCAGCCAGTCCCAGGGTCAACAGCAGCGCGGCGAGTGGGCGCAGGCAGGATAACTTCATGTATTTCTCCAATCCAATATAGTGGTGACGAATCGCGTGGCTTACAGCGCCGTGCAGTTCAGTGCGGCGCCGGTCGTGGCGGCTGAACCCATGGTGCCGACGACATCGCGGCCGTTGGCGCTGGCAGAGCCTACGAACTTGCACGTCTGGCCCGTTGGATACGTCGCGATGGAAATATTGTAGGCAATGCCGTCATTGACATTCGGGAACGTATAGCTCGTGCTGCCTTTCAGCGGGCTGGTGGTGGTGCTGCCAATGGCCAGGGTCAAGCCGTCCGCGGTCAGGCCTGTGATCGTGCCGCTCAGCGGGTAGGTATTGGTTTCGCAGCTGACGAAAGCCGTGGTCACGGAATAGCTCGATGCCTTGCCTGCGCCATTGGTAATCTTGCAAACGGCGCCTTTTGGCTGCTGCGCGATGCTGATGTCGTAGCGGTCATCGGTATTGACCAGCTTGGTGAAAACAAAGGAGGTCTGGCCTGCGGAGACAGGCAAGCGTTCGCCATCATTCAGGAGAATCAGGCCATCTTTTGCCAGATTGGACACTTGGCCACTCAGATACAGGTTGCCGCCGCTGCCGCCGCAGGCTGCCAATGTGACGGCGCAAGCCGCCGCCAGCATCGAGCGCAGGTACAAATTTTTCATACATTCTCCAAAACGAATTAGGTTGGGTAGCGCAACGCGGACGCTGGCGCCGCATTGGAATGGCGCCTATTTTAGTCTATCTGGCAAGCTGAATGATCTTGCCTTGTATCACCCTGTAACAATTTTTCGCCGGGAAGCGCTGGCCCGGCCCCATTTCACGGGGGCGCAGCCATGTCGGCGGCGGCGATCAATGCGACAATAGACGCAGGCTGCGCACTGTGGCGCGGCATCCACCGTGAATCCCATGTCCCTTGCCCCTGTAAAACCTGCCGTGCCGCCCAAGGCCATCCTGTTCGACCTCGACGATACCTTGTGGCCCATCGCGCCCGTGATTGCCGCCGCCGAAACCTTGCTGCACGACTGGCTGGCCGCGCATGCGCCCAAGGTGGCGCAGCAGTTTTCCATCGAGGTGCTGCGCCAGCACCGCCTGGCCATGCTCAATGATCAACCGCATTTCCATGGCAACCTGATCGAGTTGCGCCGCGCTGGCCTGCTGACCGCCTTCGAAGCTGCCGGCGAGGATCCCGCCCTCGTCGACGGCGCCATCGCGCAGTTCCTGGCGGCCCGTCATCGCGTCCAGCCGTATGACGATGTCTTGCCGGGCCTGGCCTGGATGGGCCAGCGCATGCTGGTCGGCTCCATCTCGAATGGCAATGCGGACCTTGAAATTATCGGCCTGGCACAGCATTTTAAAGTGTCGATTGCCGCCAGCGACTTTGGCGTCGCCAAGCCTGACGCCAGCATCTTCCTGGCCGGTTGCGCCGCGCTGGGCGTGGCGCCCCACGAGGCCGTGTATGTCGGCGATGACCTGTATTTCGATGTGACGGGGGCGCAAGGGGCGGGCATGCGTGCCGTGTGGATGAACCGCAAGGGCAGCGACGCCAACCTGGCCGCCGGCGTGCAGCCCGACGCCATCTGCGCCAACTTTGATGAATTGCTGCTGTGGCTGCAGGGGCAACTGGAAGATTGATCGCCGCGGGACGGGCGAACGTGCATAATAGGCGCTGTTGCTGCACGTTCGGCCGCTTTCGTTGCCGCTTGCTTAACAAAATACTTTCTAAATAGAACACCATGCAACTCGATACACGTGCCCAAACACTGCTGAAAGCCCTGGTCGAGCGATATATCGCCGACGGCCTGCCGGTCGGTTCGCGCGCCTTGTCGAAAATTTCCGGCCTCGACCTGTCGCCGGCCACGATCCGCAACATCATGGCCGATCTGGAAGAGCTCGGTTATGTGTCCAGTCCGCATACCTCGGCCGGACGCATCCCCACGCCGCGCGGCTACCGCATCTTTGTCGACACCTTGCTGACCGTCCGGCACCTGGACGAGCATCTGGTGGAGTCGCGCATGCGCCTGCAGACGCCGCAGCCGCAAAAAACCATCGCCAACGCGGCGCAGATGTTGTCGTCGCTGTCGCAGTTTGCCGGCGTCGTGCTCAGCCCGCGCCGCGAATCCGTGTTCCAGCAAATCGAATTCCTGCGCCTGTCCGAAAAACGCATCCTGCTCGTCATCGTCGCGCCCGGCGGCGACGTGCAGAACCGCCTGCTGTTGACGGAGGCCGACTATACGCCGGCGCAACTGGTGCAATCGGCCAATTACATCAATCAGAATTATGGCGGCTTGTCATTCGACGCCGTGCGCGTGCGCCTGCAGGGCGAATTGCGCCAGTTGCGCGACGACATGGGCAGCCTGATGCAGGCGGCCGTGGAAGCGGGCAGCGAGGCGATGGCCGACCATAGCGACGACATGGTGATTTCCGGCGAGCGCAACTTGCTCAGCGTGAGCGATCTGTCATCGAACATGCATTCGCTGCGCCAGATGTTCGACATGTTCGAGCAAAAGACGGGCTTGATGCAGCTGCTCGACGTGTCGAGCAAGGCGACGGGCGTGCAGATTTTCATCGGCGGCGAATCGAACCTGGTGCCGATGGATGAAATGAGCGTGGTGACGGCGCCGTATGAAGTCAACGGCAAGATCGTGGGAACGTTGGGAGTGATCGGACCGACGCGCATGGCTTACGAGCGCGTCATCCCGATTGTCGATATCACGGCCAAGTTGCTGTCAAGCGCACTCAGCCATCATTGATGCGGTTCAATGCTGCGCCGGCCGGCCCCTTGCGGGAATGGCCGGCGTGGGTCAGGCTGTTTTGTGCGGGCAAGCTGTCTTGGTGCAGTTGCCGTAGATGGCCAGGGCGTGTTCGGCGATCTTGAAGCCGCGCTCTTCGGCCACTTTTTGCTGGCGGATTTCGATTTCTTCGTCGAAGAATTCTTCGACCCGGCCACAGTCGAGGCATACCAGATGATCGTGGTGGGAGCCTTCGTTGAGTTCGAAAATCGCCTTGCCGGTTTCAAAATGGTTGCGGTTGAGCAAGCCTGCCTGTTCGAATTGGGTCAGAACGCGGTAGACAGTTGCCAAGCCGACATCCATATTATCGGCCAGCAGAATTTTATACACGTCTTCCGCGGTCAGGTGGCGTACCGGGCTACTCTGGAAGATATCGAGTATCTTCAGCCGTGGCAGGGTGGCTTTCAGGCCGCTTGCCTTGAGATCACTAGGATTGTTACTCATGTTTGTTGCTCGTATGTGGGTCAGGTGCTTTATCATATAGCGTTTTGTCGGGGAGTGCCAAAATATGCTTTTTTTTGGCGGGCCGGTCACTCCTGGCGTTTTGTTCATCCAATTGAGGTCATTTATGCGCGTAACACCGGCTGTATTGCCATCTCTCTGGCACCGTATTTCATTTCGAGCACCAGTCGTGGCAGGCATGGTCTGTGTCGCGCTGGCCATGTCCGGCTGCGCCAGCCGTGGCATCCTGGGCGAAAAGCCGGCAGCTGCTCAAAAAGAAGGCAAGGAAGTAGTCCCGGAACAGGGCGCACAAACGACGACCATTACGCCGCTGCAAAAATTCATGTGGTTCTTCTCGCCCTACCGTCCTGACATTCAACAAGGCAACTTTGTCTCGGAAGAGATGCTGGCCCAGTTGAAAGTGGGCATGACGCGCGACCAGGTGCGTTTCGTCCTCGGCACCTCGCTGCTGACCGATATCTTCCATGCCGACCGCTGGGATTATCCATTCCGCCTGGCCCGGGGCAGTGGCGAAACCACCAGCAGCCGCGTGGTCGTGTACTTCGGCAAGGATGGCAAGGTTGAACGTTTCGAAGGCGGAAACTTGCCGACGGAGAAAGAATACATTGACCGCATCGCTGGTCCGTCGCCGTTCGCCAAGGTCGCCAAGGCCGACGTGCCTGCCGCCGTCGTCCCATCGCCCGTGGCGCCAAGCGCCGTGCCGGTGCCGGCCGATGCCGCCCCTGCCATTCCTGTGAGCAAGCCTGACGTTGCACCTGCACCCGCAACGGCGCCTGCCGCCGAGCCTGCACCTGCTGCCGAACCTACCAAATAAGCTGTTGTAAGAGAATAAAATGACTGAACTGAAAATTGCCATCGCTGGCGCCAGCGGCCGCATGGGCCATATCCTGATCGAAGCGGTCAGCAACGCGCCCGACGCCGTGCTCGCTGGCGCGCTCGACCGCGCAGGCTCGCCGTCCGTCGGCCAGGATGCCGCCGCTTTCCTGGGCAAGCCTGCCGGCGTGCTGATCGAGTCCGACCTGGCCGCCGGCCTGGCCGGCGCCGATTACCTGATCGACTTCACGCGCCCGGAAGGCACTTTGCAGCACCTGGCGTATTGCGCCGAGCACGGCGTCAAGATGATCATCGGCACCACCGGTTTCGATGACGCGGGCAAGGCAGCCATTGCCGCCGCTGCCGAAAAGACGGCCATCATGTTCGCGCCGAACATGAGCGTGGGTGTGAATGTCACCATGAAGCTGCTGGAACTGGCCGCGAAAAGCCTGTCCGAAGGCTACGATATCGAGATCATCGAAGCCCATCACCGCTTCAAGGTCGATGCGCCATCGGGCACGGCCCTGCAAATGGGTGAAGTGGTGGCCGGTGCCCTGGGCCGCGACTTGAAGGAATGCGCCGTGTACGGCCGCGAAGGCGTGACGGGCGAACGCGACCCGTCGACCATCGGCTTTGCCACCATCCGCGGCGGCGATATCGTCGGCGACCATACGGTGCTGTTTGCCGGCATCGGCGAGCGCATCGAGATCAGCCACAAGTCGAGCAGCCGCGTCACCTACGCCCACGGCGCCCTGCGCGCGGCGCGTTTCCTGGCCGACAAGCCGACCGGCCTGTTCGACATGCAGGATGTGCTGTCGCTGAAGAACTGAGGAAGACCATGGCCACTGCCATCCTGAATGGAAAAGACATCACCGACGAAGCGAGCTTTCACGCGCAATGCGTGCAAGCCTTCGGTTTCCCCGAGTTCTACGGCAACAGCATGGATGCCTGGGTCGATTGCCTCAGCTATTTGCGCGACGACGAAAACATGACGCAGTTCCGTTTGAAACCGAACGAAGTGCTGGAAATCGTCGTGCAGGACGCGGAAAGCATGAAGGCGCAGGTGCCTGATTTACTGGAAGAAATCACCTTCTGTATCGCCGGCATCAATGAGCGCTATGACGATTATGGCGAAAAGCCGGCGTTGAAGCTGGTACTCAAGTAAATAGAATCGTAGGTCGGATTAGGCCCTGCGGGCCGTAATCCGACAACATTGTTGGCTGTCCAAGTCGGATTACGCGCAAGCGCTAATCCGACCAACGTCCAGACGACCAACGTTTACACCACCTTGCGCTCGCGCAAGCCGTCAATTTCCGCACTGTCCAATCCCAGCCACTGCTGCAGCACTTCCTGCGTATGCTGCCCCAGCAATGGCGGCGGCAAGCGGTACTGCACTGGCGAGCTTGAGAGGCGCACGGGATTGGCCACCAGCGCCACCGTGCCCGCCGTCGGATGCGGCATCTCCACTTTCAAGCCACGCGCCACCACTTGCGGGTCGGCAAAGACCTGGTCGATGCGGTTGACGGGACCGCAGGGCACGGCTTGCGCCTCGAACGCGCTGATCCACTCGGCCGTCGTGCGCATGACCGTGGTCTGGCGCATCAAGGGAATCAGGATCGCCCGGTGCGTCACGCGCTGCGGATTGGTGGCGAAGCGTTCATCCTGCGCCCATTCCGGGTGGCCGGCGACGGCGCAGAAGCGCGAAAACTGGCCATCGTTGCCGATGGCCAGAATCATGTCGCCATCGGCCGTGGGAAAGTCTTGATATGGAACAATGTTCGGATGCGCATTGCCCATGCGCTGGGGCACCTTGCCGCCGCACAGGTAGTTGGCGGCCTGGTTGCCCAGCGCCGCCACTTGCACGTCGAGCAAGGCCAGGTCGATATGCTGGCCCAGGCCCGAGCGTTCCCGTTCGGCCAGCGCCGCCTGCACGGCGATGGTGGCGTACAGGCCCGTCAGGATGTCCGTCTGCGCCACGCCTACTTTTTGCGGTCCGGCGCCCGGCTGGCCATCGGGCACGCCAGTGATGCTCATCAAGCCGCCCATGCCCTGGATCAGGAAGTCATAGCCGGCGCGCGCCGCATACGGTCCATCCTGGCCGAAGCCCGTGATGGAGCAGTAGACGAGGCGAGGATTGAGCGCCAGCAAGCTGGCCGCGTCTAAACCATATTGCTTCAATCCATCCAGCTTGAAATTTTCCAGCAGCACGTCCGATTCGGCAGCCAGCTTGCGCACCAGGGCTTGCCCTTCGGGGGCGGCCAGGTCGATGCACAGGGAGCGCTTGTTGCGGTTGGCGCACTGGAAGTAGGCGGCTTCGGCCGTGTCGCGGCCGTCTTCATCCTTCAGATACGGCGGGCCCCAGGAGCGCGTGTCGTCGCCGCGGCCAGGCTGTTCAACCTTGACGACGTCGGCGCCCAGGTCGGCCAGCATTTGCCCGGCCCACGGGCCGGCCAGCACGCGCGACAGGTCCAGCACGCGCAAGCCGGTCAGCGGCGCGGGCCGCAGGGTGGAAGCCAAGGCGTCCATTAGTTGAAGGCGGCGATGCCGGTGATGGCGCGGCCGATGATCAGCGCGTGCACGTCGTGCGTACCTTCATAGGTGTTGACCACTTCCAGGTTGACCAGGTGGCGGATAACGCCGAACTCGTCGGAAATGCCGTTGCCACCCATCATGTCGCGCGCCACGCGGGCAATATCGAGCGCCTTGCCGCAGCTGTTGCGTTTCATGATGGAGGTGATTTCCACGGCCGGCGAACCTTCATCCTTCATGCGGCCCAGGCGCAAGCAGCCTTGCAAGCCCATGGTGATTTCCGTCAACATGTCGGCCAGTTTCTTTTGCACCAGCTGGTTGGCTGCCAATGGGCGGCCGAATTGCTGGCGGTCCATCGTGTACTGGCGTGCCTTCAGGTAGCAGTCTTCGGCCGCGCCCAGCGCGCCCCAGGCGATGCCGTAGCGGGCGCTGTTCAGGCAAGTGAACGGGCCCTTCAAGCCGCGCACGTCCGGGAAGGCGTTTTCTTCCGGGCAGAACACTTCATCCATGACAATTTCACCGGTGATGCTGGTGCGCAAGCCGACCTTGCCGTGGATTTCCGGCGCCGACAGGCCTTTCCAGCCTTTTTCCAGCACGAAGCCGCGGATCGCGCCTTCATCGTCCTTGGCCCAGACGACGAACACATCGGCAATCGGGCTGTTGGTGATCCACATCTTCGCACCGGACAAGCTATAGCCGCCCGGCACTTTACGGGCGCGCGTGACCATGCTGCCAGGGTCGGAACCGTGGTTCGGTTCCGTCAGGCCGAAGCAGCCGATGTATTCGCCCGTCGCCAGTTTCGGCAGGTATTTTTGTTTGGTTTCTTCATTGCCGAAGGCGTTGATCGGCACCATCACCAGCGACGATTGCACGCTCATCATCGAACGGTAGCCCGAATCGACGCGCTCGACTTCGCGCGCGGCCAGGCCGTAGCAGACATAGTTCAGGCCGGCGCCGCCGTATTCTTCGGGAATGGTGGTGCCCAGCAAGCCCAGCTCGCCCATTTCGCGGAAGATGGCCGCATCCGTGCGGCCATGGCGGAACGATTCGAGTACGCGTGGCACCAGGCTGCCCTGGCAATAGTCGCGGGCCGCTTCCAGCACGGCGCGTTCGTCGCCTGTCAGTTGTTCTTCCAGCAGCAGGGGGGAATTCCAGTCGAATACGGTTTTGCTCATCACAGGCCTCGCAGGTGAGCGCCGGTGATCGGCGCAAGATTGAATATGGCTCATGGTAGGTTTTTGCCTAGCCTTGCGCAAACGATTTTTTCGCACCCAGACATGCGTGTTACGCATATCTTGCGGCATACTAGGAGCCTTTCACCGGCCGGATACCCCATGTCACGCAAAATTCCCATGCTGCAAGCCCTGAACTGCTTCGAGGCGGCTGCGCGGCACCAGAGCTACACGCATGCGGCGCGCGAGCTGTCGCTGACGCAAAGCGCCGTGTCGCGCCAGATATCCTCGCTGGAAAGCTTTCTCGGCGTGCAACTGTTCCAGCGCACGCGCCATGGTGTGCTGCTGACCAGCGCCGGCGCCGCGTATGCGCGGCAGATCGCGGCCCGCCTCGACGGCCTGGAACGCGACACGCTCGACACCATGGCTCGCCAGGGTGGTGGCGGGGCCTTGCAGCTGGCTTCGGTCCCCACGTTTGCCACGCGCTGGCTGATGCCGCGGCTGTCGTCGCTGGCGGGCTTGCATCCCGACATCGTCGTGCATATCGATGCGTATACAAAGCCGTTCATGTTTGCCGATACGGAATACGACGGCGCCCTGTACGCGGGCACGCCCGAGCAGCTGGCGCGCTGGCCCGGCACGCGCGCCACCTTGCTCATGCATGAAGAAATCGTGCCCGTCGCCAGTCCGCGCCTGCTGGCCGCGCGCAGCGCCTGGCAGCCGCAGGATTTATTGGAACTGACTTTGTTGCAGCAAAGTACGCGCCCGGGCGCCTGGCGCCAGTGGTTCGACGCCATGCAGGTCGATGGGGAGCTGGCGCGCTACGGCGCCCGCTATGAACTGTTTTCCATGCTGGCCATGGCGGCCGTGCAGGGGCAGGGCGTGGTCTTGCTGCCCCGTATGCTGGTCGAAGCGGAACTGGCGCGGGGCGAGTTGCGCATCGTGTGCGAGCGCCCACTGCGTGGCCAGCGCGCGTATTACCTGATCACGCCCGAAGCGGCGCATGAAAAACTGGCCTTGCAGCAGTTCCGCGTCTGGCTGCAGGGTGAAGCCGCTTAGACGACTTTGCTGGTATCGAAGTGGGGATTGTCGATGAGGCCGATCTGGTTGCCGAACGGGTCGAGCAACTCCACCGTGCGGATGCCGTCGCCCACGTCCGTGATCGGATGGTGCAGGCTGCCGCCCAGCGCAACGATGCGCTCGACTTCCTGCTCGATGCCGTCCACGCCCCAGTACGTCACGCTGCCCTGCGTGCCAGGCTGGCCGTCCGGCAGCAAGCCCAGCTCGAAGCCGCCGATGGCAAAGCCGACGTAGAAGGGCTGGTCGAAATACGGCGCCGTGCCGAATACCTGGCTGTACCAGGCCTTGGCCTTGTCCAGGTCGGGGACGGGATAGGTGACGGTGCGCAAACCCTTGATCATGTGCTACTCCTGATGAATGAAGAGAAGGTCATCATGCCACCGGCGCGCGGCGCGTGATTGGAAAAATGGAAGGTATTCAAGTGCGCCGGCCCGCCAGCCACGCTTCGGGCGAACTGCGGGCGAAATCCTGGAAGTCGTGGATCAAGTGCGACTGGTCGAAATAGCCATATTGCAAGGCCACTTGCGCCCAATCCTGTTGTCCCGCCAGGCTTGTCAGCCCCTGGCTGGCCGCGCGAAAGCGGCAGATGCGGGCAAACAGCTTCGGGCTGATGCCCACTTGCTGGCGAAATTGCAGCGCCAGGTGCTGGCGCGACACGCCCAGCTGCCGCGCCAGGCCATCCACGCGCACCTGGCCCGATGCCGCCTCGATGGCCGCGATGGCATGTTCGGCCGCGCCGGCCTGGCGCCGTGGCGGCGCGGCGCGCAGGCGCAGCAGCAGATATTCTTGCAAAATAGAAACTCGTTGCGTATTGCTCAAGGGCTCGCTCCATAGCGCATCACCGAGGCGCGCCGCCAGCTCGCGGCCCCACAGCTGTTGCAATCCCGTGCGGCCATCGTTGAGTTCGCACAAGGGCAACTGGAAGAAGCGGGCGGCTGCGCCCGGCTTGAAGCGGGCCGCCACCGTCTGCACGAGGCCCTGGCTGACGACGGCAATCGGCGCTGTCATCATGCCGACGGCAAAGCTGGCGTCCTGCTGGTCCTGGCACAGGATGTCGATGCAATTGTCGGGCAAGACCTGGTGCGTGAAGGGCGTGGCGCCCGTCTGCACGCGGCACGTCCAGACGCAGTCCAGCCAGGGCCGCAGGGCGGGGAGGGGCGGATATTCCTGGTAGACGATCATGGCCGGCTTTGATGCAAAGAACAAGATTGTGCATATATTACACAGCATAATTGTGCGCCGGCCAAAATATGCGAGTCCGGGCCGCCAGCGCGCCGCGCTATCGGGCGGCGACAACCAGTATAATGCTCGGTTCATATCCACTATTGGCCGGGCCACGCTGGTCGCACATCATCATGCAAGATAAATATAGTCCCGCCGACGTCGAACAAGCCGCCCAATCGCACTGGAAGGCGATCGACGCCTATAAAGCCGTCGAACACGACCCGCGTTTCCCAAAAGGCAAGTATTTTGCCTGCTCGATGCTGCCTTACCCTTCGGGCAAGCTGCACATGGGTCACGTGCGCAACTATACGATCAATGACGTGATGTACCGCTACCTGCGCATGAACGGCTACAACGTGCTCATGCCGATGGGCTGGGATGCGTTCGGCATGCCGGCGGAAAACGCGGCCATGGCCAACAACGTGCCGCCTGCGCAGTGGACGTATTCGAACATCGCCCACATGAAGCAGCAGATGGAATCGATGGGCCTGGCCATCGACTGGTCGCGCGAAATGACCGCCTGCAAGCCCGAATACTACAAATGGAACCAGTGGATGTTCCTCAAGATGCTGGAAAAAGGCATCATCTACAAAAAGACCGGTACCGTGAACTGGGATCCGATCGACCAGACCGTGCTGGCCAACGAGCAGGTCGTCGATGGCAAGGGCTGGCGTTCTGGCGCGCTGATCGAAAAGCGCGAAATCCCCATGTACTACGCGCGCATCACCGATTACGCGGAAGAGCTGCTGGCCTATGTGGACGACAAGCTGCCGGGCTGGCCCGAGCGCGTGCGCATCATGCAGACCAACTGGATCGGCAAGTCGACGGGCGTGCGTTTCGCCTTCCCGCACACAATCGTGGATGCCGAAGGCGCCCTGATCGGCGACGGCAAGCTGTATGTGTTTACCACGCGTCCTGACACCGTCATGGGCGTGACTTTCTGCGCCGTGGCCGCCGAGCATCCGCTGGCCATCCACGCCGCGCAAAGCAATCCTGCGCTGGCGGCGTTCAACGCCGAATGCAAGCTCGGTTCCGTGATCGAAGCGGACATGGCAACGATGGAGAAGAAGGGCATGCCGACCGGCCTGTTCGTCACCCATCCTTTGACGGGCGCGCAAGTGGAAGTCTGGGTCGGCAACTACGTGCTGATCACCTACGGCGATGGCGCCGTGATGGGCGTGCCGGCGCACGACGAGCGCGATTTCGGCTTTGCCAAGAAATACAATCTGCCGATCAAGCAAGTGATCGAAGTCAAGGGCCAGGAATTTTCGACGGACGCCTGGCAGGAATCGTATGGCAGCAAGGATGGCGTCTGCGTCGCTTCCGGCAAATACGACGGCCTGCATTTCGCTTCCGCCGTCGATGCGGTAGCGGCCGACCTGGCCGAACTGGGCCTGGGCGAAAAGAAAACCACGTTCCGCCTGCGCGACTGGGGCATTTCGCGCCAGCGCTACTGGGGCACGCCGATCCCGATGATCCATTGCGCCGATTGCGGCGTGGTGCCGGTGCCGGAAAAAGATCTGCCGGTGGTGCTGCCGGAAGATTGCGTGCCGGACGGCACGGGCAATCCGCTGAACAAATACGAAGCCTTTTTGCAGTGCGACTGCCCGCAGTGCGGCAAGCCGGCGCGCCGCGAGACGGACACCATGGATACTTTCGTCGATTCGTCGTGGTACTACATGCGCTATACCTCGCCAGGCTCGAACGACGCCATGGTCGACGCGCGCAACGATTACTGGATGCCGATGGACCAGTACATCGGCGGCATCGAACACGCCGTCATGCACTTGCTGTACGCGCGCTTCTGGACCAAGATCATGCGCGACTTCGGCCTGGTCAAGTTCGACGAGCCATTCGTCAACCTGCTGACGCAAGGCATGGTGCTCAATGAAACCTACTTCCGCAAGGACGCGGCGGGCAAGACCACCTGGTTCAACCCGGACGACGTGCGCCTGTCCCTCGATGACAAGGGCCGTCCGCAAAGCGCCGTCCTGGTGGCCGACGGCCAGCCGGTGGAAATCGGCGGCACGGAAAAAATGTCGAAGTCGAAGAACAACGGCATCGACCCGCAAGCGCAGATCGAGCAGTACGGCGCCGACACGGCCCGCCTGTTCACCATGTTCGCCTCGCCGCCGGAACAGACCCTGGAATGGTCGGGCAGCGGCGTCGAAGGCGCGAACCGCTTCCTGCGCCGCGTGTGGAACTTCGGTTACGCGCAGTCGGCCACGATCCAGGCCGCACTGGCTGGCGGTGCCGCGCCGGCCACGGGCGACGCGCAGAAAAACCTGCGCCGCGAATTGCACAAGCTGCTGCAGCAAGCCGATTACGACTTGAAGCGCATCCAGTACAACACCGTCGTGTCGGCCTGCATGAAGATGCTCAACACCCTGGAATCGGCCAAGCTGGACGATAGCGCGCAGTCGAAGGCGCTGATCGCCGAAGGCTTCTCCATCTTCCTGCGCCTGCTGAATCCTGTCGCGCCGCACATCACCCACGTGCTGTGGCAGGAACTCGGTTACGCTGGCGTGCACGGCGACCTGCTCAACGTGGCATGGCCGCAAGTCGACCCGGCCGCATTGGAACAGTCCGAGATCGAGATGATGATCCAGGTGAACGGCAAGCTGCGCGGCTCGATCACGGTGGCCAAGGATGCGGACAAGGCCAGCATCGAAGCGGCCGCGCTGGCGTGCGAAAGTGTGCAGAAGTACGTCGAGACCACGCCGAAGAAGATCATCGTCGTGCCAGGCAAGTTAATCAGCATCGTGGTGTAATCATGACGACTTCCTCTCAAGTATCGCTGTTGGGCCGCCGCGCCGTGCTGGCGTTGGGCCTGACCGTCCTGCTGTCGGCCTGCGGCTTTCACTTGCGCGGTTCGAACGGCAGTTTCATGCTGCCGTTCGCGACGATGTACATCGGCTTGCCCGATTCGTCGCCGCTGGCGATCGGCCTGAAACGCTATATCCGCGCCATTGGCAGCACGGAGGTGGTCAATACCAAGGATGGCGCCGACGCCGTCCTCGAGGTGCTCACCGATCCGGAGAGGAATCGTACCAAGACCATTCTGTCCCTGAACACCAGCGGCCGCGTACAAGAGTACCAACTTGGCTATGCGATCAATTTCCGCGTATTGGACAAGGCCGGTAACCAGTTGCTGGCGCCGACCACCATCAGCCTGGTGCGTCCTATCACCTTCGACGACAGGCAGGTGCTGGCCAAGGAAACCGAGGAAGCGGCGCTGTACCGCGACATGCGCAACGACCTGGTGCAGCAGATCATGCGCCGCCTGGCCGCCATCAAGCCGGTGCTGCCGGCCATGTCGGTGGCGCCAGTGGCGCCCGTGACGCCGGTCGCGCCGGCAGCCCCGCAGCAGTAACGGGGACGCCATGCAATTGCGGATAGACGCGCTCGATGGGCATGTGGCCAAGCCGCTGGCGCAGCTGTATGTGATCACCAGCGACGAACACCTGCTGGCGCTGGAAGCTGCCGACAAGATTCGCCGTGCGGCGCGCGCGCAGGGCTACTCCGAGCGCGACGTGCTGACGGTGGAGCGCAGCTTCAAGTGGGGCGAGCTGCTGGCGGCGAACCAGGAGCTGTCGCTGTTCGGCGATAAAAAACTGATCGAGCTGCGCATCCCCACCGGCAAGCCGGGCAAGGATGGCGGCGCGGCGCTGCAAAGCTACGCCAAAAACCTCAGTCCCGACAATCTCACCCTGATCACTTTGCCCAAGCTGGACTGGGCCACGCAAAAGGCGGCCTGGGTCGCCAGCCTGCAGCAGGCCGCCGTATATATCGACATTCCGAATGTGGAACGGGCGCAGTTGCCGGCATGGATATCACAGCGCCTGGCCGCGCAGGGGCAAAGCGCCGAACGGGCCAGCATCGAATTCATCGCCGAACGGGTGGAAGGCAACTTGCTGGCGGCGCACCAGGAAATCCAGAAACTGGGCTTGCTGCATGCCGCAGGCAAGCTGACGTACGAACAAGTGCAGGACGCGGTGCTGAACGTAGCCCGCTACGATGTCTTCAAGCTGTCCGAAGCCATGCTGGCCGGCGATCCGGCGCGCCTGGTGCGCATGCTCGAAGGCTTGAAAGGCGAGGGCGAGGCGCTGCCGCTGGTCTTGTGGGCCGTCTCCGAGGAAATCCGCACGCTGTTAAAATTGAAGGCCGGCATGGCGCAAGGGCGTCCATTGGGCGCGCTGCTGAAGGAGTACCGCATCTGGGGTCCGCGCGAGCGGATGATGGAACCGGCCCTGCGGCGCATTTCGCTGCCCGTGCTGGAAGCGGCGCTGCAGCAGGCGGCGCAGGTGGACAAGATGATCAAGGGCTTGCGCGCCAAGGGCTACGCGGGCGACGCCTGGGACGCCATGCTGCAGCTGGGCCTGAAGATCGCCCGAGGTTAACTTTTATGGATACGAGCATGGACATCACAGAATATATGCAGGACGTGGGCACGCGCGCGCGCGCCGCTTCGCGCGCCATGGCGCGTGCCGACAGCGCCACGCGCAACCGCGCCTTGAGCCTGATCGCCGCCGCCATCGTGCGCGATGCCGATCTGCTGCGCGCCGCCAACCAGCGCGACCTCGATGCGGCCGCTGCCGCCGGCCTGGCGCCGGCCATGCTCGACCGCCTGACCCTGTCCGATGCGGCGATTGCCACCATGGTCGAAGGCTTGACGCAGATCGTCTCGCTGGCCGATCCGATCGGTGAAATCTCGAACATGAAGTTCCGCCCGACGGGCATCCAGGTGGGCCAGATGCGCGTGCCGCTGGGCGTCATTGGCATCATCTATGAAGCGCGTCCGAACGTGACGGTGGACGCGGCCGGCCTGTGCATCAAGAGCGGCAACGCGACGATTCTGCGCGGCGGCTCGGAAGCGATACACTGCAACCGCGCGCTGGCCAAGCTGGTGGCCGAGGGCTTGCAGGGAGCAGGCTTGCCGGCCGATGCCGTGCAAGTGATCGACACCACCGACCGCGCCGCCGTCGGCGCCCTGATCACCATGCCGCAATACGTGGACGTCATCGTGCCGCGCGGCGGCAAGGGCCTGATCGCGCGCCTGATGGAAGAGGCCACCGTGCCGATGATCAAGCACCTCGACGGCATCTGCCACGTCTATATCGACGCCAAGGCCGATATCAGGAAGGCGATCGATATCGGCTTCAATGCGAAGTGCCACCGCTACGGCACCTGCAACACCATGGAAACCCTGCTGGTGTCGCGCGCCATCGCCGCCACCGTGCTGCCGCAGCTGGCCGAACTGTACCTGACCAAGCAGGTGGAACTGCGCGCCGATCCGGAAAGCCATGCGATCCTGGCCGCCGCCGCGTATCCGCACCTGGTGCCCGCCACCGAAGAAGACTGGTCCACCGAATACCTGGCGGCCATTCTGTCGGTGAAGGTGGTCGACGGCATCGACGAAGCGATGGATCACATCAACCAGTATTCATCGAAGCACACGGAATCGATCATCACGGAAGACTACAGCGATGCGCTGCGCTTCCTGCGCGAAGTCGATTCCGCCTCGGTGATGGTGAACGCGTCGACGCGTTTCGCCGACGGCTTCGAATATGGCCTGGGCGCCGAGATCGGCATCTCGAACGACAAGCTGCACGCGCGCGGCCCGGTGGGACTGGAAGGCCTGACCTCGCTCAAGTACGTGGTATTCGGCCACGGCGAAGTCCGCAAGTAGTCTTTTCGCGGGCGGCCCACAAGGCGGCCCGCGCTTTGTTTTTCTCCACCTCCGACACTGGGAACCCCATGCTCTTTCTCTGGACCAAAGCCTTCCACATCATCTTCGTCATGTCCTGGTTCGCCGGCCTGTTTTATTTGCCGCGCATCTTCGTGAACCTGGCGATGGAGACGGAAACGGTGGCCACCGAGCGCCTGCTGCTGATGGCGCGCAAGCTGTACCGCTTCATGTCGCTGCTGGCGCTGCCGGCCATGGTGCTGGGGCTGGCGCTGATGTGGATGCTGTACGGCGGGGGCGAAGGCCGCATGAAGATGCCTGGCTGGATGCATGCCAAGTTGACGTTCGTGGTGCTGCTGCTCGGCTATCACCACGCCTGCGGCTCCATCCTGCGCAAGTTTGAAAAAGGTCTCAACAAGCGCAGCCACACCTGGTTCCGCTGGTTTAATGAAGTGCCGGTGGTGATGCTGCTGGCCGTCGTCGTGCTGGTCGTGGTCAAGCCTTTCTAAGGGAGTCGAGATGAGTGCAAGCCAGAGCAAAGTCGTGCAGTATTTCTTCGCGCCTCACTCGCCATGGACCTACCTCGGTCACGCGCGCCTGATGGCCATCGCCGCAAAGACGGGCGCACAGATCGACGTGCGTCCCTTCGACCTGGGCAAGGTCTTCAGCGTCTCGGGCGGCTTGCCACTGGCCAAGCGCGCACCGCAGCGCCAGGCGTACCGCCTGGCCGAACTGGCGCGCTGGTCGGCCTTTCTGCAAGTGCCATTGACCTTGCAGCCGAAGTTCTTCCCCGTGTCGCCGGAAGCGTCGGCCAAGCTGATCATCGCCACGCGCCTGGCGCACGGCGTGGAAGCATCGCTGAACCTGGCGCACGCCATCATGCGTGGCCTGTGGGCCGAAGAGCGCAACATCGGCGACGAAGAGACGCTGGTGCAGATCGCCGTTGATGCCGGTTTCGATGGCCGCCAGTTGCTGAAAACGTCGGAAACGGCCAGCGTGCAGGCGGAATACGACGCCAATACGGAAGCGGCCACCGCCGCCAATATCTTCGGCTCGCCGTGGTACATCGTCGATGGCGAAGGCTACTGGGGCCAGGACCGTCTCGATTTCGTCGAGCGCGCGCTGTTAGTAAAGTAATTAGATGTAGGTCGGATTAGCGCCCCGCGCGTGATCCGACAAGCTCAGTCGGCAGCGCACGTCGGCTTACACCTTGGCGGGCTAAGCCGACCTACGGGACAGGCGCGGTTTTGTCTCATGGTATGAGGATGTAGCTCGGATTAGCGGGGCAAGGCCGCGCGTAATCGATAAGCTCAGCCAGCAGCACATGTCGGCTGGCGAGGTGGCAAATTAAAAGCAGTGTTAACAAAGTGGTTTTTTTAATGCAGTAAAAGTAACGATACCCGCAGGCACCGTCGCGAGCGGATCGCCGCTTGTCCGAGAAGCGCAGCCGTACGAAGGTACGGCGAGCATCGCCGGGCGAGCGCCGTACCGCGCAGCAGGTGCCTGCGGGTGTTCACTACAACGGATAAAAGGTACACCATGGCTTCATATTTTTGCCCATGCCCGCGCGGCATGGAAGCGGCGCTGGCCGAGGAACTGGGCGAGATCGCCCAGGATAGTGCGACCATGAAGGTCCACAACCAGGTGCCGGGCGGCGTACACTGCTCGGGCGACCTGCTCGATTCCTACCGCATCAACCTGCATTCGCGCATCGCTTCGCGCGTGCTGATGCGCATGGCCCATTCCGGCTACAAGACGGAAAACGATATTTATGACCTGACCCTGGCGCAATCCTGGGAAGACTGGTTCGGCGTGCACCACACGATCCGCGTCGACGTCACGGCAGTCAAGTCGCCGTTGCGCAGCCTGGAATTCACGACATTGAAAATCAAGGATGCGATCTGCGACCGCTTCCGCGACCAGTTCAACGAGCGTCCATCGGTCAACACCAAGACGCCGGACATGCGCATCGTCGGCTTCCTCGACGCGCACACGTTCACCGTCTACCTCGACACCTCGGGCGAAGCCCTGTTCAAGCGCGGCTGGCGCGAAGAGACGGGCGACGCGCCGCTGCGCGAAAACCTGGCCGCCGGCCTGCTGCGCGTGTCGGGCTGGAAGCCCGGCATGGTGCTGTTCGACCCGATGTGCGGTTCCGGCACCATCCTGGCCGAAGCGGCGCAGATGCTGCAGGGGATTCCACCGGGCGCGTCGCGCCAGTTTGCGTTTGAAAACTTCCACGATTTCGATCCGGCGCCGTGGAATGCCATGAAAAATGCCATCAAGGTCAATCCGCTGCCGGCCGAACCGACGATTTTCGGCAGCGACATCTCGGGCGACATGGTGGCCATGACGCGCCATAACCTGCGTTGCGCCGGCGTGCGCTTCGACGTGCCGCTGAAACAGATCGAGGCGCAGGAAGTCAAGCCGCCAAGCGACGTGCCGGGCATCATGCTGACCAATCCGCCGTACGGCGAACGTATCGGCGTGCGCGGCGACAGCACCATCCCGGAAGACGAGCTGTCGACGTCCTTCTACTCGGCCATGGGCACGACCCTGAAGCAGCGTTTCGCCGGCTGGACCGTGTTCCTGTTCACGGCCGACCTGGGCTTGCCCAAGCTGCTGCGCCTGAAAGAAGCGCGCAAGACGCCATTCTTCAACGGCGCGCTGGAATGCCGTCTGTTCCGCTTCGATATGGTCGCAGGCTATAACCGCCGCGAAGAAGCCAAGCCCAAGCCACAGCAGTAAGCGTTCACCGTAAGTAATACACCCGCAGTAACCCCGCGCGCGGACCAATGCAGGTCCGCGCGCCACTTTGGATCCGCCATGTTTCCCACTCCTCCGGCCGACGTGCCGCCCGACCCGGTTACTCCCGTTCCGCCTCCCACGCCGAGCCACATGGCGCCGCTGAGCCGCGGTGCGCTGGCGATGATGCTGGCCGGGCTGTCGATGCTGGGCCCTTTGTCGATCGACACGTATCTGCCCGCGTTTGGCGCGATCCAGGGTTCGCTGCAGGCCTCGCCGCTGGAAGTGCAGCAGTCGCTGACGTTCTACATGCTGGCCTTTGCCGGCATGGTGCTGTGGCATGGCGCGATTTCGGATACTTTCGGCCGGCGCAATGTCATCCTCGTGTCCCTGCTGATGTTTGCCATCGGCTCGCTCGGTTGCGCTTCGGCGCACACGGTGCACTATCTGTGGTTCTTCCGCATCATGCAGGGCGTCTCGGCCGGCGCCGGCGTGGTGATCAGCCGCGCCATCATCCGCGACCTGTATGCCGATGCGGCGGCGGCGCGGCTGCTGTCGCTGGTGACGATGATCTTTTCCATCGCTCCGGCCGTGGCGCCGATTCTCGGCGGCTGGATCGTCATCTGGTTCGACTGGCGCTCGATCTTCCTGTTCCTTGCCTTTTACACGGTGGTGTTGCTGGCGTTCTGCTACTGGCGCCTGCCCGAAACCCTGCCTTTGGCCAAGCGCCAGCCGTTCAATCCCCGTTTCCTCGCGTCGAGCTATGGCCAGATCCTGCGTTCGCCCCTGTTCCACATCAAGGCGGGCATCGTCGCCCTCAATTTTGCGGGCCTGTTCCTGTTCATCACGGCCGCGCCGGAAATGCTGCCCAAGCAGCTGGGCCTGGGGCCATCGCAATTCGCCTGGCTGTTCATTCCCTGCGTGAGCGGCATCTTCATGGGCGCCGCGGCGGCCAACCGCATCGCGGGCAAGGTCACGTTCGCGCGCCAGATCGGCATCGGCTTCGCCTTCCTGCTGTGCGCCGCCAGCGTCAATGTCGTGTATCACCTGTTCCTGCCGCCATCGTTGCCCTGGTCGGTGCTGCCCCTGTTCTTCTACACCTTCGGCATGTCGCTGGTGGGGCCGGGCGCGACCCTGCTGGCGCTCGACCTGTTCCCGCATATCCGCGGCACGGTGGCCTCGTGCCAGTCGTTTGCCAGCACCCTGCTGGGCGCCGTGGTGGCCGGCGTGATCTCGCCGCTGCTGTCCGGTTCCGTGCTGTGGCTGGCCTCGGGCCAGCTGGCGTTTACGGGCCTGGCGCTGGCCCTGTGGCTGATATCGCGGCGCTTCCGCCACCGTTTGCTGGGTTCCTTCAAGGCATAAGTTTCCACTGTAGAACGCTGGATTTATTTCAACTTAATTTTCTATATTGCAAGTAATATCCGGCGCTTATGATAAGATGACTGCTTTCCCGGCATCCTCTCAGGCAACACATTTTTTGCTCAAAGGAGTGGAGGATTCCTCTGAACGTGGCCGCGCTTCGCTGCTGAGCGCTCATCCTTTTCGAACCGGCAATGCCTGATACGATGCATCAATCTGATCAAGATATTCGCAATCGCCTGCTGATTGCCCGCCTGCCGGCCATGCCGCAGATCCTCCTCAAGCTGATCGCCCACCTGCAGGCGGACGACGCCGGCATGCCGGAGCTGGCCGCCCTGATCGCCAAGGATGCGGGCATGACCAGCAAGATACTCGGCGTGGCCAACAGCTCGGCTTACCATCGCCAGAGCAAGGTGGTCAGCCTGGAGCAATCGCTCGTCTCGCTGGGCACGGACATGATCAAGACCCTGGTTATCAGCGAATCCGTGTTCCAGACCTTCAACAGCTTCCCCCATTCCGGCAGCACGGATTTGCGCGCCTTCTGGAAAAGTTCGCTGTCGGCCGCCGTCATGGCGCGCGCGCTGGCCAAGGCCATGGGCTATCCGCACGCCGAGGAAGCGTATCTGGCAGGCTTGCTGCACAACGTGGGCCGCCTGGCCTTGCTGGCCACGGCGCCGAAGGAATACGCCTTCAATTTCACGGCGCGCGACGATGCCGCCCTGTGCGCGGTGGAGCAGCGCACCTTGCAGATCACGCATGCCGAAGCGGGCGCCTGGCTGATCGAGCGCTGGCACCTCGATTCCTTCCTGGCCGACAGCGTGCTGTATCACCATGAACCGCTGGCGCGCCTGGAAGCGAGCCATCCCCTGATCCGCATCGTGCGCCTGGCGCACCTGCTGTGCTGCCATGCCGGCGATGCGGACGAGGCCGAGTCCATCACGCAGGCGGCAAGCCTGTGCGCGCTGGACGTCAAGACACTGGAAGACCTGGCCGGCAGCGTCGCGCGCCAGGTGGAGCAGGCCGCGCAGCACCTGGGCATCGACCTGGCCGGCGCGGACGATATCGCCACGCCGCCCGCGTATGCGCCGCCCGCCCCCGATCCGGTGCAGCAGCGCCTGTCCGACGAAGTGCGCAATATGGTGCTGGTGTCCGAAGTGGGGCAGACCTTCGCCCGCCAGCAGGGCGAGAGCAGCCTGCTTGAAGCCATCACGCGCTCGGCGCGCATCCTTTTCGATTTCGACACCGCCGTCATCCTGCTGCAAAACGCCACCGGCCATGCGCTGGTCGGCGTGGCGGCGGGCGAACATCAGCAGCGCCTGGCCGGCTTCTCGATCCCGCTGGCCAAGGGCGGACCCCTGGCCGCCTCGGCGCTCGAGTCCCAGCTGGCCTTTTTAAAGCGCGACATGCCGGCGCTGGGCATCGTCGAGGAGCAGCTGTTCCGCATTCTCGGCACGGACAGCCTGGTGTGCGTGCCTTTGGCGTCGGGCCAGCGCAGCCTCGGCGTGCTCATTGGCGGCGTGGCGGCGTGGCAGATTCCCGCTTGCCAGAAGCGCGAAGGTTTCCTGCGCGCGTATGCCAACCAGGCCGCCACGGCGCTGGAAACGGCCATCAGCGCGCGCGGCCTGGCGCGGCGCCAGCTCGATCACGTGACCGAGGAATACCGCGCCGCGTCGCGCCGCGTCGTGCATGAAGTGAACAATCCGCTGTCCATCATCAAGAACTACCTGAGCGTGCTCGATCACAAGCTGGAGAAGCAGGAGCCGGTGTCGGGCGAAATGGCGATCCTGAATGAGGAAATCGACAGGGTCGGCCAGCTGATCGGCGGCCTGGCCGATCTGCAGCCGGCAGCGGCCAATGGCGTGACCGACTGCGCGCGCGTCGTCGACGACGTGCTGCGCCTGTTCCGCGCCACCGATTTCCTGCCGCCGAAGATCGAGGTGGTCACGCGCATGCAGGATGCGCCATGCGAGGTGGAGGCCGATGCCGACATGCTCAAGCAAATCCTGCTCAACCTGCTGAAGAACGCCGTCGAAGCCTTGCCCGATGGCGGGCGCATCGAAGTGGCGAACCGTGGCCACGTCAACCGCGACCGCCGCCTGTACCTGGAGCTGTGCGTCAGCGACAATGGCGCGGGCCTGGCGCCGGAAGTGCTGGCCAATCTGTTTTCCCCTGTGCGCAGCAGCAAGGAAGGCGCGCATCACGGCCTGGGCCTGTCTATCGTGCATGACCTGGTCACGCGCCTGCATGGCGTGATCGGCTGCCGCAGCAGCAAGTCCGGCACCTCGTTTGAAATTTTATTGCCCATTCCTTTGCCGACGAGCGCTGCAGCCGCGCTGCCCGCACCCGGCAATACCGCCTTGTCCTCGTAACGTCCATGAACTCCTCCGCCATTCCGTTTGACCTGGAAAACAGCCCGCGCATCCTGCTGGTCGACGACGAGCCCCGTCTGCTCGCCTCCCTCCACGAACTGCTGAAGGACCGCGGCTACCAGCTGCATACGGCCACCTGCGGCAGCGAGGCGCTGGCGCAGTTGTCGAAACTGCGCTTCGACCTGATCCTGCTCGACTTGCGCCTGCCCGACATGAGCGGCCATGAAATCATGGACCACATCAACCGGCGCGGCATCGAGGGCGACGTGATCGTCATGAGCGGCGACGTCGGCATCGAGGCGGCCATCGGCGCCTTGAAGCGTGGCGCCTACGATTATCTGCGCAAGCCCTACAGCCGGGAAGAACTGCTCAAGACGGTGGAGAACGCGCTGCAAAAGCGCAAGCTGGCGCTGGAGAACGAGCGCATCGCGCTGCAGCTGGAAAACTCGGAAAAGATGTACCGCTACCTGGTTGACAGCTCGCCCGACATCATCTATACCCTGAATCACGAAGGCCGCATCACCTTCATCAACGACAGGGTGCACCAGTTGCTGGGCTTTAGCCGCGAAGAGCTGATCGGCAGCCATTATTCCATCCTCGTGCACGATGAAGACCAGGAGCGGGCGCGCTATGCCTTCAATGAGCGCCGCCTCGACGAGCGCGCCTCGCGCAATGTGGAACTGCGCCTGAAGTGCCATAGCGGCACTGGCAGCGACCGCACCTTCAACAACACCTTGATGACGATCCCGCTCAATTCGATCGGCATGCACAGCCACGATCACGAAGCGAAAAAGCAGGAGTACTTCGGCACCTACGGCGTGGCGCGCGACATCACCGACCGCAAGCGCGCCGAGGAAGTCATCTCTTACCAGGCTTACCACGACATCCTGACGGACCTGCCGAACCGCATGCTGTTCAAGGACCGCCTGGGACTGGCCGTGATCCAGGCGCGGCGCAAGCTGACGGAACTGGCCGTGATGTTCATCGACCTCGATCGCTTCAAGCTGGTCAACGATACCCTGGGCCACGTGAAGGGCGACGAGTTGCTGCAGCAGGTGGCGCTGCGCCTGAAGGATTGTTTGCGCCGCGGCGATACGTTGGCGCGCCAGGGCGGCGACGAATTCACCATCGTGCTGCCGGAATTGCGCGACCGCCAGGATGCGCGCCTGATCGCCGACAAGTTCCTCGAATGCCTGCACCAGCCCTTCGACCTCGATGGCAACCAGGTGCATATCTCGGCCTCGATCGGCATCGCCATCTATCCGGGCGACGGCGAGACCATCGACGAGCTGCTGCGCCACGCCGACATCGCCATGTACCAGGTCAAGGCGCTGGGCAAGAATGGCCACAGTTTTTATCACGAGTCCATGCTCGACGTGTCGCACCAGAAGATCGCGCTCGAGCAAAGCTTGCGCAAGGCGCTGGAACTGAACCAGCTGGAGATGTATTACCAGCCGCAGGTGGACGTGATGACGGGCCGCATCGTCGGCGCCGAAGGCCTGATGCGCTGGAACCACCCGCAGCGGGGCTTGCTGACGGCCGGTGAATTCCTGCCGTTTGCCGAGGAAAACGGCTTGATGCTGCCGATCTCGGACTGGATGCTGGGCGCCCTGTGCCGCGACCTGGTGCAGTGGAACGCGGCCGGCGGCGAAGCCGTGCGCCTGTCACTCAATTTGTCGCCGCAATACCTGGACCGTGGCGACTTTTTCGAGAAGATGCGCGGCGCGCTGACGCGCTACGGCATCGCGCCGGAAAAGATCGAAGTGGAGATCACGGAAAACATCTGCATCCGCAATCCGCAGTATGCGATCGAGCAGTTGAACAAGCTGTGCCAGCTGGGCGTGTCGGTCGCCATCGACGATTTCGGCACAGGCTATTCCTCGCTCTCGTACCTGCACCGCTTCCCCATCCACACGATCAAGATCGACCAGTCGTTTGTGAAGGAAATCCACGACGAGCACGGGCACTATCCCGTCATCCTGGCCATCATCTCGATCGCGCGCGGCCTGGGCCTGCACCTGATCGCCGAAGGCGTGGAGACGGAAGGGCAAGCGCGCTATCTGCAGGACAAGGGTTGCACCACGATGCAAGGCTATCTGTACCATCGGCCCATTTCGCTGGGCAGCTTTATTGGCGTGCTGCAGGAGCAGAACCGTCTGATCGCCAATGCCGCCCCCGCGCCGTCCCAGACGCTGGCCATCGAGGCTTGACCGTGTCGCTTGCCGATCCCCGCTACACAGCTGATTACCTGCGCCTGAAAGGACTGGCCGAGAAGGGCAATGCGAACGCCCAGCACAGCCTGGGCTTCATGTATTTCAATGGCCAGGGCATCGAGCAAAGCTATGCGCTGGCGCTGCACTGGTACGGCCTGGCTGCCGCGCAGGGGCTCGAGCACGCGCAATACAACCTGGGCGTGATGTGCCAGAAGGGCCAGGGCGTGCCACAGGATTTTGCGCAGGCGGCGCATTGGTACCAGCAGGCGGCCGAGCAAGGCTACGCGGCGGCGCAGTACAACCTGGGCTGGCTGTATGCCAAGGGCCAGGGACTCGCGCAAGATAGCGGGCAAGCCATGCTGTGGTTCAGCCGCGCGGCCGAACAGGGCGACGCGGGCGCGCAGAATAATCTGGGCATGATGTATGACAATGGCAAGGGCGTGCCGCAGGATTTCGTGCAAGCCATCGCCTGGTACCGCAAGGCCGCCGAACAGGGCTATGCGCGAGCGCAGTTCAACCTGGGCCTGCGCTACGACAATGGCCAGGGCGTGCGCCAGGACCGCCAGCAGGCGACGGCCTGGATGCGCAAGGCGGCCGAGCAAGGCTATGCGCCGGCCCAGTTCAACCTGGCGCTGCGCTATGAAAATGGCGACGTGCTGCCGCAGGACAGCCGGCAGGCGATCGCCTGGTACCGGCGCGCGGCCGAGCAGGGGCACGCTAGCTCGCAGTTCAACCTGGGCCTAATCTACGACAATGGCCAGGGCGTGCCCTGCGATAAGCAGGCGGCCCTCGAGTGGTACGTGAAGGCGGCTGGCCAGGGGCACGCGGCGGCCCAGCACAACCTGGGCCTGCACCATGAACACGCCGCGCACGATTACACGCAGGCGCAGGCGTTCTACCGCCAGGCGGCGGGGCAGGGCTTTCCCGCCGCGCAGTATCAGCTGGGACTGTTGCATGAGCATGGACAGGGCATGCCCGCCGATGCACAGGAAGCCATCTTCTGGTACCGCAAGGCGGCCGACCAGGGGCACGTGCGGGCGCAGTTCGACCTGGGCCTGCGTTACGAACATGGCCAGGGCGTGCCGCAGGATCTGTCGCTTGCGCTGGAATGGTACCGCCGCGCCGCGGATCAGGATTACGCGCCGGCGCAATACATGCAGGGTGTCTTGCACGACCGCGACGATGGCCCGGCGCCCGACAGCCAGCAGGCCTGCGCCTGTTACTGCCGCGCCGCCGCGCAGGGGCACAGCCTGGCCCAGTTTGCCCTGGGCCTGCGGCATGACAATGGCCAGGACGTGCCGCAGGACTATGCCGCCGCCTGGGACTGGTACGCGCTGGCCGCGCGCCAGGGCCATGCGCGGGCGCAGATGAACCTGGGCTTGATGGCGGCCAGCGGCCAGGGCAGCCCGCTCGATTTGCAGCAGGCGTATATCTGGCTGTCGATGGCCGTGGCGGCAGGCGTGGCCGGCGCTGAAAAATCCTTGCGCCAGACGGAGGCGCGCATGCGCGAGACGGATCTGGCGCGGGTGCGTGAACAGCTGGCGGCAATAGCAGGCTGAGCCTATCCCGGTATTCATCCACTGGCATAGGCTTGCCCGCATTAGCGTGCGCGAATACAACAGCAGGTGCTGTATAGTCCCCTTCCTCCGCCATCTGCGGCCCCCTTGTTTTTCCCAGGCGCAAAAAAATGCTGCGGTATTGGCAGTTTTGATGTGCTAAGGTTCCAGCAGAAGGTGGTCTGTCTATTCTTTAGAAAAGGAAAACCATGCGCCTGAACCCTTTCCCTGGCCGTCCGTCCGCCATCCTGTGTGCGCTGGCGTTGCTGTCGTTTGGCGCCGCCGCCGGTCCCCTGGATGCTCTCAGCAACCAGGATGCCAGCAATGGCTTGAAAGCGGCGCTGGAAGCCGGTTCCGCTGCCGCCGTATCGAAATTGGGTGTCGAGAATGGTTTCCTGAACAACGACAAGGTCAAGATCAAGCTGCCCGGCATCCTGGAGCAAGCCAAGCCCTTGCTGAAAATGACGGGCCGCGGCCAGCAGCTGGACGATCTGGTGGTGTCGATGAACCGTGCCGCCGAGTCGGCCGTACCCATGGCCAAGCCCTTGCTGCTCGACGCGGTCAAGTCGATGAGCGTGAGCGATGCGAAAAATATCCTGTCCGGTGGCGACACATCGGTGACGGACTTCTTCCGCCAGAAAACATCCGCGCCCCTGGCCGTCAAATTCCTGCCCATCGTGAAATCCGTCACTGACCGTTCCGGCCTGGCCAGCAAATACAACAGCACCATGAGCCAGATCGGCAAGACGGGACTCGTGCCGCAGCAGCAATCGACGGTGGAAGGCTACGTCACGGACCGTGCGCTTGACGGCCTGTACCTGATGATCGGCGAGGAAGAAAAAGCCATCCGCAGCAATCCGCTTGGGTATGGGAGCAAGATTATCGGCAAGGTATTTGGCAGTTTGAAGTAAGTTGAAATATGGAAAAGACATGGTTTTCCCATCTAGCGCCTATGCTGGATAGGCTACTGTGGTGTTAGGGAAACAAGTTAAGCATTTGCTACAAGAAAACAGTGTTAAAATTCTGCGACATACATTCCTGAGGCATGATTAAGCAACGATCAATTGCCCGGGAGTGCCCAGTTTTAGTGGCGAACTGATGCGCGGCATTGCAAGATGCCCGTCGGTTGGCCTTTTTTCGTTTTATTCACGTTTCCCCAAGCTCATTGATTTTCTGAACACATTGTCAGGAATTCCAGGTGCAGGATATTTTAGGTAGCCGGATTTGTTAAGCGTACTCAGAAAATCAATTAAATATACCTGGTGTGGCTGTCTGGTGCTTGGCGCGCCTTCGGCGATTGCCGCCACGCCGAATCATGGTGGTCAATCCGGCTATATCAATATGCCCAGCGCAGTGGTGGAAACGGACGGCACCTTCAGCGTCGGCTATAGCTACGACAGCCCGTATGGCCAGTTATGGGCCACGGCGAATATTCTGCCTTTCCTGCAAATGACGGGGCGCTACGTGTCGATTACCGGCATACCCGGATTTAGTGGCGTGCCGGGAGAGTATGGCAGCGAATATGGTCGATACAAAGATAAAGTGGTCGACAGCAAATTGCGTCTTTGGTCGGAAACGGCCTGGATTCCTTCGGTGGCTGTAGGTATGACCGATCTTTTTGGTACCGAACTGTTCAAAGGACAGTATCTCGTGGCGACCAAGACCTTCGGCGCCAATAAAAATATTGAAGCGAGCCTGGGTTACGCCCATCGGCGTCCGGACGGCGTATTTGCTGGCGCGCGCTGGACGCCGGCCAGTTTGCCACGCTGGTCTGTGGTGGCCGAGTACGATACCACCAACTATCAGCGTGATTTTGCCGCAGATCGTACTCAGGCAGGAAAGCGCCGCAAGGGCGCGTCTGTCGGTCTGGAATATCGCTGGGGCTGGCTTGCCCTGCAGGCGGCCCGCAATCGTGAGCAGTTCAGTGTCAATGCCTTTATCAGCATCCCGTTTGGCGAACGCGAGTTCATACCTAAAGTCTACGAACCCGCGTATTTTGTGGACGACAAGAATCCTCCACCCTTGCCAACCAAGGAAGAGTGGCATCGCGATGCTGGCTATGGTGCCGATCTGGTGAAAGCACTCGTGAAACAGGACTATAAGAATGTTCGCGTTGGGCAGGAAGGAAATACCCTCAGTCTGAGTTTGACGAATAGCCGAATCTCAAATATGGGACGCGCTGTTGGCCGGGCGACGCGCACGGCGCTGGCTTTCATGCCGAAAGATGTAACGACCATTCGCATTACCTATACCAAGCTGGATCAGCCGATCGCCACGTATGAGTTTTTTGATCTGCCCAAGCTGAACGACTATTTGACTGGCAAGATTGATCGTAAGGCATTCCTTGAGGGGGTCTTGCTGCGTTATCCGGAAAAGCGCGACGTCATTCGTGATGAGCAGCAAGGCTGGTTGCAGGAGTTCCTGGATCAGCCAGCGTCAGCCAAAGCCGGTGCCGTCCCTGTGCCAGCCCAGCCTGTTGTCGCTACGGTAATGCCCGCCAATGCAGCCATGACAGCGGTGCCTGCCGACACCGTGGTTGCGGAACCTGTTCCTGCCGTGGTGAAAGCTGCCAATGCCGTCAAGAGCGACGGTAAGCTGGCGGTAGGCGTGGGTGTCGATGGCGATGTGATCCAGGTGAAATCGGTGGATCGTGAAGCCAACCGTTTCAAGGTTGCTCCGAAAGTCGGTTTCTTCTTCAATGATCCTAGCGGTGCCTTCCGCTATTCGATTTCCGCCGTCGCCAATTATGATCGCCGACTCGGTGACGGGCTGTACCTGAATGGTGCTGCCAGCCTGCAATTGCTGGAAACAGTCTCGGGTGTAAAGCAACCGTCCAACAGCAGCTTGCCGCATGTGCGCAGCGATGTGGCCGAATACCTGCGCGGCGGCCGTTTCTCTCTCAGCCGCATCCTGCTGAATAAGTATGATAATCCGGCCGAGCGCGTATATACGCGCATGTCGGCCGGGCTGTACGAGGATATGTTCCGGGGTGTGGGCGGTCAGGTGCTCTATTTGCCGAAGGACAGTCGCTGGGCGGCCGATTTGGCCGTTGATGCCTTGCAACAGCGCGGTTTCAAAGGACTGCTGGATTCACGCGACTATAAAACGGTCACGGCGATTGGTTCCCTGCATTATCGCTTGCCGCATGATATTACGGTGACAGCCCGCGCTGGCCGCTTCCTGGCAAAGGACACGGGAGTTCGCATGGAATTCAAGCGCCGCTTTCAGTCCGGCATCGAAGTGGGCGCCTGGTATACCCATACGAATGGCAACGATATCACCACCCCGGGTACGCCTGCCAAACCGTATCAGGACCGTGGTGTCTTTTTGTCCGTCCCGCTCAACAGTATGTTGCCGATGGACACGCAATCGACAGCCGGATTCGCGATTTCGCCATGGACGCGCGATGTGGGCCAAATGGTGGGCTCCCCTGGCGACCTGTACGATATGTTGGAACGTCCCCGTGCCGACATGCACAGCTATGATGGCCTGGGCAATTTTGCCGAGCGTCCTGACGAGCGGAACTTACCCGCCGTGAATCCACCGGACCGGCCGTTTGTCAGTCCATGGCCGGCAATGCGGGCGCGGCTGGAGCAATCCTCGTCTGCCTTGCCAGAGCCGGCCGAATGGGTCAAGGCTACCGCTCTTATCGGTGGTGTCGTGGTGGCTTCGGCACTGAGCGACAAGCCGGTTGATCGCTTCGTCAAGAAACATCAGGATTCCGCCTCGTTCCGGAATTGGGACAAATTGGGCAAGGCCATGCCTTTCGCTCTGGTGGGGGCCGCCGGTGCCGCTTTTGCACTGGGGGATGACCGCATGCAGAATACGGGCCTGATTTCCTTGCAATCGGTCGCGGCGGCAACTGGCTTGGCTGTGGCAGGCAAATATGCATTCGGGCGTGCTCGTCCTGAGGAAGATCGCGGTCCATGGTCCAGTGTTGGAGACGGCAAATCTCGATCGGACGCATCTTTCCCTTCTGGTCATTCGGCGATTGTTTTCGCTGCGGTAACTCCATTTGCCAAAGAATACGACGCGCCATGGTTATACAGCGTTGCGGCAGTTGGCTCGGCAGGCAGAGTGTTTGGCCGTAAGCACTGGGTTTCCGATACGGTTGCTGGCGGTATTCTCGGTTATGCGATGGGGAGCTGGCTCTGGCACGCTCAGCGTGATCAGAGTAAATCGGGCCTGTCGATCAATCCGGGGCCGAAGGAAATTAGCGTGACTTGGCAGACCAAATACTAAGCACCCATGCAGCGCCGTTTATTTCTCAAACATCATTTATTCAGATAAAGATACACATGAAAAAGCAATTTCTTACCCCTCAGTCTTATGTGAAGCAACTGATTGTTTCGGCTTGCCTGCTGGGAATGAGTACCTCCTTTGCTGGAGCACAGGAGGTTGCAACGCCAGGCAGCGATGGCAATCAAGCCTTGGCCACGGGCGATGCGATGCGACAGCCAGCTTCCGAGACAAGACTCGGCTTGCCATCCATCCGCAATAGTCGCAATGGCGAGCAACGTCAGGCACCGACGCCACCCACCAGCCGTCCGGCCAAGCGGGTCGCTGCGGAAGTTGGCGCGTTCGAGTCCTATGCGGAAGGGGTAACGGGACAAAAGTTGTCTGTGTTTGGCAAGGATCTGTTTAGTGACGTGCCATCGACGTTTGCGCCATTCGATAGCGTACAGGTCAATCAGGAATATGTGATCGGCACAGGCGACGAATTGCAGATCCGCGGCTGGGGGATGGTCGACATCGATGTCAATGCAACGGTGGACCGCGGTGGTGCTGTCTATATCCCGCGAGTGGGGTCAGTCAAGGTTTCCGGCGTCAAATACAAGGATTTGCAAGGCTATCTGAAAAAGGCTGTCGGCAAGCTTTTCACAAATTTCGACCTGACGGCCAGTATCGCTCAGACGCGCGCGGTGCAAGTGTATGTGGTGGGTCATGCCGTTCGTCCAGGTACCTATACCTTGAGCGCGATGAGTACCCTGCTGAATGCCTTGTTTACCTCGGGTGGTCCGGACAGCACCGGTAGCATGCGTAATATCCAACTGAAGCGCGGTTCGCAAACGGTCAGCACCTTTGACTTATACGATATCGTGGCCAAGGGGGATAAGACTCGTGACGTAACCTTGCAAGATGGCGATGTCATCTATATTCCGGAAGTAGGACCATTGGTCGCGCTTACTGGTAATGTGAAGCAAGCGGGTATCTTTGAATTGAAGGGCAAGTCCAACCTGTCCGAAGTCCTTTCATGGGCCGGTGGCTTTGATTCAGCCGCGGAAACCAAGCAAGTCGTCGTTGAGAAGAATGTCGATAATCAGTACACCGCAGTGGCGGATTTGATCGCGGATAAAACGCTGAACAATGCGCAACTGGCCAATGTTGTCGTCAATCCCACCGATATCTTGCGTGTATTCTCTCCAGGCGCGGTACCCGTTGAGGCACAGGTTCAGAGTGAATACGTGCGGATCGCTGGTGAGGCCAGAAAAAGCGGTATTTTCCTGCTGAAAAAAGGTGAAACTCTGCGCGAATTCATCGTGCGCGTGGGCGGCGCCAATGAGAATGGCTATCTGTATGCACTGCAATTAAACCGAGAATCGGTACGCCGCAATCAGCAAGCGAAACTCAATGAAGTGGCAGACCGCTTCGAGCGTGATATGGAGTCGAACGCGACCCAGAAAATGGCGGCGACGACAGATAAGGAAAATGCGGCGAAAACGGCCGCCGAAGTGGAACAGCAGCGTCGTATCGTGCAGCGGATGCGTTCGGTCAAGGCGGAAGGACGTATTGTTCTCGATCTGCCCGGTCTGGAGACGGAAGTGAAAAATCTGCCCGACGTTCCCCTGCAGAATGGCGATAGCATCTATATTCCGCGCCGCCCAGGTACGGTCGATGTACTGGGTTCTGTATTTCAACAAAACGCCTTTGTTTATCGTCCTCAGCGTACGGCCGCAGACTATCTGGAGCAGGCCGGTGGTTTGACTGCCAATGCGGATAAATCGGAAATGTACGTGATCCGTGCGGACGGAACGGCACGCAGTGGACGTAATAGCGGATTGTTCGGTAGTGTCGGCAGTACCGCAATCAACCCTGGCGATGCGATTGTGATACCGGAAAAAATTGACCGTAATTCCTTTGTACAGAATCTGAAAGAATGGACGGCGATCTTCTATCAATTCGGCCTGGGTGCTGCAGGACTGAAGGTGCTGAAGGATTAATGGTTTATTCACGGCCATCCTGCTCCGATCATCGCCCGTTGTGGGCGGTCGAACACGTTGCGGAGATGCCCGTCGTGCACAGCCATGCATCGCGAGAGTCAATGCATGGCGAGAAAAATATTCAGCTTATTTTTAAGAATTTCTTTCAATAGAAAAAAGAAAACAATGTCCATCCCTACTGCCACAAAAGATATCGACGACGGTGTGAATATTCAAGAATATATCTCTATAGTAATGCGTCGAAAGAAAATGATATTGGGTGTGTTCAGCGTCGTTGCGATCGCTGCGCTGGCAACCAGTCTGTTGTTACCCCCGACTTATTCTTCGAAAGCCACATTACTTCCACCACAACAGCAAAGTTCGAGTGTGTCTGCACTGATGGGGCAACTCGGTGGCTTGGCCGGGGCTGCCGGCAGTCTGGCTGGCCTGAAAAATCCCAACGACCTGTATGTCGGGATGCTGCAAAGCCGTACCGTCGCAGATAACATCATCGCGCGGTATAAGCTGGAAGAGCGTTACAAACAAGATTCAATGCAGGACACAAGAAAAGCGTTTGAGAAGAAACGCCGGATCACCAGTGGTAAAGATGGCATGATTTCGATTGAAGTGGATGACAAGGATCCCAAGGTTGCCGCTGACATTGCTAACGCACATGTTGATGAGTTAATGGTGTTGACCAAGACGTTTGCCATTACCGAAGCATCTCAACGGAGATTGTTTTTCGAGAAGCAGCTTAAATTGGCAAAAGAGGAATTGGCCAATGCGGAGTTGGCCTTGCGCAAGACGCAGGAAAATACCGGCATGCTGCAATTAAGTGGACAGGTGCAGGGTATTATCGCCAGCATGGCCCAACTGAAAGGCGTCATTGCCTCGAAAGAAGTTGAGGCGGCCTCCATGCGGACTTTTGCTACAGGCCAGAATCCGGCGCTGGTGCGTGTCAACGAGGAGTTGAGATCCCTGAGAGGCCAGCTTGAGAAATTACAGGCTAAGCAGGATGGGAAGGACGGCGGCTTGCTTACTTCGACGGGCAACATTCCGGAAGTGGGCTTGGAATATGTACGTAAATTAAGAGACGTTAAGTATTACGAAACAGTATTCGAATTGCTGGCGAAACAATTTGAAATGGCCAAAATTGACGAAGCCAAGGATACCTCGACCATTCAGCAACTGGATAAAGCCATTCCAGCGGATAAGAATTCTGGACCAAAACGTTTGATGATTGCTTTGGCAGGGCTTGCTGGAGGACTGTTATTGGGAATCATGATGGCGATTTTCTATGAAAAGTATCTCCCACGCAGAAATGTTTCTGTTGTAAGCAAGTAAACAAGTTCAACGACTAAAAGTAGATATATGACATATCTACTTTTTTCAATTGATATTCCCCCTTCTGTACCGCTAAAACCTGTTCGAGTCATATGGCGGAGAGATATGGTTTTAATTTTAATGAATGTACCGATGTGGCCAACCAGTGAGCCTGATATCAATGCTTGACCATACCAAAACCAATGGCGAGACTGCCATTAATTTTAAAAATATCAACCTATATCGGTTTATTCTTCTGATTTTCCCATTTTTGTTGATTTTGCAAAATCCGGGATTGAAGGATTACTTTGAAATAGAATCTGGTCCAAAGATCTATCACTATTTTTTGCCGTTTTTTATCGGGGCCTTCTTGTTAAGGTCCAGAGGCAAGAAAATGGGTTTAGTGTACCTGCTGACTTTCTTTGCTGTGATAAGCACCATCACTTCAGGGCAACTGCGTATGCAATTCCTGTCCTTTCTGCTTTTCGTATTTACCTGCATCGCTGCAAGTGGCGTTTCAGATGAAAATGATGAATGGTTTAGAAAGGGCTGTTTAATTGCCATCGGCGCGATATTTCTAAATATACTGCTGCATATTCCAGAAATCATCAGTTCTGGAGCTCAGAATGCGGAAGAGCGGGCGATTTATCCCACGTTGATGGCTGCAGGCGTCAACATTGAATTGTCGACGCTGGTTTTGCTTTTAATATATGCGATGCCGAAATCGATCGGGCTCATATCGATAGCAACGTTACTGTTGTATTATGTTTTCAAGACGAGAACGATAGTTATTATTTGGCTGATTTACATGGCATTTGTCTACCGGGATATCCTGAAGGCAGCGTTGATACGTCATGGAAGGTTGCTGGTATTTGCCGCTGTCGTTATCTCCATTGGTGGCCTGATCACTCTTATCGAAATGGAGATCATTTCGGTCGAACGACTTGTACAAATTGGCAGAGATCCGGGTTCCATCGGCCGCTTGATGTTGTACGAGGTTGCATTTACTTCATCAGAATGTTTTTCGACAGGTTGCGGAATTGGTAGCGCCCAGGAAATTATTCAGAATACCCGTGTGGCGGATTTTTTTGAAGATAATTTTCATAATGTCTATCTTCAAATTCTGGTCGAAATGGGAGTTTTGGGATTGTTTTCTTATGTCTTGTTAATGATCAATGCAATCAAGTCGGCCAAGAAAAAACATGATATTGGCCTGTATGTTTGTTTGCTGTCCATTGCGATGGTCAATTTTATTCAATTTACCGGTTTCGAAATTTTAACTGCCTATTTTATTGGAAGGGCATTACGTGATTCACCAAGCGCCATTAATTTCAATAATAGTCTGCATGAACAGTGACAACCCATTCATGGATGCTGCATTTGATTCCTTATCTGCGGCCTGTAAAGATATTCCTGTAGAGAAGATCCTTGTCACTAATGGTGGATATATTCCGCGACAAAGTATTGCGGACAATTTTGATAAGGTTATACATGCGGCATTGGGCGGCCTTGGGTATGCCCGTAATAGAGGTGTCGAGTCGGCAAGTGCTGAATTCATCACCTTCTTTGATTCTGATGACATTCTTGAGCGTTCGTATGTGCAGCGACTAATGGCTGAGATCTCCACCGGCATACTGCGCAAAGAAGTCTACGCCTATAGCGGCACCAAAAATATAGATGCCGAGGGTAATCCATTGCAGCCCAGTATGTCGGCACGCCTGTCCAAACAGCCGAACGCTGCACTCTGGTATAAGCATCCATATACGGGTGCAACGCTGGTAATACCGCGTGATAAATTCATTCAGGTCGGAGGCTATAAGTGGGGGGGGTATGCGGAAGACTACGAGCTAAGTATTCGCCTCAGAAGCACCTTTGGCGCTCCTGCTTTTTTTCAGGATAATTACTATATTTATCGCCTGCATGGTAATGCGATGAGTTCTGGAAAGAAAAATAAAATTCTCGGTGTGCTCGCCATTCAATCTTATGCATTCATTTCTGGCAAAGGCGCCGCATATGCTGTCGGCATGTTTGTCAGTACGATACGTTTCATGCTTTGCAAATTGCGACTGGCATAATTTTTTTAAGAATCACGTCGACTAAAAAGGCATTGCCATATTGATTATGGCAGTGCTCTTGGTGTATTTGGCAGTTCCGTCGCCGAAATCATCGAATGTCCGTTTCTACATCATCGCATATTTCAGATATACGACGTAGCAGAAATTTTCCGTTGATCCAGCGGGAAATTTCAGAAACTAGTTCTCCTGTGTCAAAATACATTGCCGATCGGCTATATTTTTGTTTTTTAGAAATTTTAACCGTGTGATAGGTCTTCCAGACCCTGCCGGTTTGTACAGTTGCCTTGGTTGATAAAATTTAAGTGTTTATGAATAGAACAGAAATTTTGCATGTTTCAGATTGTCTCGATGGAGGCGTTCCTGCTGTCATTGACACGTTGTTGAGCCGCGATGGATCGCAGGCGCTATTTTTGGGGGAGTTGCGTGCCGATTTGAATCAGCGCCATTTGTGCACCTGCATCCCTGATTATGAGAGAACATTTCATCCAATTAAATTTTTCAAGTTTCTTCTCGTATTAAGGGCCAGGATCAAGGAATTTGATCCCAAAATCATCCATTTGCATTCGTCATATGCAGGTCTGCTGGGCGTACTGGCGGCGCTCGGGCTCAAACTGCCGGTGATTTATTCTCCGCATGCTTCGCCGATGATGATGCCAGCTCCTGGCATGAAGTTGCGTATCATTCGACGACTGGAAAAAATCACCTCTATGCTTGCCCGTTGCGTGATTGCTTGCTCCAAAGATGAAGCGGCATATTTTGGCGGAAAAACTCGCGTGATCACTATTCCCAACGGAGTGCCGGATCGGGTTATCCGCGTCTTTGAGGAGCTGCTGCAAAAAAATGCTGGATTCACATACGACATCATTGGTATAGGACGCGACAGCGAACAGAAAGATCTGGAGCAGTTCTCCAATATCGCTGAACTTGTATTGCAACAACTACCCAATGCAAGGATCGCCTGGCTTGGTGCAGCAGGACGTGCAGGGCTGAGTGATAAAGTTACCTGGCTGGGATATGTGAGCGAACATGAAGTCGAGCAGGTATTGTCCCAAAGCCAGATATTTTTAGCGACCTCGCAATATGAGGGCTTTAGTGTCGCCTCCATCAAGGCGGGTATCGCCGGCTGCCAGCTGGTGTTGCGCAACACACCCGGTACACGAGCCTTGATACTCGATGGCACTCCTGGCGTACTGTTCCACCTGCCGGAAGAGTGCGCGGCCCGCATCGTGCCTCTGATCCGCGACGGCTTGCCTATCACAGCGCGTGTACATCAAGGCAGATTGACGGCACAAAATTATTCTCAGGACCTCCAGATTCGCAGAACTGAAATTCTTTATAAAGAGTTTCTGTAATGTATCCGTTAATATTTCGCGTTGTTGGTATCCTCAGACCGATACTATTACTGATTTCCATTCGATGGCTTAGCATGCCGGATGCTATCACGTATGTGATGGTATTGAGCCGTTATGTCATTTGTGTGGAAGTCTATAATGTCCTTTTTCCAACCGATGGGTTGTACAAAAAGGAGCAGAATTTTCAAGACGCCATAAAAGTCTCCGCCTCGCGATTACAGTTTTCATTGCCGGTGGCGGCGCTCACGATTCTGGTTTTATGCTTGATGAAGGCAGGTGTTGTTCAGTCAATTTTTATCGCGTTATCCGCCCTTCTTTCTGCCACGTTGATTCCATTTTATAGCCATTTCTTCCCGCGTCTAAAATTTTCTCAGTTGGCAAAAATTGAAATTTCGTTTCATCTGGCTGCGTTGGCGTCGGTATTTTTATGGCTTGCGACGAATAGTATTTTGTTTGTCCTGATTTTTTCCCTGCTTGAAATCCCATGCAAGGCACTGTGCATATTTTTCCTTCAGAAAATTGGTGTCGCGACGACTTTGCGCAGTATGAAGGAAGAAAACCGGACAAGCCATGCCGGTCGCAACTTCTTTAATGGCATAAAATTCGGCTACCCTATTACTTTTTCAAATTACTTCTTTAGATTGCCATTTGCTTTTCCATTTCCTTCCGGAGCAATCGACCCTATTTTTGTTCTTGCATCCCAATTGTCAAGCGCTGCTTATAATGTAATTCTGGTGATTCATTCAGACCGCCTGACGAAATTGATAAAATATGCGGCACTTTTCAGCACGGCGCTCGGTGTATTTCTTGTGCCATTAGTCGCGTATGGTTCTCCCAATATACCACTGCAGCTTTTTGTTGTCCTTTGCTTTACGCTGCCGTACTCTTTTTGGCTATCCTGTCTATCCGGTCTGAAAGGCTTGCTTAATAGCAGGGGATATAGATTGTTTCTGATATTGGGACTGAATAGCATTATGCTGCTGGCTGCTTTTGTTAAGATCGAGCTTATCTGGGCGGCATTCATATTTCCATTTTTCTACTTTATGTCATTGATTTGGGCAAAAAAAAATGCAAGAAGCTGATTACATGATTGTAGGTGCCGGACCTGCTGCATTTGCCGCCCTATGCGGGTTGAGCAAAGAGAAGACGGCATCCGTTATTCAGGTGTCAGGAGCGCTGCTCAGTAAACTTGGATCAGGCTCCTGGCTGGATGGAGGATTTGGATCCCCCAGCATTGCCGCAGAACTGGGTTTGCCGCAAGTTAGAGCATTTGGGGCCGGTGGTACGACCAAATTGTGGCATGGGGGACTTTTTGTGCCAAATCGTCACGATGAAATGCTTTGCCCGGAAGATGGCATTGAAAATGCCACGGATCTCTTACCGCATCTGGATCGTGTATTGACCGCGGCTTCGGGCCACTCCAATCAACTGTTCAGGGCCCTCTCTCATGTTGTCAAGGTCAGTGAGTCTAACCGCGACGTGCCGGAAAGTCCGTTGCGCCAGATTTATGTGCCAAGAAGCCGTTATGAGCTGACTGCTGATGATTTTTACGCGGTGGGCAAGCATTTCAAGCGTTATCAATTAGCGCCATATGCGGTGGTCGATATCCGGGAGATAAATGGCCGCCTTGAGGTCTTATGTGCAGGAGAGGCCGGTTTCAAAGTGTTCCACGTTGGCCGCCTGATACTAGCTGCCGGGGTATTAGGGTCAGGAATTCTGCTCAGGAAGTTGTTGAAACTGCCATCGCTGGCTTTCTCTGATCATTACCACGTATTTGCAGGGGTTGTGCCCTCCAAGCGGGTTGCCAATTTGTCCAATGAAGCCGTGAAATCGGATGGTGGAAAATATCATACGAGCATGAAATTTTCCGTAAAAATTAGCGATAGCAAAATGGCAGATGTCCTCTTCTCGTTCCGACGCGTCAGTAATCCGGATTTTCCCCGTTCAGGACGACGATTCGGAAAATTCATCGGCGTTAATGCTTTATCGCGTACAGATAAGCTTCTTCTCTTGGCAAAAAATCCGATGACAGGACTCGAAATGGTGGCGTACCTATGGGGTATTGAATTGCCACTTGAGCATAGTTTAGTGCATGCCACCGTATCATTGCGTTCACATGAAGGACGCATCTTGCCGGATAGAGTTGCCTTGAATACTCCGAGAGCCGATATCGTACGGGCGATCGAGCAAGCCTGGAGTGGTATGTGCAGCATCTTGGGCATGGATAGCGCTGTCCACGCTCCATTCGATCAGGCACAAATTAGCGATTCGGTCATTTCTGGCGCTCAGTTCGTGGGAACCGGATCGAATTTGAAGGACGATGAGCATGGGATACTCGACAAAATAATTATTGCAGACTGTTCCAGGTTTTCTTTTACCAGTGTGTATAACCAAGGGATTGTTTCTCTTGCCGCAGGTTATGCCGCGGTTGCTCGAAAATTATAAGGAAAGTCTATGAGTATCGAAGAACTTAAGATTGTTGGAGCCAATTCCAGGCTCGCATCCCTGGTCGCTTTAAATGCCCCAGGAGGCCATTTTACGTTGCGCCCCACCGGTAGCGGGAAGTTACCCGAGGTATTGGACGGAATGATAGTGATATTTTCTGATCCGCCTTCGATAGAGAATACTCGTTCTGCATTTATCGACTTGCTCTCGCGCATACCTCCGAACTCGAATACCAGAATTGTTCTGATTTCTTCCATTTCTGCGGCATTCCCGGAGTCGACAATTTTCCCCAGCCAAGGACCATATACTCAAAGGAAACGCCTCGCTGAACAGATTTTGCAGAGCCGGACGGATATTTTATCGGTAATTATTCGCTTGGGGAATATTCGTGAGTTTGGCGGATGGCATGATATTTTCAAAAATAGTAAGGCCGTTATTTTGCCTGCAGAGTGCAAAAAAATTGCGATAGGAAATGTTGATGAACTCCGGCAAAAAATAGTCGAGGGTGCTTCATCAAAATATAATAAAACGCTAGAGTGTTATGCACTGCAGGATATTGAGGATTATTTTCCTCGTGTGATACGCGTTCCCGGCCTGCTAGCACTGTATAAGAACAAGATGTCGCGGATTGCCTTGAAAATCATATCCAAGGTGCTCAGTAAGTTTTCAATATACTTGCCGAGTGCGGATGATTTGAATTGTTTTTTAATGGATAGAAAATAAATATGTGGTTTCCTGGACTTCATGTAATCCGAGGCATCGCGGCTTTGATGGTGGTGATTCTGCACGCCTACTGGACCTGGCCACTGGCGTTTAATCCTATTGTGCGCAATTTGTACCTGTGTGTCGATTTATTTTTCATCCTGTCAGGTTTTGTAATTTGCCTGCGATATGAGTCGTTTCTGAATAATATTTCCGATTTTTCCAGTTTTATCAAGAAGCGTTTTTTTCGGCTAGCCAAGGTATATTATTTATCTGGCGCAGTATGGTTAATTGCATTTTGTGTTTTTTATGCAGCCAAGAAGGATCCGATATCGCTGCATGACATCTCGCTATCATCGTTTCGCTATGTGTTTGCTCTGGATTTCTTGTACGAGGATGGTATATTTAAGGCAAATCCCATCGCTTGGAGCATCATGGTCGAAGTGTGGACATATTTCATATTCGCACTGTCGTTCCTTGCTGTGAAGAACCGTTACCTTCGAATTTTGATGGCAATGGCTATCTCTGGCGCCGCACTTATTACTTTCGAATCAAGTAACTCCTCGTTTAATGTGGTCTCGGGCATGGGAGCATTGGTGCGCTGTATTGCCGGCTTCTACACGGGAGTACTGATCTGCCTGGTACATCTGGCATATAAAGAAAAGGGCCTTGTCTGGCTGGCGGGATTCTTCGCACTGATGTTCGGTACAATGTTTTTCTTGCAATTTCAGACAGATATCAAAGTATTCCTGTTATTTTGCTTGATAATTGTATTTTTGGTCAGATTTAATTCATATATCACCGCTCCGCAGCGGGGTATGATGTTTCTTGGTGACATATCATATTCACTTTATCTGTGGCACTTTATTTTCTCGGTAATCTTTGCGAAGATACTGCATGCTGTTGTCGGGGCAAGTCAATTCATTCAACATGATGGCGAAAGCTTCCTTTCATTGCCCACATTCGCCGGCAGCATAGGTCTGCTTGCCTATATGGCAATCGCAATTCTCATTGCTAATCTTTCATATGAGAAACTGGAAAAGAAATAGCGGCAAGTTAAAGTTTACGCTGCCGGAATATCTCACTGCACGACTGCTGAAAAATGACCACCCTTCGTCATGGAGCGGCAGTTGGGCTGTTTCCCATGGCATGATTGTCGACGCAAAACGCTACATGATGGCGTGTCGTCGGTAGCTGTACTGAGTGCGGCATACTGCGCGTGGAGATACCGCGACCATAAGGGGGCTCTTCAAAGCGTGTCGATATGTTCGGGGATGGAAAGCGGGGCACGGGAAGCCGTCCCCTTGGATACAATGTGATGCGGTTGAACGTTGTACATCCACGTGCCGGGATTGGCTGCTCTTCGTCGAGTAGCTCGTGCAAGCCCCGTGTGCCCGGTTTGTGCCGGGGCTTTTGTAGAAGCTGGCCCGCGCTATCTGTATCCAGACAGCGTGGTGCTATATCAGTAATGCGGCACACTCTGGGAGCCAGTCTGGCCGGCTCCGTCAGTTACTGAGACCGATGATGCATCGGTTTAATACGCGCCATCTTTCTTGAAGATGACCTTAACCGTTTTCAGCAAGATTACGATGTCATTGAATAAAGACCAGTTCTTGACATACCATGCATCGAGATAAACGCGCGTATCGTAGCTGACATCGTTTCTGCCGCTGACTTGCCATAATCCTGTCACACCTGGTTTTGCTTCCAGATAGTAGTCGACCTGGTTGCCATAGCGTTCCAACTCGGCATCAACTACGGGGCGAGGACCAACCAAGCTCATTTCGCCTTTGAGCACATTCCACAATTGAGGCAATTCATCCAAGCTGGTTTTTCGCAGGAAATGACCGATTGGCGTGATGCGCGGGTCATTTTTTAGCTTGAAATCGCGATCCCATTCGGCGCGTGCTTCCGGATCGCGCTCCAGCAATTCTTTCAGCAGTACATCGGCATTCACTGCCATCGTGCGGAATTTGTAGCAAAGGAAATGCTTGCCATTTTGGCCGACGCGTTTGTGACCATAGAAAACGGGACGACCCGATGCCAGTACTTTCGCGGCTATCCAAAGCAAAATGGGGGAACCGATAATTATTACAGCGATTGATGCTGTCAGGTCAAAGCAGCGCTTAATAAATTGCAAGCCTGGCCGTGCCAAGTTATTGCGCATTGTCAACAACAAGACTTCATGTGTGAAGAAATGATTGACTTCCATGCCGTACAGGGGAAGCCCACGTACAGCAGGTACCACTTGCATGTTTTCTACGCGGCGGCTGATTTGTTGAATCATGCCCTGATAGGCATCAATACCACCCTGCTCGAGGGCAACGACGGCGTGCGGATCTCCCAGCATTTTGATCGTCTGTTCCGGATCTTCTCCCAATGCAATGCACGGTACGGCTTGGCGATTGCGATTGAGATAGCCATGTTCAAAACATTCCTGCCCCTGGGGAATCAGGAAAGCTATCAGACGATAACCCATCAGTGCTTCTTCATCGAAGGCACGGGCGGTCTGTAAGGCATTCTCGCCCCAGCCAATGATGACCATGGGACGTATCCATCCACCCACTTTCATCAGCAGATACTTGACGATTCCGCGCAGCAGCAAAACGCAGCAGGGCACGATCAACCAGGTAGCGAGAAGGGCTGCGCGCGAAGATTCACGTTTGCCCAGGAACACCAGTGCTGCATCGATCAAACCCATGACCATGACAACTTTCAGGACTTCCTTGATTTCGTTAGAATATGGCCGGCGTTTGACATGATGTCCCTTCAATTTGAAGATGCTCAAGGTAATCAGCGAGAGCAGGCAGTAACTGAGCAATCGTGATGTATCCAAGCCCCAATTATTGAGTCCGGAAGCGTCAAGTGTCCACAGGCTGGCAAACCAGAATGCGGCTAACAGTGCAAGTGCATCAGAAATAGTGAGAAAATACTTTTCCGCCTTGCTACCACAGTACCACTTTACCTCTTGTAGAAAAATTCCTTCGATAACTTTCATGATTACTTGCTAAACCTTATAAACTTCAGTGTGAACTGCTAAAAAAGAGATTTAAATTTCCTATTGCGCAGGATTGTCGGACCAAACCAAGTCCTCATAATTCTAGATAGAACGATTTCGTGTAAATTTTTTAACTTATTGGTAAATTAATTTAATAACCAAAAACATGGAAATGTATTAGGTTGTCAATGTAGTCTATCAAAATGGCGCTCGATCTCAAACCTTGTATCTTTTACGGCCATATTTCATGGCAGCGGAACAGGTCGTGTGGTAGCTGTCATTGTTTTATAAATTGTAATTAAGTTAAAAATTGTTTCCTTGCGGGAATTTTATTGAAAACAATTTTCAATCAATGCATCATGATTCAGTTGTCTCTTTATAATTTTCTTTATTGCTAATTCTTCTCAATTCGGTAGATTGTCTATTTTAATTTGTTCAGAGCATCTTTTCGCTTAATTCGAAAGATTTTCTACCAAAAAAGCAACAAATACGCATGTTGCACCGAAACTGAGGATGAGTACAGATCCCGCGGCGCAATCTTTGGCAACCTTTATGCTGGGATGCAACGTTGGATGCAGGTGATCGATCAGGTGCTCTAGTGCAGTGTTGAATAGTTCTGCCGCTAGTACCATGCCACAATTGAGTAGCAGCAGTGCCCACCACATCATGGCTGGTTTGCTCCATATCAGGATGATTAGCACTACCAGAGAGGCAATGCATTGCAGGCGAAAACTCGACTCCATACGAAATGCTGTGGCAATGCCTTGCAAGGCAAATCCCATACGTTTAAGAAAGGGCTGGTTCTTCATTGAACTTGGGCGGCTACCATGCTGGGCTGGAAGAGGTGTGAGGTGGTTTATGGCTGATGCCGCTAAGCCGGGCACGCAGTATCGGATGATGGAAGAGGGGGCTAGCCCACATTTTCAAATCCGTCAAATCCGCTCAAAAAAATAAAAGCCCGTTTCCAATGAGATAAGAAAGGGCTTTTATTGTGAAAGTTACACCATCGTTGGACAGTGTCATCTTTCGACGCGGCAGACCTGTCCTTGACTTGATGAACAAGTCAGGATTGAGCCTACGTATCGCTGCCTACGCAGCCAGGATATTAATGATGGGTAGCGGTTGCGTGATGCGTGGTGGTCGAATCCGAGCTTGCTGCACCGGCCACAACGGCAACTGCTGCGCCGATTGCGATCATTGTGCTGACGCTCAGGCCGGCAACGGTGGTGCCGGCAGCGGCGCCAGCTGCTGGTGCAGCTGCTACTGGTGCAGGAGCTGGTGCGGATTGAGCCATTGCTTGTGCGGAAGCGAAGCACAGGATTGCCGAGGCGATCAGAATTTTTTTCATGGGATATCCTTTTGAGTTGAACAGGGGGAAAAACATTAAGTCTTGCAAAACTGGTACGCGATTGTAGCAATATTTCCGGTATTAGTCTTTGCACACAAGAAATTTGCATGAAAATCGACAGTAATATGATTCTATGTTAAAGCATTTTTTGGATTTTATTCTTGTTGTGTTGTTCTAAGTTAACAGATTCTTTGTTTGGAATGGCTTTGCGTGCGATTTCCAGCATGCGGCGGCAGGTTCTTGCCGCCGCCGATTGACGGGTGAGCGTTTGCCAAGTGCTTGCCATCCCGCGTAAAATGCAGGCTTCGCGGGTGTAGCTCAATGGTAGAGCAGAAGCTTCCCAAGCTTACGACGAGGGTTCGATTCCCTTCACCCGCTCCATTTTTCGCTGGCGCCTGGCTTGGTGCGGCGCGGCTACTTATTTCTCCATTCCCATGTCTTCTGATACCCCAGCAAACGGCCCGGCGCGGCCGATGATGTACGATCCGACCGAACACCGCATCCGCAGTTTCGTGACCCGCGCGGGACGGTTGTCTGTCGCGCAGGCGCGCGCGCTTGAGACCTTGGGGCCGCAGTTCCTGTTGCCTTTCGCCAAGGAGTCCATGGACTTCGAGCAGGTGTTTGGACGCAAGGCCCCAGTGATCCTGGAAATCGGTTTTGGCATGGGGGCGACGACGGCGCATATCGCCCAAGCCATGCCGGAGAAGGATTTCATCGGCGTCGAAGTACATACGCCCGGTGTGGGCAGCCTGTTGAAGCTGATCGGCGAAGAGTCGCTGACGAATCTGCGCCTGCTGCAGCACGATGCAGTGGAAGTTCTCACGCACATGATTCCAGCCAATTCGCTGGCCGGTATCCACGTTTTCTTCCCCGATCCATGGCACAAGGCGCGCCACAACAAGCGCCGCCTGATTCAGTCGCCGTTCGTCAAGCAATTGACCGATCGCCTGGCGCCGGGCGGCTATCTGCATTGCGCCACTGATTGGGAAGATTACGCGGTACAAATGCTGGAAGTGCTGGGCGCCGAGCCGCAGCTGCGCAATAGCGCCGACGGTTATGCGCCGCAGCCGGCCTACCGTCCCCTGACCAAATTTGAAAACCGCGGCTTGAAGCTGGGCCATGGCGTGTGGGATCTTGTGTTCATTAAGAAATAAGCGTTCTACTGGGCCGGCGGCTCCACTTGCATCGATTGCACACAAGAGTAGCCTGCCACTATGTTGTTGTGGTGCCGTCCTGACTGCCATTTGACTCGTGTTCAAGCGTGTGCTCGCCTGGCAATGAGGGGCTAATTCGGGTAATCTTATATTTTTTGCATTGATTGATTATATGAACAAGAAAATACTCGTGACCGGCGCATCCGGTTTCATCGGTTCGCATACCTGTGTCGAATTGCTCGCTGCCGGCTTTGATGTCGTCGCGGTGGATAATTTGTGCAATAGCGCGCGCGAAGCGATGGTGCGCGTGGAGCGCATCTCCGGCAAAAGCGTGCCTTTCTACGAGGCTGACGTACGCGATCGCACGGCCATGGCCGCCGTCCTGCGCGAGCACGCCATCGATGCGGTGATCCATTTCGCGGGCTTGAAAGCCGTGGGCGAATCCGTGGCCCAGCCGCTGATGTACATGGACAACAATGTGACAGGCACCGTGGCCTTGCTGGAAGTGCTGGCGGCGGCGAACGTGAAGCATTTTGTCTTCAGCTCGTCTGCAACCGTGTATGGCGATCCGGAAGCCTTGCCGATCCTGGAAACGTCGCGCCTGTCCGTGACCAATCCATACGGCCGTTCGAAGCTGATGGTCGAGCAGATCCTGGCCGATCTCGTGCATGCCGATCCTCAATGGCAAGTGGGCGTGTTACGCTACTTTAATCCGGTCGGTGCGCATGCCAGCGGCCTGATCGGCGAAGATCCCGCCGGCATCCCGAACAACTTGATGCCTTTCATCGCCCAGGTGGCCGTGGGCCGCCGCGAACGCCTGGCCGTGTTCGGTAACGACTACGACACGCCGGATGGTACGGGCGTGCGCGATTACATCCACGTGGTCGACCTGGCACTGGGTCACGTGGCCGCGCTGAACCGCCTGTTCTCCACCGATGGCGGCTTTACCGTCAATCTGGGCACGGGCCACGGTTACAGCGTGCTCGATACCGTGCGCGCCTTCGAGGCCGCCAGCGGCCGCAAGGTTCCCTACGACATCGTGCCGCGCCGCCCCGGCGACATCGCCAGCTGCTACGCCTCGGCCGACAAGGCAAAGGAGTTGCTGGGCTGGCAAGCGCAAAAAAACATCGACGACATGTGCCGCGACCACTGGCGCTGGCAGAACCAGAATCCGCAAGGCTACGCGGCCTGAGGCTAGAGGCGGTTTCGCGACTTCGGTTGCCGGTGTTGAGGCAAAAGGAATAGCAATGATCGCGGCATTTTCAGTCCAGCATTGAGTCTTGACACAGCAGTAAGGCGTCTTGCCACTGCGGCAAGCCGCAGAACGTGTCGAGCAGGCGTTGTGACGACAGCCGCGAATTGGCGGGACGTTGTGCCGGCATGGGGTAGTCTCGTGCCAGTATCGCCCGCAAACGGGGCTTTTTCGTAATCGACGGGTGTGCCATGATCGCGTCGGCAAGGCCAAACCAAGTGGTTTGGCCTTGCGCCGTCAGATGATACAGCCCCGAGTGTTCATGCCACCATCTTTGCGGATCTGCCGCAGCCAAGTACTGGGACAGGATGTGAGCAGTGGTATCGGCGACCGTGCGGCTCCAGGTCGGCGCGCCATATTGGTCCGATACGATGGCCAGTTCCTCGCGCTCCTGTGCCAAGCGGCGCATGGTCAACAGGAAGTTTTTGCCATGCGTGCTGTAGACCCAGCTGGTGCGCAGGATCAGGTAAGGAATACCTGCTGCCTGGATCGCTGTTTCGCCGGCTAATTTGCTGCTGCCATAAACGTTGATCGGGCACGGCAGGTCGGTTTCCTCGTATGGCTCTTTTTTTGACCCATCGAATACATAGTCGGTGCTGTAATGTATGAGCGCCGCTCCCAGCTTGCCAGCTTCCTCTGCCATCACGGCCGGGGCTTCGCCATTGATGCGCAGCGCAATTGCCGGCTCACTTTCGGCCTGGTCTACGGCAGTGTATGCGGCCGGGTTGACGATCAGGGTCGGCTTGACGCGGCGAATCACATCGCGCACCTGGTCCAGATCGGCCAGATCCATTTGCTTGCGGTCCAGCGCGAAGATTTCCCCCAAACCTTGCAAACTACGTTCAAGTTCATAGCCGATCTGGCCGGTTTTTCCGGAAATTAAGATGCGGTTCATGCTATGTTCTCATTGAAAGATGACAACAGATACAGTCTTGCAGGCTGCATTCAAATAAAGACATCGGCGTTGGCCAGCAATGACCCAAGTCTGTCTTTGTTCGACAGCATAGGTTCGCCATCTAGCGGCCAGTCAATGCCGATCTGAGGATCGCTCCAAAGGATGCTGCGTTCAAATTCGGGAGCCCAGTAGCCCGTCGTCTTGTATTGGAATTCGGCGCTGTCGCTGGTAACCAGATAGCCGTGGGCAAAGCCTTCTGGTATCCATACCTGACGCTTGTTGGCAGCCGATAACTCGACACCGACCCACTGACCGAAGGTGGGTGAACTTTTGCGTAAATCGACACTGACATCGAATACCGTCCCCGCAGTGCAATGTACCAGCTTGCCTTGCGATTGCTGGATCTGGTAATGCAAGCCGCGGAGGACGCCTTTGCCGGATTTGGAGTGGTTATCCTGGACAAAGGTACGGTGAATGCCGGTCAGCTCCGTAAAGCGTTTCTGGTTGTAACTTTCATAGAAAAATCCACGCTCATCACCGAACACTGTGGGTTCGATAATCAGCACTTCCGGTATGTTGGTGGCCAAGATTTTCATGGTGGTGTTTTACTTAAAGAGGGAAAATGACACGTTAGAATACGGTGTCGTCGAGCAAGCGCAGCAGGTATTGTCCATAGGTATTCTTCTTCAAGGGCTGCGCCAGGTTTTCCAGCTTTGCCGCATCGATATAACCTTTGCGATAGGCGATTTCTTCCGGGCATGCCACTTTCAAGCCTTGGCGCTTTTCGATGGTCGAGATAAATTGCCCTGCTTCCAGCAAGGAATCATGCGTGCCGGTATCGAGCCAGGCCATGCCGCGGCACATTATTTCAACATTCAATTGATTGCGTTCAAGGTAAATACGATTGACGTCGGTAATCTCGAGCTCGCCACGCGCGGAGGGCGCGATTCCAGCGGCGATATCGCACACTTGATTATCGTAGAAATACAAGCCGGTTACGGCATAGTTTGATTTTGGGCTGAGAGGCTTTTCCTCGATGCTGACGGCGCGCCTTTGGGCATCGAACTCGACCACGCCGTAGCGCTCCGGCGATTGCACATGGTAGGCAAACACGGTCGAGCCGTTGGTGCGCGTCGAAGCAAGGTGTAATTGTGCTTCAAAGTTATTGCCGTAATAGATGTTATCTCCGAGAATTAGCGCTGACGGGGCGTCACCGAGAAATGCGCGGCCGATGATGAATGCCTGCGCCAAGCCATCCGGCGTAGCTTGCACGGCATAGCTCAATTCGATGCCCCATTGGCTGCCATCACCCAGTAACTCCACAAAACGTGGCGTATCTTGAGGGGTAGAAATGATCAGGATGTCGCGTATGCCCGCCAGCATCAGAGTGGTCAGTGGATAGTAAATCATCGGCTTGTCATATACCGGCAGCAACTGCTTCGATATCGACATGGTCACAGGGTACAGGCGGGTACCTGAGCCACCGGCGAGGATGATGCCTTTGCGTTCAAGCGGGGAGGTCATGCTATTATTTCCTTGGGACATTGCGTTCCACGTAGTTTTTTTGTAGCCAAGTCAGGTAGTCGCCAGACTGGATATCGCGTACCCAGGTCTGATTGTCGAGATACCAACGGACGGTCTTGCGGATGCCGGTGTCGAATGTTTCGGTTGGTTTCCAGCCCAGCTCGCGTTCGATCTTGTGTGCATCGATGGCGTAGCGGCGATCATGGCCGGGGCGATCCGGCACATAGATGATTTGTTCGCGATAGCTGCCGATGGCCTTGGGATCGAGGGCGTCAAGGATATCGCACAAGGTATGCACGACTTCCAGATTGGTCATTTCATTCCATCCTCCGACGTTATATACCTCACCTGGCTTGCCCGCCGCCAGCACGCGACGGATGGCCGAGCAGTGGTCGCCTACATACAGCCAATCGCGTACTTGCAGGCCATCACCATAAATAGGCAGGGCTTTGCCGGCACGGGCATTGCTGATGATCAGGGGAATCAGTTTTTCCGGAAAGTGGAAGGGACCATAATTGTTTGAACAATTCGTGGTCAGCACGGGCATGGCATAGGTATGAAAATAGGCTCGTACCAGATGGTCTGATGCAGCTTTTGACGCCGAATATGGACTATTTGGCGCGTAGGGCGTCGTTTCGGTAAAGGGCGGATCCTGCGGCTGCAAGCTACCGTATACCTCATCAGTTGAGATATGCAGGAAACGGAAGTCCTCTTTGGCATCGCCCGTGAGACCCGACCAATAGGCGCGTGCGGCTTCCAGCAGGCTGAAGGTGCCGTTGACGTTAGTCGAAATGAATTCGCCAGGGTTATGGATCGAGCGATCAACATGACTTTCAGCGGCAAAGTGCACGATGGCGCGTGGCTGATGCTCTGCCAGCAAGCATGTTAAGTGAGCTGTATCAAGGATATCGCCGCGCACAAAGAGATGCCGCGGATCGTGTTCAAGGCTGGCCAGATTGCTGAGATTGCCAGCGTAAGTCAGTTTGTCAAAGTTGACGATGAACTCATCGTTGAGCGCCAGCCAGTCGTTTACAAAATTGGAACCGATGAAGCCGGCTCCACCGGTCACTAAAATCATATTGCTATCCTATTTGTTGCATTCTTGATCAACCCAGTTATGGCTCCTGATGGAACTCTGTAGTTATATGGCGAATTTTCAGATATCTCATTATTATTCTTTTTTTTTCATTTTGGCTAGCGTTACTTATGCGGCTTTGTTGACCCGTATCGTTAGTCTAACGGCAGGCTCAAATTTCAAGGGCGGCATTAGATTGATTCGTAATATCGAGCCTGTGTGAAAGTGGCGTGAGGTGCTGAGTATAAACGACTGGTGGCGTGCGCAGGGGCAGCCTTGCTTTGACTGATGGTCGCCGCACGGTATCGTATGGATGAGGAAAAAATGGGAAACTGGCGAGATGCATGACGTCAGCGTAAAGCTTGCCTTGCGCAGCTCACAGCGAGAATGAGAGTGCCCCAGGACCACGGGCGAAAGGCGCCGATGGTTTATTGTGCTGGAATCAGCCGATGGTGCCTGCAACAGGGCATTGTTGAGCAACAATGCACGGATATGGGGGCGGTTATGTCTGGGAAAAGCCTAGGGCGCAACAAGCACGCCCTGGGCTTTTTCTCAGGCGACCATAGCCATTATGGGTAGAGACCGCGTACTTCGCGAGCCTGCAGCACGCGCGTGCACGCCAGGATGAAGGTGGCGGTACGCATCGACACTTTCTTCTCTTGCGACACTTGCCATACCGAATCGAACGCTTCGCGCATGATGCGGGTCAGGCGGCTGTTGATTTCTTCTTCCGTCCAGAAGAAGCTCGAGAAGTTCTGCGCCCACTCGAAGTAGCTGACGGTCACGCCGCCGGCGTTGGCCAGCACGTCCGGCACGATCAATACGCCGCGGTCGGTCAGGATGTCGTCCGCTGCCGGCAGGGTCGGGCCATTGGCGCCTTCCAGGATGATCTTGGCGCGGATGACTTGTGCGCGTTCGGCCGTGATCTGCTGTTCCAGCGCGGCCGGGATCAGGATGTCGCAATCGATGCCCCAGAAATCTTCGCGCGGCACGAATGCCTCGGCGCCCGGGAAGCCTTCGACGCTGCCCACTTCGGCCACGTGTGCCAGCAATTGCGGGATGTTCAAGCCGCCGGAATGGACGACGGTGGTCTTGTGGTCTTGTACCGCGACCACTTTCGAGCCGGCTTCAGCGAACATGCGTGCAGCGACGCCGCCCACGTTACCGAAACCTTGCACGATGACTTTCGCGCCTTCGAGCGACATGCCGACCTTGGCGGCCGCATCGCAACCGACGACGAACACGCCGCGGCCCGTCGCGTCGCGACGACCCAGGCTGCCGCCCAGCGAGATTGGCTTGCCGGTCACCACGCCGGTCGACATATTGCCGCCGATCATGGCGTAGCTGTCCATCATCCACGCCATGACTTGCTCATTCGTGTTGACGTCCGGCGCCGGGATATCCTTGTTCGGTCCGATGATCATGCTGATCTCGCTCGTGTAGCGGCGGGTCAGGCGTTGCAGTTCGTTGCGCGACAGGGTCTTCGGATCGACACGGATACCGCCTTTGGCGCCGCCGTATGGCACGTTGACCGCTGCATTCTTGACCGTCATCCAGGCCGACAGGGCCATCACTTCCGACAACGTCACGTCCTGGTGGAAGCGCACGCCGCCCTTGCCCGGGCCGCGCGACAGATTGTGCTGCACGCGGTAGCCTTCGTAGTGGGCAATGGTGCCGTCATCGCGCTCGATAGGCACGTCGACCGTCAGGATGCGCTTTGGACGCTTCAGCGTTTCCACCCAGCGCGACAGGTTGCCCAGGTATGGCGTAACGCGGTCGATCTGCTCGAGGTAGACGCCCCATGGGCCCAGGTCTTCAGGATTGAGGTAGGAAGGAAGTGCGTGCTTGCTGGTCATGCTTGATAAGCTCCTGACAATACGAATACGTTAGAGGCACAGCCGAGATGCAGCTGCGCGCAGCGGAACCGCATCGTAGGCGATAGCCTCATGCCCCGGCCAATGCTTTGTGCGCATCCGGTTATGCATTTATTGCATAGTTAGGAGATCAGGAGGGAGTTGCAGTGACGGTTGCGCGCCGGCGTTTTTTCCCGCTGCGCGCGGCGCTTTCCTGCGACTGCACCAGGTATTGCCACAGGCTTTCGACGATCTGTTTGCCTGGCCGCAGGCTGGACGGGCGCTCGCGATATAAACGGATTTCCAGCTCGATTTCCCAGCCTGGCGCGCCGCCGTCGGCACGCGCCAGGTGCTTGTACTTGACGTCGCGCATGACGGCCGATTCGGGCAGGAAGGCGATGCCGCGCCCTTCCAGCGCCATCATTTTGAGGCCTTCTGCCATGTCCGTTTCGTAGCAGGTTTCCAGGAACAGGGGCGCTTTGGCGTCGGCCAGCAGCAATTCCACCATGCGTCCCAGATAGGCGTTGCTGGTGTAGGAAAGGAAGGGCAGCGGCTCCTTGGCGCTGCCGGGCAGGACGAAGTCCGGCACCTTGTCCTGGCCGCAGCGCGCATACGCGCGCAGGGTTTCGCGGCCCATCACCAGCATGTCGTAGCGGCCCGGATCGAGCTGCACCGGCTGGCGCGGGTGGTGATAGCACAGCAGCAGGTCGCAGCCGCCGTCGACCAGCTGCAGCACGGCGTCGTGCACGTTCAGGGCCATCAGGCGGCTGTTGATCGGCGCAAAACCTTCTTCCAGCGCCGTCAGCCATTTCGGCATGAAGGTCAGCGACAGGGTATGCGGCACGGCGAAATCGACGCTCGTTTGCGTGGCCGCCCGCTTGCCGCGCAACAGCGCGCGCACGCCGTTGATCTGTCCCAGCATTTCCAGCGCCTGCTCGTAGAACACGGCGCCGGCCGGCGTCAATCGCGTGGGGTAGGAGGTGCGGTCGACCAGGTCGATGCCAAGCCAGTTTTCCAGCGACTGGATGCGCCGCGAAAAGGCCGGCTGGGTGACGTGGCGCAGGGCCGCGGAACGGCTGAAATTATGCGTTTCAGCGAGCGAGATGAAGTCTTCCAGCCATTTGGTTTCCATCGCGGGACCGTTCTCTTGTCAAGGGCAAACGCAAGGTGCAGTGCTCAGGGCGTATCAGCCGATGCCGCCGGCTGGTACAGGGCGGCGGGCAGGCCGAAGAAGGACGGCGGGCCCAGGGTCGTGCCATCGAGCGAGCCGCCCGCGTTCAAGGCCTTGTTGATGGCCGACAGCAGGGAGCTGCGGTCGGCCAGATTTTGTATCAGCGCGCGCGGGCCGTTGTGGAAGGTGTGCTGGGCGATATCGGCGGCGACGACAAAGATCGGCTCGCGGCGCAGGGGGAACTCCACCCATTCGCCGTCCTCGTCCTGCGCGCAGAACGTGTCGGGCAAGGTCATGTTTTCGGCGCCGGGAAGGTGCGACGCCAGCACCAGGCCGAACGCTTCCGGCACCACGTCGGCCAGGCGGCGCACGGTGAGGTCGTCCTGCACCAGGGCACGGACTTGCGCTTCCACCGCGTCGTCGGCATCGGGCTGGGCGCCGAGGATTTTCACGGCCTGATAAATCAGGTCGGACGAGAGTGCTTCCATCAAATCATCTCCAGAATCATGGCGACGATTTCGTCGCCGTACGAGGCCAGTTTTTTCTCGCCCACGCCGCTCACGCCGCGCATCTGCTCGAGCGACGTAGGCTTGGCTTTGGCGATTTCGCGCAGGGTGGCGTCGACGAAAATCACGTAGGCGGGCACATTGTGCGTGCGCGCCGTCTCCACGCGCCACCAGCGCAGCTTGTCGAAGATCGCCTGTTCGCTGGTGGACAAATCCGTCTCGACATAGCCTTTCGCCACGCTGGTGCTGCGCTTGCTGGTTTTCACCGGTTTCTGGTACTGGCGCAGCTGCACCTTCTGGCCGCCCTTGAGCACGGGACGCGAGGCGTCCGTCAGTTTCAGCGAACTGTATTGTTCATGGTCGACCGAGACGAGGCCCAGCGCGATGGCCTGGCGCAGGATCGATTTCCATTCCGCTTCGCCCAGGTCCGAGCCGATGCCAAACACCGACAAGGAATCGTGGTGCCAGGTCTTGATGCGTTCCGATTCCACGCCGCGCAGCACGTCGATCACGTGGCCGCCGGCGAAGCGCTGGTCGACGCGGTAGATGGCCGACAGCAGTTTTTGCACGGGCACCGTGCCGTCGAACGACACGGGCGGCACCAGACAGGTGTCGCAATTGCCGCACGGCGAAGCCGGTTCGCCGAAGTATTCGAGCAAGCGCATGCGGCGGCAGCTGAGCGTTTCGCACAGGCCCAGCATGGCGTCGAGTTTGACGCCCAGCACGCGCTTGAAGGTGTCGTCCGCTTCCGATTCGTCGATCATGCGCCGTTGCAGCACCACGTCCTGCAAGCCGTACGCCATCCAGGCGTTGGCGGCCATGCCGTCGCGGCCCGCGCGCCCCGTTTCCTGGTAATAGCCCTCGATGCTTTTCGGCAGATCCAGATGCGCCACGAAGCGCACGTCGGGTTTGTCGATGCCCATGCCGAAGGCGATTGTGGCCACCATGACGATGTTTTCTTCGCGCAGGAAACGCGCCTGGTTGGCGCTGCGCTTGGCGTACTCCATGCCGGCGTGATAGGGCAGGGCGCGGATGCCGCTCTGGTTCAGAAATTCCGCCGTCTCTTCGACCTTTTTGCGTGACAGGCAGTAGACGATGCCGCAGTCCCCCGCGTGTTCCGTGTTGATGAAGTCGAGCAGCTGCTTGCGGCCATTCGCCTTTTCCACAATCTGATAGCGGATGTTCGGGCGGTCGAACGACGAGACGAACTGGCGCGCGTCTTCCAGCTGCAAACGCAGGGCGATTTCGGCGCGCGTCTGCGGGTCGGCCGTGGCCGTGAGCGCGATGCGCGGCACGTCCGGGAACTGCTCGTGCAGCACCGATAGCTTGATGTATTCGGGACGGAAGTCGTGGCCCCACTGAGCCACGCAATGCGCCTCGTCGATGGCGAACAGGGAGATCTTCGAGGCCTGGAACAGGTCCAGGCAACGCTGCGTCATCAGGCGCTCGGGCGCCACGTAGACGACATCGATGCCGCCCGTGCGCACCAGGCGCTCGATGCGGCTCGCTTCTTCGTAGGTTTGCGTGGAATTGAGGAAGGCGGCGCGCACGCCGACTTCGGCCAAAGCGTCCACCTGGTCCTGCATCAGCGCGATCAGCGGCGAGACGACGACGCCGACACCGTCGCGCAGCAGCGCGGGAATCTGATAGCACAGCGACTTGCCGCCGCCCGTGGGCATCAGCACCAGCGCGTCGCCGCCATGGCTGACGTGGTCGACGATGTCGGCTTGCTGGCCGCGGAAGGCCGGGTAGCCGAAAACGGTTTGCAGCAGGTGCAGCGCGCGCTGGTTAAGATCTTGATTCATAGTGCCTTATTCTGCCCAAACAACCCAGCCGTAGTGGGCGCTGGCCAACACCAGCAAGCCGAACACAATGCGGTACCAGGCAAAAAACGTGAAGTCGTGCGAGCTGATATAGCGCAGCAGCCAGCGCACGCACAGGAAGGCGGAGATGAAGGCGGACACGGTACCCAGGCCGAACAGCGGCACGTCGGTGGCGGACAGGATGTCGCGCGCCTTGTACAGAGAATAGGCGGTGGCCGCCAGCAGGGTCGGGATGGCCAGGAAGAACGAGAATTCGGTGGCCGTCTTGCGCGACAGGCCCAACAGCATGCCGCCGATGATGGTCGAGCCGGAACGGCTGGTGCCGGGGATCAGCGCGAACGCCTGCGCGCAGCCCACTTTCAGGGCGTCGAATGGCGTCATTTCATCGACCGAGTTGACGCGTACGGTGACGGGATTGGTGCGCGCGCGGCGCTCCACCAGCAAAATCACGATGCCGCCGATGATGAAGGCCATGGCCACTGGCACGGGCTTGAACAGCGCATGCTTGATCATCTTGCCAATCGCCAGGCCGATGATGGCCAGCGGCAGGAAGGCGATGGCCACGTTGAGCACGAACTTGCGCGACTTCGCTTCGCTGCCGAAGGTGGTCAGCACGCTGCCGATGCGCTGGCGGTATTCCCAGCACACGGCCAGGATGGCGCCGGCCTGGATGGCGATCTCGAAGACATCCATGACTTCTTTCGAGACATCCTTGGTAAAGTCGAGCAGGCTGCCGGCCAGGATCAGATGTCCCGTGGACGAAATCGGCAAGAATTCGGTAAAACCTTCGACCAGCCCCATGATGATGGCTTTTAACGCAAGAATGAGATCCATAGATGTATAAAAGAGTATAGGTACGGGTATAAGTACGGGTATAAGTGACAGGATGGGGTGAGCGTGCTGCGCCCGCAAAGTGCGCGGGGTCGAAGCTTACCATGCCGGAGGCCCGTCGAGCCGATTTGGGCGCTGGCGGACAGCGGTTTTTTGCCGCTGCCAGCCAGGCAAGGGGAGGGGTCAGGAAGCCTGTTTTGCCGGCGCCACCAGGCGCGCGCTGGCCGCCACCAGCAGCAGGGCGGCGCCCAGCATGGCGAAGGCGATATTCAGGCTGGTGGCGTGCGCCACGAAGCCGATCACGGCCGGACCGGCCAGGATGCCCGCATAGCCGATGGTGGTGATGGCCGCAACCGCCAGGCTGGCCGGCATGGCATGTTGCTGGCCCGCCGCCGTAAACAGGATGGGCACGATGTTCGCCGCGCCCAGGCCGATCAGCACGAACCCAAGCATGGCCAGGCTGGCATGCGGCGCCAGCACGGCCAGGAAGAAGCCTGCCGCCGCGCACAGGCCGCCAAAAGTAAGCACCCGCTTGCCGCCAAAGCGGCTGACCACCTTGTCACCCGTCAAGCGTCCCACCGTCATGGCGATGGCGAAGGCGGCGTAACCGAGGCCGCCCCTGGCTTCTTCCACGCCGCGCGTGGTGGTGAGGAACAGGGCGCTCCAGTCGAGGATGGCGCCTTCGGCCAGGAAGACGATAAAGCACAGCAAGCCGATGAAGATGACGGCGCCATGCGGCATGACGAACAGCGGCGTCTTTTCGCCGGAAGCGGACGCCGTCGGCAGCAGATGGCCTTGCGCCGCGCCCAGCACGCCGCACAGCAGCAACATCACCACCACGCAGGACCAGGCCGGCGTCAGTCCCAGCCACAGCAGCAGGGCCATGCAGGCCGCGCCGGCAAAGCCGCCCACGCTGAACAGGGCATGAAAGCCCGACATCATGGCGCCGCCGTTGGCCTTTTCGATGATCACGGCCTGGATATTGATGGCCACGTCGAACGTGCCCATGGCCGCGCCGAACACCAGCAGCACCAGTCCCAGCTGCAGCGGCGTGGCGGCCAGTGCCAGGCCGGGTAGCACGGCGGTCAGCAGCAGGCCGGCTCCGACGATGACCTTGCGGCAGCCGAAGCGTGCCGTGAGCATGCCCGTAAACGGCATCGCGCACAGCGAACCGGCGCCCAGGCACAGCAGCAAAATGCCGAGGGTCGCTTCATCGAGGCCCAGGCGCGACTTGGCGTAGGGAACCAGCGGGGCCCAGGCGGCCATGCCGAGGCCGGCGGCGAAAAAGACCAGGCGCGTGGCGCGTTGTTGCAGGGTGCCGGTGAGATGCATTGGGGGCTTTTCAAGAGTCGGGTGGATAAAATCAGGCGTGGGCGCGCAACACTTGCACGCCCAGCCGTTCAAAGGCGGCCACATGGACCGCATCGGCATCGGCTTCCAGCACCAGGTGCTGCAGCAAGCCCGTGGCCAGCACGCCGAAGGGCGCGGCCGTGCCCAGCTTGTCGCTGGTGACGGCCACGACGACCGCCTTGCTGGCGCCGGCGATGCTGCGTTTGAACTCGGCCTCGTCGTAGTTGAACGCCGTCACGCCCGCGTCGGCATCGGCGCCGCAAGCACCGAGGAAACACAGGTCGGGATGCATGCGTTCGACAGTGCGCAGGGCCTGCGGCCCCAGGCTGGCACCGGCACGGCGGTCGACCCTGCCGCCAGCCATGATCAGTTCGATTTCCGGGCGTTCCATCAGCGCCATGGCGATCGATGGCGCGTTGGTGATGACAGTGAGCGCCAACTGTGGCAAGGCGCTGGCGATGGCCAGGTTGGTCGAGCCCGCATCAAGAAACAGCACCTGCCCTGCGCGCACGAGGGACACGGCCGCCTGCGCCAGGCGCGCCTTGCGCTCGGGCGCTTCCTGCTTGCGCTGCGTCAAGGTCCCGCCGTCGGGCGCCAGCGGCAGTGCGCCGCCATACACGCGCTGGCATAAACCGGCTGCCGCCATCTCGCGCAGGTCGCGGCGTATCGTATCTTCGGAAACGTCGAGCTGGCGCGCCAGGTCCAGCGCCAGCACGCGGCCATCGGCCTGCAATTGTTGCTGGATCAGCGCATGGCGTTGTTTGAGGAGCAGGGTGGCGGACATGTTGAACTTATAAACGTGCAGGAATGTGCATGAATATACGCAAACGTGCAAATGTGGTCAATCGTTATTTGTCAGCCGCCACCACGCCCTTCAGGGCGCCGTCATCCGTTCCAGCTCGTCCAGCCAGCGGATGGCGTGTTCCCGGCTGTCGCCGCACATGTCCTCGGATGGCTGCAAGCCGCCGCAAAACCCGGGCCGCTCCGGCTGGCCGAAGATCTTGCAACGGTTGTCGTCAGCCAGCTGCACGCAGCGCACGCCCGCAGGTTTTCCATCCGGCATGCCGGGAATCGGGCTGGTGATGGACGGTGCGGTGCAGCAGGCGCCGCACGAGGGACGGCATGCCAGGGTGGCGGATGGTGACATGGGATTTCAGGCGGGCGGGTGAGGAGCCGACAGTATAGCAAGCCTGCTCCCTTGCGTTGCCAGCGCCCGCTTAGCGCACGATGCTGACGCGCTTGCCCGACAGGGTGCGGCGGGCCGGATCGCCATGCACGGTGATGCGGCCGGAACCGCTGGCGCGGGCGTTGACTTCGTTCTGGACGGTGACATCGACGTCGCCGGAACCGTTGCTCGCCAGATAGGCAACGTCGCTGCGCAGGGCGGCCAGGTTGATATCGCCCGAGCCATTCACGTTGGCGTCGAGGCGTTGCACGGCGCCGCTGGCGCTGATGCTGCCCGAGCCGTTGACGGCCACGTTGATGCGTTCGCCGCGCACGTTGCCCAGCTGGATGTTGCCGGAACCGTTCTGCACCGCGTCCGTGTTGCCGCTGGCGAGGGCCGCCGCGTTGATGCTGCCGGAACCATTGTTGGCCACGTCGAAGCGTCCCACCGTGCCCGACAGTTCGCTTTTCATCGAACCGCGTTGTTCCAGGGTGAAATCTTCGCCATTGAAACCGCTGGCCACCAGGCGGCCCGAGCCGGAAATGTTGATCTTCTTCAATTGCGGCGTCGTATAGATGACGTGGATGCCATTGCTGCTGCGAATGTTCGTATCGCTCCAGATGCGCAGGGTATCGCCGCTCACTTCGCTATGGATGCGCGGCTGCAGATTGCTGTCCGCTTCGATCACCAGCGATGTCGCCGGCCCGACGCGCACGTCGATCTTGATGTCGATGCGTTTCATGCTGTCGATGTCGAGCACATTGATGTGACTGACCTGGCGCACGTCGCGGCTCACTTGCTCGTTGCCCTGGATGGCATTGCTGTTTGAATCCGCGTAGCGCACTTCGCCATCGTTGGGGTTGATGACGATGGCGCAACCGCCAAGGGCAACGGCACAGCACAGGGCCAGCAAGGTACGCATGGTGTTTCCTTTATGATTGTTTTAGTTTGGGAAAAGAAAAAGCCGGCTGCCGCGCCGCGGCTGCCGTGCTGTCGATGGCAAGGTAGCAAATCCGACACGCTTGCTGAGTGGAAATGCGATGAACTGCGCAAAATGGGGGCTGAAACGTATTCTGGTCCACCCGGCGCCGAAGGCCCGGCGCCGGCACGGAGGGTACAATGCCTGTGTTCGGCGTGCCGGGCGGTGCCCCGCGCTTGACCTTGGCGGTAGACAGGACTACTATTAATGACTCAAAAGTAAGTTACTTGGAAACATACATGCAAGCCCCGATTGATACCAAGCCCCGCTGGGAGCGGCGCAAGGATGCCCGCCCGCAGGAATTGCTCGCCGCCGCCCTCGACCTGTTTGTCGAACGGGGCTTCGCATCGACGCGCCTGGAGGATGTGGCCAAGCGGGCTGGCGTGTCGAAAGGCACCTTGTACCTGTACTTCGAGAATAAACAGGAGCTGTTCAAGGCAGTGGTGCGCGACAATATCGTGCAATCGATCGGCGAGGCGGAAGACAGCATGGCCGCGTCGGACAGCAGCAGTGCCGAGTTGTTGCGCAAGGTGATGATGCAGTGGTGGGAAGAATTCGGCGCCACCAAGCTGGCCGGTTTGACCAAGCTGATGCTGGCCGAAGCAAACAATTTCCCGGAACTGGCGCAGTTTTACAACGAAGAAGTCGTCACGCGCGGCAATGGACTGATCGTCAGTCTGCTGGAACGGGGCATGCAGCGCGGCGAATTCCGCCAAGTCGATCCCGTGCTGGTCAGCACCATCCTCAGCGCGCCCGTCACCATGCTCATGATGTGGACGCATTCCTTCCTGCCGTGCGAAGTCAAGAATATCGATCCGATCGCCTACATGGATGCGTTTATCGACATGAGTTTGCGCAGCCTGCAGGCGGAGACGCCCGGGAAAAGCTGACCCGCCGTGCTCGCTACTACCGTTCAGTTGCCCCTTTTCCAAGGTTCGCCCCCCCAAATCTGCAGATCGTCGCAAATTTCCTCCATTCCCCGCCTTTATGGTTAACATGTGCTTTCAGCCAGTTCAACGATAAAATGGCGGATTATTACTTCACTTACCGAGTCCAAAGATGAATATCGAACAAGCCCGCTTCAATATGATCGAACAGCAAATCCGTCCGTGGGACGTACTGGATATCGACGTGCTGGAGCTGTTGAACGTGGTCAAGCGTGAAGATTTCGTGCCGGCTGCCTATAAAAACCTGGCCTTCGTCGATACCGAAATTCCACTGGGCGGCGGCGAATGCATGTTGACGCCGAAGCTGGAAGCGCGCATTTTGCAAGACGTAGCCGTCAAGAAGCATGAAAATGTGCTGGAAATCGGTACCGGCAGCGGCTACATGGCCGCGTTGCTGGCGCACAAGGCGCGCCATGTGACGAGCGTGGAAATCGTTCCCCAATTGAAAACCCTGGCTGAGCAGAACCTGGCCGCCAACGGCGTGACGAACGTCACCGTGGAACTGGGCGACGGCGCCCAAGGCTGGAGCAAGGGTGCGCCGTACGACGTGATCGTGGTGTCCGGCGCCTTGGCCGTGCTGCCGGAAGCGCTGTTGCAACAAGTGAAAGTCGGCGGCCGCATCCTGGCCATCATCGGCGAAGCGCCGATCATGTCGGCGCACCTGATCACGCGCAGCTCGGACAAGGCTTACGACACGCGCAAGCTGTTTGAAACCAATGTCACGCCGCTGCAAGCTGTTGCACCGTCGCATTTCCAGTTCTGAGGCGACCGATTCGATGGAGCATTTGAGTGCACCGCAGCTGGCCGCCTGGCTGGCTGACCCTTCCCGACCGCGTCCGTTCCTGCTGGACGTGCGGGAACAGTGGGAGTTCGACCTGTGCCACCTCGACGGTGCCACCCTGATGCAGATGAACTCGATTCCTGCGCGCATCGATGACCTCGATGAAGACGCCGAGATCGTCTGCATCTGCCATCACGGCATGCGCAGCATGCAAGTGGCGGCCTTCCTGGAGCGCAATGGTTTTGGCAAGATCAGTAATTTGACGGGCGGCGTGCATGCCTGGGCGCTGCAAGTCGACAGCGCAATGCCTAAATACTAAGAGCCTATCCCAGTAGATGAATACATCTCCTGCTGGCGCCCCTCAGAAGCGGGGACTGCGTTGATCGTCGTTGCGTGGCTCTCCACGCGTCCTCCTCACGCCTTGTCCGCGCTCCTGATGAACTGCCAACAGAAGACGCTCCCTACTGGGATAGGTTCTAAGTTATTTTTTCAGTAGATGCACCCAGGCATGTTTTCCTGCATGCCTGCGGAGGCCTGTACCCCGCTCATCCGGCGGGCGCAAGGCAAGCGGTAGCAGATTTTTGATTCCATCAACTTTTGACGACTCCAACGGAGAAATGCAATGCGGAAACCCCTTATCGCCGTGCTGATGACCAGCGCCTTTGTCTCGATGACATGCTCGCTGCAAGCGCAGGCGGCCGATCTCATCCAAGTGTACCAGCAGGCGCTGGCCAATGACGCGCAGTATGCCAGCGCGCGCGCGGCCCTGTCGGCCGGGATGGAGCGGGTTCCGCAGGGGCTGGCAGGCTTGCTGCCGCAAGTGTCGGCTTCGGGCAGCAATACGCGCGGCAATCAGGAGCAGATCGCCCAGAACAATGGCGGCAACAAGATCACCTCGCCGTCCGTGAATGTGCGCACGAACAGCTATAACTTGACCCTGGCGCAACCGCTGTTCCGCTGGGACCGTTGGGAAACCTATCAGCAAAGCAAGCTGGCGCAAGCGATTGCCGAAGCGCAATTTGCGCAAGTCCAGCAAGACCTGATCACGCGCGTGGCGCAGGCGTATTTCGACGTGCTGAGCGCGCAGGACAACCTGGGCGCCACGCAGGCGCAAAAAGTGGCCACGACGGAGCAGCTGGCATCGGCCAAGCGCAACTTCGAAGTGGGCACGCAAACGATTACCGACACGCACGAAGCGCAAGCGGCGTACGATTTGGTGGTGGCGCAGGAATTTGCCGCCATCAATGACCTGGCCAACAAGCGCAGCGCCCTGCAAACCATCATCGGCGAGGCGCCAACGTCGTTGGCGCCGATGCGCACGGGCGTGGTCATCAGCGCGCCGGAACCGGCCGCCGTCGAACCATGGGTGAGCTCGGCGGAAGAGCAGAATTTCGGCGTCGTCACGGCCCAGTTCAACGTGGAATCGGCCAAGCGCGACATCGGCCGCAACCGCGCTGGCCACTATCCGACCTTGGATCTGATCGCCAACACGGGCCATAGCTACACCTCGGGTGGCGGCAATGGCAGCGGCAATAACAACAACGCCATCGGCGTGCAGTGGAGCATCCCGATCTTCAGCGGCTTTGCCGTCACCAGCAAGGTGCGCGAATCGATCGCGCTGGAAAACAAGGCCCGCAACGACCTGGAATCGGCACGCCGCGCGGCATCGCAAGGCGCGCGCCAGGCTTTCCTGGGCGTCAACAGCGGCCTGGCGCAAGTGAAGGCGCTGGAAGCGGCGGAAGTGTCGAGCAAGTCGGCCCTGGAGTCGAACCAGCTCGGTTATCAAGTGGGCGTGCGCATCAATATCGACGTCTTGAATGCACAGAAACAACTGTTCTCGACGCAAAAAGACCTGTCGAAAGCCCGCTACGACACCATCATGAACGGCTTGCGCCTGAAGGCGGCCGCCGGCACGTTGAAGGAAACGGATTTGATGCCCGTGAACGCCTTGCTCGATAAATAATCTTTTTCTGTAGATTCAAATGAAAACCAGCACCGGCGACGGCGCTGGTTTTTTTTCGTCCTGATCTGTTTTCACGCGGCGCGGCTGTTGGCTACTTGCGTGAGGATCACACCAGCGACCACCAGCCCCGCACCGGCCCAATGCAGCGGAGAAATATGCTTGACGGCAAAGCCCAGCAAACCGTAGCGGTCGATGGCCAGCGCGGCCAGCATCTGTCCGCCGATGACGGCCGCCATGAAGGGGCCGGAACCGATGCGCGGCGCCAGCATCAGCGCGGCTGTAATGTAAAACACACCGGCCGCGCCGCCCAGCCAGGACCAGCCCGGTCCCCGCATGGCGAGACTGACATCGGGCGCCGGCACCCGCCAGACCAGCATCACCAGCGACGCGAGCACGGCGCTGACGGCCAGCGAGGCGAGCGTGGCCCACAGCGGGTGGCCCAGGTTGCGGCCCAGCGCGGCATTCGCGCCGGCCTGGAACGGGACGACGGCGCCGGCCAGCATGGCCAGCGGGGCAAATACGGTAATCCATCCATGCATGTGCGACTCCATCACGTTGAGTTGATGGAGTCATCGTATTATGCTGTCATCATTAAATCCAATTCGTAGTTTGTCATTAAAATATGCGCCAAATGAATAATCTGCGGGCCGTTGATTTGAACTTGCTGGTGATCCTGGAAGCGCTGCTCAGCGAGCGCCACTTGTCGCGCGCGGCCGAGCGCTTGCACATGAGCCAGCCTGCCGTCAGCCATGCGCTGGCCCGCTTGCGCCATCTGCTCGGCGACCCGCTGCTGCTGCGTGGCAAGGGCGGCTTTCAGCCCACGGCGCGCGCTTTGGAGTTGGCGCGGCCGCTGGCCGAAGCCCTGCAAAGCGTGCGCTCCGTACTGGGCGGCGCCGTCTTCGAGGCGGCCACGGCGCAGCGCGTGTTTCGCCTGGCCATGTCGGATTACGGCGCGGCCTTGATCCTGCCCGCTTTGCTACGCCGTTTGCGCGTGGAAGCGCCCGGCATCGACCTGGCCGTCAGCTATGCCAGCCGACAGGCCGTGATCGCTGGCGTGCAGGATGGCGAGATCGACCTGGCGCTGGGCGTGTTCCCGCAACTGCCCGAGCACTTACATCGAGAAACCCTGTTCGAGGAAACATTCGTGTGCGCGCTCGATCCGGCCAGCCTGGCGGACGGCGCAACATGGAATCTGGACACCTATCTGGCGCGCCCGCACGTGCTGGTGGCGTCCAGCGAGGGCGGCATGGCGGCCGAAGTCGATGCGGCCCTGGCCCAGCTGGGCCAGGCGCGCCGCATCGCCGTGCGTGTGCCGTACTGGACGGTCGCACCGGAGGTCGTGAGGGGGACGGACTTGATCCTGACGGTGGCGCGGCGCGCCTTGCAGGGAAGCGTGGCGCAGGGGCTGGCGCTGTATGCCGCGCCATTTGCCATCGCGCCGTTTTCGTTTGAAACGATACGGCACCGCCGCACGGACGGCGATGCGGGCATCGCCTGGCTGCGCGCGGCCATTGCACAGGCCGCCGAGCCAGACTGAGTCACTACAAGCCGCCGCCCTGGCCGTCGAACTTGCGTTCGATCAATTCGATCTTGTAGCCGTCCGGATCGGTGATGAAGGCGATGACCGTGTTGCCGCCTTTGACGGGACCCGGTTCGCGCGTGACGTTGCCGCCATTTGCCCGTGCCGCGTCGCAAGCGGCGACGATGTCGTCGGCCGAGATGGCGATGTGGCCATACGCCGTGCCCAGCTCGTAACTGGTGGTGCCATAGTTATACGTCAGTTCCAGTTCCGCGTGGTCGGGATTCGATCCATAGCCGACGAAGGCCAGGGTGTACTGGTATTCCGGATTGTCGCTGGTGCGCAGCAATTTCATGCCCAGGACCTTGGTGTAAAAATCGATGGAGTGCTGCAGGTCGCCGACCCGTAACATGGTGTGCAAAATACGCATCGTAAATCCTTGATGGTGATAGGGGAATGGCAGGATTTTATGCGTTTTACGGCTTTCTTGCCGAGACCGCCCCTGCCGCCCGGTGATGGAACAGCAGCGGACGGCGTGCCTGCATTACTCCAGATGGGCGTCCAGGGTGATTTCCGTGGCCAGCAACTTCGATACGGGGCAACCGAGCTTGGCGCGCAGGGCCGCGTCCTGGAACGCTTCGTCGGTGGCGCCGGGAATGGTGGCCACCAGGGTCAGGTGCACGGCCGTGATGGCATAGCTGCCATCGATTTTTTCCAGGCTGACGTCGGCCGTGGTTTTCAGGGCCGTGGCGCGCAGGCCCGCCTCGCCCAGCTGGCCGGACAGGGCCATGGTGAAGCAAGCCGCATGGGCCGCGCCGATCAGTTCTTCCGGATTGCTGCCGGGACCGTCTTCGAAGCGCGTATTGAAGCCATAGGCCACATTGTCGAGCGCGCCGCTTTGGGTGGAAATAAACCCTTTGCCCTCTTTAAGGCCGCCACTCCAGACGGCTGATCCTGTTTTTTTCATGATGTACTCCTTGCGTGGTTCGAGCGTCCATCATGCGCGTGCCACTCTTGCCCTTCCGTTCGTTGCGTCACACAGGGGAGCATGCGTGTGCGGGGCATCGCCACTCACGGCGCCGGCGTCACGCGCCAGATGACATTGCCCACGTCGTCCGCCACCAGCAACGCGCCCGCCTTGTCGATGGCCACGCCGACGGGGCGCCCCTGCGCCTTGCCATTGCTGTCGAGGAAGCCGGCGATGACGTCCTGCGGCGGCCCGCTGGGCACGCCGTTCGCGAAGGGCACGAAGATGACTTTGTAGCCGCTGAAAGGTTTGCGGTTCCACGAGCCGTGCTGGCCGATGAAGGCGCCGCCCCGGTAGCGTTCGGGCAGCAAGGTGCCGTCATAAAATGCCAGGCCCATCGAGGCCGTATGTGCGCCCACCGCGTAGTCGGGCGCGATGGCGGTGGCCACCAGTTCCGGGCGCGGCGGCTTGACCCGCGCATCGACGTGCTGGCCGAAATAACTGTAGGGCCAGCCATAGAAGGCGCCGTCCTTGACGGACGTCATGTAGTCGGGCACCAGGTCGTTGCCCAGCTCGTCGCGTTCATTGACGGCCGTCCACAGTGCCCCGCTGTGTGGCTGCCAGGCCAGGCCGACAGGGTTGCGCAGACCCGTCGCATACACGCGTGCCTTGCCCGTCGCGCGCGTGATTTGCCAGATGGCGGCGCGGCCGTCTTCGGCCGACAGGCCGTTCTCGCCCACATTGCTGTTCGAGCCGACAGTAACATAGAGAAATTTTCCATCGGCACTGGCGATGACGTTCTTGGTCCAGTGGTGATTGATGGGGCCGCCTGGCAAATCCACCACCTTGACACCCGGCGCCGTGATGCTCGTCTGGCCTTCCTTGTAGGGAAAACGCATCAAGGCGTCGGCATTGGCGACATACAACTCGTTACCGACCAGGGCCATGCCAAATGGCGAATTCAATCCTTGCAGGAACACGCTGCGCGTCTGCGCCACGCCGTTTGCATCGACGCCGCGCAGCAAGGTGATGCGGTTGGCGCTGGGCGTGGCGGCACCCGCCTTTTTCATTTGCATCTGCATGATGGCGCCCTTGATGCCTTTGTTATCCTCGGGCTTCGGCGGGGCGTTCGTTTCCGCCACCAGCACGTCGCCATTCGGCAGCACGTACAGCCAGCGCGGATGGTCGAGGTCGCGCGCATACGGACGGATGGCCAGGCCGGGCGCGACCACGGGGCGCTGTGCGGCCGTCCAGCGCTGCACGGGCGCCACGTTGACGGTGGGAATCAACTGCTTGTCCGGCGCGGGCAGCACGGGTTGCGGGCCGAAGCCGACGGGCATGGCGGGTGCCTGGGCGTGGGCGGTAGTGGCGCCGCAGGCAGCGGCCAGCAGGAATGAACAGACGTAACGGTGCATGGCGTACTCCGAAAAAGTAGCGGTGCCTGACAGTTCGATTCAGCGCGCTTTCTTTGGTTCCAGCTGCGGGTCGGGACGGGCCTGTTTCGGTTCGGTGGGCTTGACCTTTTCCACGCCGGGCTGGGCGCGGCGGTCCGTGTCGACCAGGCCCTGTTCCAGGTCGCTGGCCGCCTGTTGCATGATCTTGCGCGGACGCACGTTTTGCGCATCGGGCGATTCATCGCGCTCGTGCGGCAGACGGTCGATGCCGTCATTCTTGACCTTTTCATCGGTATTGATCTTGCGTTCGCTATGCTGGGTAACCATATGGCCTCCTGACAGTAAAAGTAACGTGAAATCAGTGTCCTGCCGCGGCAGGCCATCTGCAAGCGGATTTGTCCATGCAGGGAGCGCTGGCGCACGCATGGACGATTCTTTTTCTGCGCTACACTGCGTGCAACACCAAGAACGCCCCTTGCGGGCACACGGCAGCCGCACTATACTGTGGATATATACAGTATCATGCGATGCCGGCGTGCGACGCGACAGCCTGGGGCGGCTTGCCACCGAATTCACTACCGAGACTCTTATGCCCGTCGATACACACGCCGAACAGCGCGCCGAACAGCCAGCCGCGACCTTGCCAGCCCCGGGCGAACGCTTCAACCTGGGCGCCAAGACCATCGCCCTGGTCGTGCGCCAGAATACGGATGGCATTGCCGAGCCCGTGAAAAGCATCGTCGATTTCCTGCAAGTGCTGGGCCACACGGTGGTCTTCGAAGCAGAGACGGCCGCGCACCTGAACCTGGCGTTTCCCGGCGTGCGCGCCATGTCTCCGGCCGAGATCGGCGCCGCCGCCGATTGCGCCATCGTCATGGGCGGCGACGGCACCATGCTGGGTATTGCACGCCAACTGGCGCCATTCGACGTCCCCTTGATCGGCATCAATCAAGGACGTCTGGGTTTCATGACCGATATCCCGCTCGAGCGCATGCTGCCCGTGCTGGCGCAAATTCTCGGCGGCCGCTTCAAGGCCGAGCGCCGCACCTTGCTCGAAGGCAGCGTGTTGCGCGACGGCGAGTCGATCCACGTGGGCATGGCCGTCAACGATGTCGTCGTCTCGCGCGGCGCCGGCGCCGGCATGGCGGAATTGCGCGTCGAGGTCGATGGCCACTTCATGTACAACCAGCGTTCCGATGGCTTGATCATTTCCACGCCGACGGGCTCGACTGCGTACTCGCTGTCGGCCGGCGGCCCATTGCTGCACCCAACCCTGGGCGGCATCGTGCTCGTGCCGATCGCCCCGCATGCGCTGTCGAACCGCCCCATCGTCCTGCCCGACTCCAGCCAGATCGTCGTGGAAATCGTGCGCGGGCGCGATATCAGCGTCAATTTCGACATGCAGACCTTTGCCAGCCTGGTGCAGCAAGACCGCATCCTCATCCGCCGTTCGCCGCACACGATTACCTTCCTGCATCCGGAAGGGTGGAGTTACTACAACACCCTGCGTGAAAAATTGCACTGGAATGAGTACCCGTCGGGCGAGGGCAAGCTCAGCTAACTTTTTCTCCACCTCAACCCGCGGTGCGCCGCCCAACCACAGAAGCCATGCTCCATACACTGTCCATTCGCGATTTTGTCATTGTCGATACCATTGAACTGGAATTTTCCGCCGGCTTCAGCGTGCTGACGGGCGAGACGGGCGCCGGCAAATCCATTCTCATCGATGCGCTGACCCTGGCGCTGGGCGGGCGCGGCGACGCCAGCGTGGTGCGCGAAGGCGCGGCCAAGGCCGACATCACGGCCGATTTCTCCGTCAGCGACGTGGCGCAAGCCTGGCTGGTGGCGCATGAATTCGCCAACGACGATGGCGGCGCCCTGCTGCGCCGCGTGATCGACAATGCGGGCCGCTCGAAAGCGTACATCAACGGCATCCCCGCCACGGCCGCGCAGTTGCGCGAGTTCGGTGACATGCTGGTCGACATCCACGGCCAGCACGCGCACCAGTCCTTGCTGAAAAGCGAAGCGCAGCGCGCCTTGCTCGACGGCCAGGCGACGGCGCGCGAAGCGGGTGCGGAACAGGATGCGCGGCAAGTGGCGGCCCTGCACAAGCGCTGGCGCGCCCTCGTGCGCCAGCGCGAGGAATTCGAAACGAATGCGGCCAACGTGCTGTACGAGCGTGAACGCCTGGAATGGCAGGTGGGCGAACTGGAAAAACTGGCCGCCAAGCCCGGCGAGTGGACGGAGATTACGAACGAGCACAGCCGTCTGTCGCACGCGGCCAGCCTGCTGGAAGGGGCGCAGGAAGCCTTGTCGCTCATTTCCGAGTCGGAAGACCATCCTATCGTGTCGCAACTGTCGGCCCTGAACCAGAAGCTGGGCAAGCTCGTGTCCGTCGATGCGGAATTGCAGCCGATCGTCGACCTGATCGAATCGTCGCGCATCCAGTTGCAGGAATCCGTGTACGCGCTGAACAATTACCTGGACCGGGTGGAACTGGACCCGGAGCGCCTGCACCAGCTCGACGCGCGCATGGAAGCCATGCACAGCACGGCTCGCAAATTCCGCGTTACGCCCGAAGAATTACCGGAGGAACACGCGAAGCTGTCGGAAAAGCTGCAGCATCTGGCCGACGCTTCCGACATCGAAGGCTTGCTGCGCCAGGAAGCGAAGATCGAGGCCGAATACCGTAGCGTGGCCGAGCGCCTGTCCGCCACGCGCCGCGCCGCCGCCCTGGAACTGGGGCAAGCCGTCACGCGCGCGATGCAGGAACTGAGCATGACGGGCGGCAGCTTTGAAATCGCCCTGCACCCGTGCGAGCCGGCTGCCCACGGCCTTGAACAAGTGGAATTTCTCGTCGCCGGCCACGCGGGCACGGCGCCCCGTTCCCTGGCGAAAGTCGCTTCCGGCGGCGAACTGGCGCGCATCGCGCTGGCCATTTCCGTCATCACCTCGCACGCCACCACCACGCCGACCCTGATCTTCGACGAGGTCGACAGCGGCATCGGCGGCGCCGTCGCGGAAGTCGTCGGGCGCTTGTTGAAACGCCTGGGGCAGGGACGGCAAGTGCTGTGCGTGACCCACTTGCCGCAAGTGGCCAGCCAGGCCAATCAGCATTTTCAGGTGGCAAAAAGCACCCTGGACAATGGCAAGACGGCCTCGCGCATCGACATGCTCGACGCCAAGGCCAGGGTGGAAGAAGTGGCGCGCATGCTGGGCGGCCTGGAAATCACGGCCACCACGCGCAAGCATGCGCGTGAACTGCTCGCGATTTGAACGCGGCTTAAATCCGGGGGCAGCCCCCCGGATGCGTTAGCGCTGAGTTTGACGTTAGCGGCATTGAGGGTCTGACCCCAGCACTTCGCTATTAACTCAATGCAACTATAATAACTGGCTAATCCATCCAACGCCTTCGAAGAGCCTTCATGTCATTTCAAACAGAACCGCCGTACACGCATGGCAGCATCGACCGCAGCGCCGTGGTGCTTGTCAATCTGGGCACGCCCGATGTGCCGACGTCGTCAGCTGTGCGGCGTTACCTGAAGCAATTTTTGTCGGATCCGCGCGTGGTGGAAATTCCCCGCATTGTCTGGTGGTTCATCCTGAACCTGATCATCTTGCCGTTCCGCTCCGGCCAGTCGGCCAAGAAATACGCATCGATCTGGACGCGCGAAGGTTCGCCCCTGAAAGTGCATACGCAAAAGCAGGCCAAGTTGCTGGCCGGCGCCCTGGCCGAGCGGGGCCATGACGGCGTGACGGTGGCCATGGCCATGCGCTACGGTTCGCCTTCCTTGCCTGACGTGCTGGCCCAGCTGAAAAGCGAGGGCTGCGAGCGCATCGCCATCCTGCCGGCCTATCCCCAATACTCGGGCACGACGACGGGATCCATCTACGATGCCGTGTTTGCTCATTACGTCACCGTGCGGAACGTACCGGAATTGCGTTTTATCAAGCAATATCACGAGCATGATACGTATATCGACGCCTTGCGCGATTCGGTGCTGAATCATTGGGAAGCGCATGGCCGTCCGGAAAAACTGGTGATGAGTTTTCACGGCGTGCCCAAGCGTACCTTGCTGCTGGGCGACCCATACCACTGCCAATGCCTGAAAACGGCGCGCCTGCTGGCGGAAAAGTTAAAATTAACTAAAGAGCAATACGTGGTGACCTTCCAGTCGCGCTTTGGCAAGGCCGAATGGCTGCAGCCGTACACGGCGCCCACGCTGGTGGCGCTGGCCCAGCAGGGCGTCAAGCGCGTCGATCTGCTGTGCCCGGGTTTTACCAGCGATTGCCTGGAAACCCTGGAAGAGATCGCCATGGAAGCGAAGCATGATTTTGAAACGGCCGGCGGCCAGCAGTTTCATTACATCGCTTGCCTGAACGAAACGCCAGCCTGGATTGCGGGCATGGCGGAAATTGCGGAACAGCACATGATTGGCTGGCCGACGATGAAGACGGCGGCGCAGCGCGAAGCGGACAAGAGAGCGGGCGAGCAGGCGCGCACGGCGGCGTTGGCCTTGGGCGCGACGAACTGACATTACTGAGTTTTTTGCCATCTTGAAGCCGCGCCTGCGCGGCTTTGTCATGTCTGGCGTGGCCAAGTGACTTTCCAAATAGCAACACCGCCAGTGGCGATGGCCGTGGCGGGGCTGGTAGAATGCCCGCTTTGCCGTGGGAAGCCTGGAAAATCAAGGGTGGGCGCGCACGGATGAATGCCCGAAATGGGAAGCGCTTTGTAATAGGCTGTAACATGGACCGATGTAATTCTGGTTTTGCCACGCATACCCCTTGAAACAATAGGATATAGCCCCATCTGCCCGTTAGTGTTGTAAAGATAGTTAGACTAACTCATTTAAGTCATTGATTGTAGGAGCTTTTCAGATGCAAGATCAGGAAAACCAAGCTGTACCTAATCCGCAAGCGGACGCCGCGGCGACTGCCCCATCGACTCCCGCAGAGCCTACTTTGGAAGAGCAGCTGGCGAGTACCGAAGCGCGTCTTGCAGAGATGCACGATGCCTTCATGCGCGCCAAGGCCGATGGCGAAAATATCCGCCGCCGCGCGCAGGAAGATGTTGCTAAAGCGCATAAATTCGCAGTCGAGAGCTTTGCCGAAGCCATGGTGCCGGTCAAAGACAGCCTGGAAACGGCGCTGACGGTGGAAGCACCGACCATCGAATCGCTGAAAGAAGGCGTCGAAATGACCTTGAAGCAACTGAACGCCGCGTTCGAGCGCAACCGCCTGGTGGAAGTGTTGCCAGTGCAGGGCGAGAAGCTCGATCCAATGAAACACCAGGCTGTTGCCGTGGTGCCAGCGGACCAGGAAGCCAATACCATCGTGTCAGTCCTGCAAAAGGGCTATATGATTGCGGACCGCCTGCTGCGTCCAGCCATTGTAACGACCGCGCAAGCAAAATAATCAGAGGGCGGCATCAAGCAAGCCTTGAAACCATGCCGCTTTGCCACATATAAGAACCATCTGAAATCTAGCAAATAAAAGGAAATAAATCATGGGTAGAATTATCGGTATCGATCTGGGAACCACGAATTCCTGCGTTTCCATCATGGAAAACGGTCAACCAAAGGTAATCGAAAACGCTGAAGGCGCACGCACGACGCCGTCGATTATTGCTTATCAAGAAGATGGCGAAATTCTCGTCGGCGCGCCAGCGAAACGCCAGGCCGTGACCAATCCGAAAAACACGCTGTACGCAGTCAAGCGTCTGATCGGTCGCAAGTTCGACGAAAAAGAAGTCCAAAAAGACATCGCGCTGATGCCGTACCAGATCATGAAAGCCGACAACGGCGATGCATGGATCGGCGTACGCGACAAAAAACTGGCTCCGCCGCAAATTTCGGCTGAAGTGCTGCGCAAGATGAAGAAAACGGCAGAAGACTACCTCGGTGAAGAAGTCACCGAAGCCGTCATCACCGTGCCTGCGTACTTCAACGACTCGCAGCGTCAAGCCACCAAGGATGCAGGCCGTATCGCTGGCCTGGACGTCAAGCGCATCATCAACGAGCCAACCGCGGCAGCGCTGGCGTTCGGCCTGGACAAGACCGAAAAAGGCGACCGTAAAATCGCCGTGTATGACCTGGGTGGCGGTACGTTCGACGTGTCGATCATCGAAATCGCGGATGTTGATGGCGAGAAACAATTTGAAGTGCTGTCGACCAACGGCGACACCTTCCTGGGCGGCGAAGACTTCGACCAGCGCGTCATCGATTACATCATCGACGAGTTCAAGAAGATCAACGGCATCGACCTGAAAAAAGATCCGATCGCCCTGCAGCGCATCAAGGCTTCGGCCGAGCGCGCGAAGATCGAATTGTCGTCGTCGCAGCAAACCGAGATCAACGAGCCGTACATCGCCATGGCGAACGGCGCGCCGGTCCACTTGAACCTGAAGATGACCCGCGCCAAGCTGGAGTCGCTGGTGGAAGAGCTGATCACGGCCACGATGGAACCATGCCGCATCGCTATCAAAGATGCAGGCGTGAAAGTGTCGGACATCGATGACATCATCCTGGTCGGCGGTATGACGCGTATGCCGAAGGTGCAGGAAAAAGTGAAGGAATTCTTCGGCAAGGATCCACGCAAGGACGTGAACCCGGACGAAGCCGTCGCCGTGGGCGCAGCGATCCAAGGTTCGGTCCTGTCGGGCGAACGCAAGGACTTGTTGTTGCTGGACGTTACTCCTCTGTCCCTGGGTATTGAAACCCTGGGCGGCGTGATGACCAAGATGATCCACAAAAACACGACGATTCCGACCAAGTTCAGCCAAGTGTTCTCGACGGCCGACGACAACCAGCCTGCGGTGACCATCAAGGTCTTCCAGGGTGAGCGCGAAATCGCCGCCGGCAACAAGGGTCTGGGCGAATTCAATCTGGAAGGCATCCCGCCAGCATCGCGCGGCACGCCACAGATCGAAGTGACCTTCGACATCGACGCCAACGGCATCTTGCATGTCGGCGCGAAAGACAAGGCCACCGGCAAGGAAAACAAGATCACGATCAAGGCCAATTCCGGCTTGACCGAGGCTGAAATCCAGAAGATGGTCAAGGATGCCGAGCTGAACGCGGAAGAAGACAAGAAGGTCAAAGAATTGGCCGAGTCGCGCAACCAGGCCGATGCTCTGGTACACTCGACCCGGAAATCCTTGACCGAATACGGCGACAAGCTGGATGCGGGCGAGAAAGAGAAGATCGAAGCGGCCATCACCGACCTGGAAGCAAGCATCAAGGCGGGCGACAAGGCTGAGATCGACGCCAAGGTGGAAGCACTGTCGAGCGCATCGCAGAAACTGGGCGAAAAAATGTATGCCGACATGCAAGCGCAGCAAGCTGCCGGCGGCGCGGAAGGTGCACAGCAAGCTGCTGGCGCATCGGACGCAGGCGCCAAGCAAGACGACGTTGTTGACGCTGACTTCAAAGAAGTCAAAGACAGCAAGTAATTGTCTTGCGCTCCCATGAACTGGGGGCAGCCGGGCTGAACGCTACATCGCGGGATTAGCCGCGAAGACCGGCCGAGCCGAGTCGTTGCCCAGTGCAGCACTCGACTCGGCTTTTTCGTGTAATTTTTACATCAGTAGATAGACTGCAAGGTGCCGACAACATGGCAAAGCGTGATTTTTACGAGACACTCGGTGTCGCAAAAAATGCTTCGGAAGAAGAGATCAAAAAGTCTTACCGTAAACTGGCGATGAAATACCATCCGGACCGCAATCCGGATAGCAAGGAATCGGAAGAAAAGTTTAAGGAAGTCAAAGAAGCCTACGAGATGCTGACCAATCCGGAAAAGCGCGACGCGTATGACCGTTATGGTCACGCTGGCGTGGACCCGAACATGGGCGGCGGTGGCGGCTTCGGCGGCGGCGCTGGCGGCTTTGCCGACAGCTTCGGCGATATCTTCGGCGACATCTTTGGCGGTGGTGGTGGACGCAGCCGCAATGCGGGGCCACAGGTGTACCGTGGCGCCGACTTGCGCTACAACCTGGAAATTACACTGGAGCAAGCCGCTCACGGCTTCGACACGACCATCCGCGTGCCGAGCTGGGACAAGTGCGACACTTGCCACGGCAGCGGCGCCAAGCCGGGCACGTCGCCCACCACGTGCGGTACCTGCGGTGGCCACGGCCAGGTGCGCATGCAGCAAGGTTTCTTCAGCATCCAGCAAACCTGCCCGAAATGCCATGGCAGCGGCAAGGTCATCACCGACCCGTGCACGCCGTGCGGCGGCGCCGGTCGCATCAAGCGCAACAAGACCCTGGAAGTGAAAATTCCAGTCGGTATCGACAACGGCATGCGTATCCGTTCGTCCGGCAACGGCGAACCAGGCACGAATGGCGGCCCGTCGGGCGACCTGTATGTGGAAATCCACATCAAGCCGCATGCCGTGTTCCAGCGCGAAGGCGACGACCTGCATTGCGAAATGCCGATCTCGTTCACCAAGGCGGCTTTGGGCGGCGAAATCGAAGTGCCTACCTTGAACGGCAAAGTATCGTTCACGATCCCGGAAGGCACCCAGTCGGGCAAGACCTTCCGCCTCAAAGGCAAGGGCATCAAGGGCGTGCGCTCCGGTTACGCGGGCGATTTGTTCTGCCACGTGGCCATTGAAACGCCGGTGAAACTGACGGAAAAACAGAAAGACCTGCTGCGCGACTTTGAAAAGTCGACGACCGAGGGCGGTGCCAAGCACAGTCCGCAAAGCAAGACCTGGAAAGACAAGGTCAAGGATTTTTTTGAATAAGCACACGTAATACCATGCGCCGGGATGCTTCAACATCCCGGCGTTTTTTTCATCACGACTGAGCAATGTGTGCGCATCGCCGGCCTATGGGCGCGATCTGCCGCCAATTCAGTCGTACGTACACAATGGGAGCGATATGACCGAACAGAAAAATGGCCCGGCCCTGGCGGAACTGCTGCAGCGTAACCGCCGCTGGGCCGACTCGATGGTGGCGAAAGACCCGAACTTCTTCAAGAACCTGGAAGCGCAAACGTCGCCTGAATACCTGTGGATCGGCTGCTCCGACAGCCGCGTGCCCGCCAACGAATTGCTGGGCATGGCGCCTGGCGACGTGTTTGTGCACCGTAATATTGCCAACGTGGTCGTGCATTCCGACCTCAATTGCCTGTCCGTCCTGCAATTTGCCGTGGACGTGCTGAAAGTCAAACATATCATCATCGTCGGCCATTACGGCTGCAAGGGCGTGCATGCGGCCATGACGGGCACGCGCATCGGCCTGGTCGACAACTGGCTGCGCCACGTGCAGGACGTGGGCCAGAAGCACGAGCGCTACCTGGGCGACGTGCTGACGAGCCGCCAGCGCGGCGACCGCCTGTGCGAACTGAACGTCGTTGAACAAGTCTTGAACGTGTGCCAGACCACCGTCGTGCAAGATGCGTGGGAACGGGGCCAGGAACTCAGCGTCCATGGCTGGGTCTATGGCTTGAAAGATGGCTTGCTGAACGATCTGGAAGTGACCGTCACGGCTGGCCACGAACTGGCGCCGCGCATGGCGACGCGCCTGGCGCGCTACGAAGCGATCGCGTAATCGATGCTGGCGCCGTGCCTACGGCGCCGCATTATCCAGGCGGCCCAGGTAATCGGCCGCCTCCCGCACGCCTTCCCGCGCCGCCTGGCGCAGCCAGTTTCTGGCCTGGGGAATGTCCTGCGGCGTGCCCCGGCCTTCGGCCAGCGCCACGCCATAGTGGTAGCGCGCCAGCCGCGCATAGGCCGCGTCATCGTTCGTATGCGCGCCGCGCCGCATCAGCGCCGTCGCCTGTTGCAAGTCCTTGGGCACGCCGATGCCCGTTTCATACAACTGGGCCAGCCAAATCATCGAATACACGTCGTTCCAGCGCCGGATGCAATCTTCAAAGATGGCGACGGCGGCCGCATGGTCGCCCGTCTTGTCGGCCGCATAGCCGTACAAACACTTGATGCGCTTGTCGCTGTGCACATAGGCTTTGTAGCTGAGATCACTTTCACCCTCGCTATCCTGCGCGTGGACGAAAGCAGGGAACAGCAAGGCGAGCAGCAGGGCGTAGGTGGGCATGGCTTTCCTGATCAACGATTGAAGCTTGGTAGATAAGCAAGTTGCGTGCTAGCTCCATTCCCGGGCAAAGCCGGCGCTGCTGTGCCATTGCGTGACAGTGCCTGTTGCAGCGTGGCGCAACGCGCCGCGCATATCCATATAGTAAATGCTTCGTTTGCAAGCAAGGCTGGCCGGCATACAGTGGACTTCCCCAGACTTTTGGCGAACTCCCATGTCGGCCGTCCTGAAACCCGTGCAGTCCACCAGCCCGTTCCAGATCGAAACTTTCGATGCGCCGCTGGGCGCGCAAGTGCTGGGGCTGGACCTGGCGCAAGCGCTGTCGCAGGGCGATTTCCAGCGCCTGCACCATGCCCACCTCGACCATCATGTGCTGGTGTTCCGCGACCAGCGCATCACGCCGCAGCAGCAAGTCGATTTCAGCCGCCGCTTCGGTCCGCTGCAAATCCACGTGCTGCGCCAGTTCCAGTTGCCCACACAGCCGGAAGTGCTGATCATCTCGAATATCGTCGAAAACGGCCAGCCCATCGGCCTCGGTGACGCCGGCCATTTCTGGCATTCCGACCTGTCCTACAAGGAAGTGCCCAGCCTCGGCTCCATGCTGCATGCGCAAGAGTTGCCGGACGAGGGCGGCGATACCGTGTTCGCGAACATGCACCTGGCCTGGGAAAGCTTGCCGGCCGCGCTGCGCCACGCCGTGCGCGGCGCCCGTGCCGAGCACAGCTATCTGAGCCAGTATGAGGAATTGCGCCGCCGCAACCCATGGCGGCCCGCCCTGACGCAGGCGCAGATCGATGAAGTCAAACCCGTCACCCATCCCGTCGTACGTGTGCATCCGGAAACGGGACGCCGCGCCCTGTTCGTCAGCGAACATTTCACCACGCGCATCGTCGGCTTGCCCGACGATGAAAGCCGCGCCCTGCTCGATGAACTGTTTGCCCACAGCGTACGTCCCGAGCACCTGTATATGCACCGCTGGCAACCGCATGACCTGGTGTTTTGGGACAACCGTTCCCTGATGCATCTGGCCACCGGTTGCCCGCCCGACCAGCGCCGCAAGCTCTACCGCACCACCATCGAAGGCGATGCGCCGTACTGATTTTTTCCTGTAAGCCTGACCCAAGGAGTGTCCATGTTGCCGATCTTGACCTTTTCCCGCCGCCTGCTCGCCGCCATTGCCGTGCTGTGCATGGCCATGCCCATGGCCCGGGCCGAAGGACAGATCCGCATCGCGGGCCAGCACGGCATCACTTTTCTTTTGCTCAATATCGCACAGGAACAAAAGCTGATCGAAAAGCATGGCAAGCAGCAGGGCGTTGATGTGAAAGTCGAGTGGATTACCCTGTCCGGCGGCCCGGCTATCAACGATGCTTTGTTATCGGGCAACATCGATATCGCCGGGGCTGGACTGGGACCGCTGCTGACCATCTGGGACCGCACGAAAGGCCGGCAGAACGTGCGCGGCGTGGCTTCGCTCGGTAACTTCCCCTATTACCTGGTCAGCAATAATCCTAAGGTGAAAACCCTGGCGGACTTGACGGACAAGGACCGCATCGCCTTGCCGGCCGTCTCCGTTTCCGTGCAGGCGCGCATTTTGCAAATGGCCGTGGCGAAACAGTGGGGCGACAAGGAATTTGCCCGCCTCGACAAGATCACGCAAACCCTGCCGCACCCGGATGCGGCTGCCGCCATCATCGCCGGCGGCACGGAGCTCAGCGGCCACTTCGGCAATTCGCCGTTCCAGGAACAGGAACTGGCGCAAAACCCGAACGCCCACATCATCCTGAACTCGTATGACGTGCAGGGCGGGCCCAGCTCGTCGACCTTGCTGTATGCGACAGAAAAATACCGCAAGGACAACCCGAAAACCTATCGCGCCTTCATCGCCGCCTTGGCGGAAGCGGCGCAGTATGCGAGCAGCAACCCGCAAGGCGCGGCCGACATCTACATCAAGGTAAATAAAAGCAAGGTGGACCGCAATCTGCTGCTGAAAATCTTTGCCAACCCGCAAGTGCAATTCAAGATCGCGCCGCAAAACACCTATGGCCTGGCGCAATTCCTGCACCGCGTAAGCGCCATCCGCAACTTGCCCGGCAGCTGGCGCGATTATTTCTTTGACGACCCTGCCATCGCGCAAGGAGGCTGACATGAACGCACCCGCTTTCCACCTGGTCCGTCCTCCGGTTGCTTTGCAGCCCTTGCTCAGCGTTCAGCATGTCAGCCTGGAATACCGCACCGAGCAGCGCACCGTGCGCGCCACGCATGACGTCAGTTTCGACGTGTTCCGGGGCGACCGTTTCGTGCTGCTGGGGCCATCGGGCTGCGGCAAGTCGTCATTGTTGAAAGCCGTGGCCGGCTTCATCGCGCCGCGCGCGGGCAGCATCGCCATGCAGGGCCAGCCCATTCATAAACCGGGACCGGACCGTGTCGTCGTGTTCCAGGAATTCGACCAGTTGCCGCCGTGGAAGACGGTGTTGGAAAACGTCATGTTTCCCCTGCTGGCCAGCAAGCGCCTGGACAAGCAGGCGGCCCGCGAGCGCGCCCATCACTGGATCGCCAAGGTGGGCCTGGCCGGCTTTGAAGATGCCCATCCGCACACCTTGTCGGGCGGCATGAAGCAGCGGGTGGCCATCGCCCGCGCCTTGGCCATGCAGCCGGAAGTGCTGCTGATGGACGAGCCGTTCGCCGCCCTCGATGCCTTGACGCGGCGCAAGATGCAGGAAGAGCTGAGCCGCCTGTGGGAAGAGCTGCGCTTTACCCTCGTGTTCGTCACGCATTCGATCGAGGAAGCGCTGGTCGTGGGTAACCGCATCCTGCTGCTGTCGCCCCATCCGGGCCGGGTGCGCGCTGAATTGAACAGCCATCAGTTCGGCTTGCATAGCGCGGGCAGTGCGGAATTCCAGGCCGCCAGCAGTCGCATTCACGGCTTGCTGTTCGATGAGGAAGTCGCTCCCGTCCCGCAAGCAGTGACCGCGCAGCGGGAGGCCGTATGAGCGCGCTGCTGGAGCCGCCTATCCGCCAGGAATTCGTCTACGCGGCGGCGTCGCCGGCCGGCGTCACGGTCGAGCAGCCGCTGTCGCGCTGGCAGCGTGTGAGTCAGCATGCGCTGTGGCGCAAGGCTTTCATTTTGCTCAGCCTGGCCCTGCTGTGGGAAGGCGCGGCGCGCTGGACGCAGAACGATTTATTGCTGCCCAGTTTTCTGCAGACGGCGCAGGCGTTTATCGGCGGCATCGCCAGCGGTGAATTGCTCACGCGCACGGCTGCCTCCCTCGTCGTCTTGCTGCAAGGCTATGCGGTGGGCGTGCTGGCCGCCTTCGTGCTGACCTTGCTGGCCGTGTCCAGCCGCATCGGGCGCGACGTGCTGGAAACTTTGACGGCCATGCTCAATCCCTTGCCGGCGATTGCCCTGCTGCCGCTGGCCCTGCTGTGGTTCGGCCTGGGACGCGCCAGCCTGATCTTCGTCATCGTCCATTCCGTGATGTGGCCGCTGGCCCTGAATACGTATGCGGGTTTTCAGGGCGTGCCCGAGACCCTGCGCATGGCAGGCCGCAATTACGGGCTGAACGGCTTGCGCCTGGTGCTGCACATCCTCGTGCCGGGCGCTCTGCCGTCCATCGTCTCGGGCTTGAAGATAGGCTGGGCGTTTGCCTGGCGCACCCTGATCGCGGCCGAGCTGGTGTTCGGCACGACGTCGGGGCAGGGCGGCCTGGGCTGGTACATCTTCCAGAACCGCAACGAGCTGTACACGGACAAGGTGTTTGCCGGCCTGGCGGCCGTCATCGTGATTGGTTTGCTGGTGGAAAATATCGGTTTCCGCACTCTGGAACGCGTGACTCTGAAGCGCTGGGGCATGCAACGATAGCTATTTCAGCATGCTGCGCGCCGCCGCGATGATTTGCCGCGACAACTGCTCCATGCGCGGCGACTGCACCTTCCACGTATGCCAGTACAGGGCCACGTCGGCCGGGGTCTTGGGCGTGAGCATTTCCACCAGCTCGCCGTCCGTGTTTGCTTTCAATAACAGCTCGGGCACCATGCCATAGCCGAGGCCATAGCGGATGGCGTTGAAGTGCGAGGTGGCGCCCGGCACGTAATGACAGGGGTAGGCCCCTTCGGGCAGCCCCAGCGCTTCTTGCAGGAACGACGATTGCAAGGTGTCCTTGCGCGTGTAGGCGACGACGGGCGCCGTGCGCGCCGCCTTGCGCGTCAGGCCGTGCGCGAACCACTGCTGGCGGAACGCGGGCGTGGCCACCAGCCAGTAGCGCATCACGCCCAGCGGCTCGGCCGTGCAGCCGCGCATGGGTTTTGCTTCCGTGCTGATGCAGCCGATCGCCATGCCCGTTTCCAGCAAAGTGTACGTGTGGTCCTGGTCTTCCACGGTCAGGTCCAGCAGCACGCGCTCGCGTATCAGCACCTCGGACAGGGCGGGGAAGAACCACGTGCCCATCGAATCCGCATTCAGCGCCAGCACCAGGGTCAGCGGGGCATCCTGCTGCACCGCCAGTTCCGCCTGCAAGTCCGCTTCCAGCAGCTTGGCCCGTTTCAGATACTGCATCAGCCGCTGGCCCATGCGCGTGGCGCGCGCGGGGCGGCTGCGCACGATCAGGGCATTGCCCAGCTGGCTTTCCAGCGCCCGCACCCGCTGGGAAATGGCGGGTGACGTCAGGTGCAGCCGCAGCGCCGCCTGTTCGAAGCTGCCCGTTTCGACGACGGCGCGGAACGCTTCCGTGTGCTTGGGATTGAGATCCATGGTCGCTGCCTTACATAAGAAAAATTTATCAATACTAAATAATACTTACTTTTCATAAGGATGGATGTGTTGCAGTGCACAATGCCTCTTTGATGGAGTGCCACGCGCCAGCGCGCGGCCTCCTGGCAGCAAGGAATACCACCATGGAAGCACAAGCGAACGACAGCAGCACCCGCAAGCCCCAGTCGAAGCTGGCGCGCAATCTGAAATTCGGCCTGGGATTGACCCTGGGCCTGGGCATGGCCGCCGCGCTGGCGGGCGGCTGGTGGCTGCGCCAGGCGTGGCAGGATTTACCTGCCGTCGAACACCTGGCCCAGTACAAGCCTGCGCTGCCGCTGCGTATTTTCTCGAGCGAAGGCGAGCTGCTGGCCGAATACGGCGAAGAGCGCCGCGAATTTTTGCCGCTGAAGGATATTCCGCTGCGCATGCGCCAGGCCTTGCTGGCCATCGAGGATGCGCGTTTCTACGAGCATGGCGCCGTCGACTTCTATGGCTTGACGCGCGCCACCTTGGCTAACGTCGTCACGGGCCACCATGCGCAGGGCGCCAGCACCATCACCATGCAGGTGGCGCGCGACTTTTTCCTGTCGCGCGAAAAGACCGTGCAGCGCAAGCTGACGGAGATGCTGCTCGCCTACAAGCTGGAACAGCATTACGGCAAGGACAAGCTGCTGGAACTGTATATGAACCAGATTTATCTGGGCGAGCGTTCCTACGGCTTTTCCGCCGCCTCGAACATTTATTTCGACAAGCCGCTGGCGGACGTCAGCATCGCCGAAGCGGCCATGCTGGCCGGCTTGCCGAAAGCCCCATCGGCCTACAACCCCGTCGCCAATCCACAGCGCGCCACCGTGCGCCAGCACTACATCCTGCAGCGCATGCGCGAACTGGGCTACATCACGCCGGCCGAATACACGGCCGCCGTGGCGGAAAAACTGGCCCTGAACAAGGACCGCAACAGCTCCGTGCATGCGGCTGCGTATGCGGTCGAGGAAGCGCGCCAGCTGATCCTGCAAAGCTATCCCGAAGGCGCCTACAGCATGGGCCTGGACGTGACGACGACCATCCGCATGGCGCCGCAACGGGCGGCCGACAAGTCGCTGCGCGATGGCTTATTGAATGCGCAGGCGAGGCGCGGCTACCGTGGCCCGGAAGCGCGCCTGGCCGCTTCCGAAGACAGCGTGGCGCGCCAACTGGCCCCTTATCCGGACAGCGGAGAACTGCGCGCCGCCCTCGTGCGCAAGGTAGAGACCACGGGCAAGCGCCAGGTGACGGCGCAGCTGCGCAATGGCGACGAGATCGTGCTGACGGCATCGGAAGCGCGCCTGGGCGGCAAGCTGCAGTGGGATGGCAAGCGCGCCATCGTCGCGGGCAGCGTGATTCGCGTGATGCACGACGCGGCAAAGAAGGGTTGGCTGGTGAGCCAGCTTCCCGAGATGGAAGGCGCGCTCATTTCCGTCGAGGCGCACAGCGGCGAAATCGTCGCCATGGCGGGCGGCTTCGATTTCTACCGCAACCATTACAACCACGCGATGCAGGCCTACCGCCAGCCCGGTTCCAGCTTCAAGCCCTTCGTGTATTCGGCGGCGCTGGAAAAGGGATATTTCCCCGGCACGGCCGTCGATGACACGCAGCGCTTGCTGCTGCCGCAGGAAACGGGCGCGCGGCCCTGGCGTCCACGCAATTACGGCAACAACTATGAAGGCTTCATCAGCGTGCGGCGTGGTCTCGTCCGTTCGAAAAATCTCGTGGCCGTCAGCCTGATGCAGGCGGCCGGTCCCGGCTATGTGCAGCACTACGCCACGCGCTTCGGCTTCGAGGGCGCGCGCAATCCCGTGTCCCTGCCGCTGGCGCTGGGCGCGGGCGCCGTCACGCCGCTGCAGCTGGCGCAATCGTATGCCGTGTTCGCCAATGGGGGCATGCAGATGCCGCCAAAGCTGATCAAGGAAGTGCGCAGCCGCAGCGGCGAAGTGCTGTTCAGCGATGCGGCGCCACGCGCCAAGGGCGAGCCGGCGCCGGGCACGCAAGTGATTTCCACGCGCAATGCCTACGTCATGGACAGCATGCTGCGCGACGTCGTCAAGAGCGGTACGGGCCGCGGCGCGCTGGCGCTCGGACGCGGCGACGCGGCCGGCAAGACGGGCACGTCGAATAACGCGTACGACGCCTGGTTCGCCGGCTACTCGTCCGGCCTCGTCTCCGTCGTCTGGCTCGGCTATGACCAGCCGAAAAGCCTGGGCAACGCCACGGGCGGCACCCTGGCGCTGCCCGTCTGGCGCGACTACATGCAGGTGGCCGTGCAGGGCCGCCGCGAACAGGTATTGGCCGAACCGCCTGGCCTGGCCCTGCTCGACGGCGATTACGTGTATGCCGAATATCTGGCCGGCGACTGCCTGAAGGATAACTTTGCCTTTATCCACAGCAGCGTCGGTTGCAGCAGCGGCAGCCTGGGGGCGGATACGCGCATGGCGCGCGGTGAAGCTGGCGCTGGCGGCTCCAGCACGGGCACTAATGAAGCGCGCACCCTGAGCGAAGCGCGCGAACGCGAACAAATTCTCAAATCATTTTCGGAAGAGTAAGACCATGCTGTTATATACGATTTACCTGGTGGCGATCGTCGCCGAAGCGATGTCCGGCGCCATCATGGGCATGCGGCGCGGCATGGACTTGTTCGGCATCTGCATGATCGGCACCGTCACGGCGCTCGGCGGCGGCACCGTGCGCGACGTGCTGCTGGGGCATTATCCGCTGGGCTGGATCGCGCATCCCGAATACCTGCTGTTTACCATCGGCGCGGCCATTGTGACGGCCTTTGTCGCCCGCTATCTGCACCATCTGCGCGCCATTTTTTTGCTGGTCGACGGACTGGGCCTGGTGGCGTTTTGCGTGATCGGCTGCGACATCGCCATGTCGGCCAAGATGCATCCTGCCATCGTCGTGCTGGCGGGGATGATCACGGGCGTCTTCGGCGGCTTGCTGCGCGATATCCTGTGCAACCAGATTCCCCTCGTGCTGCAGCGCGAAGTGTATGCCACCGTGGCCCTGTTCACGGGCAGCCTGTATGTCGGCCTGCTGTACTTCAAGGTCGACAGCTCCGTGGCGCAGCTGGCGTCCATCGGCGCCGGTTTCCTGTTCCGCTTCCTGGCCCTGCACTTCGAATGGCGGCTGCCGAATTTCAATGGCGACCGCATACGGGGTTTTGAGTAAGGCAGCAGCCGCGTGAATATTTTCACGCGCGCTTAACCCCTTTTTCTGCGCTGCCGCGTTTCATGGTTGACACCCCAGCCAACCGGAGAAGAAGCGATGTCCAGCGCCCTCAAGATCACATTGATACTGTCCCTGCTGCTGTCGGCAGGCAGCCACGCCGCCGGCACGGTGCCGCGCAAGACCCTGGCGCCATTCGCCAGCGAGCAAGCCTTGAGCAGCTACCTGCAGCAGCTGCAGGCGCGCCAGGAGGCGTTGCTGCTGAAGCAGCAGAAACTGCAGCGCGCCACGGCGCAGTATTCGGCACAGTCCATGGCGGCTCCTCCCGCTCCTCCGGCACCGATGGCGGCCAAGACTGCCCCCGCGCCATCGGCAGAAGCTGCGGAATCCGTCACCAATGTGCAGACGGCGGGTGTGGACGAAGGCGGTATCGTCAAGCTGCATGGCAAGCACCTGGTGATGCTCCGGCGCGGCAAGCTGTTCACGGTGGCGGTGGGCGGCAATGCCTTGCAGCCCGTGTCGTCGCTCGACGCGTTCGCGCCCGGCAGCGACCCGTCCGGCAGCTGGTATGACGAAATGCTGATCGATGGCGACACGGTGGTGGTGATCGGCTACAGCTACAACCGTGGCGGCACGGAGATCGGCCTGTTCGATGTCAACGGGGACGGCAAGCTGGCCTACCGTTCCACGTATCACTTGCGCTCCAACGATTATTACTCGTCGCGCAATTATGCAAGCCGGCTGGTCGGCGGCAAACTGGTGTTCTATTCGCCCCTGTCGCTGAACTTGCGCCGGGGCGACCCGTTCGGCGGCTTCCCCGCGTTGCGGCGCTGGCGTCCTGACGCCGTGCCGTCCGATTTCAAGCGCATCGCCCCGGCCACGCGCATCTACCGTACCGATGAAGAACCCGAAACGGGCTTTGGCCTGACCCTGCACACGGTCACCGTGTGCGACCTGGCGCAGCGCGACATGCGCTGCGAAGCGACGGCCGTGATGGGACCGCAGGGCCGCGTGTTTTATGTGTCGGGCGAATCCGTTTTCGTGTGGACGACGCGGCGCGGCAGCGACTCGGGCGTGTTCCGCATTCCCCTCGATGGCAGCGCGCCCAGCGCCCTGAAGGTGGCCGGTGCGCCCGTCGACCAGTTCTCGTTCCTGGAAAGTGGCGATGGTCACCTGAACGTTCTGCTGCGCGCCGAAGGCCAGGGCGACGCCATGTGGGATGGCGCGCGCGGGCGCGGCGACATGGCCTTGCTGCGCGTGCCTTTGGCGTCGTTTTCCGATGGCCGCGACAGCGCGCCCGCCAGCAGCTACAAGGCGCTGCCCGGTGGCGGCGGCTACGGCTTGCAGAACCGCTACGTGGGTGCGTATCTGTTGTACGGCAATCCTGGCAATCCGGGACGCCGCAAGGCGGACCAGGCCTGGCCGCGCCAGCCCCTGTATGCCGTGCGCTGGGCCGATGCGGGCATCGTGCAAGCCTTGTCCCTGCCGCATGGCGTGGAGCGCATCGAGGCGCTTGGCGATGACGCCGTGGTGATCGGCGCGCAGGGCAGGGATCTGCACTTCAGCAGCCTCCGCCTGGGGGCGCAGGCTGCGATCGCCACGCGCTACATCCGCGCCGATGCGGCGCAGGGCGAGTCGCGCAGCCACGGCTTTTTCTACAAGCCGCAAACGGCCAGCGAGGGCGTGATCGGCTTGCCCATCCTGGGTGCGGACGAGCGCCCTGGCCTCAACAAGTCATCCGCCTCCGTGCTCTACTTGCGCAACAGCGGTTTGACATTGACGGAACTTGGGGCGCTGGCCGCGCGGCCGGGCCAGGCGCCGGATGACGGCTGCCGCGCGTCCTGCGTGGACTGGTATGGCAATGCGCGGCCATTGTTCCTGCAGGGCCGGGTCTTCGCCTTGCTCGGCTATGAATTGGTGGAAGGGGCGCTCTGGGATGGACAGATACGCGAAGTGCGCCGCATCAGCTATGCACCCATTGTGCCCACCGTACGCTGACGGCATAGTGAAATTGCCGCTGCCGCGTAGTTCGGCTACACTGCTCCGCATGCCCGACACCCTGATGACCGCGACGGATGAAGACCTGATGCTGCGCTACGGCGCCGGCGACCTGCCGTCGTTTCGCGAACTGTACCGGCGCCACAGCCAGGGCCTGTACCGCTTCGTGGCCTGGCGTTCACCGCGCCGCGCGTGGGTGGACGAGATCGTGCAGGATGCGTGGGCCAGCCTGCATGCGGCGCGTGCCGGCTATCAGCCGCAGGCGGCGTTCCGCACCTATCTGTACCAGATCGCGCGCAACCGCCTGATCGACCTGCTGCGCCAGCGGGAAGGACAGGAAATCGACGCTGCGGGCGAACTGGCGGACGAGGGCGCATCGCCGCCGCAATCGCTGGAGCAGAAACAGCAGCACGCGCTGCTGCATGCGGCCATCGCCGCGCTGCCGGTGGAGCAGAAGGAAGCGCTGGTACTGCAGCAGTTCAGCGGCATGAGCATCCTCGAGATCGCCGTGGTGACAGGGGCGGAAGCGGAAACCGTCAAGAGCCGGCTGCGCTACGCCATGCAGAAATTGCGCGCGGGCTTGGACAGCGCCGCTGGCGCGGGAGGACAGGCATGAATACGCACGATCAAAATAACGACGAACCGAATGACGAGGAATTGAACGCGCTGCTGGCCGGCTTGCCGCAGCCCGCGCCTTCCAGCGCGCTCGATGCGGCCATCCTGGCGGACGCGGAAAAAGCTTTGCAAAAACCGGCAGCCGCGAACGACAGCGCCGACGGCGTGCTGCGCACCTTGCCGGCCAAGAAATCACCGGACTACCTGCAGCGCTGGCGCGTTCCGCTGGGACTGGCCGCGGCCGTGCTGCTGACGGTGAACTTGATCGGCGTGGACTGGTTTGGTTCGAAGCCGGCGCAATTTCCCGTGGTGGGGGAACCCGTCACGCAGGAGGTGGTGCCGGCAGCGGCGCCAGTGCCGCAGGCCGCCGAATCGACCGCACCTGCGCCCGCACCGCGCGCCATGGCCAAAATGGCAGCCAAGCCAGCGCCGCCGGCGCCAGCCCCGTTTCCCACGCCGCAGACGGTAGCAGTGGCCCCACCGGCGCCGCCAGCACCGCCGCCCCCACCAGCGCCTGCCCCGGCAATGAGCGAGGCGATGGAACAGCAAGCGGCCATGCAGGCCGAGTCCAGCATGCAGCGCCAGGCGCCCGTGCAGCGCGCACTGGCCATGCCCGCGCCCGTCGCAGCCCGCTCCGCGCCGATGCCGCCGCCCGCAAAGCTCGACGCTTCCGTGTGGCTGGTAAAGATTGACGCCCTCTTGAAGGCGGGCGAAGGCGCGCTGGCCCACGAGGAGTGGACGGCGTTCCGGCAGGCGTATCCCGACTATCCGGTAGCCGAGGAGCTGCGGCAGCGGCTGGAAAAAAAGTAGCGCGTCAGACGATTCCCTTCCTGCGCTCCCACACGGCGCTGCCGACGAAAATGGCCGCGCATACCCACATCACGGCCGGCAGGGCGTTCACGCCCACCGATTGCATCAGGACGCCCGTCAGCAGGGGGCCGCCGCCGCTGGTCACGCCCCAGGTGGCGTTGACGATGGCGCTGGCACTGGTCAGCGACAGTCCTGTAAACCGTTCGCCGCAGGCCACCAGCGCCAGCATGTAGATGCCGCCCGCCGCCGCGCCCAGCAACAGCAGCAAGGTCCACCACAGCCATGGCGTGCCGACGGCAAACGGCAGCAGCGGCAGCAGCAGGCAGACGGCCACGCCGCAACCCGCGTGGACTTTGGCGCGGCCGTAGCGGTCGGCCATCCATCCCAGCGCGAATTGCAGGCCCGTGTCGCCCACCAGCACCACGGTGGCCGACAGCAGGGCCAGGTCCGTGCCAATGCCGTGCTCCATCGCGTACAGGGGCAGCAAGCTCAATGCCAGGGTATCGAACAGGGCGAAGAAGGCGGCGCCCAGCACGATCATCGGCATGCGCGGCAGGATCAATGTCCACTTCACGCCATGTTCTTCGGGCTCCCTTTCCGGGCCGCTGTTCGAGATCAGCATCAAGCCCGGCACGGCCAGCAAAAACAGCAGGCCGCAGGCGGCGAAACTCCAGTTGATCTTGTCGTTGAACAGCGCCACGAGGGCAGGACCGATCAGCTGGAAAAACGTAAAGCTGGTGGTGTACATGGCCACCACGCGTCCGCGCGAATTATCGGGCGCCAGGCGGTTCACCCACGCTTCGCCGATGGTAAACAGCACGCCCATGGCGCCGCCGAACAGGAAGCGCAGCACGCTCCACGCCAGCAGGTGGTCGGTACACTGCATGGCGATCGTCGCCAGCGAGGCCACCCACACGGCGCCCAACATGGTGGCGCGCGCGCCGAAACGCCCCACCCAGCGCGAGACGAATGGCGAGGCGGCCAGGATGCCGAGGGCGCTGACGGCCGTGATCATGCCGATGATGTCCGTGCCCACGCCGCGCTGGTGCAAGGTCAAGGCGGTAAGCGGCATGGTGGCGCCCAGGCCCAGGCCAACCACGCCGATGCTGACGACGAGGGCGAAGAAGTCGCGCCACGGCATGGTCTTCATGGCTGCCCCCGCAGGGTGGAAAAGGTGCTTGAAAAGGCTGAAAAACGGTGTGGATGCATGGGAAAGTAAGGGACTTTGCCTGCGGCGCTGGTGTTTGACGCCGGACGGGCATATGATGATTTTATCAAGAGCAATATTGCAAAGCCGTAGTGTAGGCGATGTGCGCCGCCGCTGGCCACGTCCATCTGTGTGGCCGCTGCCTGCGGCTCTGCTGTACAGTGAAGCGAGCGGCAGCGCTGTCATGGCGCTGTCATTGGATCGTCACGTCAGCGAGGAAGCTTTATGCGCCGTCCCATCGTTCTCGTTCCCGCCTGCCAGCGCCAGCTTGGCAGCCACGCCTGGCACATGGCGCAGGACAAATACCTGTACGCCGTGGTGCGCGGCGCCGGCTGCATGCCGCTGCTGCTGCCCGCCCTGGGCGCGGATGCGGACCTGGAAGCGGCGCTGCAGATCGCCGATGGCGTCATGCTGACCGGTTCCGCTTCGAACGTCGACGCGCGCCTGTATGGCGAAGACATCCTGCATCCCGACCTGCCGCAAGACTCCGCGCGCGACGCCACCACCTTGCCCCTGATCCGCGCCGCGCTGGCGCGCCAGCTGCCCTTGCTGGCCATTTGCCGCGGCTTCCAGGAAGTCAACGTGGCCCTGGGCGGCAGCCTGCACCAGGCCGTGCATGCCGTGACTGGCATGATGGATCACCGTGAAAACGTTCTTGATTCCCTGGAGCGCCAGTACTGGCCCGCGCACCGCATCAAGCTGATGCCCGACGGCCTGCTGTCACGGCTCTTGGGCGGCGAGAGCGAGATGATGGTCAATTCCCTGCATGGCCAGGGAGTGGCGCGGCTGGCCGATGGCTTGCTGGTGGAAGCGCTGGCCGACGACGGCCTGGTGGAAGCGTATAGCGTGGCCAGTGCCGCCGGCTTTACCCTGGCTGTGCAATGGCACCCCGAGTGGCAAGTGGAAGACAACCCGCAGTCGATGCGCCTGTTCGGCGCTTTCGGCCAGGCATGCCGCGATTACCAGGAACAGCAGCACCGAAAGAAAGAATGACAGGCGCGCCGCACGCGTAGCACGCGGCGTTTGATCAAGACCAGCGAGAGGGAAACATGGCAATACGCGAAAATTTCACCTATACGGACATGGATTTGTGGCTCAATGAAAAGCGCGTCACGGAAATCGAATGCCTGGTCCCCGACTTGACGGGCGTGGCGCGCGGGAAGATCCTGCCGCGCGGGAAATTCACCCAGGAGCGCGGCATGCGCATCCCGGAAGCGGTACTGGGCATGACGGTGACGGGCAATTACCCGGTCGACGATGGCGGCTACGACCGCGCCATTTCCAGCACCGACCGCGACATGATTTTGAAGGCCGATCCCACCACCATCACCATGGTGCCGTGGGCCACGGACCCCACCGCGCAAGTCATCCACGACTGCTATTTTGCCGACGGCGCGCTGGTCGATTTCGCCCCACGCTCCGTGCTGCGGCGCGTGCTGAAACTGTATGCGGACAAGGGCTGGAAACCTGTCGTGGCGCCCGAGCTGGAGTTCTACCTGACGGCGAAAAACACGGACCCGGACTTGCCATTGAAACCGCCCATCGGGCGCAGCGGCCGGGCCGAGACGAGCCGCCAGGTGTACAGCATCGATGCCGTCAACGAGTTCGATCCCCTGTTCGAGGATATCTACGATTACTGCGAACTGATGAACCTTGACGTCGACACCCTGATCCACGAAATCGGCGCGGGGCAGATGGAAATCAACTTCCTGCACGGCGATCCTCTGGGCCTGGCAGACAAGGTCTTCTTCTTCAAGCGCACCCTGCGCGAAGCGGCCCTGAAACACGATATGTATGCCACCTTCATGGCCAAGCCCATGGCGGGCGAGCCGGGGTCCGCCATGCACGTGCATCAGAGCGTCGTCGACGCGAAGACGGGCCTGAATATCTTCAGCAATGAGGACGGCTCGGCCGCGCCCATTTTCAAGCATTACATCGCGGGCTTGCAGCGCTACATGCCGTCGGCCATGGCTATCGTCGCGCCCTATGTGAATTCCTACCGCCGCATCGTGCGCCACACGGCCGCGCCGATCAACATCCAGTGGGGCCTGGACAACCGCACGGTGGGCTTCCGCGTGCCCGAGTCGGGCGTGCAGGACCGGCGCGTCGAAAACCGCATCATCGGCGCCGATGCCAATCCCTACCTGGCCCTGGCCGTTACCCTGGCCTGCGGCTACCTTGGCATGACGGAGCAGCTGGAAGCGACGCCGATGATGGTGGGTAGCGCCTATGACATGAAGTTCGAACTGCCGCAAGGCTTGCCCGAGGCCCTGCAACTGCTGCGCGCGGAAGACAAGCTGCGCACGGTGCTGGGCGAGCGCTTCATCGACGTGTATGCGGCCATCAAGGACCTGGAACACCAGGAGTTCATGACCGTCATCAGCCCGTGGGAGCGCGAGCATCTTCTGCTCCACGTTTAAGAAAGGATATCAATGAGCACATCCAATAATCCGCTGGCGCCAAGCGCCGCCCTGGTTGCCTCCGTGGCGCAGAAAAACGCGGCGCCGCAGGTGTACGATACAAACGCCATCCAGCAGATGGACTCGGCCCACTACCTGCATCCATTCACCGATTTCCAGGACCTGGCAAGCAAGGGCGCCAGGGTGATGGTGCGCGGCGACGGCGTCTACCTGTGGGATAGCCAGGGCAAGAAAATCGTCGATGGCATGTCGGGCCTGTGGTGCGTGAACGTGGGCTATGGCCGTACGTCGATTTCGCAAGCTGTGTACCGGCAGATGGAGACGCTGCCGTTCTATAACAGTTTCTTTGGCACGACCAACGTGCCGGCCGCGCAGCTGGCCGCGAAGCTGGCGCAGATATCGCCGCCGCAGTTCCAGCACGTCTTCTTCACCAGTTCCGGTTCCGAAGGCAACGACACGAATTTGCGCATGGTGCGCCGCTACTGGGACATCCTCGGCTACAAGGAGCGCCACACCATCATCAGCCGCCACAACGCCTATCACGGCAGCACGGTGGCGGGAGCGTCCCTGGGCGGCATGGACGGCATGCATGCGCAGGGCGGCATGCCGATACCGGGCATCGCGCATATCGGCCAGCCCAATTATCTGGAGTCGGGCCACGGCTTGACACCGGAAGCGTTCGGCCTGAAGGCGGCCGGCTGGCTGGAAGACAAAATCCTGGAAATCGGCGCCGACAAGGTGGCCGCCTTCATCGGCGAACCGGTGCAGGGCGCGGGCGGCGTCATCATTCCGCCCTCGACGTATTGGCCCGAAATCCAGCGCATCTGCGACAAGTACGGCATCTTGCTCATCGCCGATGAAGTCATCTGCGGCTTCGGCCGCCTGGGGCGCTGGTTCGGCTCCGAACTGTTCGGCATCAAGCCCGACCTGATCACGTTCGCCAAGGGCGTCACCTCGGGCTATGTGCCGCTGGGCGGCGTGCTGGTGGGGGACCGCGTCGCTAAAGTCTTGATTGAACAAGGCGGCGAGTTCACGCACGGCTTCACGTATTCGGGCCACCCCGTGGCTTGCGCGGCGGCGCTGGAAAACATCCGCATCATCGAGGAAGAGCAACTGGTGGCGAAGGTGGCCGAGGATACGGGACCGTACCTGCAGCAGTGCTTCGTCAGCCTGGGCGAACACCCGCTGGTCGGCTATGCGGATAGCTGTGGCCTGGTCGCGGGCCTGAACCTGGTGCGCAAGAAGGGCGCCACCGTGCACGAGAACGAGCTGTTCGACGAAGGCCAGGGCGTGGGCATGATCTGCCGCGGCCACATGTTCGACAACGGCGTCATCATGCGCGCCGTGGGCGAACGCATGATCGTCGCTCCGCCGCTGGTCATGACGCGCGCGCAGATCGATGAAATGGTGGGCCTGATACGGGTGTGTCTGGACAAGACGTATGCGGACGTGAAAGCGAAGGGCTGGGTGTAGCTCTGAGCTGGCTTAAATACTGGGGTCAGACCCGCCGGGTCTGACCCCAGCCTTTGCCGTTGGGTTTTCACCCAAATAAGCAGCATCTATGCATTTTTTGGACCAGAATGGCGGCAGTTCCGCTAAACTTCCACCCTGGCCGCTCTTTGTAGCGGCCAGTTTTTCATTTTGACACCCTCTTACCCAGAAGCCACCCACACATGACGATAGCAACACCAGCCGCGTCGGCCAGCGACGCCCCAGCGCCTTTCTTGCTGATTGATCAACTGGTCAAGGAATTCGATGGCGTGCGCGCCGTCAATGATATTTCCGTGACGATCAACAAGGGCGAGATCTTCGCCTTGCTGGGCAGTTCAGGTTGCGGCAAGTCGACCCTGCTGCGCATGCTGGCCGGTTTCGAGACGCCGACGTCAGGGCGCATCGCCCTGGCGGGCAACAGCATCGTCGATGTGCCGCCGCACCAGCGTCCCATCAACATGATGTTCCAGTCGTACGCGCTGTTCCCCCATTTATCGGTGTGGGACAACATCGCCTTCGGCCTGCGCCGCGACGGCTTGCCGAAAGCGGAAGTGGCGGCGCGCGTCGAGCAGATGCTGGCGCTGGTGCAGCTGGGCCAATACGCGAAGCGCAAGCCGCACCAGTTGTCGGGCGGGCAGCAGCAGCGCGTGGCGCTGGCGCGCAGCCTGGCCAAGCGGCCGCAATTGCTGCTGCTCGACGAGCCGCTCGGCGCGCTCGACAAGAAACTGCGCGAGCGCACGCAGATGGAACTGGTGAACATCATCGAGCAAGTGGGCGTCACCTGCGTGATGGTCACGCACGACCAGGACGAGGCCATGAGCATGGCCACGCGCATCGCCGTCATGAGCGAAGGGCGCATCCTGCAAGTGGGCGCGCCCGGCGAAATCTATGAAACGCCGAACTGCCGTTTCGTGGCCGATTTCATTGGCAGCGTCAACCTGTTCGACGGCCGCATCACGCAGGACGAACCCGATCACGTGGTCATCGCCACGCCCGATGGCGAGCACTATGTTTCGCACGGCATCACGGGCAATCTGGGCATGGATGTCTCGGTGGCCGTGCGCCCCGAGAAAATCGGCATCCAGATCGCGCCACCCGCTTTGGAAGAGCGCGCGTCACCAAAGGAACACGGCTACAACTGCGCCCAGGGCGTGATCGTCGCCATGGCGTATTTTGGCAATGAAACCAGCTACCACGTGCGCCTCGACAGCGGCACGGTGGTGAAAGTGTCGCGCACCAACGCGGCCCGCCACGACGCCGCGCGCCTCGAGCGCGAACAGCGCGTGTGGGTATGGTGGGATGGCGCCGACATCGTCGTGCTGACCAGCTGAGGCCATCATGACGTCCTTCCTGCAATCGCTGCGCAAGTTCGTCACCCTGCGTTGGGTGACTGGGCGCAACGCCGTCATCGCCGTGCCCTCGCTGTTCCTGGCGGCCGCCTTCCTCGTGCCCTTCCTGATCGTGCTGCGTATCAGCCTGTCCGATATGGACACGGCGGGCAGTCCGTTCGACGGCTTGCTGTCTTACGTCGACGGCATCGTCGTGCTGAAAGTGAAAATCGCCAACTACCTGTTCATCGCCGCCGATGAACTGTATCTGCTCACCTACCTCAGTTCCATCAAGTACGCGGCCATCACCACGGCCATCTGTCTGTTCATCGGCTACCCGTTCGCCTACTTCATGGCGCGCGCCAAACCGTCGATCCGCCCCGTGCTGATGATGCTGGTGATGCTGCCGTTCTGGACCTCGTTCCTGCTGCGCGTGTATGCGTGGAAGGGCATCCTGGCCAACCACGGCCTGCTCAACGATTTGCTGATCGCGCTCGGTGTCATTCAAGAACCGCTGCACATGATGAATACCTCGTTTTCGCTGGTGGTCGGCATGGTGTACGCGTATCTGCCGTTCATGATTTTGCCCCTGTACGCAAACCTGGTCAAAATGGACATGCGCTACCTGGAAGCGGCGGCCGACCTGGGCGCCACGCCCTTGCAGGCGTTCTGGCGCATCACCGTGCCCCTGTCGAAGTCGGGCATTATCGCCGGCGCCATGCTGGTCTTCATTCCGTCCGTGGGCGAATACGTGATTCCCGAGCTGCTGGGCGGCCCGGAAACCCTGATGATCGGCCGCGTGCTGTGGGATGAATATTTCACGAATAACGACTGGGCCATGGCTTCGTCGGTGACGGTGCTGGTGGTCTTGCTGATCCTCGTGCCGATGGCGATTTTTAACAAATACAAGACGGAGCAGGACGCGGAGGAGCGCACATGAACGGACGTACTTTCCTGCAGCGCTGGTTCGGCCGCGGCTGGCTCTCGCTCGGCTATCTGTTCCTCTACCTGCCCATCATCGTACTGATCGTCTTTTCCTTCAACAGCTCGCGCCAGGACATGGTGTGGAGCGGTTTTTCGCTGCGCTGGTACAGCGAGTTGATGAGCGATACGGAGATCATCTCGGGCTTCGGCTTGTCGCTGAAGATCGCTTTCATGTCGGCCACGTCGTCCGTCATCCTCGGCACGTTTGCCGCCTTTGCCTTGACCAGCTACCAGCGCTTCCGTGGCCGCACCTTGTTCTCGTCCATGGTCAGCGCACCGCTGGTGATGCCGGAAGTGATCATCGGCCTGTCCCTGCTGCTGATGCTCGTGTCCATGCAAAAGGTCTTCGGTTTTCCCGAACGGGGCGTGCTGACCATCTGGCTCGGCCACACCCTGCTGGGAATGGCGTATGCGGCCGTCGTGGTGCAGTCGCGCCTGCAGGAGATGAGCAAATCCCTGGCCGAAGCGGCCATGGACCTGGGCTGCCGTGCGCACCAGGTGTTCTTCCTCGTGACCCTGCCGAACATCACGCAAGCGCTGGCGTCGGCCTGGCTGTTGACGTTTACCCTGTCGCTCGACGACGTGGTGTTGTCGGCCTTTTTGTCCGGCCCCGGTTCGACGACGATGCCGCTGGTGATCTTCTCGCGCGCGCGCCTGGGGCTCGACCCGCGCGTCAATGCGATTGCCGCGTTGACCATCCTCGTCGTGACGACGGCTGTCATCGTGTACGCCGTGATGCTGGCGCGCGCGGACCGCAGACGGCGCAAGCAACTGTCCGCGGCGTATTTGGAAGACTAGAGTAAGCTGGCGTTTTCACCTTGCAGGAGACGACCATGACGGAAAACACCAGCTGGCATGCGCGGGCCGCAGCGCTCGCGATCGACGGACGCGCCTTCATCAATGGCGAGCGTGCCTGGGCCACATCCGGCCAGACTTTCGACAATCTGTCGCCCATCGATGGGCGCTTGCTGGGGCAGGTGGCCCGCTGCGATGGCGCGGACGTGGATGCGGCCGTGCAGGCCGCCCGCGCCGCCTTTGACGACCGCCGCTGGGCAGGAAAATCGCCGGCGCAGCGCAAGCGCGTGCTGATCAAGTTCGCCGACCTGGTGCAGAAATACGGTCCCGAGCTGGCCCTGCTGGAAACCTTGGATATGGGCAAACCGATCAAGTACAGCCAGAGCGTGGACGTGGGCGCCACGGCCAATTGCCTGCGCTGGTATGGCGAGGCGATCGACAAGGTTTACGATGAAATAGCCCCGACTCCCGCCAACAGCCTGGCCCTGATCACGCGCGAACCGGTAGGCGTCGTCGCCGCCATCGTGCCGTGGAACTATCCGATGATCATGGCCGCCTGGAAGATCGCGCCCGCCCTCGCGGCCGGCAACAGCGTGATATTGAAACCGTCCGAAAAATCGCCGCTGACGGCGCTGCGCCTGGCCGACATCGCGCTGGAAGCGGGCGTGCCGGCGGGCGTCTTCAACGTGCTGCCCGGTTACGGCAACGAGGCCGGCGCCGCGCTGGCGCTGCACATGGACGTCGATTGCATCGGCTTTACGGGTTCCACGCGCACGGGGAAATTGATCGTGCAGATGGCGGGCCAGTCGAACCTGAAACGGGCGTGGACGGAGCTGGGCGGCAAGTCCGCCAACATCGTGTGCGCCGATTGCCCGGACCTGGACAAGGCCGTGGCGGCCGCCGTCGGTTCCATCTTCTTCAACCAGGGCGAAAGCTGCAACGCGCCTTCGCGCCTGTTCGTGGAAGAATCGATCAAGGATGAATTTATCGCCAAGGCGCAGGCCATGCTGCCCCGCTTCCAGCCGGGCGACCCGCTCGACGAAGCCACCGTCATGGGCGCCATCGTCGACGCCACGCAGATGAAGACCGTGATGGGTTACATCGCTTCCGGCAAGCAGGAGGGTGCACAGCTGCTGGGCGGCGGCGAAGCCGTGCGCGCGGAAACGGGCGGTTATTACGTGCAGCCGACCATCTTTGGCGTGGATACGAGCATGACGATCGCGCGCGAAGAGATCTTCGGCCCCGTCCTGTCCGTGCTGGGCTTTACGGATCTCTCCGAGGCTGTGAAGCAGGCCAACGCCACGCCGTACGGCTTGCAGGCGGCCGTGTGGACGTCGGACATCACCAAAGCCATCCAGACGGCGCGCGCCCTGCGTGCGGGCACCGTGCACGTCAACCAGTATGACGGCGACGACATCACCGTGCCGTTCGGCGGCTACAAGCAGTCGGGCAACGGGCGCGACAAGTCATTGCACGCGCTGGACAAGTACACGGAATTGAAGACGACCTGGATACAGGTGGGATAATTTTAAAAATAGAACTTAAAAGAACTAATTTATGGTATTAATGGCTTAAAATAGTCCTTTTAGGAGCCATTAAAGTTTTCATAGCGATGTATCTTTTAAAAATTTGGATCGTATAAGTGCTAATTTAAGGATAAACTGAACACAATTAGCTACTATAAGATCCAATTGGAGCCGTCATGCACTGCCATTTTCAAATTTTTCATGATGATGCGTGGCACGATTGCGCATCGCTGACTTTGCTTGATCCTGCAGGCGGCAATCCACGCACCGGTACCCTGTTCGAGTATGACCTCGATTATGCCTTCTTCAAGCTTGAGAGTGGACCTGTCTCGCTGCGGTTCCCCGTCACCGCAGAAATGCAGAAGCTGGCGCAATGGCCAGCTTTTATCTTTGACCTGATTCCGCAGGGAAGCGGCCGGACATATCTGCTTGGGCAGCTTCAACTGGCCGATGGTCCGGCTGCCGATTTTCCGCTTGCGTGTGCCGGTGCATTCAATCCAGTCGGGCGCGTGCGCATCGCCGAGGCCGTGCAGTACTACGCACACCATATGAATCGCCACGACAAGGGCAAGCCGCAGACCGGCTTTTCACTGGACGAGATTATAGGTCGCGGCGATGCCTTCAATGAGCGCATGCTGATGCATAGCATGTTGGCCGCTGGCAGTCTGGGGGTACAAGGAGCGGCACCGAAATATCTGCTGACCACCGACCATGCTGGTCTCTGGCATGCCGATGGCGCTCTGGCGGACAAGTATGCGGCTGCACATTTCATCGTCAAGCGTCCGCGCGGAAAGACCGCCAGCGACGCCAAGGTATTGAGAAATGAAGCCGCATACATGACTGTGGCACGCGCGGTGGGCTTGCGCACCGAAGGCCAACTGCGCTACCAGGACGATACCTTGTTTATTCCCCGTTTTGACCGCCGCATCCGCGATGGAAAAGTGTTGCGACTGCATCAGGAAAGCGCCGCTTCGCTGGCAGGTATCGTTGGCTTTGAAGCCACGCCCAGCCAGTTTGTATTATTGCAGGCGCTGCGCGCCGTCGTCAGTGACAAGACTGCGGAAACCATTGAATTTCTCAAACGCGATATCTTGAACCTAGCCATGCGCAATACCGATAATCACGCACGCAATACGGCGGTACAGCAAGTGGGTGCCGAGGTGCGCCTCACGCCGCTGTTCGATTTTGCACCGATGTATCTGGACCCGGATGGCATACCACGCGCGGCGCGCTGGTATCACCCGGATACTCAAAATGAGCTGCATGACTGGACGACGATACTGGCTACGATCGGCATGACGGACGTTGAGCGCCAGCAGGTTCGCCTCGCGCTATACGGATTTGCCCAGCAACTGACTGCGCTGGAACAGCATATGCAGGAGGCAGGCGTGGATGATGACATCATTGCTTTCCTTCGGCCACATATAGCCGGGCAGATCGAACAGCTCAAGGCCTTGGGAGAGCACTGACATGGCGCGTACCAAAAAGACCGTTGACAAGGAGGAGCTGCGGCAGCGCAGGGCGGTGCTTTACGAAGCCATTGAAGCAGGCGCCGTCACGCTACAGTATGCCGTTAAGGAAATGCGCGCCATCTCGCGCATGACGCAGGCAGAGTTTGCGACGCACCGGGGCGTGAGCACGAAGGTCATCAAGGAAATCGAGAGCGGCAAGGGCAATCCAACCATCCAGACGCTGAACCGCATCGGACAGTTCTTTGGACTGGAGGTGGCGTTTGTACGGACAGAAACGCTGCGCGAAAAAAAAATCGCCCCGGCAAGTACCGGCGCGATATCGCCTCAATAGGCTAAGTAATCCTCAGGAAATTATTGTGAAATCATGACGAACATAGCCGGATGCTATGCAAGGCGTCCGCCGCGACGCAGTGCGAGCACTGCGAGCGGTGGGCAACGCCGCAGAGTGCCGGTTATGGAAGTCAGAAATCACAATAATTTATGGGGGTTACTTGGATCAGAAGCAGTGTTCCAGCGCCGGGAAGCTACCATCCTTGACGGCTTTCACGTAGCCGGTGACGGCGTCGTCGATGCTGGCCGCACCTTCCATGAAGTTGCGCACGAAGCGTGCCTTGCGGCCTGGGAATACGCCCAGCATGTCGTGCATGACGAGGACCTGGCCCGAGCAGTCGGGACCTGCGCCGATGCCGATCGTCGGTATCGTTAGCATGTCGGTCACTTCCTTGCCCAGCTGCGTCGGCATCGCTTCCATCAGCACGATGGCGGCGCCCGCGTTTTGCAGCACCAGTGCGTCGTTCTTCAGTTCCGCCGCGCTTTCCGTGCTCTTGCCCTGTACTTTATAGCCGCCCAGCTGGTGCACGGATTGTGGCGTCAGGCCGATGTGGGCGCAGATGGGGATGCCGCGCTCGGTGAGGAAACGCACGGTCTCGGCCAGCCAGGCGCCGCCTTCGATCTTGACCATGTGCGCGCCAGCCTGCATCAGGATGACGGCGTTGGCGTACGCTGTCTCGGGCGTGCCGTACGCGCCGAACGGCAAGTCGGACATGATCATGGCCGACTTGCTGCCGCGCGCGACGGACGCCGTGTGGTAGGCCAGTTCGGCCACGGTGACGGGCAAAGTGGAATTGTGGCCGTTGCAGACCATGCCGAGCGAATCGCCGATCAGCAGGATCTCCACGCCGCAGCGGTCCATCAGGGACGCGAAGCTGGCGTCATAGCAGGTCAGCATGGTGATCTTTTCGCCGGCGGCGCGCAGCGTGGCCAGCGTGTGGATGGTCACGGCCTTGTTGGCGACAGGCTTGGATGGCGCCGGCGCCGGTGTGGCGGCCTTGTCTTTTGCGGCCAGATCTGTTCCTTGCAAATAAGCGGACATAGGTATTCTCTAGAGTGAAAGGGGGTGATGCGATTGCGACGCCGCTAGTGTAGTACTTTATGCGGCGTGCTGCAGGGGCGGGATTGTAGTGTATGTCCGGTGCCGTGGCTCAGAGCTGGCTGATGGCCTGGTCGGCCACCGTGGCCAGGTAGTCCTGCGCCGGCCCGAGCCCGGGCACGACGATGGCGGGCGCCAGGGCCAGCAGCGGCACCAGCACGAAGGCGCGCTCGGTGAGGCGTGGATGCGGCACCGTCAGGGTGGCGCTGGCGATCTGCTCATCGCCGTACAGCAGCAAGTCCAGGTCCAGGGTGCGCGGCGCGTTGCGGTAAGGCCGCTCGCGCCCGTGCGCCGCCTCGATGGCGTGCAGCGCCAGCAGCAGTTCCTCTGCCGGCAGGGTGGTCGTGATGCGCGCCACGGCGTTGATGTAGTCGTCACCGCTCGAATCGATGGGCGCCGTGCGGTAGGTGGCCGAGGCGTCGACCAGTGATGCGCCGGGCAGGCGCGCCAGGCGCGCGATCGCGTCGTGCACGTTCGCGCGCGCGTCGCCCAGATTCGCTCCGATGCCGATGTAAGCGGTTATCAGCATTATTCGCCGCTGGTGCTGCCGGTGGTCGAGCCGCCGCCCGTGCTGGTCTTGCTGCGCGTGCTGCGGCGTGGCGGGCGCTTCTTCTTGACGGCGCCCGGCGCGGCATTGGCGCTGACGAGCAGCGCTTCGCGCGTTTCCTCGTCGCCTTCATAAAAGGCTGTCCACCATTCGCCGATGTCCATGTCGATCTCGCCCGAGGCGCAGCGCAGCAGCAGGAAGTCGTAGCCGGCGCGGAAGCGCAGGTGTTCGAGCAGCTTGTACGGCGCCTTGCCGACCCGGCGCTCGAAGCGCGGCTGCATCGACCAGATGTCGCGCATGTCGGAACCGATCTTGCGCTGCAAGGCCAGTTTTTCCGTTTGCGAATCGAGCACGTCGTCGGCCGCCAGGTGCAGCGCGGGGATGGTCGACTCGCCGGCGGCGCGGTAGGCCGTCCATTTTTCCAGCACCTGGTGCCACAGCAGCGAGGCGAACAAAAAGCCTGGCGAGACGGTCTTGCCGGCGGCGATGCGCTGGTCCGTCGCGTCCAGCGCCAGAGTGACGAATTTCGCGCCCAGCGGCTGCTCCAGCACCACGTCGAGCAGCGGCAGCAGGCCGTGATGCAAGCCTTCCTTGCGCAGCTGCTGCAGGCAAGCCAGCGCGTGGCCGCTCATCAGGAGTTTCAGCATTTCGTCGAACACGCGCGGCGCGGGCACGTTGTTGATCAGCGGCGCCATGACGGGAATCGGCGCGGCCGTGTGCGGCTCGATGGTGAATTTCAGCTTGGCGGCGAAGCGCACCACGCGCAGCATGCGCACGGGATCTTCGCGGTAGCGTTCTTCCGGCTTGCCGATCATGCGCAAGGTCTTGGCGCGGATGTCTTCCACGCCGCCGTGGTAATCGAGCACTTCCTGCGTGGCCGGGTTGTAGTACATGGCGTTGATGGTGAAGTCGCGGCGCAGCGCGTCTTCGTGCTGCAAGCCGAAGGTGTTGTCGCGCAGGACGCGGCCATGTTCATCCTTGGGCGCGGAATCGGCGCCGGCGCCGCGGAAGGTCGTCACTTCCAGCAAATCCTGGCCGAACATCACGTGCACGATCTGGAAGCGCTTGCCGATGATGAAGGCGCGGCGGAACAAACGCTTGACCTGTTCCGGCGTGGCGTTGGTGGCGATGTCGAAGTCTTTCGGTTTCACGCCCAGCAGCAGGTCGCGCACGGCGCCGCCGACGACAAAGGCCTCGAAGCCCGCTTCCTGCAGGCTGCTGGTAACGCGGATGGCATTCGACGACACCAGTTTCGGGTCGATTCCGTGTTGCGCAGGACCGAGCACGATGGGTGCCGTGGTGTCGCGCGCTGCCTCTTTTTTAACGCCGAGGATCTTGCGGATGAATTTTTTAATCATTGAATAAGTGAAGTGATGGCCAGCCGTGGAGGGATGCGTGTGCGCTCAAAGCGGTGTTGGGGTTGGTCGCGACCGGGTGGGTCACGACCGACAGCAGGGGAATGTCGTTGTGCGAATCGCTGTAAAAATAGCTGCGCTCGAACTGCCCCAGTTCCTTGCCCATCTTTTCCAGCCAGGCGTGGGTGTGGGTCAGCTTGCCCGCGCCCAGGGTCGGCGTGCCGACCAGCTTGCCCGTGACGTTGCCTGCGTCGTCATATTCGGGCATGGCCGCCAGCAGGTGCTCGACGCCCAGCGCGTCGGCGATGGGTTTGGTGATGAAATGGTTGGTGGCCGTGACGATGGCCAGCAGGTCGCCCGCGTCCTGGTGCTGTTTCAGCAGGGCCACGACTTCCGGGCGGATGACCGGCATGACCACTTCGGCCATGAATTGCCGGTGCAGCGCCTCCAGGCGCTCGCGCGGAAATTGCGCCAGCGTGCCGAGCGAGAATTCCAGGTATTCCACCGGATCGAGCGTGCCGGCCTGGTATTGCGCGAAAAATTCGTCGTTGCGGCGGGTGAATTCGGCGGCGTCCACGGCACCGATGCGTACCAGGAACTCGCCCCACTCGTGATCCGAGTCGATGGGCAGCAGGGTGTGGTCGAGGTCAAACAGGGCCAGATTCATCATTCTTTCGCTTCCGCCTGCAGCAACTCGCGCAACAATGGCAAGGTGATCGGGCGTTGGGTTTCAAGGGAGTAGAGGTCGAGAGAGTCCAGCATCGTCGACAGCGAACGCATGTCGCGCCGGAAATGGGACAGCAGATAGGGTAACACGCCGGGCGACAAGGTCAAGCCGCGGGTGGTGGCCGCCTGGGTCAGGGCGGCGATTTTTTCTTCGTCGGTCAAGCCGTGGATCTGGTAGATCAGGCCCCAGCCCATGCGCGTGCGCAAGTCTTCGCGCACGGGCAGCACGGCGGGCGGCACGGCGCCGCTGCACACCATGAACGCCTTGTTGGCGCGGATTTCATTGAACAGGGCAAAGGCGTCGATCTGCGCCAGCGGCGACAGCTTTTCGCAGTCGTCGAGCAGGTACAGGTCGACGTCGGGCGAATACACGAATTCGGACTCGATCGAGAAGGGCGAAATGTAGCGCGCGCGCTCGGTGCTGGCCAGGGCCTTGAGCAGGTGGCTCTTGCCGGCGGCCAGTTCGCCCCACAGGTAGGCAAAATGTTCGCGCGACGTGCGCGCGGCGAACTGGCGCATCAGCTGCGCCACTTCGGCATTCTGTCCCACCTCGAAGGTATCGAGGCTGTGCGCCTGGTCTGTGCCTAAATCGAGCACCAGTTGTTTCATGGCGTACGCCTTGTCCTGTTTTTCATTACTGCATGTGCATCGTGGTATTGCTAGGTTGATATGATATCCGCTTTTACTAGGTATTATAGAAGCTGCTGGAGAGGTAGTGGCGTCTTAGATGCTTAAAAGCGACCATCAGCACGGCAGAAGCGGGTAAAGCAAGCAAAACGCCGACGAAACCGAACAATTGTCCGAAAGCCAATAAGGCGAAGATCACGGCCAGTGGATTTAAACCGATGCGCTCGCCCACCAGGCGCGGCGTGAGGAAAAAGCCTTCGATGACCTGGCCGCAGCCGTAGATGACGGCCACGGCGATGACGCCGCTCCAGTCGGCAAACTGCAGCAGGGCGGCGATCAGCGCCAGCATCAGGCCCAGGCCGAAGCCCAGGTAGGGGATGAACACCAGCAAGCCCGTGATGATGCCCACAGGCAATGCCACTTCAAAACCGGCAATGGCCAGCGCCACCGAGTAATACGTGGCCAGCACCAGCATGACGAGCAACTGGCCGCGCAGGTATTGCGCCAGCAGGGTATCGACTTCCTGCGCCATGCCCACCGTGCGGCCGACCCAGCGGCGCGGCACGGCGGCGGCGATGCGCGCCAGCATCGGATGCCAGTCCAGCAACAAATAAAACAGCACCACGGGAATCAGCACGACGGTGGCCAGCCAGCCCAGCACGGCCGTGCCGCCGATGCGGGCCGAGGCCAGTACCGTGCTCCAGATTTCATCGCCGCTGGTAGCCATCTGCTGGCTCAGCATGCGCTTGATGCCAGTGCCGTCCAGGCGCACGCGGATGCCCAGGTCGCGCAGTTTCGGCGCCAGGAAATCGTTCGCCTTGTTCAGGAATTGCGGGATTTGCGCCTGCAGCAGCGGGATTTCCTTCTGCAACACGGGCACGACGATGAGTACCAGCGCCGTAATGGCGAGGAAAAACAACACTACGACGACGAGCACGGCCAGTGGACGGGGCACGTAAAAGCGCTTGTAGTGCAGGCGCTGCAAGCGGTCCACGCCGGGATTGAGCACGTAGGCGAGGATGGCGGCGGCCAGGAAGGGCGTCAGGATGGGACCGAGGCTGACGAGCAGCAGCAAAAATGCCAGCCAGACCGCGATCCAAAATGCTGTTTGCTTCTGTTCGGCGGTGATGGCGAATGGCATGTAGTTTGTGCTGTTGCGTTAAAAAAAGGCAGTTAATTACGAAATGGCGGGGCAGTTTGATAAAATAGCGTCTTGATCGACCGAATTCACCCGCTGGCGCCCTGCCGCACGATGTTGAAAAACATGCTTGCGCGCGCGTGCCGGCGGGTATCCGCCTTCTATTTTACCGCCTCCGCTGCCACCACACCATGAACCAGACTTCTAATGTTTCCCTTTCCTACCGTGACGCTGGCGTCGATATCGACGCAGGCGACGCTTTAGTCGAAGCAATCAAGCCGTTTGCCAAGCGCACCCTGCGCGAAGGCGTGATGGGCGGCCTGGGCGGTTTTGGCGCCATGTTTGAAATCAGCAAGAAGTACAAGGAACCGGTGCTGGTCTCCGGCACCGACGGCGTCGGCACCAAATTGCGCCTGGCATTCGAACTGAACCGCCATGACACGGTCGGCATCGATCTGGTCGCCATGAGCGTCAACGACATCCTGGTGCAAGGCGCCGAGCCGCTGTTCTTCCTCGACTACTTCGCTTGCGGCAAGCTGGACGTGGCGATTGCCACCGACGTCATCAAGGGCATCGCCCAGGGTTGCGAACAAGCCGGTTGCGCGCTGATCGGCGGCGAAACGGCGGAAATGCCGAGCATGTACCCGGCCGGCGAATACGACCTGGCGGGTTTTGCCGTCGGCGCCGTGGAAAAATCGAAAATCATCGACGGCACCAAGATCGCCCCGGGCGACGTGGTGCTGGGCCTGGCCTCGTCGGGCGTGCATTCGAACGGTTACTCGCTGGTGCGCAAGATCATCGAAGTGGCGAAACCGGACCTGGAAGGCGACTTCCACGGCCGTAAACTGGCCGACGTGCTGATGCAGCCGACGCGCATCTACGTCAAGCCGCTGCTGGCACTGATGGATGCCATGGAAGTCAAGGGCATGGTGCACATCACCGGTGGCGGCCTGGTGGAAAACATCCCGCGCGTGCTGCAGCCTGGCCTGGTGGCCGAACTGGACTCGAAGGCATGGACCATGCCGCCGCTGTTCACGTGGCTGCAACAGCACGGCGGCGTGGCTGACGCCGAAATGCACCGCGTCTTCAACTGCGGCATCGGCATGACCGTCATCGTCTCGCAAGAGAACGCCGATGCCGCCATCGCCCAGCTGCAGGCGGCCGGTGAAACCGTCTCGCGCATCGGCACCATCCGCGCGCGTAACGGCGACGAGCACCAGACTATCGTCATCTAAGTTGTAGCTTGAATGGAAAAGGCAGGCACTCGCGAGAGGCCTGCTTTTTTTACACCCGGATGTCTTACCTTGCGTGCGCCGTCTTCATGCGTCCATCCGGCTGCGAGCCGCCTTTTCCGATCATGGCCACGCTGACGGCCGAGACGAGGGAGGCGAACAGGATGTAGCCGACGATGTGCCACGGCTCGCCATTGCCCGTCTTGAGCAGGTAGGTGGCGATGATGGGCGTCAGGCCGCTGGCGAAGATGCCGGAGAACTGGTACACGAAGGAGATGCCCGTGTAGCGCACCTTGGCGTCGAACAGGTCGCAGAACAGGGCCGCTTCCGGGCCGTACACGGCCGAATACAGGACGCCCAGCGGGATGATCACGGAACACCACAGCAGCAAGGGATTGCCGGCGTGGTTGAGCATGATCCAGAAGGCGGGAATGGCCGACACGCCCGTGATCAGCGAACCCCAGAAAAACACCTTGCTGCGGCCGATGCGGTCCGACAGGCGGCCGAAGAACGGGATGCAGAAGCACATCACGACGGCCGACGCCATCACGCCCATCAGCGCTTCCGTGCGGTCGATCTTGATGGTGTTGGTCAGATAGGTGATGGAAAACACGCCGAAGATATTGAAGAACACGCCGTCGATATAGCGCGCGCCCATGCCCTTCAAGACGTTGCCCGGATAACGTTTCAGCAGGTCGAAGAACGGGATCTGCGTCTCCGCGTTCTTCTCCTTGACGGCCTGGAACTCCGGCGTTTCCATCACGTTCAAACGTATCCACATGCCGATGAAGACGAGGGCGGCCGACAGGATGAACGCGACGCGCCAGCCCCAGGACAGAAATTGCGCGTCCGTCAGCGTGTACGACAGGATGGCCACCACGCCGGAAGCGAGGCACAGGCCGATGGCCAGGCCGATCTGCGGCAGGCTGGCGTAGAAGCCGCGCTCCTTTGGCGGTGCATACTCATACGCCATCAACACGGCGCCGCCCCATTCGCCACCGAGGCCGATACCTTGCAGCACGCGCAGGAACAGCAGCAGGCCCGGTGCCCAGTAGCCGATATGGTCATACGTCGGCAGCACGCCGATCAGGAAGGTGGAGACGCCCATGATCATCAGGGTCATCACCAGCATGCTCTTGCGGCCGATCTTGTCGCCGAAGTGGCCGAAGATCACGCCGCCGATGGGGCGCGACAGAAAGCCCACGGCGAAGGTGCCATAGGCCAGCATGGTCGAGACGAGCGGATCGCCGCCCGGGAAATACAGCTTGCTGAATACGATGCCGGCAACGACGCCGTATAAAAAGAAGTCATACCATTCGATGGTGGCGCCGATCACGCTGGCCATCACGACTTTCCGCAGCTCTTTGGCCTTTTTCGGATGGTTCGTATTGTTATCCATAATATCTAGTCTCCAATCGATATCGATTATGTGTTTTTTTCTGATGCTTGGCTTGTCGCCGAGTCATTTGAGGCGGGGCCGTCTGCCCGCCGCTGGCATCCTCCTTTGAGAACGAAATGGGGGCGAGTCAGGCTGCCTTGGGCAGGCGCACGGCGTCCGCCAGGATCATGTCGGCCGCTTTTTCGGCGATCATGATGGTGGGCGCGTTCGTATTGCCCGAGACGATTTCCGGCATGATCGATGCGTCGACCACGCGCAGGTTCTGCATGCCACGCACGCGCAGGCGCTCGTCGACGACGGCCATGGCGTCATGCCCCATCTTGCAGGTGCCGCTGGGGTGGTAGATCGACTGGCTGAAGCGCCGCGCCGCGTCCAGCAGTTCCTCATCGCTCTGGAACTGCGGGCCGGGCACGAACTCGGCAATGATGTGCGGCGCCAGCGACGGCGCGGCGGCGATCCTGCGCGCCACGCGCAGGGCGGCGATCGCCGTTTGCTGGTCGCGCGGGTCGGACAGGTAGTTCGGGTAGATGCCCGGATACGCAAATGGATCGGCGGACTTGATCGACACGTGGCCGCGGCTGTGCGGGCGTAGCTGGCACACGGACGACGTGAAGGCGGAAAACGGATGCGCGCCTTCGCCTGGCTTGTCGGCGCTCAGCGGCTGCATGTGGAACTGGATGTCGGGCCGTTCCACGTCGGGCGAGGAGCGGGTAAACACCGTCACCTGGCTGGCCGCCAGGGTCAAGGGTCCCGAGCGGGAAAACACATATTGCATGCCCACCCACAGCTTGCCCCACAGGCTGTTGACTTCATCGTTCAGGGTTTTCAGCCGCGTCTTGAAGACGAGGCGGATTTGCAGATGGTCTTGCAGGTTCTGTCCCACGCCGGGCAAGTCGTGCACCAGCGGCACGCCCACTTCATCGAGCAGGGCGCGCGGGCCCACGCCCGAACATTGCAGGATTTGCGGCGAGCCGATGGCGCCCGCGCAGAGTATCACTTCGCCGCTGGCGCGCGCCTGGCGCAGCTGGCCATCTTGCCGGAATTCGATGCCGACGGCGCGCTTGCCCTCGAACAGCACGCGCGTGATTTGCGCGCGCACTTCCACGCGCAGGTTGGCGCGCTTGCGGGCGGGTCGCAAAAAGGCTTTCGCCGTGCTGCAGCGCAAGCCCTTGCTGGCTGTCTGCTGGAAGTAGCCGACGCCTTCCTGCGTGGCGCCGTTGTAATCGGCGTTGAAGGGGATGCCGCTTTCCGTGGCGCCCGCAATGAAATGTTCGGCGATGGGACGGCGCAGGCGCAGGTCCGACACTTTCAATGGACCGCCCACGCCGTGGTAATCGCTGGCGCCGCGTTCCTGGTCTTCCGATTTCTTGAAGTAGGGCAGTACTTCGGCGTAGCTCCAGCCGGCATTGCCCAGCTCGGCCCAGCGGTCGTAGTCTTCCTTCTGGCCCCGCACATACAGCAAGCCGTTGAGAGAGCTGGAGCCGCCCAGCACCTTGCCACGCGGCCATTGCAACTGGCGCCCGGCAATGCCGGCGTCCGCTTCCGTGCGGTAGCACCAGTCCAGCTTGGGGTCGTGCATGGTCTTGAAATAGCCGACCGGCACGTGTATCCAGGGATTGTTGTCCTTGCCGCCCGCTTCCAGCAGCAGCACTTGGTTGGCGCTGTCGTGCGACAGGCGGTTGGCCAGCACGCAGCCGGCGGAACCGGCGCCGACAACGATGTAATCGTAGTGTGTTTGCAACATTGCTCTTGTCTCCTGCGTTGCGGTATCGCGCCGCCTCGGCGGGCGTTTTTTGCGATACACTGGTCTTTATTGGTTATTTTTGGAACGTCTGGTTCCATTTATAAAAGACGTGCAGCACCGGGACAAGCGGAAACAGCCGCATACGCGAGAGGTGAAACAGAACATGCATGATGCGTTTCAAAAACGGCCGGGCGAGGCCGAAGAAGGTGGTCAAGTGGAGACCGGCACGACCGCAAGCCATGGCGACGAGGCGCGGGGCTTGCGCGTGCTGCGTTTGATCGAGCACCTGGCCAGCGCCAGCCAGCCCCTGACCCTGTCGCAGCTGGCCGCGCGCATGCAGGTGCCCAAGGCCAGCATGATGCGTTTGCTCGATACCCTGGAGCAGCATGGCTATGTGCTGCGCACGCCCGTGGGGCGCGGCTATGTGCCCGGTGCCGCCTCGACCAACCTGGCGCTGGCGACCCTGCGCAACAATGCCCTGATTCGCGTGAGCCGCAGCATCCTGGGCAGCCTGGTGGCCATCACGGGCGAGACGTGCAATCTGGCCATTCCTGAGGGCAATGCCATCGTCTACGTGGACAGGGTGGAAACGCAGGAACCGCTGCGCCTGCACCTGGTGCTGGGTACCCGCGCGCCCATGCATTGCACGGCCAGCGGAAAACTGTTTCTTGCGCACATGAGTTTGCTGGAGCGGTGCGAGCTGCTGGCCATGCTGACCCTGCAGGCGCGCACACCGAAAAGCATCACGGATCCCGTGCTGCTCGAGCGCGAGATCGTGCGTATCGCCCGCCTGGGCATCGGTATCGACGACGAGGAATTCGTGCACGGCATGGTGGCCGTGGCCGTGCCCATCTGCGCGGCCGACGGGCGCATCGTGGCGGCCGTCGCCTGCCACGCGCCCGTGGCGCGCAAATCCGTGGAGCAGCTGATGCAGCACGTGCCGCAGCTCAAGGAGGCGGCCGTCAAGCTGCGGCCGCTATTGCTGGCGGAAAACAGCTAAGGTTTCAAGACCTTCGCCACTTTCGCGGCGCGCAGGCGGAAGGCGTCCGGCATGCTTGAACCCAGCAGCGGGCGCAGATACAGCCTGAACGCATCGGTGACATCCGTGCCGCTGGCGCTGATGAACTCGTCTTCCATGGTGCGCGTCTTGCCCGCGACCTCGGTGAGCGGCAGCAATTCATAATCGACGGAATAAAAGCCCGTGCGCTTGATGGCGACTGAGCCGTCGCGGTCGCCCCACATGGCGAATTGCACGGCTTTTTCGCCCACTTCGCGGGCTTCGCGCTGGTCCACGTCGGAAACGCAGCCGATGAAGGAGCGCTGCAGATAGCCGAAGGTATCGCCGCGCACGCGCTTGATGCCGAGCTTGGCCTTGATTTCGTCGCACAGCAGGTCGGCCAGCGCGCCCGTGCCGGACAATTGCACGTTGCCGTGCGCATCGCGTTCGACTTCTTTCGCCAGCAGGCTGGCGATCGGCTCGCCCGAGGCGTCGTGGATGCCTTCCGAGACGGCGATCACGCAGCGGCCGTATTTTTCATAGGTGGCCTTCACGTCGGCAAGGAATTTCTCCAGCACGAAGACGCGCTCGGGCAGGTAGATCAGGTGCGGGCCATCGTCGGGGAACTTCTTGCCCAGCGCCGAGGCGGCCGTCAAGAAGCCCGCGTGGCGGCCCATCACGACGCCCACATAGACGCCGGGCAAGGCGGCGTTGTCGAGGTTGGCGCCGGCGAACGCTTGCGCGACGAAACGCGCGGCCGACGGAAAGCCGGGCGTGTGGTCGCTGCCCACCAGGTCGTTGTCGATGGTTTTCGGGATGTGGATGCAACGCAGCGGATAGCCGGCCTTGTGCGCTTCCTCGCTGACGATGCGCACCGTGTCGGACGAGTCGTTGCCGCCGATGTAAAAGAAATGTTCGATCTCGTGCGCGCGCAGCACTTCGAAGATTTGCTGGCAGTAGGCGATGTCGGGCTTGTCGCGCGTGGAGCCGAGGGCCGATGATGGCGTGGCGGCCACCAGTTCCAGGTTATGGCTGGTTTCCTGTGTCAGATCAACGAATTCTTCATTGACGATGCCGCGCACGCCATGCAGCGCGCCATACACGCGCGTGACATGTTGAAAGCGCCGCGATTCGAGCACCACGCCCACCAGCGACTGGTTAATGACGGCGGTCGGGCCGCCTCCCTGGGCAACAAGAATTTTTCCAGACGGCATGGGATTTCCTCGCAAGTGGAACGGCCCTCCAGCCTACTCCTTTTTTGCCGGGGCGCTGTCTTTTCCGATAGTTCTGTCGAGGAATTTTTCCACGCGGCCCCAGAAGTCGATGCGGTTCTTCGGCAATGTCCAGCCATGGCCTTCCTCGTCGTAGACCACCCATTCGACATCGCGGTTGTGCTGCTTGACGGCCGCGTAAAACTGCTTGCCGTGGTACAGCGGCACCCGCTGGTCGGCGGCGCCGTACGCCAGCAGCAGGGGCTGGGTGATGCGCGCCGCCTGGGCGATGGGCGAGGTGGCCTGGAACTGGGCCGCGTCGGCCGTCCGGTCGCCAATCAGTTCGGGCATGCCGTACTGTTTCCAATCGTCGCCGAGGTCGGACTTGAAGCTCCAGTGGCCGCTATACATCAGGTTGATGTCGGTCACGCCCACCCAGTCGACGGCGCAGCGGAACAGCTCGGGATCGTTGACCAGGCCCATCAAAGCGGCATAACCGCCATAGCTGGCGCCGGCGATGCAGATGCGGCGCGGATCGGCGATGCCTTCACCGATGGCCCAGCGCGCGCCATCGGCGAGATCGTCCTGCATCTTCAAGCCCCATTGCTTCCAGCCGGCGCGAAAATGCTTGGCGCCAAAGCCTGTGCTGCCTCGAAATTCCGGCTGCAATACGGCATAGCCACGCGAGGCAAGAAATTGCACTTCGGCATTCCATTGCCAGGAGCTGCCGCGCACATACGGGCCGCCATGCACGAGCACAACCAGCGGCAGCTGCTTGCCGGAACTCGTGGCGGGCACGGTGAGCCAGGCGGGAATGGACAGGCCATCGCGCGCCTTGTAGCGCACCAGCTGCTGCTCGCTCATCTGCGCCGGCTGAATGAGCGGCTGCGCCTCGCCGATGATGCTCAGCTTGCCCGTGTCGCTATTGAACAGCGAGAATTTGCCCGGCTGCCGGTCGGAATACGAAGTCACCAGCATGAAGGGCGTGGCGGGGCGTGCTGCCAGCGAGACCAGGTTGATGGTCGCTGGCAGCAGGGAGTCGATGCGCGCCTGGGTCGTCGTCATGGCGGGATCGAACCAGCGCGTGGCGCGCGCATCGCTCAGGTGGCGCACGCCCAGCAGCTTGCCTTGCCCGACGATCAGATTGCCGCTGAAGTCATAGCCGTCGAGCGAGATGAGGGGCGTGGCTGTGATGCGCCTGCTGGCCAGGTCGTAGGCATGCACGGACAGCGTGTCGCTGCCCATGCGGGCGCTCACGTACAGGGTGCCGTCCGGACCGAAGGAGAGCGGGGTGAAGGCATCGGGGCCGCCGAGGTAGGCGTCGAATTGCGCCAGCGTGCGCCAGGCGCCGCCGTCCGGCTCCCGGTACATGACGCTTTCGATATTGCGTTCCCGCGTCACGGCCAGGCGCGGTTCGCCATGCTGGTCGAGCAGCCAGCGGCGCACCTTGCCCGGCGGCTTGACGGTCGTGCTGCGGCCCGTGAGCGTATCGAGCTGCCGCAAGCCCTCGTAGTCGACTTCGCCCGTCGAGGCGTACACGGTGCTGCGCACATACACGGCCGGGGAATCCTGCGCACCGCGCTGGCCCGTCAGGTAGGTATGCCAGGGCAGCAGTTTATAGATCGAGGTGGAGGCATCGGGCATGGCGCTGCGGGCGGCCAGCTGGCGAAAATTGCCGCCGTCGCGGTCGACGGCAAACAGGCCCGGCCCGAAACGCATGTCGCCGGGCGCCGTCTGGCGGTCGCGCGTGTTCAGGATCAGGCGTTCGTTGTTGACCCATTCGACGTTGCCCACGTCGACATCGCTGAATTGCGCCACGACCTTGATGCTGTTATCGAGCAGGTTGACGATGGCCAGCCGTTCGCGATTGTTCGCGCCGCTCACTTTCACGGCCAGGTGGCGCGCATCGGGCGACAGCTGGGGGCCGCTGAATTCGGGATTGGTGAAGAAGGCCGACAGCGGTGGCGGCGCGACGGCGGTGTGCGCTTGTGTGGGGATGGCAAACAGGCTGGCGCAGGCGGCCAGGATAAGTAGCAGACGCAAGAAAACCTTGGGCATGGTGTGTTGTAACCTGGAAGAAAAATTGAGATGGACGCTCACTCCGGCGCCCGGATATGTTCGACGAGCCCCATGCTGCGGCGTCCCGGCGCCGGCGTCAGCCAGCTGACCAGAATAGCGGCGGCCAGGCCGGCCGGCACGCCGAAGATGCCGGCGGAAATCGGTGCAATATGAAACCATTGGCCACTGGCATTGCCACCAAGCATGGTGCTTGTATGCAGCATGTAGTACAGGCACACGCCAAAGCCCGTCAGCATGCCGGCCAGCGCGCCCTGGTAATTGGCGCGTTGCCAGAACACGCCCAGCACCAGCGGCGGGAACAGGGTCGAGGCGGCCAGGGAAAAGGCCACGCCCACCAGCGACAAAATATCGGCCGGCTTTTGCGAGGCCGCATAGGCGGCGATGAAAGCCACGGCCAGCAGCAGCAATTTTGAAATTGTCACGCGCTTTTGCGTCGAGGCGCTGGGATCGACCACCTTGTAATAGATGTCGTGCGACAGGGCGTTCGAGATCGCCAGCAGCAAGCCATCGGCTGTCGACAGGGCGGCGGCGAGGCCGCCGGCCGCCACCAGGCCGGAAATCACGTAGGGCAGGCCGGCGATCTCGGGCGTGGCCAGAACGAGCACGTCGGCGTCGATGGAAATTTCCGCCAGTTGCACGATGCCGTCGCGGTTGACGTCGACGATGCTGATCAGGGGACTGAGCTTGTCCACATTGGCCCAGTACGACACCCAGGTGGGCAGATTCGCGTATTGGGTGCCCACGAGCGCCGAGTAAATATCGTACTTGACCAGCACGGCCAGCGCGGGAATCGTGAGATAGATCAACAGGATGAAGAACAGGGTCCAGAACACGGACACGCGCGTGTCGTGCACGGAGGGCGTGGTGTACGATCGCATGAGGATGTGCGGCAGGGCGGCCGTGCCCAGCATCATGCAAAACACGAGGGCCAGGAAATTGTTGCGCTTGATGTCGGATTGCTCCCGGTCGGCGGCGGGAAACGGCTGCGCGTGCGGAATGATCGGCTCGGCGCGTTTCTGGTTCTGCGCCTGCGCCGCTTGCCACAGCACGCGTGCTTCGTCCGGACTTTTCGGATACGCGATCAGGTAGCGCTCCGCGTTGCGGATGTCGAACAGCGAGGTATTGCGTTGGCGCAAACTGTCGAGCTGGCGCTGGGCCGCCAGGCGGCCTTGCTCCCAGGAGCCGGGCAAGCCGTCGATGCGCGCCTGGTAGCTTTGCGCGCGCTGGCGGAAGATGGTGCGCACTTCGTTTTCTTTCGGGTCCGTTTCCAGCACGTGTTCGCGCGCGCTCAGCTGCGTCAGCACCTTGCCGTAGGCGATCTGCGGCACGGGATTGTCCGCATGCTTGACCGACAGCCACATGGCGGGAATCAAAAAGGCGACGAGGATGATGATGTATTGCGCCACCTGCGTCCAGGTGATGGCGCGCATGCCGCCCAGGAAGGAGCAGACGAGGATGCTGGCCAGGCCCAGGAAGATGCCGACGGAAAAATCCACGCCCGTGAAGCGCGAGGCGATCAGGCCGACGGCGTAGATCTGCGCCACCACATACGTAAACGACACGATGATGGTGGCGGCCACGGCCACCACGCGCACGCTGGCGCCTCGTTTGTCGGTGCCGCTGCCGTAGCGGGCGGCGAGGAAATCGGGAATCGTGTACTGGCTGAACTTGCGCAGGTAGGGCGCGATCAATAGCGCCACCAGGCAATAGCCGCCCGTCCAGCCCATGATGAAGGCCAGGCCGTCGAAACCGTTCAGGTACAGGCCGCCGGCCAGGCTGATGAAGCTGGCGGCCGAGATCCAGTCGGCGGCCGTGGCCATGCCGTTGAACATGGCCGGCACCCTGCGCCCCGCCACATAGTATTCGGTGACGTTCGACGTGCGACTGATGACGCCGATGGTGGCGTACAGGGTGATGGTGACGAGCATGAACAGGTAGCCGATCCACGCGCGCGGCATGCCCTCCTGTTCCAGCACGGACAGGGCCAGCAGGAAGGCGGCGAAACCGGCCGTAAACAGCAGGTAGTAGCGGCTCAGCCGGGCAAAGAAGGTGCGGTGGCCGCTCATGCGTGCTCCTCGGCATGGAAGTCCCGGTCGAGGCGCCGCATGCGCCACGCATAGAAGGCGATGATGGCCAGGTACACGAGCGAGGCGCCCTGAGCCGCCATATAGAAGGGCAGCGGCCAGCCGAACAGGTTCAGGTGCAGCAGCTCGCGCGCATAGAACACGGTCAGGAAGCCCGTCAGCAGCCAGACCAGCAGCAGGATGGCCGTCAGGCGCCGCGTCTTGCGCCAGTGGATGTCGCGGCGCGCCTGCAATTCGGGGCTGGGCGCGTGCGACGGCCGCGCCGGGGCAACGGGTGGGCTCGGCTTATCCATACGTGATGTCATCCTCTTCTGGCGCGTCCGGCAACAGCAGGGCGATGCTCAGGCGCAGCAGGGTGCCCGGCAGCTTTGGCGACTGCGCGCGCGGATTGTTGAAAATATCGACTTCGGCGCCATGCTGCTGGGCAATTTCGCGCACGATGGCCAGGCCCAGGCCGCTACCGTCGACATTGCTGCCGAGAATGCGGTAAAAGCGTTCGAACACGTGCGCCCGCTCGGCCGGCGCAATGCCGGGGCCCGTATCTTCCACTTCCAGGATGGCCAGCTCCAGGGTGCTGCGCACGCGCACCGTGACGCTGCCGCCCGACGGCGTGTAGCGCAGGGCGTTGTCGATCAGGTTGCTCAGCAGCTCGCGCAGCATCATGGCATTGCCGGAAATCATGATCGAATACGCGGGCTGCTCGAAGCCCAGGTCGATATGCTGGGCAAACGAAGCTTGCACCCAGTCCTGCACCACGCCGCGCGCCAGTTCGCTCAGTTCGATCGGCTCGAACGCCGTGCCCGCCTGCGGCTGGTTTTCCGCGCGCGCCAGGGCCAGCAGCTGGTTGACCAGGCGCGTGGCCGCTTCCGAACTTTTCGCCAGCTGCAGCAGCGAGCGGTGGATCTCGTCGTGGTCGGTCTGGCGCAAGGCCAGCTCCGATTGCATGCGCATGCCGGCCAGCGGCGTCTTCATCTGGTGCGCGGCATCGGCGATGAAGCGTTTCTGCATGTCGATCGACAGCGACAGCCGCGCCAGCATCTCGTTGAGCGAACCGACCAGCGGCGTGATTTCCTCGGGTACCTGGCCCGATTCGATGGGCGATAAATCGTCGGGCGGGCGGGCGCGTATGCGTTCCTGCAATTGCGCCAGCGGCGACAGGCCGCGCGCCAGGGCAAACCAGACCAGGGCCAGGATCACAGGCAGGATGATGAACTGCGGCAAAATCACGCCCTTGATGATTTCATTGGCCAGCTGGGCGCGTTTTTCCAGTGTCTCGGCCACTTGCACCAGCGCCCGGCTTTGTTCCTCGTCGTTGTCGGAAGCAATATCGAGATAGCTGAACGCCACGCGCACGGGCGTGCCGTGGATGGTGTCGTTGCGAAACAGCACCATGCCGCTGCGGTATTTGTCGGGGTCTTGCGGCGGCGGCAAATCGCGGTCGCCGGCCAGGTATTCGCCGCGCGGTCCCACCACCAGGTAATACAGGGTGTCGACATCGTCGCCGCGCAGCAAGTCGCGGCCATTATTATTGCTGCTCTTTTGGTTCCTGTCGGGCGCGCGGCGCAGCATGGCGCCGTCGGCCTGCTTGACCTGCTGCGTGAGCACCGTCACGCTGTCTTCCAGCGCATGGTCGAACGGCTGATTGGCGATGCCCTTGGCCACCAGATAGGTGATGGCGATGCTCATCGGCCACAGCAGCAGCAGGGGCGCCAGCATCCAGTCGAGGATTTCGCCGAACAGCGAATGCTCGATGGTGTCATCCTGCTCCGTGGTGGGCGGCTCGAACCAGTCGTCGTCGTCCGGTTCGTCCGCTGGCGCCTCGCGCGCCTTCACTTGCTGGCGGGTCCGCTGGCCGGGCTTGCCGACTCGCCCGCTTCGGCGTTCAGGCGCGCCGCTTCCGAATATTTTTCCAGGCAATAGCCGAGGCCGCGCACGGTGGCGATGCGCACGCCGCCCACCTCGATCTTCTTGCGCAGGCGGTGGACATACACTTCGATGGCGTTGTTCGACACTTCCTCGCCCCATTCGCACAGGTGGTCGACCAGCTGCTCTTTCGAGACCAGGCGGCCGGTGCGGCCCAGCAGGATTTCCAGCAAGCCCAGTTCGCGCGCCGACAGGTCGAGCATCTGGTCGTTGATGTAGGCGCTGCGTCCCACCTGGTCGTAGCTGAGGGGGCCGTGCTTGATGATGGTGGCGCCGCCGCCGGCGCCGCGGCGCGTCAGGGCGCGCACTCTTGCCTCCAGTTCCGACAAGGCGAACGGCTTGGCCATATAATCATCGGCACCGAGGTCGAGGCCATTGACGCGTTGTTCGATGGAATCGGCGGCCGTCAGGATCAGTACCGGCAGCAGCGAGGCGCGCGCGCGCAGGCGGCGCAGCACTTCCAGGCCGGACATTTTCGGCAGGCCCAGGTCGAGGATCAGCAAGTCGAATTCCTGGGTGGACAGAGCCGTATCGGCTTCCTGGCCCGTCTTGACGTAGTCGATTGCATAACCGGACTGGCGCAGCGAGCGGGTCAGGCCATCGGCCAGCACGCTGTCATCTTCGGCAAGTAAAATACGCATGGTGCACTTCCTATGCTTTGCGGCGGTAGAAGCTTGTATTGTGTTTCATTTTCCGCAAGGTGGCGAATTTTTGTGAAAATCCAGGCTTGTATTGATCTGTTTCAAAACAAATCCACGTTCCGCTTGCATTGATCACTGTTTTTTTATACAGTACTGTCTGTGTAAAGAATTTAACCCACTGGCGCTATCGCAGGCTGCACGGTTCACGTAGATGCGTCACGTGAATCCGCAACTGTAGAACGGCTGAAAGAACATATGGACGATAAAAAAGCTGTAGTACCCGCATCGGAAAAAGCCAAGGCGCTCGCCGCCGCACTGGCGCAGATCGAGAAGCAGTTTGGCAAAGGTTCGGTCATGCGCATGGATGCCAGCGCACCGATCGAAGAAGTGCAAGTCGTGTCGACCGGTTCGCTCGGCCTCGATATCGCGCTGGGCGTGGGCGGCTTGCCGCGCGGCCGCGTGGTGGAAATCTACGGTCCGGAATCGTCGGGTAAAACCACGCTGACCCTGCAAACCATCGCCGAAATGCAAAAACTGGGCGGCACGTGCGCCTTTATCGACGCCGAGCACGCGCTGGACGTCGGTTACGCGCAAAAGCTGGGCGTGAACCTGCATGAATTGCTGATCTCGCAACCGGATACGGGCGAGCAGGCGCTGGAAATCTGCGACGCCCTCGTGCGTTCGGGCAGCGTCGACCTCGTCGTCATCGACTCCGTGGCCGCGCTGACGCCACGCGCCGAGATCGAAGGCGACATGGGCGATTCCCTGCCAGGCTTGCAAGCGCGCCTGATGTCGCAAGCCCTGCGCAAGCTGACCGGTTCCATCAACCGCACCAATACTCTGGTCATCTTCATCAACCAGATCCGCATGAAGATCGGCGTGATGTTCGGCAGCCCGGAAACGACCACCGGCGGCAATGCGCTGAAATTCTACGCTTCCGTGCGCCTGGACATCCGCCGCACCGGCTCGATCAAGTCCGGTGATGAAGTGATCGGCAACGAAACCAAGGTCAAGGTCGTCAAGAACAAGATCGCGCCACCGTTCAAGGAAGCGCACTTCGACATCCTGTACGGCGCAGGCACTTCGCGCGAAGGCGAAATCCTGGACCTGGGCTCGGATGCCAAGATCGTGGAAAAATCCGGTTCGTGGTACAGCTACAACGGCGAACGCATCGGCCAGGGCAAGGACAACGCCCGCGCCTTCCTGCAAGAGCGTCCGGCGCTGGCCCGCGAAATCGAAAACAAGGTCCGCGCTTCGCTGGGCGTACGCGAACTGCCGCCGCTGGCTGCTGAAAAACCGGAAAAAGCGGACAAAGCCGCCGACAAGGCTGCCAAGGCTGCGGAAGCCAAGCCAGAGTAGGTCGGATTAGCGCGGCAAAGCCGCGCGTAATCCGACAACACCACAGACGTCAACAATGTTGTCGGATTACGGCCCAAGGGGCCTAATCCGACCTACGCATGGCTTGCCGCAAGGTAGGACCATAATCGCCGTCCCGCGCTGTTGCGCCGGGCGGCGATTGTGTTTGGGTGACGTGATCGTGGAATGAAAGACAAGGTGGGTGTATGGCCGCAGTACAACTAAGCTTGAAGGGCAGGGCGCTACGCTTTTTGTCGATGCGTGAACACAGCCGCATGGAATTGCGGCGCAAGCTGCAGCGCCATGCGCAAGAGGGTGATGACGTGGAAGCCTTGCTCGACAGCCTGGAGCAAGCCAACTGGCTGTCGCAGGAGCGCTTTTCCGAGTCGCTGATCCACCGCCGCTCGGCCCGCTTCGGCAATAGCCGCATCATGGCGGAGTTGCAAAGTCATGGCATTGGTGGCGAGGCGCTGCAGGAACTCAAGGCGGGCCTGGCCGAAGGCGAAGTTGCACGCGCCTGCGAAGTGTGGCGCCGCAAATTTGGTGAAGTAGCGCAGGATGCGGAGCAGCGCAACAAGCAGATGCGCTTCCTGATGCAGCGCGGTTTTTCCCAGCGCGCCGTGCAAGCGGCCTTGAAGGGGCTGGATCCCGACGAGGAATAAGGCTGGCCAGGGCACGCCGGCCGCCCCGGCCGTGCCGCCATGAACTGCGCTTTCAAACGCCGTCTGTTTCCCGTATGGCGATGCCGCGCGATCGGGTATGCTGGCGCTCGAACGCTGTGCGATGCGCAGCAACACTGACCGTGACAGGATGCAAGATGAGCAACTGGAATGCCGGCTATGTGGCCGAAATCGCCTATACCTATGGTTATTACGAAGAACTGAATCCTCTGCGCCTGCGGCTGCCCCTGCTGGCTGCCGGGCTTGCCTTGCCGGACAGCGGCACGGCTTGCGAGCTGGGCTTTGGCCAGGGCATCAGCGCCAACATCCATGCGGCGGCGTCCTCCACACGCTGGCATGGCAATGATTTCAATCCATCCCAGGCCGCCTTTGCGCAGGAGCTGGCCAGCGCGGCCGGCGCCGGCGCGCAGTTCACGGACGAATCGTTCGCGCAGTTTTGCTGTCGCGACGACTTGCCCGATTTCGACTTTATCTGCCTGCACGGGATCTGGAGCTGGGTCTCGGCGGACAATCGCGCGCTCATCGTCGACTTCCTGCGGCGCAAGCTGAAAGTGGGCGGTGTCGTCTTCATCAGTTACAACACGCAGCCAGGCTGGGCCGCCATGATGCCGATGCGCGACCTGATGGCCGAACATAGCCGTGTCATGAGCGCCCCGGGCCAAGGCGTGCTGGCCAGAGTCGCTGGCGCCATCGATTTCGTCGACAGGATGATCGCCGCGCAACCGCGCTTCCTGGAGGCCAACCCGCTCCTGGCGGACCGCATCGACAAGCTCAAGGCGATGGATGGACATTATCTTGCCCACGAGTATTTCAATGCCGACTGGCAGCCGATGGCCTTTTCCAGCGTCGCGGCCATGCTGGGCGAAGCCAAGCTCGAGTTTGCCGCGTCCGCCACCTATACCGCTCTGGTCGACATGCTGAACCTGACGGCCGAGCACCAGCAATTCCTGGCCGAGATACCCGATCCCGTCTTCCGCGAGACGACGCGCGCCTTCCTCGTCAACGAGCAGTTCCGTAAAGACTATTGGGTCAAGGGCGCGCGCAGGCTGACGCCGTTTGCCCAGGCCAGCGCCTTGCGAGCCGTGCGCGTGATGCTGGCCGTGCCGCGCGACGAAGTGGTGTTGAGCGTGCATGGCGTGCTGGGCGACGCCGATATGGATGAGCGCGTGTATGCGCCCGTGCTCGATGCCATGGCCGACCATCGCGTGTACACGATAGGCGAACTGGAGCAGCAACTGGCGGGCAGCGAAGCCAGCCTGGCCGCCTTGCTGCAGATCATGCTGGTGCTGGTCAGCAAGGGCAGCGTGCTGGCTGTCCAGGACGAGGCCGACATTGCCGTGGCGCGACCGCAGACGGCGCGCCTGAATGCGCACCTGCTGGAACAGGCACTGGCAAGAACCGATTTGACCATCCTCGCCAGTCCCCTGACGGGTAGCGGCGTGGCTGTACCGCATTTACAACAGCTGTTCCTGTGGGCGAAACTGCAAGGTTGTTCAACGCCGCAAGAATGGGTGGCCGCGACATGGCCGGTGTTGCTGCGTCTGAAGCAGCTGCTGACGAAGGACGGGCAGCCCTTGTTGACGGAAGATGAAAACCTGGCCGAACTGCTGGCGCACGCACAGTATTTCTCTGCGCGTAGCTTGCCCATCTTGCGCGTACTGGGCGTGACAGACTGAGGCGCGGCGCCGGCCAGCTTGCCGGTGCCCGCATACCCGCATCCAGGTTATTCATATTGTGAATGCTTGTCATTCATTTTGCGATTTTCATTAATAATTTGCGGCGGGCGGCCAGACCAATAAAAAATTATGTTGCGGCGCAACTAGCGCCCTGTGTGCTACACTTTTAGGGTTTTTGCGGCGCCGCAGGTGCGGTTGCTGTTCGTAGAAGCTGCGAACAGCGTGCTTTATGCACATGGCTGCTTACTAATTATGGCCGCGCAAGCGGCATCGGTCTTATGCCCCTGTCAATTCCCGTATCCCGGCGCGCCCTACGGCACTCCCGCGTTATCGACGTCCAAGCGTATGTGCGCGACGACGGCCTGTGGGATATTGACGCCCATATCACCGACATCAAAAGCTATGACGCGACCCTGGCCTCCGGCCTCCGTCCCGCCGGCGCCCCTCTGCATGACCTCCACTTGCGCATTACCGTCGATCGCGAACTGACCATTGTCGAGGCCGAAGCTGCCTCCGATGCCGTGCCTTATCCCGGTTTTTGCGATACCATCGGCCCCGCTTACCGGGCCTTGATCGGTCTGAATTTATTGAAGAATTTCCGCCGCGACTTGAAACAGCGCCTGGCGGGAATCGCCGGCTGTACCCATTTGACCGAACTGGCGCAAGTCTTGCCGACTGCGACGGTTCAGGCATTTGCCGGCGATGTCTGGTCGACCCGCGACGGTGAGAATGCTGATTTGCCGCATGAAAAGCCGTTTCAACTCGACAAATGCCACGCCCTGCGCACCGATGGCGGGGCGGTTGCACAGTATTACCCGCGCTGGGTAGCCAAAGCGTGACCCCGGCGCTTACCTGTTTTTTTTGCACCACTAACCGTATTTTTACACATCAGTATCAGAAGGGAAGCCAGCATGAAAATCCATGAGTATCAAGCCAAAGAAATCCTCCGGCAATTCGGAGTGACGGTACCACGCGGTATTCCGTGCATGTCCGTCGAAGAAGCCGTCAAGGCTGCGGAAACCCTGGGCGGCCCGGTGTGGGTTGTCAAGGCGCAGATCCACGCAGGTGGCCGCGGCAAGGGCGGCGGCGTGAAAGTGGCAAAATCGATGGAACAGGTCAAGGAATACGCTGACCAGATCATGGGCATGCAGCTGATCACGCATCAGACCAGCGCCGAAGGCCAGAAAGTCAACCGCCTGCTGGTGGAAGAAGGCGCCGACATCAAACAAGAACTGTACGTTTCGCTGGTCACCGACCGCGTTACCCAGAAAATCGTCCTGATGGCGTCGTCCGAAGGCGGCATGGACATCGAAGAAGTGGCCGAGAGCCACCCGGAGAAGATCCACCACGTGACCATCGATCCGGGCGTAGGCCTGACCGATGCCCAGGCAGACGACATCGCCGCCAAAATCGGCGTGCCTGCCGGTTCCATCGCCGACGCACGCGTCAACCTGCAAGGCCTGTACAAAGCGTACTGGGAAACCGACTGCTCGCTGGCCGAGATCAACCCGCTGATCGTTACCGGCAGCGGCAAAGTCATCGCCCTGGACGCCAAGTTCAACTTTGACCCGAACGCCCTGTTCCGTCACCCGGAAATCGTCGCCCTGCGCGATCTGGACGAAGAAGATCCAGCTGAAATCGAAGCGTCGAAATTCGACCTCGCCTACATCTCGCTCGACGGCAACATCGGTTGCCTGGTGAACGGCGCCGGCCTGGCCATGGCCACCATGGACACTATCAAGCTGTTCGGCGGCGAGCCAGCCAACTTCCTGGACGTCGGCGGCGGCGCCACGGCAGAAAAAGTCACCGAAGCGTTCAAGATCATGCTGAAAAACCCAGGCCTGAAAGCCATCCTGGTGAACATTTTCGGCGGCATCATGCGTTGCGACGTGATCGCTGAAGGCGTCATCGCCGCAGTGAAAGCCGTCTCGCTGAACGTGCCACTGGTCGTGCGCATGAAGGGCACCAACGAAGACCTGGGCAAAAAGATGCTGGCCGATTCCGGTCTGCCTATCATCGCAGCCGACACCATGGAAGATGCAGCCAAGAGCGTCGTTGCCGCTGCTGCCGGTCAAGCTTAATTAAGGAATCAACATGTCCATTCTGATCAATAAAGATACCAAAGTCGTTACCCAAGGGATCACCGGCAAGACCGGCCAGTTCCACACCCGCGGTTGCCGCGACTACGCGAACGGCAAAGCTGCCTTCGTGGCAGGCGTGAACCCGAAGAAAGCCGGCGAAGATTTCGAAGGCATTCCTATTTTCGCTAACGTTACCGAAGCGAAAAAAGAAACCGGCGCCAACGTTTCCGTGATCTACGTGCCGCCAGCAGGCGCGGCAGCGGCGATCTGGGAAGCTGTCGAAGCTGAAATGGATCTGGCCATTTGCATCACCGAAGGCATTCCTGTCCGCGACATGATGGCCCTGAAAGACCGCATGGCCAAAGCCAACAGCAAAACCTTGCTGCTGGGCCCTAACTGCCCAGGCCTGATCACGCCAGACGAAATCAAGATCGGCATCATGCCAGGTCACATCCACAAGAAGGGCCGTATCGGCGTGGTGTCCCGTTCGGGCACCCTGACCTATGAAGCAGTGGGTCAATTGACCGCACTGGGCCTGGGCCAATCGTCGGCAGTCGGCATCGGCGGCGACCCGATCAACGGTCTGAAGCACATCGACATCATGAAGATGTTCAATGATGATCCAGATACCGACGCGGTCATCATGATCGGCGAAATCGGTGGTCCGGACGAAGCCAACGCGGCTTATTGGATCAAAGACAACATGAAAAAACCGGTCGTTGGCTTCATCGCTGGCGTGACGGCTCCTCCAGGCAAGCGCATGGGCCACGCCGGCGCGCTGATCTCGGGCGGTGCCGATACGGCACAAGCCAAGCTGGAAATCATGGAAGCTTGCGGCATCACCGTGACCAAAAACCCGTCGGAAATGGCGCGTCTGCTGAAAGCCATGCTGTAATTCCAGCCTGGTCACCGCAGTACAAAAAAGGAGCTTCGGCTCCTTTTTTTTTGTCCGCAAGACAGGCCGATTCCCGCTCTAGGCGGACGGCGCTGGTCCGAACCCGCCCAAATGTGTCGTTTTTCTTGCCATGCGTACCGCCGCCGCCCGCGCGCGCCGCTGGCATGGCGCTTGCACCATGCACGGCACGAGCAATGCACAATGGGAGGATACGATGCGCGCGCAAAGCGGATTTACCTTGATAGAACTGATGATCGTGGTGGCCATCGCCGGCATCCTGGCGGCCGTGGCCATTCCCCAGTATGGCGACTATACGATGCGGGCCAAGGTCAGCAATGTGCTGGCGGCGGCCGCACCCTTGAAAACGGCCGTGGCCCTGTGTGTGCAGGAAAATGGCGGCGAGGCGGCCGCCTGCAGCACGCCCACCGAGAGTGTGCCCAGCGCCATCCCCGTGTTCAGTGCCACGCGCGAAGTGGCCAGCGCCACAGTGAGCAAGGGCGATATCGTGCTGACCCTGGCGGCCGACCTGGGCACGGGTATCGGTGGACAAACAGTGACGATGACCATGAAGCCGGGTACCAGCAGCCTGACCTGGTTCAATAGCACCACCGTGACGAATCCGGCAGCGAAGGAAGCGATTACCAAAAACAATATTCCCGTCGTGACATCGACGCTGTAAGTGGTGCTTGCCAGCTGGGTCTAGACGATTTTTTGCCGGTCCGCGATCAGCGCTTCGTAGGTGAGGTTTTGCAGCAAGGTGTAGTGGGTCGGTTCCAGATCGATGAATTGCACGCCGTACGTATAGATTTCGGCCACCCCGGCGGCGTGGCCGTTCGACGGCTTGCCCACGCTGACGTTCTGGATGCGGGCGCGCGTGTTGACGCGCATCTGGTGCTTGTTCGGCTGCACCAGCAGGGTAAAGCTCAGTGCCACGCCTTCGTCATCGGGCGTGAGCATGCTGGGCGCCTCGATCAGCGCGCCCGTGACGCTGAGATTGACGATGAACACGGGCACGGCCGCCACGTCGCGGTAGCTCAGCTGTGCCGGAATTTCCACTTTCACGCGCATGGCCGTGCGCAGGCTGGTGCCCTGGATGGCGTCGGGAAAGCTCAGGTGGACATAGTTGAGCGGGCGGCCGAAGAGGCGCAGCACGCTGCAGGAAAAGGAACAGACGGTGACGCCGGAAAACACGCGGATGGTCAGCTTGTCGCCTTCGTTGAGCACGATGGACGCGCCGTTTTCCATGGGAATCTTGACGATCAGGTACTCGTCTTTCACATAGCCGATGACGGTCGAGAAATGCTGGATGGGTTTGATGGTGCGGTGCGTGATGAACTGGATGCGTCCCCCCACTTGCAGATTCATGGCCTCGAAGTCGAAGTCCTGGAGCTTGGTTTCCGCGGCGGGCTTGTTGCTTGTCATGCGATGCTCATGTGGATATGGACGACTCGCAGTATGCATGATTTCTTGATGAAAAAGCATTTATATCAATGAAATTCATTTTTGCATCGAAAGTGCCATGGGCACATGCAGGTGCTCGGTGCAGGCTTTACAATAGGATCAATATTGACGAATGTAAATCTTATGCCGCGCAGCTACTTCTGGACCATGTTGTTCCTGATCTTGCATCAAATCGACGCTGCCTACTGGAAAGAGTGGGAAATGTTTCATGTGCCGGGCGGCGTGCAGGGTTTTCTCGTGTTTAACCTGGCGGCCATTGCCCTGGTGCTGGCCGGTTACCGGCACGTGCTGCTGGCCACTCCGCAGGCGCCCCTGTATGCGGGCATCTGCGCCGCGCTGGGCGTGGGCACTTGCCTGATCCATGCCGGCTTTGCGCTGGCAGGGCTGGAGCAATTCCACTTGCCCCTGTCCATGGCCATCATCGCGCTGTGCCTGGCCAGTGGCGTGTGGCTGCTGCGCGACTTGCGCCGCGTCCGGGGCCAACTGGCGCGCCAGGCGGCATAGTTACACTTCTGCGTGCCAGTCGCCCGACTTGCCGCCATGCTTTTCCAGCACGCGCACATTCGTCATGACCATGCCCCGGTCGACGGCCTTGCACATGTCGTAGATCGTCAACAAGCCGATCTGCACGGACGTGAGCGCTTCCATTTCCACGCCCGTCTTGCCCGTCGTGTCGACCTGGGCGCGGCAGTGCACGCTGTTGGCCGCTTCATCCACTTCAAAATCGACGGTGACGCGCGTGAGGGCCAGTGGGTGGCACAGGGGAATCAGGTCGCTCGTGCGCTTGGCGCCCATGATGGCGGCGATGCGGGCAATGCCCAGCACGTCGCCCTTCTTTGCATTGCCGGAAATGATCAATGCCAGGGTGGCCGGTTGCATGCGGATGGTGCCGGCGGCCACGGCGCTGCGGCGTGTGTCTTCCTTGCTGCCCACGTCGACCATATGGGCCTGGCCCGTGGCGTCGAAATGGGTCAGTTCTCCGGCGGGGGCTTGCTTGTCTGCTGTTGTCATGGCGTCAAAATAGGTGAGAAAAGGGGGGCGCGGCACGCCTGGACACGACGTCATGCCACTGGCATGGCGCGTGGGAATGGGGGCCGCGAACAAGGTATGATAGCACCCGTGAATTCAAAAACTTCCCTTCCGACCCTCCCTGAAAACGCCGGCGCGGCATGGTTGCACGGCGCGCGTCGCGCGTCGGTGCTGGCCGCCTTCTGCATTGCTGCGCCCTGTGCGCTGGCGCAAACCTATACGTCCGCGCCAGCGGTGCCGGCTGCCAGTGCGCCGGCCAAGCCGGCCGGCAGCTGGACGCAGCTACCCGTGCCGCCGGCGCCGAACCTGCCGAACCTGGGGGACACGTCGCGCGAAGACCTGTCGCCGGCGATGGAGCGCAAGATCGGCGAGGAAATCATGCGCGGCATCCGCGGCGACCGCGACTACCTCGACGACGCGCCCCTGCTCGAGTACCTGAATACCTTCGGCAACGCGCTCGTGGCGGCGCGCCCCAGCGTGCGCGGTGAAACGAATTACGACTATTTTTTCTTTGCCGTGCGCGATCCCCAGTTGAACGCGTTTGCCTTGCCCGGCGGCTTCATCGGCGTGCACTCGGCCCTGGTGCTGGCGGCGCAAACGGAGGCGGAACTGGCGTCCGTGCTGTCGCACGAGATCGGCCATGTGGCGCAGCGCCATATCGCGCGCATGCTGGGCCAGCAGCGCCAGGACGCCCTGATGCCGCTGGCGGCCATGCTGCTGGCGGCGCTCGCGTCGCGCGCGGGCGGCGACGTGGCCATGGGCGTGTTTGCCGCCGGTCAGGGTCTGGCCATCCAGCGCCAGCTCAATTTCGGCCGCGACGCCGAACGCGAGGCGGACCGCATCGGTTTCCAGATCATGGGCGAGGCCGGTTTCGACACCACCGGCATGGTGGCCTTCTTCGGCCGCATGCAGGCGGCCAGCCGTTCGTACAGCGACTTGATGCCCGCCTATCTGCAGACCCACCCGCTGACGACGGAACGCATCGCCGACATCCAGGCACGCATCCGCGAGCAGCCGTACAAGCAGCGGGCGGACAGTCTGAGTTTCCACCTGGCCCGCGCGCGCGCGCGCGTGCTGCAAGATGAAAGCGTGCAAGGCCTGTTGAACGCCAAGGCCGTCTTCAAGACGCAGCTGGAACAGCAAAGCCGCTTCCAGGTGACAGCCGCCCATTACGGCTTGTCCTTCGTCGCCGTCAAGCAGGGCAAGCCGGTGGAGGCGCAAAAGGAACTCGATGCGGCCAATGCGGCCCTGCACCAGCCGGCCGGGCCGAATGTGTTTACCTCGGGCGGCACGCAGGCGCCCAATTCCTTGCTGACGGCGATGGGGCTGGAAGTGCTGCTGATGCCGGCGCAAAAGAAGGAAGTGGCGCAACAGGCTCTGAAAGCGGCCGATGCTGCGCGCCAGCAATTTCCCCTCTCGCGCGGCATTGCCCACCAGTATGCGGAAGCGCTGATGGCGGCCGGCAAGCTGGAGCAATCAACTGTGTATTTGCGCGAGCAGGTGCAGCTCTACAAGGAAGAGCCGGAACTGTACGATTTACTGGCGAAAGCCTATGCGGACCAGGGCAAGATGACCTTGCAGCACATGGCGCTGGCCGAATCTTACGTGCTGCAGGGTGCCACCATGGCCGCGCTGGACCAGCTGACGATCGCCCGCAAATCGACGGACGCGACCTTTTATGACCAGGCCGTGATCGATGCGCGCGAACGTGAACTGCAGGAAAAGCGCCGCGAACAGATCAAGGACCAGAAGAGCTAGTCCTGATCGGCTTGCGGCACCTGCTGGAAGCCGAAGGTTTGCGGCACGTCATCGTAGCGCAGCGGCTGCACGGCAATCTCCTTGCCTTCATGTAATAAAGTCAGCTTGCCCCGGCGTTCTTGCAGCCAGGTCAGCAAGTCGTCGTCGCTGGCCACCTGTCCATCGAAGTGCAGCGTGTCCAGCACTTGCGAAATGTCGCGGTCGTCGACCTGCGCCACGATATCGCCGTGGCGCAAGATCAGCATGCCGTCGTCGCACCAATACACTTGCTCGATCTGTTCCAGCGGCGCGCCCGTCTGCAAGACAAAACCGTGCTGTGGATCGCTGCGGGCGATATACGGCGTCGCTTCGAGATTCACATACACGCGCTGCGGGCCGTTCTGGAAAAACCAGCAGCCGCGTTCGTCCTGGGCGTAATTGCGATTGATGAAATTCAACAGGGCCGCATGGACGATCTTGTCGCCGGGCAGTTGTTGCTGTTGCGCCTGTTGGTCGCGCATGCGCCAGTGGCCGCGCGCGTCCAGGCCCAGCCAGCCGTAGCAGTGGGGCACGTTCGGCCATTTGGCCAGGGCCTGTTTGACGAGTTCATCCATGTGTAGCGTTTTCCGTGTGAGTGCGTGCACCGCCAGCGTGCCAGCTTTGCGGTGCGGACGGCGCCATGTTGCCGTTTTCAAAAAAGGAGAGCAGCCGTTGCGGCAGCCAGCGTGTGCTTCCCGGCAGCTTGCCGGCCGCAAAGCCGACGTGGCCGCCGTGGCGCGGATACTCGAGCGTGACGTTCGGCGCGGCGCTGCGCGGCAAGAAGCGCCCGGGCAGGAAAGGATCGTTTTGCGCATTCAGTACCAGGGTCGGCACGGTAATGTCTTGCAAGACGTGCTTGGCGCTGGCGCGGTGCCAGTAATCGTCGGCGTCGCGGTAGCCGTGCAGGGGCGCCGTGACGACATTGTCGAAGGCGTGCAAATCGCGCGCGGCCAGCATGGCGTCGCGCGCAAACAGGCCGGGAAACTGTTCCAGCTTGGCCAGGCATTTCGGTTTCAAGGTGTTCAGGAACATGCGCGTGTAGAGCCGGTTGGCGCCCGAAGACAGGGCCTTGCCTCCCTGCGCCAGGTCCAGCGGGGCGGACACGGCCGCTGCCGCATCGATGAAATCGGCCTGGTGCTGCGACTGGCCCAGCCAGCACAGCAGGGCGTTGCCGCCCAGCGAAACGCCGGCCGCGTAGAATTTTCCCGTGGCGCGCGGGCGCAGGCGCTGCACGATCCAGTCCACTTCCTGCGCATCGCCCGAATGGTAAAAGCGGGGCGCCAGGTTTGCTTCGCCCGAGCAGCCGCGAAAATGCGGCACGGCGCCCGACCAGCCGCGCGCGGCCACCTCGGCCATCAGGGCGCGCGCGTAATGGCTGTTTGACGAGCCTTCCAGGCCGTGGAACAGGACCACGAAGGGCTGGCCCGGCTGGCCGTCGACCAGGTCGACGTCGACGAAATCGCCATCGGGCGCTTGCCAGCGTTCGCGGCGGAAAGCCACGGCCGGCTTGGCGAGGCATACGGCCGGATAAATCGTCTGCGCGTGGCCGCCAGGCAGCCACAGCGGTGCGGTGTAGGAAAGAGACAAAGCCATCAGTGCAGGATCTGCGTCCCCGCGGCGTCGGCCGGTGCGCCACCGGGGGCGATGGAAGCGTGGTGCAGCACGATGCGCCAGCCGCGCGGGGTTTTCACATATACGTTTGTTGCCAGCAGGTGCGCCGGACCGCCTTCTTCCTGGGTCACGCCTTCGATCACCGTGTGCACTGAACTCATCAGATTATGCGTTTCATGCAGCTGCGCCGGCACGATGTGCAGGCCGCCGCCCGCCAGGATGGTTTCCCACGAGGCGCGGATGGCGGCATGGCCGATCAGGCGCGCGCCGCCCGGGTGGATGCAGACGATCTCTTCATCGTCGGCCCATAGCGCCATCAGCGCTTCGAGATCGGCGCGGTGCAAGGCATCGTAGAACGCCGCTTCGACTTCGGCGGCGCTGCCATTGAGTTCTTTCAGACGTTTCATGACGACTCCGGGCTGATCGGTATAACTTGATGCAAATAAAAACGGCGCGCTGGGGGCGCGCCGCTGGGCAGTTTAATGATGGCCGGCGCTGGCGCCTTCCTTCAGGGTGTAGGCCGTGCCGCAGTAAGGGCACTTGGCGATACCATCCTTGTTGAATTCCAGGAACACACGCGGATGCGACGACCACAGCGGCATGGCCGGGTTAGGGCAGTGGGCTGGCAAGTCTTTACTGTCGAGTTCGACCGCTGGCTGGGTGGTTTTTGTCATCTTGTCATGCTCCGTGAGGCTGTATGGAAGGAAGTCGGCTGCTGCCAAAAGCACGATTTTAACGGATTCAGGCAGACAGCAAAAATCATGGCTAAAATGGCGGCTCGATCATCTTCGGCTGCGGCGCGGATTTTTGCGGAAATATGGCAGCTGCAGCGCCACCCTGACTGGATTTGCCTTGCCGGTATCACCGTTGCGGAGCTTTTCTCCGCGCACCATTGTTGTGCAGTTACCACACTCCCTGAGCCGGAGCGCCGCGTGAACGCCGTCCCGGCCGCCAAGGACGACGCCCTGCTGAAAGATGCCTGGCGCGCCGGCCTGAACCTGGGTGCACCCACCTTGCTGGGCATCGCCGCCTGGGGCATGGTGGTGGGCGTGGCCATGGTGAAAAGCGGCCTGACGGTCGCGCAGGCGGGGGCCATGACCCTGTTTGTCTTTGCCGGCTCGGCCCAGCTCGCGTCCTTGCCCCTGCTGGCGGCGCAGGCGCCCGTGTGGGTGATCTTCGCCACGGCCCTCGTCGTCAATTTGCGTTTTGTTATCTTTTCCGTGCTGCTGGCTCCCCATTTCGCCCATCTGCCATGGCGCCAGCGCTTTGCGCTCGGCTATGTGGCCGGCGACATCACGGTGGGCCTGTTCCTGCAACGCTACCCCCATGAAACGCCGGACCCGGCCAAGTTGCCTTTCCTGAAAGGCTTGATTTACCCCAACTGGCTGGCCTGGCAAATCGGTTCCTTCATCGGCATCGTGCTGGGCGCCGTCGTGCCGGCCGAGTGGGGGCTGGGCTTTGCCGGCACCCTGGCGATCCTGTGCGTGACGGTGCCGCTGATCCTCAGCCGCGCCGCCCTGTGCGGCGTGCTGGTGGCGGGCGCGGTGGCTGTGCTGGCCTTCAGCCTGCCGTACAAGCTGGGCTTGCTGGTGGCCGTCGTGGTGGGCATGGTCAGCGCCATGGCCGTGGAAGAATTGACAGAAAAATGGACAAAACGCCATGTTTGACGGCATCGACTGGGGCAGGGCAGACGTGTGGATCGCCATTGCCGTGCTGGTGGTGGCGACGGCCGCCACGCGCAGCACCTTCTGGCTGATCGGCCACCACGTCACCATCCCCCGCCGCGTGGGCGAGATGCTGCGCTATGCGCCGGCCTGCGCGCTGGCCGCCATCATCGCGCCCGACATGCTGATGGAGGGGCAGCAAGTGCACTTCGACTTATCCAATTTGAAACTCTTGTCGGGTATTGCCGCCACGCTCTTTTTCGTGATTCGCCGCAATATGCTGCAAACCATCGTCTTCGGCATGCTGGTTTTCACGGGCTTGCGACTGTTGCATGTTTTTCAGTAAAGCAGGACAAATCGGGGATTTGGTCTGGTCATTGCGGTAAAATAGCGCACTTCCTTCCACTCGTCATCTGGATCGCCATGTCAGCTGTTCTCAACTTCATCCGTCTGCAAGATTTGATCGCCCAAAATGCACTGCAAGGCAAGCGCGTGTTTATCCGCGCCGACCTGAACGTCCCGCAAGATGACAGTGGCAAGATCACCGAAGATACGCGCATCCGCGCCTCGGTGCCGGCCATCCGCGCCGCCCTCGACGCTGGTGCTGCCGTCATGGTGACGTCGCACCTGGGCCGTCCGACGGAAGGCGAGTTCAAGCCCGCCGACAGCCTGGCGCCCGTGGCCGCCCGCCTGTCCGAACTGCTGGGCCAGGAAGTTGCATTGAAACAAAACTGGATCGATGGCGCCGGCCTGGAAAACCTGGCCGCCGGCCAAGTGGTCTTGCTGGAAAACGTGCGCGTCAACAAGGGCGAAAAGAAAAACAGCGATGAGCTGGCGCAAAAAATGGCCAAATTGTGCGACATCTACGTCAATGACGCGTTCGGCACGGCCCACCGCGCCGAAGCGTCCACGCACGGCATCGCCAAGTTCGCCCCCGTCGCCTGCGCCGGCCCGCTGCTGGCCGCCGAACTCGATGCGCTGGGGAAAGCGCTGCACGCCCCAGCCCGCCCATTGCTGGCTATCGTTGCCGGTTCGAAAGTGTCGAGCAAGCTGACCATTTTGAAAGCCCTTTCCGACAAGGTCGATAACCTGATCGTTGGCGGCGGCATCGCCAACACCTTCATGAAAGCCGTCGGCTTGAATGTCGGCAAGTCGCTGGTGGAAGCGGAACTCGTTGAAGAGGCGAAAGCCATCATCGAGATCATGGCCAAGCGGGGCGCGCAAGTGCCGATTCCCGTCGACGTCGTGTGCGCCAAGGAGTTTTCGCCTACGGCCGTGGCTACCGTCAAGGATGTGGCCGACGTGGCTGACGACGACATGATCCTCGATATCGGCCCGAAAACGGCTGCCCTGCTGGCGCAGCAGATCGCTGCCGCCGGCACCATCGTGTGGAACGGCCCCGTGGGCGTGTTCGAATTCGACCAGTTCGGCAACGGCACCAAGACCCTGGCCCTGGCCATTGCCGATTCGAAAGCATTCTCTATTGCCGGCGGTGGTGACACCCTGGCGGCGATTGCCAAATATGACATTACCGATAAAATCAGCTATATCTCGACCGGTGGCGGCGCTTTCCTGGAATTCCTGGAAGGCAAGACGCTCCCAGCAGTTGAGATCCTGATGCAACGCGCCGCTTGAGGCGCTGCCGTTAGCAGTTCAGTACCAAGCGCAGCCTGACCGCTGCGCTTTTACCTTGCCGGGCGGCTCAGCCGCCAGGTCTTGCTCACCTTCGCTCGCGCACAAGGAATCCTATGCCACGCGGTACAAAAATCGTAGCAACAATCGGCCCCGCTTCCACTGACTTCGATATTCTGGTCAAAATGATACGTGCGGGCGTCGACGTGGTGCGCTTGAATTTTTCCCACGGCAAGGCGCAAGACCATATCGACCGTGCGGCGCTGGTGCGCCTGGCGGCGGCCGAGTGCGGGCGCGAAGTGGCCATCATGGCCGATATGCAAGGGCCGAAGATTCGTGTCGGCAAGTTTGAAAACACGCGCATCCAACTTGAAGCGGGCGAGCGCTTCATCCTCGACGCCAAGTGGGGCGAAAACGGCGAACTGGGCAACCAGGAAAGAGTCGGCCTCGACTATAAAGCCTTGCCGCGCGACTTGCACAAAGGCGACGTACTGCTGCTCAATGACGGCCTGATCGTGCTGATCGTCGAGCGCATCCACGGCAGCGAAATCCACACCACCGTCAAGATCGGCGGCGAGTTGTCGAACAACAAGGGCATCAACCGCCAAGGTGGCGGCCTGTCCGCGCCCGCGCTGACGGCCAAGGATATGGAAGATATCAAGACGGCCATGAGTTTCCAGGCCGACTATCTGGCCATTTCCTTCCCAAAATGCGCGACCGACATGGAAATGGCGCGCCAGCTGGCCAATATCGCCGGCGAGCCCTACCATCACAAGCCGATGATGATCGCCAAGATCGAGCGCGCGGAAGCGATCCCTGCGCTGCAAGAAATCCTCGATGCTTCCGACGGCATCATGGTGGCCCGTGGCGACCTGGCCGTGGAAGTGGGTAACGCGGCCGTGCCGGCCTTGCAAAAGCGCATGATCAAGATGGCGCGCGCGTCGAACAAATTAGCCATTACTGCCACGCAGATGATGGAATCGATGATCGTCAACGCCGTGCCGACCCGCGCGGAAGTGTCCGACGTGGCCAATGCAGTGCTCGACGGCACGGACGCCGTCATGACGTCGGCCGAGACGGCCTCGGGCAAGTACCCGATCGAGACGGTGGAAATGATGGCGGCCATCTGCGTGGAAGCGGAACAGTCCGAATACAACAAGCTCGACGCCGATTTCCTTAACGTCACCTTTACCCGCATCGACCAGTCGATCGCGTATGGCGCCCTGTTTACGGCCCACCATTTGCGCGTCAAAGCCATCGTGGCGCTGACGGAATCCGGTTCCACCGCCTTGTGGATGAGCCGCCACAGCATCGACACGCCGATCTATGCATTGACTCCCAGCGTGACGACTTTGCGCAAAGCCGCGCTGTACCGCAATGTTCGGGCGTATCATCTGATGCAGAACGCCCCCAGCGCGCAAGTGCTGAAGCAGGCGGAAGAGCTGCTGGTGGCGCAGGGCATCGTCCGCAAGGGCGACATGATCGTCGTCACCTGGGGTGAGCCGATGGGCCAGGTGGGCGGCACGAATGCCTTGAAGATTGTGAAGGTCGGCGAATTCGACTAAGGTCCAAGAATTCAGGCGCCGCCGCGGTCATTGACCGCGAAGCGCCGCAACGGTTTCTATTGTTATCTGGAGTATTACCATGTCTCTCGTATCCATGCGTCAACTGCTGGACCATGCCGCCGAAAACGGTTATGGCATTCCTGCTTTCAACGTCAACAACCTGGAGCAAGTGCAAGCCATCATGGCTGCCGCCGATGCGCTGAACTCGCCGGTGATCATGCAAGCGTCCGCTGGCGCGCGCAAGTACGCCGGTGAAGCGTTCCTGCGCCACCTGATCGACGCCGCCGTCGAAGCGTATCCGCACATCCCTGTCGTCATGCACCAGGATCACGGCCAGTCGCCGGCCGTCTGCATGGCCGCCATCCGCTCGGGGTTCACTTCCGTGATGATGGACGGTTCGCTGGAAGCGGACGGCAAGTCGGTCGCCTCCTACGAATACAACGTGGAAGTGTCGCGTGAAGTGGTGAAATTCTCGCACGCCATCGGCGTGACGGTGGAAGCGGAACTGGGCGTGCTCGGTTCGCTGGAAACCATGAAGGGCGACAAGGAAGACGGCCACGGCGCCGACGGCACCATGACCCGCGAGCAACTGCTGACGGACGTGGCGCAAGCGGCCGACTTCGTGCAGCGCACCCAGTGCGATGCCCTGGCGATCGCCATCGGCACCTCGCACGGCGCCTACAAATTCACGCGCAAGCCGACGGGCGATATCCTGGCCATCGACCGCATCAAGGAAATCCATGCGCGCATCCCGAACACCCACCTGGTGATGCACGGTTCCTCGTCGGTGCCGCAGGAATTGCTGGCCATCATCCGCGAATTCGGCGGCGACATGAAGGAAACCTACGGCGTGCCAGTCGAGGAAATCCAGGAAGGCATCCGTCACGGCGTGCGCAAGATCAACATCGACACCGACATCCGCCTGGCGATGACGGCCGCGATCCGCAAATACCTGTTTGAAAACCCGTCGAAATTCGACCCGCGCGACTACCTGAAGCCAGCCCGCCTTGCTGCAGAGCAAATCGTGCGCGCCCGCATGCAGGCATTCGGCTGCGAAGGCCAGGCGTCGAAAATCAAGGCCATGCCACTGGAAAAAATGGCCGAGCGCTACAAGGCCGGCGAGCTGTCGCAAATTGTGAAGTAAAATTCTGTCTGGAACGGGCCGGAGGCAATCCTCCGTGCCCGATTTTCTCGACCGGCAGGCACCCCTTGCCTGCCGGTTTCGTTTCATCCAACTATTCCCCCGCTATGAACAGCCTCTATCAGACTTCCATCCACTCCCTGCCATTGCTGGGCCACGGCAAGGTCCGCGACAATTACGCCGTTGGCGACGACAAGATCCTGATCGTCACCACGGACCGCCTGTCGGCCTTCGATGTCGTCATGAACGAGCCTATCCCCGGCAAGGGCAAGGTCCTCAACCAGATGAGCGACTTCTGGTTCGAGAAACTGGGCCATATCGTGCCGAACCACCTGACCGGCGTGGCGCCGGAATCCGTGGTGGCAGCTGATGAAGTGGAGCAGGTACAAGGCCGCGCCGTCGTGGCCAAGCGCTTGAAACCGATCATGGTCGAGGCAGTCGTGCGCGGCTACATCATCGGTTCGGGCTGGAAAGATTACCAAGATACGGGCAGCATCTGCGGCATCGCGCTGCCGGCCGGCCTGCAACAGGCGGAAAAACTGCCGGAACCGATCTTCACCCCGGCGGCCAAGGCCGAACTGGGCGAACACGACGAAAACATCAGTTTTGCCGAAATGGAAGAGCGCATCGGCGCGGAACTGGCCGCCAAGATGCGCGACGTGGCCATTCAACTCTACAAGACAGCCGCCGAATATGCGGCCACGCGCGGCATCATCATCGCCGACACCAAATTCGAATTCGGCCTGGACGACAATGGCGTCATGCACCTGATGGATGAAGTGCTGACGGCCGATTCGTCGCGCTTCTGGCCCGCCGATTCCTACCAGCCTGGCATTTCGCCACCGTCGTTCGACAAGCAATTCGTGCGCGACTACCTGGAAACACTGACCTGGGGCAAGACCGCACCGGCGCCAGCGTTGCCGGCCGACGTCATTGAAAAAACCCAGGCCAAGTACTTCGAAGCCATCGAACGCCTGACGGGCGAGAAGCTGAAGGCCTGAGATGACTGAGCAAAACAAGCCGCTGGTCGGCGTCATCATGGGGTCGTCCTCGGACTGGGACGTGATGCAGAACGCGGTCGCCATGCTGAAACAGTTTGGCGTGCCGTACGAAGCGCAAGTCATTTCCGCGCACCGCATGCCCGACGAGATGTATGCGTACGCGAAAAGCGCGCGCGCGCGCGGCTTGCGCGCCATCATCGCCGGCGCCGGCGGCGCGGCCCACCTGCCTGGCATGGTGGCGGCGATGACCATCGTGCCCGTGCTGGGCGTGCCCGTGCCATCGAAATACTTGCGCGGCGAAGATTCCATGCTGTCCATCCTGCAAATGCCCAAGGGCGTGCCGGTAGCCACTTTCGCTATCGGCGAAGCGGGCGCGGCGAATGCTGCGCTGACAGCGGTGGCGATGCTGGCCGCCAACGACGACGCCCTGGCCGAGCGCCTGGAAGCGTTCCGCGCCACGCAAACGGCCGCCGCCAAGGCCATGGTCTTGCCTGAATAATGTGTTTGAAAAATAATGAATAGTAAATCGACTTCCCCATTGCTGCCTGCCGCCAATCCACCGGCGTGGCTGGGCGTGATGGGCGGCGGCCAGCTCGGCCGCATGTTTGCCCAGGCGGCCCAGAGCATGGGCTATCAGGTGGCCGTACTGGAACCGTCCGATGCCTGCCCTGCGGGACAGGTGGCGCAGCGCCTCATCAATGCCGGCTACAGCGATGCAGCCGGACTCGACACTCTGGCGGCGCAATGCCTGGCCGTCACCACGGAATTTGAAAACGTGCCGGCCGACAGCCTGTCGCGCCTGGCCGAGCGCGTGTTCGTGGCGCCGAACGCCCATGGCGTGTCGGTGGCGCAGGACCGCATCGCGGAAAAGCGTTTCTTTGTCGACTGTGCGGCCAAGTCGGGTGTGCTGCCGGCGCCGCACATGGTGATCGCCACGCAGCTTGACATCGACGCCATCGGCGACGACTTGCTGCCGGGTATCTTGAAAACCGTGCGCATGGGCTATGACGGCAAGGGCCAGTTCCGCGTGCGCACGCGCGACGATGTGCGCGCCGCGTTTGCGGAAATGGGCGAAGTAACTTGTCTGCTGGAAAAGATGCTGCCGCTGGCGTATGAAGTGTCGGTGCTGACGGCGCGCGGCGTGGACGGCGAATCGGTCGTGTATCCGATCGCCGAGAACGTGCACCGCGACGGCGTCTTGTTTACCACCACCGTGCCGGGCCCGAACGTGTCCGACGATTGCGCCGCCAGGGCGCAGCGGGCGGCGCAAGCCATGGTCGCCGAACTCGGCTATGTCGGCGTGCTGTGCATCGAATTTTTCGTGCTGGAAGATGGCAGCCTGGTGGTCAATGAAATGGCGCCGCGCCCGCACAACAGCGGCCACTACACGATGGATGCCTGCGTCACCAGCCAGTTCGCGCAGCAGGTGCGGGCCATGGCGCGCTTGCCGCTGGGCGACGTGCGCCAGCATTCGCCGGCCGTGATGCTCAATATCCTCGGCGACGCCTGGTTTGCCGACGACAGCGATGTGGTCACTGAACCGGCATGGGATCAGGTGCTGGCGCTGCCGGGCGCTTGCCTGCATCTGTACGGCAAGGACGACCCGCGCCGTGGCCGCAAGATGGGTCATTTGACCTTCATTGCCGCCACGTTGCCGCAGGCGCAGCAGCGCCTGCGCGACGCTTGCCTGATCCTGGGAATCGCGCCGTGAGCGTGCCCGCACACGACCTGGCGGCGGCGGCCGCCGTGCTGGAAGCGGGCGGCCTCGTCGCTTTCCCGACGGAAACCGTGTACGGCCTGGGCGCCGATGCGGAAAACCCGGCCGCCGTGGCGCGCATCTACGAGGCCAAGGGCCGTCCCTCGGACCACCCCGTGATCGTGCACGTGGCGCCCGGCGCCGACTTGGCGCACTGGTCCGGCGATATTCCTGTCGAGGCCGAACAACTGGTGGCCGCCTTCTGGCCCGGTCCGCTGACCCTGATCGTCAAGCGCGCCGCGCATATCCCCGACGCCGTTTCCGGCGGCCAGGATACGGTGGGCCTGCGCTGCCCGTCGCACCCGGTGGCTATCGCCTTGCTACGCACTTTTAAAGGCGGCAAGGGCGGCCTGGCGGCGCCGTCGGCAAACAAATTCGGCAATGTCAGCCCCACCACGGCGCAGCACGTGCGCGATGAATTCGCGGCCGAACTCGACAGCGGCCTGCTGGGCCTGGTGCTCGATGGCGGGCAGAGCGACGTGGGCATCGAGTCGACCATCGTCGACCTGTCGCGCCTGGCCACACACGGTCCTGTGTTGTTGCGTCCTGGTCATATCAGCAGCGAGCAGATCGCCGCCGTCATTGGCCGCGCACCGGCGGTTGCCGATGCAGCCGCGCCGCGTGCCTCGGGCACCCTGGAATCGCATTACGCGCCACATACGCCTGTTGCGATGCAGCACAGCGACGACGTGAGCGCCACCCTGAACCGTTTGCTTAATGACGGGCGCCGCGTGGCCCTGATCCACTACTCGGATCTGCCGCCGGCCAGCGCCAGCGTGCGCCTGGCAGCGAACCCGGAAAATTACGCACATGCGCTGTATGCCTCGCTGCGCACGATGGACCAGGTCGGCGCCGAGCTGATACTCGTCGAAGCCCCACCGACCGGCCCCGCGTGGCTGGGCGTCAACGACCGTTTGCGGCGTGCCGCGTTCGGCTCAAGTGGTATCTTGCAGCAATTCCTGTCCGTCTGAAAAAAGCCCCGCAAGGGGCTTTTTCTTGATGCAGCGCAATAGCGATGCTTGCCACGAAACATAGTAAATCCTCCATAATTCAGCAGATCGGCCGGCCATGACAGGGCGCCGGCGGTGTTGTTATTTCGTTGATTTTTAAAACATATTTTCTATACAAGCCTGAGGAACGATGGCATATTAGTTGGGTAGCGAATAGCACGCCCGTTCGTTTAGAAACCAGAAAAAAGACCGAGGAGACAAAATGCATCAAACAAAATTCGCGCTGGCCGTGCTGGCTGCGGCTGTCCTGGCAGGCTGCGGCGGCGCCAGTGGCGGTGATCAAACCTTGAAAGTCAAATACACGGCGCAGGTGTCGTTCGGCGACAGCCTGTCCGATGTCGGTTCGTATGCCGTCGGCACGGTGAAGGCGAAAGGTGGCGGCAAGTTCACCATCAATGGCGACAATACCAAGATCAATCCTGAACTGACGGGCAAGAACTGGACCGAGCACCTGGCCGCACAATTCGGCCTGGCCGCGCCATGCGCCGCCGAGACTGGCCTGGAGGGAAATGCGGCGCAAGGCCTTTCCGTGCCGCGCGTCAAGCATGCCGGCTGCTACGGCTACGCCATGGGCGGCTCGCGCGTGACCAATCCGGTTGGCCCGAACAACAAGGCGACGGGCAGTGCGCTGGGCGCCCTGACCGTGCCCGTGGTGACGCAGATTGCGAACCACCTGGCTGTTTCCGGCGGCAAGTTCAGCGGCACGGAAGCCGTTTTCGTGATGGCTGGCGGCAATGACGTGCTGTATCAGCTGGGCGCATTGCAAGCGGGCGCGACTGCCGCTGGCCAGGCTGCTGGCGCGGCCGCTGGCGCCCAGGCTTTCGCCACCAACCTGGCCATGGCTCTGGCCGCTGGCGCCACCAACCCTGCCACGGCAGCGGCAGCCATCGGCGCCGCCATCAAGACGGCCAGCGCCGTGCCGGGCGCCACATCGGCGGCCATCGTCGGTGCCGCCGTGCAAGCTGCCGTGATTGCCGGCAATACCAATGCCCCAACCCTGGCCCCTGCTTTGGCCGCCAAGGCACAAGCCGATGCGACGGTGACGGGCAACGCTGCCGGCGCCAAGGCCGGTGCCGACTACGCGGCAGCCCAGGGTCCGACGCTGGTTGCCGCCATGAAACAGGCGGGTACCGAACTGGTGGCGCTGGTCAAGGACCAGATCATTGCCAAGGGCGCCAACTATGTCATCGTCAACAATCTGCCTGACGTGGCCGGTACGCCATCGGGCCTGAGCAAGGATGCCAATACCAAGGCGCTCATCAACGCCATGGTCAGCGCCTTCAATGGCGAACTGAGCGGCGGCCTGAGCGCCAACGCGAAAGTCTTGCTGGTCGACGTGTTTGCCGTCAGCCATGACCAGGGTACCAACCCTGGCCCGTATGGCTTGACCAACGTCAGCGAGACGGCGTGCGACTTGAGCGCGCCAGGCAATATTCTGGGCAGCTCGCTGGTCTGCAATGGCTCGAACCTGAAAGCGGGCGACGTCAGCCACTACTCGTATGCCGACGATGTGCATCCTACGCCGTTCAACAACCTGTTGCTGGCCCGTTATGTGGCCAAGGACATGGTCGTGCGGGGCTGGCTGTAAGGAATCGCCGCGCCAGCTGCGTCCCCGGGGCGTGGCTGGCGCTGGCAGCGACACGACTGGATAGCCTGGCTATCCGCACATAATGATCAGGAGACAAGATGAAAAATCGTTTGAATACCGCTGTACGCGTGCTGGCCGCCGCCGCCGCGATGGCCATGGCGACGGGCGCTTCGGCGCAAAGCGCAGGCACCTGGATGGCCAAGGCTGGCCTCAACAAGATCACGCCGCACGTCGACAGTGGCGACATTTCCGCGCCAGCACTGCCGGGTACGAAAGCGGATGTCAAGGCCGATACCAAGCCCATCCTGACCTTTGCCTACATGATCACGGACAATATTTCCGCTGAAATGATCCTCGGCGTGCCGTACAAGCATGACTTGATCGGCGCTGGTGCCATCAAGGGCACGGGCAAGCTGGGGACGGCGGAAGCCTTGCCGCCGACGGCCTTCATCCAGTACCGTTTCTTCCAGCCCAATGCGATGATCCGCCCTTATGTTGGCGCGGGCTTGACGTATGCTTATTTCCAGAAGGAAAAGGGTTCGGGCCAGATGACGGCCTTGCTGGATCCGGGTGGATCGCCTGTCACTTACCGCCTGGACAACAAACTGGCGGGCAGCCTGGTGGTCGGCAGCAGCCTGGCGTTCAACGAGCGCTGGTTTGCCGACGTGGCCGTGGTCAAGACCTTCCTGAAAACCAAGGCGAAATTCTCGACGGGGCAGACGCAGGACATCAAGCTCGACCCGATTGCCGTGAGTGTCAGCATTGGATACAAATTTACGCTGTAAAACAAAAAATCCGCCTCGGCGGATTTTTTTTGTCCCGCTCAGGCTGGCGGTGTATTGAACTTTCCATTGTGGAAGATCAAGGGCGGCTGCGCGGCAAACGCGCATTGTTCCACTTCGCCCACGAAAATGACGTGGTCGCCTTCTGGATAGCGGCTGCGGTTGTGGCATTCGAACCAGGCCGACGCGCCTTTCAGGATGGGCTGGCCCGTGCGCGACAGTTCGTATTCGACGTCGTCGAACGGGTTCGGCGTGCGGCGTGAAAAGCGCGTAGCCAGTTCCGCCTGCTCGGCGCCCAGCACGTTGATGACGTAATGCGAATTGCCGCTGAAGATGGGCATGCTGTTCGCCACGGAACCGAGGCTCCACAGCACCAGAGGCGGCGACAGCGAGACGGAATTGAAGGAACTGGCCGTCAAGCCGCGGAAACTGCCGTCGGCCAGGCGCGTCGTAATGACCGTCACGCCGGTGGCAAACTGTGACAGTGCCTGACGGAAATGTGCCGTGTCGAATTCTTGCGCTGGCGCGCGGGGAGAGCGTGTGTTCATGGGTGACCTGTCTATTTGCTGACATTATGCCAAAAATCGGCCGCGCCAGCGCAATCGTGGCCGGCATGCCCCTTATGTGCGGTGCACCACGCGCCGTTTCAAGCGGCACTGCAGGCCATGGCGCTTTGCGTTACAGTAATGAAATGATACGTCGCAGAGGCGTTGCAGGAGGACATCATGCATCAACAGACGGAAGTGGCGGTATTCGGCGGTGGCTGTTTCTGGTGCCTGGTCGTCGTATACGGGGAAGTGCGCGGCGTGACGCGTGTCGAGGCCGGCTACACGGGCGGCAGCGTGCCCAACCCCACGTATGAACAGGTATGCACGGGCGAGACGGGCCACGCGGAAGTGGTGCGCCTGGAATTCGATCCCGCCGTCATCGCTTACCACGACTTGCTGGAAATCTTTTTTACCCTGCACGATCCCACCACCGTGAACCGGCAGGGCAACGATGTCGGCACGCAATTTCGCTCCGTCATCCATTACCAGTCGGCCGGGCAGGAAAAGGTGGCGCGCAAGGTGCTGGCCGAGATGGCCGGCGTGTGGGATGCGCCCATCGTCACGCAGTTGGCGCCGGCATCGGCCTTTTATCCGGCCGAGGATTACCACCAGAATTATGTCGAGCAGCATCCCTTGCAGGGCTATTGCGCTTTGGTCGTCGCGCCCAAGGTGGAGAAATTCCGCGCCATGTACGCGGGGCGCTTGAAGTAAGCGCTCCGCGCGCGTCTTTCAGCTCGCCAGCACGGGCGCCGGCCTGGCATCCTGCGTATACATATAGTTGCGCGACCAAGGCAGGGCGGAAGAACGCCGGCCCGCCTTCACGCAGACGATCTGGTACAGGCTGATCAAATCTTGCTCGAAGGCATAGGCGCAGCCAGCCAGGTAGACGTGCCAGATACGGAAGCGCCGTTCGCCCGCCAGCGGACGGATCTGCTCGGCATGGGCTTCGAAATTTTCCGTCCACAGGGCGCAGGTGCGCGCATAGTGGCGCCGCAGATTTTCCACGTCCAGCACTTCCAGTCCCCCCTGCTGCATGGTTTTCAGGACATTGCCGATGTGCGCCAGCTCGCCGTGCGGAAACACATATTTTTCGATGAATTCGCCGCCGCCGTATGGCGTCTCGCCATTGTCCGGGTCGGTCGAGGTGATGCCGTGGTTCATCGCCATGCCGTCCGGCGCCAGCAGCTTGTTGATGATGGAAAAGTAGTCGGGCAAGTGTTTCAAGCCCACGTGCTCGAACATGCCCACGCTGGTGATGCGGTCGAACTGGCCCGTCACGTCGCGGTAGTCTTGCAGGCGGATGTCGATCAGGTGCGCCAGGCCGGCCGCCGCCACGCGCTCGCGCGCCAGCGCGTACTGGTTTTCCGACAGGGTCACGCCCACGCAGCGGGCGCCATATTGCTGGGCGGCACGCATGACGAGCGCGCCCCAGCCGCAGCCGATGTCGAGCAGGGTCTGGCCCGGCTGGAGCTGGATTTTCTTCAGGATGTGGTCGATCTTCTTGACTTGCGCCTGCGCCAGGGTTTCGTCGCCCTGTTCGAAATAAGCGCAGGAATACACGAGCGCGGGGTCGAGAAACTGTTCATAGAACGCGTTCGACACGTCGTAGTGGTAGCGGATGGCTTCGGCATCCTTGCTCTTGTCGTGCGTAAAGCTGCGCACGATGCGGGCCAGCTTGCCTTCCGGCTTCAAGGTATTGCGCGCCAGGGCATTGCAAATGGAAATCATGTCCATCGCCGTGCCCTTGACCTCGATATTGCCTTCCACATAAGCCGAGCCCAGGTTGGCCAGCGAGGGGTTCAGCAGATAGCGGGCCGAGGCGACGGTCGGCAGGCGGATGGTGACTCTGGGCGTTTCGCTGGACAGGTCGACGTGCTGGCCGTTCCACAATTCTATGCGTAGCGGCAAGGCGGTCTTGCTGCGGATGCTGGCGATCCAGGACTTGAGTTGGTTTTGTACAAACAAAATGGCCTCCAATGAAGCAGCCCCAGCCGGGGCCGCAAATTGAGAAACAATGTTATTTAGTAACTTCTACCCTCATAGCCTACACCGATATTGACCAGCTTGCTTTGCGCCGCCTTGGCTGTCCTGCCTACGGTTGCAAGCGTTGCATGCTCCATTGCCCGTCAGCACCGCGCGTAAACACGATGCGGTCGTGGAAGCGCGAACGGCGTCCCTGCCAGAATTCGATGCGCTCCGGTTGCAAGCGGTAGCCGCCCCAGTGGGCCGGACGGGGCGGCTGCGCGTCGCCGACGGCGGCGGCCACGGCCGCGTAATTGCTTTCCAGCGCGGCACGGTCGGCGATGGGGGCGCTTTGCTGCGAGGCAATCGCCGACAAGCGGCTTTGCACGGGGCGTACATTGAAATACTCGTCGCTTTCGGCAGCCGTGGTTTTTACCACCGTGCCCTCGATGCGCACTTGCCGCTCCAGCTCGCCCCAGAAGAACAGCAGGGCCGCGTGGGGATTGTGTTCCAGCTGCTGGCCCTTGTCGCTGTGATAATTCGTGTACCAGGTAAAGCCCCGCTCGTCGAACTGCTTGATCAGCACGATGCGCGAGCTGGGCTTGCCGTCGGGACTGACGGTCGCCAGGCTCATGGCGTTGGGCTCCATCACCTGGGCTTTGACGGCTTCGGCAAACCACTTTTGAAATTGGGCGATGGGATCGGTCAGCACGTCCGTCTCGCTCAGGCTCGATTGCACGTAATCGGTGCGCATGGCGGCCAGCACGGCGGCCGGATCAGGCACCTGGGGAGCCTCTGGCGCGATGCCGCGGCGGCGCTGCATGGCCGTGCCCAGCTGCTCCATCTGCTGTGCGCTGAACAGGCGCTTGGCCATGGGCGCCAGCTGGCCCTCTTCTTTGCTCATGTGGGCCTGGTAGGCGGCGACATAGTCGTGCACGCCATCGGTGGACAGCTGCGTGCCCGTGCCGGCCGCGATGGCATCCAGTTCCGGGCGCAGGGCCAGCCAGGCCTGGTCCATGCGCTGGTGGTCGGCCAGGATTTCCGGCACCAGCGTCGCCAGCAATGCCGCATCGTCGCCCGTGGCCGTCGCTTGCAGCATCGGCATCAAGTCCTGCTCTTCATCGTCATGGTGCAGATGGGCGGCTTTATTGAAATATTGCAATACCGCCTTGGCCGCTTGCTGCGCGTCCGCCGTGTTGCCGTGCTGCGCCAGGTGGCCCAGCAGGTTTTGCAGGGTCGTCAACTGCTTGCGGATCTTGTCGTGGCAATGCTTGAGCACGGCGATGGGCTGGTCAAAGCCGGGAACGGAGTCGAACAGGGGAGCGGTCATGGCGAGTTCTCGTGATGGGCGGTGTGGGGGCGTGGCGACAAACGCTGCTTGTCGCTGTGTCAATTCAGCTATTTTAGAATATCCGTCAGCGCAGTGTCCGTTAAAATGGCGTCATGCATACCTCCACCAATGAACTAATTTCCATGGACTTGACCGAGATCGATTTTGAGCGGCGTTTTGGCGGCATTGCCCGCCTGTACGGTGCGCCGGCTTTGGCCCGCTTCCGTGCCGCCCATGTGTGTGTGATCGGCGTGGGCGGCGTCGGTTCCTGGATCGTCGAAGCGCTGGCGCGTAGCGCCATCGGTCGCCTGACCCTGATCGACCTCGATAACGTTGCCGAATCGAACATCAACCGCCAGATCCAGGCCATGAGCGACACCATCGGCCAAGCCAAGATCACGGCCCTGGCCGAACGCATCGAGCTGATCAATCCGTTTTGCCAGGTCACGCAGATCGAGGATTTTATTACCCCGGAGAATCTGGAGCAGTTGCTGGGCGGGCGCGATTTCGACTACCTCGTCGACGCCATCGACAATGCCAAGGCGAAAGCGGCCGTGATCGCGTATTGCCGTGCGCGAAATATTCCCATGCTGACCATCGGTAGCGCGGGCGGGCAGACGGATCCGACCTTGATCGCCGTGCGCGACCTGTCGAAGACGGAACAGGAACCGCTGCTCAAGCGGGTGCGAAAACTGTTGCGTACCGAATATGGTTTCCCCCGTGGCGTGAAAAACAAATTCAATGTCGACGCCGTGTTTTCCATGGAGCCGTTGAGCACGCCCGAGAGCGCGGAAGCGTGCGCCATCGAGGGCAGCGCGCCCGCCGGCGTCACGGGCCTGAACTGCGCCGGTTTTGGTTCCAGCGTGGTGGTGACGGCCAGCTTCGGCATGGTGGCGGCAGCGCATGCGCTGAAAAGCTTGCGCCAGGACAAATTGGCCGAGGTAGCCGTGTCGATGCCGGACGCCGCCTAGCTTAATTTCCTGCTGGCCAGGATGCGGTAGTCGCCGCTGCTCTTGAGCGACTCCACCAGCACCAGCTCGTCCGCCTGCCAGGCGATGGGCGCGAAGTCCCCGATGGCCGGCGGCGGCGCCTGGCGCGCCAGGGTGATGTGCGGCGTAAAACGGTCGTGCTCGAAGCGGGGCGCCAGTCCCTGTTCCGCCAGCTTATGCATGCAGGCCGCGCGCAAATCCAGCAGGGCTGGCGACGGTTGCGCCAGGGCGGCCCAGGCCAGCATCAGCTTCGCAAAGTGGCTGGCGTGATCGAACCGCAAGGGCATGGGATGCGCCGGCAATTGCGCCAGGATGTCGAGCAGGGCTGGCAGCTCGCTGGCCGGGCGCTGGCCCAGGAAGGCCAGGGTCAGGTGCAGCTTGTCGGCGCGCACGGGTTTGCCTTGCAAGCGCGCCTGCCAGGCGGCCAGGGCCGCGCGCGTGGCCGCATCGGGCCACAGCGCGTAAAACAGGCGGGGGCAGTGTGTATCGGGCGACAAGTTTTTCCTATCGTTGCGGCGGTTTGCTATTATTGGCGTTCCCTGCCCACTTGCACTGGCAGGGATCTCACCGAAACTCACTGAAAGAATACATCATGACGCGTAGCTCCGTTTTGTTTGCCCTGATCTGCTCCGTCGCCGCGTCGCTGGCGCAGGCACAGGCGCCAGCGCCTGTTCCCGCCTCCGCCGTCTCGCTGAGCCCCGGCCCTGTCGCCGATAAATTGATCATCATCGACAACAAGGTCGGCACGGGCAAGGAAGCGTCCGCTGGCAATAACGTCACCGTGCACTACACGGGCTGGCTGTACCGTCCGCTGGCAAAAGATTCGCGCGGCAAGAAGTTCGACAGCTCCGTCGGTCGTGGCCCGTTTGACTTCCCGCTCGGCAAGGGCATGGTCATCAAGGGCTGGGACCAGGGCGTGGCCGGCATGAAAGTGGGCGGCAAGCGCACCCTGATCATTCCAGGCGAACTGGCTTATGGCCCGCGCGGTGCCGGCAATGGCGACATTCCACCGAACTCGGCACTGATCTTCGACGTGGAACTGCTGGACGTTAAGTAATTGTTCAGTTTGGCGGCGGCGCATGCCCGCGCCGCCGCCATTTACGCTCTGAAACGCGGTAGACTGGGTTCTCCTGAAATTGCTGTGGAGACCACACCCATGAACATCGCCAACGACGTCACTGAACTGATCGGCAACACCCCCCTGGTGCGCATCAACCGCATCGCCGCCGGCAGTGTGGCCACCATCCTGGCCAAACTCGAATTCTACAATCCCGCGCACAGTGTCAAGGACCGCATCGGCCTGGCCATGATCGTTGCCGCCGAAGCCGCTGGCAAGATCCATCCCGATACCGTCATCGTCGAACCCACTAGCGGCAACACGGGCATCGCGCTGGCCATGGTGTGCGCCGCGCGCGGCTACCGTTGCACCCTCGTCATGCCCGATACCATGAGCCGCGAGCGCCGCATCCTGCTGCGCGCCTACGGCGCCGAGCTGGTGCTCACGCCCGGCAGTGAAGGTATGCTGGGCGCCATCCGCAAGGCCGAGGAACTGGTGGCGGCCGACCCGCGCTACCTGATGCTGCAGCAATTCAACAATCCCGCCAATCCCGCCATCCACCGCGCCACGACGGCCGAGGAAATCTGGCGCGACACGGATGGTCAAGTGGACATCGTCATCGCCGGCGTGGGCACGGGCGGCACGATTACCGGCATCGGCGAAGTGCTGAAGGAACGCAAGCCCGGCCTGCAAGTGATCGCCGTGGAACCGGAAGCGTCGCCGATGCTGTCGAAGGGGACAAAAGGGCCGCACCCGATCCAGGGCATCGGCGCCGGTTTCGTGCCGCAGATCCTCAACACGACCATCTACGACGAAATCATTTGCGTCAAGAACGACGACGCCTTCGCCACGGCGCGCCTGGCCGCCAGCGATGAAGGCTTGCTGGTCGGCATCTCGTCGGGCGCCGCCCTGTGGGCCGCCCTGCAAGTGGCGCGCCGCCCGGAAAACGCGGGCAAGACCATCGTCACCATCATCCCGTCGTTCGGCGAGCGCTATTTGAGTACGGCCTTGTACGCGGGCTTGGGCGATTGATTTGTAAACAGTAGGGACAGGTCTATCCCTTCCGCCAGCGCCCGGTTGCCTGCGTCGCCCGGGTGCAGGTGGTCGCCCGAGTCGTAGGCGGGCAGCAGTCGCAGCGGGTGCGCCGGGTCGCGCGCCAACGCATCGAAGTCGAGTACGGCATCAAAAAGGCCGCTGGCGCGTATCCACGCATTCAATTGCTGGCGCAACGTATCTTTTTCCTGCTGATAATAGTTGCTCAAGGTCGTGCCGGGCAGGGCGCCTTCGAACGGCGTCAAGGTGGCAGCGAGCACGCGCACGCCGCGGCTGCGGGCCTGGGCGACCAGTTGGGCGTAGCCGCTTGTTAATTCCTCCAGGGTTGGCCGTTTTTGCCGTGGCGCAAACGCCGTACCGGGCCAGCTGATGTCATTAATTCCCAGCAAGACGATCACCGCGCGCACGCCAGGTTGTGCCAGCACGTCGCGCTCGAAGCGGGCCAGGGCATTGTCTCCCATGCCATCGGACAACAACCGTGCACCGGAAATGCCCGCATTGATCACGGCCACGCCATGCGGCGTCAGACGCCGGGCCAGGAAATCGGGCCAGCGCGCATCCATTCCCAGGCTGGCAGTGGCGCCATCGGTAATTGAATCGCCGAGGATGGCCACGGCTTGCGCCCCCGGCGCCGCCTCCACCTGAATCGCACTGAGCAAGACGCGCGCGGTGGTCGTGTGCGCGTCGTCGATACGTGTTGCCCGTGTCTGGTCATGCGGGGCGATCCACGCCGTCTCGCGGCCATCCCAGTGAAACGTGGACACGGGACTGGCCTGCGGCAGGTGAATGCTCACCGTCAGCCGGGCCAGGTCCGGCACGGACAGGTCGACGGGATCGCTGACGAGCGGCGCGCCCGGCGCCACGCTGGCTGCCGGCTGGCCGGAAAATGTGAGCGTGCGCAAGCTGCCCGGTTTGATGGCGGAAGCGGAAGCGGCCAGGGCCACGGTGGCCGCACCGATGCGCAGCGGCACCTTGCCGTACGCATTCGACAACACGATGCGCACGCGCGGGCCGCCCACGCTGAGGCGCGCCACCTGGCGCACGGTTTGCCCGTGCAGCACGGCGGGCACATTGCTGGGGAACAGGAAATCGCTGCTCCACACGGCTTGCGGGCTGGCCATCCAGCTGGCCAGCCAGGTGGATGCGGGATCGGCCGCATGGGCGGGAGGAGCACTCAGTGCCAGGCTCAGCAGGGTGGCGGGGAGGACGGACAATCGTTGCATGGCGGCTCGCTTCATCAAGGGGAATGTGCGCATGATGAAAGCAAAGCCATGTATGTACTAGACTATCTCATCGAAGAACATTTATGAGTTGAATTCACAATGGCCAGACTGGAAGTGAACCGTTCCGGCGAGCTGGAAGTGTTTGTGCGCGTGGTCGAGCTGGGCGGCTTTTCCGCCGCCGCGCGCGCCTGCGGCATGACGCCGTCGGCCGTCAGCAAGCTTGTCTCGCGGCTGGAAGAGCGCCTGGGTGCGCGCCTGCTGAACCGCTCCACGCGCCAGCTGCAGCTGACGGCCGAAGGCTGCGGCCTGTATGAACGGGGACAGCACGTGCTGACGGCGCTGGACGAGGCCGAGCGCTGCGCCGGCGTGCAGGATGTGCCGCGCGGCAGAATCAAGGTCAATGCGAACGTGCCGTTCGGCCAGCATTTCTTGTTGCCGCTGGCGCCGCTGTTTCTCGAACGCTATCCCGAGGTGACGCTCGACATCGTGCTCACGGATGCCGTCGTCGATATCCTCGAGCAGCGCACGGACGTGGCCGTGCGCGCGGGGCCATTGAAAAGTTCCAGCCTGCTGGCGCGCAAGCTGGGCCAGACGCGCATGGTCATCGTGGCATCGCCAGCCTACCTGGCGCGGCGCGGCACGCCGTTGACGCCCGCCGACCTGGCATCGCACAACTTGCTCGACGCCAATTACGCGCGCGCCCGCTCGGGTTGGCCGCTGCGCCTGCCCGAGGGCGACATCGTCGTGCCCGTCGCGGGCAATGCGCAAGCAAGCGATGGCGAAGCCTTGCGGCAACTGGCGCTGGCGGGACTGGGACTGGCGCGCCTGGCCGCCTTCCAGGTGCGCGCCGATCTCGCGGCCGGCCGGCTGCAGGCTGTGCTGGAAGAGTGCAACCCGGGCGACAGCGAGGAAGTGCATGCCGTGTTCGTGGGGCAAGGCGGGCATGTGCCGCTGCGCGTGCGCGTCTTTCTCGACTTCCTGGCGCAGCACGTCGAGCTGGGGTGATGCGATAGCCTGCATCCGGACACGGCCGCGCAGTACAATATCGGACGGGCCGCAATGGTTCGGCCCGTATTGTGCCTTTGAATGGAAATATGTTCCTGGTAAAACCTGAACGCCGCCGCCTGCTGCAGGTGGGCGCAACCGTGGCTGTTATCACGCTGGGTCTGGCCTCTCGCGCCTTTCCCCAATTCGTCCCTGCCGCGCTCGGCAAGTATCCGGGCGACGCCCTGTGGGCCATGATGATCGTCTTTGCGCTGGGCATCGTCGCCACGCGCATGCGCACGTGGCAGCTGGCGCTGACGGCCTTGCTGATCTGCTTTGCCGTGGAATTCGGCCAGCTGTACCAGGCGCCGTGGATCGTCGAGTTGCGCGCGCATCCGCTGGGGCACCTGGTGCTGGGCTCCGCCTTCGGCTGGGTCGACTTGATCGCCTACACGGCGGGCGTGGCGATCGCGGCGCTGGTGGATAAAGCGGCGCTGTTCAAGCGCCGCTAATCCTGATTACTTGACGTTACCTTCGGCGTCGCGCAATTCCACGGGCGCCAATTTCAGCTTCGACAATTGCGAGGCGATCTTTGCCTTGTCGCCCACGCCGATGACGATCAGCTTTTCCGGCTGCAGGTATTTTTTCGCCACCTGCTGCACCTGCTTGTCCGTCACGCTGGCAAAGCGCTGCGGCAAGGTTGTGTAGTAGTCGAGGCCCAGGCCGTAGATGTACGTGTTGGCCATGCTGGCGCTGATACTGGCATTCGTGTCGAACTGGCCCGGCAAGGACAGCACTTGCGAGTTGCGCGCATTCGCCAATTCCTTGTTGCTCAAGGGCTTGGCGATCATGACGCGGATTTCCCTGACGGTTTCCGATACGGCCGGGCCCGTCACATCGGTGCGCACGCTGGCGGCAATCGAGAATGGCCCGGGCTGGTTGCGGTACTGGAATTGCGAGCGCACGCCATACGTGTAGCCCTTTTCTTCACGCAAGTTGGTGTTCAGGCGGCTGGTAAACAAGCCGCCCAGCGCCGCGTTCATCACTTGCAGCGGCGCGTAATCGGGCGTGGCGCGCGGCACGGCGATGGTCGACAGGCGCACGGCCGTTTGCGGCGCGCCCGGCTTGTCGACCAAAATCAGCTTGGCCTTTGTCGTCTGCGGTGCGGCGGCCACGGCCGGCGCCACCGTGCCTGGCTTCCAGCTGCCGAACTTGGCTTCGGCCAGCGCCTTCAATTCCGCTTCGCCGATATCGCCCGAAACGATCAGGGCCGCATTATTGGGCAGGTAATGCTGCTGCCAGAAACCTTGCAGGTCGGCGCGGCTGGCCGCTTTCAGCGCCGCTTCCGTGCCCAGCTGGATATAGCCATACGGATGCTGCGGGCCATACAGGGCCGCCGCTTCCACGCGGGCCGCGACAAAGCCCGCGTTTTCGCGCTGCTGCGCCAGCTGTCCGATGCGACTGGCGCGCTGGCGTTCCACTTCTTCCTGCGGGAATTGCGGGTGCAGCACCACATCGGCCAGCACATCGAGCGCTTGCGGGAACGTGGCTTTGAGCGACGTCAGCTGGGCGAACGACGCGTCCACGCCGGAGCCGGTATTGAGCAGGGCGCCCAGCTGCGCCACGTCGTCGGCAATCTGCGGCGCGCTGCGCGTGGCCGTGCCTTCCTGCAGCAATTGCGCTGTAAAGCTCGACAAGCCCGGCTGCGCCAGCGGATTGGCGCCCGAGCCGCTTTTCACCACAAGCTGGCTGGACACGAGCGGCACGGCCCCGTTGTAGTGGTGGATCACGGTCAAACCGTTCACCAGGGTGAACGATTTTCCTTGCGGTAAAACAATCTTCGGCGCGGGGCCCGCCTTCGGCACGGCATTGCGCCATGGCTCGTCCGCATTGATGGCCGTGCCAGGCGCAGGCTTGACCTTGCCAGGCGCCGGCGTCGGCACTTCCGCGCCCAGGTCCGGCGTGCCGGGCACGCCGTAGACGACCACGCGCGACTGGTCTTTCAGGTACTGGTCGACGGCGCGCTGCACGCCGGCCGCCGTCACCTGGCGGTAGCGCTCGATATCCTTGGCCAGGTAACCGGGATCGCCCACGTACTGGTTGTATTCGTTGAGCAAGTTGGCCACGCCGTGGCCGCCCATTTTTTCCACCTGGCTCAGCATGCTCGTCTCGATGCTGTTGCGCGCGCGCTCCAGTTCTTTCTCGGTTGGGCCCTTGGCGCGCAATTGCTCCAGTTCCGCCTGCAAGGCTTGCTCGATTTCCTCGGGCTTGCGGCCCGGGCGCGCCGTCGCGTCGATGGTGAAGATGGAGGTGAGGGCGTTCGAGCCCTGGCTGGCGCCCACGTCCTGGGCGATCTGCTTGTCGTACACGAGGGACTTGTATAAACGGCTGGACTTGCCGCCGGCCAGGATGTGCGCGGCTATCGACAGTTCCGCGTCATCCTTGGTGTAGGCGGATGGCGTCAGCCAGGCCATGAAGACGCGTGGCAATTCTACCCGGTCCTGCACCACGATGCGGCGTTCCTGCGTGATGGGCGGCGTCACGACATCGGGTTTCGGCACGGCCGGGCTGCTCTTGAAGCTGCCGAAGTATTTGTTGACCAGTTTCTTGGTCTTCGCCTTGTCGATGTCGCCCGCGATCACGAGGCTGGCGTTGTTGGGGCCATAGTATTTGCTGAAGAATTCCTTGATGTCGGCCAGTTTCGCGTTCTGGATATCCGCGTGCGAACCGATGACGCTGGCGTAATACGGGTGGGTCTTGGGAAACAACTGGTGGTACAGCGCTTCCTGCACGATGCCGTAGGGCGCATTCTCCACGCTCTGGCGGCGCTCGTTGCGCACCACGTCCTGCTGGTTCGTCAGCGCCGTCTGGTCGAGCACGTCCAGCAGATAGCCCATGCGGTCGGAATGCGTCCACAGGGCCAGTTCCAGCTGGTTCGACGGTACCGTGTCGAAATAATTGGTGCGGTCGAAATCCGTGCTGCCGTTGGAATCGGTGGCGCCCGCGCCTTCGAGCAACTGGTCGGCCATGCCGCGCGGCACATGCTTGGTGGCGGCAAACATCATGTGCTCGAACAAATGCGCAAAGCCCGTCAGTCCCGGCGCTTCATTGGCCGGTCCCACGTGGTACCAGATGTTGACGGCCGTGACGGGCAATTTATGGTCTTCCACGAGAATGACGTCAAGGCCGTTCGGCAAGGTGTATTTTTCGTAGGCAATGTTTGGCACGGCCGTGGCGCCCGTCGTGACGGCCGCATCGGCGGCGTGGGCGAGGGTGAGCGGGGCGCCGTACAGCGACAGCAACAGGGCGGGAATGGCCAGCAGTTTGATCGGTTTCATGCATGCTTCCAGGGATGGGTGGAAAAACGCTGCGGCTCGCTCGTGGCTGGCGCAGCGCGACGGTACTACAGTCGTTACTACGGTCGGTGCTACAGTTTATACAGCAGGGCCGCGCCACCCAGCACCAGCAGGGCGCAGGCGACGGAGACGATGGCCGCCGCGCCCAGCAAGCGCCATTCGCGCGGAGAAAACCAAGCGGTGGACAGGGGCGCTTCCGGCGCAGGCTGGGGCACGGCCGCAGGCAAGCCGCCCGCCGCGCGCGCCTGGGCCGCCAGCGCCTGTGTGGCGGCGTCCAGCAGGGCCAGCTGGCGCTCGACGGTTTCCGCCAGCACGGCTTCGTTCAGCGCCACGAGGGCGAATATCGGGTCGTCGACGTCGACCTTGATGCCCGTCTTGTCGAACACGTGGCTGCGCAGTTTGTGCCGATCCATCTACCACTGCACCTTGTCGAGCTGTTCGAAGATGTCGCGGTAGACAACCTTGATGCGCTGCTTTTCCATGATGTTGAACTTGTCGTTCTGCAGCACTTCCTGCATCGTCAGGCGCGCCGTGTTCATTTTCTTGACGTCCGCGCCGAAAGTGTCGGGATTGCGCTGGCTCAAGGTGATGCTGCCTTTGACGCGGGCGCGGTTGTCGCTGTACGACTGCGATTCGACGAATTGCTTGCCGGACGCCGATTGCAGCAGGCCGAAGTGTTCGTTTTGCCACAGCACCAGCGGCACTTTCGTCGATTGGGCCGTGGCAACAAAACCCGTGGCCGTGTCATGCAAGGTATCGCCGCCGCCGACGATGGTGTGGATGTACACCTTGCGGCCCGATTCTTCCAGCAGCGAAAAACAGTCGTTTTCCAGCAGGTAGCCCATCAGCGGCGAAAAGGTGTTGGCGCCATTGTCGACCACGCAGTTGCCGTCCGTGTCGAGAATGTCGATCATCAGCGCGTCGAAGCGTTTCGGGTCGATGTTGCGCGCATCCGTCATCACGGGCACGTGCTTGACGTTCATCGCCTTGTAGCGCGAAAAAGTCGCGTTTTCCTGGTCGGTGTCATAGCAGCGCAAAGGCGTGTCGTCCTTGCCGCCTATCCACTGTGCCAGCAGGGTCGAGACGAGGGTCTTGCCGATGCCGCCCTTGCCCTGCAGGATGAAATGTACCGTGTTTTGCATTGCGACTACTCCAAGTTGTTGCGTCAGTGACAATCCAGGATCCGTGACAGCGGCGACTGGCATTTTTACCACAATCCTTTGCAAATATGCCATGCGGAACAGCGAATCTGGTTATGATGTTAATCAGGATACCATTGATGCAGAGCAAGTTTTGTGTGAAAAATGCACCCCCAGAGTGTGAACGAGGACGCAGTGCCGATCTCCAGTCTCGATAAAGCCGACATTGACCGTCTGAATCAGCAAGCCCTGTCTTGCCTGGTCGGCAACCGCCGCCAGGCGCGCCGGCTGGCGCAGATGGCGCTGGCGGCGGCGCAACGACAACAGTATGCACGCGGCGGCGCGTATGCGGAACTCAATCATTGCTGGCTTGCGTATTACGCGGGCGAGGCCGAACCGTCATGCGACCGCCTGGGCGCGTATTTCCAGCAAAGCGGCGACCTGGAAGGGGGCATGGAGGTGGCCGCCCTGCAGGGCGCGTATGCGAGCCGGCGCGGCGATTTTGCCGATGCCGAGCAGCATTTCCTGCAGGCGCGCAGCCAGGCCGCGCAGATCCCCGATTCCCTGCACAAGTTCATGCTGTACGCGCGCCTGGGCGTCGACGCCTTGAACCGTGGCGATACGCAGGACGGTCCGCGCAATTTCCTGCTGGCGCTCGACATCGCCGAGCGTTTTGGCAGTCCCGCGCACCGCGTCAACAGCCTGTCGAACCTGGCGTCGTCGCAGCACGACCTGGGCAACGATGAAGACGCCATTCCCCTGCTGGTCGAGGCGCTCGAGATCATCGGCACGCAAAAGCTCAAATACCAGCAAACCATCGTCTCGGCCAACCTGGCCATGTGTTTATTGGCCACGGGCAAGCCGGCCGAGGCGCTGGCGCTGGTGGAACCGTTTTACGAGTGGCCGGAAGAAGACCTGGCCGTGCGCGCCTTTCTGTTCTGCATCGCCGCCCATGCGGCCATCCTGCTGCGCCAGCCCGACAGTGCCTTGCAACTGCTGTTGCGGGCGGAAGAATATGCGCGCCGGGGCCAGGACCTGGAAGAGCAGATGCATGCGTGGCTGGTGCGCGGCAAGCTGGACTTGCACGCGGGCCAGACGGCGCAGGCGCTGGCGTCCCTGACGCAGGCGCACAGCCTGCTGAGCTGGACGCGCAATCCATTCCACCAGCAGCAGATCCTGCGGGGGCTGGCCGACATCAATGCCCAGCTGGGCGAATGGCAGGCCGCGTATGGCTATTTGCAGCAATACCAGGCCGCGTACGAGGCCAGCAGCAAGTCGGCGCGTGCCTCGCGCAGCCTGATGCGCAACCTGGAAAAGGAAATGCACAGCCTGAAAGCCGAGCGCGACAAGGCGCTGGAACTGCAGGCCGCGCGCGAATCGGAAAACGTCAAGCTCGAGCACCTGAACCGCGAACTGGCGCACCAGATCCTGCACGTCAATTCCCTGCAGGACAGCCTGAAGGAGCAGGCCATGCGCGACCACCTGACGGGCCTGTACAACCGCCGCCATTTTGAAACCTGCCTCAACGCCATCCTGCACGAGGCCGATGCGGATGCGCCCGTGGCCATCGCCATCATCGACCTGGATTTTTTCAAGCGCGTCAACGATACCTACGGGCATAACTTTGGAGATGAAGTGCTGATCCAGTTCGCGCGCCTGGTGGAAGGCCAGCTGCGCGGCACCGATATGGTGTGCCGTTATGGCGGCGAGGAATTCTGCCTGCTGTTGCGCGAAGCCGACAGCCTCATCGCCGCGCACAAGATCGACGATATCGCCGCGCGCTACCGCCAGCTGCTGATCCAGCAGGCGCCGCACAGCTTGACGGGCTGCACCTTTTCGGCCGGCATCGCCGAATATCCGCGCCACGGCGCCGGCCGCCACGAATTGCTGATGCGCGCCGACAGCGCCCTGTACGCGGCCAAGCAGGCGGGCCGCGACCGCGCCTGCATCGCCGACGCTACTGGATAAAACGCAGCAGTCCGCGCAGCGCGTGCGCTACGGCCTGCTCGCGCACGGCCTGGCGGTCGCCCGAAAATACCAGCCGCTGCGTCTGCACGCGCCCGTCCATGGCCCAGCCGAAGCAGACGGTGCCGACGGGCTTGCCCGGTACGCCGCCCGTGGGGCCGGCGATGCCCGTGGTCGAGACCGCCACCTGGGCTGCGCTGTGGGCCAGGGTGCCTTGCGCCATGGCGGCGGCCACTTCCTCGCTGACGGCGCCGTGTGCGGCGATCAGTTCGGCGGGCACGCCCAGCATGCTGCTCTTGGCCCCGTTGGAATAGGTGACGAAACCCCGTTCGAACCAGGCGCTCGAGCCCGGGATATCGGTGACGGCCTGCGCCACGCCGCCGCCCGTGCACGATTCGGCCGTGGCCAGCAGCAGGCCTTTCGCCTGCAAGGCCAGGCCGACGGCGGTGGAGAGGGGGACGAGTTCCTTGCTCATGATGACTCCTGCATGCGTTGAAAATGGTGGCGAGACTGTAGCATGGGCCACGGTAAAAGAAACTTTCCCCGGTACCAGCGAAAATGCGTACACTCTTTTATACATTTGCTACCACTTCGGGCTGGCAGGCGCTCTGTCGCTGCGCTACCCGGGTGCGCATCGCTCGAACAGGCAAGCGGCATGGTGCCGCGCCTTCGTATGCATTATCTTTACTCGGTTGTCATGGCAATTCTGAACTGGACCTGGTGGCGTCATCCTGGCCCCTTGCGCCGCCCCGCGCGCGGCGCTGCTTGCCGCTCCCTGCGCTGGGGCTGGCTATTGCTGCTTTTTGGCGTGCTGTGCGCCGATGCGCGATCGCAGGTGCCGGGGGAACTGGAACGCCAGGTCAAGGCCGGGTATCTGTACAAGTTTGCCGGCTATGTCGAATGGCCCGACGGCAGCTTTGCCCGGCCCGAATCGCCGCTGGTGATCGGCGTGGCGGGCGCCGATGCGCTGGCCGAGCAGCTCGAGCAGAGCGTGGCCGGGCATAGCGTCAACGGCCGCGTCGTGCAAGTGAAAAAAGTGCGCCGCGGCGAAGCGCTGGCCGGGCTGCACGTGCTGTACCTGGGGGCGCTGGAGAAAACGGCGCTGCAGGAAATGCTGGCCGCCAGCCGTGGCCTGGCGTTGCTGACGGTATCCGATTCGGATGAGGTCTACGCGATGGGCAGCATGATCAATTTTGTGATGGCCGAAGACAAGGTCCGCTTCGACGTGGCCTTGAAACCCGTGGCGCAGGCGCATATCCGCATCAGCGCGCGCATGCTGCTGGCCGCCTACCGCGTGCAGACGGGGGGCGCCTAGATGATACGACTGCGTTCCATCCGCCACAAGCTGATGTCGGTGGTCTTGCTGACCACCCTGGTGGCGCTCGTCATTTCGCTGGGCACCATCGTCGTCTACGACTTGCGCGCCTACCACCGCAACCTGGTGGCCGACATCAGTACCCAGGCCGAGCTGCTTGGGCACATGAGTTCGGCCGCGCTGGCCTTCGACGACGAGCGCCTGGCGCTGGAAAACCTCAATTTGATGCGCATCCGTCCGCGCGTGACGGCCGGCGCCCTGTACAAGGCCGACGGCAGCCTGTTTGCCAGCTACCGCGCGCATCAGCACGTGGGAGAGCTGCCGGCGAAGGCGGGCAAGGAAGGCGTCAGCATCGCGGGCAAATCCGTCGAATTGTTCAAGCCCATCGTCGACAATGGCGAATTGCTGGGCACCGTGTATCTGCGCGCCGATTACGAGCTGGCCGGCCGCACGGCCGATTATCTGGCCATCGCACTGGGTGTGACGGTGCTGGCGCTGCTGGTGGCCTTGCTGCTGCTGCGCCGCCTCGATTTCGTCATCACGCAGCCCATCCTCGACATCGCCGACGTGGCGCGCGAAGTGATCGAGACGGGCGATTACTCGCGCCGCGCGCGCAAGCTCAGCGTCGACGAAGTGGCGCAGCTGGTCGATTCCTTCAACAAGATGCTGGCCGAGATCGAACTGCGCACGCAGGCGCTGGAGCGCTCGAACGGCGAGCTGGCGCGCGAGGGCGAGCAGCGCACCGAGGCGCAGCAGGAAGTCATGCGCCTGAACCAGGAACTGGAAGTGCGCGTGCACGAACGCACGATGCAGCTGGAAATGACGAATGGCGAACTGGCCATGGCGATGGAAGAGGCGCGCAGCGCCAACTACGCCAAGTCGGCGTTTTTGTCGTCGATGAGCCATGAATTGCGCACGCCATTGAACGCCATCCTGGGCTTCGCGCAAATCCTCAGTTCCGACCGACTGCCGTCGACCCTGGAGCAAAAGAAGGAATTCGCCGGGCATATCCTGAAATCGGGGCGCCACCTGCTGACACTCATCAATGAAATCCTCGACCTGGCGAAGGTGGAATCGGGCACGGTCAGCCTGTCGCTGGAACCGGTGGGCCTGGACGCCATCTTGCAGGAATGCCGCGACATGATCGCGCCGCTGGCCAGCCAGCGCGGCATCGGCATGACTTTCCCCGACGCCTGCCCGCTGAACGTGCTGGCCGACCGCACGCGCCTCAAGCAAATCCTGTTGAACCTGCTGTCGAATGCGCTCAAGTACAACCGCGAGCGGGGGCAGGTGGCCATCGATTGCGCGCCGCAGGCGGGCGGGCGGGTACGCATCAGCGTGCGCGACACGGGCGTGGGTCTCGACGGCGAACAGGTGGCACTGCTGTTCCAGCCTTTCAACCGGCTGGGGCAGGAGGGCGGCACTGAAGAAGGCAGCGGCATCGGCCTGGTGGTCACCAAGCGCCTGGTCGAGCTGATGGATGGCAGCATCGGCGTGACCAGCGCGCCCGGCGAGGGCAGCACCTTCTGGATCGAGCTGCGCGTGGTGGACGCCTTGCCCATTCCAGCGGCACCCGCCTTGCCGCGGCCTGACCTGGCCGGGGCGCTGCTCGATCACAGCGCGCCCGTGACCTTGCTGTACGTGGAAGACAATCCCGCCAACCTGACCCTGGTCGAGGAAATCGTGCGCTACTGCCCCCAATTGCAGCTGCTGACGGCCACCGATGGCCGACTTGGCGTGGAAATGGCGCGCACGCACCTGCCGCAACTGATCCTGATGGACATCAACCTGCCGAACGTGAATGGCACGGATGCGCTGAAACTGCTGCGCGCCGATCCGCGCACGGCGCACATCCCCGTCATCGCCCTGACGGCCAACGCCATGCCGGGCGACGTCGAGCGCAGCCTGGCGCTGGGCTTTTACCGCTATCTGACCAAGCCGATCAACCTCGATGAATTTACCGAGGCGATCAACAGCACCCTGGCCTACGTGGCGCAGCAGCGCCGGCAGAAGGGAACAGGCGCGCCATGATCAGCCAGGCCGATATCTATGCGGCGAAAATTCTCATCGTCGACGACCAGGACGTCAATCTGCGCCTGCTCGAGCATTTGCTGCAAAGCGGCGGCTACACGGCCATCACCAGCACCCTCGACGCGCGCGCCGTGGCCGGCCTGCACCAGCGCCACCAGTTCGACCTGATCATCCTCGACCTGGTGATGCCGGGCATGAGCGGCTACGAGGTGATGGATGCCTTGCGTCCGCTGGAGCTGGAAGGCTATCTGCCCGTGCTGGTGATCGCGGCCGACCCGGACGCCAAGCTGGCGGCGCTGGAGGCGGGCGCGCGCGACTTCATCAGCAAGCCCTTCGACGCGCTCGAGGTGCTCACGCGCATCCGTAACATGCTCGAAGTGCGGCTGCTGCACCGCGCCGCGCGCCATTACAACACCCTGCTCGAACGCACGGTGGGCCAGCGCACGGCCGAACTGCAGCGCTTTCGCGGCGCCATGGATGCCACCACGGACGCCATCTTCCTCGTCGACGTGCTGGGCATGACCCTGGTCGACGTCAACGACGGCGCTTGCCGCCTGCTCGGCTATGCGCGCACCGAACTGCTGGCGCTGGCGCCCGGCACCTTGCTGCCATCGCCGCCGGCCCCGCCGCTGTCCGCGCTGCCGGGCGGCGCGGCCCACCTGGCCACGGAAGTGACGGAGTGCGAACTGGTGCGGCGTGACCTGAGCCTGATCCCCGTGGAGCTGGGTTGGCACTGGTATGCGCAGGCGCCCGTGGCGGGCGGCTATCCTGGTACCCCTGGCGCGGGCGGCCTGCTGCTGATCGCCGTGGCGCGCGACATCAGCGAGCGGCGCCAGGCGCAGGAGCGCCTGAAGCACCTGGCCCATTACGATGGCTTGACGGGGCTGCCGAACCGCAGCCTGTTCTACCAGACGCTGGCCCAGGCCGTCGAACTGGCGCAAGAGAAAAGCTGGCGCATCGTGGTGCTGTTCATCGCGCTCGACCGTTTTAAAAGCATCAACGACACCCTGGGCGCGGCGCTGGGCGACGAATTGCTGCGCCAGTTCAGCAACCGCCTGGTCGAATGCGTGCGCCTGCGCGACACGGTGGGGCGCCTGGGCAACGACGAATTCGCGCTGATACTGACCATGAGCCGCAACCAGCAGGAAGCCGTGGCCGTGGCCAACCAGGTGCGCGAAGCGCTGCGCGCGCCATTCGACTTGCGCGGCCACGCGGCCACCCTGACGGCCAGCATCGGCATCGCCATGTATCCGGACGACGCCACCGACCCGGAAACCTTGATCAAATACGCGAATACGGCCATGGGCGGGGCCAAGCAGGCGGGCCGCGACGGCTACCGCTTTTTCACGGCCGGCATGAACGTGCAGGTGCTGGCGCGCCTGGACCTGGAACTGGCGCTGCGCCATGCGCTCGAACACGATCAATTCATCCTGTACTACCAGCCCAAGGTGGATTTGCGCACGGGCCGCATCAGCGGCGTGGAAGCGCTGCTGCGCTGGCGCCGTCCCGGCTACGGCCTGGTGGCGCCGGCCGAATTCGTGCCCGTGCTGGAAGACACGGGCCTGATCGTGCGCGTGGGCGCCTGGGTGATCCAGGCCGCCTGCCGCCAGATCGCCGAGTGGCGCGACAGCGAAGTGGGACCCGTGCACGTGGCCGTCAATGTATCGAGCCGCCAGTTTGCCGAAGGCGACCTGGAAGGCGAAGTGACGCGCGCGCTGGCGCTGCATGGCGTGGCGCCGGAATTGCTGGAACTGGAGCTGACGGAAACGGCGCTGATGTCGAACGCCGAGCGCACCATCGTCGTGCTGGGGAAATTGAAGAAAATCGGCGTGAAGGTGGCCATCGACGATTTCGGCACCGGCTATTCGAGCCTCGCGTATCTGCAGCGCTTCCCCATCGACAAGCTGAAAATCGACATCGCCTTCGTGCGCAACATCACCAGCAATCCGAACGACGCGGCGATCGCGCTGGCCATCGTCAGCATGGCGCATAGCCTGAAACTGAGCGTCGTGGCCGAGGGCGTGGAGTCGCGCCCGCAGCTCGAATACCTGCGGCGCAACCGCTGCGATGAAATCCAGGGCTTTTATTTCAGCCGCGCCCTGCCGGCGCTGGAACTGGGGCAGATGATCGTCGCCGGCGCCGGCCTGCCGCCCGGCCATGACCCGGCCGCCCAGCCGGCGCAGACGCTGCTCATCGTCGACGACGATGTCAACGTGCTGTCGTCATTGCACCGGCTGTTCCGTCCCGAGGGCTACCAGATCCTCACGGCCAGCACGCCGGCCGAAGGCTTTGAAATGCTGGCCCTGCACAGGGTGCACGTGATCGTCTGCGACCAGCGCATGCCGAGCATGAGCGGCACGGAATTCCTCAGTAAAGTCAAAGAACTGTACCCGGAAACCATCCGCATCATCCTGTCCGGCTACACGGGCCTGGAAGCCGTGCTCGACTCGATCAACCGGGGCGCCATCTACCGTTTCTATACGAAACCATGGGACGACACCCAGCTGCGCGACAACATCCGCCTGGCCTTCCAGCACTACTGGATGGTGAACCAGCCGGGGCTGGCGCGGGTGGCGGCGGTGCGCTAGCCGTCCTTATGCGCTGAAATGGTCGAAGGAAGACAGCTGCAGATCGAGCGGCACCCCTTTTGCATCCACCAGCCGCAAGCCTGTTTTGGCCTCGATGCTGCCCACGCGCGTGACTTGTGTGCCGCAGCTTGCCGCCAGGGCGGCGATGGCATCGCGCGACGATGCCGGCGCCGTGAAGCACAATTCATAATCGTCGCCGCCTGCGGCCGTGTAGCGGTGGCGCAGGCCTGTTTCCTGCTGCGCCAGCACGGGGCCGGCCGGCAAGGCGTCGACGTCGAGGGTGGCCCCCACCTGCGACGCTTTCAAGATGTGGCCCAAATCTCCCACCAGGCCGTCCGAGATGTCGATGGCAGCATGCGCCAGGCCCGCTTCGGCCAGCGCGCAGCCGAGCGCCACGCGCGGCGTCGGCGTGTGCATGCGCGCGGCGGCCGTCAGCAGGTCTTCTGGCGACAATTCCTGCTCCATCCGATAGCCGGCCAGCGCCAGGCGAGCGTCGCCCAAGGTGCCGCTGACCCAGATATCGTCGCCCGCCACGGCCGCGCCGCGGCGCAGGGCCTGGCCCGGCGCCAGTTCGCCGAACACGGTGATGCAGATATTCAAAGGGCCCTTGGTGGTGTCGCCGCCGATGAGTTCGCAATTAAACGCGTCGGCCAGCGCAAACAGGCCGTCGGCAAAGCCGGCCAGCCAGGCGCGCTCCGCTTGCGGCAAGGCCAGGGCCAACGTAAAGGCCACGGGACGCGCACCCATGGCGGCCAGGTCGGACAAATTCACGGCCAGGCTTTTGTGACCGAGCATGCGGGCGTCGGCGCCGGCAAAGAAATGCCGGTCCTCGACCAGCATGTCCGACGAGATGGCGATCTGCTTGCCGGCGCCGGGCGTAATCAGCGCACAATCGTCGCCGATGCCCAGGGTGGCGCGGCCGGGGCGCTGGCGCACGAAATATTGTTTGATCAGGTCGAATTCGGAAAGCGCGTCGTGTGGGGCCATGGCGTGGTCAGTTCGTTGAGTGAGGGTGTGGCCCGGCTATTATAGGCTGGCATACAATAGGCGCCTTTGCCACTGCCGATCCGCTTGCCATGCCCATCCCCGATATTCACGTCTTACTGCAATCCTGGCTCGATCACGGCTGGCTGCGCGACCCGCAAGCCGTCGGCTTGAGCACCTTCGAGGCGCCGGAGCTGGCGGCGCGCGGCTTCGACGCCATCAGCGACGGCAACCAGCTGTGCCTGTATGAAGATGCGCGCCTGTTCCGCCGCGCCGGCCGTCCCGTGCCGGCGTCGTTCAAGGTGTATCTGCAGCGCGGCCAGCTGGGCGCAAATGGCCTGGAACTCGGCTATCAGGTGCACCTGGCCGGTTTCCTGCGCGCGGCGCGGCAGCCCTTGCCGGCGTGTCGCGTACTGCTCGAGCAGGGTGGCCGCAGCGGCGCCTTGCTGTTCAACAATGGCCTGGTGCTGCAGTTCGCCGCCAATTTGCGCGGCAAGCCCCGTCATTACTATCTGACCCTGGTCGAGGGCCACGTGGCCGACGCCCAGCTTCCGGACCGCGACAGCGATATCGACTTGCGCGCGGCCAGCGTGGGCCATGTCCAGGCCATCTACGACAGCCGCGACCCTGCCGAATTGCAGCGCCTGGCACGGCGCGGCAATGCGGCGCTGCGCGAACTGGCGAGTCTGCTCGCTTAAATTTTCTTCGCCTGCGCCATGCCGTGCAGCAGCTTGGCCAGCAACTGGTCGAGCTGGCGCTGCTCGTCGGCGCCGAGCACCGACAGCATGGCGCGCTCGTTCTCCACGTGCAGCAGCACGAGTTTTTCTATCAGTTCCAATCCCTTTTGTGTCAGCGCCACCAGCACGCCGCGCCGGTCCGTCGGGTGCTTCTGGCGTTCGATCCAGCCGGCCGCTTCCAGCCGGTCGATGCGGTTGGTCATGCCGCCCGAGGACAGCATGGCCGCCTCGTACAGGGCCGTCGGCGTCAGGCTGTAGGGCGCGCCCGAGCGGCGCAAGGTCGCCAGCACGTCGAATTCGCCCGGTTGCAAGCCGTGTTCGGCGAACAGCGGATTGAGCCAGTCGCGCGCCATCAGTTGCGCCACCGTGCCCAGCTGGCCCACCAGCTGCATGGCGCGTGTATCCATCTGCGGCAGCTCGCGTTGCCATTGTGCGGCGGCAAATTGCGCGCGCGTGTGTTCTTGCGGGGTAGTTGTCATGGGCTATCCATTTATCTTGACCTCAAGATAGATTTCTATCTTTATGTTAAGATACTTTTCATCGAGTCATATTTGATGACGCATTAAACCATGTGCCTCCCAGCGAGGCAAGGACTATCCCATGCCTTCCGCCCGACCTGCCGTATCCCCTTCTTCAACGTCTTCGGCCCTGCTGGTGGCCGCCATCATCCTGCTGGGCCTGAACCTGCGGCCCATCCTGGCCGCCATCGGCCCTTTGCTTGACAGCATCCAGGCCGGCACGGGCCTCAGCAATGCCGATGCGGGCTTGCTGACCACCGTGCCCGTGTTTGCCATGGGCGTGTGTGCGCTGGCGGGTGCGCAGCTGCAGCGGCGCCTGGGCGTGGCGCGCGGCATCTCGCTGGGCATCGCCATCATCGCTGCCGCCTGCGCGCTGCGCTGGCCTTTGCATGGCAGTGGCGGCCTGATCGCCACGGCGGCCCTGGGCGGCCTGGGCATCGCGCTGGTGCAGACGTTGCTGCCCGCCTTCATCAAGCGCCATTTCCCCGAGCGGGCAGGCCAGTTGATGGGCTTTTACACGACGGGCATCATGGGCGGCGCCGCCATTGCCGCCGCGTCCGCCTCACCCTTGGCCCAATCGCTGGGCTGGCAGGCGCTGCTGGCCTTGTGGGCGCTGCCGGCCGTGGCCGCGGCGCTGCTGTGGCGGCGCGCATCGGCCGCGCGCGTGGACGTGGCCGGCGGCGCGGGTGCCAGCTTGCCCGTGGGCAGTGGCCGCGCCTGGCTGCTGATGGTGTTTTTCGGCATCGGCACGGGCGCCTATACGCTGGTGCTGGCCTGGCTGCCGCCGTTTTACACGGAGCTGGGCTGGAGCGCGGCCGACAGCGGCTTGCTGCTCGGTGGCCTGACCCTCGTGGAAGTGCTGGCGGGACTGGTGATTTCCAGCGTCATCCACCGTTTTCCTGACCGCCGCATCCTGCTGTTGTCCGTCCTGCTGGCCGTGCTGGGCGGCCTGGCTTGCCTGATTGTGGCGCCCGCACAACTAGCGCTACCCGCCGTGATATTGCTGGGCTGCGGTATCGGCTCCCTTTTTCCGCTGTCGCTGATCGTCAGCATGGACCACGTGCGGGACCCGGCCGGCGCCGGCGCGCTGCTCGGTTTTGTGCAGGGCGGCGGTTACATCATCGCCAGCAGCATGCCGTTTATCGCCGGCCTGATCCGCCAGCATTCGTCCAGCCTGGCCCAGGCGTGGATGGTGATGGCCGCTGGCGTCGTGCTCTTGCTGCTGATCGCCGTGCGCTTCGCGCCAGGTGCGCGGCTGGCGTCGCCTGCGGGAAAAATCGCGTAGGCTGTCGGTTTGTCCTTGATAGAAAGATGCCGCCATGGCCGACCACATCGCCACGCCACCATCGCTGCTGCCCGCCAACCGCCGCATCGTGCTGTCCGGCGAGGATGCGCTGCGCATCCTGCGCGAGATCGAATTCCTGCTGCAGTCGCTGCATCACATCGGTCGCCATTATTATCCCGACGGCGACGATGATGGCGCCGATGCCCAGCGCCGCGCGCAGTATTGCGCGGAGACGACCCGCTTCATCGACGCGCAGCAAGCGACGACGCGCCTGGCGCTGATGCGCAGCATTTTGTCCGCGCCGTTCGACACCACCCTGGGGGCGGACGACATGGACGATATCGAGCGCGCCGTCGAAGCGCTGCCGCTGTGGCGCGCCCCTGGTGATCCATCACAAAAACTAATTGAAATCTAAAATTTGATAGTTTTTCCTGTTCAGGACGTTTGTGCCGCCGGACGGCCTTACAATGCTAGGTTATGCGTTTTCGTGATATCAGACTGTGGCTAGCGGAAAATACCTAGCTAATTGAAAGAATCGGTCTGATAAAATCCGGAACACCCGATCGACCAAACAGGAAGGCAGCACAGCATGGATTCGTCATCTGATAAAAAAGAAGAATTGCGTCAACAATTGCGCTTGGCCGCACTCGAGTATCACGAGTGCCCGCGCCCCGGCAAAATCAGCGTGACGCCGACCAAACAACTGACCAACCAGCGCGACCTGGCACTGGCCTACTCGCCAGGCGTGGCGGCACCGTGCGAAGAAATCGTCATCGATCCGGCCAATGCCTATAAATATACGGCGCGCGGCAACCTCGTGGCCGTCATCACCAACGGCACGGCCGTGCTGGGACTGGGCAATATCGGTCCGCTGGCCGCCAAGCCTGTGATGGAAGGCAAGGGCGTGCTGTTCAAGAAATTCGCCGGCATCGACGTCTTCGACATCGAGATCAACGAGATGGATCCCGATAAACTGGTCGACATCATCGCTTCGCTGGAACCGACCTTCGGCGGCGTGAACCTGGAAGACATCAAGGCGCCAGAGTGCTTCTACATCGAGCGCCAGCTGCGCGACCGCATGAAGATTCCCGTCTTCCATGACGACCAGCACGGCACCGCCATCATCGTCGGCGCGGCCATCCTGAACGGCCTGAAAGCTGTCGGCAAGAAAATCGAAGAGTGCAAACTGGTTGTGTCGGGCGCGGGCGCCGCGGCGCTGGCCTGCCTGGACCTGATCGTCGACCTGGGCTTCCCGCTGAAAAATATCTACGTCACCGACCTGGCCGGCGTCGTCTACAAGGGCCGCACGGAATTGATGGACCCGGACAAGGAACGCTTCGCGCAAGACACGCCGCTGCGCACCCTGGCCGAGATCATCCCGGACGCCGACATTTTCCTCGGCGTCTCCGCCGGCGGCGTGCTGAAGCAAGACATGGTGCGCAAGATGGCGCCGAACCCCTTGATCCTGGCGCTGGCCAACCCGAATCCGGAAATCCTGCCGGAAGAAGTCAAGGCCGTGCGCAGCGACGCCATCATCGCCACGGGCCGTTCGGACTATCCGAACCAGGTCAACAACGTGCTGTGCTTCCCGTACATCTTCCGCGGCGCCCTCGATTGCGGCGCGACGACGATCACGCGCGAAATGGAAATTGCCGTCGTGCACGCGATCGCCGACCTGGCGCATGCCGAGCAGTCCGACATCGTGGCCACGACGTACGGCATCAGCAACCTGTCGTTCGGTCCTGAATACCTGATCCCGATGCCGTTCGATCCGCGTTTGCTGATCAAGATCGCGCCAGCGGTGGCCAAGGCGGCCGAGGATTCCGGCGTTGCCACGCGTCCGATCAAGGACTTGCAAGCGTACGCGGACAGCCTGCAGCAATTCGTCTACCGCAGCGGCACCTTCATGAAGCCGCTGTTCCTGATGGCCAAATCCACGCCGGCCGAACTCAAACGCATCGTCTACGCCGAAGGCGAAGAAGAGCGCGTGCTGCGCGCCGTGCAAGTGGTGGTCGATGAAAAACTGGCGCGTCCTATCCTGGTCGGCCGTCCACCCGTGCTCGAAGCGCGCATCCAGAAGTTCGGCCTGCGCCTCAAGCAAGGCGTCGACTTCGACGTCATCAACCCGGACTTCGACGAGCGCTATCGCGATTACTGGAACACGTATTACGCGATGACGAGCCGCAAGGGCGTCACCGAGGAATACGCGAAGCTGGAAATGCGCCGCCGCCACACCCTGATCGGTTCGATGATGATCCACAAGGGCGACGCCGACGGCATGATCTGCGGCACCTTCGGCACCACCCAGCTGCACCTGAAATACATCGACCAGGTGCTGGGCAAGCGCGCCGGCAGCAACGTGTACGCCGCCATGAACGTGTTGATCATGCCGGAGCGCCAGTTGGTGATGGTCGACACGCACGTCAATGAAAATCCGGACGCCGAGCAGCTGGCCGAGATCACCATCATGGCCGCCGAAGAGATGACCCGCTTCGGCCTGTCGCCGCGCGCGGCCCTGCTGTCGCATTCCAACTTCGGTTCCAGCGACAGCGCCTCGGCGCAAAAGATGCGCGCCGCCTTGGCCATCGTCAAGGAACGCGCGCCGGACCTGGAAATCGACGGCGAAATGCACGGCGATACGGCTCTGGACAGCAAGCTGCGTCAAAAACTGATGCCAAATTCGGCACTGAAGAACGACGCCAACCTGCTCGTCATGCCGAACATCGAGTCGGCCAACATCGCCTACAACCTGGTGAAAACGGCGGCCGGCAACGGCATCGCCGTGGGCCCGATCCTGCTCGGCTGCGCCAAGCCCGTGCACATTCTGACGCCATCGGCCACCGTGCGCCGTATCGTCAACATGACGGCACTGTGCGTCGTGGACGCAGTGGCTCAGCGTAAAGTCTAAGCGTTAGCTGCGCATGAAAAGCCGCCCCGTCCGCAAGGAGGGGCGGCTTTTTTACATGGGTGGCACGGGCAGGGCCGTGGCGGCCGGATGGCGGCGCAGGTAATAGTGGCGGTACAGCATGATCTCGCCCCACACCAGCAGCAGCGCCGCCAGCGCGAACAGGCCCAGCGTGATCTTGAGCGAATTGAAATACGCGCCGGCCTGGCGTTTGATGGCGTCGATGAAAATCATCGGCACTGATTTGTCGAGTTTGCTGAAGTCGGCCTGGCGCGCCACATCGGTGGTCAGGCGCACGGCCAGGTCGGTGCCCAGACTGGCCAGTTCGCCCGTCGCCTGGCCACGGAAGCCGGCGCCCTTGAGCGCTTCGCCCAGCACGCTTGCCCTGGCGATCAGCTGTTCCTGCAGCACTTGCGTCAGCAGCACGCTGCCGCGGCGCAGGATGAATTCATTGATCCAGCGCGCCTTGCTGCGTTCCCAGTAACTGCCTGATGTCGGCCGGTAATACAGGTCTTGCACGAAGGGCTCGATCAGGCTGCGCATGCTGATAGGCTGGCCCGGGGCGATCAGCTTGACCTGCTGTTCCAGGTAGACGCGCAGCGCCGGCATCTGCGCTTCGACCACCGGCTGCAGGTCGCGCTCGAGGGCCTGATTGACGACGCGGTGCACGCTGTGCACGGCGCCAAAGCCGCCGCCGAGGAGCGGCAGCGCGACCAGGATCAACACATAGCTGAGCTTGGCGGCCACGTGCCAGGCGGGCGGACGGCGCACCAGCAGGCATTTTCTGGCCAGCTGGTAGCAGATGCCGAGCGCCAGCACAAAGCCGATCACGCCATACAGCAGCATCCACGGCAGGGCGCTCCACAGCAGGTCGCTGCCGAACGGCGCCAGGGTGCTGCCCCAATTGACCAGTTGTTCCTTCATGTACATTGCCTTAAAGTAATTGATCAGGCAATTATAGCTATTTAACAAATAGACATGGCGCGCTTGACCTCAGTGCGCCATCAGGACCGGTTGATGTGGGTCAAAAAAGCACAGGCCCTGGTCATGTACAAGCGCATTTTTCGGAAATGCCGCTCTATTTGATGTGCATCAAAATGCTTCACTGCCTGCCGGCGATAATGGCATCGAACTCCTTGCCCTTCCAGTGGTCTGCATCGGCGCCGGCGTCATCTGTCCGGCACTTCCTTGTGTGACGCAACAACGCTGGCCGTGGCGGGAGTTCACTCTTCATGCCTGCGCGTGGTGTTCCTCTTGCTCTGCCCAGCGCAGCCGGATGGCGTCGATGGCGGGCAGTTCCTCGACAAACAGCTCGACCAGCCGCGCATCGAAATGGCTGCCTTGTTGTTCTTGCAAATAGCCCACGGCATCGATCACCGACCATGCGCGCTTGTACGGGCGCACCGAGGTCAGCGCGTCGAAGACGTCGGCCACGGCGACGATGCGTCCCGCCAGCGGGATCGTCTCGCCCGCCAAGCCGTTCGGGTAGCCGCTGCCATCCCATTTTTCATGGTGCGCCAGGGCGATTTCGCGGGCCAGCGCCAGCATGCCGCCCTCGGCATGTTCGCCGATGATGTCGCCGCCGATGCGCGCATGCGTCTGCATGACGGCCCATTCGTCCGCGTCGAGCTTGCCCGGCTTTTGCAGGATGCGGTCGGGGATGCCGATCTTGCCCACGTCGTGCATGGGCGCCGCGTGCAGCAGGTCGTCCGCGGCGGCCTCGTCCATGCCGGCGGCCACGCCCAGCAGGCGCGCGTAATGGCTCATGCGGATCACGTGCAAGCCCGTTTCATTGTCCTTGTATTCGGCTGCCAGGCCCAGGCGCTGGACTATCTGCAGCCGGGTTTCCTTCAGTTCGTCGATGCGTACCAGCGACAGGTGCGTGCGCACGCGGGCACGCACGATGGCGGGGCTGAGCGGCTTGGTGATGTAATCGACGGCGCCCGCTTCAAAACCGCTCAGTTCATCGCGCATGTCGTTCAGGGCCGTGACGAAGATGACGGGGATGGCGGCCGTCAGCGGCGCCGCTTTCAGCTGGCGGCAGGCATCGTGGCCGCTCATGCCCGGCATCATCACGTCGAGCAGGATCAGGGCCGGGCGTTCCTGCCGCGCCAGTTCCAGGGCCCGCGCGCCATCCTTGGCGAACAGCAGCGCGTAGTCGTTCTGCAAGATCTGGCGCAGCAATTGCAAATTGGCCGCTTCATCGTCGACGACGAGAATCACGGGCCTGGCGCGTGCATTCATGGGGACTCCGGGGCGAAGGTGGGCAGCAGGTCGTGCAGGAGCGACTGCGCCAGGGGGAAATCAAAGTCGTCGATGGCGTGCAGCAGCGGCGCCAGCGCGTCCGCTTGCGCACCCATGGCGTGCTGCAATTGTGCTTGCGCCGCGTCATCGAGTTCGCCGCGCCGCAGGGCGTGCAGCAGGGAACTGGCCGCTTGCCGGGCGGCGG